>PBFW01000067.1 GCA_002719955.1 Deltaproteobacteria bacterium | reverse complement strand
CCGATAGCATCCTCTTCGAATAGTTCGCCCGTCTCGACCGAATCGACCGAATCGACCGTCTTTGCCGTCGCGAAGGCGCGGCTCACGCTGGTCCGATGGGGCGGCGCGAGCGCGATATCGTCACCGCCCACCAGGTCCCAGCTCTCGGGGTCGCCGAGATCATCGGCCGGGCCGCTCTCGGGATCGGTTCCCATGCGGAGATCGGCGGCCTCTTCCTGGGCGAGTTCCGCAGCGATCTCGCCCGCGAGGTCGACGGGGGCTGCGGGCTCTTCATCCTCAATCAGCGCCGAGAAGTCGTCGACCGTGCCGAAGCTCGACTCGTCACGCAGGGGCTCCTTGGACGCCGAATCCAACTCCATCCCCGAAACCCCGCCGGCCCCACTCCTGGTCTCACCCGGCTCGCCCAATGCCGACGTCTCGATACGCGAATCCGTCGCCTCGGCGTGCAGCGCCGATTCATCCAATTCCGAACCGAAATCCTCGCTCTCGCCGAACGCGCTTTCCCCGTCCATCGCGGCACCCAGATCGGCGCTGAGTTCCTCGTCGATTGCCTCTTCGAGGTCTTCATCCCCCTCGATCCGGATCTCTTCTGAGAACTGCCAATCCTCTTCCTCGATCTCGGCTTCGAACTCGGAGCCCGGGTCCGCGAGCGGTCCATCGAGTGTCGTCGCGCCCAGATCTTGGGTCGCGGTCGGGACCGGGTCATCCGGCGCGCTCGCCGCTTGCGCGGCTATCGAATGCACGGTGTCCGGCCGGCCGGCCGAAGGGTTGGGCAGGAAGAAGGCGTGCTTGCAGCGGGAGCAGCGAACCTGGGCTCCGCTCACCGGAATTCGCGCTTCATCGAGCTGGAAGCTGGTCGAACATTCCTCGCAGGTGACGATCAAGTCGAAATCCCCGAGCGACACGTCGCGATCACTCGGAGGGCCAATCCTCCGGAATACCGCCTGGACGTGAAAAAACTCTTCTACATTCAAGTTCTTCGGAAGCAATCGCACAGGGCTTGAGCCCGGTTGCAGGGACCGACCAGCCAGGAGTTGCGCACGCATGAACGCAGGGAGAGCTAGACTCATCCTCCATACTGATGGGTTTTCGCCACCAGGCTCCTGCGCCTGGCACACGAGGCAGAAATTGATCCCCGCCCGCGGCAGCCTGCTCAAGTATCGACTGATCGTCGTGACCGGAAAGGGAGGCGTCGGCAAGACGACCGTGTCCTGCGCCCTGGCCGAGGCGGCTCGGCGGGCCGGCAAGCGCGTGCTCCTCGCGGAAACGGCCGCGATCGAATCCGCGGCTTCTCGTTTCGAAGCCCGTCCCGCCCCGCTCGGCTATTCCGGACGCGTGCTGCGACCGGGACTCCATGCGATGCGCGTCGACCCGCACGAAGCCCTCGCCGACTATGTCCGGCTGCAGACGGGACTCGGTGCGGTCACCGACCGTGTCCTCCAGACGAAAACGTTTCAGCAATTTCTCGAAGCCGCCCCGGGCTGGCGCGAGCTGATCACCCTGGGAAGAATCTGGCATCTCGAACAGCAGCGCGACGATCGCGGCGAGCCGCTCTACGACCTCCTGATCGTCGATGCCCCCGCCACTGGCCATGGACTGACCTTCCTCGATGTTCCGCGCGTCGTTCAACAGGCAGTTCGCGCCGGGCCTCTCTCGCGACACGCCGGCTGGGTCGAGGAACTCGTGCACGACCGTGAGCGGACCCTGTTGCTGCCGGTGACGCTGCCCGAGGAATTGCCGGTGACGGAAACGGCGGAGCTCGTCGAACGGGCGCGCGCCGAGATCGACATCGCGGTCGATCGGATCATCGTGAATAGGCTCCCCGCCCATCCCGACGCCGGCCTCGGGACCGCTCTGGAGGCCCTCCCGAAAGACCTCACCTTCGAAGTCCTCCCGGCGCTCTGTGACTTGCGAAAGATCATCGAACACGCGCACCACCGCAACGCCCTCGCCCGCGCCCAGCGTGCGCGGGTCTCCGAACGCTGCCAACTGCCCGTCGTCGACATGCCCAACCTTCCCAACGGATGCGGCGCGAAGAGCGGCTGGGCGGGACGGGCCCATCACCTCCTCGAAGATCCCGTCTGGCCGGACGCAGCGACCGAGGGAGCCTCCGCCGCATGAGCCCGCCGAGTCTCGCAGAAGGCCTCAGCCGCTCACGTGCGCTCGTCTGCGCGGGAACCGGGGGCGTCGGAAAGACGACCATCGCAGCGGCCCTCGGCCTACGCGCAGCGATGCAGGGACGCCGCACCCTGATTCTCACGATCGATCCAGCGCGACGGCTCGCCGATGCGCTGGGGCTCGAGGGGCTCGATTCGACCCCCACAGCGGTTGAATTGCCCGCTTCCGGGTCCCCCGAAACCGCGCCCGGTGGAGGTGCACTCGACGCGATGATGCTCGACCCCAAGCCGACCTTCGATCGGCTCGTCACGCGTCTGGCACAGGACGAGGCAACGCTCGAACGCATCCTCGGCAATCGGATCTACCGCCACCTCTCGCAGGCTCTTGCCGGAAGCGCCGATTATGCGGCCATGGAGCAGGTCCACGAAATGGTCGAATGCGGCCGCTATGACCTCGTCATCGTCGACACACCGCCCTCGAGCCATGCCCTCGATTTTCTGCGCGCTCCGCGGCGACTTCGCGAATTCCTCGAGAGTCGTTTCGTGCGGGCACTGCTTCGACCCGCGATGTCCGCCAGCCGCCTGGGCTTCCGTGTCTTCGGGCGCTCTCTCCACCGCATATTCGGCCTGCTCGATCGAATCGCCGGTGCCAGCTTTCTCGATGACCTGACCGAATTCCTGAGCGCGATCGATGGGCTTTCCGAGGGTTTCCGCGACCGGGCGTCGCGGGTCGAGCGAATTCTATTAGGCGACCACACGAGCTTCGTGCTGATCTGTGGTGCCAGCTCGGGCTCCGAGCCGAATACCCTCGAGTTCCTCGACGAACTCGACGCACTCGATGTCCGCCTGGCCGCGCTCATCGTCAATCGCGTGCGTCCCTGGCCGGTCGGGGAAGGAGCGGGGGCATGGCTCGCCCGGGCGAACGCGGAGGGCTCGGCTGGGGACGCCGAAAAGCTTCGTGCGGCCTTCGAAGAAACCGCTACGTCGGGGATCGCTGAGGCGAAGAGCCGAGCCGAACACAAGCGCCACGCGTCCGATCTGCTCGCCGCACTCGAGGAAACGGCCCACGCTTGCGATGAGGCCGACCGGACGATCGAAATTCTGAGCGCGCGCGCGGCGCGGCTGCGGGTGCGCTGTCATTCGGTGCCCGAGTTGGCCGACGATGTGGCCCGACTCGAGGGATTGCTGGAAATCGGGGCGGCGCTCTGCGGGAAGGCATCCGGAACACGACGGTCTCCGGCGGAGGCCCCAGCGTGAGCGGGGAGGTCGAGGAGGGCCTGCGCCGTGCTCGAGATCACCTCGGCCGCGCCGCGCTCGAGGCGCTCGAGGCCGCTCGCGCTCTGCTCGACGCCTCGCTGCGCGCCAGCGGTCTCTACTCGGTCGCTCCCGACGGGCTGGCGGGCGAGATCGGACGAAGCCTCGACGCGCTGATCTCGACGCTTCGCGAGGGAAGATCCTTTGTGGTGCCCGCTGGCCTCGCCCGCCCGCTGGCGGAGGCCCTCGAGGTCGAGATCGCGCGCTGGGAGAGGCGCTCCCAGACGGATTCCGACGCGCGGCCCGTCCTGCGCGCGTTTCTGGGAATGCGCGAACTCCTGTGGGAGTTCGGCGTGGGCTCGCCATCCGAGCCCGAGAGGCCACGCGCATCGAAGGCCCGGGACAAGGCGGCAACATCCTCGCGCGAGAGCGCAAAAACCCGTGTGCAGCGCTTCGACATCGAGACGTAACCGCGTTCCAGGTGGCGCGGCCCTGCTAGACTCGCCCCATGGCAATTCTGATCAAGCGCTATGCCAATCGCAAGCTCTACAACACCGAGACCAGTCGCTACATCACGCTGAAAGGAATCGCCAAGCTTCTCGAAGAGGGTGAAGAAGTTCGCGTCATCGACAAGGAATCGGGTGAGGACATCACGCAGGTGGCGCTGTCTCAGATCCTCGTCGACAACAAGCGTGCAAAGGAGGATCCCTCCGATACGCTTTTGACCCAGATTCTCTCCCGCGGTGGCGATGCGCTCTATGGCGCGATCAAGAAAAGCGTCGACGACGCAACCGACGGAATCGGTGAGTTTCAGGATCGCTTCCGACATTTCGTCCACCAATCCGAATCGAGCGCGCGCAGTGGCAGGGGCTTCCCCTGGGACCCGCGGGCGGGCGGGGACCGCCGGTCGCCTTTTTCCTCGGGCAATACTTCCAACACCCCCGATGCCTCGAGGAGCTTCGATTCGCAGATCGATGACGATGAATCCGAGGCGGAGGCGAAGAACGCGACGAACGAATCGGAGTCTGGCGGGCATGGGGGGTGGCCTCGAATGACGGGGCTTCCGGATATCCGCGAAGCCATCCGTTCAGCGGTGGCGAACGGACTCGACGCACATGATCTCCCCCGCAATCGGGACATCGAAGAATTGAACGACAACTTGAAACGTGTAGCCGACGCGGTCGAGCGACTTGAATCCACGCTGCGCGCGCGCAAACCGGCCGACGACTAACGTCCGCCCCACGAGTTCGTCCGCCGCGAGTGAGGAGAGGCCCGTCGAGGTCCACATGCCCACGCCCTTGATCGAGATCGTCGAAGACACGCGCTACCAGAGCCATCGAGGCCCTGAGGGCCATCCAGAGAGGCCGAAAAGGCTGATCGCGATCGGCGAGGAGATCGCGACCTATCGCGATCGCGTACAGATCGCCGTCCCCAGAGAGGCGACCGAAGAAGAGATCCTGTATGTCCACGAACGAAATATGCTTGAAGCACTCAAGGCAACGCGCGGGCAGCCAGCGGGACGGATAGACGCTGATACCTATTTCACTCCGTCAAGCTACGATGTCGCCCGCCTCGCCGTAGGCGGAACCGTGGACCTCGCTCTTCGCGTTTTCTCCGGCGAGGTCGCTCGCGGACTCTCTGCCGTCCGCCCGCCGGGGCATCACGCAGAAGCCGACCGATCGATGGGCTTCTGCCTCTTCAACAATATTGCGGTCGCGATTCGAGCGCTCCAGGCCGAAGGCAGCTCACCGCGAATACTCGTCTTCGATTGGGATGTCCACCACGGAAACGGGACCCAGCATTGTTTCGAATCCGATCCAGATGTCCTCTATATCTCGACTCATCAATTCCCCTTCTATCCGGGAAGCGGTGATTTCGGAGAGGACGGGGAAGGACGCGGACTCGGGACGACGCTGAATATTCCTATGCCGGCGGGTTGTGGAGACGTCGAGTATGTCGGGGTCATCGAACGCCTCGTCGTACCCGCCGCCCTCGGCTTCGCGCCCGACATCATCCTCGTATCGTGTGGATTCGATGCACACCGAGATGACCCTCTCGCCTCGATGGAAGTGAGCCTCACGGGCTATCGCGCGATGGCTTCAACGATGCGATCACTCGCCGATATATTATGCGAGGGTCGCATCGTACATGTGCTCGAGGGGGGCTACTCGCTGAGTGGTGTACGAGAAGGCGCCCGCGCCGTACTCGACTCCCTGACGCACGAAGATCAACGCCTCGAACATGGAAGCGAGGATGGCCCCCGCAATCTCGAACCGGGTTCGGCCTTGCGGGGCATCGTCGACCGGGTCGTCGAGGTCCACGGCCGGCGCATCCCGAACCTCGGCGCTCGCTGATCCGCGAAGAGCTGACTGCACGCTCGGCGATCCCAGGAGCACCCTCTCTCTTCGAAGGCCTGATCGCGATCGCCCGAGGGCCCCTCCCGAACGGGTGGGAAGGGTGCCCACGATTCAGCCCGACGTTTTCGCCTCGTTATCGGCTCGCCCATGCAGGCCGAAGAAAAATCCATTCCCAACACCAAAAAAAATGCACGGTGGGTCGCTTTTGTCTTGCATAGGTGGGACAAAGTGGGATAGAAAGGCAGTTGTGTGGGAAATGGTGGGACATATTTCCAAGAAAGACCGCCTCATGAGCCCTTTTGGAGCACTCGAAGCGGACGATCCACCGGGCCCGGTCAGAGCCTAGCGGCGATGACCATCATCCAAGACGGCGAGGCATTAATAAAACGATGTTTCGCGGCAGGCATGAGCACACGATCGATGTCAAAGGTCGACTCAGCATTCCGCGAGTCTTCCGAGGCGAGTTGGTAGGCGGGGGAGAAAATCCACCAATGCTGGTCAACCAGAAAGATCATCTCGCTCTGTTCCCGGCCGAGGAATGGGCCAAGGAAGAGCAAGTCCTGCTGGAGATGTCTCGAATGGACCCCGACGCCCAACGCCTGCGCCGATTCTACGCGACGGGATCGACGCCCTGCCCCATCGACACGCAGGGACGGATTCTCGTTCCAGCCTTCTTGCGCGACCACGCGGGTCTGGAGAAGAACGTCGTTGTCGCGGGGGTGCTCGAACGAGTCGAGATCTGGAGCCCGTCGCGTTTCGAAGAGAGCCACGGCGCAACGGTTTGCGGGCTCGAAGACATCCAACGCTCGGTGGACACTCGCCAGTCAGCGGACAGAGGACGCCGAACGTAGTTTTTTGGGGGGACTGGAGAGCGTTGCTCTCCAGGAGAGAGGTTGGGGTGTTCCCGGGGCGCATAGGGTCTCCGGCGCGGTTACTGGGGGGTACGTGCCGAAGATACGTGTCCCGGGACGCCCCATCTTCTTCTCCCGATTCCTTCCAGCGCGCTCCTCACAATTCAGGTCGAGCGAGATCCACTCCAGGGAGACCTAGCGGTCTGGAAGACGAGAGGCGCCCCTTGTGGTGACCACGGATTACCACGAACCCGTCCTTCTCGCCGAAACCCTCGGACAACTCGATCTGAAATCCGGCTCCGTCATCATCGATGGAACGCTCGGTGGCGGTGGGCACGCCGAAGCCATCCTCGACCACACCGGACCCGATGGAATCTTGATCGGTCTCGACCTCGACTCGGATGCCATTCGCGAAGCCGCTACGCGGCTCAGGGGGTATGGCGAACGCGTTCGTCTTTTCCAGTCCTCCTTTCGGCGGATCGACGATATCGCCGCCGAGATCGCCCCCACGTCCATTGACGGGATCGTGCTCGACCTCGGCGTATCCTCCCATCAGCTCGACGCACCGGAGCGAGGCTTCCGCTTCGGAACGACCGGCGACCCAGGCTCAGTCGCGAGCGAGAGCCCCCTCGACATGCGCATGGATGGACTGGGGGATCGCCCCCCCGCCTCCTCCCTGCTCGCGACCTGGAGCGCCGAGAAACTCGAGAAGATCTTCTCGAAGTACGGTCAGCTGCCCGGATCGCGCAGGCTTGCCAACGGCATCATCGATCGACGTAAAAGCGAGCCCCTCGAAACCGCCGCGGACCTCGTCCATCTGATCCGAGAACTCGGGATCGGACGCGGGAGGAAGCACAACCCGGCGACGCTGGTCTTTCAGGCGCTGCGGATCGCGGTCAACGACGAACTCGGAGCCCTCGAAGAAGGCCTCCAGGCGGCCATTCGCGTCCTTCGACCCGGGGGTCGCCTCGCAGTGATCGCCTACCACAGCCTCGAGGATCGCCTAGTCAAGCAGACCTTCAGGGCAGCGGCCAAGGGCTGCACTTGTCCACCGGAATGGCCCGCGTGCGCGTGTGGAATCGAACCGACCCTGAAGCTCCTGACGCGCCGGCCGATTGTGCCGGACGGGGGGGAGATCGAAAAGAATCCGCGTGCGCGATCGGCGCGATTGCGCGCCGCAGCGCGACTGGAGGCGGCTTGAGCGCATCGACCCGGATCGATCGAATGCGGAGCCGCCCGGAGGCGAATCGACCGCGTCGAAGACGAAGCGAGGACTCACGCGAAAAACGTTCCTGGATCGGCGTCGATTTCGCAAACCTTGCGGCGACCCCTCCCTCGCCCGCACTGCTTCCGCTTCTGGCGTTGGCTCTGATCGTCGCCCTCGCCGTGGCGTCGTTGCGAATCGATCTGATCCGGACGCGTTATGCGCTCGCTACGGCAATGGAAGACGAGACGAAACTGATCGACGAGCAGCATGTGCTGATCGTCGAGAAACTCAGGCTGCGTGATCCGACCGCACTCGCCGTACACGCCCGCGAACGAGGATTCCGACCCGCGAGGGTGGTCCGCTCGCTGGCGGACCCGATGCCACTCGCGGGTCCGACGGTCTCCGGACTCGAAATCCTCGCCCTACCCGCGGTCTCCTCTCGACCGCCAGACGGAGATCCGGATGGGCACCTCGAGACGGGGAAGCAATGAGGTCTCAGGCACTCGATCGTGCATCACGCCGAATCGCCGGGGCGCGTCTGGTCGGTCTCGCGATTGCGCTGATCCTCGCCGGTCGGGCCGCCCACCTGACCGTCGCTCATACGCGTGCTCGAACCCTCTACGAGAGGCAGATCCAGACGGAGCAGCACCTCTCCGCGGCCCGCGGGACGATCTTCGATCGCAGCGGTCGGGAACTCGCCATCACCACCGAAGCCGCGTCGATCTACGCCCTGCCCCGCCTCGTCGAAGACCGCGCGGCGACCGCCCTCGCCCTGGCCCTTGCGCTCGACCTCGCCCCCGAGCACGTCACCCGTCGCCTCACGGCACACGACGGTTTCACCTATGTCGCACGATGGGTCGAGCCAGCGGACGCGGAACGCGTCCGGGCCCTCGGACTCGCGGGCGTCGGGATCGACCGAGAACCCCGACGCTCCTATCCCGCGGACGAACTCGCCGCGCCGCTGCTCGGCTTCGCGAATATCGACGGTCAGGGCGTGCGTGGCATCGAGGAACTCGAGAATGATTGGCTGATGGGCCGACCACGGAGCGTGCGTGTCGAGCGCGACGCCCGCGGCCGGGCGCTGGCGCTCCATTCGACGGATCCGCGGGAGGTTCAGGGCGGCGATGTCGCGCTCACTCTCGATGCGGTCATGCAGGGCGCTGCCGAAGCGGCCCTGCTCGAAGCGGTCGAGCGCCACGATGCGATCGGTGGACTCGTTCTGACCCTCGACCCAAAAAACGGTGACCTGCTCGCGCTCGCGGAGGCGCCCGGCTTCGACCCGAATCGGTTCCGACACCTCGACTTCAAAGAGACACGTGCCCGCACGTTCTCCGACGTCGTCGAGGCCGGATCGACCATGAAGGCCTTCCTCGTCGCTTCCGCGCTCGATGCGCGGCTCATCGAACCGGACCAGCTCATCGACACGGAGGAGGGATTCATCCGCGTGCGCGGCAAGACGATCCGCGATCGCAGACCCTTCGGAATCCTCACGCCCTCCGATGTCTTGCGCGTTTCGAGCAATGTCGGCGCGGTCCATATCGCCCGGGCGATGGGTCGCGAAGCTCAACACGAAGGACTCCTTCGTTTCGGCTTCGGCGCGCGCTCGCATTCGCGCTTCCCGCTGGAGTCGGCGGGGCTCATTCGCGACTGGCAGGCATGGCAACCGGTCGATCAAGCCGCGATCTCCTACGGACAGGGCATTTCGGTCACCGGGATTCAGCTCGCCTCGGCGCTCGCCGCCCTCGCCAACGACGGGCTGCGCATGGAGCCGCGGCTGGTACTCGCACGCCGCCGCACCGGCGGCGCCTGGCGAACCACCGACATCCGGGCACATGGGCGCGCCGTCTCTGCACGCGCCGCACGCCTGACCCTCGACATGATGCGCCAGGTCGTGAGCCCAGAAGGGACCGGCCGACGTGCCGGACTCGCCGGCGTACCCGTCGCCGGCAAGACGGGCACCGCCCAAAAACTCGATGTCGAACGCGCAGCCTATTCCAAGGATCGGTATATCGCCTGGTTCATCGGCGTTGTCCCCGCGAACGACCCCGAACTCGCGATCGTGGTCGCCCTCGACGAACCCTCCGGCCAGGTGCACAGCGGGGGCGGGGTCGCGGCGCCTCTCTTCGCGCGCGTCGCCGCCGACCAACTCGCCCGCCGCGGCATCATCACCGAACCGCAACCCTTCCCCATCGCGCCCGTGCAGAGCGCGGAGATCGAAACGAAGCCTCTTCCCCGAGCCGAACTCCCCCGCGAAGAAACGCCGTCCAAGCGACAGGTCGCACGCCTCGCGCGACGCTCGGAACCACGATTTGAGCCGCCTCGTGCGGCTGTAGCGGCCCCCCCGGCCGGTCCCGCCGCCCCAGAGGCGGCGGGACCCTCCCCCTCCCTCGCGGCCATCAGCCTCGCGTTCGTGCCCGATTTCCAGGGAACGACGATGGCGCGCGCGCGACGCATCGCAAAGGGCGAGGCCCTCGACATCACCACCCATGGAGCCATCGAAGGCCGGGTGGTGTCCCAATTTCCCGTCCCCGGCACGGTGCTCGACGGCGACAACCGAACGGTTCGTCTCCGATTCGAGCCTCGCAGGGCGAGCACTCGGCGCCGGGAGGAGGGATGATGCGACTTTCTTCTCTGCTCGACGCGCTTCCGCAGGCGCTCTCGGCAAGCGAATGGCGGCGCCCGAATCCGAGCGACGACCCCACGATCCGCGGGATCCGATACGACTCGCGCCGGGTTTCACCCGGCGACCTCTTCGTGGCCGTACGCGGATCGAACTCGGACGGACACGATTTCCTCGATCGGGCCGTCGCGCTCGGCGCGGCGGCCCTGCTCGTCGAGGAAATCCCCGAGGCCTCGATTCGCCAGGACGTACCAACGGTGCGCGTCCCCGACACCCGACGTTCCCTCGCCCCGATCGCTGCGCGCTTTTTCGGCCATCCCGCGAGCGAACTCAGTCTAGTCGGGGTGACCGGCACGAATGGCAAGACGAGCACGACCTATCTCGCCGAATCGATCCTCACCGAGGCCGGACAACGCGTCGGCCTCGTGGGCACCGTCGAAATCCGTTATGCAGGCGAGCGCGAAGTGGCGATCAACACGACGCCCGAAAGTCTAGACCTGCAACGGACGCTTCGCGCCATGCGCACGGAGCAGATCGACTCGGTCGTGATGGAAGTCTCTTCCCATGGCCTCGAACTCGGCCGCGTCCAGGGTTGTGCGTTCCGCGTGGGAGCCTTCACGAATCTCTCTCAGGATCATCTCGACTTCCACGGCAGCATGGGCGCCTACCTCGCATCGAAAGCGCGCCTCTTCCGCGACCACCTCGCGCCCGGTGCCGTAGCCGTCATGAATATCGACGATCCCACCTCCGAGAAGATGATCGAGATCGCTCGCGATGCCGGCGCAGAGATTCTTCGCGTCGGCCGAGGACGCGACGCTCGAGCGGATCTTCGGCTCGTCTCGAGCGCCATCAGCTTGGACGGAACCCGTGCGACACTAGAGGACGCCA
Organism: Deltaproteobacteria bacterium; assembly: GCA_002719955.1. Taxonomy (GTDB): domain Bacteria; phylum Myxococcota_A; class UBA9160; order UBA9160; family UBA4427; genus UBA4427. The sequence continues at coordinate 160,881 of PBFW01000067.1, read as the reverse complement.
ATGGCCCCTTCGACGTCGATTTTCCGCTGATCGGCGACTTCAATCTCGAGAACCTGCTGGTGGCGGCCGGGATCGGGCGCGCGCTCGGAATCGACGGCGGGACCATCGCAAACGGCGTCGAATCCTGTCGCCAGGTTCCCGGGCGCATGGAGCGGGTCGTCGGTACCGGACGGAATGAACCGACCGTCCTCGTCGACTACGCCCACACTCCGGACGCGGTCGAAAAATTGCTGCGCGCGGTCCGGCCCCTCTGCAAGCGACATCTGATCGCGGTCTTCGGGTGTGGTGGTGATCGCGATCGCGCCAAACGCCCGCTGATGGCCGAGGCCGTCGCCACTCACGCGGACCGCGCGATCGCGACCAGCGACAACCCACGCACCGAGGATCCGGGCGCGATCCTCGCGGATGTCGAGGCCGGCCTCTTTTCGCTCGAACGCGTCGACGCGGAGGCGCTCCTGTCCAATGCCGAAGGAATGGGAAACAAAGCGCGCTATTGCGTGCTCATCGATCGCCGTGAAGCCATCGACCTTGCGATCCTCGGCGCGAAGGCGAGTGACACCGTCGTACTCGCAGGCAAGGGGCACGAGGATTACCAGATTCTCGGGCGCGAGAAATTCCCCTTCGACGACCGGCTCGAAGCGCGCCGGGCGCTCCTCGCGCGTGGATCGCGGGGAGCCACATGAGCCTCCCCGCCAGCGCCGCACAGCTCTGCGAATGGACCGGAGGCCACCTCCTGCGCGGCCGCCCGAACCAGTCCTTCGAGGGAACGAAGATCGATAGCCGGGAGGTCGGATCACGCGATCTCTTCGTGGCGATCATCGGACCCAATCACGATGCCCACCGCTTTTTGGGTGACGTATTGCTCGGCGGTGCGGCCGGCGCGATGGTCCAATCCGATCGAATCGACCACAGCCTGCCTAGAAGTGACGGATTCATCGTGCAGGTCGAGGACACGACTCGGGCGCTCGCCGATCTGGCACGCGGCCATCGAGGCTCCTTCGACGGCCCGCTGATAGGAATCACCGGCAGCAACGGCAAGACCACCACAAAGGAACTCTGCGCGGATATTCTCTCGGGCGTCGGCTCGACCCTGTCGACCCGTGGCAACCTGAACAACAATTTCGGCGTACCGCTCACTCTGCTGCGGCGCGAAGACGGCGATGGCTTCGCGGTGATCGAAATGGGGATGAACCATCGCGGTGAAATCGCCGACCTCGCGGCCATCGCCCAACCTTCGATCGGTGTCCTCACGAATATCGGCAGCGCGCACATCGAATTTCTCGGGAGCCGCGAGACGATCGCAGAGGAAAAAGGAGATCTCCTGGCGGCGCTCCCGACCGAGGGTACGGCGGTCGTGGGCCATGACGACCCACTCGCGCTCGCCCAATCCGAACGAAGCGATGCCAGGGTGCTCTCCTTCGGCCGGGATCCCAAGGCCGACCTCTGCGCTAGCTCGATCCGCTTCCTGGGCGAAGGCGCCTACGCGTTCGAACTCGAATCGCCCTTCGGTCGCGGTGAGATCCGGGTTCCCGGCCTGGCCGAGACGATCGTCGAGAACGCCCTCGCCGCCGCCGGCGGCGCTCTGGCCGCTGGCGCGAGCTTCGAAAGGGTGGCGTCGGGTCTCGCGAGTCATGGCGGCGTTCCGGGTCGCATGCAGCCGCGCTCCTTCCCGAACGACGTGCTCATCATCGATGATGCCTACAACGCAAACCCCCAGTCCATGCGCGCCGCACTCGAAACACTCGCGCGCCTCGAGTCGGGCGGCCGGCGCCTGGCCGTCCTCGGCCAGATGGGTGAGCTCGGGGACGCAGCCGAAGCCGAGCATCTCGGTATCGGCCGCCTCATCGGCTCCCTCGACCTCCACGAGGTGTTCCTGCTCGGGCCATTCGCGGACCTCGTTGCGGAAGGGGCTCACGAGTCGGGTCTCACCAAGAACCGGATTCACATCGAGAAAGACCACGCGTCGCTCGCGCGCACGCTGAAGATGCGACTGGGAAAGGGAGACCGCGTCCTGGTCAAGGGTTCGCGGGCGGCACACATGGAAGGAGTGATCGAATTGCTCGCGGAGGGCGACCGATAATGCTGTACCACTTTCTCTATCCCCTGGCCGACACTTTCGGTGGGCTGAACGTCGTTCGCTATATCACCTTCCGAACGGCTGCAGCAACACTGACCGCGCTCTTCATCTCCTTCATCGTCGGACCTTGGCTGATCCGACGCCTCGACGAGCTCCGGATCGGTCAGCAGATTCGCGAGGTCGGTCCGGACCACGCCGCCAAGGCGGGCACGCCGACGATGGGGGGCTTGCTGATCCTGCTCTCGCTGATCGTCTCCGTCCTGCTCTGGACCGACCTGACAAACTCGTTCGTGTGGATCGTCCTCGGGCTGACGACCGGTTACGGCATTCTCGGCTTCATCGATGACTATCAGAAGGTCAAGCTGGGCAACAGCGACGGCATCTCCGCCCGCGCGAAGCTTTTCTGGCAGGTGCTTCTCGCCTTCGGCGTCGCGATCGCGATCTATTCGAGCCCGGCCTTCGACTCCGAACTCGCGGTCCCCTTCTTCAAGAATTTCACACCGAATATCGGCTGGCTCTACGTCCCCCTTGCAACCTTCATCATCGTCGCCGCCTCCAACAGCGTAAACCTGACCGATGGCCTCGACGGCCTCGCGATCGGCCCCGTCATGATCTCCGCAGGGACATTCCTTCTGCTCGCCTACGCAGCGGGCCACGCCGGCATCGCGGAATATCTGCAGATCAAGAACGTCCCCGGCGCCGGCCAGCTCGCGATCATCTGCGGTGCACTCGTGGGCGGCGGCCTGGGCTTCCTCTGGTTCAACGCCTCCCCGGCGGAGCTCTTCATGGGCGATGTCGGTTCCCTCGCCCTGGGTGGGGCGCTCGGTACGATCGCCGTCTTGATCCGCCAGGAAATCCTCCTGGCCGTGGTCGGCGGCATCTTCGTGATCGAGACGCTGTCCGTGATCATCCAGGTGGCCTCATTCAAGCTGACCGGCAAGCGCGTCTTCCGGATGGCTCCGATCCACCACCATTTCGAGCAGCTGGGCTGGCCCGAACAGAAGATCGTCGTCCGATTCTGGATCGTTTCGATCATCCTCGGTCTGGTCGCGCTTTCGTCGCTGAAACTGCGCTGAACCAACCCGCACTCCGACTCGTCGGGGCGCGGCAGAAGAGAGTCGATCGATGGAGTTCGCAGGACAGAATGTCCTCGTGCTAGGCGCTGGCGTGTCCGGACGCTCGGCGATGCATTTCCTCGCCCAGCGGGGCGCGAATATCCTCGCGGCAGACGAACGCTCCTCTGACGCCATCGCGGGAATCGACGACCTCCCGAGCGGAATCGAGACTCGATTCGGGCAACCCTTCCCCGAGCTGACCTCCTTCGATCTCGTCATCCCGAGCCCCGGCATTCCCGCGGCGCGCTGGCGAGGCCGCTGCAAACGCGTGTGGGGCGACATCGAACTCTGCTACCGCGCGTTGCCGATCCCGATCATCGCCGTCACCGGAACCAATGGAAAATCGACCGTCGTTCGGCTGATGGAAGCGATGGCCAGAGCGGCGGGACTGCGCGCGAGCGCCGCGGGCAATCTCGGGATCCCCGCGCTCGATCTCGTGGGCCAACCGCTCGACCTCGCGATCCTAGAGGTCTCGTCGTTTCAGCTCGAGAGCGTCGACGCCTTCCGCCCACGGACCGCGGTGCTGCTGAATATTTCTCCCGACCACCTCGATCGGCACGGGGATCTCGCAGGCTACCTCGACACCAAGGCGCGACTCTTCGCCCGTCAGGGGGCAGGCGATTCCGCTATCCTGAACGGTGACGATCCGCTGGTGGCGGCCATCCCGTTGGCGGATGGGGTCGAGCGACTCGAATTCCGACTCCGCCAGCCCCTTCCTGCCGGTGCCTGGCTGGATGGTCGGAACGCGATCGTGCGAAGGGGCGGCAAAGACCAGAGTGTCCCGCTCGAGGGCGCTCCGCCCCTGCTCCATCAGGACGACAACCTGCTGGCGGCGCTCCTTGCGCTAGCGACCCTGGACATCGACCTGCGTGCTGCAACCACTGCACTCGCCACCTTCGAGGGCCTGGCCCATCGCTGCCAGCCCGTCGCGGAGATCGATGGCGTTCGGTATGTCGACGATTCGAAGGCGACCAATATCGGCGCCGCCGCGCGTTCCCTCGAGGCCTTCCCAGGGCCGATCGTCTGGATTGCCGGCGGACGACACAAGGGAGGCGACCTCGCGCCGCTGGCCAGGAGCGCATCCGGGCGTGTTCGATGCGCGCTCCTGGTCGGCGAAGCGGCCGGGTTGCTCGAAGAGGCCCTCGCCGACACGATCGATTGCGAACGGGTCGGCGATCTCGCTCGCGCGGTGGAGCGCGCCTTCGCCCTCGCCGATCGGGGCGACCTCGTGCTGCTCGCACCCGCCTGCGCGAGCTTCGACCAATTCGACAGCTTCGAAGATCGCGGCCTTCGATTCCAGGAAGCCGTGAAGGCTCTCGGCGCATCGGCCGCGCTGCCAGGAACCCGAGCAGACGGGTCCAGCCTGGAAGGAGGCCGAGGATGAGTCATCCTTCTCGCGCGGCCTCTTCTTCGATGGTCGATCCCGGCATCGCGATCACCACGGGACTTCTGATCGGGATAGGCGTCGTCATGAGTTACAGCGCAACCGCAGCGCTCGCGCTCGACGCCAAGGTTCCGCCGCTCTTCTTCGAGCATCTACTGGGTCTCTTCCTGGGCCTGGCCGCGGCCACGCTGGCCTACTCGATTCCGTCGTCGCTGATCCGACGGCTCGCGATGCCATTCTGGGGACTCGCGGTCGCGCTCCTCCTGGCGACGCTCCTCTTCGGGATCGAAGTCAACGGTGCCCAACGCTGGATCGCGCTCCCCTGGCTGCGCTTCCAACCCGGTGAGATCGCCAAATGCGCCACGCTGATCGCGGTCGCCGCCTGGCTCTCGCGAAAGGACGACCGTCGAGAGCTCTCGACACGCCGCTCGGTCCAGGCCGCCGGGATCGCGCTCTTGCCCGCAACCCTGCTCCTGCTCCAACCCGACCTGGGGAACTCCGTCGTCCTCGTCGTACTCGCGGCGGGCCTGCTCTTCATCGCCGGCACACCCTGGCCGCGCTTCGTCCTGCCGGGTGTCGCCGGAATCGTGCTCGTCGGCCTCTACATCGTCAACAATGACTACGCCTGGCGCCGGGTCATGGGATTCTTGGACCCCTTCAGGGAAGCGCGAGGCGCTGGCTGGCAGCTCGTCCAATCCTACATCGCATTCGGACAGGGTGACCTCCTGGGCCAGGGCCTCGGCAACGGCCGACAGAAGCTCGAATACCTTCCCGAGGTCCATACCGATTTCGTACTCGCCTTGATCGCCGAGGAACTCGGTCTGATCGGCGTGTTGGTGGTGCTTGGCGCCTTCGCCGCACTCTGGGTCGCGGGCACGCGGGCGGCGCAGCGCGCCACGGACCGATTTGACCTCTTGTGCGCCTTCGGCATGGTCAGTCTGCTGACGGTGCCCGCCTTTCTGAACGCATCGGTCGTGATGGGGCTCGTCCCGACCAAGGGGCTCACCCTGCCCTTCCTCTCCTACGGCCGAACATCACTGGTCGTGAGCTGTTTCGCCCTCGGCATCCTCCTGGGCGTCGCGCGCCGCCACCCCGCGCGCCCCACCCACTCGACCGGGGAGGGCACATGGCAAAGCGCTGGGTGATCGCAGGAGGGGGCACGGGCGGTCATGTCACACCCGCCCTCGCGCTCGGGGAAGCCCTCCGCGAACGCGGCGACGAAATACTCTTCGTCGGATCAGCGCGGGGGCTCGAGTCTCGCCTCGTTCCCGACGCCGGTTTCGACCTCGAGGTCCTGCCGAGCGAGCAGTTCATGGGTCGAAATCTGCTCGGACGCGTCCGAGGCGCCCTCTCGATCTTGCGCAGCGTGGGCAAAGCAGTCCGGGTGCTGCGTCGCTTTGATGCCCGGGCGGTGATCTCGGTCGGCGGCTATGCGGCCATGCCCGTCGCGATCGCCGCCCGGCTCACGAACCGACCACTTTTCCTGGTAGAGCCGAACGCGATCCCCGGGCGGGTCAATCGACTCAGTGCAAGCTTCGCCCGCGATGTCTTCGTCGGCTTCGAATCGACGCGCGGTCACCTGTCCGATCGAACCGAGAGCGTCTGCGTCGGCGTCCCGCTGCGCCAGGCCCTCTATCGCGCATTCACCAAGCGAGGGGAGAAAGGCGTGCCCTCGACACCCCTACGTGTCTTCGTTTTCGGTGGCAGCCAGGGCGCCCATCAGCTCAACGAGAACGTGCCCGAAGCCCTCTCGCGCTTACGGAAGAAATCCGTCGAGGTCTTTCATCAGACCGGAGAAGCCGACCGTGCTGCTGTCATCGAACGTTATGCGGATCTGGAATTGCCAGCGGAAGTCGTCGCCTTCGAGCACGATATGCCGAAACGCTACGAATGGGCCGACCTCGTGATCTGCCGAGCCGGCGCACTCACCGTCGCCGAATTGGCACTCGCCGGCATGCCCGCGCTCCTCGTTCCCTACCCCTTCGCGGCCGACGACCATCAGACTGCGAACGCCCGTGCCCTCGAAGAGGCGGGGGCAGCGCGGTGCCTCGATCCCCGGCCGCTAGACCGCAACGTCCTCGCCCAGGCCGTCGCCGAACTCGTCACGACCCCGGGCCGACTCCTACTCATGCGCGAAGCAGCGGGGCGACTCGCTCGCCCAAACGCCGCCCGCGACATCATCGAATATTGTGCGGCTCGCCTCGAGGGGCGTTCGCCGCAGATCGATTCGCTGCCCGACGGCGAGGAGGGTGACTCTTGCAACGCAAGCTGAGCCCCCTCCACTTCGTTGGGATCGGCGGGATCGGGATGGCCGCCCTCGCGGAGCTTCTGCACGCACAGGGTCTCGATGTCTCGGGCTCGGATCTGATCGCCGGACCGACCTTCGTCAGGTTGCGGGAACTCGGGGTTCGGGTCTCGGTCGGGCACGACGCACAGAGCGTCGAGGGCGCACGAACCGTCATCCGATCCTCAGCGATCGCCGAGGATAATCCCGAGCTCGTGGCCGCGCGCGCTGGGGGGATCCCGATCGTCGAGCGAGGCGCTCTGCTGGCGGAGATCATGCGGACCAAGGATTCGATCGCGATCGGCGGGTCCCATGGCAAGACGACCACCTCCGCGATGACATCGCACCTGCTCGAATCCGCGGGTCTCGACCCGACTGCGCTCATCGGCGGGCGGGTCCCACGACCTCGTGGGGGGGCGAGCCCGGTCAAGCTCGGTCACGGGGATCTCCTGGTGGCCGAAGTCGACGAGAGCGATGCTTCCTTCCTGCTCACCCGTCCGATCCTCGCCGTCATCACGAACGTCGATCCCGAACACCTCGACCATTACGGCACGCGGGCGGCGCTCCTCGACGCCTTCGTCGAATTCGCGAACTCCGTTCCCTTCCATGGCACCTGTTTTCTGGGCATCGATCATCCCGGCGTCCGGGAAATCGCGTCGCGCATCAACGCGCGAAAGGTCGGTTTCGGATTCGCCGCCGAGGCGGACGTGCGGGCTGAGTCGGTCGAAAGCATCCCCGGCGGCCAGCGCTGCCACGTCATCCTCGCCGGTCAGGATCGTTTTTCATTCGATCTCCCGATGCCCGGTCGACATAATATCCTGAACGCCCTCGCTGCCATCTCATTGGGCCTCGAAAAGGACGTTTCCGCGAGCCTACTCGGGGAAGCGATCGCCTCCTTCCCCGGTGTCGCCCGCCGCTTCGAACGCAAGGGGCGGGCAGGCGGCATCGAAGTCATCGACGATTACGCGCACCATCCGGCCGAAATCCGCGCCACCCTCGACGGTGCGCGCAGTATCCATGCGGGTCCGATCACCGCGATCTTCCAGCCTCACCGTTTCACGCGCACCCGGGACTGTTGGGGAGATTTCCTCGTCGCCTTCGAAGACGCCGACCGCATCGTGATCAGCGACATCTATCCCGCCAGCGAATCGCCCATTCCGGGAATCGACGGCGCGTCCCTCGCCCGGGCCCTCGAGAACACCGGCAAGCGGAGCGCCTATTTCGGAGGCTCCCTCGACGACATCGAACGCAACTGGCCCGCACGCTTCGAACCCGGTGAGCTCGTCCTGACCCTCGGCGCCGGCGACGTCGACACGCTCGGCCCGCGCCTGCTCGCCGCCTGCGAAAGCCCGACCCATGGAGGCGAGACGTGATCGGTCCCCGAGCACGCCTGATTCTCGAGTCCACCCTCGCGGAGCGCGTCGAGTTCGACGTTCCGCTCGCGCGTCATACTTCGCTCCGCATCGGCGGCCCCGCCGATGCGGTCATCACGCCACGCGACCGAAAGGATCTGTCTCACGCCCTCGCGATCTGTGCCCAGCACGATCTCCCGACGCGCACCCTCGGTGCCGGCTTCAACGTACTCGTCGGGGAAGACGGGTTGCCCGAGGTCGTCCTGCGTCTGAAGAGGCTCCGCGCGATCGAATACGTCGCCCCCGATGCGATCTCGGTCGAGACGGGGGCATCTCATGCGACCCTTACCCGCTACTGCGTCGATCAGGGACTCTCGGGCCTGGAATTCGGTGCCGGCATCCCCGGTACGATCGGCGGATGGCTCGCGATGAACGCGGGAATCGGTGTTCGCGAAATGAAGGACGTCGTGCGGTCGATCGAGTTGATGGATCGCCTGGGCGAGCTGTCGCCGCCGATCGCGCGGGACGATCTCGATTTTCGCTATCGCGAGCTCGCCGGCCTGCCCGAGGGCTCGGTACTCGTCGGCGCGCAACTGCAGGTCGAAGCCAGCGAGCGTTCGAAGGTCCAGAGCGAAATCGATCGACTCCTGGCCCAACGCCAGGCGACGCAACCGATCGACGTCCCGAGCTGTGGATCGGTCTTCCGAAACCCGCCGGGCGATTACGCCGGCCGCCTGATCGAGGCGGCGGGGCTCAAGGGCGCGCGCGAAGGCGCGGCCGAAATTTCGCGCGTGCACGCGAATTTCATCGTGAATCACGGCGGCGCCAGCGCACGGGATGTCCGCCGCTTGATCGATCGCGCACGCGCGGCGGTCGCCGCCGAGACCGGCATCGAACTCGAGACCGAGGTTCAACTGATCGGTTCCTTCGAAGGAGACTCCCTATGAACCCGCTTCGTCGAATTTTCGGGCGCCGCTCCATGGGGGCCGGCTCCCACAATTTCGAGTCCGCCGCACGCGCCAAACGTGCCCGCGACCATCTCTGCCGAAAACGCGAACGCGAACGCGTGCGCCTCGAACGCGCCCGCCACCGCCAAGCAATCGAAACGAGTCGCAAGCGCGTGTTGGGCGTGCTCGCACCCGTCTCCTTCGGGCTGGCCGCCGCGGTCGGTGTCCAGGTCGCGACACCCCTCTTCGAACGCCTGCTGCTGCGCGGAACCCCCCTCGAGGAAGTGGCCATCCAGGGCGCGGCGACCCTCACACCCCAGGCGGTAGCCGCGGGCGCCGGCGCCCTCGCCGGTCGCTCTCTGGACACGATCGACCCGGAATCGATCGGCCACGCGATCGCCGCGGAGCCCTGGATCGAATCCGCACGCGCCCTGCGACTCCCGACGGGCACCCTCGTCATCTCGATTGTCGAACGCCAGGCCATCGCTCGCTGGCACGTCGACGACGGATCGAGCGTCGAACTCGTCGACGAGGGGGGCGTTCGTTTCCCGGGCGCCCTCGGACCCGGCGGCCCCCTCCCCCTGGTTCGAGGCGAGGCCGAATTGACCGGGGAGCTTCCCGAAGCGGCCCTCGAGATCCTGCATGAGCTGAAGCGCTACGCGGTCCTGACCAGGGATCCGATCGCGCTCACCCTGCACCTGCCCGGACTCGCGGCGAGCGACGAGGGCATTCCGCGGGAAAATGCCTCGGGCTATGTCCTCGAACTCGGGGTCGCGGGGCCGCGGGCCCTGCTCGGACGACGACTCTTTATTCAGCGCGTGGCTCGGCTGGCCGCTCTCCTCGACGAGGATGAAGCGATGGTCAACGAAGCCCGGCTGATCGATCTCCGGTACGCGGACAGAGCGGTCCTGCGTGCCGAGCCCGCCTCTGGATAGAGGCGGGCAACAAGCGGCGACGGGGCATGGATATGCCACGGCGTCCATATCGGGGGGCCTCCGGATGGAGGTCTCCACAGCTCGCCAGCCCACGGGTCGGCGGGTCGGGGGGGGGAGAACATGTCCAAGAAGGAGGATCTGATCGTCGGGCTCGATATCGGGACGACGAAGATCTGCGCTGTGGTCGCGGAACAGACGGAGAACGGGGTCGACGTCGTCGGCATCGGGACCCATCCGAGTCGCGGCCTTCGCAAGGGGGTCGTCGTCGATATCGATGCCACGGTGGAGTCGATCAAACACGCGGTCGAGGAAGCGGAACTGATGGCGGACTGCGAGATCACATCGGTCTACGCTGGCGTGGCAGGGGGCCACATTCGCGCCTTCAACTCGCATGGTGTGGTCGCCGTCAAGGACCGGGAGGTTCGAGACGGTGATGTGAAGCGAGTGATCGATGCGGCGAAGGCCGTCGCCATCCCGATGGACCGCGAGGTGATCCACGTGATCCCCCAAGAGTTCATCATCGACGACCAGGATGGGATCCGCGAACCACTCGGCATGAGCGGCGTTCGGCTCGAGGCCAGAATCCACATCGTGACGGCAGCCGTCACCAGTGCTCAGAACATCATCAAATGCTGCAACAAGGCTGGGCTGAATGTGATGGACATCGTGCTCGAGCCCCTCGCCTCCGCGGAGGCGGTCCTCGCGGACGACGAACGGGATCTCGGGGTATGCATGATCGATATCGGGGGCGGCACAACGGATATCGCGGTTTTTGCCGATGGCTCCATCAAGAATACCTCGGTGCTCGGCCTCGGGGGGTACCACTTCTCCAACGATATCGCCGTCGGTTTACGAACACCGTTTGATGAAGCGGAACGGATCAAGAAGAAATTCGGAGTGGCCTCGGCACGTTATCTGGGTTCCGACGATGTGATCAGCGTGCCCTCCGTGGGGGGCCGAAAGCCCCGAGAAATCTCACGAAAAATCCTCTGTGAGATCATCGAACCGCGGGTGGAGGAGATCCTCTCCCTGGCGCGCCAGGAACTGCTGCGGGCGGAATTGATCGACAAGATCCCCTCCGGCGTCGTCCTGACGGGCGGGGCCTCGGCCCTGTCCGGAATCGGAGAACTCGCGGAGGAGATCTTCGAGGCCCCGGTCCGACAGGGTCTGCCCACCTCGGTGGGCGGGCTCCAAGACGTCGTTCGAAGTCCCATGTATTCGACCGGCGTCGGGCTTGTGCTCTTCGGCCTCAACCAACAGAGGTCGGCTCGCAGCAGTCGATTCCGGATTCGCGACGAGTCGATCTTCGGTCGAGTCAAGCAGCGAATGCGGGATTGGTTCTATGCGGAGTTCGACTGAATCCGTTCATCGTGGGAGATGAATCGGCGATTGCGGACGATCAATGATCAAAAGCTCATTCAGACGTCTTGGAACGAGCACAAATCACAGTGATTAGTGTAATATTCGACGGTGCTGCCAGGCATCGTCGGGGGGTGAAAGCATGGCTAAGAAGAAGAACGATCGCTCAAAAAACGGAAACGACTCCAAAACGTCCGATACGTCCGACCGAGGGGGCGAATCCATCGACCTGCTCGAGCTCGGCCCGGAGGACGGACAGGAGCTGCTCGAGTTCGAGGGAAGCTCACACCAGCGGGCCACGATCAAGGTCATCGGAGTGGGTGGCGGGGGCGGCAACGCGCTGAACACCATGATCCAATCGGGGCTCTCGGGTGTCGAGTTCGTCGCGGCGAACACGGACGCGCAGGCGTTATCGCATAACAAGGCCGTCACCAAGGTCCAACTCGGTGCGGAGATCACGCGCGGCCTGGGTTGCGGTGCGAATCCGGATCGCGGGCGGGCCTCGGCGCTGGAAGCGAGGGACCGGTTGCGCGACCTGCTCGAGGGCTCGGACATGGTCTTCGTGACGGCCGGCATGGGCGGCGGTACGGGAACGGGTGCCGCTCCGATCGTCGCCGAAGTGGCTCGCGAGATCGGCGCACTGACCGTCGGCGTCGTGACCAAGCCCTTCCCCTTCGAGGGTCGGGTGCGAATGAAGCACGCCGGTCACGGCATCGACGAATTGCATGGGGTCGTCGATACCCTGATCACGATCCCGAACCAGCGCCTGCTCGCGCTGGCCGGCAAGGGAACCGCTGTTCGGGACGCATTCTCGATCGCGGATCAGGTTCTGCTCAATGCCGTCCGGGGCATCTCGGATCTGATTACGATCCATGGGCTCATCAACCTCGACTTTGCCGACGTTCGAACGGTGATGAACGAGGCCGGTGTCGCCTTGATGGGAACGGGGACGGGGCAGGGCGATACACGCGCCATCGACGCAGCCTCCGCTGCGATTTCGAGCCCCTTGCTCGAGGATCTCTCGATCGACGGCGCACGCGGTGTTCTGATCAATATCACGGGCGGCTCGGAGATGACTCTCTTCGAGGTCAACGAAGCGTCATCCCTGGTTCACGAAGCCGCCCACGAGGATGCGAATATCATCGTCGGTGCGGTGATCGACGAGGCCCTCGGCGATGACGAGCTGCGGGTCACCGTGATCGCGACGGGCCTCGACAGTGCCGAAGTGCGACGCACGCCTCCGGCTCCGCCCTCACCGCCGGAGCCGCGCAGACGACTCCCCGATGGGGGCGAGGAGATCGAACGCGAACGGGCGATGGTCGATGCGCCTAACGTGACACCGATCCGCGAGCCATCACCGATGCCAGCGATGGCTTCATCGGATGGTGAGAACGCGGAACCGTCGGAACGAAGGCAACAGGCTGCTGCCGCCGGTGGTCAGAGCGCAGAGGAAATGGCGGCATCGGGCCTCGGCTTCATATCGCCCTTCGAGGACGAACTCGACACGCCGGCCTTCCTCCGCAAACGCAGCAGCGGAGGGGACGACGATCGAGACATCCCGGCCTTCATGCGAAAAGGTGGCTCGGAATAGTCGACCGAAGGGTCCGATCGAGCAAGACGGCCCCCTCTGCGTCATGCAGAGGGGGCCGTCTTGCATCAGGCTGCGCGTGTTCGTGCTGACCGACCGCTGTCGGGGATCGGGCGATCACCGACGAGGGACACGCTGTGCGACTCCGCCGAACGATCACTGGTTGCCATTGGTCGAGAAGGGTTTTGTGCAGCCCGGCCCTTCCTTCGGTGAGTGAAGGCTGGCGGGCGACCGGCGGCGACCCGCAACGGAACCTCACCAGTCCCGGACGACACGCGGAGACGAGTCCGAGTGTCGACTCACCTATTTTCGCGCATGAACGACGATCCGCCCCTGATCGAAGAGCCCCGGAAAGCGATCCAACCGGAGACCCGCGCGATAGAACGCACGCAGCGCGCGATGTCCGATCGAACGACGGTGGACGACCTCGACATCCCGGAATCCAACCTCGCGCAGCCAGGTCGCGAGCATTCGTTCGTTGGGCCCAGACCAATTCGATGCATCCCCAGCGAGTTCGTCCCCCTCGTAGAAAACCATCGCCGGCCGCCGCAGATGCGTCGCATCCGTATGCGTCTCCAACACGAGCAGGTCTCCCGTCACATCGGCAACCGCTTCGAGCGCGGAGAGGGGATCACGCAGGTGATAGAGGACGCCCAGACAGAGCACGACGTCGAAGGAGCCGATCTCGGCGCTGGCGAGCGAATGGATATCGACTTTCCGGGCCTCTACCGCAGAGGAGAGAACGCGATGCGCCAGGGAAAAACAGGGCCAACCGCTCGTCGCACCCCGCTCCCAGGCCAAGGTGTCGACCGCGAGCACCCGATCGGCACCGCGGCGTTCGGCCTCGAAAGAAAAAAAGCCATCGTAGGCCCCGATGTCGAGCACGCTTCGCCCCACGAGATCATCCGGGAGCCCCAGGCGGGCCAGTTTCGCGGGACTCTCGTCCGACCCGGGTGTTACGAGCCCGCAGCCCAGATCGATCGAGTGGAACCACTCCAATTCGGCGATGCGAATCTGCAGCTCCTGGATCTCCTCGTCTGTCATCGCAGCGGCGCCAACTGGGCTCCTTCGCATAACCCGAGTGCCCCCTCCATCAACGCCTCTTCCCTGCACGCGTGGCGATAGAAGTAGCGAACGAAATCTGCATCGCGTTCGGGACCCGATCCACGCACGAGCTGGTCGACGCGACGATGGCCCTCCCCGACCTCGGCCGGACGCTTTCCAAGCAGTTCTCCCATATCGTCGAGTTCCTGCTCCTCAAAGGCCGGACCCGACCGGTCTGCGTGGCGAAGGTGACGCGCGAGTCGCGAAGCGAACCACATGCGATTCCTGAGAAAGCTATCCTCGATTGCGGGAGACTGTTCCTCTTCTAGATTCTCGATCAACATATCGAAATAATCCGAAAAGCGTGTGGGGCGTGCGTCGGGCAGCTCGACCTCTTCGAGTTCGACTCCGATCGCCTCGGCGAGCGCCTGTGCCGTCGTCCTCAGGTAGAAGACGTGCTGCGCGATCCACTCCGCGTGCTCGGTCCCCGCATGCAAATTTTCCATGACCGGTGCGAGCGCCATGGGGACGAGCGCCTGCGTTTTCACGCTATAGAAATGCAGAGCCTCGAAATCGATCTCGCGCCCCGACAACTCGCTATAACGCGCGAGTCTCTCGGGAAATCGATCGATCGGGGTATACAGATCGCGCGAGCGCACGCAGGCGATGTCCGTCATCGGGTCCGAAATATGTGCGAGTTCGAAGTCGACGAGCGCCGAGACCTTGCCCTCGTGATAGAGCAGATTTCCGGGTCCGGTATCTCCCTGGCAGAGAACCGGGTCGAGCTTGTTGCGCGGAACATTCCGACGCAGCCACCGGCAAGCGAAGCTCAAGATCGGCAGCGGATCGCGGACGCCCGCTTCATAGGTCGACTGCCAGACGTCGAGATCATTGAGCGCTATCTGCTCCGGTGTTTCGGGGATCAGGACGCCGGCCTGCTCGAAGAGATGGATGTCGACAGAATGAAGCTCGGCCAGAGTCTCGAGAAAATGTTCCGCAATCGAGTCCCGCTCCGCGGGATCCGTCACCAGGTTGAAATTGTCGCGCCCCTCGACATGGGCGAGGACCGCTGCCTGCGGGTCTTCGTGAAACGCCAACACCTCGGGAACCGGGATTCCTTCATCGTGAAGAATCTGCAGGATCTTCGTTTCGCGGGCCGTCGAGTAGACCTTCACGTAGGAGAAAGAGTCGTCCCTCGTCCCGCGCACGTAGGTCTTGACCTCGCGCCCCCCCACATCCAGATCGACGAACCAGGCGTAGCGCCCCCCGGACTCGCGGCCCTGGCGCTCGCGGCGAGTGATTCGCCCACCCAACTCCCCTTCGAGCCAGGGAAAGATCTGTTCCCAGCGCGTTAGCAGGTCGTCACTCATTTTCACCTCCCGTTTTCCGGGAGCCTCACCCAGTCTTCCGAAGGCTGCCATTCGGGCCCATCGGGGGCTCGAAAGCCCCAGGCGAAGCTCCTATGCTGCGGCCCGAACGCGTCCCGAAGGCCCAACCAAAGCCGCCTCATGCTCTCGAAGCACCTGACCAGACCCTCTGCGTGGAGACGCGCCACCGACCGCGCCGCCTCGGAACGGCGACCGCGGCGGCTCGCCCGATGGCTGGGGTCGAACGCGGTCGGGGCTGCCGTATTCACGCTGGGTTCGACGCTCGCCGTCGCTGCCATCGCGGCGGAAACGGATGTGGAAAACCCCAAGCGCGTGACCCTCGGCTGGACGGACACGCCACCCGTTCTCGATGGCGTCATGGACGACCCGGGCTGGCTCGAAGGCGGATTGGTCACAGACCTCAAACAGGTCCTCCCCGTCTCGGGCGACGAGCCCACACAGCGGACCGAAATCCGCATCGTCACCGACGGCAAGACCCTCTTCGTAGGCTTCCGATGCTACGACTCGAATCCCGAAGAGATCATCCACAGACGGATGAAGCGAGACACCTTCCCTTTTTTTGACGATCGCATCGGCTTTTCCATCGATACCTTCCATACGCGTCGAAACGGCTATTTCTTCGCGACGAATCCGAACGCGATGCGCCATGACGTGCTCCTCGAGGCGGAGAATTTCGAGATCAGCTGGGACACGATCTGGTTCGTCGAAACCTCGATCGACGCGGAGGGCTGGACGGCGGAAATCGCAATCCCCTTCTCCTCGATCGCCTTCGACCCGCGCATCGACACCTGGGGCATCAATTTCGAGCGCGGTATCCGACGAAACGATGAATCACTCCGGTGGTCCGATCAAGCGCCCCAGCGCCTGATCAGTTCGATGGGTGTCGCCGGCGTCCTCGACGGGGTCTGGGGGCTCGACCAGGGGATCGGACTCGAGATCACGCCCGGCATCACCACCCGACGCATCGACGACCAGAACACGGACGATCGCTTCGAATTCGACCCGACCTTCGACGGCTTCTACAAGATCCTGCCCTCGGTGACCGCAGCCATGACGTACAACACGGATTTTGGTCAGGTCGAATCCGACGATATCCAGATCCAGGACGATCGCTTCGCGCTCTTCTTTCCGGAGAAACGTGATTTCTTCCTCGAAGACGGACTGATCTTCGACTTCGGCGGCATCAGTCAGAACGGCCGTCCTTTCTTCTCACGTCGCATCGGCTTCAACAGAGGGGGACCGGTCAGCATCCAGACGGGCGGCAAGCTGACCGGCCGACTGGGCCGGGTCAAATTCGGGGTACTCGACACCTTCGTCGAACACAAGAACGGAACCGACGAACGGAATCTCTTCGTCGGCCGCGCCGCGGTCAATGTCCTCGGCGAATCGACGCTCGGTGCCATCGTCACCCGGGGCAACCCGGACGGCGGCCGTGGTCCCCAGCCCGGGAGCGGGATCACGCCGAAACCGAACGAAGAAGGCCGCAACTCGACCACCATCGGGACCGACTTTCTCTACCGAGACTCGAGCTTCATGGGCGGAACCGAAACCTTTCGCGCAAGTCTCTGGTTTGCCAAGAGCATCGACGACAATCGGACGAGCAACGGGCGCAATCACGGCTACGGAATCAAGCTCGAGTATCCCAACGATCGTTTCAACTGGATCTTCGGTTTCGAAGAATTGCAGGAGGACTACCACCCCCGGCTCGGCTTCGTCAATCGGAACGATGTCCGCCACTGGTTTGGATTCTCTCGCTACCGAACCCGGCCCGAGTCCGGCCCCTTTCGTACGATCGACAACGAATTCTTCGGAGAGGCCTTCATCGACAACGGCAACGATCTCGAAACCGTGAACTTTCGATTTGTGCCAGTCAAGTTCACGACGGCGATCGATGACGGCATCGATTTCCGCTACCGAATCCGATACGAGCGGGTCGCCGATCCGATTCCGACCTTCGATATCCCGGACGGGGTCTACACCTTTCACGAAGGCGGCCTGAAGGCTTTCACGAGCCGGAACCGACCGGTTCGGGTCGAGTTCGAAGTGGGCTACGGGACCTTCTTCGATGGCACCCGAACCCGAGTCGATCTCGACCTCGAGTATCGGCCATCGCATTACCTCTTCGTCGAGGTCGCATACGAATACCGCGATGTGAACCTTCCCCAGGCGGGTTCGATGATTCCGGGCAGCACCGGCCGAAACGATCGGGACACGCAGCTCCTGCGCCTGAAGATGGATCTGCTCTTCACTCCAAATCTCGCGTGGTCCAACTTCGTCCAATACGACAACCGGAGCGATTCCGCCGGGATCAATAGCCGTCTTCGCTACATCATCGAGGACGGCCGCGAGTTCTTCGTCGTCTTCAATCAAGGCATCGACACCTCGACCGATGACCTCGACCGCACACGTGCAGAGGCGATCATCAAGGCCGTCTGGACCCTGACCTTCTAGGAGTCAACATGACCGAACTCATCCGTGAGACCCGTGACGGCGATGTCGTGACCCTTCACTTCAACGACCCCGAGCATCTCAACGCGATGACCCGGGACATGGGCGAAGCCTTTCGGGACCGAATCGGGGGGCTCGCCCGGGACGAATCACTTCGTGCCCTCGTGTTGACCGGGGAGGGGCGTGCCTTTTCTGCGGGCGGCGACCTCGACATGCTCCAGCGCCAGGCGGATCGGGGGGCGGCCGATCCGGGAAAGGCCTGGCGAGAGATCCGGGATGAAATGAGCACCTTCTACCGACTCTTCCTCTCGATCCGGGACCTCCCCTGCCCGACGATCGCCGCCGTCAACGGTCACGCGATCGGCGCCGGTTTCTGCGTCGCGCTCGGCTGCGATTTCCGATATGTCGCCTCGCAGGCCAAGCTCGGATTGAACTTTACGCGTATCGGGGTCCACCCCGGGATGGGGGCGACCTGGAGCCTGCCTCGACTCGTCGGCCCGGCGCTGGCTGCGGAACTGCTCTACACGAGCCGTATGCTCGACGGCGAGGAGGCGGGCCGGATGGGCCTCGCGAATCGAGTGCTTCCGGGCACGGAGATCCTCGAATCCGCCCAGGGCGCGGCGAGCGAAATCGCCGCGAATGCCCCGCTCGCGGTTCGCGCGGTCAAACGCGCTCTCCGACGGACGGAGAGCGCCTCGATCGAGGACCAACTGCAATTCGAGGCCTGCGAGCAGGCCAGAAATTTCGAGTCGGCGGACGCTCACGAGGGCATCGCGGCAGTCCGCGAGAAGCGAGCCCCTCGTTTCACCGGTCGCTGAGTCCGACTGCGTGGCTCGGAGTGGCGTGCCAAAGGCCCATCCACAGGAATCATCACGGCTCCGCAGTGATGCCCGACACAGCAATTTCGTCGGGAACCATGGAGCCTGCGCGCGGGTCTCAAGTCCTGCCCCGCGCGTTCGATAGAAAGAGTGGACGATCGGTGTGACCAGAGACCGAACGCCGACCACGAGAATTCGGAAGGAAGAACCTTGACCCGCGCACTGCTCAGCCACCAACTCTGGCTCACCGTGACCTACCTCGGCCTGCTCAGCCTGATGGCCCGGGGTTTCGCGAGCTGAACCCGTTATCCGGGCCCAGGCCCGCCGGACCGCGGAGGAGCCCTGCGAGCGCCCCCCGCGCACGAGGATGGGATGCGCCCGCGTCCTTCTTCACCCCGTCATCCCGTCATCCCGGCGCGCATTCGCTCGGCGAGGGCGATTTCGTCGCTATTGCGGCGGCAGGGCTTCCGTCACGCCCACGATCTCACCGGCATTGAAGAAATAGGAGACCTCGAGCCGAGCCGTCTCCGGCGCATCCGAGCCGTGGGTCGCGTTCTGTTCGAGATCGCTCCCGAAATCCCCACGTAGCGTGCCGGCAGGGGCCTCGTTCGAATTCGTCGGACCCATCAGATCCCGCCACTGCTTGATCGCGCCCTCGCCCTCGAGAACGAGCGCCACGACCGGCCCCGAGGTCATGAAGGCGACGAGATCGTCGAAGAAGGGGCGCTCCTTGTGGACGGCATAGAAACCGCGGGCCCCCTCCTGGCTCAGGTGCATCTTCTTCATCGCGACGATTTCGAGCCCGGATTCCTCGATTCGGGCCAGGATCTGGCCGGCCACCTTCCTCTTGACTGCGTCAGGTTTGATGATTGCGAAGGTTCGCTCTACCGCCATGGCGGGGATCTCCTTGGATCGATCCCGGGTCGATCACCCGGAATTCAGGTTCGCCGATCGGACGCACGCGGGCGTCGCCGGCTGGTTCGGTTTGTTGGTTCGGAGTCGCCCGGGCCTCGCCCGGGCGATCGCGGCGCCGTAGCTTAGCGGATCGCACGACAGATTCTCGGCCCCTCCAGCCAAAGTGCGGTCGTGGGGCGGCGCCCCGATCGACACCGCGCAGAGCCCTCGAATCCCGCCCGCCCGGCCAAAAAAGGGAACCCGGGCACAGCGGATGATCCAACTCCATGGGAATCCGTCTCCACGGGTTGGCCGACGGGGATCGACCTGCGAATCTCCCGGGGATCGCCCTTCTGCTACCCACCCCGAAAACCCGCGCCCAGGCGCCCCGAGCGGACGAATCCCCATCTGCGAGGGCCCGAATCGGTCCTGACCGCCTCGCAAGCGCGCCGCGAAAGGCCGGACCCGAACTCAGGAAGAATCACGACGCGTGGATCCCGAAATCCAAGATCCTGGAAACGACCCCACGAACGCGGGAGCCAACAAGAGCGCCCCCCCGCAATCCCCGTGGCCCCTGATCCGCCGCATCCTCCGACTCTCCTATCCTTACAAGCGGTCGATCATCGCGGTCTTCGTCCTCGGCGCGATCGTCGCAGTCAATCGCTACCTCCGAGCCTGGCTCCTTCAACCCCTGCTCGATGACGCGCTCGTACCGGCTTCGGCGGGGGCGATCGAGTTCGCCGACCTGATGCAGGTCCTCTCCCAAGTCGGGATTCTCGGTGGGCTCACCCTGATCGCGCAACCCGCCTCCGGGCTCGGCCGTTCCTATTATGCGAGTTGGATCACCGCGCGTGTTCGGCAGGACATCGACATCGCGGTCGCCCACAAATTCCTCAACGCCCCCCTGCGCGTCTTCCGCGAAGTCTCGAGCGGCGACCTCCTGGCCCGATCGATGGCCGATGCCCAGATCGCTTGTCTCGCCATCCAACTCGTCTACAAGGAACTGATCCTCAATCTCCAGGTGCTCCTCGGCGGCGTCACGATGATGCTCTTCATCAGTTGGCAACTGACGCTGGTCAGCCTGATCGCGGTCCCACCCTTTTCGCTTGTCATGTCCTATTTCACGTCGAAGCTGCTCGCGGTCGTCACCCGAAGACAGGAATCTCAAGGCGATCTTTCCCAGCGACTGATCGCGATCCTCACAGGCATCAAGGTCATCAAGGCATTCGGTGGCGAAGGCGTCGAGCAGTCGGCCTTCAATCGGGAGTCCGTGAAGTTTTTTCGCCGACACATGAAGGTGATGTTGAATGGCGCAATCATCAAGGCAACGGGCGAAGCGATGTACCCCACAGTCGGTGCGCTCGTGATCGGAATCGGCGGATGGCTCGTTGTTCAGAACATGTGGGGCCTCACGATCGGGAATCTGATGGCCTTCGCACTGATCCTCGTGACCATCTATAAACCAATCTCGAATCTCACCCGATTCTTCCCCAGGCTCTTTGAACACGCCGGCAGCGCCGAACGACTCTTCACGATCCTGGACATGGAAGAAGAAATCGCTGATCGGCCCAACGCACGCCCGATGGTGGGCCTGTCGAAAAGTATTCGCTTCAACGACGTCCACTTCGATTACGGCAAGGGCGCCGTCCTCAGCGGAATCGATCTCGAGGTCGAAGCCGGCGAGGTCATCGCCGTTGTCGGACGTACCGGCGAAGGCAAGTCGACCCTGGTCGATCTGGTCCTGCGATTCCACGACCCGACCCGCGGCTCGATCGAAATCGACGGCGTGGACCTTCGCGATCTGAAGCGAAGCTCCTTTCTCGACCATGTCGCCGTCGTCACGCAGGATCCCTTCCTCTTCGATGAAACGATCATCGAAAATATCCGCTACGGCCGCCCGGATGCGAGTGACGAGGAGGTCCACGCGGCAGCGACCGCCGCTTCGGCCCACGACTTCATCAGCGCCCTGCCAAAAGGATATGAAACACTCGCGGGCGAATTCGGGCTCCGACTCTCCGGTGGCCAGCGCCAACGCATCACGATCGCACGGGCCATTCTGGCCAACCCCGCCATCCTGGTCTTCGACGAGGCGACCAGCGCGCTCGATGCCCAGACCGAGCGCGCCGTACAGGCGGCGATCGAAAAGATGCGCGGCCAACGAACGGTCTTCCTGATCGCTCACCGCCTCTCGACCATCGAACGCGCGGACCGGATCGTCGTGCTGGACGGGGGGCGCGTGGCCGAAACAGGCGATCACGCATCGCTTCTCGCGCACGGCGGAATCTACAGCGAGTGGGTCGACGTCCAGGGGGCGCGAGCGAATTAGTCGCCTCCCCACTCGGCCATTGGCTCCGCCCGCTCAGTCCCTGTCGATACGCAGTACGACCTTTCCGAAATGAGTACTGGCCTTGAGCATTCGATGGGCTTCCGAAGCCTCTTCGAGTGGAAAGACCTCGTGAAGCACCGGCCGGATCTCACCGGCGGCAAGCGCTGCGCCGAAACGTTCGAGGAATGCTCTCACGATGGCCGCCTTCTGTTCCGCTGATCGCGTACGCAGAGTCGAACCGAGTACGCGCAATCTACGGGTCAAGAGCGCGCCCAGCGAGATCTCGGCTTTCGCCCCTCCCATCAATCCGATCAGGACGAGCGTGCCTTCGTCCGTGAGAACGTCGAGGTTTCCCGCGAGATAGGGTCCGCCGATCGAATCGAGGACGACATTGACGCCGTGCCCCCCCGTCGCCTCCCGGGCAAGTGCCACCCAATCGTCCTCCCTGTAGTTGGCGACCGCGTCCGCTCCGAGTTCGAGGCATCGCTCGCACTTCTCGCGGCTGCCCGCTGTCGCCACCACCGTCCCACCAGCACGCTTCACGAGGTCGATCGTGGTCGTGCCGATCCCACTGCCACCGCCATGGACGAGTACGCTCCCCCCCTCGCCAAGGCCGCCGAGCTGAAAGACGTTCAGGAAGACGGTCAGCAACGTCTCCGTCAGCCCCGCACCCTCCTCGAAGCTGAGCGCATCGGGCAGCAGAATCGCCGAACCCGCGTCGACAACGACGTCCTCGGCGTAGCCACCGCCCGGCAGCAAAGCCATCACCCGGTCGCCGACCGCGAAGCGATCCACGCCCGAAGCAACTTCGGCGATCTCACCCGCGCATTCGAGGCCGAGCGTCGCGGGCGCACCCAGCGGCGGCGGATAGTACCCCTGGCGCTGAAGGAGATCCGCACGATTCACGCCTGCGGCGAAATTTCGGATCCGAATCGCGCCGGCTTCCAATTCGGGGGGTGGGAGATCACCGATCCGCATGCAGTTTTCGTCTCCGGGCGCTTCGATCACGATGGCTTTCATGGCGCGCAGTCTAGACCAGGCAAGCCGGGAGCCGGGAGCGGGGAGCGGGGAGCGGGAACGACGCATTCGCAGACCTGCGAAGTGGACCGGCAGGAAACGTGCGGGCCCCCCGCATGATCGATGCGAATCTCGCCCGGAGCGGGCTCGCGTGATGATTGTCACTCAGCGACTTCCCCGATCGCGCCGAAGAGTCGCCCGATGTTTCACTCCCCCCACCTGACGTCGCTCGCCACTCCAGCGCGCCGGCTCGCCGCAGCTGTGATCGCGACCCTATTCTGGGCACTCGCCGCGCCCGTGGCATCCGCCCAGCAGACGTTCGACCTCACCCCGGGCCAGTCCCTCCTGAACGAACAGGATCCTCTCTGGCGATCGCGGGGGCTTGCGTTCGTCGATCTGCCCCTCGGTTTTCGGGTGCGCTACGACGCCGTCTATTCTCGGCACCTCTATGCCTCCGACCTCCTCTCGCAACCCCATGCCGATGCCTTCGGACCCAGTATTCAGAGCGACAGCACTCTCGAGAGCCGTTTCGCGCTGACCCGGGCGATTGCGGAAGGAATCGAGTTCGAGATCGCCTGGGAGACACGAAACAGCCTCGCGGCCGGCGATCTGTTGGGTTTCGGACGCCAGACCATCGGCGCCCGCATCCGCATTTCTCCCTGAGCCCGGCCCTCGTATTTTCCAGGGCTGCGCCGACCACTCACCCCGTCGCCTGATGTGTCCCCCCTTGCTTCCCTCCTCTCCATCAAGATGCCTTGCGAGAAAGCTATCGAGACAGCTAGTCTGATCCGATCGCGCACTCCCTATTCTGACGCGCGCGACCGAGGGCCCCGGCGATGGACTGGTTCAACGATTTCGAGCGCAGTTGGGAAACGGAACACTCGGGCCTCGATCTCTCCAATCTGCCGCCGCTGGTCCGATTGGCACGACTCGGCGTGCTGATCGAAGCCTTCCAACACGACGTTCTCGAGCCCTTCGAGCTCACCCCGAGCGATTACGGCGTGCTTGCCGCCCTGCGCCGAGCGGGAGCGCCCTACGCCCTCAAGCCCAGCCAGCTCTACAGCCGCCTGCGCCGATCCTCGGGCGGTATGACCAAGATCCTGAAGCGCCTGGAAGAGGCGGGCCTCGTCGAGCGGGGGCCCGACCCCGACGACGGAAGGGGCACGCGGGTGACGCTGACCGATCGCGGTCGATCGCTCCAAGACCGGGTCTTTCACGCTTTCATCGCGGCCACGTCGAGTTTGATGGCGCCGCTGAGCAAACGCCAGAAACGGACCGCCAATGAATCTCTCGGCGAACTACTCGGTGTTTTCGAAGAACGTGCCCAGCAGCGCAGCGAGGCGCATATTTCCTGAGAATCGATGCGCTCGAAATGCACGAACCTGCCCGGAGCGCGAATGCGGACCACGAAAGGGGATGGGGATGCCGCCCCCGCGGCCGGGGATGATCTCAAGCTGACGATGGATCTGCGACCTCGAACTTCCCGCATGAGTCCGGCCCAGAAGCCCGCTCAATACGACTACCCAGGAGAAGAATGATGACGAATCTTTCGATCCGGCCGGTCACGGCCATCATCGGCGCAGAAATCACCGGCGTGGACCTCGCCGAGCCCCTCGATGAAACGACCTGTACGGCGATCAGGGCCGCCCTGGCCAAACACCATGTGCTCTTTTTCCGGAAGCAGACGATCACGCCCGACCAGCACATCGCCTTCGCCAAACAATTCGGCCCGATCGCCGCCCAGCCCTTCGCGCCCAAATACGGTACGAACCCCGAGATGATCGTGCTCGATCAGACGAGCCCGAAGGGGGACGGCGCGGACGCCTGGCACAGCGACAATTCCTTCATGGCGGAGCCGCCGGTGGGGTCCATCCTGCGCGCGATCCAGGTTCCCGAGGTCGGGGGCGATACCTGTTTCGCCAGCGGAATCGCTGCCTATGAGGCGCTCTCCCCCGCGATACAACGGCTGATCGACGGTCTCACGGCCATTCACGACATCACCAAACCGCTGCTGAAGGGGATCGCGGCGGGCCACGCCGCAGCCGATGTCGGAGAGATGCAGAAGAAATGGCCGCCCGTCGAGCACCCAGTCGCCCGCGCCCATCCCGTCACCGGCGAGAAGATCCTCTACGTCAATCGCAACTCGACCACCCAGATCGTCGGCCTGAGCGAGCGTGAGAACGAGGTGCTCCTTCCCATGTTGATGGATCATATCCGGTCGCCGGAGTTCGAATGCCGCTTCAGCTGGGACACGAGTTCCGTCGTATTCTGGGACAACCGCACGACACAACATTTCGCGGTCCCCGATTATCGAACGCAACGGATCATGAACCGCGTGACGATCGGTGGCGAAAAGCCCATCTAGCTCCACCCCGATCCTTCGGTGGTGGGGTGGCGGAATCGCAGAGAGGCTAGGAGAGAGACGATGCCCGACGTAAAATTCAGACACCTCGACGACGAGAAGTGGCAGGAGGTCCGCGCCATCGAGTTGCCGACCGGGCGGGCCTCCGCACGCGAGAAATGGCTCGAGTTCAGCGATAAATGCTTGTCGCTCTTCGCGCGTTGGGATCCCGGCATGATGATCCACAAACACGGCCACAAGAGCGAGCACGTGGTCTACGTGATCAGCGGGTCGATGACCTGCGGCGATATCGAATGTACCCCCGGCATGCATATCACCCTCGAAGAGGGGGCCGCCTTCGGACCCTTCGTCGCGGGCCCCGACGGAGTCGAACTCTTCGAGGTCATGATGGGGGATCCGCGTTCATTCGCCGCGGACACCGAGGGCTTCGAGAAGCTCCTGGCCGAGAAGGGTGCGAAACGGCTCCCGAATCCGGAGATCGACATGCCCGATTGGCTCGAGGATACGCGCAACTGACACGCCCCATTTCGCCGCGCCAAGTCTTTTTCGCACAAACCCAGGTCCCGATCATGCCCGATGAAAAACCGCGACCGACCCGGCAACGATCTTCGCGTACGAGCAGATCGAATGGGATAAACCTCTCGAATCCGCCGCCCCCGGCAAAACCCCACCGCGCAAACTCGTCGAAGAGGCAAATCGCGTCGGTGCGGTGCGGTGCGGTGCGGAAGAAGATCGTCAGGGGGGAAGGTGGATCCTTCATGAACCGATCCCAGCTCCCCGCCGGTTTTCGCGTCCCGACCCACCACCATGATCACGACGAGATGTTCGTCGTGCTCGAGGGGGGCTGCGACTTCGGACAAGCGAAGGCCGATGACACGGTCGTCCTCCCGGCCCACAATCGTTACGGCTTCACCTGTGGAGCCGACGGAATCGCCTTCCTGACCATCCGTTTCGGTGAAGCGACCACCGAGCTCTGATCCCAGTCGCCCCGGAAGCCCCGTGAACGAACCCGCTCTCGTCGACACTCACACTCACGTGGTCTCCTCGGATCACGAACGCTATCCCCTTTCCCCCCGCAAGCTCTCGGGAACGTGGTATCTCGACGCCCCGGCGAGTGCGGCAGAACTCGTCGCCGCGATGGACAAAAGCGGCGTCGATCAGGCAATCCTGGTTCAGGGTGTCGGCGCATACTCCTTCGACAACCGTTACGCGGCGGACGCGGCGATGGCGAATTCGCGACGCTTCACCGCCGCTTGCTGCATCGATGTCGAGGCCGAAAACGCACTCGAGATGCTCTCGTATTGGATCGACGGGCGCGGCATGACCGGTATCCGGCTCTTCGCCCTAGCGTCTGAAGGTCCCTCCTGGCTCATCGACCCACGCACCGATCCGGTCTGGGAGCGCGCGACGGAACTCGCTGCGCATATCATCGTGACGATCCTGCCACGTCAACTGGACGAGTTGGACCACACCCTCGCGCGATTCCCCGAAACGCCCGTTTCCCTCGATCACTGCGCTTTCGCACTGGCGGAGCCCGAGACCGCTACCCGACTCTTCGAGCTCGCCCGGCACCCGAATCTCCACCTCAAGGTCTCGACCCACGTACTCGACGACGCCGCGCGTCAGGAGGGCAGCGCCCGCCTCATGGTCCGCCGCCTCGTCGACGAATTCGGTGCCGAGAGACTGATGTGGGGCTCGGATTATTGCCAGACCCATGACCGGAGCTATGCCGAACTGGTCGCCTTCGCGCGCGAGGCTTTCGGCGGACTCACCCCAGCGGAGCGGACGGCCTGTTTCAGCGGCACGGCGCGCAGGCTCTGGCCGACGCTGGCCGATCAAGCCTGACGGCCGACGGCCTCCGCCCGAAGGAGATCGTCCCGCACATAACGCGCTCCGAGCAGACAAACGACCCCGCTGATCAGGGGCATGAGCGTCGGAAAGAGCAGCGCATATCGCAGCGCGTCCCCGGCGAACTCGGCCGTCAACGAGTCAGCGATCGCCCCGACGACGAGCGGCCCCCCCGCCAGACCGATCAGCGTGCTGATCAGTGTGGAGACGGCCGCTGCGAAGGCTCGCATCCGCAAGGGCGAAACCCCTTGAATCGTGGAGATGAAGGGGGCGGTAAAGAATCCGCCGATGACGGAGCCGACAATGCTGAACACGAGCGCGACCGGAATCACTTCGAACGCAGTTCCCGCAAGGAACGAGGGCAGCGCGATCACGTGCGATGCGGGCCAGAGCAGGAAGCAGACGAGGATCGGCGCGCTCACCAGCTGTCCGAAGGCGGGCACCCAGAGATACCAGCGCTTGTCGCGCTTTCCGAATCGATCGGCGAAATAGCCGCCGAGAAAGATACCCAGCATCGACGGGACGGGGCTCGTCAGGAAATACCAGGTTCCCGCGTGAAATTGGCCCATCTCGTAGGTTCGCACGAGAAAGGTGGGCTCCCAGAGATTGCGACCCATCGACGCAAAAAGAGAGAACGCGTTGGCCCCGAGAATAAAGAGGTAGGTCCGCGTACCGAGGAGGGCCTTGAGATCCGGAAGAAAGGCCCCAGAAGGAATCGCGCTCCGCCCCTCACTTCCGCCGCGCACGGGTTCACGAATCGTGAGCCGATAGACCACGGCCAGGAACACACCGGGCAATCCGGCCGCGATGAAGGCACCCCGCCACCCAAAACGCTCGTAGATCCAGCCGCCCGCGACCATGCCGATTCCCATCCCGACGACCGCTCCGATCGAGATGACCGACATGCCCCGGGCGCGCCGCTCCGGCGGGAGATAATCCGAGAGCATGGAGACGCTCGGAGCGGTCGCACCGGCCTCCCCGACCCCCACGCCCATTCTCATGACCGCCAGCTGTAGATGGGACGACACGAAGCCCGTCGCACACGTGAAGAGGCTCCAGAGAAAGAGGCTGGCGGACACGATGTTCCGTCGAACACCGATGCTGTCCGCATAACGACCGATCGGCAGAACCAGAATGCTGTAGACGATCGCGAAGGCCGGTCCGAGCAGGAAACCCATCTCCGTGTCACTGAGGGCGAATTCCTCCTTCACCGGCTCGACGAGAATCGAGAGGACCGTGCGATCGATATTGTTGAAGACCATGGTCAGGAGAACCATGCCCAGGACGTAGCGGGTATAGAGCGGGCTGAAGGGGCCCGCGTCTTCGGGTCGTGATTTCGGACTCGAATCGAGGTTCGAGTCTACCTGTTCGGTCAACGTCAGCGCGGCCCCCGAGGATGTCGACGCGGAAGGACGGATCGCGCCATGGCTGCCTGTTCGGTTGCCAACGCAGCGCACCAAACGAGGCCACGATACCTCAGACTGCTCGACTCGCGCGGGTCGACGGAGCGGGAATTCGAGCCGGACTAGAAGGGGGGGCGCGCTTCTTCGGACGGGGTTCCGGGCTCGTCCGACCCGCCTCCGAGACGCTTGAACGCCCGCTCGAGCATGCGCACCCCAGTCAGGACTGCCACGACGAAGACCGAGAGGATGAGCGCTTCGAGGGGTCGACCCACACCGATCGTGCTGCCGATCGCGGCGAGCATCCAGATGACCGCCGCCGAGGTCACACCGATCACCGAGCCGCCCCGGGCGAGGATCACGCCGGCCCCCAGAAACCCAACACCGGTCACGACTTGCCCGAGTACGCGGGTCGGATCCACGCCCGATCCGGCGGCCGCGAGATCCGTGCTGAGCCGAATGAAGACCTGGGTGGCAAGACAGATCAGGATGCTCGTCCGAATCCCGATCGCCTTGTTGCGAAGCTGGCGTTCGATCCCCACGACCGCCCCGCACAAGACCGAAAGGGTGAGCTGAAGCGCTAAATGGTGGCGCGACGCTTCGATCCAGACTTCAGCCCCCGAAAGATCCATTCGGCGCCTATCGGAAGCCGGAGATTCCGGTTTGATCGGAATCCGACCACCGCCGGGCGATGCGAACACGGGCCCAGGAGACAGAGCGCCCCCCACGAGGAGCGCGGCCTGCCTGCGTCTCGGATCTTCGGATGGATTCTACTTGAGATCGGCGCGGGTGTAATCGAGCAGCCCCCGAGCGATGATCAGGCGCTGGATCTCGCCCGTCCCCTCATAGATGTCGGTGATGCGTGAATCACGCATCCATTTCTCGAGAAGCAGCTCGCGTGAAACACCGACCGACCCGAGGATCTCGATGCATCCCTGGGTGATCTCACGAACCGACGAGCCAGCGTGTGCCTTGCAGACGGAAGACTCCATATTATTCGGCTTGCCCTGCCCCGCCAGCCAACCACATTGCAGCGTCGTGAGCTTCGAGGCCTCGAATAGCGCTTCGAGACGCATGAATCTTTCGGCCGCGGCGCTGATTCGACCCATGCCACCCGGCCCCACCGAGTAGTCGGGGCGAATACCCGCCGCCTCGAGTTCGTCCCGGGTGAAATCGATCGCGGCCTCGGCCATCCCGAGCCCCATCGCCGCGGTCAGTGGGCGTGTCATGTTGAAGGTTTTCATGACACCGCGGAAGCCGCCGGAGCTGGCCTTCGGAATCGACTCGTCGAGCCCGAGCAGGTTCTCGCGCGGAATCCTGCAATCGCTGAACACGTAGGCCGCAGTATCGTCAGCGCGTATCCCCAGCTTCTTCTCCTTGTGGGGAACCTCGAAGCCCGGCGTGCCCTTCTCGACCAGAAACGACTTGATCCCCGCTCGACCGGCGCTCTTGTCGATGGTCGCCCAAATCACGACACCCGTCGCTCGAAGGCCGGTCGTGACGAAGATCTTCTCGCCGTTCAGCACCCACTCATTCGTCGCTTCATCGAGCACCGCGGTCGTCGTGACGCGCGAGGGGTCGGAACCGCAGCCCGGCTCGGTAATCGCCATCGAAAGAAGCAGATCACCCCATTTTGCCTTCTGCTCCTCGGTTCCCGCAGCCGCAAGGGCCGCGTTGCCGAGCCCGCCTTGCAGCGAGCGACGCAGCCGAACCGAATAGTCGCCCCAGGACTGGCCCATCACCTGCAGCAACATCATCACCGGCCCCTGCGTATCCTCCGCACCCACCGCCGGCAGTGGGTCCAGATTCGCATAGAAATCGTCGGCCTCGGGCAGCGTGTCCGGAATCATCTCGGACTCTGCCTCGTCGAATTGGCGAGCGTATCGTCGCGAAATCAGTGCCTCAGCACGCGTCCTGTCGAGATGGACCCGGTCGGTTTCGGTCAATCTAAAATCAATCATCACTCGTTCTCCGTCGCGGGCCTGAGCCGCGCGATCATCATCTGTGATTCGAGAGGAATCGTTCGCGCGTCCTAGAGCGTCACCATCGCTTCGAGCACACCGAGGGTTCGCGCATTTCGGAACCACATTTCGACGGGATGCTCCCGAATGAACCCGTGGCCGCCGAGCACCTGAACGCCACTGTCGGTGATCCACATGCTCTTGTCCGCTGCGTAGGCTCTGGCCTGCCAGGCCGCCCTGGTCGCGTCCTCACCCTGATCGAGCAGGCTTGCGGCCCGCCAGACCAACTGCCGAAGGGCATGCACTTCGATGTGCATCTCCGCCAGCCGGAAGGCGATCGCTTGTTTCTTCGAGATCGGCTCATCGAAGGCGATACGATCCTTCGAATAGGGCACGCAATATTCGAGCACGGCACGCGACACGCCGAGCATCACCGCCGCAAGGCCCACTCGCGACAGATTCAGCAACTGCTGCACGTCCGCGCCCTCGGGCCCACCCAGGAGCGCATCGGGGCCGACCTCGACTCGCTCGAGTTCGAGCCCGGTCGTCGCGAGCGCGTGCAGCCCCATCTTCTTTTCGACTTCGCCGATCGTCAGCCCATCGGCGCCCCGCGGCACGATGAAGGCGGCGAGATCGTCGTCGAGCTGCGCGGTCACGAGGAAGTGGCTTGCGCGGTCGCCAAAAGTCACAAAGGTCTTGCGGCCGGAGAGGATGAAGGACTTCCCTTTCTGCTCGGCGCGAGTTCGCGGACGGCTCGCATCCGAGAGTGCGCCCGGCTCGCTCACCGCAAGCGAACCCGTCACAAACGAGTCACCGCAGAAATGCGGCAGGAGCGCCCCTT
This sequence comes from Deltaproteobacteria bacterium, assembly GCA_002719955.1. Lineage (GTDB taxonomy): Bacteria > Myxococcota_A > UBA9160 > UBA9160 > UBA4427 > UBA4427. The sequence continues at coordinate 129,493 of PBFW01000067.1, read as the reverse complement.
TCTGACCTTCGGTGGCCTGATCGATGATCGCGTTCGCGAAGAGCGAAGGGGCGAGCGCCGCCATCGCGAGGGATGCATCGCCGAAGGCCAGCTCCTCGAGCAAGATCGCGTTGGTCACCACCCCGCGCTCTTCGCCCGCGCCGCCGAAGGCCTCCGGAATCTGCGTGCTGGTCAGGCCCAGGGTCCAGGCCGTCTCGAGGAAATCCGCGGGAATCGCGGCCTCTTCGTCACAATCACGGGCGATCGGTCGGATCGCGTCCTCGGCAAACTCGTGCATCGCATCGCGCACGAGTTCCTGTTCCTCGGACATGCCAAATGAAATCACAGGGGTTCTCCTTTTCCTTCGGGGTGAGAAGGCGCGTTCGGCTCAGAGCGCTCGCTGCGAGCGATCTGATAAAAAAATTCGTCCATGGCCTGTGGCCCGCCCTCCTTGTGGAGAAGACCCTTCCTGACCGCTTCCTTGGCATCGAGGATTCCGAGTGCCACCCGGCACCAGTCGCGCGTCGTCGCCGTGTATCGAACGTCGGCGCCGGCAGCGAAGTCGGGGCGGACATCGCATCGGCCATCGTTGATTTCGACGGTCCAGACGCCCCCGCCCTCCCCGCTCAGACGAATCTCGAAAACGACATGCGCCCCGCGCGCGCTTTCCTCGCGCAGCAGATTGGGGAGCGCTTCCAGGACGGAGAGCGCGGAGGTCTCGGTAAACCTCGTCGGGTCGACATCGAGGACCGTGATGCCTTCGTGGACCCACCAACGCGCGATCGAGGCGATGATCGGTTCGAGGGAGCGGCCCTTCTCCGTCACGCGATAGATCGAGCGAGAGCCCCGGGGCACGGTCTCGACGAAACCATCGGAGCGAAGCTGCCGAAGACGACCGGAGAGGACCTTGGGCGCGATCCCCGTTCGCACGCGAAGCGCCTGGAAGCCCTTGGGCCCGAGCAGGAGCTGACGAACGAGCACCAGCGTCCAGCGATCACCGATGGCGTCGAGCGCTCGGGCGACCGGATCAAAGATCTGGGCGGGCCGCAGAATCTCCGATCTGCCCCCGCTCTTCCGCCCCACATCGAGGTCCTTTTCACCGATCGGCTCAGCCATGAAATAAGTATCTAATAGATATTAATTTCGATTGCTAATAAATACTCACAGTCATCGTGAAATAGTTCCTGGCCGGGGTCGAAAGGCAGCCTGTTGCCCACGACGCCACCCGCGATAGGATGCGCGGGCCCGCCGGAGGCGGCTGGGAGGTCGCCGGTGAACACGAACCGTTCACGGGAGGAAAGTCCGGGCTCCACAGGACAGGGAGGTCGTTAACAGCGACCCGGGGTAACCCGAGGGAAAGCGCCGCAGAAAAGACACCGCCGATGGCCCGCGCCTGCTTCGGCAGGACTGGGCACAGGTAAGGGTGAAATCGTGGGGTAAGAGCCCACGCGCGACAGCCGGGTGACCGGCGGCGAGGCAAGCCCCTCCCGGAGCAAGCTCGAATAGGGACATCGTCGAGAGCGGTCCGCTCGAACGCCTTGGCTTCGGTCTCGGTGCGGTGTCCGGGTGAGAGTGCTCGAGCCGGCCAGCAATGGTCGGCCTAGAGGAATGACCAACGCCGACGCCAGGGCAACCCGGCGCCGGAACAGAACCCGGCTTATAGGCCGCTCCGGGATCCCAGCTCTCGCCTCGCGCGGGACGCCGAATCCCGGACCTTCAGGAGGAAGCCTTCGGGTCATCCCTGGAGCGCTCCGACGGGCAATCGGGCGCAACGAGCGAGCGGGGGCGAGAACCCGTCACCCCTTCAGATCGAACCGGAGGCAGCGCACCCGTTCGAGTCGCGCCGGCCCGTAGTCCCGCCACTTTGCCTTCGGAACTTCTTCCCTCGTCACGCGCCGAAAACCATGTCGCTCGAAGAAGGCTTCGACACGCGCGGACATCGTACAACTGAAGAGATAATCGAGATCATCGCTTCGTGCGTGATCGATCGCATAGCGCACGATCTGCCCGCCGGCGCCTTCCCCCACATAGCGCGTCAGCGCAAAGAGCGAAGCGAGCTCCGCCGCATTCGAAGCCGAATGCGGCAGGATCGCACCGATTCCAGCTAGATAGCGGCCTTCGATGAAAACACCGACACCGTGGGCGAGCACATCATCACGCGCCTCACGATCCCGGGGCACGAGAAATCCGTCGGCCTCCCCGCGTTCGATCAGGTCGTTGGCCAGATCGAAATCATCGATCGCCAGAGGTCGCACCTCCGCATAGCGGTCACGCGTGAAGAACATCCCCGCGCCCGAATAGGTGAAGAGCTCGCGAACCAGATCCCTGGGTGTACAGACATTGACCGAGGGAACACCTCCTTCGATCAGCGCCCGAATCGCACGAAGCATCGGCGCCTGCCCCTCACGCACGCAGAGCGGACCCGATAGCGCCTCGGGCGCCTCGGCCAGGAGCGGTTCGAGATGGGCGAGGTCGACGACGGAGATTCGCCCCTCGCCCTCACGCCGCTCGATCGGCGGAGCGGATTGGATCCACACGACTTTGGCGAGGCTGAGCGAGAGCGCCGCTCGACGGCAATCCTCCTCGAAGGCCCGCGTGGACACCTTCAACCCAGCGCGTCCCTCCTCCCGCAGATCCCGCCACAGCCGCGGGGCGAAATTCGGGTCATCGATCCCAACCGCCTTCCCGACGCCCGCAATCTCGAAAACTTCGTCGAGGGGGCTCAGGATCACGACGCGCGACGCGTTGGAAACGAGTTCAGCGATCACGTCCGCGAGGGGACCTGCGCCGGGCCTCTCCTGCCCGGGCCAGGCGATCCCGATCGAGCGCCCCCGAAACTCTGCGAGATAAAACTCGCGCTCACTGAAATTCCGCATGGAAGTCGACATGGCCGGAGTGTGGCGGATTTCGGCGGCGCTGCACGCGATGGCTTTTGGACCGGACGAGATCGAATAGGGTATCGTGCAGCGCGGATGGACTGGCAGATCCTCTTCACACTCACACTCGTCGCGCTCGCCCTCGCCGCGATGATTCGGGAGTTGGCGCCCCCGGATCTGGTTCTGATGGCGACGCTCATCTGTTTCGGCGCGACGGGCATTCTCAGCCCGATCGAAACCTTCGCGGGCTTTGCCAATCCAGTCGTCGCCGCGATCGGGGCGCTCTTCATCGTATCAGCTGCGCTGCGCGAAACAGGCGCACTCGAGATGACGCTCGGCCGCTTTCTCGGCCGCTATTCCGGCGTGCGTCGCTCCATGGCGCGCATGACCCTGCCGGTTGCCGGCCTCTCGGCCTTCCTGAACAACGCACCGATCGTCGCCATGATGACACCAACGCTGATCGACTGGGCACGCCGCCATCGGGTCCCGGCCTCGAAATTTCTGATCCCGCTCTCCTATGCCTCGATCCTCGGCAGCCTGACAACGGTGATCGGAACGAGCACGATCCTCACGATCGTCGGCCTCGTGGATCAAGCGGGACTTGAGCCCTGGCATTTCTTCGAGCCGGCCCCCATCGGCGTTCTGATCGCTTCCGCCGGCTTCCTCTACCTCCTCTTCATCGCCCCCCGCCGCCTGCCCGATCACGTCGACGCGACAGAGGAACTCGACGATCGAAGCCGCGAATACACCGCCGCGATGCGGGTGACCGAAGACAGTCCCCTGAGCAGCCAGAGCGTCGAAGAAGCTGCCCTGCGAAACCTGCCGGGGCTCTTTCTGGTCGAGATCGACCGTGGTGCCCACCTGATCACGCCGGTCGGCCCCGATGAGGTTCTCCAGAGCGGCGACATCCTCGTCTTCGCCGGTGTCCTCTCGACGATCATCGACCTCCAGCGCACCCGGGGTCTCGAGCCGGCGGCGCCCGAGGAGTTGCTGCGAAGTCTGCCGGGGGGGCGCAACCGACCGATGGTCGAAGCAGTCGTGTCGGGATCCTCTCCCCTGATCGGACAATCGGTCAAGGCATCGAATTTCCGGTCGGTCTACGACGCCGTGGTGATCGCCGTACATCGAAATGCCGAACGCGTGCAGGGCAAGATCGGCGACATCGTCCTGCGCCCCGGCGACACCCTGCTGATGCAATGTGCGCCCGAGTTCATGCGCCTGCACCGCAACAGCCGCGACTTCTATCTGGCAAGCGAACTCCCGGGCGCAACCCCCCCGGCCTTCGAACGCGCCCGCGTCTCCCTCGGCATCCTGGCGGTGATGGTGCTGGCCGTGAGCCTTGCCAACGTCCACATCTCGATCGCCGCGTTCGTCGCAGTGGCGGCGTTGATCGGAACACGCTGTATCAGCGCCAGTCAGGCGCGTATGGCCGTCGACTGGTCCGTGCTGATCACGATCGGCTGCGGGCTCGGGATCGCCAATGCGATGGACCGATCCGGAGCCGCAGAATTCGTCGCCCAGGGACTCGTGGTGAGCGTCGGACATCTCGGGCCGATCGCGACGCTCATCGTGATCTACCTGCTCTGCCTCACGATGGCCGAGACGCTCCATCACAACGCGGCGGTGGCGATCATGTTTCCGATCGCCCTCGCCGCTTCCGCCCAGCTCGGCGTCGACTCACGGCCCTTCGTGATGACGGTCGCGATCGCCTCCGCCTGCGCCTTTGCCTTCCCGGCCAGCTATCAGACCCACCTGATCGTCTACGGCGCCGGCGGCTACCGCTTCCGCGATTTCATCCGAGTCGGTATTCCCCTCGATCTGATCTGTGCGGCGGTCGCGCTGATCGCGATCCCCTGGATTTGGCCGCTCTAGCGACCGTCCCCGCGAGGGATGGCCCCGCTCTCAGCTCGACTGCGGATCGGACCGGTCGCGGCGCGAAACGGAACTTTTCCGGCTCGAGACGTGACAGAACCAGCAGATCTGCAACACGACGGCAACAGAATGGCCGTTAGAGCCGCCTCACACTCAAATTGTGCGTCTCTTCCGACACATCGCGGATAAGCGAGCTACATAATCGTTAGGAGGGGATCATGCGGACAATCAGCCGGCCCAAGCAAGAGTTGACGAGCAGCGTGGCGAATCCACATCACCTCTCGTCACCTTGAGCGCACTCTAAGAGGGAAGGAAACGACACGAGGGGCACTTCTCGCGATACACAAAATTCCCTTCGATTGCCCGGGCAATACGAAATTTGCTGGCTAAATAGGTGAAATTCTAGCAATATAAATATTAAATCAATATTCATCTGCGAGCCCGCCGGACGAGCGACCGGCGAGCCGTGGACGAGTTATGGTCGACACGAACTCGGTTCCTGGCCCTGCATCTCCTCTCCGGCGCGACCCACACCAACCTGCGCGGATGATGGAGCGAAGGCGATCCGGGATCATTGAATCGCCTCGAATTGAAATGCTTTGGAGAAGCCAGGGGGCAACCCGGATGGAGGACGGACGGGGCTCCACGGCCAGAAACGACACCGCCTCGCAAACACTGCCCCACCGGACACGACAAGCAGCACTAATGACGGAAAGTGTCATGCGAAGGATGACTCAGCGCAGAAACGCCCTCCACCGTTTCATCGACGAGGAATATGACCAAACCTACCCCTCTGGGCGATATCCACGACGGAACCGCACCGGGGCGCGAGAGGAATCGAGTTGAGCACTCAAGAGAAGAAGAAGTCGGCGGCGGTACCCGCAGCCAAGAAAAAGAAGAAGGCCGGCGCACCCAAGGCCGAGAAGACCGCTGTGGCCTCCGCGACGGAGACCAATGATGGAAAGAAAGCTGCGCCGACGATGGGCGCGACCGCCGTCGTCGCCGCGGAAGAACTCGACCCCGGTCGTGAGCGACGCCCTCTCGAGTCGTATTTTCAGGAAATCGGTGGCACCCGGACCCTGAAACGCGAGGAAGAGGTCGTCCTCGCCAAGGACCTCGAGGCCGCGACGGCTGCGCTTCGAGGTGCCCTCTACGCGATTCCGATCTCGGCAATGCATGTGGTGGCTCGTTGGGATGCGCTGCGCGCGCTCTCCCATACGGGAGCCAAGCTGTCCGAATCTGTCGGCGACGAGGAGACGGGCGAGATCGCAGCGCGGGTCGAACGCGCGGTCAAGCGGTTGCGCGCACAGCTGACCGACCGCGACAAGAAGATCGACAAATCCGGCCTCGCGTACTCCACGGCGCTCGAGAAGGTCGACGCCAAGATCACCAAGGAGATGCACAGCGCACAACTCTCCCTCGCTGTACTCCATGAGCTGCGCGAGAAGAGCATTGGCCTGTGCGGCGAGATGCGACGTGCACGCAAGCGGACGAAGAAGTTGACCGAACTCGAATATGATGCGGGCGTCGAAAAGAAGCGCATGATCGAGCTGACCAATGCGGTCGAAGACGCACACGACTCGATGTCCACGGTCAAGAACCGCTTCATCGAGCATAATCTCAAACTGGTAGTCGCGATCGCCAAGGATTACCGAAACCTTGGACTCTCGTTTCCGGATCTGATCCAGGAGGGGAATCTCGGGCTGATCCGCGCGGTCGAGAAATTCGATCATCGCCGTGGTTTCAAGTTCTCGACCTACGCGGTCTGGTGGATTCGACAGGCCCTCGTGCGGGCGATCCAGAACCACTCGCGAACGATCCGTCTGCCCTCCCATGTGCATGACCGGCTGCAGCGAAGCCAGCGCGTGCGCGCGGAGCTGACGGGCAAACTCGGGCGTGAACCGACCCCGGCAGAACTCGCTCCGGCCCTCGGAACGGACACGGATTCGCTCGAAGCCCTCGACCGACTCTCGCGCGAGGCCATCTCCCTCGAATCGAATGTCGCGGGGACGGAGAAGCGCCTCGAGGATTTCGTACCGGATGCCATGGCCGATCGGCCAGACGGCGGGATCGACGACGACCGCATGCGCATGGGCGTGGGTTCGCTGATCGGAAGCCTCACCCCGCGTGAGCAACTAATCCTGCGTTTGCGCTACGGCCTCGGCGGCGAGGAGGAGCACACCCTCGAACAGATCGGTCAATCCCTCGGGTTGTCTCGTGAACGCGTTCGTCAGCTCGAAGCGCGAGCGCTCAAGAAGCTGCGCGAGACCCAGCCAGCTCAGCGACTCCATCCGATCCTGGAGCCTTGAACCGGACGCGATCCCGGTCGCGGCGCTTGTAGAGATCAAGCAATGGCCGACCGGGTCGCGATGTCGATGGCCGATGCACTTCGCGCGATCGCGAACGCTCGCGCGACGTGGACGCGAAAACCCCGCCTCGCGTTCACATGAGCGTCCAGACCAAGAATCCGCCCCCGACCAGCCAGCAATACCCGGCCCAATAGTGGAAGAGGTTGCGGTCGAGCGTCCGAACGAATAGCGAAATCGCGAGCAGGCCGGAAACCAGTGCGGCGCCGCCGCCCAGGCCGAGTCTCACCCATACGTCGGATTCGATTCCCCCCAGCTGCGGGACCGCGAAAACCGCCGCGCCCGTGATCGCGATGATCCCCATCAGGAAGGAAAATTCAGCAGCTGCCAGAGGCGACACGCCAACGGCGAGGGCCATCGCGACCGTCGATCCACTCCGAGAGATCCCGGGCAGGATCGCGAGCGCCTGCGCCAATCCGATCGCGAGCGCCGCGCCCCACGTCGGTACGATCGCGGTGGCTTTCGGCGTGGTCCAGCGCGTTGTCGCAACGATCCCTCCCGTGATGAGCAGCGTGCAGCCCACGAAGAGGGGATTCGAAAATTGTGCCTCGATCCAGGACCGAGCCGCCAACCCGAACACGACGGTGGGCAGGGTCGCCACGGCGAGTTTGCCGACATATTCGATCGCCGCCGGATTCCGAGAGACAAATCCCGTCGCCAGTTCCCGAATCCGGGCGCGATAGAAGAACGTGATCGCGAAGAGCGTAGCGACGTGAACGACAACTTCGAAGAGGACGCCACCCGTCTCCCGTCCGCCGAAGAAGGACTGGATCATCGCGAGATGCCCAGAACTCGAAACCGGAAAGAATTCGGTCAGCCCCTGCACCACTCCGAGAATAACCGCTTCCATCGTGTCCAAGTCTGGCGTCTCCTCGCCGTGCGGCCGGCGGCCACGGCTCAGCATGCCCCGCGTCGAGAGCGGGCCATCCGGTCGAACAGATTTAGAGAGGGCCGACAGCGTAACGAATCGGCCCGCCTGATGGCCGGCTCAAGCGGATTCGCTGCCGGGTTGCTAAACCCCGGTACATGGAAATCGCATGTCTCGACCTGGAAGGCGTCCTCATCCCTGAGGTCTGGATCAACTTCGCCGATCGAACGGGCATCGAAGCCCTGAAGGCGACCACCCGCGACATCCCGGATTACGATCAACTGATGACCCAGCGGCTCGCGATCCTTCGCGAAAACGGGCTCGGTCTCGGCGATATACAAACGGTCATCGACGGAATGGACCCACTCCCGGGCGCCTCGGATGCCCTCGACTGGCTACGTGAACGCTTCCAGGTCGTGATCCTCTCCGACACCTTCTACGAATTCGCCGAACCCTTCATGCGCAAGCTCGGCTGGCCAACGATCCTCTGCCACAAGCTCCAAATCGATCACGCGGGCATGATCACCGACTACAAGATCCGCCAGCCCGACCCGAAACGCGCTTCTGTCAAGGCCTTCCACTCGCTCAAGTTCCGAACGATCGCGACCGGTGATTCGTATAACGACACGACGATGCTAGCCGAAGCCGATGCCGGGATCCTCTTCTGCCCGCCGCAGAACGTGATCGACGAATTCCCGCAATTCCCCGTGGCGACGAGTTACGAAGCGCTGCAGGCGGAATTCGCCAAGGCTTCTCTGCGGGATCTGTGAGTTCGCAGAAGTTCATCGTGTTCTGTCGGCGCGGGTCAGCTCGCTCGTTCGGATCCTTCACCGAGAGGAGCAGGGGCCCCCGAACTAACGGGCCTCGAGCGAGAAATTCCTCGTCTCGTCGACCTTGAACATCGGATGATCCGCGGGCTGATAAGTCAGCACGATCGCTCGTCGCGGGCGACTGGAGTGGTTCGGTTCGCTGCCATGGACGGTATGTGAATCGAAAAAAACGAGGCTCCCGGCCGGCGCTTCCGCCAACCATGGATTGCTCTCATCGAAATACTCGGGGTCCGTAAAGAGCGGACCGAGTTGGGTTCCGTCGTGGAGGCCCGGCAGAAAGCCGCTGCGATGGCTTCCCGGCACGATCCTGAAACAACCATTCTCCCGGCTGGCGTCGTCGAGCGCGACCATGACATTGGGAAGCAGATCGCAATGCCCGCAGACGTGGCTCCAATACGGCGAATCTTGATGCCAGCGAAAGGCCGAGCCCTCGCGCGGACGCTTCAGATTCATCTTGTCCGTCCAGAGCGAAACCCGATCAGCTTCGAGCAGGCCGCAGATCGGAACCACCAATCGAGGATCCTCGAGGATCGTGTCGAAGAAGGGATCGAGATGGTGAAAGGGCTCGATCACCCGGATCGTCCGTGACCCCTCGGCATGCTCGAACTGAACCGTCGCATCGGCGGCCTCGATATACCGATTTCCGTCGATCCGATAGTCATCGGAACCCGGGACCGCAGAACGCGAGATCTGATCGACCTTCTCATCCGAGGCCCGGCCCGCTTCCGCCACGACCCGCTCCGCCGCTTCGCGCAAACGCTCGATATCGAGTGCACCGAATACGGACGCACGAACGAAGAACCCGTTCTCCCGGTACTGCGCCCGTTCTGATTCCGAGAGTTCGAGGGATGCATCCATGTCCAGATTCCTACCTTTTCCGAAAGGATTGGGATAATACCCGCTTTCGCAGGCGCAGTTCGACCGGTGTCACTTCGAGTAATTCGTCGTCCTCGATCCACCCGAGCGCTTCCTCGATCGTGAGATTCTTACAGGGCGTGATAATCACGTTCTCGTCACGACCGGAGGCACGCATATTGTCGAGCTTCTTGGCGCGCGTAAGATTCACGTTGAGGTCGCCCTGGCGTCGACTCTCGCCCACGATCTGACCTTCGTAGACATCCACGCCGGGCGGCACGAAGAGCATCGCCCGCTCCTGGATCTTGAAGATCGCGTGGGGGGTCGTGCGACCCTGGTCGGTGCAGACGAGGGGTCCAACCCCGCGGCCGGGAAGATCCCCTGCAAATCTCTCGAAGCCTTGGACCGTCCGGTAGAGGATGCCTTCGCCGCGGGTGTCGGTCAGGAACTCGCCGCGATACCCGAAGAGGCCACGACTCGGAACGATGAAGCGCATTTGAACGCGGTCCCCGTTATGTTCCATGTTTTCCATGCGGCCCTTGCGCTGTGCAAGCTTCTCCATGACCGAACCGGCGGCCGTCTCGGGCACATCGGCGACGACCTCTTCGACGGGCTCGCAACGCTGGCCGTCGACCTCCTTGACGATGATCTCGGGGCGGGAAACCGCGAACTCATAGCCTTCGCGTCGCAGTGTCTCGATCAGCACGGCGAGCTGGAGTTCTCCACGACCGGAAACCGCGAAGGTGTCGAGCTTCTCCGTCCGCTGGATCACGACCGAGATATTCGACATGCCCTCCCGCTCGAGACGCTCACCGATCTGCCGACTCGTCACGAACTTGCCATCGCGGCCCGCGAAAGGCGAGTTGTTCACCGACACATGAACCCGAATCGTCGGCGGATCAATCGCGATGCGCGGCAGCGATTCGGGATTCCCGGGGTCGCAAACCGTATCACCGACATCGATCGAATCGACACCGGCCACGATCACGATATCGCCCGCACGGGCTTCCTCGATCTCAACGCGGTCGGTTCCGAGCGTCCCAAAGAGTTTCGTGATCCGGAAGGAGTCGGGCGTCCCCTCCTCGGGAATCCGGATCACCGATGCACCACGTTTCATCTTCCCGCGCACAACGCGCCCGATCACGAGACGCCCCACGAAGGAGTCGTAGCCCAGCGTCACGGCCTGAAACTGAAGCGGCGCGTGATCGTTCCCCACCGGCGGCGGGACATGGCGCAGGATCGTGTCGAGAACCGGAATCAGATCCTTCATCTCCCCGCCATATTCCGACGAAGCGACCCCCTGCTTGGCCGAGCAATAGACGACGGGGAAGTCGAGCTGAATGTCGTCGGCACCCAGTTCGACCAGTAGGTCGAAGACCTCGTCCACGACTTCCTCAGCCCGCTCTTCGGGTCGATCGACCTTGTTCACGATGAGGATCGGCCGCAATCCGTGTGCGAGCGCCTTGCGGAGCACGAAACGCGTCTGCGGCATGACCCCTTCATATGCGTCGCAGAGGAGCAGCGCCGCGTCAGCCATCCCGAGCACGCGTTCGACCTCGCCCCCGAAATCGGCGTGGCCAGGCGTGTCGACGAGCTGGATTCGTACGCCTTCGTAATCGACTGCGGTCGTCTTCGACTGGATTGTGATGCCACGTTCCTTCTCGAGATCCCCCGAATCCATCACGCGTTCTTCGACGGTTTCGTTTTCTCGAAAGGCGCCGCAGATGCGCAGCAACCCATCGACGAGGGTCGTCTTTCCATGGTCGACGTGGGCGATGATCGCGACATTGCGAAGATCCTCGCGGACCCGCGTCTCGGACTGCTCAGGCGGCATGATCTTCTTTCGTTCGTTGGCGTGGAACTCGGCTCGGGATGTCCCCGGAAGCCGCCCCCGCATGCGTCGCGCCGGTCGGGACGTGGTCGGCAATTTCCTTGGCGATGCCCCGAGCGGCACCCTCGAGGGTGGTCGTTCCGGACGCTGCCCGAAAAGATCTCGGAGGGCATCATGTGGCCCCGCCTCATCAGGCCAAGGCGCGCGCAACTTAGCGCAAACACACCGGAAAGCCCGTTTTGACCGAACTTTCACAGGCGCCGAGCGGCCGCCCCCCGAGACCCCCCGTTGGCTCGCGCCAGCCCTGCGGAAGGGCGATACCAGGGGGAGCCTGCCCTCATGAGCGAGACCTCGATTCAGAACGGCGGGGAACCCCAGAAGGCGCCCGAACGGAAGGCTATTGGCAAGAGCGCCAGGGACACCCCTCCGCCGGCCCCTACATGACGATCCACGCCGGCTGCCTCGTCGCTTTCTACACCGGCGTCGGCCCTTTCGAGGTCGCCCTCTGCCTAGGCCTCTTCTGGATCCGCCTCTTCGCGATCAACGCCGACTATCACCGCTACTTCTCGCACAAAGCTTTCAAGACCAGCCGAGCCTATCAATTCCTGCTCGCGCTGTTGGCATGTGCCGCGGGCCAGAAAGGTCCGCTCCGGTGGGCCGCCGGCCATCGCCCTCACCACCGCTATTGGGATCGAGAGGGCGATCTCCACTCACCGCGCAAGGGCTTCTGGTGGGCTCGCCAGTCGTGGATCTTCTCCGAAAAATTCGAGCTGGCCGAGATCGACCGCATTCGCGGCTTCGCCACCTATCCGGAACGGCTCTGGCTGAACCGCTGGCATGTCTCCGTTCCCCTGGGACTGGCGGCGACCTGTACCACGGTCGATGGTCTGGCCGGGCTCGTCTGGAGCTTCTGAATTTCGACGACTCTTCCCTGGCACTCGACCTACACGATCAACTCTCTCGCCCACCACTGGGGCTCACAGCACTACGTCACCGGGGATGACAGCCGCTCGGAGTGAGCTGGGACATGCGAGAGCCGCCGATCTCAGCGCTGCAACCCACGGCGACAGGGAAGAAGAGCCAGCTCGCCACCTAACGAGGATTCGAGAAGACCAGCTCGACCCGGGTCGTCGGCGAGGGTGCTTTCGCGCATCGGCGCGCCTCGACGCGCCCTCCGGCCCGGCCGAGCAACTCCCGTGCGAGCGCAAGCGCGAGCGGCCGGCCTCGATACGCGCCCTCGGGTGAGAGATCTTCTTCTTCTCCATCGTCCTCGACGCTGAGGATCGTCACGTCGTCTCCCTTCTCGAGGGCAACGACGACCGATCCGCGAGAACCGACATGAGCGATCGTCGCCCCCACGAGGACAACCAGAAGTGAATGGATCCACTCGAGCGGTGGTGCTTCGTGCGAATCCTCGGCAGGATATTCGAGTTCGAAGCGCGCACCTCGCGTTCCCTCGTCCTCGATCTGCTGCCGAACCCGACCGAGTAGACTCGACCAGCCCTCGCCAGACGAAATGCGAAAGACATCGGCGAGGAGCGGTCGCAGCAACGCCAACAGGCGACCGGATCGACCGGCCATTTCATCGATGGCGATCGAGGCTTCCGCCAGCGAACGAACATCGAACTCCTCGTCGATCAGGTGCGCCTGTAAGCGAATTCCGCCGAGGTGATTCCCGATCTCGTGCGCGACGGCAAAGACGAGCTCATGCGCGACCTCCCTTGATTCCCCCATGCTCGGCCCCTTCGAACCCGAGTCGGAATGGGCTCACCCGGAGAACATAGAGTTCCGTGGCGCAAACGCGAATGCGAGCGCCAACGCCCACTTGAAAGATGTACCATGGGTGGCCCCCTCGACCCATCGAGACGAGCCCGATGCCCAATGACGTTCAGGCATTCGATTGCCTCCAGCGACTCGCCGCAGCGCCCGATCCCGGCGAGGACATGCGCCCCACGACCCCGTCGGCGGAAGGCTAGTCATCGATGCAGACCGCTTTCCTCCGTGGCCGTGACCACCGCCAGATCGGGCGTCTCGAACTCGAGGGGCTCGGTCGCGCCGCAGTCGCACTCACTCGCGGCGGCGCCCGAAAGACCTATTCGCATACGGACCCCAACGAGGACTGCGTGGCCTTCGCCCTCGGCGAGGGTGGTCAGCTCATCGTCGCCGCCGACGGCCACCACGGGGAACTCGGTTCCGAGGCCGCCGTCGAGGCGATCTTCGATCGATTCGCGAGTGCGTGGACCTCATCGACCGCCCCCGTCGTGGGCGAATCCGCATGGCGCCAGCGAGGAATCGAAGCGCTGATTGCCAGCAATCGGGCGATCCTGGAGATCGCCGGGCGCAATCAGCTCCCGCCGGCGCCAACGACCTTCGTTCTCGCGCTGCTCCGACCCGCCGATGACCTGCTCCTCCACCTCTCCGTCGGCGACAGTCATCTCTTCGCGGTCGATCACGGCAGTGCGATCGAGCTGGGCGGTCGGAATACCGACTGGAAATTCACCCCCTTTCTCGGGTACGAGGAAGCCCGCGCGGAAACCATCGAGCAATACGCGATGATCGGAGTGCGTAGCCTTTCCGAGATCCGCGCGGTCGTGCTCGCAACCGACGGCCTCTCCGAACCGGGAATCGGTGTCGACGACCCCGCCCAGGCGGTTCTCAGCGCCGTCTCGCGTGCGGAGTCCGATTCGCCAACGGATAGACGGGCCGTCGATACCTGCCGTGAAGTCGTCGAGGTCGCTATGCGTGCCCACCGCCGCCAGAAGGCCGGGGATAATATGGGTTGTTCGGTGGTCTGGCTCGAATAATTAGGCGGTCGAGCGATCGACGAGATGGCTTCTAGACAGATTCCAGGGCAGCCACCCGCTCCGCCAGGGCGAGCGCGGCGGTCAACCCGGGCGATTCGATCCCGATACACGCGATGAAGCCGGGGACCGCGTGGTCGGAAGTCTCCTCGACGACGAAATCACGAAAACCGTCTCCGGGCCCAGCAAGTCTCGGACGAATCCCCGCATAATCCGGCAAGAGTTCAGCCTCGCCCACCGCCGGCCAATAGCGCGAAACGGCATCACGAAAGAGGGTCGCTTTTGCCGCATCGACGTCGTAGTCGTAGACCGATACTGAATCTGGACTGGGAACGGAGGCGGAGACGCTCCGCATGACATATTCCGCATCGGGTCCGAAGCGAATGCGACCCGCCAGATCGAGCGTCGCATGGATTCCGAGACCGACCTGTTGAGGCACCGGGTAGATCAGGTGTTCGGGCAGATCCGGTCCCCCGGCTGCCAGCGAGAAATAATCCCCCTTGCAGGGGTGTTGCCGCCATCGCAGACGATCGATCGGCAGCCCTGCCAGCGCAGCGATGCGATCAGCATCGAGCCCCGCTGCATCGACCACGCATCCCGTGTCGACCCCTTCCACCCCACCGCCATCGCCACGAACCTCGACCCGCCAACCGTAGGAGCGCGGCTCGAGGCCCTCGACCCTGCGCGCGAGCGCCAGAGCGGCACCCGCGGATTCGGCTTCTGCGAGCAATGACAAACAGAGCCCCTGCCCGTCGACGATTCCGGTATCAGGCGAATACAGCGCCGCCCGCGCGACGATCCCAGGTTCGAGGGCCGCGCTGGCGGCAGCATCGATCAGATCCAGGCGCTCCACGCCATTGGCTCGCCCCCGCGCCAGCAGATCCTCCAGGATCGGCTCCTCGCGATCGGCCGTCGCAACGATCAGTTTCCCGAGCCTTCGATGGGCGACCCGCTTCTGCTCGCACCAGGCATAGAGCCGCTCGCGCCCCTCCACACACATCTGCGCCTTCAGGGTCGCGGCAGGGTAGTAGATCCCTGCATGGATGACTTCGCTGTTGCGACTGGAAATTCCGCGCGCGATGCCCTTTTCGCGCTCGAGGATCAGGACCGAGCGACCCCGGCGAGCAAGCTTCGCTGCGATCGCGAGACCGATCACACCGGCACCGATCACCACGATCTCGAAGCCCGGCACGGGCCGCTGCATGTCGGCCCGCATCAGCCACCCTCCTGTTCCAAAACGACCCGGGTCGGCCTCGCAGCGACGGTCGGAGAGCCAAACCGAGGGGCCGCGCAACAAGCACCACTCCCGTTAGAAACTCTCGCCGAATTCCACCTCATAACGACTCCGAATCGCAGCCAGGTCGAGACCGATTCCCTGTGGTCCACTACAGCCAACCTTGATCGACCCCATCAGGCTTCCCAGCCGGGTCCCGACCTCGAGCGAGAGTCCATTCGCGAGCGCGAATAACAAGCCCGCTCGATAGGAGTCCCCACAACCCGTCGGGTCGACGACCTCTTCGGCCTTCACCGGCGCGACCACGGTCCGGTCGCTCTCCATCTTGAGATCGGCGGACAACCCTCCACGCCGAAGCATCGAGCCCGCATCGCCCCGCGTCACGATCAGCGCCCCGACCCGCTCGGCGATCCCATCCTCATCGAGGCCCGTCTTCGCACGGGTCAGCTCCCACTCGTATTCGTTGACGATATAGACCGCCGCGCCGGTGAGTGCTGACAACAGATCATCTTTATCGAGGATAGGAAGGCCCTGCCCCGGATCGATGACCGTCTGGACACCACGTTCCTTCAAATCCCTCGCGTAATCGATCATCGCCTGACGGCCGTTGGGCGAAACGATCCCGACCGAGAAATCCTCGTTGACATCGGCCACCCGCGCTTCGTGGGCGCGGTCCATCGCGCCGGGATGAAAGGAGATGATCTGGTTGTTCGAGGCATCCGTCGTGATGAAGCAGGCGGCGGTAAAGGCATCGTCGATCACGCGCAGATGATCCCGGCGAATGCCACTCTGATCCATCCAATCGGCATAGGCACCGAGGTCGGGACCGACACTCGCGAGCAGGATCGGATCGACCCCGAGGCGACACAGGTTGTAGGCGATATTCGCGCCCGTCCCCCCGTATTTCTTGACCATCGAGGGGACGTGGAAGGCCACGTTCAACTTCTCGAGCTGATCGGCCACGAAATGATTCTTGAAATGATCATCGAAGACCATGATGTGGTCGACGGCGACGGACCCGGTCACGAGCACGGACATTTTAGCTACCCCACTCTGATTGGCTCACGCGCATCGCACTCGAGGAGCGGCGGTGAATCGCCGAAATCGGCGGCCGCAGTCTCGCTGGTGGCTTCTCAGCCGTCAACGCCCACGCCCGGATTCGCCTGCCGGAGGGGAATTCGCGGTCGTCTACTTCGGCAATGCTACGCTGGCGCGATGCTGATTTCCGAGATCTACCGGAACTCGAAAGATCCGATCATCTCCTTCGAGTTCTTCCCGCCAAAGACCGACGCGGGCTACCGAACGCTCTTCAGAACCATCGAGGATCTGAAGCAGCTCGCGCCCGGCTTCGTCTCGGTCACGATGGGTGCCGGCGGGAGCACCCGATCCAAGACCGTCGATCTGACCGTCGAGATTACGCGGGAGATCGGACTCGTCACGATGTGCCATCTCCCCTGCACAGGATTCCGACCGAGAGAAATCGGTGGCATCCTCGAACAGTTGAAAGCGGGTGACGTCCATAACGTTCTAGCCCTTCGTGGCGACCCGCCCCAGGACGACCCCGATTTCGAGGCCCCGACGGACGGATTTCGATACGCGAACGAACTCGTGGCCTATATCGCCGAACGCGATGATCGGGATGCTTTCTCGATCGGTGCTGCCTGCGCCCCTGAAACCCATCCCGAGGCACCGGATGCGGCCACGGATATCGCGAATATCAAGCGCAAGGTCGATGCCGGCGCGGATTTCCTGGTCAGCAATTTTTTTTTCGAAAACGCACATTTCTTCGATTTCGTCGAGCGCTGTCGCGCCGCCGGCATCGAGGTCCCCATCGTGCCGGGCATCATGCCGATCGCCACGGTCTCGGGCATCCGCCGGATGGCGGCCATGAACGGAACTGCGATTCCCGCGGAACTCGACGCCGAGCTCGAGCGCGTCGACGACGATGCCAAGGCGACCTATGCACTCGGCGTGCGTTGGGCGACGATACAATGCGAGGAGCTATTGGCGCGCGGGGTCGATGGCATCCAGTTCTATACGCTCAACCGATCACCGGCCTCGCGCGAGATCTTCGAGAATCTCTTCGGCTGAGGCCGTTCTTTTCGGCGCCGCGGGGGCATCGGTTTCGGGCGGGGCTTTCGCGACATAAACGAGGGCGGGGTCATGGCCGAGCTAGGGACGGCGGGTGAGAAACTCCGGATCGCCGTGCTCCTCTCGGGGAGTGGGACGAGCCTCGAGAATCTCTTCGAAGAGATCGAGGCAGACCTTCCCGCCGAAATCGTCTGCGTCCTGTCGTCCAAGAAGAGTGCTTTCGGGCTGGAACGCGCCGAGAAGCGAGGGATCCCGGCGATTGCCGTTCCGCGCCGCGAATATCCCGATGTCGCCTCCTTCAACGATGCGCTCCACGAGGCACTCACCCGCTTCGAACCCGACCTGGTCTGTCTGCTCGGTTTCCTCTCCCCCTTCGATCTGCGTGAGCGCTATGAGGGGCGGGCCCTGAACGTCCACCCGGCGCTGATTCCGGCCTTCTCGGGTCAGGGCTTCTACGGACATCATGTCCACGAAGCCGTGTTGGCAAAGGGCGTGAAACTGACGGGCGCCACGGTCCATTTCGTGAGCGCAGGCTACGACGAGGGCCCTATCCTCCTGCAGGACACCGTGGCGGTCCTCGACGACGACACCCCGGACAGCCTCGCGGCCCGCGTCCAGGCGCTCGAGCGGAGACTTCTCCCCGAGGCGATCCGACTGATCGCGACCGGGCGGGTCCGGATCGAGGAGGGGCGAACACGAATCGCGCTTGACATGGGCGAATAAAAAGCGAAAGTAAGGCGATGCCCCCCGCTCCCCCCGACTCCCCGGTCGGTCGGGCAGACGGCCCCGTGGGCGGCGCGCGGCGGACTCGAACGCCCCGTGTGCCTCCGGTCGGTCGCCTGCCCCTCCCCCGCAATGTCCACTCTCCTCGAGACTCGATCGGGACGCCCCGCACCCCTCGTAGCGGCGCGCTCGAGGCCCTGCTTGTCGATCTCGGTTCTCAAATCCACCGCGGCACTCATTACGAAGCCGCGGGCGCTGACGAAGCCGCTGACTCCCCGTGCTTTCATGCAACGGGTCTGCCGGCCCTCGACGCACGCCTCGGGGGCGGGTTTCCCGCTGGCCGCCTGAGCGAAATCTGTGGGGCCTCTTTTTCAGATCGGAGTTCGGGGCGGACCTCTCTCGCTCTCTGCCTGCTCGCCGAGGCCCTTTCGCAGGGCGTGCTCGCCGCCTGGGTCGACCTTGCGGATGCCTTCGACCCCAACTCCGCTACGGAGACGATCCTCGCCCGGGGTGGCGAGGAGGAAGACCTCGACCACCTGCTCTGGGTCCGCGCGCGCTCCGAAGAGGAGGCCCTGCGCAGCTGTGACCGTCTGCTTCAGACGGAGGGGTTCAAACTGATCGTCTTCGATCTCTTTCAGCCGGAGAATCCACAAAAGACCCGGATCAAGGATGTGACCTGGTTGAGGCTGGCCAGGCTGGCCGTGGGCACGCGCACCACCCTGGTGGTCTTGTCGAACGAGCCCATGACGGGCTCTCGGGCCGAGCTGGTCCTCGAGATGAAGGCCCGAGAGACCCGCTTCATCGGGCCTCCCAGCCTGCTCGAAACGATCGAAACCCAGGCCGTCCTGCGCCGTCGTCGCAACTACCCAACCGGTGGGAAGGTGGCGCTCTCGATTCGAGCAGAGGCTATCCGAGCGGAATCGGAATCACCCCTCCCTCATCCTCCTCCATGCAAGACTCGGCGGGGCTAGACCAATGCGGATCGCATGTCTTCTCGTCCCGGACCTTCCGCTCCATGCAGAGCTTCGGGCGAGCCCCGACCTGCGCGGCCTACCCCTCGCCATCACGACCGGCCCGGGAACGCGCTCCGAGATTCTCGCCCTCTCCCGAGAAGCCGCCCTACGCAGCGTACGCGTGGGGCAAACGCTGCCCCAGGCGCGCGCAGTCTGTCCCGAGATCGAGGTCCGCATCGCCTCGCCCATCCTCGAGCAAAATGCCCGTGAGGCGCTGCTCGACGTAGCGCTCTCCCTTGCGCCACGAGCCGAACTCGCGGATTGCACCTCAGGGATTTTTGCCTCGGAAGGAGCCGTCTACGTCGATGCCACCGGAATCAAAGCGCTCCACGGAGGGACTCATGAAGAGAGTGAGCACGCCTTCGCTTCGATGCTCCACGCCCGCGCCGAACGGACGGGGATCATCGGCCTCGTCGGCCTCGCTTCTTCACGCGGAGTCGCGCGTCTCGCTGCTCGCCACCTCCACCTCCAGCTCTCGCTCTCCCGTTCATCTGACCCGATCGATCGTGCCCCGAACACCGAACCCGAAACGACGTGCATCCTCCCGCCCGACCGCGAGATTGAGTTCCTCTCTCCCCTTTCCATCGACCTGCTCGATCCAGACGACCCTACGGCCCAGGCACTCACCCGTTTCGGAATCCGTCGCATTCACGACCTCTTGCGACTCCCCCATCGCGATCTCGCCGCGCGTCTCGGCCCGAGCCTGCTCGAACTCGTCACTCGAGCGCGCGGAGAGGAAGCCGAACCACCGCTGCCCGAACCCCGCACGACGACCATCGAAGAAGGCGAGGACCTCGAGGTCCCGATCACCAGCCTCGAACCCCTCGCTTTCGTTCTGCGCGGACTCGTCGCACGTCTGGTCGAACGACTGACACTCCGTGCGCTCGGCTGCATACGCCTGCGACTGGCCATGCAACTCGAAGGCGGGGCGAAACGGAGTCTACAAATCGGCGTGGCCTCGCCCTGTCAAGACGAGCGAGTCCTCTTGCGACTCCTGCGTCTGGCCGCTGAAAGCAACCCTCCCCCGGCACCGATCGAAGGCGTCGTGCTCCTCTGCGAGGGCGTGCCCCTTCGCCGCGAACAGCTCGACCTCTTCCTGCCGCGAGGTCCGAGCCCGAGCGAGCTCGACCAGACCCTCGCCGAGCTCGGATCGATCTGTGGCAGCGACCGGGTCGGCTCCCCCGAAATCGCCGGCGATCATCGACCCGATGGTTTCGGTCTCAAGCCCTTTCGAAAAAAGCAACCCTGCCCCTCCGGAAGTCTTTTTCGAAAGTCGTCGCAAAGAACTCCGACTCCCCAAAACAATCCTCGACTAACGATGCGGGCCATTCGCCCCCCGCTACACGCAGAAGTTCACCTCGAAGGCGGCCGCCCCGCCCATCTGCGCAGCGCGGTCAGTCAGGGAAGAGTCGTGACTGCAGCGGGGCCCTGGCGAAGAACCGGGCAGTGGTGGTCAAAATCCGCACATTTCGCAGTCGATCACTACGATCTCCAAATGAGCGATGGCACCGTTCTTCGCCTTTGTTTCGATTGGAAAACGAAATGCTGGCAGGTAGACGGTCTCTACGACTAGAATCGACTCCTATTCCAAGGAGATTCCGTTGCCCGAGACCCTGCAGGCCCCCCCGTCCGACAACTCCGACCTCTCCGATAAGCCCCACCCGCTCATCCCCCAGCCCGATCACCCGATCGCTTTCCTGCGAGGTTTCCTCGAGCGCCCCAAGGAGGTCGGGTCGATCATTCCGAGTTCCCGATGGATGGAGCGCCGGATCACACGAAGCGCAGAAATCGCAAAATCCAACCTGATCATCGAGCTGGGCCCTGGAACCGGCGGGACGACCAAAGCGCTCCTCCAGGCCATGGCGCCCGAAGCAAGACTCCTGGCGATCGAGATCAATCCGGATTTCTGCGAACTCCTCACCCAGACGGTCCGTGACCCGAGGCTGATCGTGCACCAGGGCAGCGCCGCCGATATCCAGGAAGCACTGACAAAGCACGACCTCACGACTCCCAACGCCGTGCTCTCCGGAATCCCCTTCTCGACGATGCCCAAGGAATTGGGACTCTCGATTCTGCAATCCGTCAAAGAGAGCCTCGCGCCCGGTGGGCGATTCGTTGCGTATCAGTTCCGCGACGTGGTCCACACCCTCGGCAAGCAGATCTTCGGCCCAGCCTCCATCCAACTCGAGCTGCTGAATATGCCTCCGATGCGTGTCTACCGCTGGGACATGCCCTGAACCCGAACGGACGACAGAACCCTCCTCGAAGGACTCTGCACCCGCGACCTCGACGAAGGCGTTAGTCGAAGTCCACCTCTGGACCGTGGGGATCCCGGCTGCCCTTCTTCCATTGCCCCGACAACGTCGCGTGGCGCGCCTCACCCTGACTGGCGCGCCGAACGATATCGTCGCCGAAACGATCCGAGAGTCGGTCGAGTGCCTCGTTGAGTTTCCGTTTGCGGGGGGGGGTCTGGATCGATTTCGTGTCCTCCGCGGCCTCGAAAAGCAAGAGCTGACTCGCCCGCCCCGCATCATCCACGAGCCCGCTCACCCCCACACCGAGCAGCCTGACCGGCTCGACGAGTGCATCCGCGAGCAATGACCGCGCGACCCGGGAGACGACCTCGCCATCGTCGGTCGGCTCGGCGAGTGTGAGTTGTCGGGTGCGGGCTGGGTAGCCCCGAGCACCCTTCTTCATTCGTCGCCCCAGACGCCACTTGAGCACGACCGTCCGAGCCAATAGACCCTGGCGCCGCAGGCGCCTCGCCACGGCCTCGGCGTGGGTCAGTATCGTCGCTTCGAGCAGCACCCGATCGCTTACGTCCCGCTCGAAAGTATTCTCCTCGGAGAGCGAGACGGCCTCTCTGTGGGGCTCGACCTCGCGGAGATCTTCGCCACGCGCGAGATGCCGGATCGATTCCCCCCAGTCCCCGAGCTGGGCGCGCAGCGTCTCTGGATCCGCTCGGGCCAAGTCACCGATCGTTCGGTACCCAAAACCCTCGAGGCGGGCGCCCGCAACCGGACCCACACCCCAGATTTTTCGCGCTTCGAGCGGGTCGAGGAAGGCCCGAACCTCGTCGACACGAACCTCGACCAACCCATCAGGCTTCGCAGCACCGCTCGCGATCTTCGCGACCATCTTGATCGGACCGATCCCCACTGAGATGGGCAACTCCGTCGCTTCGCGAACCTCTCGACGCAATCTCTCTCCGACCTCGCGCGCGGGTCCGAGCAGACGTTCGCTGCCGGTCAAGTCGAGAAAAGCCTCGTCCAGGGAGAGACCTTCGACGAGCGGAGAGAAGGTTCGGAAGATCTCGAAAATCCGCCGCGACTCACTCGCATAGCGCTTCATATCACCCGCAACGAAAATGAGATCACGACAGAGCCGTTTCGCTTCGACACTCGGCATCGCAGAATAGACGCCGAATTCCCGCGCCTCATAGCTCGCCGCTGCAACGACGCCCCTCGGCCCCGGGCCTCCGACCACGACCGGTCGGCCTCGCAGTTCCGGACGATCGCGCTGTTCGACGGACGCATAGAACGCGTCCATGTCGGCGTGCAGGACGCAGCGGTGCCGAGCATCGGCCCCGGCCGCGGTGGGGGGGGAACGCATGCCGACTCAGCCCGAAAAAGCGAAGCCAGCAGCGCCGCGACCGGATGAAACGCTTTGGTCCGAGGGTGCACCTTGCTCATAGGGCGAAGCATCGCCCCCGAAAACGAGCCGCTCGAGGCGACCGAGTTCGCCAGAGACCTCTGCTGCCGAGCGCATGCCGACGGTGACCCGACCTTCGAGGTCGGGTGTCGCGAGCGCCGAAGTCGCAAAAACGAGTCTTGGCGAACGCTCGGAGCGACGATGGAATCGCTCACGCCGGGCCAGCGCGCCACGCCCCTGAATCGAGATGATCTCGTCGAGGCGTTCCACGCGCGACGCCCCATCCGGCAACGCACCCAGGGGCGAGCCGCGAAACGTCGAATCGAGTTTCTGAATCAACGCTTGGTCGGAATCGTTCCAATGGGCATCGACGGACTCGTGTTCGAACGAAATCCGGACCCAGAAAGGATCGGACGCATAGGGTTGGAAGGGCGGTCCGAGAATCCTCAAGTCACGCAGTTCCGGCAACTCGCCCGGCACGAAGGTCACGCCCGCCAATCCCCGCAGGAGCCAGGCATCCTGTGTCACGTGGCGGTGGATCACGATCGATCGCCGCGGCTCGATCGATTCGAAATGGCCGCGTTCGACCGGGGTGAGTTTTGGACAGATCCGCAGGATCTCACTCGAGGGCAGGGCAATCACGGCGGCGTCCGCCAGGGCGCCTCCGGACCGTCCGGCCGCGCGGTAGCGAATTCGAACTCCCTCCGTCGTGGTCTCCAGCTCTTCGACGCGACAGCCCAATCGAATGCGCAGGGGTGCCGCCAGCGCATCGACGAGACTCGCAAGCCCCCCGACGAGCTGAACCGAGCGCCCCGCACCGGCCAGGAGCCGACTCAGCATCGGCATCACGATCGCGGCGGACTCCGCCGAGAGATCGACCCCGGTCCTCGCCAGAAGCGCGGGGGCAAGACGCGTCGTGCACCAACGAGTCCCGAACGCCCGGGTCGAAGCACGCTGCCAAGGGACATCGTCGAGCGCATGCACCGAAGCTGGCGCTTCGAAACCCGATGGCCGCAACGAGTCCCAGATCGCCCGCACGACGGGCCGGCGATCGCCCCATCGGGGCGGGCGCCTGAAAACCGCATCGATCGGCCGATCCATGCGTGGCGAAATCATCGGAAACAGAAACTCGGCCGCGCGCAGCGGCGGCGGGCGATGGAGACGCCCGCCCAATACGAGTGCATGGGTCCGATCGGGCCGCTCCTCGTCCCCCGGTTCGAGACCGAGACTCGCCACCAAAGCGCGAAGATTGACGTCTCCGCAGCCGATCTCACCAACCGCGGGCTCGAGCAACCCGTGCTCGGTCTCGATCGAACGGAGTCGTCCACCCACCGCGGGAGCCGCTTCAAAGATTTCGACATCATGCCCCGCTCGCATCAACCGGGCACCGCAGACCAACCCGGCGAGCCCACCGCCAACCACCACGATCGAAGCCACCTAGGCGCCCCCCGACTCGAAGGGACCCACCGCCGCAACGAAATCGGGGCGATCGGTCTCCACGGGCTCGAGCATGCGGAGCAGCGATCTGGGCACGAAGGGTTTGTGTAGGAAACGGCCTCCAACGCGCTCGAGCTCGGTTTCGAGTGCCTCGGGCAGCGCATCGCCACTGCTCAGGATGACATCGATCCCGGGGCGCTCGGAAAGAAATTCTGGCAGCAGCGCTTCAGCTCCGTCCCCATCCGGCATCAACACATCGAGCAGAACGATCTCGATCTCGTCCGCATGCGCTCGAAAGAGCCGGCGCGCTTCGTCGCCATTCGCCGCGCTCAGCACGCGGTGGCCCCCCCGTTCGAGGATCCGGGCCATCAAGCGGAGAAGCTGCTCCTCGTCGTCGACCACGAGCGCGGTTCGCGGCGTGCTCATCTCGGGCGGCTCGCAATCAAAGGGGGATCCGGCGAGACGAAACACCGCTTCCGCTCGAGCCTCGCATCGAGCGAGGGATGGGGTGTCGGATCGAAAATCAAGAGTCGACCGTTCCTGATGGCGTATGGGGGGCAAGTCGAATTCGCCTCGCCCCACGGGTCCGACAAGGATCGTAGGGTCCGTCGATCTTCCCTGAAAGACTTTGGATAGGCTAAGTATACAATTGATCTATGGCGAAAATAAGACGAAAATAAGGTATGGCGACCCCCCGAGACTACGTCGAGTTGCGCACGCGGAGCGCCTTCTCTTTCCTCGAAGGCAGCAGCAACCCGGAAGACCTCGTCCAGGCCGCAGTGGATCTCGATCACCCTCTTCTCGCCTCGGCCGATCGGGATTGCGTCAGCGGCATGCCCCGCTTCTACAAAGCGGCCCGAGAAGCGGGAATCCGGCCGATCGTCGGGGCGCTTTTGTCGGTCGGCGCGGATGCGCCTCCCGCCGCTCACGGGGGGGAGGATCCTTTTATGCGGCCGGATCGGGTGTTGGTGCTGGTGGAATCGGCGGAGGGGTGGCGGCGACTGTGTCGGATGATCACGTTGGCGCATTCGCGGCGGGACAAAGCGCTCGAAGCGAGGGATGCAAGGGCACGGAATCTGATCCGCGTGAGCTGGGAAGAGCTCGAAGCCGAGGCGGGTGCTTGGAGTGTGCTGCTTCGCGGCGACGAACGACTCCACCCCACCCTGCTCGATCGCGCGCATCAGGCCTTCGGGGATCGCCTCTCAGTCGATGTTTCACATCTTCTCGATCGGCGGATCGAAAGGGTCGGCCGCCGCGCGGCCACGATGGCCGAATCACGGGGTATTCCGGTCGTCGCAACCGGAGACGTCCGCTGTGCGAAGCCCGAGGATCGGCGGCTCCTCGATGCGCTGATCTGTTTGCGCGAACGCAAGACCCTCGACACTGTCGGACGCCAGCTCCCACCCAATGGTGAGGGTCACCTCCATTCCCGTGAAGAAATCGTGCGGCGCTTTCGAGACCGACCGGAATGGATCCTCGCGACCCGCGCGATTGCCGAACGCTGCGAGTTCACCCTCGAAGACCTCGGCTATCGATTCCCCGAGTACCCGCTCCGCCCCGGTGAGACCCAGATGGGCCGTTTGCGCGAACTCACGCGCATCGGTGCGCAGGAACGTTATGGCCGATCTCCCGGAGCACGCGTGCGCGAGCAGCTCGCCCACGAACTCGGCATCATCGAGAAACTCGAGCTCGCGGGCTATTTCCTGATCGTCGAAAATATCTCGTCCTTTGCTGCCCACCAACGAATCCTCTGCCAGGGCCGCGGCTCTGCCGCGAATAGCGCCGTATGTTATGCACTCGGAATCACCGCTGTTGACCCGGTCCGAATGGATCTGCTCTTCGAACGTTTTCTTTCGGAGGAGCGCGGCGAATGGCCGGATATCGACATCGACCTCCCCTCCGGTGATCAGCGCGAGAAGGTCATCCAATACGTCTTCTCGAAATATGGCCATTCGGGATCCGCCATGACCGCGAATATCATCACCTATCGGATCAAGATGGCAGTCCGCGAGATGGGCAAGGTTCTCGGCCAGAACCCCGAGACGATCGGACGACTCTCGAAACTGGTCTCGAGGCTCGATTTCCCCTCGATGCCGCGGGCGAGCGCATCGTCACGAGGCGCTGAAAATCACACAACCGATGGCGAGAATCCGCAGGGCGAGGTCGAACGCGAATTCATCGAGCGCCTGCGCGAGGCGAAGCTCGACCCCGCCTCCCCCGATGTACGGAACTGGATCAACCTGATCCGCGCGGTCCAGGGTCTTCCCCGCCATCTGGGCCAGCACAGCGGTGGAATCGTCATCGCAGCCGGTCGCCTCGACGAAGTCGTCCCGATCGAGCCAGCCACGATGGTCGACCGGCGAATCGTGCAGTGGGACAAGGAGGACTGCGCGGACATGGGCATCATCAAGATCGATCTGCTGGGACTGGGCATGCTCGCAGCACTCGAGGAGACGATCCCACTCATCAGGCGGCACGAGGGCAAGCAGGTCGACATTGCAAACCTTCCGCCGGATGACCCGAAGACCTATGCGATGATGCGCCGTGCGGATACGATCGGTGTCTTTCAGATCGAGAGTCGGGCGCAAATGGCGACCCTGCCGCGCCTCAAGCCCAAGACTTTCTACGATCTGGTCGTCGAAATCGCAATCATCCGCCCCGGCCCGATCGTCGGCCAGATGGTCCACCCCTATCTCAACCGCCGCGCGGGGCGCGAACCGGTCGCCTATCCCCATGAATCGCTGCGGCCGATCCTCGAGCGGACTCTGGGCGTCCCCATCTTCCAAGAACAGCTGCTGCGCATTGCCATGTCCGCTGCGGGTTTCAGCGGGGGCGAAGCCGAGGAGTTGCGCCGGGCGATGGGATTCAAACGCTCGCTCGAGCGGATGGAGAAGATCGAAGAACGGTTGCGATCCGGTATGCGCGCCCAGGGATTCTCACGCGAAGCCGAGGATCAGATCGTTCTCCATATCACTTCCTTTGCGCTCTACGGTTTCCCCGAATCCCATTCGGCGTCCTTCGCGCTGATCGCCTATGCCTCGGCCTATCTCAAGCAGCATCATCCGGCCGCGTTCCTGGTCGGGTTGCTGCGTTCCCAACCGATGGGCTTCTACAGCCCGGCGACCCTCGTGAAGGATGCCCAACGCCATGGCGTCGAGGTCCGCCCCGTCGATATCCTGTTTTCCCGTGAACGAGCCGACCTCGAGGCGGGCTCTGCGACTGGACATCGCAGACGGGGCCCACCCGCCGTTCGGATCGGCCTCGACTCGGTCGGTGGTCTCAAGGACAGAACAGCCGAACGCATCGTCGGTGAACGTGAATGCACGGCCTACGAAGATCTCGGTGATTTTGTGCGACGGGTCGGACCGGGTCGCGATGAACTCGATTCCCTTGCCGAACTCGGCGCACTCTCGCGACTCCGCGATGCGCCCGGCTCCCGCCGCGACGCGCTCTGGCAGGTCGCCGCCCTCGAACGCGACCCTCGCTCCCTCTTCGCTGGCCGCGAGATCGCGAGGGCGACGAAGCGGCCAATGCCCGTGGCCCCGATTCCTCCCCCCTCCCCCCTCCCCCCGATGAGCGAAATCGAAGAGACCCTCGCGGACTACCGGCTCTCGGGACTCACGACCGGTGTTCATGTGATGGCGCACCTGCGCGAGGCCCTCGACCGGCGCGGCATCCTTCCCGCCGTGAAACTCCGTGAGACCCCCGACGGCACCTATGTCCGTACCGCGGGCCACGCCATCGTCCGCCAACGCCCCGGCTCGGCCAGAGGTTTCTGCTTCGTCACTCTGGAAGACGAGACCGGCCTATCCAATGCTGTCCTGACCCCGGATCGGGTCGCACGCTTTCGCGTGCCACTGCACCAGGCCTCGCTCCTCGAAGTGGCGGGCCCACTCCAGCGGGTCGATGGCGTGATCCACGTGCGAGCGCGCGAAGTCGTTCCACTCGGTTTACGGAACGAGAAGATGCCCGCCTCCCACGATTACCGATGAGCCGAGCACAGATTGCCCGAGTTCGTCGATTCCCTCCTGGCAAGCGCGACCGACTGAATGCTTCGGCCCTTCGCGCAGACGCGCATCATGCGTCTTCGGATCGCAGCGGGCGCGTCGCAAGCTCGGCCCCGCCCGTCACGGGCAATGTCGCACCAGTGATATAGGAAGCGCGACGCGATGCCAGGAACGCGACCGCCTCAGCGATATCCTCGGGCCGCCCGATCCGACCTAATACGAACCGAAGTCCGGAGGATTCGATCTCGTCATCGGTCAACCGACCCATCATCGCCGTCGCAGTCGGCCCCGGCGCCACCGCATTGACGCGAATCCCCTCCGCTCCGAGTTCGAAGGCGAGGTCGCGGGTCAAGGAGACGACCCCCCCCTTCGCCGCGGCATAGGGCACATGCGGAACCGTATACCGCAGCGCCGCCAGCGACGAGATATTCACGATGGCGGCCGCGGGCGACGCTCGCAAATGGGGCAAGGCCGCCTGGCAGGTCAGGAACATCGATCGCAAATTGACACCGAAGATCCGATCCCAATCTTCGAGACGGGTCTCCGCAAAGGGTTTGATGATCACGATGCCCGCATTGTTGACGAGCACGTCGAGTCCGCCGAGCCCCCCGACGGCCTCGCCTACAGCACGCCCCACCGCCTCTTCACTCGAGACATCCGCCTCGATCGCGATCCCGTCGCCTTCCCCGGCTCGGATCTCGGCGAGCACCTCGGCGGCCGCCGTGGCATCGAGATCGACGCACGCCACGCGCGCGCCGGCCTCCGCCAGCCGAAGGGCGATCGCACGCCCGATCCCTGCCCCGGCCCCGGTGACGAACGCGCGATGGCCCTCGAAATCCCGCTCCCGCGCTGCTGTCATCGTGCGCCTCCTGCCGGCCTCCTGCCGGCCCGCTGCCGGCCCGCTGCCGGCCCGCTGCCGGCAGCAGGATACAAGCAATTTTCGAATGAATTCCAATTGCCTGACACTATGTGGTATTTTTTCCCACTCACCGGATGAAATCCCCATCGAGGCCCCATGTCCGACCCGAGTCCCCCACCCACCGGCGCTCCGCCTCCCGCCCTGTTGCGTGCCGCGCGCCGCCTCCTCGGGCCGCTGGTGCGCCTCCTCCTCGATCATCGGATCACATTCCCGGTGCTCACGGGTCTGCTCAAATCCGTATATGTCGAGGAGGCGAATCGAGCCTTCGCCATCCCCGGCCGGCCCCAGACGATCAGCCGGCTCTCGCTGCTCACAGGGATCCACCGCAAGGACGTCAAACGCCTGCAGGCCGAAGCGCCCGAGCAGAGCGCAGCACCTACGAACGTCTCGCTCGGCGCGCAGCTCGTCCTGCGATGGACCGCGGAGCCCGAGTACCAGGAGGCCGATGGATCCCCGCGCGCCCTCCCGCGACGGGCGGGCGACCGAAGCGCCTCGAGCTTCGAGGGCCTGGTCGAATCGGTCACGAACGATATCCGCCCGCGCGCCATCCTCGACGAATGGATCCGGCTGGGCATCGCGACCGTCGATGCCCAGGATCACGTTCACCTCGCGTCGAACGCCTTCGTGCCGGCGCACGGCTTCGACGAGAAGGCCTATTACCTCGGTCGAAATATTCGTGACCATCTCGCGGCCACTCGCCACAACCTCACAGGGCAAGGGCCACCCCTTCTCGAGCGCACCGTCTACTACGCGCATCTGCGCCCCGGCTCCGTCTCGGAACTCCAGGATCTCGCGAGCGAAGTCGGGTTGGAGGCACTTCAGCGCGTCAACCGGCGTGCGCGGGAACTGCAGCGCGAAGACGAAGCCCGATCCGACGCGACGCAGCGAATGAATTTCGGCGTCTATTTCTACCGGGCAGAGTTGGAACCCGACGGCGAAGAGGACGCGGCCGCACGAGAGGGGGGCTCCGATGCGACCTAGTCGACTCGCTCTCCCCTTGATCGCGATGATCTTCATGCCGATCATCGCTTCCCTGCCCTTCTCTCAGGCCTCTGCGGCGGAAGCCTGCACCCGCGCGCCGAGCGGTTTTCAGTTGATCGATCCCGGCGACGACGAAAGCGGGATCGGGGGAACCGGGATCGGCCCGCACGGAGAACACGAGGCCAGCCCCCGCACGCAACGAAGTGACGACGGCCCGAGTGGACTCGAAGCGACCGCCCGCGCGCAAAGCCCCGACGACGACGGCGAAAGTGGAATCGGCGGCACGGGCATCTACGGAACGGTGACCCACAGCGACCGCCTGTGCGTGAATGGACTCGAGATCGTGGTCCCCGGATCGTTCTCCGTCGAGACTTCGCAGGGCCTTTCGAGCCCGAGTGTGCTTGCGGTGGGTCATGTCGTATGGGTCGAGGCCGCCCGAACCGACGCGGGGCTGGTGGCTCGCCGGATCGTCCTCGTCGGAAGGGAGGCTGGCCAGATCGAGGTCCTCGGCGAAGGAGGCCGCTGGCTCGTGCTGTCGGGGCGCCGGATACGTCTCGACGAGAACACAGCGCGCGGCGAAGGGCTGGGCGGCCGCGCCTTGCGCGCCGGCCAGTGGATCGTGGTTTACGGCCTGCCGCATGTGGATGGCAGCGTCCTCGCGTCGCGCGTCGAACCCGGACGTGCGGTGCAGATTCGCGCGGGCGATGCATCGGATTTCGGGCGAGTGAGCGCCTGGATTCGCGAACTCGGTGAGCACGCGGTCGTCTCACTCGAGGGATTTGTTTCCGGAACCCCCGAACGACCGCGGGTCGGAGAGATCGAGATCGATCTGCGTCATGCACCGCCGAACGCACTCCGCGAGGGGCTCCGTCCCGGTGCAAGGGTCCACGTGGAGGGGCGACTCGGAGAGGACGGGATGTTCAGAGTCGCACCTCCACCGCGACCGCCGAGACCGTCCGCAACGCCGAGAACAGGCCGGGAATCCGGTGGGCTGAACGCCGAGGAAAAGCCCGCGCCTCCGAAGCCACCCGTGAAATCTGGAGCGATGGAACGTCCCCAGGGCAGGCGGCCCGAGATCCGACGCCCGCCGAAAAGCCGCCCCCAGATCGAACGACCGACCCGGGACCTTCGACCGATGAGCCGCCCGCGCTAGCTGTGGGGTCCAAACAGATTATTGATACCTGAGGTCCGATCGGAGGAAATGGGGTTGCGAAAGCAAAGACGCCGGGCGGCCCGGGCCATCCGGCGTCTCTTCGGGGCCCTATTCACGATGCCCCGGGTGCAATGCGCGGGCCGCGACTCCCGCGAGCCGGGCCCGCGAACCGGGCCGTCGTTCAGTAGCTTGCGACCAGCGGGAAACGGATATTATGCGCATCCCACGGGCCGGCCTGGATCACGTCCAGGTTCGTAATCGAACCCGGCGCCAGAAAGATCGCCGAGGCGGCGACCCGCACGCGGCTCGCACAAAGAGCGCTTCCGACGAAATCCGCACCGCCGGACAGATCGGAAGCGCGCAGGTATCGTACGCCGCGCGCCGGCAGCCTCACCGTCCCGCGGCCAATGAAATTGCCGTTGGCGCCGAAGGCCGTGCACACGACGACCGCATCCCCGGAAGTCGTGTTGTTGAAGACGAGCGCCGTATTGGCGACGTCCGTGTCGCGGTCGATCGCCTCACGCAGCTCGCTGCGGAGTTCATTCTCTCCGCGGGAGTCATCTTGCACCGAGACGGTCTGGGCCTGGCTGATGCTGACCGCCATGAAGAGCAGGGCCATCGAGGCCGGGAGGGTCGAACGAATCAGAGATTTCATGGGCATGGTAATCCTCGCTCGGAGGGACCCGAGCGCGGGTCACCTCCATTTAGGTAAATGGGAATATTTCCCATTTAGCTACAATATGCGGGATTTTTTCCCACGTCAACGAGTTTGTGAATCGTGCTCAACCAAGGTCGAAGACGGTCCATTCGCGATCGCGGCCATCGACCCCGATCTCGAAGGCATCTCCGACCCTCGAGCCCATTAGGGATTTCCCCACGGGTGATCTCGGTGTGACAACGACGACGAATCCGTCGCCACCGGGACCCTTCAGCTCCACACCCGCCCCTACCGGCAAGAAGAAGAGTGTCCGCTCCTCCTCCCCCGCCTCGTCCTCGATCCGGACATCGACCAGCGCGCCGACATCGATCCGGGACGTCGGCGCAAAACGCGCGATGCCCTTCTCGGCGAAGTCGAGGAGCCGCGCCATTTCGGCCAAGGCCTGTTTTCGTCGGCGGCGATGCCCCGATGCCATTCGCCCCTCCATGGCCGCCGTTTTCGTGTCCCCTCGCCCGGTCGATTCGCCACGAAGATGATCCGCTTCGTCGGCAGCGGACGCTTCGGCGCGTGCCGCCCCGGCGATTCGCTGCCGGTAGACGCCCTTCAGCTCCTCGACGAAAAATCTCTTGATGTCCATCATCCCCCGGCTTCCACGCCACGACCCGGCTTCTTTCATAGCGCGTCGATTAAGCGCGCGCGGCGGCACCGAAGCGTTACACTCGGCGCCCCACAAAGTCCTCTGAAGACCTCTCGGAACCTCTCGCAGCGGAGCCACCCATAGCGCGCCCCGCCTGCTCCAAAACAAGACGGAGACCGACATGACCACCGCGACGATCACGACCAACAAGGGCGACATCAAGCTCGAACTCTTCACCGAAGAGGCGCCCGAGACGGCTGGGAACTTCATCAAGCTCGTGAAGGAAGGCTTCTATAACGGTCTCACCTTTCACCGCGTCATCCCGGACTTCATGGTCCAGACCGGTTGCCCGCTGGGCACCGGGACCGGCGACGCCGGCTACAAATTCGACGATGAGGCGGGCGCCCTCGCCCTGCCCCATGATGGCCCGGGCGTGCTCTCGATGGCCAATGCCGGGCCGAACACGAACGGCTCGCAATTCTTCATCACCCACGTCGAAACATCGTGGCTGAACGGCAAGCACGGTGTCTTCGGGAAGGTTCTCGAAGGGCAAGACATCGTCGACACCATCGCGCAGGGGGACACGATGGATTCGGTGATGATCGAGGAGTAGCACGCGCTAGATATGCGCCTTGACCCGCTTCGCGACGCTGCTCGCCGTAAAGCCGAAATGGTCGGCCAAGGCCTCGTAGGGCGCCGAGGCCCCGAAACTCTCCATGCCGATGACCAGCCCCCGACGCCCGACGAAACGACGCAGCGTTTCACCCCGGCCGGCCTCGACCGCGACGATCGGTGTTCCATCCTCCGGAAGGACCGCGTCCTGATCCGCTTCGGATTGTTGGAGGAAGAGATCGATACTCGGCATCGAAACCACCCGCGCCTTCACGCCATCCCCGGCGAGATCCACCGCGGCTTCCACGGCGAGAGAGACCTCGCTCCCGGTTGCGAGCAGCACGACGTCGGCCTTCTCGATCGGATCCGAGACGATATGGGCGCCTTTCCAGACGTCCGTCGGCTCAAAGCTCGCGGGGCGCTCGAGACCCGGCAATCCCTGCCGCGTCAGCGAGAGGAGGACGGGGCCGCGCCTCGGCCCACTCGCATCCGCACCCTCGGCGCCTGAGACAGCCCCTTCGGCGCCAATCAGATAGTAGGCGTAGGCCATCGCGGTCTCCACGCCGTCCGCCGGACGGAAGACCGTCAGCCCCGGAATCACGCGAAGACCATCGAGTTGCTCAACCGGCTGATGGGTCGGACCATCCTCACCAACGAAGATCGAGTCGTGGGTGAACACGAAGAGTGTCTGCGCTTTCTGGAGCGCGGCCAGCCGAATCGACGGACGCATATAGTCGCTGAAGATCATAAAGGTGCCGCAATAAGCCAGGAAGGTGCCGTCGAGCGCGATGCCATTTGCGATCGAGCCCATTGCATGCTCACGCACACCGAAATGGATATTCCGGCCCGCAAAGGGATCAACGCCATCGCCCGCGCCAGGACCGACGATTCCCGCACGCTTGATGATCGGCGGAGCCGCCGAGCCCGCGAGATCCGCAGAGCCACCCGCCATATAGGGCACATGCTCTGCCAATCGTTCGAGCACGGTCGCCGAGTGCTTGCGGGTCGCATTCTTGGCGCCATCGAGTCCGGCGACCAACGTGGCCACCAGATCCGCCGGCAGCGATCGTGTTCGTGCTGTGCTCCAGGCCGCGGCCACCTCCGCATTCACGCTGCGCCAGGCCTCGAAACGCGCATCACTGGCCTCGCGCTCCGCGTGTTTCGTCGCCGCGCGTCCGCAGCAGTATTCGCGCACATCGTCGGGCACGACCAGATCACGCTCGGTCGGCCAGCTGAGCCCCTCTTTGGCGAGCTTCGTCTCCTCCTCGCCGAGCGGGCCTCCGTGCGCCTTGCTGCGGCCCTCGAAATTCGGGGCGCCGCGACCGATCAGGGTCTTGAGCACGATCAGCGTGGGTCGATCCGTCTCCCGCCGTCCCGCCTCGAGGGCGCGTGAGAGACCCGCGCGATCCTGACCATCGACCGAGTCGATGACCTGCCAGCCGTAGGCATCAAAACGCTTCGGGACACTCTCGGCGAAGGTGATCTCGGTGCCCCCGTCGATCGTGATGGCGTTGTCGTCGTAGATGAAGATCAGATTGCCGAGAGAGTGACTGCCCGCGAAGGAAGCCGCTTCGGAGGCCACACCTTCCATGAGACACCCATCCCCGACGATGCCGTACACGAAATGCTGTCCCGGGCGGTCGCGATTCGCCCCCTCGACCCCGACGCCTCCGAATTGTGACGCGGTCATGCGACCCGCAAGGGCCATCCCAACGCCGTGGGCAATACCCTGTCCGAGCGGTCCCGTCGTCAACTCGACCCCAGCCGTATCCCCGTATTCCGGATGTCCCGGCGTGCGCGATCCGAACTGCCGGAACTGACCGATATCCTCGAGGGTCAGATCGAAGCCGAAGAGGTGGAGCAGCGAATACTGCAACATCGACGCATGACCATTCGACAACACGAAGCGATCACGCAAACACCAATCGGGGTCCTGAGGATCGAAGCGAAGATGGTTGTCCCAAAGTTCGAAGGCGGCCGCCGCAAGAGCCATCGCGGCACCGACGTGCCCGATCCCGGCGCGTTCGACCGCATCCACCGACAGGAATCGGATGGTGTTTTCGATTCGCTCGAGGAGGACGGGGTCATCGGTCCCCAGTAGGGTCGGCGAAGAAGAAGCAGGGGTCGTGTGGGCGGTCATGAAGAGCGATTTCCTCAATCAAGCGCAACCCTGTGGTCGCGCGGGTCTCGGCTTGGTGGGGATTTTCCGCTGGCGGGCAGACCCGAAAAATCGGGCAGACACTAACGCCGAACACGCTCCGAAGGAATGGGCGAAAAGCACTAAACCCAGATCCCGCGGGCCACGTTCGGAGCCCGACGCGGGCATTTGGGCGCGCGTATTTTCGGCCCGCTTTCTAATCGCCCAGCCGGGCCTTCTCTCGCTCGACGTACGCCTTCCACTTCCCGGCGACCTCGGCCGTCCCATCGAATTCCTGGGCGAGCGAAAAAGCCCGGGTGGCTGCGACCCACTTCTTGTCGTTGGCGGCCGCGATTCCCATCAGGATCTGCGCCTGCCCCTCATCGCTCAGATCGCCCTTGTCGAAAGCCTGAGAGAGAGAGCTTCGTGCGTCTCCCCAGCGACCCAGTTGAAGATTCACCTGGGCGAGGCGCACGAAGAGCGAGCCATTGTCATTCAGCTCCGCCGCCTTGGTCAGCGGTTCGACCGCAAGTGCCCATTCGCGTGACTGCAGCAAGGTATCCGAATAGGTCTGATAGGCCTGTTTGGTGGGCTCGATACTGCCATCCTGGAGGCCCTGCTTCATGATCGCGGCGCCGCGATGGGGCAAGCCCTCGACCATGAACATCTGAGCGACCCGCGTGAGGTCGCGATCCTCCGTGATGAACCCTTCGCTCTTGGACAATTGCTGGACGGCGAGGCTCTTGTCCATCTCGTCGAGCTCGGAGTAGATCGCGGCCATCTGGGACCAATAGGCCTTCTTCGGGAAGGTGAGAATGATGTCGTCGAGCAGGGCGAGCGCTTGGGGATATTCCTGCCGCTCGAGATAGAGGGAGAGGAGAAGGCGATACCAGGACTCTCGTGGCTCGTCCGAAAGCTCGACCGCCTTTTTTGCCGGCGCGACCGCATCTTCCGGACGCTCGGCCTGGTAATAGGTGACCGCCAGCGTGTAGAAGGAGCTGGGGGCCGGCGCCTCGACCTGCGATATCCAGGATTCGAGCGTCACGATCGCATCATCGAATCGCTCGAGCATCGTCTGCAGTTGACCCACCAGATAGAGCGCGCGCAACTGCTCGATCGGCGGAAGCGCATTTTCGGCAACACAGCCTTCGAGATAGACGAGGGCCGTCTCAAAATCCTCTTCCTGGGCGGCGAATGAGCCGAGCAGCTGCATGACCCGCGCGCGTCCGTAGGGCCTGGCGCGCTTCAGGTTGATGCTCTCAAGCATCTCCTTGGCACCGGCGCGATCACCCCCCTGCTCGAGTGCGATGAGCTTGGCCATCTTCTTGAGATTGCGCTTGCCGAACTGATATTTGTTCACCTGGGAGAAGGCCGGCCCCGCCGCTGCGATCAGCGAAAGCGCAACGAAGAGCGAGACCGATACAGCCATCCAACGAGCCACTCGCCCGGATCGGGTTCCCACCCGATCCAGACGATCGCAGCCAAGGTTTCGCGAGCGATCGTTGCGCATCATGATTCTCTCCACCCACTCACTTCTCTAAGGGCCCGCTGATCCGGTGAAATCGAATCACGAGAGCCTCCCACAAACGATTCCTCAGGAAGCCTCTGCTTTGCCCAGCCTGAATGGAATCGCGATTCGCACTCCGACCTGCTCGACAGGCTTGCCGTTCACGATCTTCGGATTGTATTTCCACTGAAGAACGGCCTTGATCGCCGCCTTGTTAAAGATCGAACTGGGCTCCGCTGCGACGACCTTCGCATCCTTGACCGCGCCCGATTTGGTGATCGTGAACTCGATCAGCACGCGGCCCTCGATGCCGCGCTGGAGGGCGCGCTCCGGGTATTGCGGCGGTACCCGAACCATCGGAACCGCGTCGCCGTCAGCCGACGCCATGCTGAACCCGGCCTGCGTATCGAGCGACATCGACGTGTCGACCGCCGCGGCAATCCCAATTCCCGCGCCGTCGAGGTTCGTGTTCTGGTCCATCTGGAAATCCGGTGGCGGTGGTGTGTCGTCGATCTTTTCCTTTTTCGGGGGCTCGCGTTCCTTCTTCTTGACCTCTTCGGATCGTTTGACGTGAACGAAGTCGACGACCTTGACCCCCTCGCTCTTGTCGAGTGAGCCCTCAACGCCGATGAGGCTCTGCATCAGGTAGAAGAGCCCGAAGGTCACAATGGCAGCGAACCCGAAGGCGATCAGGAAGCGTGCCGCACCCATGACTAATTCAACTCCGCGGCCAGCGAGATATCCTCGACCCCGGCCAATCTCGCCTGGTCCATCACCTCGACCAGAATTCCGTTGGCCGAAGCCCCGCCGGGCGCCACGACGACCTGCCCATTCGGACGCTCGGCGTGCAGTCGCTCGATATTCGCGCGCACAGCGCGGATATCGACTGATCGACGATCGATGAAGATCAGGCCATCGTTCGTGATCTGAACCAGAATATTCTCATTCTCGGTGACCACCTTCGCGGATTCACCCGGAGGCGGTCGATTCAGATCGATGCCGACTTCCTTGACGAACGAGGCCGTCACGATGAAAAAGATGAGCATGATGAAGACGACATCGAGCATCGGCGTCAAGTCGACTTCCGCTTCGTCGTCCATCCCTGAAGATCTCCGCCGTCTCATTCGCCACCTCCATGTTCGATTTCGAGGCGATCGGCCAGTCGCTCCCCTTCATCCGCCGCGAACTGCTCGAGCCGTGCGGAAAGGATCAGCCCGGACAGGGCCGCAACCATCCCCGCCATCGTCGGGATCGTGGCTCTCGATACGCCGCCCGCCATGGCCTTCGCATTGCCGCTGCCCGCCACGGCCATGACGTCGAAGACCTCGATCATCCCGGTCACGGTCCCCAGCAATCCGAGCAGCGGACAGAGCGCCACCAGCACCCGGATATAGGGGAGGCCACTCTCGAGCTGCATGCGCAGCTCGGAGACCTTGAGGCGGCGGATCTGATGGGCGGCCCACGACGAGTGATCAGCGCGCGCCTTCCAATCGCTCTGAACCGCGTCCGCGATTCGGGGAAAGATCCGATAGAAATAGTAGAAGCGCTCGAGCATCAACGTCCACATCACCACCGTGACGACGCCGATGAAGTTGAGTACGCCGCCACCCGTCTCCAGGAAGGCCTGAACGTCTAGAATCATCTGGCCCATGGGGTTCGACTATTCCTGTTGCGCGATCAGGCCCGCGCTCTGTTCGTCGAGCGTATCGACGATCTTCTTCGTGTTGTTGGCCAGAACGGCGTGTAGCAGCACCAGTGGAATCGCCGTCACCAGACCGAGCATCGTGGTCACGAGGGCTTCCGAAATACCACCCGCCATCATTCGCGGATCGCCGGCGCCGAAGAGCGTGATCGATTGGAAGGTCCGGATCATGCCGGTGACCGTTCCGAGCAGACCCATCAGCGGCGCGACCACCGAAACGATCCGCACCAGCCAAACCAGCCCCTCGAGCCTGCTCGACTCGCGAAGCACCACTTCGTCGAGCATGAGCTCGAGCTGTTCGCGATCCGCATCCGGGTTATCCGACGCAACCGCGAGAATGCGACCGAGGGGATTGCCCGTATCGGCACGGCTATTCTTCTTCTGCGCCTCGACCTTCCGTCCGGTGATGAAGAGAACGATCATCTTGTAGAAGCCCAGCAATCCAGCCAGGATGCCGAGTCCGATCACCGTATAACCAACGGGCCCCCCCTCCGGGATCCGCTCGGTCAGACCGCGGGTCTCGATCAGGACAGCCAGCAGCGATCCACGGCTCGGATCGATCGCGAGGCCCGTGAGAGACTCGCTCGAGCCGGCGACATAGTCGCCGACCGTATCCACGAAGCGCCCAGGAGGCTGGCGGCTGAGCACCTGCAACTGCTGTTCATTCGGATCCCAGAGCAGGTATTGCCCTTCCGAGATGACCGAGAAAACACCGGCACGCGTCACCTGACGCTTCAGGACCCCACTGGGCGTATACACGTCGGCTTCGAACTCGACGATCTTCCCCTGCTCGACCATCTCGCGGACCATCTCGGCCCAGAGTCGCTCGAGGTGGGCGATCGACGGGAGTTCCTTGCTCTTGCCCAGTTCTTCGAGGAACTCGACGCGCTCCGTGCCGAACTGCGCGGTCGTGATCGAGGCCTCGACGTTGCCTCGAGTATCACCCGAGATCTGGCGCGTCACGCCGAAGAGTTCACCGAGATTGCCCATGCGCTGTTCCAGCGCTTCCTCGAGTTCGGCAATCGTGACCTCCTTGTCCTGGTACTCCTTCTCGAGCGCCTGGCTCCTCGCTTCCTGGCGAGCTTCCTCGCCCTTCGCATCCGCGAGCAATTGCCGCTGGTCCTCGCGCACATTCTGGAAGCGACT
This sequence comes from Deltaproteobacteria bacterium, assembly GCA_002719955.1. GTDB lineage: Bacteria > Myxococcota_A > UBA9160 > UBA9160 > UBA4427 > UBA4427. The sequence goes on along the minus strand of PBFW01000067.1, from coordinate 89,607 downwards.
CTCACGCTCCCTGTCCTCGCGCTTCTCGATTTCCCAGCTCCTTCGAACGGCCTCCAAGAGTTCCTCGGCAGTCGTCACGGTCGGGCTCTCGATCACCATCGCCGGCGGCTCTGCCGCCTCCTGCGCTGAAGCGACCCCTGCTCCCAGCACAAACGCCACGCAAACAGCCATCGCCGCCAAGGGCCGCGACGTCACGAATCCTGCACCCCGCGACCCCGTCGCAATAAAACTAGAAGACGTCATCAGCTCTGACCTCCAGACTCGGGCTGCGGAAGTGGCACGCGGATCAGCTGGGGAGCGGACTGCTTCTTCGCTACGCGGAGCCCCTCATCGATCCAATTGGCATAATCGCTCGCATTGAGCGTCTCGTATTGCCGCTTCGCCTGATTCCACACGCCATATTCCGAAGCGTCACGCGTCTTGTAGAGCAGACCGATTCGGCCGATCCGGAGAAAATCGACCGGAACTTCGACATCGCCCTTCGCGATCGTACCGCCGTGGGCATCGATGGTTCGACCGTAGTCGCCCTCGATCTGATAGGCCTCGAGAATCCGGCGGTAACGCTCGGGCTCCGCCACGTCCGAACGACGCATCAGGACGCGGAGACCGGCCACGCGCTTCGTGCGTTCCTCCACCAGGAAGGGAACGTCCAGCTTCACGAAGGTATCGAGCGCTTCGATCATCTTGAGCATGAGCGGTGTGACCGCGCGGCCAACCTCTTCGACGCTATCGATCTGGCGCTGGAGAGAGGCCAACTCCTCATTTTGGGAGTCGATGACCAGTCCGAGTTGCTTATTGAAGATCCGAAGCGATTCGATCTTCTTGTTCGTCAGTCGGTACTCGGCGATCAATGTATCCGTCGCGGACGCGATTCCCTCGACGCGCTCCTGAGACTCGGCGCCCGTCGCATTGGCCTGCGCGCGCGCTTCGATCGGCGGATCCAACTGCTGTCCCACAACGGATGTTGCTGCCAGCGAAATAGCCAGGAAGCTGGTTGCGGCACTGGCGATCCCGATCGCCGTCGCCCTGAAGGTCATCATTCAATCTCTCCTCGGTCCACATCAGACCAAATCGACTCTTGGATACTTCGATTCAACCCAAGATGTTATTTCTCATCGCGGGTCGTTTGACTGTTCGCTTCGTTCTCTTCGCCGTTCGCCTGAGCGACAGGCCCCCCTCGGCTCCACAGGGCTGTGGACACTACACCGCTTCTCGACGCGATCGCACCCGACCGCCCCAAAGCCATCCGGGCGATCGGCGAGCGCCGAAATCCCATCTGCTTCGGCACGAACCCTTCCCGGTGAGAACCCGGGACGAAACCGGTGTTCCACCCGGCGGACCCTCGGACTGAATGTCATGGACACGATTTACGACCTGACCCTCCACTCGCTCTGCACCGAGAGATCAAACCTGTCGCGAATCGCCCCGCCCCGCTGACCAGAAGACAGCGAGCCCGAACGACGTCCTGACAGGATTCTCCAGGGCCGGCGCCGGGTTTTACCGGTGCCCGACCATCAATGGGTCGACTTGGAGGATCTGGGGCGCGCCCGTATTCTTTCTAATCTGAAACGGATTTCCAAGCGATTTTTTGGGTTTTACACGAACTCTTGCAACTTCACTCGACGCCCGACAGTCAGCGCCAGCAGATTCGGGGCGGACTACCTATGGAATGGAAATACCCGCGCTCCACATCTCGACGAGTCATTTGTGGGCGGCGACGCCGCTCGTCCCACCGTCGAGGCCCCCTCGACGAGCTGGCTGCGAGTTGGATTCAGGGCATCGCTGCCTCCTTCGAGAATCGCATGAAGCACGCATCAACCGCTCTCATCGAGCACGCTCAAGCTGGGCGCCTCCCTCATGGGCGCCGCGGAGCCCGAAGGGCGCTCACATGCACATGAGGGGAGAACGCTACGCATCAAAGTCCCCGTCAGCATTGCCAAAATGAGCTGATCCACGCTTCTCTCTTCTCACCGGAGGGTGGCCGGATTATGCTCGTGTCGCCCTTCTCGCGACCGCTGACCGACCCCGGTAGGGGGGCCCGAAACGGAGCTGCCTCAAGATGCACGTTGCGTTCTTCGTGCCCTGCTACGTCGATCAGCTAAAGCCCCAGGTGGGCCTGGCTGCGCTCGAGATTCTGCGAAACGTAGGGATCGAACCCGCCTTTCCGGAGGATCAGACCTGCTGCGGCCAGGCCTTTCTAACGGCGGGTGAAGCGGGTCGCGCCCGGGATCTCGCGCGGCATTTCGTAGCGGTATTCGACCAATTCGACTGCATCGTCACGCCGTCAGGAAGCTGTGCAGCGACCCTGCGCGACCATCTCGAACGCTTCGCGCCGGGTTCCGCAGCCGCACGGCTCGCGGCCAATACCTTCGAGCTCTGCGAATTCCTCGCGGCTCAGCTCTGCCAGCCCGCACCGCGCTCCCCCTTTCCCCATCGCGTCGGCCTTCACGCGAGCTGTCACGCGCTGCGTGGACTTCGACTGGGAAGCCCGTCGGAAACACGTGACCCGCCCCAGCTCGATCCGGCCCGGACCCTGCTCGCGCGAATTCCAGAGCTCGAGTTCGTCGATCTCGACCGAAGCGACGAGTGCTGTGGCTTCGGCGGCGTCTTCGCGATCGAAGAAGAGGCGGTCTCCAACCGGATGGGACTCGACCGCCTGCAGGACCATCATCGAGGCCGAGCCGAGATTCTCACTTCGACGGACGTCTCCTGCCTCTTGCACCTCGAGGGTCTCGCACGCAAGCGTGAGATTCCGATCCGAGTGATGCACGTCGCCGAAATCCTCGCGATCAGCCTCGCGGATTCGACGCCCCACCGGAGTTCCAATGGGGCACGTTAATCGCGCCCGCGACTTCGTCGCCGACGAAGATCGCACGCGCTGGCACGACGCGGCCCTGTGGTTCGTGCGCGCCAAACGAGATCGGGCAGCCGATCTCGTTCCCGACTGGGAGAGCCTTCGGGTCGAAACTGCTTCGATCAAACGGGATGCGCTCTCTCGCTTGCCAGAGCTCTGGCGGCGCTTCGAGGCGGAAGCGACCCAGGCGGGCGCGGTCGTCCATTGGGCGCAGGATGCGAACGAACACAACCGGATCGTCGCCGGGCTGCTACGCGAGCGAAACATCCGCAGAGTCGTCAAGAGCAAATCGATGCTGACCGAGGAGTGTGGATTGAATCCCGTCCTCGAAAAGCTCGGGATCGAAATCGTCGACACCGACCTCGGTGAGCGCATCGTCCAACTGCGAAATGAAGCACCCAGCCATATCGTGATGCCCGCCATCCACCTGCGCCGCGAAGAGGTGGGCGCCCTCTTCGCACAGGAGATGGGGAGTCCACCGGGTCTCGATGACCCAGACGAATTGACGGCAATCGCGCGAGAGGATCTCCGCAAGCGCTTTCTGGGTGCTCGGGCTGGGCTCACGGGGGTGAACTTCGTGATTGCCGAGACCGGCACCCTCGTCGTCGTCACGAACGAGGGCAACGCCGACCTCGGGACCGCGCTCCCGGATCTCCATATCGCCTCGGTCGGCCTAGAAAAGATCCTTCCCCAACAGAGTGACCTGGCGCCCTTCCTGCGACTGCTCGCCCGATCGGCGACAGGGCAGCCAATCTCGGCCTATACCTCCCATTTCCGAGGCCCCCGCGAAGCACTACGCGACACGCCGGGTACGGCCACCCGACACGCGCGATCGGCGCCCGAACTGCACATCGTCGTCGTCGACAACGGCCGAAGTCGGCTGCTCGCCGAGCCGACGCTGCGCGATGCGTTGGCCTGCATCCGATGCGGCGCGTGCCTGAATACCTGCCCCGTCTACCGACGCAGCGGTGGCCACAGCTATGGCGCGACGATCCCAGGCCCCATCGGTTCCGTCCTTGAGCCGAGCCGTGATCCCACTCGACATGCCGAACTTCCCCACGCGTGCACCCTGTGCGGATCGTGCAGCGAAATCTGTCCGGTCGCGATTCCCATCCACCGTCAGCTCCTGGCCTGGCGCGAACAACTCGCAGAAGGCGGGTACCACTCGACGAAAAGGCGACTCGCCTTCGGCATCGTGGGCCGGCTCTTTGCACGACCCGCGGCCTACCGGCGGCTCACACACTGGGGGCGATGGATCGCCCGGGCCCTGCCCAGCGCCTGGCTCATTCGACTGGCCGCACCCTGGACGCGAGAACGCACCCTCCCCGAGATCCCGGCAAAGAGTTTTCGTGACCTCTATCGCGCCCAGCAGGAGGCAGTCGAGGCCCTTGGCGCGGAAGAGCGACGATGAGTGAAGCCCGCGAAGCGATCCTCGGGCGACTCGAAGCGGCATGCGCGGCGACGGGGGCAGCGCCGACCAGGGTGGCACATCCAGCGATGCCCCCGGATCCAGAAGCGACCCTGCAGGCGCGCCTCGAGCTCGCGGGGGGGCATCTTCAGCGGGCCACTGTGAATCATTGGCCGACTGAAATAGACTGGCCCCTCGAACTCGCCGCCGTCGAACACCTCTACTCTTCGGACGCGGCATTGCCCGCCCGGGGGATCGCCGCCGGGGCGAGCCACGTCCACGACCTCGCTCCACTCGAAGTCTGCGTCCTTCGTGCCGAATTCGCCGTCGTCGAAAACGGCGCGGCCTGGCATATCCCACGCTCTCCGCTCGAACGCGCCAGTGCCCTGCTCGCCGAGCATCTGGTCATCCTGGTAGACCAACACGCCCTCGTCCCCACGCTCCACCAGGCCTACCAGCGCATCGACCTGCGCAACGCCCGCTTCGGTTGGTTTCTCTGCGGTCCGTCGAAGACAGCGGATATCGAACAGGCGCTGGTGCTCGGAGCGCATGGCCCGCGAACGATGAGCCTGGTGCTCGTCCGGAGCTGACTCGCGAGAGGCCGGCAGGGAAGAACGAATCCGCAGGTGCCGAGACGACGCCGACTTGCGAGAATGATCGATCCTCAGCGCGCGCCACGGAGGCCGAACGGACTCAGCATGCATTTTGGACTGACGGAAGAACAGGACCTGCTCCAGGAATCACTGCGCCGCTTCACGGCGGAAAAACTCTCGGCCCAACACCTTCGCACCCGCTTCGACGAGGGAACGGGGTTCGACGAAGACCTCTGGCAGCGAGCCGCGGAGGTCGGCCTGCCGGGGCTGATCGTTCCCGAAGATTTCGGCGGAGCGGGGCTCGAGATGCTCGACCTAGCGTTGGCCTTCGAGATCCTCGGTGACGGGGCTGTACCCGGACCCTTTCTCGGCCATGCCCTCGCCACGATCGCGATCTCGCGCGGAGGAAGCGCAGCACAGAAATCAAAATGGCTCCCGCGACTCGCCACGGGCGAGGTGGTCGGCGGCTGCGCATTTGCGGAGAAGCGCGGCGTCTGGGAGCCCGGGGATTGGTCGCTCGCCCTCGAGGACGGACGCGCCTGCGGTTCGAAACGATTCGGCGAAGTCGGCCCCCACACCGATGTCTCGGTCGTCGGCCTCGCGGGTGGACGATTGGGCCTCATCGAGAAGAACGCCGCGGGTCTCCGTCTGGAAACGGTCGACTCGGTAGATCGCGGACGCGCGCTGGCCCACCTTCACCTTGAGGACACCCCAGTCGATCTCCTCGCCGCGGACGATGGCGCCGCCGCAGACGTGATGGACGCAGCGCGAATCCTGTTGGCCGCGGACGCCTTCGGCGCCGCCTGGAAGCTGATCCGAGCGACCGTCGATTATGCGCTTGCACGCGAGCAATTCTCGACTCCGATCGCACAATTCCAGGCGGTCAAGCACCAGCTGGCGAAAATGGCGATGGAGGCGGAACCGATGCGCGGGTTGATCTGGTATGCCGCCTACGCCTTCGACCATCGCCGGGACGAGGTCGCCCGGGAAGCGGCCACGGCAAAGGCGCATATCACCGACCGCGTCGTACAAATCGGGCGTGAAGCCGTTTCGCTCCACGGCGGCATCGGCTTCACCTGGGAATGCGATGTGCATTTCTGGCTCAAACGAGCCATACACGACCGCACGTGGTTGGGATCGCCCGCCGCTCATCGAGAGCGACTCGCCGCACTCGCAGACTGGTAGACGAACGCTCGAAATAAACCGCACGCGCGAATGTATCGGGACACATTCTAGGAGCACACTGACATGGATCTCGAATACGGCCCCGAATACGATGTCTTTCGCCAGGAGGTCGAACAATTCCTCGCCGAAACGCCAGAGGACATCGAGCGCCGCTCCTTTCTACTCGCCGCAACGGAGCGCGGCTATCTCTATCGCCATATCCCCAAGCGTTTCGGCGGCGCCGAAGAGCCCTTCGACCCGATTCGCGAAACGATCGTCTCCGAACTCTTCGATGCCTCGCCCTTCTCCTGGCGCCTCGGTCCCCAGAGCACGGGAATGATCGTGCCGACCCTGCTCGAGGCTGGGGCCGATTGGCAGCGCGAACAGTTCATCCCACCCACCCTCCTGGGCGACGCCATCTGGTGTCAGGGCTACAGCGAACCCGGTGCGGGCAGCGACCTCGCTTCTCTCCGCGCCACGGCGCATCTCGACGGGGAAGAGTGGGTGATCAACGGGCAGAAGATCTGGACCAGTGACGCCGAGGACGCCGGATTCATGTTCGGCATGTTCCGCACCGAGCCCGAGGCCGACAAACACGCAGGAATCTCCTACCTGCTCCTCGAGATGAACCAGCCGGGTCTCGACGTGCGCCCGCTGCGACAGATCACCGGTGCGACGCATTTCTATGAGGTCTTCTTCGATGACGTGCGAACGCCCGCGCATTGGATCGTCGGCGAGCGCGGTGAAGGTTGGCGCGTCGCCCGCGCGAACCTCAAACACGAGCGAAACCTCGGCGGCGGCCCGCGTCTGCGTCAGCGTTTCAGAGCGCTGCTTTCCCTCGCCCAGTCGACCCTGCGCAACGGTCAACCCGCGAGCCAGGACCCCTTGGTTCGCCAGCGGCTCGCGGAAATCGAAGGCGAGGTTCGCTGTGCCGAGACGATGACGCTTCGGCGGCTCTCGGCAGCAGCGCGGGGCGAAGACGGCCTCGTGGTGCTCCCACTTCTCGTGAACAAGCTTTATGGAACGGAGATCGGCGAACAGATCGCCCAGCTCGGCTTCGACTTGATCGGGGACGACGGGCTCCTGGCGCCGACGCGCTCGACCTGGAACACCGTCTCGACCTCGGCCGAAGAGACCGACTGGGTCGATCAATACCTCTTCGAACTCGCCTCGGGGATCGCTGCCGGAAGCTCCAACATTCAGCGCAACGTGATCGGGGAGCGCGGTCTCGGTCTGCCGCGTGACCTGCGGACCGGCGGGCCGGCGTGAAGGGACACTCGACCTCCAGGCCCGGGCTCCTCTTCTTTGTTTCCGCCCTGGCGCTGGCGACGGCAGGTCTTTCCTTCTCTCTGCGGCTCTCGCTGATCGGAGCGCTCCAGCGCGAACACCTCATCGCCCTCGATGCCGGTCAGGCAGGGGAACTCGCCGGTGCCTTGCTCGGAATCGCCTTCCTCGGATTTGGACTCACGCTCTTCTTGGCGAGTTCGCTCCTCGCCGTGATCGGCATGGGCCGGGCACTCGGTCTCTGCGGCGCTTGTTTCGCCCTGGGATCGGGGTTGGTCGCGACCGGGGATCGATGGCTGGAGGGCGATGCGCTCTATCGACTCTATTGGCTGGGATTCGGCCTCTGCGGCCTCGGTTGGGGTTTCATGGAAGCGGCCGTCAATCCGTTGACCGCGGCGGCCTATCCGGACGACAAGACGAATCGGCTGAACGTCGTACACGCCTGGTGGCCCGCCGGCATCATCGCGGGCGGACTCGCTGCCCTCGGCCTCGAGGCCCTCGGCTTTTCATGGGAGGCGCAATTCGCGCTCATGTTGCCACCGGCCCTCGCCGTCATGGTTCTCGCGGCGGCCCTGCGATTCCCGAAGACCGAGCGCGAGGCCGCGGGCATCCCAATGGCCGAGATGTTCCGAGAGATCCTGCGTCAACCGACCTTTCTCGTATGGTGGGCGTGCATGTTGCTGACCGCCGCTGCCGAACTCGCGCCCGGCCAATGGATCGATCTGGCGCTTTCGCGCACCGTCGGCATGCGTGGCATTCTGCTCCTCGTCTATGTCAGCCTGATGATGTTCGTGCTGCGCCACTTCGCTGGCCCGATCGCCCGCCGCCTTTCGCCGCTGGGCATGCTCTGGCTCTCGACCGCCCTCGCGGGCCTGGGCCTCGTCGCCTTGAGCCACGCCGACTCGCCGATCACGGGGATCGCCGCCGCCACGATCTGGGGACTCGGGGTCTGTTTTCTGTGGCCGACCATGCTCGCCAACGTGGCTGATCGCTATCCACGTGGGGGCGAATTCTTCCTCGGACTGATGGGCGTCGCGGGTGCCCTCTCGATCGCCTTCGTCCTGCCGGCGCTCGGGCGGGTCTTCGACCGGGCCAAGATCGAAATTGCGGGGAGCGACGGGGCCTTTGCACAGCTCAGCGGCGAGTCCCTCGAGCGCGTGCTCGCCCAGGCCTCGTCCCGATCCTTCGAGACCCTGGCAATCGCCCCGATGATCCTCTTCGTCGTCTTCGCCACGATCTGGGTCTTCGAACGCCGGGCCATCGCGTCGGAAGACACCCGCTGATCCGCCACCCCCGAGATCAGCGCAGCGGTGTGATATCCCCTCGACGGAGCGACGGACCCATTCAACCCGCGTGACCGGAGAGCCACAGGCAAGGGCTCGGCAGCTCTTCGACTCAGATCGGCAAAGCCTCCGGAGGCGCGCTAAACCCGTTGACCCACACGAGGACCGAATCGCGGGCGGCTTCTCTCCAGCGACGATCTCCTATTTGGATCCACCATCAGGAACCCGAAGAGTCACCATGGATCTCCGTTTTCTCCTCCTTCTGGTCTGCTTCTTCGTCTCGGGTTTCGCCGCCCTGCTCTACCAGACCGCCTGGACGCGGGAGTTCGCCTTCCTCTTCGGCACCGCGGAGCTCGCCGTCGTCGCGGTGCTCGCGGCCTATATGGGCGGCCTCGCTGCCGGCGCAGCCATCGCGGCGCGGGTCGTGCGGCGATTGACGCGACCCGTTCTCGCTTATGGCCTGCTCGAGCTCGGAATCGCCGTCGGCGCGCTCTGTGTTCCGTTCATGATCCGCGCCGTCCAGGCCCTCTACATTTCATTGGCCGGCGGGCTCGACGCACCGCCCGAGACGATGGCGCTGACGACCGCGATCTTTCATCTCTTCGGTTCTTTCGTGGTCCTCGCTCCGTGTACAACACTGATGGGCGCAACGCTTCCCCTGCTCGCTCGCTATGCGGTTTCCGAGGATGCCCAGGTGGGGCCCCGGATCGGCGTGCTCTACGCCGTCAACACCTTTGGCGCGATCGCGGGAACGCTGGTCGCGGCCTTCTATCTACTCCCGCAATTCGGCCTGCGGCAGACGGTCCACATCGGCATCGTCGGCAACGCCATCGTCTTCCTCGCGGCGGCCGCCCTCGCACGTGGAATCACCGGCCAGCCCGCGGGCGACACCACGCAGACCGCCCACAAGGGACGCTTCCACTGGATCCTGCCCGCGATGACGATCTCGGGCGCCGTCTCCTTCGTCTACGAAGTGCTCTGGACACGGCTCCTCGGTCAGGTACTCGGCGGCAGCACGGCGGCCTTCGCTTCGATGCTCTCGAGCTTCCTGCTCGGGATCGCCCTCGGCAGCGCCCTCGCTTCGCGCTTCGCGAAGACCCGGGAGGCCGCTATTCGCGGCTTTGCCGTGGCCCAGCTCGGCTCGGGCATGCTCGCCTACCTCGCCTTTCGCGCGGCGGATCGGCTGCCCGATCTCGCCCAGGCGGTCGGCGCCAATCCCGCGACCCCCGCACCGGGCGCCGCAGCAGCGGGGATCATTCTGCTCCCCGTCACCCTCTGTATAGGGGCGACCTTCCCCTTCGGCGTGCGTCTGCTGGCGCGGGATGCGGAGGAAGCAGCTTCGGTCAGCGGGCGCGTCTACGCCTGGAACACGGTCGGGTCGATCGTTGGCGCGATCCTCGCCGGCTTCTTCCTTCTCCCTCTGCTCGGACTCCAGAACACGGCGCTGGTGGGCGTCATCACGAGCCTCGGCCTCGCCAGCCTCGCCGCCTGGGTGAGCGTACCGCGCCGAAATATTCTCGTCGGCCTCGCCACGCTGAGCCTGATCGGCTCGATCATCGTCGGCCTCCCACAGCCGACGAACCTCTTGATGCACTCCGCAATCAGCGGAACGCGCATGCAGGGCTCACTCTTCTACCTCGGCGTCGGCCGTTCGGCGACGGTCACCGTCGTGCAGAACAGGCGCGGCTGGCGGCTGCTCACCAACGGGCTCCCGGAATCCGGGATCGACCGACCGGAGGTGCCCAGGATCCGACCGAACGAAACGGCCTGGCTCTCCCTGCTGCCGACCGCAGCGCGGCCCGAGACCGACGAGATGTTGATCATCGGATTGGGCGGAGCGAGGACCCTCGAAGCGGCCGCCTCCTCCGTATCGTCGATCGATGTGATCGAACTCGAAGAAGAGGTGGTCATCGCAAATCGGTTGGTGCCACGCCCGATCGATCCCCTCTCGAATCCGCGCGTATCGCTTCGCCTGGGCGACGCGCGCGGGGCGATGCACCTGACGGACAAGGTCTATGACGCGATCGTGTCCCAGCCTTCACACCCCTGGACCTCGGGCGCATCCCATCTATACACGAGGGAATTCTTCGAACTCACGAAATCGAAGCTCGAGCCCGGCGGTGTCTTCATCCAATGGATCGGGCAGGGCTTCGTCGATGTCCCGCTCTTCGGAAGCCTGATGGCGGCGATGAGCGACGTCTTCGCGTACGTCTACGTCTATCGGCCGGTTCCGGCAGCGCTCGTGTTCATGGCCTCGAACGAACCGATCGACTTGATCGAATCGGGCCCAGCTGCCCTCCGGATTGCACCCGAGAGTTTCGCCCTTCAAGGAATCCACCGCGTCGAGGACCTGGTCGCTAGTTGGACGCTCGGAAATAACGGCGTGCGTGCGCTCGCCGAGGGATATCCGCTCAATACCGACGATCATAACCGACTCGCAACGACCCGCCTGCCACCCGCTTACAGGATGTCGAATTCCAGTGCCTTCGACGCGAATCTCGCGACTGCAGATCCCTTGACCGCCGAATCCCTGGCGACCCTCGTCCCCGAGGCCGTGATTCGACGAATGGCCCGGAACGGAGAGCAGCAGCGTGCCCACCGGGTCGCCGACCGACTCCCCGCCGCGCGCGAACTCTCCGCGAAGGCCTGGCTCGCTCTCGACGCCGGAAAAAGAGCCCGCGCGCACGCGCTCTTCCAACGATCCGTAGAAGCCGATCCGACGAATCCGGCCGCGCGCGGAGGGCTGCTGATCACCCGAGCCCACACCCCGGCCGAAACATTCGACCTCAAGTGGAGCAAAGTGGAACAACTGGTTCTCGACGTCCAGACTGCATTCGAAGTCCTCGACTGGAACGCTCTAGGGGCCCTCGATGAAGCACTCGCGCGAATCGCACCGGGCGATCTGCTCCACGGGTTCGCGGTCAAGGCGCGTGTCGCTTGGCGCCTCGAGGAGGGGACACCGGCACGGGGCCGCGAAGCGCTGGTCCTGACCGACCAACTCCTGACACGCGAGCGCACGAGTGATGTCTATCTCCAACGCGCTCGAGCGGGCGCCGTCGCGGGCGAAGAAGAACTCGCCTGGGCCACGCTCGACCAGATCTCGGTGAGCCACTTCAACACGCGGAAAGTCGCTGGGGCTTGCCTGGCGATCGCGCGCTCCCTGAAAGCCACCCCCGAGAGCTCCGAGGTCATCGCCAGACTCAAAAGGGTTGTTCGCAGCCGCCGCTGAATCCGGCTGGCTAGGTCACATCGATCGCTCCGCCGCAGGGGCCGCAGGGGCCGCAGGTCCAGGGCAGCAGTTCAGGAGCCCATTTTCCGGCGCGCGGTTTCCAAGTTCGGCTAGACTAGGCGGCATGATGAAAATTTCGTTCGAACTCAGCGACAAAGATCTCCGTTATTTTCGGCGGGTCCTGCAGAGGGTTCGGAAGGGTCGAAACGCCGAAAACGAGGTTGTGATTCTGGACGAGGCCAAGACCCTGCTCGTCGAGGTCAAGAATACCGACGCGCCGCAGTTCGTTCGCAGCCGGATCGCTCAGCTCTCGAAGCTCATCAATATGGTCGAGGACAAGGATTGGCGACTCGAAGGTGAGGATCGAAAGCGCGTCCTCAATGCGCTCGCCTATTTCGCGGATCCCGACGATCTGATCCCGGACCGCGTTCCGGGACTCGGATATCTCGACGACGCCATCATGGTCGAACTGGTCGTCCAGGATCTGAAGCACGAGATCGAAGCCTTCGAGGCGTTCGTCGAGTACCGCAAGCAGAAGCGGAAGGAGAAGAACGCCTCCCCGGAACGACTTGAGAAGCGGCGGGCGTCGCTGCAGGGACGAATGCGACGACGCCGTCGAGGCGATCGAGAGCGCCACTCACGAAAGCGCGGTCGATCCCCGGTCGGCCTCTGGTAGCCTCTGCGCTTCGGACTCGCGCGGAGGGTTTTCTTCCCACCCCTTGGAGCGTATCCAGGGGCCTCCTTGGGGGGCCAGCGCGAAACATGCCCTTTGGTGATCTCCAGCGCGCTGGCCGGCAGACGGAGGGGCATTCGCCTGTCCATCAGGCCTGGACCGTCCGCTGAAATTGCGAACGGTCCATCGGGGTTTGTGGTAAAACTCCGGCGTAGACGCGCCAGGGGGTGACGCGGTCCCTGACGCTCGGCCAGCTTGACGGAGACGAGCAGCGAATATGGGAATGCGCATCATCGGCTGGGGCACGGCTCTGCCCGAAAAGATCGTCACGAATGCCGATCTCGAGAAGACCCTCGACACGAGCGACGAATGGATCGTCGAGCGAAGCGGAATCCACCAGCGGCATATCGGCGATTCGACCGCTGAGATCGCGGTCGCGGCAGGGCGCAACGCACTCGCACTCGCCGGGATCGCTCCAGCCTCGATCGACCTGATGATCCTTGCCACCACGACCCCGGACCAATCCATTCCCGCCACTTCGGCTCATGTACACCATGAACTCGGTCTTGGAGGTGGGGCCTTCGACGTCAACGCCGCGTGCTCCGGCTTCGTCTACAGCCTCGTCATGGCCAACGGACTGCTCGGAAGTGGGGCCAAGCGGATTCTCGTCATCGGGGCGGAGACGTTGAGCAATGTGACGGATTGGAGCGACCGCAAGACGGCCATCCTCTTTGGTGACGGCGGCGGCGCGCTCGTCCTCGAATCCGTGCCCGACGAAGGCCAACTCCTCTCCTGGGATCTCGGACTCGACGGCTCCGCGCGCGAGATCCTCCGGGCGGACCACGGCGGCTTCATCCAGATGGACGGCCGTGAAGTCTTCAAACGCGCGGTCCGGGTGCTCGTCGATTCCGCGACGCGCGCGCTCGAACAAGCCAAGGTCCGCCCCGATCAGATCAAGCTCCTGGTTCCCCACCAAGCCAATATTCGGATCATCCGGGCGGCCTGCGATCGTCTGGGCATCGGGCACGAGCGCGTCGCGCTCGTGCTCCATCGAACCGGCAATACCTCGTCCGCCTCGATTCCCCTCGCCCTCGTCGACGCCATCGATCACGACCGCCTCGAACCCAACGACCTCGTACTGCTCACGGGCTTCGGTGCGGGGATGACGTGGGGCAGCGCACTGATCCGGTGGCAAGACGGGCCATCGCCCATGCCCGGTGCGGGAGCGAGCGTCGACCGGCGAACGGATTTGGATGAGCGGGAAGACGATGACTGAAAAGCGTCGCGTGGCAGTCACGGGGATCGGCGTGATCTCTCCGGTCGGCATAGGCCTCGAGGCCTTCTGGCAGGGACTTCTCTCGCCGCAACCGACCGGCCCGCGGCGAGCGCAGGATTTCGACCCCAAGGATTATTATGAAGACGCAAAAGCCATCCGACGCGCGGATCGCTTCGAGCAATTCGCCGTCGCCGCGGCTCAACAAGCCCTGGAACAATCCGGCGCACTCACGGTCGCGAAGGATCGGATCGGCGTCCTCGTCGGCACGGGCATCGGCGGCGCTCAGACCCATGAAGACCAGACGCTCGTGCTGGACAAGAAGGGAGCGCGGCGCGTCTCGCCCTTTACCGTCCCGATGATGATGGCGAATGCCGGCTCGGCCGCAATCTCGATGCGACACGGGTTCCAGGGCCCCTGTGAGTGCCTCACCACAGCCTGCGCAACGGGCACCCACGCGATCGGCTCCGCGGCCCGATGGATCCAATACGGAATCTGCGATGCCGTCGTCGCCGGCGGCTCCGAGGCGGCCATGACGCCGATCGCGATCAGCGGCTTTGCCAATATGAAGGCACTCTCGGCGACTGGAATTTCCCGCCCCTTCGACGCCACACGCGACGGCTTTGTGATCTCCGAAGGCGGCGCGGTCCTGGTTCTCGAGGAGTGGGAAGAGGCGACCCGCCGCGGTGCGACGATCCTCGGCGAGATCCTCGGTTCGGCCAGCGTCGCCGACGCACACCATATCACGGCCCCTGCCCCCGGCGGCGCCGGAGCCACCCGATGTATGCAGCGCGCGCTGGACGACGCAAACCTCGAAGCTTCAGCAATCGCGCATATCAACGCGCACGGCACGAGCACGCCCCTCAACGACAGAGCCGAAGCCGAGGGTATCGCCAAGATGTTCGGACGACCCGGCCCGATTGTGACTTCGATCAAGGGCGTAACGGGACATTCGTTAGGCGCATCAGGTGCACTCGAGGCCGCGTCGGTTCTGCTCGCGATGCACCACGCATTGATTCCTCCGACGGATGGACTCGAACAATTCGATCCTGAGCTTCCGATGATCGATGTCGTCCAAAAAGACGCTCGGCCCTGGACCCCGGGTCCGTCGCTCTCGAATTCCTTCGGCTTCGGTGGACACAACGGAACCGTCGTCCTGGGACCCGCCTGAGACCGACGACAGACGAGTCCGCCGCTGACTCCGAGTCGCACGCTCAATCGCGTCTGGCGCCAGACGCCCCTGCCACAATTCGTTCGAAATCCCAGTGGGTTGGAACGTCTTCTTCCCGGAGTGGTCCCTACGACCACGAACGGATCAGTCGATAATACGCATGGAGGATCAACCGATGCATTCGACGAAAAGGACCCCGACTACACGAATCGGCCTTGGCGCCCTCTTGATCGGCGCGCTGGTCTTCGCGAACACCGCCAAGGCGGCGGACCACGGCCATCGGCGCAATCGAGCTCGTCACGACACGCGCACCGATCGAAACGAAAGCGAGCACGAAGTCCGGCGTGACTCCCGACGGGTCGAAGCGCGCGCGGACCTGCACGATGCACCGCACATCGGCAGGCGGCTTTACCGGCGGGGTCGAGCGATCGACCGCCACTTCGACTTTCTCGCCCTCGTGGCGGCGGCCTCGGGCGAGTAATCGTCATGGCCACCACTGATCCACACGACCGTCGCCCAGTGGCGATTCCGGATTAGGCCGAACGAGACGGAGACACGAGCCGGGGGGGGCCATTCGGGAGCCCCCCGGCCTCTTTCGTGGCACACTCTGGCGGCCGCCTCGAGCGGGCGGTCTTGGGGAGAGCGCCGCGTGGTCGGTGTCAACGGTTCGATGAGAGATGCGACGGGCAGGAAGGGTGTGGGTGGCGCGAAGGGCGTTAGACCACCGCGCTCGAAGTCGATCGCCTGTCGGTGGGGCTCTTCAGCCTGTGCTGGATCGCGGCCCTCGGCCATCTACTTCCGCAGCTCTTGGAGCACGCCCTCCAATGCACCTCCGCCCACGCTCGCGCTTATTGCGTCACCTCGGGTTGGCTCAACCCCCTGCTCGACCGTCTTCACTTCTTCGAACGAATCGAGCGGGCAAGCGACCGATCGATGCGACGGCGGATGACCTGACCCATGACAAAATCTTTCTGGCATGAGGTCTACTACAGCGACCTCCAGAGCCCCTACGCCCTCCTCGTCGTCCCGCTGGCCTTTCTCGCATGGCGTGCCGCCGTCCCAACGGACGAATCCCGCGCGACCGTCCCCGACGCGGCACGTTTCGTTTCGGGCCTCACGCTCTTCTTCGCAGTCGCGACCCTGATCGACCCGCTCTCGACGGGCCCCCTCCTACGCACCGAGCTGCTCGAGGATTCGTTCGCAACGACGCTCATCCCCTTCTTCTTCGTCCTCCTGGGCGACCTACGCGTCCTCTGGCTCGCGATCGGGGTGGCTCGCCCCGAACGCGGCCTGATCCGGAATCTCGGCTGGGCGCTCGGCACGGCCTTGATCGTCCCCGTCCTGGCAGGTGTCGGCTATGAGATCACGCGTTGGTTCGTGCCCGATCTACACGGTCAGGTCCTCTGGATGATCCATGAATTCGGATTCTTCGTGCTCTGCCTCTTTCTATCGAGGGTCTGGGTTCCTCTCAATCTCCGGTACGAGCCGACTCGCGCGAGCTTCCTGCGAGCCCTCTTCGGCTTCAGTGCCGCCTACTACGCGCTCTGGTTGATCGCGGATCTCTTCATCGTCGTGGGCGACCTCGACCTCGGATGGGCCATCCGAATCGTCCCCAATCAGCTCTATTATTCGTTCTGGGTGCCCTTCGCCTACTGGCGATTCTTCTCGGAAACGTCCGGAAAGGCAGTCCGATAGGCGCCCTCGAGCAGATCGAGCCAAGCTCGGAGATAGCGCCCTCCCCGACTGGCTGACGCCGAGGAGGGATCCCCCAAGACACCGCTTACGGTGTTGGGGCGGAGACTCGGATAGAAGAGAGCCTGGGCTTGTCCGGGCTCGACGATGCGCCCGGGAACGAGAGCGTCCGCGCGGATCGCACCAGGCCGCAACATCGCCACGAGGCTCGTCTCGTACTCGCCGGCGTGCGGTCCCGCACAAAGAGCCGAGAGCGATTCCGCCTCCACGGCCGACGATTGCATCGCACCGACCCGCAGGTCCGTCTCGATGCGCAGCGTGAGCGGACTCGCGATCTCGCACAATCGCTCCCCCATCTCGTCGAGCGCGTCCACGTTCCCGCCGTGCGCGGTGAAGAGGAAGACACGTTCGAAGCCGTGTTGCGCAACAGAGCGGAGGAGATCGCCAAGAATCGCTTCGAGCGTAGAGGCTGCGAGATGCAACGTTCCGGGGAAATCGAGATGTTCGCCCGCACAGCTCATCGCGACCGCCGGCAACGCGACCGCGGACTCGAGCCGATTGGCGAGTCCCCGAAGGAGCGCGTCCGCAATCCAGCGATCCGTCCCGAGCGGCAGGTGGGGGCCGTGCTGTTCGATCGATCCCAGCCCGATCAGGGCCGTCCGGCGGCCACCCTCGATCAACGTCGCCAGCTCGGGCCAGACGGCTTCCTCCCAATGCCGCGTGCCCTGTGCGTCCGGTCGCGATGAACCCGATGTCTCGGGCAAAGCGGGGCCCGCGGAATAGAGGGCGATTTCCCGATCGACGCCCGGCCAGTCGATGAGGTCTCCCTCGGTTTCCGCGAGCAGCCGGAGCACGAGATCGTCGAAGAGCGCTTCGTATTCGAGTACGGCGAAGGGCCACGGAAGGCTCGCCCGCAGAACACGCAGGTCGTGTAGGTCGGGATCGAGTGTCGAAGTGAATCGTTCGAGCCATGCCTCCGAATCCGCATTCGCCTCTCTTGGCGCTAGATAGAGGATCGACATCGGTCGGAGCGCGAGGCTCTGAAGGGGGCCGTGCGCGAATTGCAGCACGTCCACCGCTCGCGGCTGTGGACGCAACATGCCCTCGGCGAGTTTCAGCGTGAGCTGATCCGCCATCTCGAGCACGCCCCCCTCCGCAACGAGCAATAGACTGCGCCCAGCATCGAAGAAGGGCGCAAGGCGTTCGCTCTCCGGAAAGGCGCGGTGCGACTCGACTGGAGCGTCGCGTTGCGCGCGCTCGAGCCGGGCAGCATCGATCTCGAGGGGACTCGTGTCTTCGAGTCGAAAAGCCGCGAGCGTTCGCAGGAGACTCCAAGCCGCGACGTAACCGGCCCGGGCGCCGATCACCCTGAGCAGGGCCCCGTATTCGGTGCCACAACCAAGGTCGAGACGGATCACTCCGCGCGCTTCGAGATTCTCGAGCCAGGCACGCTTCTCGTCATCCAAACCCTCCGCGGCGGAGGTCGCTCGCGAGAGCGCCGTCACCAGGATCACCCCGCTCCAATCGTCCACATGGGCGAGGGCGTGGCGCGCATTCGCGCTCAGGCCCTGGGAAAAGACGACGAGCCAATCGGCTCCCGAGCCCGGAGGCGAATGGCTCATGAGCGAACCGGTCGAGGCAAAGCGAGCCGGCTGACCGCAGTAGCGCCCGGCCACCTCCGCCAGATGACGCGCGTGCCCCTCGGAGGTGCCGATCCCGGTCGTGACGAGACAGCGCGGCGGATCACCCATCACGCCCTCAAGAGCCGCAAAACGATCGGGCAGAGCGGCGACGGTCCCGGGGACGGAGGCGATTCGCTCCGCCAGCAGCGCGCGTCCCCGCGCGGCGGTTTCAGGGCTCGGCATGATCGCGATCGTCGAAGCGAACGAGCACCCCTCCGCTTCCGCGCTCTCGAATCGCCCACAACGAACGACGCAGCGCCGCGCGACCGGAGGATCCCGAGCCCGGCAGGCGATCGAAAAGACGCATGGTCACGGGTTCGCTCCGCCGATCGGGATCGGACTCGATCCCGCCCTCCCCGCCGCCCAGCGATAGCAGGATCGTTTCGCGTTCAGTCGCCCGATCGTAGACCACGCTCAGCCGAAACCACTCGACGTCTCCAGCATCCACGGGCACCGTTTGGACGGCCTCTTCGCGCCCACGAGGAAGCGCGATCGGAAGAAAATAGGAAGCCGTCACGACCCGCTGCGGATCGCCGTGCAGCGCCGCCGGCTCGAAGACGCGAACGGCTGTCGGCGGCAACGCGCCCTGCCGACGACTCGGTCGATCGAGGACGTGGCCCAAATCGTGTTTGGCACTCAGATAGTCGCGATTGAAGCGCGACGTCGGACCCTGGATCGATTCGATCCCAAAAACCTCGATCTTCTCCGCCTCGAGTGCACTCGCCACGGCCGCAGCCTTTTCCGGGTTGTTGGTCAGGAGCTTGATCGGCGCGCGGATCCCGAGCATCCGACTCATCGGTGCGACGATGTCATAGCTCCGGAGATCAGCCGGCAATCCCATAGACGCGAACGCCTCGAAGGTGGTGACGCGATTGCCACTGGCCTGCACGATCATCCGGTCGCGCGCCTTGGCGGTGAGCCCAGCGCCGCGCCCCTCCTGCATCAGATAGAACACCACCCCGCGCCCCGCACGAGCCATCGTCACGAGTGCAGCCTCGAGTTGCTCCGCACAGTCGCAATCGCAGCCCATGAGGCACTCGCTCGTGACGCATGAGGAATGCACCCGCGCGAGCAGCGGCACCGACCGACCGAGATCACCCAGGGAGATCGCCATGGCGGTCGCGTCGTGGGCCAGATCGCGAAAGAAGTGCACATCGAACTCAAAGTCTGCGAAGGCGAGTGAGTGTTCCCCGAGACGAAGGGTCGCCTTGCGGATCCCGAGTCCCCCATCACCAGAACTCATGAGTCACCTCGGGATCGTGGATCGTCTTTGCGCTGGCTCATCGCTGAAAAATAGGCGATCAGCGCGTCGAGGTCGGCCTCGCTGAGATTCGGGTGGGCGGGCATGCTCGTGTAGCGCGTCGCCTCCGGGTCGCGAATATATTTCCGGATCTGCGGGATCGGGCGATATTCGACGATACTGCGGGGCACATTGAGATCGGGCCCGATCTTTCCCCCCTCACCGTTGATCGAGTGACAGCTCGCGCAGGCATGCTGAAAGAGCGCATAGCCCTCCCAACCCGAATGACCCTTCGCGAGCCCGCTCGGAACGGTGCGCGGAAAGGCCTGTTCGAAGGGCGCGACCTCGATCTGAACGAGCTGATAGGGCCACGCGTGAGCGTGGGGATCCCCCTGTTCGGCTCCGGTCCAGACCAGGTAGAAGGGCGAAGGATCGACCTGACGTCGATCTATCTTCGTAAAGCGCGAAGCGTGCGAACCCGCCACCAGTCGATCCGGTTCAGCGAATGCGAGGAACCCACCGACTTCGAGCAGATCGCCACCGGAGACGGGGCGCGTATAGCCGTCGCTCGCGCGCAAGAGGAGCCCACGATCTCGCTGCCCCTCCCCCCCTCCGCTCGCGGCGAATCCTCGGTCGAGCACACATCGAAGGGAGAGCGCGACATAACGCATCCGCTTCCCGTGATAGGGATCATCGACGGCAATCTCACGTTCATCGCAGGCGAGGCGGAGCTCAGCGAGAGAAAACGAGCGCCCCTCCCCTGTCACATCCAGAAATCGAAGCGAGGCATCGGACTCCGCCGCGAATGGCCTCGCCGCCAAGACGAACGATGCCAGTCCACCGACGAGCGTCCACCGGATGAAGACGCGCCAGGACCGCCAATCTCCTGCGGTCAGCATGCGCGCCCCAATCCATCGAGGCATACGTCGAGGCTCCCGGACGGCGCCGACGCGGCGTTCACGAGCGAGTTTCCGGGCGGGAACCGCCCCGGGCCGGTGATCGCGAGGCCCCTCAACAGGCTTCTTCTCATGTCTTTCGGGCCACGGGTCGGGTGGCGGTCCTCGTCTCGGTCGCCGAACTCCTCACGTGGGCGGTCGCATGACCGGAAGGAAACTCGGACAGGGCGTTTTGCATTTCCTCTCCGGGCCGAACGAGATCGATCTGCAACGAGGGACCCGCGTCGTTGAGCCGAACCACGTTCGCTTCCTCGAGCGCCCTTCGCCCGATCGCCTCGTTGCCGATATGCGTCCCGTTTCGGCTACCAAGGTCCTCGATATACCAGGCCCCATCCTCGTGGAAGACCCGCGCATGTTGGCGCGAGACCAGTGGATCGTAGAAACGAACACGGCAATCGGTCCCTCTTCCCAGATGGAAATCATCGGCGTAGAACATCGCGTGCTCGCCCTCCAAATCGCTCCAACGAACGACGACCGCACCAACGCCCGCATCCCCTCCGATCATCGTCGGCATGCTCGCCAGCTCGAATTCGGCCTCCTGCTCCCTCAGGACATCCTTCGGATCGCGCACGACTCCGCCACGCCCGACATCGAACATCCAGGCGAGGATCACGACGACGGGCAGGAAGGCGACGGCAGCGATCATCGTCAATCGGAGGATGCTCTCCGGAATCCCGAGCACACCCGCAACATCGACCCCCCCCGAGGAAATCCCCCAGACCGCCACGAGATAGACGCCCGCCGTGCGGAACACCCTCCGACGCTTGGCCTCGGCCAGCAATTCTGTCAGCTTGTTGGCCAAAGGGGTCTCCGTCCTCGGACCGGGCACGACACCCGAAAGGGGCGACCGAGTCTATCAAGACCATCCGCCCGTCGGCACCTCGATTCGAATCAACCCGCTTCACGGCGCAGAGCGGCCTGGGGCGACTCCGCCGCGCCGGTCGCCCCGCCGATGCCTCCGAATAGCGCCGTCACCACGAAGGTCGCGGAGGCCAGCCCGAACAGATCCAGGATCGGCGGCGCGAAATCCATCTCGAAAACAAAGACGACGACCGCCCAGGCCGCGATCGCTGAAAGAAGCCCACCCACCGCGGCGGCCAGACCGGCCAACACGACGGCCTCCGTCGCCACGATTCGGCGCAGCACGGGACGCGATGCCCCGAGCACCCGCAGCAGGAGCGCCTCGCGGGCTCGTTCGGTCCGCGCCGCGATGGAGGCCGCGATCAGGATTGCAATGCCGGTTCCCAGAGTGAAGAGCGAGAGCAGCCTAATGGCGATGCCGATCTGCACGAGCATCGTGTCAAGGGAGCGAAGAATCAGCGTTGCATCCAGCGCCGAGACGTTCGGAAAGCGGCCCACCAGGTCCCGCTGCATCTCGGCACGTGCCGCCTCCTCGGCGAGATGGGCGAGCAGAACCGTGCTCTGGGGAGCTTGTTCGAGGGCTGCCGACGGAAAGACCACGAAGAAATTCGTCGCCATGCGACCCCAATCGACCTGACGAAGACTCGCCACCCGTGTCTCGACTTCGACGCCCTGGATCCGCCAGCGCAATCGACCACCGACCCGGACGCCGAGAGAGTTCGCAAGATCCCGCTCGAGCGAAACCGGATAGGGCGGGCTCTCCCCCTTCACCTCACCGGGCGCCCACCAGCGCCCGGCCACGAGTTCCTCGCTCTCGCGCAGGGTGTCGGAGTAGGTCAATCGATATTCTCGCTGCAGCCCCCATCGTAATTCCCGTGACAATTCTTCGTCCGCGAGAAAATCACCGCGCGACACGCCGTCGATCGCGGAGAGCCGCGCCGAGATGAGGGGGGCCTGGTCGGTGATCCCCGCACCGTGCTCCGCAAGCAGCGCCTGCACACCCTCGACCTGATCGCGCTGCACATCGAAGAGCACGAAATTGGGTCGATCGGGCCGCGAATCGGCTGCCATCTCTTCGAGCACATTTCGTTGGACGGCGTGCACGGTCGCCACCACGAAGAGTGCAAATCCGATCGCGATCGTCGTCGGCAGCGTGTGGTTTCGCGGACGAAAGAGGTTCGCGATCCCCTGACGCGCCCAATAGGCGAAGATCTTCGGTGGATGGCGCCTCAGCAGCCGGATCAATGCCAGCGCTGCAACCGCGAGTGTCCCGACGGTCGCCACGAGGCCCACCGCAAAGAAAACGCCGATGCGAAGGCTCCCGGCCTGCCAGATCGACGCTACGAGTACACTGATCGCGACGATTGCGATCACCGCAACGCGGCCCCGGTTCCCGCGTGGCCGCAGCTCATCGAAATCCCGTCGCAGTGCCCGAAGCGGAGCCACCCGAGCCAGGTCGAGCACCGGCCCCATGGCGCACAGCAGTGTCGCCCAAACGCTCAGACCGAGGCCCGTCGCAATCGCCCTCGGCCCGACACCGAGGCGGACCTCGACGGGAAGCAGATCGCCCAGGAGGCTCGGCAGCATCGCGATCAGTGGGAGGCAGAGCAGGATTCCGAGCGTGCCCGCCGCCAGACCGAGACAGATGGCGAGACCAGTATAGATCGCGACGACATCGCCCGGGGAAGCGCCGATCGAACGAAGCAGAGCGACCGCGTCCAGCTTTTCCCGGACGAAGACGCGAACGCCCGCCGCGACACCGATGCTCCCGAGCACGAGCGCGGCGAGGCCGACGAGACCCAGATAGCGCGTGAGGTTGCCGAAGGCCTCAGACATATCTTCCTGATAGCCACCGACGGTCTGAAAGCGCACACGCGCCTCTTCGAGCGTGTTCTCGTGCTGCTCGAGCCAGGGGTCGACGATCTCTCCCGGAAGTTTCAAATAACGAAGATGGGCAACCATACTTCCTTCGACCACGAGCCCAGTTCGATCGAGATCGCTTTTCATCAGGAAGACGCGAGGCGCAACCTCCGCCTGGAGTCCAAAACGCCCGGGCGCTTTCTTGACGGCCGCGAGAATCTCGAAGGATTCGCTGCCCAATCGCAGTCGATCCCCGACCGCGATATCGAGTTGAAGAAGCAGCGTCGAATCGACGAAGACGCGACCGGGTTCGGCACCGAACTCGGCCCATCGGTCTCGGGGCTCCGTCCAGACCTCCCCGTAGATCGGGTACTCGCCGTCGATCGCCAGCAGATCGACCAACCGACTTCGCCCCGAGCGCTCAGCGAGGGCCATCGACCCGAGCCGTGTCACCCGGGTCGGCGCCTGGAGCGCCCGGGCTTCGAGCGGTCCGACGGCGGCCAACACCTCGGGCCCGAAGGGATCCCTGCTCTCGAGCCGCAGGTCCGCGCCCAACAATTCCTTCGAGCGCAAATCGACCGCTTCGTTCACCGCTTCGCGAAGGGAATGGAGACACACGACGACCGCGATTCCGATCGCCATACAGCTGCCATAGAAGCCGAAACGACGAGCCCCCGCACGCAACTCCCGTCGCACCATCGATGCAACGAATCGGGTTCTCACCCCTCGCCCCCCACCTCGGCCCGAACCCCATCGCCTTCGGCCGCGCCCGAGTGGGGCTGAGGCGTTTCGATCTGGTCGATCCGCCCAGCGGCCAGATGGATGATCCGGTGAGCACGGCGACTGAGTTCGAGATCGTGGGTCACGATCACCAGGGTCGTGCCGTGTTGCTCGTTGAGTTCGAAGAGCAGGTTCGCGATCTCCTCGCCCGTCGCGCGATCCAGATTTCCCGTCGGCTCGTCGGCAAAGAGAACGGCGGGCTGATTCGCGAAAGCCCGGGCGATCCCCACGCGCTGTTGTTCCCCCCCCGAGAGCTGGGCGGGGTGGTGGTCGAGCCGGTCGCCGAGACCCACCCGCTCGAGCAGGGCGCGCGCCATCGCCTCCGCCTCACGTGGGCCGGGTGCGCGTTGACGATCGAGGAGTTCGAGGGGCACCATCACATTCTCGATCGCGGTGAGCGTCGGGATCAGGTGAAAGCTCTGGAAGATGAAACCGATGCGGTCGGCACGCAGCGCGGCGCGACCGTCCTCGTCAAGACCCGAGAGCGCGACCCCCGCGAGTTCGACCTCGCCCTCGCTGGGACGGTCGAGTCCCGCGAGCAATCCCAGCAACGTCGTCTTGCCGCTGCCGGAAGGACCGAGGATCACGACGACCTCGCCCTCGCGGACATCGAGATCGACACCATCGAGAACCGTCAGGACCGGCGATCGGCGCGCGCCTCCCTCGAGCCGCGTGTCCGCTGGATCGGCTGCCTGAACGGAGAGTGAGTAGCGTTGGGTGAGATTGCGAGCGAGGATCATGCGCGATGCGGAATCCGATTCGGATCGAGGAAGCGCGGGCGGCGCAATCCATACACTACTGCCTGGTACGAACCTGTGCATCGTCATCGAGCCCGTTCGCGTCCATTCCCAGCCTCAGCGCCATCCGGGTTGCCCTCCTCGCGCTGGCCCTCTCGATCGCAGGATGCTCCGACAGCACGACACCGACCGATCCCGGAGTCCTGGACGGCTCCCGCTCCCTCGACCGTGCACAGACGGAGCCCACGCGCGCTCGGACGCGGGCGAAGGCCGATACGCCCGTCATCGTCTTCCTCGGGACGAGCCTGACTGCGGGTTATGGGCTCGAAGAGGATCAGGCCTTCCCCGCGCTGATCCAGCAACGGATCGACGAAGCCGAGCTCGACTATCTCGTGGTCAATGCGGGCGTCAGCGGAGATACCTCGACCGGCGGGCTGCGCCGACTCGCATGGCTCCTGCGACTCCCGATTTCAGTGCTCGTCCTCGAACTCGGCGCGAACGACATGCTTCGTGGACAGAGCGTCGATCAGCTGCGTTCCAACCTCGAGGCCATCCTCGAGCGAACCACCGAGAACCATCCGAAGGCGCGCTTCGTCGTGGCGGGAATGCGAGCGGCGCCGAATCTCGGCCGCGACTACGTCGAAGCCTTCGATGCCGTCTACCCAGCGCTCGCCGAGGCCTACGCAACCGCTTTCGTCCCCTTTCTGCTCGAGGACGTCGCGGCCCGACGAAATCTCAATCAAGCCGACGGAATCCACCCGACGGCGGAGGGGCATACGTTGATCGCCGAGCGCCTCTGGAAGGTTCTCGAACCCGTCCTTCGCTAGGGTGCCGACCGACGAGTCGGATTAGTCGGAAGAAAAGGGGTCCCCATCCCTTCAACGATTCGGTTCGACGACGACCTTCCCCGTGACCCGTCGATCCAGAAGAGCACGCAGCGCATGGGGCGCATCCTCGAGGGCGTAGCGTCCGGATACATAGGGATTGAGCTTTCCCGCCGACATGAGTTCTTCGAGATCGCGTGCGATCTCGTCACGAAGTTCCGGCTGCTTCTGGACCATCGCACCATAGAAGACGCCGATCACCTGACAACTCTTGAGTAGCGTCAGATTGAGCGGAAGTCTCGGAATCCCAGCGGTGAACCCGATCACCAGAAAGCGCCCCTCCCAGGCGATCGCGCGCAGGGCGGCCTCTGCAAAATCCCCCCCAACGCAGTCTAAAATAACATCGACTCCCCCACCCTTCGTGAGTTCCTTCGCTCGCGTTTTCAGATCCTCGCGCGAATAGTCGATCGTTTCGTCGGCTCCGCGATCTCGACACACCGAAAGCTTTTCACGACTCGAAGCCGCGGCGATGACCCGCGCGCCCATCAGCTTTCCGAGTTCGACAGCGGCCAGACCAACATTGCCCGCCGCCCCGAGGACCAGCAACGTTTCACCGGGCTCGAGTACCCCGCGAAATTTCAGCGCGTAGTGGGCCGTTCCGTAGGCGTAGAGCAGGCCCGTCGCCTCGGCAAAACCAACACTCTTCGATAGGGGTCGCGTCGCGCTCGCGCTGACGAGCACCTTCTCTTGGAATCCGCCGACCAACATCGTCGATCCTATGACCCGATCCCCGACTGCGAAGCCCTCGACCCCCGACCCGACCTCCACGACGACACCGGCGGCTTCTCCACCCGGTACGAAGGGCACGGGGGCCCTGAACTGGTATTTGTCCTCGATCATCAATGCGTCGGGGAAAGTCACCGTCGACGCTCGGGATTCGATCACGAGTTCGCCCTCTCCGGCGTGCGGTTCGTCTATTTCCTCGAACACGAGCTTTTCCGGCGGGCCGAATTCCTTGCAGACGATGGCTTTCACATCGATCTCCTCAAAATGGTAGTGCGCGATGCTAGCGGCTCCGATCCCTGGCGCGCCCTCCCCGACTCGCGATAATCCCTCGCACGACAAGAGAGGTCACCGAATGGCAACCACGGTTCGCACCCCCGCGAAAGGCCCGCTTCCGATCGGGGCGTGCCGGGAGAATCTCCGGCACCCGGCTCGGCTGAAAAATCACGTGCCCGACCGGGCGGACACCCGCTCGACGGCGTCGACAGCACGCCCCACCTCGCAGAGAACGATCGAAACAGGAGCGCGGCCGACCACGCAAATCTTGGCGAACTCCTCGATCATGTGATCGAGTCCGGCGCTCGCTGAAGCCCGCGAGAATGGACCCGCCCCATCACGAAGGACCCCATGCCCGACATCATCAGTCCGATCGATGGCCAACCGACCTATCACTTCGACCTTCTCAGCCATGACGAAGTCGCTGCACGACTCGAATTGGCTGCGGCGACCTCCAGGGGGTGGCGTGACTCACTCGTCGAGGAGAGGGTCGCGTTATGCCACAGAATGCTTTCCGCATACGCCACCCGTGCGGACGAGAACGCCAAAGAGATCACGCGAATGATGGGCAAGCCGCTCGCGCAGGCCCGAGGAGAATTCGAGGGCACGATGGTCGAACGCGTCGAAATGCTCTGTGAGATCGCGCCGGAGTCGCTGGCGGAGGAGGTCCTGCCGCAGAAAGAGGGTTTTCGCCGCTTCATCCGACACGATCCCGTCGGCATCGTTCTCGATATCGCCGCCTGGAACTATCCATTGGCGATCGCCGTGAATGTGATCGTGCCTGCGGTATTGGCCGGGAACGCCGTGCTGATCAAGCATGCGACGCAGACGGCGCTCGTGGCCGACCAATTCGAACGTGCCTTCCTCGAAGCCGGCGCGCCCGATGGATTGGTTCAGGCGATGCCGATGGACCACGCGACGACGGGCCGGCTGATCCGATCCCGCACCCTCGGATACGTGTCCTTTACGGGCTCGGTTCGCGGAGGCCACGAGATCTATCGCGCGGTCGCCGACGAGAATTTCATCCAGGCCGGAATGGAGCTCGGCGGCAAGGACCCAGCCCTCGTCCTCGAGGATGCCGATATCGCCTTCGCCGCGGAAAATCTTGTCGACGGGGCCTTCTACAACGCGGGTCAGAGCTGTTGCGGAATCGAACGCATCTACGTTTGCGAGTCGATCTTCGACGATTTTGTGGATGCCTATGTAGCACTCGCCAGGCGGTACACGATCGGGGACCCGCTCGAGGACACGACGACGCTCGGGCCACTGGTCGACGAGGGGGCCGCGGATTTTGTGCGCGGCCAGGTCGCAGCCGCCGTGGCGGCGGGGGCACGACAACTCGTGGGTGATGGTGATTTCGACCTGCCGGATCGCTCGCGCTGCTATCTGGGCCCCCAGGTCCTCGTCGATGTGAATCACTCGATGGCGCTCATGCGCGAGGAGACCTTCGGCCCGGCGATCGGAATCGCTCGCATCGCGAATGAGAGCGAGGGCATCGCTCTGATGAACGATTCGGAATTCGGATTGACAGCCTCGATCTGGAGCGGCGACTTCGAACGCGCCAGCCGACTCGCCGAGGATGTCGAAGCCGGAACGGTCTTCGCCAACCGATGCGACTATCTGGATCCAGCCCTCGCCTGGACCGGCGTCAAGAATTCGGGATTCGGCTGTTCGCTTTCGACACTCGGATTTCATTCATTCACGCGACCGAAGAGCTATCACCTGCGAGAGCAATCCATCTGATCCGACCCGATCACAGAGTTCACGCCCATCGCCACCCACCACACTCAGCCTGCCACCGCCTACCCGAGTACTATTTCGTCACGCCGCCGGAGGATCCGAAATGACCGATTCCCAGCCCCCGACCCGGGGCGTCACGAACGTCGCTGAACTCGACCAGTGGATCGAGCGCGAAGGAATTCGTTTCTTCAAGATCGGGGTCTTCGATATCGACGGCATTCTGCGCGGCAAATATGTCGATCTCATGAAGCTTCGAAGCGCTGTCGACAAGGGCTTCGGTTTCTGCGATGTCGTCCTCGGCTGGGACCTGCACGACG
Source organism: Deltaproteobacteria bacterium (assembly GCA_002719955.1). GTDB lineage: Bacteria > Myxococcota_A > UBA9160 > UBA9160 > UBA4427 > UBA4427. The sequence goes on along the minus strand of PBFW01000067.1, from coordinate 60,927 downwards.
AGCTCTACGAGCGGGTCGAGGTTTCGGGTTGGCATACCGGTTATCGAGATGCTCCCGTCCGGCTCGACCTTTCGAGCCTGCGACGACTCCCCCTCGAAGAAGACACGCTTCTGCTGATCGGGAGCTTCTGCGGCGACTACGCAGAGGTCTGCCCGCGAACGACCCTGTCACGCACGATCGACCGAGCCGCGGCGATGGGCTTCGGAGTCGACGCGGCTTTCGAGTACGAGTTCTTCCTCTTCGACGAGACGCCGCAGAGCATCCGCGCCAAGGGCTATCGCGACCTTCGGCCCATGACCCCGGGCATGTTTGGCTATTCGGTGCTCCGCGACTCCGTTCACGCCCAGTTCTATCACGACCTGCTCGAGTTGATGGAGAAATTCGACTGCGCGATCGAAGGTCTCCATTCGGAAACCGGCCCGGGTGTGCTCGAGGCCGCAATTCGTTACACGAGAGGCCTCGCTGCAGCGGACAAGGCCGCAATTTTCAAGACCTTCACCAAGGTCCTCGCCCAGAGGGCAGATCTGATGGCGACCTTCATGGCGAAATGGAGCAACGACTACCCCGGCCAGAGCGGTCACCTCCATCTCTCGCTGAGGGATTCAGCGACCGGCCAAAACGTCTTTCACACCGAGGGTGCTCCCCACTCGATGAGTGAAACGATGCAGCATTTCGTCGCCGGACAGGTCCGCTATCTCCCTGAACTGACATCAATGGTCTGTGCGACGGTCAACAGCTATCGCCGCCTCGTGCCCGGGATGTGGGCACCGACCGCCTCGAATTGGGGAGTGGAGAACCGCACGACCGCCATCCGCGTCATCCCGGCTGGCCCAGAGGCTCAGCGCAGCGAATACCGGATCGCGCCCGCGGATGCGAATCCCTACCTCGCCGAGGCCGCGGCGCTGGCCTCTGGATTGCGGGGGATCGAAGAGGGTCTCGAACTTCCGAGCGCGATTCTTGGCAACGCCTACGAAGACCCCGATGCGATTTCCTCTCCGCTGCCCACATCCCTGGCTGAAGCGAGCGCTGCACTTCGCGGATCGACGATGGCTCGCGAGTGTTTCGGCGACGCCTTCGTCGAACATTTCGCAGCAACCCGCGAATGGGAGGATCTCGAGTCCCGCAAGAGCGTGACGGATTGGGACCTCGCACGCTATTTCGAGATCATCTGAACCGCCGAGCGAGGACGACGTGAGCGAAGAATCCCTCGTCGGAGATTTCAACTATCCCAGCGCCTACCGGATCGGCGCCGGTCGCATCCGCGAACTCGCTGGTTTCTGCGCGGAACTCGGGATCGATCGACCACTCGTCGTGACCGATCCGGGAATCGTCTCCCTCGATTGGTTCGCGCCGATTCTGACGACCCTCGAGGCGGGTGGCCTCACCCCGAGCGTCTTCTCGCAGATCGGCGCCAACCCGACCGTGACTCACGTCGAAGCGGGCGTCGCCGCCGCTCTGGAGCACGGGGCGGACGGGTGCATCGCACTCGGCGGGGGATCCGGGATGGATACTGGGAAATGTATTGCTCTGCTCGCAGACAACCCGGGCTCGGTGCTCGACTACGAAGATGCCAATGAGAATTGGAAAGGGGCCGACGGGGCAAGAATCCTCCCCACGATCGCCGTTCCCACAACCGCGGGAACGGGGTCGGAGGTCGGACGCGCCGCCGTGATCGTCGATCCCGGCGATCACAACAAGAAGATCATCTTCCACCCCCGAATGCAGCCGGACCTCGTCCTGGCCGACCCGAATCTCACCCTCGGACTGCCCCCACGACTGACCGCGGCCACGGGCATGGATGCCCTCGCCCATTGTTTCGAAGCCTACTGTGCCCCCAGCTACCACCCGATGGCCGATGGCATCGCCCTCGAAGGCATGCGGCTGATCGCCGAGCACCTCGTGCCCGCCTTCGACGACGGGTCGAAGATCGAAGCACGAACCCATCTCCTGATGGCGGCATCGATGGGTGCGACCGCCTTCCAGAAAGGGCTCGGGCTGATCCACGCCCTGTCCCATCCGGTGGGGGGAGTCACCGGCCTCCATCACGGCACGGCCAACTCGATCTTTCTGCCCTACGTCATGGTCCATCATCGAGCCGTGATCGAAGCGCGAATGCCGCGTCTGGCACGCGTTCTCGACTTGCCCGGGCAGAGCTTCGACGCCGTGCTCGAGTGGGTGCTCGACCTACGAACACGGCTCGAACTCCCACACACACTCGAAGGCGTCGTCTCGCAGGAGATGATCGCGCGCCTCGTCCCGATGGCGGCGGCGGACCCTTCCCTCGCGACCAACCCCAAACCGTGTACTCACGAGGAGCTCGAGCGGGTCCTTCGCAAAAGCATCGCCGGCGACCTCAGCCCCTGATTTCCAGTCGTCGGGAGACCCCGGGGATCGATCAAGAGCGGGGAGGTCCCGCGATCGCCCGGCGAATCATTCCCGCCGAGATCCTGCGCGACTGCGCCAACCCCTCGACCGCGACTCGTTCGTCGCCAACCAGAGCGCGATCACGAGGCCGGATCGAAGCCCCTCTGCGAGTCCGAAGATTCTGAATCGCCTCATCGCCATTCTCCTCTCGTTCGCCTTTCGGCTGCCGCCCGGGTTCCGCACATCGCCGCCCCGCCGAGGCAAGCCTATCAGCGAGATCCCTCACCACCACGCTTGACCCGATGACGCCGAGTGCGCGAGGCTCCAATGCATGGCCCGCGGCTCGATCATCTACCGAACCCAGCTCGAACTCTCACTGGTCGATCGCGATGTCTATGCCGAGCGTACGATGAGTGTCGCGCGCCACCCTTCGGAAACGCTCGAGCGGACGCTCCTCCGCGTGATTGCCTTCGCGCTTCGCTTCGAGGAGGGGCTCGAATTCGGGCGCGGTGTCTCGGCGACGGACGAACCCGACCTCTGGAGCCGTCAGGGGGATGGGCGCGTGCGCGAATGGATCGAAGTCGGCCAGCCCGATGGGAAGCGACTCGTCAAAGCCTCGCGGCAGTCCGAGCGCGTCACGCTCTTCGCTTTCGGAGACGGAGTTACGAGATGGAAGACGGCACAGCTCGATTCGATCGACGCGCCCGCAAATCTTTCCGCCGCGCGCATAGATGACGGCTTTCTCCGGGATCTCGCCGCGCAAAGCGATCGACAATTGCGCTGGTCGATCACGCTCAGCGAGGGAATCCTCTTTCTGTCCACGGGCGCGCGCAGCTTCGAAACGACGCCGGAAATCTGGCTCGGAGATCCGCTCGGCTGAATCGTCCGACCTCTGAGACTCGATGTGACACTCAATCCGAGGCGTCTCGACCCCGATATCCCGGCCTCGTCAGAAACGAAAAGTCCATTGCAGCTTTGCAAGGGGAGCCGTTCGTTGAGCAACGACGTCGTCCCGGGTGTCGAATCCCTGATTCAGAACGAGAAAAACTTCGCGACCGTCCTCGATGATCCAGCGGAAGCGACTGTTGATCGCCAGGGTGTCGCTCACGCTGTCGAATTGGATCAGCGTGACCCAGGATAGATCGGCGTTGAAAAAGAGACCCAAGCGGGCCTGCAGGACATGGATATTCTCGTCGCCGCCGGGCAGCCGAAGATTGTCGAAGCCGTAGATGACGCCCGTCTGGAAATGTTTCGAGAGACGAAAGGTGAAATCGCTGCGGGTCCGCGTTCGTATTCCGTCGTAAAAGCTGCCATAACCGAGGTGGAACTCGCCCCCGACCCGACGGTTGAGGCTCGCATTCAGCCGCAGCTGGATTTCGTCGAAATGGTAACGGCCAACGGGTACGTTGAAATTTTCGAAGGGTTCGTCGACCGCCTCGTAGCGATGTTTGAAGGAGACCCGGATCCCGTCGTCGATCGGACTGCGAAGATCGAGGAGCCGCCAGGTGAACGCCCCGGTCTCGATCTGTCGACCCTGCTCCGTGACCAGCAGCGCGATCACGCTCATATCGGCGGTCTGAACACTCGCCAGGTCGGGTCGCCAGCGACGCCGATAATCCGCCTTGTACTCTCGAATGCCGACTCGATTGGCGAAGCCGAGGGCGGGATCGAAATCTCTGTCGAAGACCCGGCCGCTGATCTTCCAGTTGTGCTTGTCGTTCGGGTAGCTCATGGCCCCGCCGAAGGCATATCCCCCACCATCGACGGCGCTGAGATCGGCGGTTGGCCCATGATCCGGATCATTGAAGCTTCCCTGGGCCCAGGCGCTCGCGCTGAAGCTCTTGTTGTCGCGGAAATTCGAGTCGCGATAGAGAAAATCCAGACCGACCACGGTGTTGTCGCCGTTCGCCTCCGGATCGCCATTCGTCAGGATCGCCCCGATCGCGGACTCACCGAAATTCGTCGCCGCGCGGGCAACCAGCAGATTCTGTTGATCGCTCCGGCCACGCTCGTCGAGCACGACATCGAGCACGCCGATTTTCACGTTGCCCACACGCCCGGTGGCCTTCGCGCCGGCGAGGATGCCCACCGGCTCCCCCTCTTCGTTCAATCCGATTCGACGCGAGAAGAAGGGGCGACCGTTTCGGCCGAGATCCCCGAAATCGAAGATCAGCGCGTCCTGGAGGAAAAAGTCCCGTTTCTCGGGGAAGAAGAGCGCGAAGCGCGAGAGATTGACTCGGCGCTCATCGACTTCGGTTTCACCGAAATCCGTGTTGACCGTGAGCGCCGTCGTCATCGAAGGAGTGGCCTTGTAGAAGACGTCGAAGCTCGGATCGAACTTGGTGTAATGACGTCGACTGATCCCTTCGCCGATCGGCGGATCCTCGTTGTCGTCGACACGCAAGAACGTGGCCGCCGGAATCATTCGGAGACCGAGCCCCTGGCGAATGCCTTTCATCCCAACGAGATTGCCCGCGCGACCCATCGCGATCACAAAGCGTTCGCGAACCGGATCCGACCAACGATCGATCTCGTCCCGACGCCGAATTCCCCGCGCCATGTTGAACCCCCAGACATTCGCGTCCGGGGCGAAGTTGATCGTCGCATAGGGAATCGCGATCTCAACAGTCCAACCCTTCGCATCACGGGAGGTCTTCGCATACCAACGTCCGTCCCAACTCGGTTCGCCGGATCCACCTTCGAGCAAGAAGTCGCGCCGGACCGCGTTCGGATTGACCTGGAAGAAATACCCGTTCTGTCGATCGAGGAAGGGGTCGATGGTAAAACTGAAACGGTCCTCGAGGCGTAGATTCGCATCGCGCGACATCGCGTTCGCCACGATTTCATCCGGGTTCGAGTCCCACATGCGCGCGGCGAGATAGAGGTGATCTTCGTCCGTCATGATCCAGACTTCGGTGTGCTGGGTGGCTTGCTCGCCGGGATCGGGAAGGGCCTGCGTCAATCCGTCGACATGAGCAGCATCCGCCCATTCGCCGGTGTCCAGCTCTCCGTCGATCTCGGGGGCGTTCTTCGTCCAGCCGATGTCGATGCTCGGCCGATCGGGCTCTTCTGCCGCCACACCCGCGACCGCCGAGACGAGACCGAGCAGGAGCGACGCGAATCGGAAGGCGCGGCGCTCCGGCCCAACCGGGCGTCCGATCACAGATCGGCGGTCGCAGCCCTCAGCTCGGCGGAAGATCGACATCAAGCCTCCTTGAATCAAACGCATGATCGTGTGTGTCGGGAATCCGGGGGGGGCAGAGCTTACCTGTACTGTTGCACGATCGACAGGCCACCCGATCTGGCGAACGGGGATTTGAGTCGAAGCCCGGAGTTCAATAGAGTCGTTGGGGCCGCGGGCAGGCGGCCTCGCAGCAAGACACAGGATCTCGACGACGCGAGGGGATGGGAACGAGCATGAAAATCGGAATCATGTCAGGGCACGGACGTCAGGACGAGGATTTCAACACCCTCATCGCCAAAGCCCAGGACCTCGAAGCTCGCGGCTTCGACACACTCTGGGTCGCGAATATCTTCGCGATCGATGCCATCACGGCGAATGCGCTGATCGGTCGCGAAACCTCGAAGATCGAATTGGGCACCGCGGTCGTCCCCACCTACCCGCGCCACCCCACCGCCCTCGCCCAACAGGCGCTCACAGCCCAATCCGCCTGCGACGGCCGATTCACCCTGGGCATCGGCCTTTCCCATCAGATGGTCATCGAGGGCATGCTCGGCCTCTCCTACGAACGCCGGGCCAAGCATATGCGCGAATACCTATCCGTCCTCACTCCCCTGCTACGCGGGGAAAAGGCGGAATACCAGGGCGACGAATATCGCGTCCATCTCGAACTCGCGATCCCGGGCGCCAAACCGGTCTCGACGTTGATCGCGGCGCTCGGCGAGCACATGTTGAAGATCGCTGGCGCGATGGCCGACGGATCGATCCTCTGGATGACCGGACCGCAGACGATCGAGACACACGTTCTCCCCACGATCCAGGAAGCGGCGAACGCAGCGGGCCGACCGGATCCAAGAATCGTCGCGGGTCTCCCGATCGTCCTGACCGGGAACGCGGACGCCGCCCGCGAGGCGGTCGGAAAAATTCTGGTCCACTACGGCATGATCCCGAGCTACCGGGCCATGCTCGATCGAGAGGGTGCCGCAGGCCCGGCGGATATCGCCCTCATCGGCGACGAGAAACAGCTCGATCGGGCTCTTCAACGACTGGAAGACGTCGGGGTCACAGATTTCGATGCCGCGATCATTCCCGCGGAAGAAGGAGCCGAGGCCCGCACCCTCGATTATCTACAGAGCAGGCTCTGACGGAACGTAAGAGATCGCGGGCGACCGAAGGACTGGGCCGTCAGACCGCCCCGTGGCAAATCGTCCCGACATGTTTTCCCGACATCGTCCCAGTACGAGCGAAAGCGAGCCCGGGTGAGCGGGATCTGCAGTGGATACGCGACCCACCGGCAACTGCCATCACTAGCGACCTCGGGCGGGGGTCCGGCGCCACTCGGGGACCTCGCCAGGCATTTACGAGAGGTCGGGGTCGACCGGCTCATTCGCGGGCAGATTCCGAGCAATCGAAGACGAGAATCGACGACGGATCCGCATCTCTCACAGCGCGTACGGCGGCACTCCGAAGCGCGAGTCTTCTCACCCGCGCTCGTCGATAGGCTGTGCGCGGAGATCGATCGACGCAGCGGCGACGCCGGTATCGAGATCGCAAAGGGCTGGTGGGTCTCGGTCGGTCGACTCCTCGAGGCCTTCGAACCCCTCGATCAGTCCACGCGCCACGCCATTCTTCACCCGGCACCCGCCGCGATTCTCGCATTCTCTTTTGGCTATCGCCTCGAGTCACCCTTTGCACGTTTTCCCGAACAACGGAAACCGGGGCCGAATAATTTCTCGCTCGCGGCGATGACCGAACGCTGCAAGCGACTCTTTCCGGATGCCTGAGTCGCGGTCCAACACGAGGGTCGGTCTCGCCCTCGGCGAACGCGGCACTCTCGAGCCCGACCTGATCAGGCCGACACAGGACTGGAATACGGCTCAGGTCCTCTCGTTCTTCGTGGATCACCTCCTCGACGACGCCTTCGTCTCGAGTGAAAATGTGATCGTCGTCAGCCACCTCCATCACTTCGAGCGCTGCGCCCTGCTGCTCGAGCGCGCCGACCTCGAAGCCTTCCCGCCGCCCAAGGAAGTCATGGCCTATGCGGATTACGATGCCGCCGAGGCGCAACCACGCTTCCGATCTCCCTGGGAGTATCTCGTGAACGATTTCCTCGCGATCTGCAAGACCACGACGGAAACGCGCACGTTCGCGGAAGCGAATAGGCCCAGCGGACACCTCCCCTGAGGCGACGGCCCTCTCTCTACGCGAAGCCTCGGTAGAACGGCGGGCGCCCGATCGGGGCCCATCTCATCTGCACGGGTCTGCATGGGTTCAGCCCGGGCCTCCAGATGTCGATGATTGAATCATCCGCCGCTCCTCTGCTGCGCGGCGTCATGCGAAAGGCCGACAGATGCGGATCGGTGTCCCGAAAGAAATCAAGAGCGCTGAACTGCGTGTCGGATTGACGCCGACCAGTGTGCGGGAACTCGCGCGGGATGGGCATCAGATCTTTGTCGAAACTGGTGCCGGCATGGGAGTCGATTCGAGCGACGAGGCCTACAGGGCCGCCGGTGCTGAGATCGCCACGAATGCGGCCGAGATCTTCGAGTGCGCGGAACTGATCGTCAAGGTCAAGGAGCCGCAGGCCGCCGAGCGTGCATTCCTCCAGCCCCACCACACCCTCTTTACCTACCTCCACCTCGCACCCGATGCCGAGCAGACGAAGGATCTCGTCGCGAGTGGCGCGACCTGCATCGCCTACGAGACCGTGACCGACGGGGCCGGGGGGCTCCCCCTCCTGACGCCGATGTCCCAGGTCGCGGGTCGCATGTCGATCCAGGCGGGCGCGACGAGCCTCGAGTCGACACGAGGCGGCGCGGGATTATTGCTCGGGGGTGTGCCCGGTGTCGCGCCTGCCAAGGTCGTGGTGCTCGGCGGGGGGGTCGTTGGAATGAACGCGATCCAGATGGCCCTGGGACTCGGCGCGGACGTCACGGTCCTCGATCGAGACACCGGCGTTCTCGAATCTCTGTGTTCTCGATTCGGGGCGGGGCTGCGAACGGTCTTCTCGACCTCGGATGCTATCGAAACGCTCGTGCTCGATGCAGATCTCGTGATCGGTGCGGTACTCGTGAGAGGCGCGGCCGCGCCCCATCTCGTCACCGCACGACATATCAAGCAGATGCGTCGCGGCTCGGCCGTCGTCGATGTCGCGATCGACCAGGGCGGCTGCTTCGAAACCTCCCGTCCGACGACCCACGAACGCCCGACCTACCTCGTCGATGAGGTCGTCCACTACTGCGTCGCGAATATACCGGGCGCCGTCCCGAAGACCTCGACCTACGCGCTCAACCACGCGACCCTGCCCTTCGTTCAGCAGCTCGCGAACCGTGGAATCCACGCCGCTCTCTCGACGAATCCAAATCTCCGCGATGGACTCAATGTGACCAACGGTGTCGTTACGGAACCCGCCGTCGCTCTCGCTCTCGGCTACGACTATACCGACCCGATCCTCGCCCTCGAATCGCATTGAGCGCCGGTCCCCAAAACGTCGACCGATTGAGCCACGTGAATCTGGCTCGAGAGCAAGGCGCGAAACCGCGGGCGGTCGAACCCATGGGCCAGGAAGTGGCCGATCAAGTGGCGGATTCCCGCGCCTGATGCCGAAGATCTGAAAAGTAGAATTTCGCCACTTCGTTCAAGACGTCGGCTCGCTCCCATTGTAGGAAATGGCCACATTCAGGAATCATGAGCGGTCCCGTTCGATTCGAAAACGCGATCTCGCAGCGTTTCGGAAAATCGCTGGGCACCACCTGGTCGTCGGGTCCATAGAGAATCAATGTCGGCGTCTCGGTCCTCTGCATCAACATCGGAATGCCGCTCATCGGCCGGCCATATTCGAGCTGATAGGGTGCCCAACCCGCGGCGAGCCGTTCGATATCACCGAAGGGTTCGACCATGAATTCATAGTCGGCCTCCTCGAAGGAATATTGCGATGCGAGCAGACGATGTTCGTAGAAATCTCGTACCCATTGGCGACAACGCCCCGGCGTGTCGAGTTCGGCGCGGAGCTGCTCGGGGTCGCGCCCCTGGCGAATGCGATAATCGCCCGTGGGGCCCTGTTCGAGTGGATTCATCGAGAGCCCACGCTCGGCATACCAATCCGCTTCTTCCGGCACTAAAGGTGCCACCGTGTTGAAGAAGATCATCCGGTCCACGTGTTCCGAATGGCGATTCGCCATGTCGACGAGGACCGCACCTCCGACGTCCCCCCCGACGAGACCGAAGCGCTCGTGCCCGAGCACGTCATGCATGAGCGAAAAGAGGTCCGTCGAGTAGAGGACCAGATCGTACTCATCCGCTGCAGAGAGATCCGAGTCGCCATAACCGCGCAGATCCGGAACGATCACCTCGTAACCCGCGGCGGCCAGAGGCTTGATATTCCGCCACCAGATACGCTTGGTTTCGGGGTATCCATGCACCAGAAGCAGCGGGTAGCCCCCCACTCCCTCGCGGATATAGGCGAGGTTCATGCCGTCGGCGACTTCCGCGCGATGGATCTCGAAAGCATCCGGGGCGGGCGTCTCGGGCTGCGGCGGTCGGGGTGTAGGCATTCGGGTCTCTCTTTCGCTGTACGTGGATCAGGGTCGGGGTGGGCGTCGTGCTCGTTCACTCGGCCCCGAGCCGAGCGCGCGTCTCCTCGGGAGTCGCGACCTCCCGGCCTTTTCGATGCGCAATCTCGACGACAGCAGCGATCACTTCGGCATTGGTCGGCTGACCCGTACCAATCTCCGGGTAGGGATAGTCGCCGAGTCCGATCGCCACGTGTCCGCCCTGCTCGATCGCCGACTCCGCGAGGTCGAGGGCATTCGCACCATAACAAGCGGCCGCCCACAGACAATCGACCGAGTCGGGAACGAAGTCGACGAGTGCCTGCAGTCCTCGCCGAGTCCCGGGATGACCAGCGATCAGGCCGCCTTCGGTCGTGAAGAGTTCCGCGAAGATCGTCTGCGGCAAAACCCCCGTGTGCGCGAACGCTTCGAGGACGCGCAGAGAACCGATATTCCAGATCGCCGCCATCGGCAATACGCCGACAGCTCGAGCCCGCGCCGCCAACGCCTTCAAGATTCCGACCGAGTTGTAGTAGACCAGATCATCCCCACCGACCTCCGCCATCCCCTCGTGCCACATCCCGAGGGAGATGCTCGCAAGATCGAGAGGTGCCAGATCGGCTCGAGTCGCATTGTCCTTGGCCATGAACTCGATATGCCCGATCCGTTCGTCGAGGTCCGTGACCGTGTTGGCGCCCAGGGTCGGCATGATCATCGCGTCGCACGCGCCGCGAATCTGCCGTGCGGTCTCGGCGTAGAGCAGCGGATCCGAGGAGGGGCTTCCTGTTTCCGGATCACGCGCGTGGTAGTGGACGATCGAAGCGCCCGCATCGCAGCACGCCGCCGCGTCACGGGCGATCTCCTCCGGCGAAAAGGGAATATTCGGATTCCGCTCGCGGAACGTGTACTCGTTCAGGCGCGCATCGATCATCAATCTATCCACCAGGCTTTCTCCTCGAACGAGATCGAATGGGCCCCGAAGATGGCTCGCCGGTCCGCCTTCCGCGACCTTCGAAGTCCCCCCGGAGTACACCTCTTTTTCCTGCCGGGGCGGCTTCCGAATGGTCTCCGAACTCGCCCCGAGCCGCTAAGCTCTGCCAGCCCAGGCAGGCCCCCAGTCCGAAAAGAATCACAGGAGCCTATTCGTGACCCCAGCAAATCCCGTCGTCGACCAACTCGGCTATCAGCCCTTCGATGTCGACAATCATTTCTACGAAGCGCCCGACGCCTTCACTCGCCATGTACCGAAGGACATGCAGGCGCGCTGCGTTCAGTGGGCCGAGGTCGAAGGCCGAAAATATCACGTCGTGGGCGGCAAACTCTCGCACGCTGTGAAGAATCCGACCTGGGATCCGATCGCGCTTCCCGGCTCGATCGCCGACTTCCTGCGCGGCAATCCGGAGGGTACCAACATGATGGCCGCTCTTCGCGAGCGCGAACCCCTGCCCGACTATTACATGAATGCGGATGCGCGCATCAAGAAGATGGACGAACAGGGCATCGAAGCGATGTGGCTCTTCCCGACGCTCGGCGTACTCTACGAACAGCTCATCAAGGATGACACCGAAGCGGTCAAGGCCCTCTTCCACGGCTTCAATCGTTGGGTCGCCGAGGATTGGGGCGTGGCCAACCAGAACCGTATCTTCGGTGCGCCCTACATCACGTTGAGCGACGTCGACTTTGCCTGCAGCGAACTCGAGTGGGCCCTCGCCCAGGGCGCGCGCGTCGTCTGTATGCGCCCCGCCGCCGTCTTCACTTCCGAGGGTTCCTTCGCAGCCTCACATCCCCGCCACGATCCATTCTGGGCTCGCGTCTCCGAAGCGGGCATCGCGGTCGCGGTCCACGCGGCCGACTCCGGGTACACGACCAACGGCTACGTCGACGACGGGTTCACAGCCGACGCCATGGGTGCAGCGATCACACCCAATATCAAGCATTTCAACATCGAGCGCGCCGGGTACGACTTCCTGATTACTTGCGCCTTCGACCGCCTCTTCGAACGCCACCCGGGCGTTCGGCTCGTCTCGATCGAGAACGGTGCCGAATTCCTGCCCGATCTCTTCCGCAAGCTGCGCCAGTCACGTGACCGACTCTCGATCGCAAACTATTACAAGGAGGACCCTGGACTCCTCTTCAAGGAGCATGTCTGGATCAACCCCTTTTGGGAAGACGACGTTTACGAGGTCGAGGAGTATATGGGTGCGGACCGTGTGGTCTTCGGGTCGGACTGGCCACATATCGAAGGGATGCCCGCCCCCCTCGACTACGTGAAGGAGATCGGTCGATTCGACGATGCGAAGAAGCTTCGGATCCTGCGTGACAACACGCGTGAGCTCAACGAATTACGACCGGCCTGATCGAGATCGTCCAACCTTCCTTGATGACATCGGGGCCGGAATCGGGCATAGATAGACAGAACACACAGAGAAGGAGACTCGGCATGAGTCGTGCGCTCGATGGGATTCGCGTCCTGGACCTCAGCACTCCCCTCGGTGAGGCGACCGGCCGTGTCCTGGCCGATCTCGGCGCCGAGGTCATCAAGATCGAGCCGCCCGGCGGCTGCGGCGCCCGCTTCGCGCCACCTTTCTCGACGACACCGAGCGCCGACCGACCGCGCCCCGAAGCCCCTCACGGAGACCCGGAGACCTCACTCTTCTGGCGCGCCTTCGGCCTGGGCAAGCGCAGCGTCGTCCTCGACCTCGAGAGCGACGTGGATCGTGAACGCTTCTTCGCACTCGTTCGAACGGCCGATATCCTGATCGAGTCCTCGGTCCCGGGCGAGATGGATGAAAAGGGGCTGGGCTACGAAGCGCTCGAGAAGCTGAACCCGATACTTCTCTATGTCTCGGTCTCGCCCTTCGGCCAGACCGGCCCCCACGCCTTGCACCCCGCGACGGACCTCACGCTTTCCGCTTCGGGGGGCTACCTCAATATGACGGGTGACGGTGATCGGCCGCCCCTGCCCGTCGGCTTGCCTGAAACCGCTCACCTCGGTTCCGTCCAGGCGGCCGCCGACGTCTTGATGGCGCTCTACTCACGCAACCGATCCGGGGAGGGGCAGCATCTCGACGCCTCAGTGCAAGCCGCCGTCGTCTGGAGCCTGATGTATGTGAGTGGCTTCGCCGCGCTCGGGACGGATCCTCCGGGCTTCGAGGATTCGCGCGCGACCCGGACGGGCAGTATGGAAGTCGTTCCCGGGCTCACGCTTCCCATTCTCGAGCCGTGCAAGGACGGCCACATCGTGATCGTGCTGGTGCTAGGCGCCCAGGGCGCCTTCGGCTTCAACGCGTGCATGAACTGGATCGGCGAACAGGGTGGCCTGGACGCAGACCTGATGGAAATCGAATGGATGACCTGGATCCAACAACTCCAGGAGGGCACGCTCGAGCTCGAGAAGGCCATTCGCGGAATCGAACAATTCAAGGCGTTCCTGAAGGAGATGACGAAGGCGGAGATCCAGGAGCAGGCGGTACTCCAGAAATGGCTGATCGCGCCGGTCCTCGTCACCCCCGATCTACTGAAAGACCAGCAGCTGATCGCGCGTGGATTCTGGACGAATGTCGATGGTGAGAAGCAGCCGGGACCCTTCGCCCTGCTCTCCGAAACGCCCATCGAATACGACCGGCCGGCACCGCGGCTGGGCCAGGACCAGGCCCTCGTCGAGTCTACGGATCGAAGACCCCTGGGTCCGACGGTCTCGGCCCCCTCCTCGCGAACCCAGATCTTCGAAGGTCTGAAGGTCGCGGACTTCTCCTGGATTGCCGCCGGACCGCTGATCACGAAGGATCTCGCAAACCTCGGCGCGACCGTATTACGCGTCGAAACCGAATCGCGAGTAGACACATTGCGCTTCTTGCCTCCGTGGATCGGAGATCCCGGAACAACGACCGGCCACACCGCGGCCAACATGAATCAGTCGAAGCTCGGCGTCGCGATCGATTTCACCAAACCCGAAGGCCTCGCGGTCGCACACAAGATGGTCGAATGGGCCGACGTCGTCGTCGAGAACTTCACCCCCGGCACCGCCGAGCGCGTCGGTCTCGGTTATGAAGAGCTGCGCAAGATCAATCCCGATATCATCATGCTCTACACCTGCATGCGAGGCCAGACCGGCCCCGAACGCAAACACACGGGCTTCGGAATCCACGGTGCCGCACTCGGAGGCTTCACCGGAATCACGGGCTGGCCCGACCGGATGCCGACCTCGCCGTGGGGGGCCTATACGGATTTCATTTCCCCGCGCTATGCGCTCGCAGCCCTCAGCGCCGCGCTCCACCATCGCGACCGCACAGGCGTTGGCCAGCTCATCGACATCTCCCAGATCGAAGCGGCAATCCACTATCTGACGCCCACGATCCTCGACTATCAGGCAACGGGCCGCGTGCTCGAACAATCCGGCCACGATTCCGAATGGGGCTGTCCCCACGGCGTCTACCGGACCCGGGAAACGGAGCGGTTCATCGCGATCGAAACGCGCACCTCCGAAGAGTGGCGGGCCCTCTGCGGTCTCGTACCCGCCCTCGCCGCGCTCGGCGGAACCGAACTGGATCAGATCGACACGCGCCTCACACGCCGCAAGGAAATCGATGACGCGCTTTCGGCATGGGCCGCAGAACAAGCTTGTTTCGAGGGGGCCGACCGACTCCGCAAGGCGGGCGTCCCGGCCTATGTCCCGCTTCGCGCGACGGATTTCCACGCCGACGCTCAGCTCGATGCACGCGGCTTCTTCGTCGAACTCGAACACGCGGGCTTCGGAAAGAGCATCTTCGATGGACAGGTCACGATCTTTTCGCGGACACCGGCGCGCCCGACGCGAGCAGGACCGCTGATCGGTGAGCACACTTTCGAGGTCCTCAAAGAACTCCTGGGATATTCGGAGGACGAGATTTCGGAGATCGCGGCGGCGGGGGCGCTGACCTGATCCACGTCGCGATCACCGCTGACGCCCATCCCGCTCATCCACCCTGCATCGGCTTCGCCTCAGGCGGATGGGCCCAGATCCCTCCCCAGCAGCACGCGAATGCCGAGGATCGCGGGGGCGATCATCCAGGGTAGATTGAAGGCGAGGTAGTAGAGTGTATTCGGTGGCGGATGCGGGCCCAGGAAGGTCTGCGTGAAGTAGAAGAACATATTCGTGACCGCGGCTCCGGCGTAGACCAGGCCGAGCGGCCTCAGCCATGAACGCAAGCCGACGAGCCCGATCAGAACGAAGAGCAACGCCGGCGCCTGGAAGAAGCCGTCGAAGAGCGTCGCCGCAATCAAGTTCGGTGGCGGATCGAGGTGAGCCGGTTCTTCGGCGATCGCCCATTCGTGGAGCGCGCGCAGCGGCGGCCAAGGGCTGTCCGGCGAAACGGGAAACCCGAGTCCCTCGGGCAGACTGAAAAGGAACCCGTAGAGGACCGAGATACTGAAGAAGAGCACCAGGGCGAGATCCAGGGGCCGCCGATGAATCGGAGTCGGGGTCAAGACATTTCTCCTCACTGCGCCCTCGTCGGGCGCTCCAGCGGAATATACTACCTCGAAGGCCACGACCGCCCTCGAAAGGAAACTCGATGCGTCACCCGGCTCCCCCGAACCCTTCGTCCCCTTTGTCCGCCCGACGCGCCTTCGTCGTTCTCGCAATCATCGGTGGACTCGCATGCCTCGGCTGCTTTGGAGATTCGACGCCGATTCCGGATCTTCCGCCCGCCCGCGCGGAACTTCCCGAGCCCGAGAGGCTTTCGGGCTGGCGCAAAGCGGCCATCGATGGCGTGCTCGATGGCCGGGTCTGGCTGGGCGACCGTTCGGGCTATGTCGCACTCGTCGCTCGGGATGGCCGACTGATCCATGCGAAGACGACCGGCTATCAGGACCTCGAATCGCAGATCCCGATGTCGATGGAAACCCGCTTCCAGATGGCTTCGATGACGAAGCCGATCGTCGCGGTGGCGGCGATGATCCTGATCGAGGAGGGAAGAATCGGACTGGACGACCTCGTCTCGAAATATCTGCCGGAAGTCGGCTCCATGCCGGTCGCCGTGCTCGATGCGACGGGCGAGGCGATCGGAAGCACGCCCCAGACGGCGCCCATGAGGATTCGCCATCTGCTCTCCTTCAGCTCGGGGATCGCCGGGGCCGATTTCGAGAAGACACCCTATGTTCGGCGTTGGCGCGACGAGGGCCTCTACGCGGGCGAGGGGAGTCTGGCTGATCGCGTCGCGCGACTCGCTTCGTTTTCGCTTCTCGAAGAGCCAGGGGCGAAATGGCGATACGGCGCATCGATGGACGTGATGGCACGAATCGTCGAGATCGTTGCCGGCGAACCCCTCGAGATCTTCATGAAGCGGCGAATCTTCACGCCGCTCGACATGCATGCCACGCATTACCTGAAGGACACACCCACCGGCGCCCCGCTCGCCACGATGTACGGCCAGAACGAGAGCGGCGACCTCGTCCCCGATGCCGTCGCGCTCTATCGCGCCGCTGATTGGACACCGGGTGGGTCGGGGCTCGTCTCGACGGCACCCGACTATATGCGTTTCGCGTTGATGTTATGGAACGATGGCGAATACGACGGCGTACGCATTCTCGAACGGGAAACGGCCCAGCTCATGCATCAGCTCGAAGTCCAATCGGGCGTGCTCGAGATCATGGGGATCGAGGGGCTCGGGTTCGGGCTCGGGGTGAGCGTCGTCGCCGACGCGGACGCTGCGACCATGCCGAGCCGCAATGGCGATTATTGGTGGAGCGGCGCCTATGGGACCAGTTTCTGGGTGAGCCCCTCGACGGGGACCGTGCTCGTCGTGCTCCAACAGAACAAGATGAGCGAAAATGGGGGCACTCCGATCGCGCCCTTTCTCGTTCAGCAATTCGCGCTGACGGACTGATCCGTAGACGGTTCAGCCTCCGGGGATCACCCCCAGCTGCGTCATCAACCCCAACGTATCCGAGTAGCGATAAGCGTTCTTGACCTTCCCATCGACGACGCGAAGCAGCGTGCAATTCTCGACATGGAATTTCTTTCCGCTGGCGGGCCTACCAAAGAGATCACCGTCGTGGGTCCCCGTCAGCGTATACCGGAGCGTGACCAGCCCATCGGTCTCCGCGAGTTCGAGAATCTCGAGATGCACGTCGCTGGTCGCCTTCCACCAGCCCTCGATCGCCGCAACCTCTGCGTCGGCACCCACGTTTTGTTCTTTTCCATGCACGAAAGACAGGTAGTCGTCATGGATGATCGCGCGGTAACCCGCTGCATCTCGACCGTTGTCGCACTCAACGACCCTTTTCACGCAATCCATCGGATTCGACATTTCAGATCTTCCTTCTTGATGCTTGCTAGTTTCCGGTAAAGACAGGATCGCGTTTTTCCATGAACGCGCGCGGGCCTTCTCGGGCGTCCTCGGAACGCGTGACACGTGCTGAAATTTCAGCCTCGATCCCGTACGCGTCCTCCAGCGGAACCCCGCTCGTACGAAGGACGGCTTCCTTGACCGCAGCAACGGCGATCGGTCCATTCTTTTTCAGCCGCTCGGCGTACTCGAGCGCTCGCGGCATCAACCGATCGGGTTCGACGATTTCGTTCACGAAACCGATCCGATGGGCCTCTTCCGCGGATATCGCATCCCCTGTCATCAAGATCTCCATCGCCTTGCAATAGGGAATCTGGCGCGCCAACCGAACCATCGATCCCCCACCGGGTACGAGCCCACGCTGGGTCTCGGTCAAACCGAATGAAGCGTTCGTCGAGGCGATTCGGATATCCGTCGCCTGCAGGAGTTCGGCTCCACCTGCGAGCGCATAACCGTTGATCGCGGCAATGATCGGCTTGTAGAGTTCGAAGGGCCGCAGGAGCGAAGTCGCCATATAGTGAGGCAGATCCCCCATCAACTTATGGTCCCACTCATCGTCGGGCTGCTTCGCACCCGTGAAGAGCGGAAGCAATCGGCCCAGATCGCCACCCGCACAGAACGCCTTGTCCCCGACGCCGGTCAGAATCGCCACCCGCATCGAATCGTCGTCGCGAAATTCGATCCACGCATCCGCGAGGCGAATGATCGACTCCGGGCTGAAGGCGTTGCGGCGCTCCGGGCGGTTGAATGTGATATGAGCGATACCGTCGCGTTTTTCGAAGATCAAGTCTGGCATGAGCGCGGCCATCTCCCTGGCACCGAAGAGAAAAGAGCAGAAGGGATCCAGCATGAGAACCGATCCCGGCCTCCGGCGCCAGCGCTGCAGGCCCTCCAAGAGGCGCAAAGCGCAATCGGGAGACTGCAAGCGGCGGGGCGGGGAACGGGGGGCGGAATCATTCCGAGCGCGGACCTCGTCCTCGGTGTGGTCGCCGGGGTGTTCGTCCACGCCCGTTCGCGACGTGTGAGAAGGGACTGGACCGCTGGCCGGAGACCCTCTCGACCCGATGCTTCAATACGACAAAAAGAGGTAGGCGAAGAGGAGCACGGCCGCCCACATCGCCGTCACCCCGGTCGGCCAGGGTTCGCCGAATCGAGACCAGGGACTCAGATGCGCCGATGTCAGATCGAGCACCCACAGACGCGCTCTGTCGGCGGTCGCGAGCAAATAGCGCTGGCCGATCAGCCAGGACTCGGCCGCCCCCGACCAGGCCTGGGGCAGGAGCCGACGCCAGACCCAGTCGACATCAAGAACGACGCTGCGCAGCTCCGCAGGATACCAACCCATTTTCCAGAGGAACACGAAGGCGAGCGCCGCAAAGAGCAGAAGCTGTAAGACCGTGAAGACGTGGGAGAGCGAATAGGGCTCGTACACGACCGGGTAGGGAAGGATCGAGTAAAGATGCTCCGGGAAGACGCCAAGGCCGATGCAGAGCGCTGCAGCGATCGCCATCGCGAGCCGCATATTGATCGGCGCCTCCTCGACGCGCCGACCGCTATCGTGAGCGAAGAAGGAGAAGAAGGGGATCTTGATCCCCGAGTGATCGAGCACACACGCCGAGGCGAAGAGCAGCAGCATCGAGATCAAGAAGAGGTGCTCGTGGCCCGCTGCCGAGAGGACCATGGATTTGCTGATGAAGCCGCTCGTTAGAGGGAATCCTGAGATCGAGAGGGAACCGATGATGCAGAAGGCCGCGGTCCAGGGCATCGACTTGTAGAGCCCGCCGAGTTCCGATGCCTTGATCGTGCCGGCCCTGAAGAGTACCGCCCCCATCGCCATGAAGAGCAGCGCCTTGTAGATCACGTGGGCAAAGACGTGAGCCACTGTGCCATTCAGGGCGAGCTCGGTCCCGATCCCGATGCCCACGACCATGAAACCCAACTGATTGTTCAGGCTATAGGAGAGAACGCGTCGAAGGTCGTTTTCGATCACCGCAAAGAAGATCGGGAACACCGTCATGGCTGCCCCGATCGGAATCAGGAGTTCCGTTCCAGCGAAGCCTCTCGCGAGCGCGTAGATGGCCAGCTTGGTCGTAAAGCCCGACAGAAAAACCGTCCCGGTCACCGTCGCCTCGGGGTAGGCATCCTTCATCCAGCCATGCAGGAAGGGGAAACACGCCTTGATCCCGAAGGCGAAAAAGACGAGCAGGCCACCGAGGGACTCGATCCCGATATGTTCGAAGGCGAGCGAGCCGGACTCGGAGTAGAGCAGGATGGCCCCCGCCAGCAGCAGCAACCCAGACATCACCTGGATGACGAGATATCGCTGACCCGCTCGCAGAGCCGACTCGGTCCTGCTCGCCCAAACGAGGAAAACCGACGAGACAGCCGTCAGCTCCCACCAGACGAAGAGCGTCAGCAGGTCGCCCGCGAAGACCGCGGCGATCGCCGCACCCGCATAGATCATCGCCGCGGCCGCCTGGAGCCGGTCCCTCTGATGCGCGGCATAGAGCACGCCCAGAAAGGCCGCGATATGGAAGACGATCCCGAAGACCCTGGAGAGTGCATCGATTCGCGTAACTTCGAGGGTGTAATCGAAGAGCTGGAGCGTTTGGCTGAACTCCGTCGGCATCTGGAAGAGCTGATAGAGTCCGATCACCGGCAGCGCGAGCATCACCACCTGGGAGGCCCGATGGGGAAGCAGAGCCGAAGGGATCGCGGCCAAGATCAGCAATGCGCCCGGCGGCGATCCCTCCAGGATCTGACCGAGCGCTGCGAGGGACTCAATCATAATAGTCCTCGCTCCGCATGAGCAGCTTGCGCACGCCCTTCGCGCTCGTCACGAGGAACACATAGGCCGAGAAGCCGAAGATCGCGTCGAAGGCGAACCACTCCCGGAAGTGGAAATCACCATGTTTGTGGTATCCGAAATCGGCGAGGACCACGATCACGCACGCCGCAATCAGGATCCTGATGATCAGGTCGACACTGCTCGACCGGTCGAGCCAATACTCGCGCTCCTCCGCGCCCGTCGGTTCCCTCGGCGTCTCGTCAGACATCGTGAATCCCCCAGACGATCCGACCGACCATGATCATTTCGGCATCCCCATCGCGGGCGCCAACAGGTCATAGACCGCGTCGGTGTAGAAAAAGACCACGAGGCAGGCGAGTGCCGTCGTAGCGATCGGAAGGAGCATGAGAAGCGGTGCTTCGTTGAGGCCCTCTTCCTCACCCTCGGGCAGTGGCCGGAAGAAGGCACGAACGACGATCGGCATCAGATATCCGATCGAAAGCAGCGAACTCACCATGAAGACGGCACCCATCCAGAAATGTCCGGATTCGAAGGCGCCGGTCACGAGGAACCATTTGCTCCACGCACCTCCGAAGGGCGGCAGGCCGATGATGCTGAAGGAGGCCAGGCAGAACGCACCAAAAGTAAAGGGCATCCGCCGGCCCAGTCCGTCGAGCTGGCTGACGTTGGTCTTGTGGGCGACGACATAGACGGCGCCGGCGACGAAGAAAAGCGTGATCTTGCCGAGGGCGTGCATGAGGATATGCAGCCCCGCGCCCATGGCGGCAGCAGAGGTCGCGAGTGCTGCGCCGAGCACGATGTAGGAGAGCTGGCTGATCGTCGAGTAGGCGAGTCGCGCCTTGAAATTGTCCAGGGAGAGCGCGCGGATCGAAGCCGCGAGAATCGTGATCGCCGCAACCCCCATGAGAATATCCGAGAGGCCGTCCTTCGAAAGCATGTCGATCCCAAAGACATAGACCGCGATCTTGAGAACGCTGAAGACACCGGCCTTCACGACGGCCACGGCGTGCAGCAGCGCCGACACGGGCGTCGGAGCGACCATCGCAGCGGGGAGCCAGCGATGGAAAGGCATCAGCGCTGCCTTGCCGACGCCGTAGGCGAAAAGCATGAGCAGGAGGCCAGCCGCGGGCCCATCGATCCGGCCTTCCAGGATTCCCGGAGGCGGGGCACCCGCAGCCAGAGAAGGCAAACCGCCAACGGCCGAAGCAGGCAGAAAGCGCAGGGAATCCGTGAGCGTCGACGTCCACAGGATGGCCAGGAGCAGGAAGAGGACCGACGTCGAGACGAGAATGCCCAGATAGAGCCGCCCGGCGCGAACGGCCGCTTCGGTCCCAGCGTGGGTGACGAGCGGGAATGTCGAAAAGGTCAGCATCTCATAGAAGAGAAAGAGCGTCACGAGATCACCGGCAAAGGCGATACCGATCGCCGCCGAAATCGCGAGCGCGAAGCACGTAAAAAAGCGCGTCTGATTCTCTTCGTGATGAGCGCGCATGTAGCCGAAACCGTAGAGCGACGTGAGCACCCACAACCCCGAAGCGACCAGGGCGAAGAGCAGCCCGATCGGTTCGACCTCGAATCTGATCCCGAGCCCCGACATCGTACCCGGCAGCCCCAGCGCCGGAACCCCGCCGTCCATGACCGGAGCGATGAGCCGCGTGACCTGAGCGAAGGTCGCGACCCCGATCAACACGGTCCAGGAATCGCGCGCGTTCTCGTTCGCGAAGCGCCCGAGCAGCTGAACGCCGAGCGCACCGACAAGCGGCAGGATCAGGGCCCAGAGGATGGGGGTCGCGTGTGTATCGAGGCCTATCACGCTACATCCCCGCCCCGAGGCCGGTCGCGAAAAGCTGTGCCGCCGCCAGATTGGCCACCTCGACCGCAAAACTCGAGAAGAATCCGAAATAGATCGTCGCGCCGGCGAGGATCCAGGTCGGAATCAGTAAGCGAAGCGGAGCCTCCTTTTTCTCGACCTCACCATCGGGCTCAGCGAAATACACGGCCTCGACGAGCCGCCAGATATACACGACCGCGAGAACCGAGCTGGCCATGACCAGGAAGGCGAGGAATAGAGCGTCCTGGTCGAGGGCGGCCCTGACGAGCGCCCATTTGCTGACGAAGCCCGCGGTCCCGGGAACACCGATGAGCGCGAGGCCCGCTGTCACGAGGGCGGCCATCGCGAGCGGCATGCGCTGCCCCAGTCCACGCATCGAGGCGATCTTCGTGGATCCCATCCGCCAGGTCACGCAGGCGGCGACGAGAAAGAGCGCACCCTTCATCAGCGCGTGGTTGAAGACGTGAATCAGACCCGCCGCAACCCCCGCTTCGGTGGCCAAAGAAAGGCCGAGGGTCATGTAGCCGATCTGCGCGATGCTCGAATAGGCCAGGAGCCGCTTGAAGTCGGTCTGGTAGATGGCGGCGATCGACCCGACGAACATGGCGAGGGCCGAGAGAGGCAGAAGCAGCGTATCGATTCCGATCGTCTCGAAAATCAATTTCGCACCAAACAGCCCCAAACAGAACCGCAGCAAGAGATAGTAGGCGACCTTCGTCGCGGTCGAGGCGAGGAAGGCCGAGACGATCGGCGGGGCCTCGCTGTAGGCGTTCGGCAGCCATTGATGGAGCGGAAAGACCGCGAGTTTCGTCGAGATGCCCACCACGACGAAAGCCACCGCGACGAGAATCGTCCGCGTCTCGTTCACGGCCTGCAGACGGTGGGCCATATCGACCATGTTCAGCGTACCGGTCATCTGGTACATGAGACCGATCCCGATCAAGAGAAAGGTCGCGCCGATGGTGCCCATGATGAGATAGGAGAACGCAGCCATGATCGCCCGTCGCTCTCGGCCGAGCGCGATCAGGATATATGAGGAGAGCGACGATATCTCCAGGAATACGAAGACATTGAAGACATCGCCAGTGATCGTCACACCGAGCAGACCCGTCAGGCAGAGGAGTGCGGCGGAGTAGAAGAGATATTCGCGGCCTTCCGGGATCGCTCGCCGCGCCTGCCCGGGTCCCGCGGAGAAAACGACCGCGGCGACGAATGAGATGACGACCAGGACGAGGGCATTCGTGATGTCGACCCGGTATTCGATCCCGAAGGGGCGCGACCATCCACCGAATTCGTAGACGACGATTTCGCCCCCCAGAACCTGGCAGAGGAGCACGGTCGAAATCGCGAAACAGGCAAAGCTGATCGCAACGGTAAAGGCGCTGGCGAGCGCTTCCCTGCGCAACAGAAAACAGACCGGCGCGCCGATCAGGGGCAGGAGCACCTGGAGGGCGGGGAAATGAAAGGCGAGATCATTCATGTCGCCCCCTCCGCCTCTTCCTTCGCTTCGACGGCGAGCGCGCGTTCGTCCTCGTGGCGATCGAGGGCGACGATCTCGTCCTCTTCGACCGTGCCGTAGGATTCATTGATCCGAACGACGAGCGCGAGGCCGAGCGCCGTACTCGCCACTCCGACGACGATCGCCGTGAGCATCAATACGTGCGGCACCGGATTCGAATAGAGGACGGGATCGGGGCTCTCCATCAGGATCGGCGCGGTCCCCCCCGCAACCTTGCCCATCGATACATAGAAGAGGATCACGGCCGCCTGAAAGATATTCACGCCCATGATCTTCTTGACGAGATTGCCTCGCGAAATCGCGATGTAGAGCCCGATCATCATCAGCGTGATGACCGCGAGATAATTCCAGTGAGTCAGAAAATGATGGGCGAGTTGAAACACTATTGCCTCGACCGCCCGGCGAACGCGTAGAAGATCGCGACCATGACAAAGGTGACAGTGATCCCGACGCCCAACTCGACGATCAGAATGCCGAGGTGTTGACCGTGAGCGGGGTGGTGGGCGTCCAGTACGCCGTAGTGGAGGAACTCACCCCCCTTGAACATCGAAACAACGCCCACGCCCGCGTAGAGAAGTGCACCGAGCGCGATTCCGATCTCGACGACGATCGGCGGGATCGCCCGTCGGAGCGCATCGAGCCCAAAGACGAGTGCGTGCAGGATCAGACCCGCCGCGAAGATCACCCCCGCCTGGAAGCCACCCCCGGGCCCGTAATCGCCGTGGAACTGCACATAGAGCGCGAAGAGCAGGATGATGGGCACGAGTGCCTTGCCGATTACACGCAGAACGATCGTTTCGCGCACCCGCATCTTGATCGGTGTCGCCGGGGTCTCGCTCACTCGCCGCCCCCTTCGCCCCGCCGCGAACGAGAACGTGCCGCATTGCCTCCGAGCAAGAGGATTGCCCCAACGGCTGCAGTCAACACGACAGTCGTCTCGCCATAGGTGTCGTAACCACGGTAACTCGCGAGGACTGACGTAACGACATTCGGCACCCCGATCTCTTCGGTCGAATCCTCGAGATAATGCGGAGCGACATGATGGTGGATCGGCGCACTGGGATCGCCATAGGCCGGCATATCGAGGGTGCCGTAAGCCAGCATCAAACCGGTCGCGCTGACAACGAGCAACGCGGGCAGGCGATGATGGCTGCTTTGGGATTCTTCTGAAGTCGTGAGCCCCAGCGCGCCCAGGAAGAGGACGGTCGATATCCCGGCACCGACGGCCGCTTCGGTGAACGCGACGTCGACCGCGTCCATCATGGTCTGCAAGCCCGCGGCGAGCAGACTGAAGATCCCGAAGAGCATCGCCGCAGCGAAAAGGCTGCGCAGACGCGCGATATAGAGGGCCAATACGATCATGAAGAGGAAAAGGATGACCTCGATCGTCGAACCCATCACCGACTCGCCCATCAGGGCTCTCCTCCCATCCGATTCCGCAGCGCCCTCGACGCATCGGAGGCTTCCTGGACGTCCGGAGCCTCGAGTCCCTTCGAATAGGCCGCCTTGACGAGCGCATGCGCCGCCGTCGGACTCGTGAGGTATAGGAAAGAGAAGATCAAGATGAGCTTGACGGTGATCAGATTCAGCCCGGAATGGACTCCGAGACCCAGGAGAATCAGGGTGGCACCCAGGGTATCGGTGATACTTGCCGCATGAGTACGCGTGTAGAAATCGGGCATGCGGAGCACGCCAATCCCGCCGATCACGCTAAACACACTCCCGGCGAAGAGACAGGCCCAGACGGCGATTTCGCGTAGAGCATCGGTCATTTCATTCTCTCGTCGCTCGCGAGATTGGCAAATTTGCTGAACCGGAGGAGCGCGATCATGCCCGTGAAATTCATCAGGGCATAGAGAATGGCCAGGTCGAGCCATTCGGGCCGACCGGTCAGAAAGCCGGCGACCGCGATCAAGAGGACGGTCTTGGTCCCGAACATATTCGCTGCCAGCACGCGATCAAAGACCGTCGGCCCCAGGAACGCGCGCACGAGTGCAAGCGACATCGTCGCGAGCACCCCGATCATTGCGACCACGAAGGCGTTCACCGCTTCTCGGCCTCCGCCCTCGTCTCGCCCACGGCCGCAGCGGCCTCGAGATGGGCGACGCGTCGATCCATCTCCCCGCTGAGAAGTCCTTCGGCGGAATCCGTCGTCAACGCGTGAACGAGAAATTGTCCGTCACGCACGTCGAGGGTCACCGTGCCTGGTGTGAGGGTGATCGAATTCGCATAGATGACCTGGCCGACCGGAGTCTTCTGACTGGCGTCGACACGCAGGATGCGCGGATGAATCGGGAGCTTGGGATCGAGGATCACGCGCGCGACAGACAGGTTCGAGAGGACGATTTCCTTCATCAACCAGGGCGCATAGAGCAGGGGGCGAATCCCCAGATGCACCGGCAAAGCTTCGACGTCGAGAATCCCGAGATGGGCGACGAGAGCGACGATGAACGCGCAGCTCAACGCCCCATAGGTCATCAGGGTCGTGCTGAAATGACCCGAAAGGAGGAGCCAGGAAGCAAAAAGGGCAACGAATAGGATCAGCGCGCGGATCATCGCCGTCTTACTACCCCCTCAGCCCCCCCCGACCGACCATGCCCCTGCACGACCGAATTCGAGAGCGCTCCAACATTATCACGGTGGGTTCCCGAAGAAACTCCCATTCCGCTCCTTCTCGACTCCGCGAAGGGGCCCGGGCGCGCGATTCGAAAGGGATCCTCGAGCGGGCAGACCCGCTTCATCCAGGCGAACGGCATCTTGGGAATCTCCTGGATTCGGATCAAAGAGCTTCCCCGCCGCGGCCGCCCCTTCTCCGGACGCGGGCCTTTCCCTCCAACGAGTTCGCCCCCCGATCGATGGCCACGAGCCCATCCCGCCGCCTAGCGATCAGCGAGAAAGGTCTCCGCAAATCGGGCGAGCGTCTCGAGATACTCCCCCCGGCTCTTCGTCGGCAGGCCCATCGTCACCCAGGTCACGCCAACCGATTCGAGAGCGGCAAACTGCTCGTGAAGCGAATCCTCGTCTGGCACCTTGCGGGTATTCATGTGCAGCCCGAAGGGGACGAAGTTCACATCGAGATTCTCGGTCCGTCCCCGTACCTCCGCGTATTCCTTCATGCGCGCGATTCCCGTCGCGAGATCCTCGACGCTTTCGATCGCCGACGTTCGTGTCCGCCCCGCGCCAGCCGCGGGAAGGGGGAAGGGACTCCATCCGTCTGCGAAATCGACCGAACGGCGGATCGCTCGCGCACTGTTACCACCGATCCAGATCGGCGGATGCGGTTTCTGGATCGGAGCTGGCAACATCCTATTCCCCGCCGCTTCGAAACCCGGCTTCGTGAGGGCCACGGATTCCCCGCTCCAAGCGGCCTTCATGGCCATCAAGGCGTCATCCGACCGATCGTTGCGATTTGCGAAATCGGCACCGAGCGCGTCGAACTCGCCCTCGAGATAGCCCGCTCCAGCGCCCATGATCACGCGCCCGCCCGAAATCACATCCAGACTCGCCACCGCCTTCGCGGTCAGGAAGGGATTGCGATAAGCGAGCACGAGAATATTCGTGTGTAGGAGCAGATTCTTCGTCGCGGAGGCCGCGAGGGCCAGAGACACGAAGGGGTCGAGCGCATGATGGCCGCCGCTTCCCAACCAATCGTCCGTCGGAAAGGGATGTTCGGTCACGAAACTCGCATCGAAACCCGCATCTTCCGTCGCCTTCGCGATCTCGGTGATGCTCTCCGCCGTTCCGAATTCGGCCAGGTTCTCGACGCGATCTGTCGGGAGTTGAAGAGAGAATTTCAATGCCACGATCCAGCCCTCCGCAAGCTTGGTTTTGACGGACGTCCGCCCCGATGCCTCGGCCGCCTTTTGACCGACGCCTAGGACACGCGATCGAAGGATTGCAGACTCGCGGCCCTTTCGCGCAGAAATTCAGGTCCCCCGAGAAGATGCCGAGCGCCGGCGATCCGCTTGTACCAGAAGTGGAGGTTCTGCTCGTCGGTCCAGCCGATTCCCCCGTGGACCTGGGTCGACACGCTCGCGATCTCGCGTCCGATCTCTGATACGTGAGCGAGGAGGTGACAGGCGAGCAGCGGCACCTCGTCCGGCCGAGCCTCGAAGGCGTGTGCGGCATACCAGAGAAGCGATCGCGCGGGTTCGAGCGCTGCGATCATCTCGGCGCACATATGCTTGACGGACTGGAAGGACCCGATCAACCGATCGAATTGCTTCCGCTCGCCCGCATAAAGAACGGCCTGTTCGATCATCGACTCACAGGCACCGAACGCATCCGCCGCGAGTGCGATCCGCCCCGCATCGAGCGCCTTGGCGATGGCGGGGCCCACTTCTTCGAAGACAGCGATCGGCCCCACACCTTCGAAGACGACCTCGGCCGTGCAGCGCGTGCGATCGGTGGTGACGAGCCGAGTCGTTTCGACCCCCCTTGCGCCGCGTTCGACGACGGCCAATCGACCCGGATCCACAGCCACCAGAATCGCGTCTGAGTCGCAGGCATCGATCGCCATCATCGTCTTGCCGTGCAATGCACCGTCCCGAACCGTCACACCGGCGTCCTCGCGTGCGGAAAAGAGTTCGGTGAACGCCACGCCCACGATGATCTCGCCCATCGCGATTCGCGCGAGCCAGGCCTCGGCCTTCGGGTGATCGATCGAGGAGAGCGCAATCGGCGCCATCACCGCAGAGGAAAGGAAGGCGACGGGCGTCGCCGCGTGACCGATCGCCTCTCCCACAATGACGGCGTCGAGCAGGCCGAGCCCGCTTCCGCCCTGCGACTCGGGAACGAGGATTCCCGTCACCCCGAGTTGGGCCAAGGCGCGCCAGATCGACCGATCGCAGGGACAGCCCTCATCGCGCAACTCGCGCACGCGCGAGATCGGAACCCGATCCGCCAGGAAGGATCGAATCGTGTCATCGAGGAGCTGCTGATCCTGCGAGAGACCGAATTCCATGCTGCTGCTCCCGCTCAGGCCTTTGCCGGCCTGGGCTCGCGCGGAAGACCGAGCCCGCGCTCCGAGATGATATTCTTTTGGATCTGCGCGGTCCCTCCACCGATGATCAGACCGAGCGCAAAGAAGGCCTGCGCCTGCCAGAAGCCGCGCTCTCGCTCGTATTTCGTGTGCTCGTAGAGCACGCCGAGCTCGCCCATCACGTCGATTCCGAGCAAGGCCATATCGTAACTGAGCTGGCAATTCTGGAGCTTCACGATCAATCCCGCGACACCCGGCGACTCACCCTTCAAATGGCAGGTCAACATTCGCATAGCGTGATATTTCATGGTCAACATACGCGCCTGGAGCTTCATCAATCGATCACGATAGACGGGACTCGCCATGACCGAGACACCGCGATTGCGCTCGCTCCCCATCAGGCGGACGAGACGGAGAAATGTCCCTTCCGCGTTCGAGCTGAGCGAACTCCGCTCGTGTTTCAGCGTCGTATTGGCGATCTTCCAACCCTCACCCCGAACCCCCACGACATTCGCCTGGGAAACGCGCACGTCGTCGAAGAAAACTTGGTTGAAGGAGTTCTCCCCGATCTCCCCCGACATCGTCTCGAGCGGTTGGACATCGACCCCGGGAGCATCCATCGGAAGCAGGATATAGCTGATGCCCGCGTGCTGCTCGGCATCGGGCTCCGTCCGTACGAGCACGAACATCATCTCCGCGATGTCGGCCGTGCTCGTCCATATCTTCTGCCCGCTGATCAGAAAATCATCACCATCCTCACGTGCGGAGGTCTGCAGACTCGCAAGATCACTTCCGGCTCCGGGCTCTGAATATCCCTGACACCAAATCGTCTCCCCGCGCAGCGTCGAACCGATCCAGCGCTTCTTCTGCTCCTCGGTCCCGTGAGCCAGCAAGGTCGGAACGAGCATCGAGGGCCCCTGGGCATTCAACCCACGAGAGACCTGTTGGCGGTGGAATTCCTCGTCCATGATGACGGTTTCGAGCAGGTCGGGCTCGGCGCCGAAACCGCCATATTCCTTCGGAATCGTGCGAGCCCAATAGCCGCGTTCGATCAAAAGGGAGAGCCATTGCGCGAGTTCCACTCGCGGCACCTCGAAATAGGACCCACTCGGCCGCTCTTCCTTGTATTCGTCGAGAAACGCACGAACCTGCCTGCGAAATTCCTCGTATCTCGGACCATATTCGAGATCCATGCCTTTATCTCCTGAAAGCGTTCGCCACGCGATCCAGCCTGGTCCGAACCCACGAGTCGTTGCGAGCGCCAACTCGCTTCGACCGAAAACCGAATCATGCGCCGATTCGAACGCCCGGCTCCGGCGGATCGTTCGGGGGTCCCGCGAAACACTGGGCGATCTCCATCCAGCGCTTCGAGAGATCACCGCGGACGGACAAGGCCGTATCCTCGACATTCCGCACCTGGGTCACGGTCAGGCAGAAATCGAGTGCATTTCCTTCGATCCGCTCGACATCGCTCGGGGCGTTGTATTCCCAGAGTTCTCCTGAGGGTGAGGTCAGACGCAGATAAGGAGGCGGCCCGGGGATTTCCTGGCCTCGATTCACGAAAGTCCAACCGAAGGTTCGCAGACCGATCGTCACGATATTGCGGATCCGATCACGGTGTTCGCGCGTGACCCGTTTCAGGTCGTAGATCGCCTGTGCATGGGACCACGCCTCCATATAGCGCGCGGTCGTGAACATCTTTGCCCCCATATCAGGACCGAACCAGGGCAGCCGCGCCTTCGGATCGAGCGAGCCGAGCTTGCTCGAAAGCGCGTCGGCAGTCGCCTTCCAGCGTTCGAGCAACTCCGGCGCGTCGCAATGGCCCAGGCCTCGACAGTGAACCTCCTTGATCGTCATCCCCCCGCCCGTCGATGTCAGGAATTCCTTTCGGCGTGCGGTAAATGCTTCCTCACCGTCCGCAGCGTGAAGCGAGACTTCATCGAAATAGTGCAGATGGGCAACGACGTCCCAGGGCGTCCAACCCTTGAAGAGGGTCGGGGTCGTCCAATCCTCCACTTCGAGCGTCTCGAGAAACGCGTAGAGATCCCTGGCTTCATCGCGAAAATCGATGCTCACCCGCATGGTCATGAGATCCCTTTCCCCCGCCCAAAGCAAGGGATCGTCCACGAACGAAGCGCCCGATCATCCGCCACGCAGTTCTTCCATATACGCCACCCGATCGTCTTCGGCGGCGAACGCGAAGGTGCAGAGCATGCGATCCACGAGCCCTCCAAAGCGCGCCTTCAGCGCCCCTGCGACCTTCGCCGGTTCCGCCACGACCGCGAACTCCTCGAGAATATCGTCGGTAATGCGCTCGCCCATCGCGTCCCACTCGCCGCGCTTCGAGAGCGCGTTGAGCTCCGCCTGCAGATCTCCCCAACCGTGAATTTCGAGCACACCACGATAGGCCGGCGTCGAACCGTAGAAGGCCACCTGCTTCGCGGTCGACGAGCGCATCGCCTCCCACTCTCGTTCGTCGTTGCCCGTCACGATGAACGCCGGGTAGCAGAGCTGCAGCTCGGTCCGCGCGCGCTCCGACTTTGCGAGCCCCACCTCGATCGCCGGAAGCGTCACCTCGCGCAGATATTTCACGGTCGTGAATGCGTGGACGAGCACGCCATCCGCCACTTCGCCGGCGACCTCGGTCATCCTGGGTCCGACCGCCGCCAGGATCACATCGGGCGCCCCATGGGTATTATTGGTCGGCATGAACATCGGTGTCATGAGTGTGTGCGAATAATAGTCGCCACGGAAATTGAGTTTCTCTCCCTTGTACCAACAATCCCAGATCGCACGCATCGCGAGCACGAACTCGCGCATGCGGGCGGCGGGGTGAGACCAGGTCTGACTGAAGCGCTTGGTGATATGTGGCTTGATCTGCGAGCCGAGACCCAGGATGAAGCGCCCCTTCGAGTAGGCCTGCAGATCGTTGGCGATATTGGCCACGATCATCGGATTTCGAGCGAACGCGACCGCGATCGAGGTCATCAACTCGATCCGCTCGGTGTGTTCCGCCGCCACTACGAGAGGCAGGAAGGGGTCGTTGGCCGTTTCAGCGGTGACCATCCCGTCGAAACCCTGTGCTTCGAGCGTCCGCGCCTGGGCGGGAATCTGTTCGAGATCCGACATCCCCATCAGTCCGGAATCAATCTTCATTTCAGTATCCTCTTCGGTTCGAAATTGATCACCGGCACCCGCCCTGCATTCGCGCGGCCCGCAGGACCGAATCATCAATCCTCTTCCGATGCAGCCCAGCTCGCGCCGCGCTTTTCGATGAAGGCGCGCATCCCCTCGCGTGCCTCATCGCTCGCGAAGCATTCGGCCGAGAGCTGTGTTGCCCATTCGAAGGCCTCTTGCGGTTCGCGCCCTTCGATTTCGTAGACGAGCCGCTTGGCGATCACCAGCGCCTCCGGTCCACCCTTTCGAAGATCGCCGACGACCTCCATGACCGCTGCATCGAGTTCGTCGCCGGGAAGGGCGCGACTGATCAACCCGTATTCCGCTGCCTTCGCGGCCGAGAAACGATTGCCGCGCAGAAACGCCTCCATCGCTTCGCCTCGACGCATCTTGGGCAGACAAACGACGGAGATGATCGCAGGCGTCACACCGAGCCGCACCTCCGTGAAACCGAATTTCACGTCCTCCCGCGCGATCGCGATATCGCAGGCGGCGGCCAGACCATTTCCCCCCCCGACCACATGCCCGTCGATTCGACCCACGACCGGCGTCGGAGAACATTGGATCGCCGTCAGGAGTTCGGCGAAATCCGAGATCGCCGTGGACTCGCCACTTTCGTTCCGTGCCGACTGCTCTTTCAGATTGGCCCCCGCACAGAACGTAGAACCTTCGTTCGTGAGAACGACGACGCGGATTTCCGGATCCGCATTCGCGCGCTCGAGCGCGGTCTTCAGACCGGCGAGGATCTCGGCACCGAGCGCATTGCGATTCTCGTGATCTGCCAGTGTCGCCGTCAGTACGCGATCGGCCAAGGCAACCTTCACGCCCCCCATCCTCACTCCTTCCCCACGCTTGTGATTGGCACTCTGAGGCGTCGGACCTCGAGTCTCGTCGCGCCGCCCAACGAGCAACCGGAAGCGAATGGCGGCTCGGTGACCTCGATTGATTGTTGTTACCTGAGCTGTTACGAATATGTCAACCAACCCCACGAGCCAGCGTTGCGGAGGCGAAGCCCGCGACGAAGCGGCACGAGCGCGATCAACCGGAGCCCACGAAAAAGTTCTCCCAAGGCCCTCGAGAGACCCGCATGGGAAGAGAGAATGTGATTTGACCGATCCGGTTCGAATAGCCAATTGCTCGGGTTTCTTCGGAGATCGCATCACCGGCGCGCGCGAGATGGTCGAGGGTGGACCGATCGACGTTCTGACCGGCGACTGGCTCGCTGAACTCACGATGCTGATCCTTGCCAAGACCCGAGCCAAACGCTCGGGCGGCGGCTTCGCGCGGACCTTCGTCAGCCAGATGGAAGAGGTCATGGGCACGTGTCTCGACAAGGGGATCCGAGTCGTCTCGAACGCCGGCGGCCTCGACCCCGAAGGATGCGCCGAAGCGATTCACGAGATCGCCCAAAGACTCGGTCTGAATCCTGAAATCGCCTTCATCCGCGGCGATGACCTCATGCCCAATCTCGACGAGTTCATCTCCCGTGATCAGCTCCACCACTTCGAGACGGGGGAACCGATCAAGGAACCCGGTCGTTTCATGACCGCGAACGCATACCTCGGCTGCTG
Source organism: Deltaproteobacteria bacterium (assembly GCA_002719955.1). Classification (GTDB taxonomy): domain Bacteria; phylum Myxococcota_A; class UBA9160; order UBA9160; family UBA4427; genus UBA4427. The sequence continues at coordinate 27,616 of PBFW01000067.1, read as the reverse complement.
GGGCATCGTCGACGCGCTGAACCGCGGTGCCGACATCGTGATCACCGGGCGAGCGACCGACGCGGCCATCGTCTGTGGTCCCGCCGCCTGGCACCACGGCTGGAAACGTACGGATTGGAATGAACTCGCCGGGGCGGTCGTGGCTGGGCACCTCATCGAATGCAGCAGCCAGGTCACCGGAGGCAACTATTCCTTCTTCCAGGAGGTCCCGCGGATCGAACATATCGGCTTTCCCTGGGCCGAGGTCGCTGAAGACGGTTCCGTGATCATCGGAAAGCACGACGATGGCACCGGGGGATTGGTCTCGATCGGGACCGTCACCTCGCAGCTGCTCTACGAAATCGGTGGGCCCGAGTATTTCGGACCCGACGTGACGACGCGCTTCGACACGATCCAGCTCGAGGAGACCGGCGAGAATCGCGTTCGCGTTTTCGGTGTCCAGGGCCAACCGCCACCGGATACCCTCAAGGTTTGCATGAACCGAAACGGTGGATTTCGCAATGATATGCGGGTCGCCCTCGCAGGCCTGGATGTCGAGGCAAAGGCGGCGGTCGTCGAAAAGGCTTTCTGGCGCGCGTGTCCCTACGAAGCGAGCGATTACGAACAAGTGACGACTCGTGTGATCCGCACGGACAAGGAGGATCCGAACACGAACGAAGAAGCCATCGGTGTCTGGCATATCGCGGTCAAGGATCCCGATGAGAAGAAAGTCGGTCGCGCATTCTCGAATGCCGTCACGGAGCTCGGCCTGGCCTCGATCCCCGGCTATTTCGGCATCGGGGGGGGGCCCACGGGCGGGCGCTCCTTCGGCGTCTATGAACCCGCTCGGATCCCGGCAAACGCGGTCCCGCAGGAGGTCGTTTTCTGGGGAGGCGACACGCGGCGGGTCGATTCGGTGATCCCGCCCGGAAAGGCAGAGGTCATGGCCGCCGAAGGTCCGACCGCGTCCGCGCCCGGGGGCCCGACCCAACGCGTACCGATCGGAGCCATCGTGGGCGCACGCTCGGGAGACAAGGGCGGCATCGCGAACCTCGGCGTCTTCACCCGAGACGATCTCGCCTGGGCTTGGCTCGACGAGATGCTGACCACGGAACGGTTGAAGGAGTTGCTTCCCGAGGTCGCTCGATTCGAGGTCGATCGCTACCGCTTACCGGCCTTGCGCAGCCTCAATTTCGTCGTCCACGGGATCCTCGAAGAGGGTGTGGCCGCGGCGACGAGACAGGACGCCCAGGCCAAAAGCCTCGGCGAATGGCTACGATCGCGCGTGGTGGACATGCCGGAGGCGTTGCTTTCGTGAGCGTGGCTGCGCCTGGACGATGCCGGGCATGGGCGCACGCCCCACCCACTCGAGATTCCCGATTCGCTCACGCGAGGGGTGCCGCGAAGCGATTTCGCCGAGAGGGCGGCTAGTCGGCATCGCCGAGGATCGAGCCCGCCTCGATCTCGACCGGATGCTCCGATTCGTTGTTCAGCGCGACCTGTCCGACCACCGAAATATCGGGGCCAAACCGATGGTCACCGCTGACTGCGAAGCGACGACAACCGGTCAGAGAGGGCGCTCCCTGCGGAAAACGCAAACGGAGATCATCGACGTTCCCGAAGAAACGCGGGTCGAGTTCGATCTCCTGCAGCCGCGCGACCTCGGGATCGGCGGCGACCATCCGGAGATCCTCCCTCAACTCGTAGGCGTCGGACCAGATCCTGAGCAGATCAGCCGTCGTTTTCACCAGTGCAAGTCGATCGCGGGGCACGCAAACGGCCTCGGCCCCCTCGAAACATTCGATCGCCGCCCCCATCGCCGTCTCGAGTTGGAGACAGCGGGCGCCGTCGGGATGCGCTGGCGAGACGGGCTTCTCGTTGCGAATGATCGAAAGGGGGAAGGCTGTCGGGCGATCGCTCGAGGCGCTCCGAGAGCGAGCCATAGATTATTCGTGTTGAAGAAAGGGTGTCGTTCGACGTCCTGGAACGCTCGGCGGTCTCGCCCGGGACATTGCGCACTTTCACGAAGGATGAGGCGACCCGCGCGCGACGCGAGATGTCCCCCCCCTTGGAATCGGCCGCCGTTCGCTCCGCGACCTTCACGGCAAAGGGCAAGCGGTTCGAAGCGACCCAGCCGAGGATTCGAAGATCGAGAATCCCGCCCAGATGATCCGAGTTGGGGACGAACGCGTAGCGGAACCCATTCGACCGCAACACCTCGAGCATGCCGGAGCCCGCGAGCGTGGGAATTTCGCCAGTTCGGCCAGCGAATCATCCCGGGTCTGCTGGCTGTGCATCAGCACCAGGGGCAGCGCAGCGGCATAACGCTCACGGGCCCAAAGGACCTGCCGTGCGATCAGATCCAGGAAGGAAAGTCCCGGACGAACGGGGAGCAGGCTCTTCGCCGCCGACAGCCCCATGCCGGCCCCGAGCCCGCCGTTCAGCTTGATGATCGCCGTCTGATGGACCGCCCCCCTTCCCGCCGGCTCAAAGTCGGCGAGCGCTGAATACGTGGCAGCGCATCGACCAGCTCGATCGAAGCCTCGGGAATCGATGTTTCCCCGCCCTCGAGGACGAATCGAAGAGCGCGCCGGAAACCACGAATGGCAACCTTCGGGAGGCCGACCTGCAGCATCCGCTCGCGATGCGCGTCCTCGATTGTCGGGTCCAGCCTCGCCACGTACGCATCTCCCGAACGCTCCCCCGCCGAGCCACGAAGGCAACCTCTTTCCCAGAACCTCGACCGCAGACGGCCGCGGCCACCGGGGCCGGGGTATATGTACCCGAGATTCCGCCTCGCGGGTCGGCTTCGTCGAGATTCCGACGGAGGCGCCCGTGACCTGCGTGTGTGCCGCCGAAAAGGCTAGCGTTGGGGGCCAATCCGTCGGCGCCCCGCGCGACCCAGGAGAGGAATTGCCTTGGCCGGCCAGAAGATCCGAATCGAAGACCTCGCAGACCCCGTTCTCGACGAAGGCCAGAAGGCCGCGCTGGCCTATGCCGACACCCTCGAGATCGACCTTTCCGTCGAAGCCGTGCAGACTGCGGCGCGTGAGGCGACCGGCCTCGACGAATGGGGGGACGACGACTGGAAGGAGCGGCTCGGAGTCTGGTTCGACGAGATGAATGCGGACGAGAACCGCACGAATCTCGGGCGGCTGACATTCTTCAACGACACCCTTCGGTACGCCACGACGCGGCTTCGAATCAACGCCCTGCTGGCCGAGCATCCCGAGATCCACGATCAGAAAATCCAGCGCCCGATCATCGTCGTCGGCCTCCCCCGTTCGGGCACGACCCACCTCGTCAACCTGATCGCCGCCGACCAACGGCTCCGCTCGATGCCCCTCTGGGAAGGGCAGGAGCCCGTCCCGGATCCGAAAGAAAATCCGGGCGCCGATGGTGTCGACCCGCGATGGACGCGCTGCAACGCCATCTGGGAGCGGATGCGAACGGCCTCCCCGCTGATCGCCTCGATGCACCCGATGGAGCCGGATCATATCCATGAGGAGCTGGAATTTCTGCTCCCCGACTTCACCAGCTATAACATCGAGTGGGTCGCCCGAACGCCCATATGGCGCGACTACCATCTGGCCCACGACCAGACGCCTCATTACCAGGGGGCCCTCTTGACGGGTCTCAAGATCCTTCAATGGATCAAGCCGCGTGATCGCTGGATTCTCAAATGCCCGCAGCATCTCGAACAGCTCGGTCCCCTGATGAAGACCTTCCCCGACGCGACGATCGTGATGACCCACCGCGATCCGGTTTCGGTGATCCAGTCCGCGATCACCATGATGACCTACAGCTCGCGCGTCAACTACAAGCACACCGATCCGCGCTGGTACCTCGAGTACTGGCACGATCGCGTCCACAGATTGCTTTCAGCCTCGATGCGCGATCGCGACCTGATCCGCTCGGACCGGGTGATCGACGTTCCTTTCCACGAGTTCATGGCCGACGACGTCCGCATGGTCGAGAAGATCTACGAGATCGCCGGCCTCACGATGACGAACGAGGCGCGCACCCAGATTGGCGCCTACATGGACGCACATCCGCGGGGCAAGGCCGGCCAGGTCGTCTACGATCTGCGCAAGGATTTCGACGCCGACCCCACGGAACTGCGCCGAAGCTTCGATTCCTATTTCGATCGATTCGCCGTGCGTGCGGAAGCGAAATAGGGGCGGGGCCGAGCGAGCTCAGCGCGGCCTACGCTTTCGGAATGAACGCGAAGGAGGGATCGCTCGCATCGCGGGAGGTCCCTTCGCTCGTATCCGCCCTGACCAGCGGGAATGCGCTCGACAAATCGAGAAGATGGACCCGGTGTTCGATGGCCCACGCGCCCTCGCGGCGCTCCCAGCGATCGAGGTAACGACCTCTTCCGACGAGTTCTTGTTGTGCGCCCCCGGCATCCGGCAGGGTCCAGAGAACGACCGTCACGTAGGACTCGCTCGTCGCCCGATCGCCGTTCAACTCGATCAGGACATTCGTGATCTGATGCGAGTGGCGATCCATCGCGGCGTGTGCTTCCCATACCCAATCGATGAAGCCGTGGCCGGTCCCCTCGAACATCCCGTCGTAGAAGGCCGTGCCCCCTGGATGCCAGACCGCATTCGCCATCTCCTTGTCCATGCGATCGAGGCCACGGCAATAGCGCGAGAGCACGTCTCGAATGGCTTGCTTGTCGAGAAGTTCCTGAGGGGTTGAATCGGACATCTGATCTCCCGGGATGGATCCGCGCGCGAACCGAAGCGATCGGCTAACTCTAGTGCACGCGCGTCGCCGCGACTGCCTCGGCGAAAAGGCGACGCCTCAGCACTGGGCTAGCCTCCGGCTGCGCGGAGCGACCCGCCCACCCCGGAGAAGATATGGCCGATCGATCCCATTCGAGTGAACGCCCCCGGTCCTTCATCGCCACCGGAGTAATCCTTCTGCTCGCGCTCGTGGCGTGCCAGCCGAGCTCAGAAAACGGGGGGGCGGCGACGAGGACCACGGATCCGGATCCCCTCGCCCTCGCCCCATCCGGTCAACCTTATAGTGAGGATCGGACACCCTGCGCGGATCGCGCCCCGGAGCGCCAGGCTCTCTGGGGTGAACTCCATGTCCACTCGTCGCTCTCGATGGATGCCTGGCTATGGGATGTGCGAAACGGCCCGGACGCAACCTACCGCTTCGCCAAGGGCGAAAAGGCATTGCTGCCCCCTCTCGATGAGGCCGGTGTACCGACCCGCGCAGCACAGCTCGAGCGCCCCATCGACTTCGCCGCACTCACGGATCACGCATCGTTCCAGGGCGAGGTCGCACTCTGCTCGCGACCGGGCTCGTCTCGCTACACCAGCCAGGCCTGCCGACTTTTTCGAGGAGAAACAGAGATTCCCGCGAGTCCCCTGGGAGATTTCGGCGTGCGGATGTCCGCCCTGTCGGATGCCCTCGACGCCGCCGCCACCTCGATCCGCCGAAACGCCGCCCTCTGTGGAGACCCGAGCGACGAAACCTGTCGCAGCTCGATGAAAACCGTCTGGGAAGAACAACAAGCGGCCGCCGAGCGACACTATGACCGCTCGGAGGGCTGCCGCTTCACGACGCTTCACGCCTACGAGTACACGGCGACCCCCGGACTCGCGAAAGTTCACCACAACGTGATCTTCCGAAACGCGAACGTGCCCGCCTCACCGATCGCCTGGATCGACGAGCCGGACGTCTACGGCCTCTGGGACGAGCTGAGAAAACAATGCCTCGAGGCCGGGATCGGTTGCGATGTCATCACCCTTCCCCACAACTCGAACCTCAGCAATGGCAATATGTTCGCAATCACGGGGACGGATCTCCCCCTCGAACAACAGCGCGCTCGTGCCGTCCTGCGAGGAGATATCGAACGGCTCGTCGAGATCACCCAGATCAAGGGCGACTCGGAATGCCGAAATGGCTTTGCGGGGGTGATCGGCGCGACGGATGAGTTCTGCGGGTACGAGGAATGGCGGGGGCCGGAAGTCGAGGATTGTGGCGCCGACGGCAAGGGCTACGGAGCGCTGATGGACAAGGGGTGCGTATCACGTAAGGACTATGTGCGTTATGCGCTCCTCGAAGGTTTCCGAGAACAGCGCCGCATCGGCGTGAACCCCTTCAAGCTCGGCATCATCGCCGCGACCGACACCCATAACGCGAACCCGGGCGATGTCGAAGAATATTCCTACCAGGGCTGGCAGGGATCTCCGGACGCAACACCCCAGCAGCGCCTAGATCCCGGCAATAGCCCCATCAACGCCAAGAATTCCCTGGCCTCGAACCCCGGTGGGATCGCCGGCGTCTGGGCGGAAGAGAATTCTCGAGACGCGATCTTCGACGCCATGAAGCGGAAGGAAACATTCGGGACCAGTGGCCCGCGCATCACGGCGCGTTTCTTCGCGGGATGGGACTACCCCGAAGCGCTCTGCGGCGACCCCGAGCTCGTGGCGAAGGGCTACTCGGGTGGCGTACCGATGGGTGGTGACCTGCCCCCGCGACCCGACGGCGCCCGTGCACCGACTTTCGTGCTCTCGGCCATGCGCGATCTCGGTACGCCCGATCATCCCGGCGGATTGCTCCAGCGGGCGCAGATCGTGAAGGGCTGGGTCGACGCTGAAGGCGATTTTCACCAGGAGATCATCGACGTCGCCGGGGGGGCGAACGAGGCGAGCGTCGATGGCGAAACCTGCCAGCCGCGAGGCGTCGGACATAACAGTCTATGCCGGGTCTGGACGGATCCCGACTTCGATGCCGCGCGGAACGCGGTCTACTACGCGCGCGTCCTGGAGAATCCGAGCTGCAGATGGTCGGCGATCCAATGTCTCGAAGAAGGGGAGACAGAGCGCAACGCGAGCTGCGCAGACCCGAGTGTGCCAAAGACGATTCAGGAGAGGCTGTGGACCTCCCCGATCTGGTACGAACCCGGACCGAGCGAGCGAGCGCCCTCGGGCGCCGGACGAGGCCTCTAGTCCGATTCCCCAGCGCCGCTTTCGCGCGCTGGAATCCGCACGAACGCGAGCAAGAGGCCACCGCTCAAGAGCAGACCGGCCTGCACGAGAAAGGAAAGCCGGTACGACCCGGTCATCCCCTGTAGCAGCTGACTCAGGATCTGCGCCAGCACCAGCAACGGGATCGCCGCCACCCCGCCCAGACCGCTCGCCGTCCCGAAATTGGCTCGGCCGAAGCAGCGCCCCGTCAGCACTCCGTGAAGCGGCGCAGCCCCTCCGATTCCGATCCCATAGAGCGCCCCGGTGGTCAGGAACACCGGATAGCTCGGATTCATGCAGAGGATCAGCCAGACCAAGATGATGACGAGTACCGTCAAGGCGATCGAGGGCTTCAGGGGGGCGATATCCGCCAAGCCGCCGATCACGAGCTTGCCGAGAATCGAAAACGGCGTCATCGCGAGAAAGAAGGTCGTCGATTCCAGGGCCGTAAAGCCCAGGGAGGTACCAAAGGGGACGAGCAATCCGATCATGACGATGGGAGACGTCATGACGAGTCCAAAACCGACAGCCACCTGCCATAGAAGTGGATCCCGAGCGAGTTCCCGCGCGGTCTTTGTCCCCGGGACAGGAATCGACTCGTCCCGAGCCCTCGCAGACGATTGGCTTTCCACCCCAGCGGACGCCATATCTCCATCCGGATTCTGGCCCGCCTCTTCGGGGCGACCGATGATGAATGCGGCGAAAATCGGCAGGGTGGAGACCCACGTGAACACGCCGAGATAGCGAACGGCCACGCGCCAGCCCTCCGCATCCATGACGGTCTGCGCGAAAAGCGGACCCACCGAACTCGCAATCGTGGCCCCCGCGTATGCGATTCCGAGCATCAGGCCACGGCGGCGGACGTACCAATTGGCGATCAGGGTCGTCGAGGGCAGAACCCCGAAGAGCGCGCCCCCCGTGCACACGAGCCCCACATAGACGACACCGAGTTGCCACACTGATGTCACTTCCGCGAGCAGCAAGAGACCCGCACCCGTGAGAAGCGATCCGAGGATCATCAGACGCCGGGTCCAACCCCGATCGAGCCAGCGTCCCAGGAAGGGGCCGAAGATCCCGATCACCAGAATAGCGAGCGCCGGTGCGATCCCGATCAAGGCACCCGAGACGCCGAATTCCTGGCTGATCGGCCCCCTGAAATTGCCGATGGCCGAGAACGTCACTGCGTTCACGACGAGCTGGGCCGTGAACGCGACGACGACGATCTGCCATCCGAGGAAGCCGCGAGGGCGAGTCACCACCCCTTCGGCTCGGGAATCGCTGGCACCGGTCGTCATTCGCCCTCCTCCGCCCCGCGAGCAAAGCCACACGCGGGCGGGCGAGTCTAGGCCAACGCCCCTCGGAGCCGCCGGTCTCGAATCCGAGAGCCATCCGCTAGAATCCACGGGCAATCGAAGGCAGGCGGCCCACGCCGTCAGGAGGATCCAATATGAGCGCAGAAGAGATCAGCCCCGTCCATGCGGGGAGCACGGGGCTGAACATGACGGCGTTGCTACCCGATTTCTTCGAACGATATTTCGCCTTCTTCCGACCCGGCCATACCGAGGGCGTGGCTCCCAGCCGGATCAAGGAACTCGCGCGAATCAAGATCGCCGCGTTGAACGGCTGCGATACTTGACTCTTCGCGCGCTACGCGTCGGCGACGCGTCAAGGACTCGAAGAAGAAACGATTGCCCAGATCCACAAGCCGGAGGCGGAGCGCACACTCGAACCCCGAGATGCCTTGGCCGTGCGTTTCGCTGAAAAGCTCGCAACGGATTTCAGGACGGTGGACGCGGCCTTCATGGCAGAGCTCAGGGAGCATTTCAGCGACGCCGAGATCGCCGAGGTCGGACTCATGATCGGCCAATATATGGCGCTCGGTCGTATGCTCGTCATCTCTGGCGGCCACGAAGCCGCTTGCGAGATCTACGAGGCGCCCGGCGGCTGACGCTCGAGGGCGTTCCCCGAAGAGCGCTGTACGCGAACCCCGGTGACCGGATAGAGACTAGAAGGGGATCTCGTCGTCATCGCTCGGCGGCGGCGGTTCACCGACGCCGGGCCCCCCGGACGGGGATCCGCTGGCCGAATCGCCGACGGACTCGACGGACCATGTCTCGAGGCTGTTGAAATAACGGATCTCGCCCTTGGGACTCGTCCACTCCCGACCGCGCAGACTGAACTCGACCTTGACTTCCTGCCCCGCCGAGAAACCATCGAGCATTTCGCAGCGGTCGCCCGTCAGCTGGAACATCACGTATTGCGGGTAACGTGAGGCGCCCTCGAGTTCCAGAACGAATTCGCGTTTGCGAAATCGCTCCGTGACCTGGGCTGCATCGAATGTCGCATGGATCTTCCCCTGGATCTGCATGTTCATCGGTGTGGAACCGCCTTTCGGCGGGCACGTTAGCGCGACTTGAGGGGGCTGTGCGCACCCGAGAGGCGTTTTTCGACGAGGGCGAAAGGAAGGGCGATCGAAGGGGGCGCACCCGAAGGCGTCCAAGCGGCCCGGCGACGCCGTCGAGACAGACCGGCCAGACCCAGGAGCAGGGCCGCGTAGGGCTCGGAAACCGGACTCGTGCTCGGATCCGGAAGAGCGACGTCCGCACCGAATTGCGTGAGAAAATCCATCGACTCCCCGACCCCGATCGTGATGCTCCACTGAAAAGCGCCCGTGAAATCGCCGGGGCCGAACCCGTCGCCACTATTGTCGAGACCATCGACATTCGTGTCGGTCAGATCCCGCAGGAGCAGATTTCAGCGCGAGATCCGATAGGCGTCCGCGCCATATCCGACGATCGGTGAAAAATTCGTTCCATCGGTCACCGAAATCTCGATCCCATCGGGATTCGCAACGAGCGAGGACGAATCGCCACCAAAGGAATTGGCGAGATCGAGATCCGTGTAGCGAAAGAGATCGATCGTGAGCGCCGCCGCGGTCGTGTTCGCGATGCTCAAGTTCTGGAAAAGGAGTCCCGTGTCGACGCCAGTATCTCGAACTTCAAATGCGAACACGGCGCTGAAGAGATCAGCACCTCCGGGATCATTCCAGTCGAGGCGCCCCACGCTCCCTCCAAGGAGGCTGTAGGCCTCACCGTCGGGGTTTCCGAAAGCGGACTCGGAGGTGTCGCCATTCACGCGAAAGAACCACCAGAATTCCCACGTCAAATCGTTTGCCGAGGCGCCCGTAAAGTCGGTATTCACCGTATTGCCGAACGTCGCATTGAAGTCGATGCCATCGCCGAAGGTCACATCACCGTCGGTGACCGTTCCGATCGCCGCGACGGGCAGTGGATAACACGATCATCACCATCATGGCGAGCATCTTCTATTTTCTGATCGTGCACATCGATTCACTCCAGAAGCATCGGGTCCAGGAGTAATTTCGGCGCTCAGCGCTTCGGTCCCAGAAATACCTCGGTGCCCGAAGATCTGCAAAGGAGTCGCACATAGTTGAGGTCAGTCGTCGGGCGGAGTGCCCATCCGCTGCCCCTTGGCCTTCTGATGGCCTGTCCGAAACCCGTCCACCGCACGCTGCCCCGGGGAGATCCGCGCTGGATGCTCGATGTCAGGATGGACCTGGTCCAGCGGGTCGAATCGGGATCCGAGGCCAGGATCGCCCGGTCACGAGAGAAGCGAGACGCGGCCGGGGAAGCCGGACACGCCATCACGAGGCGTGCAAAAGCAGACTCGCTGGGCCCCGTGCACATGACGTAGAATGCGCAACCCAACAGAAATCGCGCCGGCGCGGACGCGACTGCAGGAGTGATCAGCATGCCGGGCCCTCTCGACGGAGTGCGCATCATCGATGTGAGCGAGGTGATTTCCGGTCCCCTCGCCGCCATGATCCTCGCCGACCAGGGTGCGGACGTCATCAAGGTCGAACCCCCCAGATACGGCGAAGAGAGCCGTCAGCTGGCGAATTACCGAGACGGGATGGCCGCGCTCTATCTCAATTGCAACCAGGGCAAACGCTCGATCGGCCTGAATCTCAAGAACGAGGAGGGGCTCGGCCTTCTCTACGATCTCATTCGCGGCGCCGACGTATTCGTCCAGAATTGGCGCCCGGGGGCCGCGCAACGTCTGAAGGTCTCGGAGGAAGATCTGCGCGCCGTCAATCCGGACCTCATCTACGCGACCATCACCGGCTTCGGCGACGACGGCCCCTACGCCGACCGGCGCGGCTACGACCCGATCTTCCAGGCGCTGACCGGTTATGTCGGGGCACAACTGAATCCAGAGATCCCGATCCATGACCTGGTGCGCAATGCCATCGTCGACAAAGCGACCTCCTATTCATTGGCGCAGGCAATCACGGCGGCCCTCTTCGCTCGCGAGCGGGGCGCACCCGGTCAGCATATTCGCGTGTCCATGCTCGATGCCGGACTCGCCTTCTTCTGGCCGGACGGCATGCTGAGGCATTCCCTCGTCGGCGAGGACGTGACCAACTACGTTGTTCCGGGCGAGCGTTATCAGCTCATGCCGACCGCGGACGGGCAGATCATCGTGTGGGCCGGCACGGCCGACCAGATGCGCGGCAGCCTTCGTGCCGTCGGCCGCGAGGACCTAGCGAACAGCCCGAACCAGCGGGGTGTCGCCATGATCCAGGACGACAACACGGCAGAGCGGGTGCAAGCGGTCGCCGCCGCTCTGACGCGCATGACGACCGCGCTCGCCTACGAAGAGATGGTCGCCGCACAGGTTCCAACGGCTCCCGTGCTGACGCAGCAGGACGTCCTCGTCGATCCACAGATCGTGCACAACGGCTGCATCATCGAAGCCGAACACCCGGTCTATGGACGCTACCGCCGCGTCCGTGCCTCCGCGCAGTTTTCTCGCACGATCGAAGAGACGACGAGACCCAGTGCGCTCTACGCCGAGCACTCCGACGAAATCCTTGACGAGTTGGGAACGAGCGCCGAGGAACGAAAGCGACTGCGCGAACTTGGAGCGCTCACCTGAAAGCGACCTCGTAGCGCCATGGAACGGGCAGGGTGTGAGATGGCTCAGCATCGCTGTGAGGTGATGGGGTTATTGGAGGGGGAGCGGGCTACTCGACCGCCGCCTTGCGCAGCTCATGGAACGAGGCTTCGATGCATTCTGCATAGAAGCTCGGATCGGGCATCTGATCGCGACAGGCCGTGACCGAAATCGTGATCGCGCCGTTGTAGCTCAGGACAGCGTGGAAGAGGCCGATCCCCTCCATAGGAAGACCCATCGCGAAGGAGCCGACCATCTTGGCGCCCGTGAAATAGAGCGGGATCTGGGGGCCCGGAACATTCGTCACGACGCAGTGGGCGATCGGCTTCATGCGGCTCATGAGTCCGGTTCGCGCGACCAGTCGCCCCGCGATTCCAGCCAGCGCGCCGGGCATCGTCTGCGTGACGTCGGTCATCGATCGCGCGCCAACCGCTTCACTCATCTCCTTCGAGCTCGTCGTCGTGCGATAGACCCGCTCGAGTCGTTTCACCGGATCACCCTCGTCCGTATGCAGGGCCACGAACATGCCCGACACCTGATTTCCGGCCGCCCCAGCCTGTTCTGCCGTCCGCGTCGAAACCGGGGCAAACGCGGAGAGCGTGTCAATCGGGAGTTCGTGGTGATGTTCGAGATATTTTCGAAGCCCGCCCCCGACGACCGCCAGAATCACATCGTTCACAGTCGATCCCTCGATGCGTTTGCGAATCTGTTTGACCTCCGCAAGAGAGAAGGACGAGGCCTCGAAGACGCGGTGGGGCGAAACCCTGCCGTTGAAGCGCGTGCGGGGGACCTCCGCCGGCGCGTCGTCGTCCTCCGACTCATTCGCGCGATCCATCAATACCCTGATCGCGGGCGGCGCCGCTTCGCTCAGGATCCGCGCAAAGCGAACGGGTTGTTGGACGTTGTTGATTGCGCTCCGGATCGCGAGTTCGACGAGCGAGGGCTGCGACTCGGCAACCCAGGGTCGCTCGGGGGGCTCGGGCTTCCCTTCGGGTGCCAGATCATGGGTCGCGGCCTGCATCTCCATCCCGGAGACGCCGTCGATCGCGGAGTGATGGATCTTCGTCAGGATCGCGAAGCAACCTGGCGGCAGGCCCTCGACTTCGTCGAGTCCCTCGATCACGTACATCTCCCAGAGCGGCTTGCCCAGATCGAGCGGCCGGGCGTGCAGACGCGCCACCTGGATGCACAGCTGCCGCCAATCACCGGGCGTCGGCAGCGCGATATGGCGAACATGGAACTCGAGATCGAAATCGGCGTCCTCGATCCAATAAGGATGATCGAATCCGAAGGGGACGCGGACCAGCTTCTGCCGAAAACAGCGTGCGAGATGGAGCCTCGATCCGATATTCGCAAGGATGCCCTTGAACGTCACGCGCCCCTCGCGCGCGGTCGACTGATCGTAAACCATCATCGAGCTGATATGCGTGGGGGCGTTGCGCGTCTCCATATTGATGAAGGTCGCGTCGAGTCCGCTGAGCTGTTGCATGAGGGAGGCCTCGCCTGAGATCCACCAAGATCCCATAGATTGGCCAGTTGGGTCAAGTGTCGGGGACCGGCCCCTTTCCTACGCGGCTCACCTCGAGTTCATTGTCGGTGGCCTGAAGGATCGTCGACGGCTCGGGCCACATCGGCCCCCCGTCCACCACGACCCCTACACGTCCCCGAAAGAGACGCTCGAGCTCCTCCGGATCCTCGAGCGCTGCCTCGTCTTCGCCCGCGGTGAGCGAGCCGGTGACGACGGGCTCCCCGAGTCGCTCGACCAACATCCGACAGAGCGGAACATCCGGCATTCGCAGCCCGATCTCCCCGTGCCGATTTCTCATGTCGCGGGGAACATCGCTGCTCGCCTCGAGGATGATCGTATAAGCCCCGGGCAGGATCCTGCGCACCGTGCGGAAAACGCTCGTGCCCATGATCGAGTAGTGGCCGAAATCGCTGAGCGCGTTGACGAGCATCGAGAGCGGCTTGCGCGATCGCTCGTCGAAGCCCTTGAGCGCACGAATGCTCCCGATCCCCTTGCGACTGGAGAGCGCACAACCAAAGGCATATCCCGTATCCGTTGGATAGAGGATCACCTGATCCCGCCGAAGCGCCTCGATCGCCGGCGCGAGCTTACGGGGGGCGGGGCGCTCCGGATCGATTCGTAGCCGCACGCGCCTATCGCCTCGGGTCGAGTGATAGCTGCGCGGGCTCAGCGCTCGACAAAATCACTCAGCTCCGGTCCGATCCGGTCGACCACAGAGGTGAACTCGCTGGGATCGATATCGTAGATGCGGGCCGCGTTCCCCCCCAGGATCGCCGCGATTTCCTTCTCCGGCAGCCCGCGAAGCTTGTCGGTCATTTCGGACGGTGTGCGCGGCCAGGAACCTTCGGGATGGGGATAATCCGAGCCCCACATGATGCAATCGAGTCCGAGGGAATGGCGCTCATCCACTTCCCGTCGGTCCAGTACCGACGCCCCGACGCCACAATTCCGATAGAAATACTCGCTCGGGGCCCGCTTGAGATGACTCGTAAAATCGCCCATTTTCGCGTTCACCTGATGGGCGCCCCAACGATGGTCCATCAGATGCGCCCACTCTCCGACCCACATGCACGCGCCTTCGGTCACGACCGCGCGGAGGTCCGGATAACGCTCGAAGACGCCGCCCCAGACCATGAACGTGATCGGACGCGCGATCCACCAACCCGCCTCGGACGCATAGATGCCGACCGCTCCAACGGGCACCGACCCGTCCGCCTCGGGCATGAAATAGTCCTGGCGCGGAGCCGGCCCGGCATGAAAATGGACGACCATCTTCTCTTCGACGCAAGCCTGCCAGAAGGGATCGTATCGTTTGGAGTGATAGGCCGGAAATCCTCCCCACATCGAAGGGATCAGGACACCGCCAAGGCCCTTCTTACGAGCCCAGCGAACCTCCGCGATCGCCTCGTCGATATCCCAGAGCAGGGGGATGACTGCGAGACCGATCCGTCGCTCGGGTGCCATCTGGCACAGCTCCACCAACCAGCGGTTATGTGCACGCGCACCCGCCCATTGCTGTTCGGGGATGACGCCTTCGGTCCCCAGCCCCAGCCCCGCATCAAAGGGGGGCGTATTATGCTCCGTCACGCCGTCGGGGAAGATGATTTCGACCGCGATCCCGTCACCGTCGAGCATCTTCATGCGCCGATCGTGATCCCAGGCCCCTTGAAGCTGGTCCCAGTTCTCTTCTTTCCAGACCTTGTTGAACTCGTCGACCATGAAGAGCCGGGATGCCGTCTCCCGCTCGGCCACCTCCGCCGCGAAGGCCAGCTTGAAGGGCTCACGAAATTCGGGGTCCAGATACTCGCCGTATTGCTCGGGCGGCAACCCAGCGTGGCAATCCGAGGACACTACGAAAAAACGGCTCATCGTCCCCTCTCCCTGGTCTCATGTCGTGTTCTTGCCGCACCCGACATCGACTCGCTGCTCGATCTCTTTGCGAAACCCAGGCGAGCGAGCTTCGCGACGATATCCTGACCGGCCCTCTCCGGGTTCACATTCTTGTCGATCTCGCGAAGGATCCCGGACTCATCGATATAGAAAGTCCAGCGCTTCGAGTACAACCCCCCGAAACCGAGAACGCCATAACGTTTGGCCGTCTCGCCTCGGGGGTCGCTCAATACCGGAATTCTTGCCTTCAAAGAGGCCGCGAACTCCGCGTTCTTTTCTACTGAGTCGAGGCTCACATAGAGGACCTCGACGTCGTATTCTGCCAACTGCTGTGCGCTGTCACGCAGCGCCGCAAGTTCCGTCGTTCAACCCGAGGTAAAGGCTTTCGGGAACCACGCGATCACGGCCGCCTGTTTTCCGATGTAGTCCGCGAGTCGGTAGCTCGCCCCGTCCTCACCCCAAAAAACGAAATCCGGAGCCGGTCCACCCACCCGGGGCGCCGCCAGGGCAGCAAGAGGAAAAAGGACGAAGAGCCCGACGAGAAGTTCGCGAATACGCATAGTCACACCTTCGCGCGATTCACGCGGAGCGGCAACCGCGCGAGCGTGCTACCGAAAATGCGCCCTCTCCTACTTCCCGGATGAGGATCCAAATCTGAATCGACGGCCGAGCCCACGCGAGAAGCACCCCGCGGAGCTCCCTGATACCCCTCGGGCGAATCCGCGCGCCTTCCACCCTGAGCCCGAAGCCCCTGGAGATGACCGATGGCTGAAAATCCCGGATTCGACTGGTCCGACCCTCTGCTGCTCGATGAGCAGCTGACGGACGAAGAACGCCTGATTCGTGACAGTGCCCGGGACTATGCCCAGGAGAAGCTTCAGACTCGCGTGCTGATGGCGAATCGCGAGGGCCGCTTCGACCGCGAGATCATGAATGAGATGGGTGAACTCGGCCTGCTCGGCGCAACGCTGCCCCCGCAATACGGCGGCGCGAATATCTCCCACGTCGCCTACGGGCTGATCGCCCGCGAAGTCGAACGAGTGGATTCGGGCTACCGATCGGCGATGAGTGTCCAGTCCTCGCTCGTGATGTATCCGATCTTCGCGTACGGCACGGAAGAACAGAAGCAGAAATGGCTACCGAGACTCGCGACCGGCGAGCTCGTGGGTTGTTTCGGGCTGACCGAACCCGACCACGGATCGGATCCGGGAGGCATGCGCACCCGCGCGAAAAGAAGCGAGGGCGGCTACCGGCTCACGGGCAGTAAGACCTGGATCACCAACAGTCCGATCGCCGATATCGGTGTCGTCTGGGCGAAGCTCGACGGTGAGATCCGCGGATTCCTTGTCGAGGCGGGCATGGAGGGGCTGAGCTTGCCAAAGATCGAGGGGAAGATGTCGCTGCGTGCATCGATCACGGGCGAAATCGTGATGGACGACGTCTTCGTGCCGCAAGCGAATCTCTTCCCCGAAGTGCGAGGACTCGGTGGCCCCTTCGGCTGCTTGAACAAGGCCCGCTTCGGAATCGCCTGGGGATCGATGGGCGCCGCGGAATTCTGCTGGCACGCCGCCCGCCAATACACACTCGACCGGGAACAATTCGGTCGCCCCCTGGCCGCCAATCAGCTCATCCAGCTGAAGCTCGCGGACATGCAGACGGAGATCGCCCTCGGCCTGCAAGCTTGCCTACGCGCGGGACGACTCATGGACGAGGGGCGGCTCGCGCCGGAAAACATCTCGATGCTCAAACGAAATAATTGCGGCAAGGCGCTCCAGGTCGCGCGCCTGTCACGAGATATGCATGGCGGCAACGGGATCTCCGACGAGTTTCACGTCATTCGTCACCTCGTGAACCTCGAGACGGTGAATACCTACGAGGGCACCCACGATATTCACGCGTTGATCCTGGGGCGGGCCCAGACCGGGATTCCGGCCTTCAGCTGATGAGCGCTTCGCCGAGCGGCCGCGGCCCCACCGGAGGCTTTTCCGCAGCGCGTTGCGGAAGACGCATCCCGATTCGCGAAACGAATTCTGTCGCGATCGGGTCCTCGAGACGTTTCGATGGAGAGGTTTCTCTACGCGCTTGACCCATGATCGGCTTCATCGATCATCGCACCGCGTCTTCTGCGATTCATTCGTAGCGTTTCATCCCAGGGGAGCGGCCACTCTCCGGGACAACGATACCGGCCTGCGGAGGGCCGCACCGATCCGGTCTTCGTGCGCCGAGCGCGCGACACGGAGATCGAGAACGGTCGAAGGGTGAACGACGGTGAGATCGATGACCAGAGCAATTTTTCTTGTGGCCGTACTGATCGCGGCACCGATGTCCGCGGCGAAGGCCGACCACGACGTCGGCTGTGGATTGGGAACCGAGATCTGGAAGGGTAAGGTCTGATTGCCCTTCAAGACGCCTTCCTCGATACCGATGCGGACCGACGACAGGGGGCGCACTGTCGATTCCCCGCGCGTTACCAGTTTCTGGTCGAGTGGGGCGCCCTGCCCGAGGCACCCCGCGGCGCCTGTCCCGAACTCGATGCCTGGCGCGCTCGAATCGGAGAGTTCGAACTCACACTCATCTTCCCCGAGGCGTCCCTGGGCAACCCCGCTTCAATGTTCAGGCACACGCTGCTTCGATTCGACCTGATCGACGGCGAAGAGAACCCGACGGGAGAACCACTCCTGGGCTGAACGCTCGGCTACGCCGCGAACGCCGGAGACGATGGCGGGGCCACCTACCTGATTCGCGGGCTGACGGGGGCCTATCGTGCCAAATTTTGGATCGCCCCCTACTACGAGAAAACGAAGCTCTACAGCGATTGGCAGGATCGCGATCTCTGGGAATACCCGCCTCCATGTCCCGAGCCGCCCGCGAGAGGGTATCGCTCCACGTCGGGGAACCGAGGGCGCTCGCCTGGCACGCTGAAATCGGCCTGCGCACCCGGCTCCTCTCCAAGGGTCCGGCTCGCGGGCTCGACGCCGCTTCGACCTTCCGGGTAAGGGCGGACCACGCTAAACCGCAAATGGTCCGCGCTCCTCCACGGGCATTTCGAACGCGCCTGCGACGCAAGTCATTTCGAGAGCCGACTCGGCCTCGTACGCTATTTCTAACGCGACGCGAAGCCGGTCGCCGACACGGTGGATCGGCTGCGGGCGATCCGCTCGAACTAGAAATGATATGGAAATTTCGAAAAATCGCGGTCGCGTTTCTCGAGAAACGCGTCCCGGCCCTCCTCCGCTTCATCGGTCATATAGGCCAGACGCGTCGCTTCCCCGGCAAAAACCTGCTGCCCAACGAGCCCGTCATCCACGAGGTTCATGGCGAATTTGGCCATCCGCTGGGCGGTCGGGCTCTTGCTGTTGATCTCCGCAGCCCACTCGAGCGCCGTCGCCTCGAGTTCGACGTGGGGCACGACCGCATTCACCATCCCCATATGATTCGCTTCTTCGGCGCTATAGCTCTTGCCCAGGAAGAAGAGCTCGCGCGCGAATTTCTGACCGATCTGTTTGGCCAGATAGGCCGAGCCATAACCCCCATCGAAGCTGGCCACGTCCGTATCGGTCTGCTTGAAGACGGCGTGTTCGGCACTCGCCAGGGTGAGATCGCAGACGACGTGCAGGCTATGTCCGCCTCCCACCGCGAAGCCGGGCACGACGGCGATCACGACCTTGGGCATGAAGCGGATCAGACGCTGGACCTCGAGGATATGCAACCGACCGGTTCGAGCGGGATCGATCGACCCCGCCGTCTCGCCCTCCGCGTATCTGTATCCGTCACGTCCCCGGATGCGTTGATCGCCGCCGCTACAGAACGCCCACACGCCATCCTTGGGTGAAGGGCCGTTACCCGTGAGCAAGATACATCCGACATCCGTGGTCATGCGCGCGTGATCGAGTACGCGGTCGAGTTCGTCGACGGTGCGAGGGCGAAACGCGTTACGGACTTCGGGACGATCGAAGGCGATCCGAACCGTGCCCTGATCGATGGCGCGGTGATAGGTAATGTCCTCGAGTTCGAAGCCGGGGACCTCCTGCCAACGGGCGGAATCGAAGATCTTCGAGACCTCCTTCACGGGTTTCTTCGAGGTCTTCTGCGAAGCCATTACCGTCCCCTCCTGAGCCGGTCGGCGGCGAGGCGCGCCGCACGACCGGCGGCCGAGGATAGCGGCCATGGGTGGATCTGCGCCGCGCTATCCTCGCTCCCCATTGAAGGCGAATGGAGACGAGATGAGCGAATTCCCTGCGGAGGCCGACCTCGAAGCGCTCGGCGAGGAGATCCCCCTGCTAGAGGGCATCCGAACGACCCGGTCGATTCGCCGGCTGAAGCCGGATCCGGTCCCGCGCGCCCTGATCCGCAAGGTCTGTGAGGCGGGGACTTTCGCACCGAGCGGCGGAAATAGACAGCCCTGGGTCTTCGTCGCCGTCGATGATCGGGACAAGCGACGATGGGTCGCAGAACGCTATCTGCCCGTCTTCCGAGATTATATCCAGCCCTCGATCGAGCGCGGCGAGCGGGAGCATTTTCCGCAACCGCTGATGCGCAATATGCGGTCGGCGCTCCATCTCGCGGAGCACCTCGACGAGGTGCCTGTCCTTCTCTTCATCGCGGGCTTCACACGACGCGGCGAACGCCAGAGTCAGGCCCTCTTTCCCTGCACCCAGAATATCCTGCTCGCGTGTCGCGCGGTGGGACTGGGCGCTTCGTTTACCATGCTCCACCTTTCCTTCGGCAAGGAATGCGATCGAATGCTCGGGTTGCCGGATAATATTCCGAGCGCGGCCATGATCCCGATCGGCTGGCCACTCGGGAAATACGGACGGCCACCGCGGGCGTCCGTCGATTCGAAGCTCTTCTTCAATGAATTCGATGCGTCGACGCTGGGCGCAGAGCGACCGATTGAATAGCGGCACGAGGGGGCAAGTCGGATTCACGCCCAGTCGGATCCTGATCTTCGCGATCCTTTGCGGCATCTCCGGTCCTTCCCCATCCGGTTCATCGGCCGAGACAGCCCCTCCAGCCAGCGGGCATCCCGTCGCGCAGCCGAATATCCTCCTGCTGGTCGCAGAGGACATGAGCCCGCGGGTCGGCGCCTTTGGGGACACCGTCGCACGCACGCCCCATCTCGATCGATTGGCATCGGAGGGGGTCCGATTTCCGAACGTCTTCACCACGGCCGGGGTTTGCGCGCCCAGCCGCGCCGCCCTGATCCTCGGCATGCACCAGATCTCGACCGGAACCCAGCATATGCGCACCTCGACACGACCCGGGGGAGGCTATTTCGCGGTTCCTCCGCCCGAAGCCAAGGCCTTCCCCGAGTTGCTGCGACGCGCCGGCTATTTCACCTATCAACACCACAAGCTCGACTATCAATTCAGCGGCCCGCTCTCCGCGAGCGGCCCCTTCACGATCTGGGACGCGGAGGACAACGAGGGGCAATGGGCCGATCGCGAGTCCGGTCAACCCTTCTTTGGTATGATCAATTACATGGTCACCCACGAAAGTGGCCTCTTCGAACCGCTCGGGACCTGGCCGCGAGGCGTCTTCCATTTCCTGATGCAGGCCATGCAAGCCTATGAACGTTGGGGATGGACTGACTCCGTCGTAACGACCGACCCGACCCACGTGCAGATCCCGCCCTATTACCCGGATATGCCAGAGGTGCGAGCGGCGATCGCCCGTCAATACGACAATATCCAGATCATGGATGCGCAGGTCGGCGACATCCTCGCCCGGCTCGAGCACGACCACCTGACTGAATCGACGATCGTGATCTGGACGGCCGACCACGGCGACGGCCTGCCGCGCGCCAAGCGCGACCTCTACGACGCGGGGATCCGGGTCCCGATGATCATCCGCTGGCCGAGCGCGCTTCGGCCGGAGGGTCTGCGGGCGGGAGAGACCGACGAACGTCTCATCAGTTTCGTCGACCTCACCGCGACGATTCTCTCGCTGGCCGGTATCGCGCTTCCAGAACATCTGCAGGGACAGGATTTTTCCGATCCCTCGAAACCGGCGCGTGAGTTCGTCTTCGCCTCGCGGGATCGAATCGATGACACGGTCGATCGGCAACGCGCGGTCCGCAACGAACATTTCAAGTATATCCGCAGCCGTCACCCCGACCTTCCGGGCGGCCATCCCTCGACGTTTCGAGACAATCTCGAGATCATGCGCGCGCTCCATCGCGAATTTGCAGCGGGCCGACTCAATGCGGATCAGCGGCGCTGGTTCGAAGCCCCGGGCGAGGAGCGCCTCTTCGATCTCGACCGCGACCCCTTCGAATTGCGGGACGTCTCGCGCGACCCCGACTATCGAGATGAACTCGAACGCATGCGCGAGGCCTACGCCGAGTGGCGAACGCGAGTGCCCGACTGGAGCGATGAAGCCGAAGGGCGAATGGTCGAGCGCTTCCAGCCCAACGCCCAGAGATTGCAGACCGACGCCCCCAGCTTTTCACGAAATGCGAATGGACTCGTCCTGCAATCCGCCAGCCCCGGGGCATCGATCGGATATCGGATCGAGGGGGGGCGATGGCGACTCTACGACCAACCCCTCCCGCTCGAACGGGGTCGCCGGATCGAGGCACGGGCGATTCGGTACGGTTGGGAAGAGAGCGCAACGGTCGACTGGAGCGAGCCCGAGTCGCATCGCTGATTGGCCTCGGCCCGCCGGGTTCCGTACCGTACGCCTTCTTTGAATCTCGGGTCCGTCTGCATCCGCCCGATTCACGAACCCCCGTGGAAAGGTTCCCCCGCATGCGTGAAGTCGTCGTCGTAGAAGCCGTCCGAAGTCCCCTGGGCAAGCGCAATGGCGCGCTCGCCGCGATGCACTCGATCGATCTGCTCGGGCTCGTTCAATCGGAAGTCATCCGTCGAGCAGGAATCGATCCAAATGAAATCGGCCAGGTGATCGGGGGCTGTGTCGGCCAGGTCGGCATGCAGACGATGAATGTGACGCGCAACGCCTGGCTCGCCCAGGGTCTCCCGATCGGAGTGCCCTCGACGACGGTCGATACCCAATGCGGATCCTCCCAGCAGGCGACGAACCTCGCCTTCGCCCTCGTCTCGTCGGGCGTGGTCGACGTCGCGATGGGCTGTGGGATCGAATTGATGAGCCGGATACCGATGGGCTCGACGATCCCGAAGGAGACGCCGGTCGGCGCACCGGTCAACAAGAATTATTGGGCCCATCACGAGTTCACCTCGCAATTCGACGCTGCCGAGCGAATCGCCAAGCAGTGGGAGATCACGCGTGAACAAACCGATGCATTCGGTCTGCGTTCCCAGGAATTGGCCGCGGCAGCCTGGGCGGAGGATCGCTTCGCGTCACAGATCCTTCCGATCGAGGCACCCGTCGGCTTCAAAGACGGCAAACCGACCAAAGAGACCCAGCTCGTCGACCGCGACGGCGGTCTGCGCGAAACGACGCTCGAGGCCCTCGGCGGCCTCAAGACGAATATGCCCGATGGCGTGCACTCCGCCGGATCGTCCTCACAGATTTCGGACGGTGCGGGTGCCCTTCTCCTGATGACCCGAGAGAAGGCCAACACCCTCGGCCTGAGGGTCAGGGCAACGGTCGTCGACACCTGCCTGGTGGGCTCGGACCCGGTCCTGATGCTCACCGGACCGATCTACGCGACCCAAAAACTCCTGCGCGACAACGGCTTGAGCATGCGAGAGATCGACGTCACCGAGATCAACGAGGCCTTCGCTTCGGTCGTACTCTCCTGGGCCCAGGAGCTCGACCCCGACATGGACAGGGTCAACCCCAACGGCGGCGCGATCGCGCTCGGACATCCCCTCGGCGGAACCGGTGTGATCCTCTTGACGAAAGCGCTCCACGAACTCGAACGCACCGACAAGGAACACGGCCTCGTCACGATGTGTTGTGGTGGCGGGCTCGGAACGGGCACACTGATCCGGCGGGGATGATCGGGGCAAGATTCTCGACGTCCTTCTGACCGGTCGGTCAGAAAGACTCGCGATCTGGCCTCACATCGAGTTCGAGGGTCCAGGCGCTCCGCGGTTGTCGATGCAACATCCAATACGCCTCGGCGATATCATCGGGTTGAAGCATTCCCCCCTCGCCCAGGTGCTCCTTCAGCAGCGGGAGCCGCGAATTGACCTGCTCACCGTCGATCACTCCGTCGATCACGACATGGCCGACATGCAGCCCCTGTTTGCCGAATTCCCTCGCCATCCCGTGTGCGACGGCACGCAACCCGGCCTTCGCAGAGGCAAAGGCCGTAAAGGGAGGCCTCGCGCGCATCGATGCCGTCGCGCCAGTGAAGATCAACGTCCCACCCCCCGCCGGAATCATCCGCTGGGCTGCTTCCCGACCCGCCAGAAAACCGCCGAAGCAGCAGATACGCCAGAGGTCTTCGAAGAACTGATCGGTCATCTCGACGAGCGGTGAGAAACGGTTGTTCCCCACGTTGTAGACGACGAGTTCGGGCACTCCGGCGATTTCTTCCGCCGCGTCGAAATAGCGCGCAATTCCGCTCGATGTCGTCGCGTCCGCGACCGCATAACTGGCATCGCCGCCACTCGCACGGATGGACGCCGTCACCCCCGCCAGCTTTTCTTCGGTTCGGCCCGCGGCGACGACATACAATCCCTCGCGCGCAAAACGTCGACAGAGGGCCCCGCCAACACCGTTTTCCGAACCCACTCCGATCACCAACGCGGTTGACATCGCCTCATCCCCCTCCATTCGTCCAGTACAGAACTTGCTTTCGTGGACGAGTGCCCACGTGAAACGCCGGAGTCGAATCAGACCAGTCTGAACTCGACCCCGGCGAGATCGACTCGACCCCCGACCCGCTCGCGATTCGTCGCGCGAAGCTCGATCGCCGAAAGTCCCTCGATCTCTCCCGCCAGCGTTTCTCGAAACCCGATCGTGCCCCGATCGAGTGCGATCCGGCCTCGATCGTCAACCGAACGCCCGAGCACCTCGCCCCAGCGCGACGACAGCCGTGTCGGATCGGGGCTACGAAGTTCGATCCCAACCAGGCCATCGACGACATCCTGACAGATGAAATCACGCCAGCGGGGCCCCGCGCCCGCCCACGATTCCGGCGGATCCGGTCGGTCGAGGGAGATCATCATGCCCCCCGTGTCGCTGGGATGGAGATGGATCCCGGACCAGTCCTGACCCTTGTCCGGATCGCGCGTCTCGGCCTCGAAGGCGATCCGCAATCCGAGCGCGCCGATCCACTCGCGCCAAGGGGCAAGGTCGCGCGTCTGCAGGATCACCATGTAGCCGGCGTCACCGCCCTGCCGCTCGAGATGCCGCCCCCCCGCAGTGTCGTCACGTCTGGGCGAGAGGACCTCGATGAAGGTCGTGCCCATCGGCAGGACGATATTCTCGAGTCCCCAGAGATCGACGCTCGGATCGCGATAGGCGACACGCAGGCCCAGGACGCTTTCGAAGGCCCTCTCGACCGCTGCAAGATCACGGACGATGAGCGTAATCTGCAGGAGATCCAGTCGACCCAGGTCCATCATCACGCGTCCCCCGCCCGAATCCCCAGCCCCCGTGCTGACGACGTCCAGGCTATCGTCGAGCCTACCGACCCGACGAAACAAGAGCTAGACCGAGTCCATCGCGACCGAGAAAGGATTCCGCCGTGTCAGAGGATCTCGATCCCCAAACCCGTCTCCAGGTCTTGCTCGAAGAAGCGAAGCACCTCCATCCGCGTGTGGTCGATCTGCGCCGGCGAATTCACGAGGATCCCGAACTCGGCCTCGAGACACCGGCGACCCGGACGAAGATCCTCGACGATCTCGCGGACCTCGACCTCGGGATCGCACTGCACGCGAAGACGAGTGGAATCGTGGCGACCCTGCGCGGTGGGCGACCCGGAAAGCGATTGCTCCTACGGGGGGACATGGACGCCCTGCCCATACCCGAAGAGACGGATCTGCCCTTTCGAAGCAGACATGCCGACCGCATGCACGCCTGCGGACACGATGCGCATGTAGCGATGCTCGCGGGGGCGGCGCGTCTGCTCTGCGCACGCCGAGACGAGTTGGCGGGCGAGATCGTCTTCATGTTCCAACCGGGCGAAGAATCCTATGGCGGTGCGGAAATCATGCTCGCCGAGGGGATGCCCACGGTCGACGCCGCTTTCGCGATGCATGTCGCCCCACAGATTCCGACGGGGATGGTCGGGACGAAGCCCGGCGCGATCATGGCCTCCTTCGATGATTTCGAGATCGAGGTTCGCGGACGCGGAGGCCACGCTTCGATGCCCCACGATTGCATCGACCCGATCCCGATCGCCTGTGAGATCGTCCAGGCGCTCCAATCTTTCGTGACGCGGCAGATTCCCGCGACGGACCCCGGCGTTCTGACCATCGCCCAATTTCACGCTGGAACGACGAATAATGTGATTGCCGATCGCGTCGCACTGAGCGGCACGATGCGCGCGCTCTCCGACAAGACGCGCGCATCGATGATCGAAGGCGTGCCGCGGATTGCCGAGGGGATCGCCCGCACCCACAACGCCGAAGCCCGCGTCGAGATCAGCGGGGGTTATCCCGTTCTGGTCAACGATCTCGACTTTGAGTCCTTCGCCCGGGGCGTGGCGGGCGAGCTGCTCGGCGAGCACACGATCATCGCTCTTCCGACAGCCATCATGGGCACCGAGGATTTTTCGTACGTCCTCGGCCGCGCACCGGGCGTAATGCTGCTGCTCGGCGTACGGCCGCCGGGGATGGAGAATCCGGCACCCTGCCACTCGAGCCAGATGATGCTCGACGAAGAAGCGATGGTGCTCGGCACAGCGCTCCACGCCTCCGTAGCGACCCGCTTTCTCGCAGGCTGATCACCCGCACAGGCCGCATTCGCTGGACGAGAACCCGACCGGGGCCCTGCTAGACTCCAGCCGCCCGATCGCCCGCCGTCCCGGCAGAAACGATCGGGCGTTTCACTTTTTGTGCCGAGCCGCCGGCCGCTCGGAGGCGGTGAGGTCCGGCGGGAGGAAGAGCGGGTGGATTGGGAACGCGTGATCGGGC
The DNA here is from genome assembly GCA_002719955.1 of Deltaproteobacteria bacterium. Taxonomy (GTDB): domain Bacteria; phylum Myxococcota_A; class UBA9160; order UBA9160; family UBA4427; genus UBA4427. Next base: position 1,241 of record PBFW01000067.1, on the reverse strand, counting down.
TCGGCGTCGCGGGCAACTTCGCGGGTCATCTCGAACAGGCCGGAGAAGCCGACGATTTCAAGGATCTCGTCGTCGCGGACGCGTCAGCACCGAAGGGCATCTTCCCTTTCTATGTTCCAGCCGGCTCTCGGGACAGCTCGGGTGAAGTCGATCATTTCCTGCATGTCTGCCCCATCTCGAGCGACCGCATTCGACTCGGCTCCGAAGACGAAAGACACCAGATCGAACCGGAGGTCTCCCTGCTCTGCGACCTCGTCTATGAGCACGAGCGGGTCATCGATCTTCTTCCGCGCGAGGCGATGGCCCACAACGACTGTTCGATTCGTCGCGAGGGGGCCAGGAAGATCAGCGAGAAAAAGAATTGGGGTCCGGAGAGCAAGGGAACCGCCGCCCAGTCGATCTCGATCGATCGCTTCGAAAGAGGCGGCGTACTCGACGACTACCGAATCGCCTCCTATCTGTTCCGCGCGAACGAGCTCGTCGAATATGGCGTCAACTCTCCGGTCTCGAGCTATCGCTACATGTATGGTCCGCTCCGCGCATGGCTGATCTCCAGACTGAATGATCAGATCGACGAGGGCCCGCTCGAAAATATTTCCAAGTGGCTCGCCGTCGGCGGCCGGCCGGCCCAGGCACTGATCAGCATCGGCGCCACGCGCTACACGGAATTTGGTGAAACGACTTTTCTCGACCGCGGCGATCGTGTGATCGTCGCGGTCTACGACGGTCATCGCTTCGACGCGGCGGCCATCGAACGATTCGCGTGCGATGAGGAGCCGATCCCGAGCGAAGGAATCTCCCTACTTCGACAAGAGGTGGTCTGAAAGACGGTGTTTGGCGTCAAACTCGTACTCCTGATCGCAATCCTCGCCGCCGGTGCCGCGGGGGGTGCGATTCCCCTGCTGCGGAAGAACGCGGCGCGCAACGATCGTCTGCTCGGCTGGGGCAACGCGTTCGCCGCCGGTGTCTTCCTCGCCGCCGGAATCGTCCACATGCTTCCCGATGCGGACCGGATCTGGCATGGGCTCGGCTGGGATTACCCGATGGCGTTTGCGCTCGCGGGATTCGCGTTCATCTTCATGCTGCTCGTCGAACACGTTCTGCTGCCGGAACACGCCCACGAAGAAGTCCACGCCCCGTCGGGCGAACGCTTCGCTCGGATCGCGGAACATCATCAGGATGCGCTGGCCGCCTACGCCGTATTGACGGCCCTCTCGATTCACGCGCTGCTGGCTGGCCTG
>PBFW01000066.1 GCA_002719955.1 Deltaproteobacteria bacterium | reverse complement strand
TCCCGGCCGGGAGGGGGGGCGCCCCCCCCGCGGGGGGCCCCCCCCGCCGAGGGCGGGCGCTCGAGGGCGAGCGCGCAGGAGGGGGGGAGCCGATAGTCGAAGAGTCGGTCGATCGGCACGGGCAGCGCCACGCGCACGACGGCGTGGTTTGCGGCATCGTTGCGCCCGGTGGGCGGCAGGCCGTCGAAGAGGGGGGCGGACATGGCGAGATCCTATGGCGGGCGTGCGCGCGAGGAAAGGCCGCGGGTGCGGATCGATCGGCGCGGCGACACGAAGACGCTCGTGGTCGACGAGACCTTCGCGTCTTTCTATCGATCCGGTCAGGTCGCGACGCATTGTGTCTGGGACGCGATCGCCGCTCCGATCCTTTGGCTCGCGCCCAAACGTCGCCGCCGCATCCTGATTCTGGGGCTCGGCGGTGGGTCGGTGGCCCGACTGGCGCGGGCGCTCGCGCCGCGGGCGGAGATCGTCGGCGTCGAACTCGATCGCGAAGTCGTGCGCCTCGCACGAGCCCATCTCGAACTCGATGCCCTCGAGATTCGCGTCGAGATCGGGGATGCGCTCGCGTGGCTCGAAAGGGCCAGGGGGCGCTTCGACGCGATCCTCGAGGATGTGTTCATCGGGCATGGCGATGATGTCCACAAACCCGATTGGATTCCGGAACCCGCGCATCGTCTGGTTCGCGCCCGGCTCTCGCGAGGGGGTGTCTTCGTGAGCAATACCCTCGACGAACACCGACGGGTCGCTCGGGCGATGCGAGAAGAATTCGGGTCGATCGTGTCGATCGAGATCGAGGATTACGACAATCGGGTCCTGGTCGCGGGGGATGCTGGTCTGACGGGTGCCGCCCTGCGCCGCTGCGTCGCCGCTTCGCCCGTTCTCGGCGAAAGCCTGCCGATTCTCAGCTTCCGAACGCGCTGAAGCACTTTTCCTTCTCCGATATCCTCAGCTGCCGGTTTCGGGCTCATCGAGGAAATGCGAAACGATTTCGTTGAAGCGCTCGGGGCGTTCGATCATGCAGGCGTGTCCGCAATAGGAGAGCGCGACGTCGCGCGCGTTCGGCATCGCTTCGGCGATCGCCCGACCGAATTTGGGTGGGGTGAGGTGGTCGCGCCGGCCGCATAGTGTCAGGGTCGGATGTTCGAGGCGCGAGAGCCGGTCCAGGGTGTCGTGGGAGACGCAGGCATCACATTGTTTCGCGAAGCGCTCGCCCGTGAGCGGTGTCTTCCCGTCGTCGAGGCGAGCGACCCCGGGATCGATCAATTCCGTGTGTTCGAGCGCTTCGTCGCTGAAGGTCCAGATCAAGCGCTGGCGCGTCATCGAAGCGGCGGAGATGCCCGCGCGGGCGAGTGACGCCCACTCCCTGAGCAGCAGGCTGCGTCGTGCGTCCGGCCGGGCCCACGAGCCGATCAACACGAGTCGGCGGAAGAGGGCGGGCGAGGCGAGCGCCGCCTCCTGGATCGTCATGCCGCCGAGGAAATAGCCCGCCGCATCGATCCGCTCGATTCCGAGCGCTTCCAGCAAGCCGACCAGATCCCGCGCCAGGTCCGTCGTCGTGTAGGGGGCGTCCGCTTCCTCGCTCAGGCCGACCCCACGGTGGTCGTAGATCAGGACCCGGCGACGGGCGCGCAGGGTTGGCACCTGAAAGGGAAGCCAGCCTTCGCAGCGGCCGCCCATTCCGGTGACAAGGACCAGCGGGGGCAGCTCGGGGTCGGGATCTTCTGCTTCATGGATTTCGTAGAAGAGTTTCTGACCGGCGGCATCGGCGAGGGGCATGGAGCGGAGTGTATCCGGCTGGATTCGCGTGGGTTCCAGCTCGGAACCGATTCCGCGAGAAAATGACTTGAATTAATCGAACGTTTGATTAATTTATATTCGATGTCCCCCGACCCCCATCGCAGTCCGCCCACCGCACGACGCCCTGGCCGACCTCGTCAATCCGAGAGCGAGGCCAAAGAGGTTCGGGATCGGCTGCTCGATGCCGCGACGGAACTCGCCGTCGAGCAGGGGTTCGATGCCTGCGGGCTTCGCGAGATCGCGTCGCGTGCCGACGTGAGTTCGGGAATGATCGCCTACTACTTCGGCGATCGGCAGGGGCTCTACGAAGCGATGTTCCAGCGCGCCTTCGATCGGATCGGGTCCCAGGTGCGCGCGCTGATCAGCGATCCGGATCGAACGGGCGGTGACCGGATCGAGGAGCTGGTCCGGATCCAGGTTTCCGCGATCGCCGCCGACCCCTGGTTGCCGCGACTGATCATGCGCGAGGGAGTCCTGAGGGGGAGTTCCGCGATCGGGGAATTCATCGCCGAGACGATCGCGGAGGGGCCGCTGAAACAGCTGATCAGCTGGTTGGAGGCGGAACAGGCGCGGCACGTGATTCGTGAGGAATTCGACCCGCGAATGCTCGCCATCACGATCGCCAGCCTCGCGGGCTTCCCCTTTTTGATGCTACCCATCGTCGGCGATCAGATCGGTCTCCGGCTCGATGGCGATTTCCCCAATCGACTGATCGAGCACAATCAGAAATTTCTCGATTATGCACTCCGCGCCCAAACGGAGGACGAACGATGAGCTCGTTCGCAATGCAGATTCAGGCCTCCCAGCCGCAGACCTCGTCGCGAAATCGCGATCGGCCCGCCCTCCGATCGGCGAGATTGGCGTTTGCCTTCTTCGCGACCCTCGTGATCGCCCTGCCCAATATCGGCTGTGGCGATTCGAACGCCGCAAATACGTCCGACTCGACAGCGAATCCCCTGGAAGCGCCCAAAACGCGGCTTCGCGTTCGAGTCGAGCCGGTCCGCCTAGCGAGACTCGCGGCGGGCGATCGCGTCACCGGGACGGTACGCGCATTCCATCGAGCCACGATTACCGCGGAAACCCAGGGGCGTGTTCTGGCCCGCGTCGTCGAACCCGGCGCTTCAATCGAAGCCGGAGGGAAGATCGTTGAACTCGAGTCCTCGCGATTCGAGTTGGCGCTGCGACGCTCGCAAGCTTCCCTGTCCGCAGCGCGGACCGTGCTGCGCCACGCGGAACGCGAATTCGCGCGCGGCGAAAGGCTCCTCGCCCAGAAGGCGATCAGTAGTCAGCAACACGACGATCTGCGCTACGCCGTCGATCGCGCGCGGGACGAGATCACCCTCTCGGAGGTGGCGCGCGATACGGCCCGTCGCAATCTCGAGGACACGCGGATCGCGGCACCCTTCGACGGCACAGTGGATTCGATCGCGGTGAATGTGGGCGATTTCGTCTCGGTGGGAACGCCGGTCGCGACCCTCGTCGATCTGTCACGGGTTCGCATTTTTGGAGGTGTGACGGCTCGCGAGGCGGCGCGACTCGCACCGGGCACGAAGGCGCGCGTGAGTTTTGCCGACCTCGGCGGGACGATCTTAGAAGCGACGCTCGAGAGCGTTGGGCGTGTGGCGGCCAGCAAGGACGGGACCTACGGGATAGAGCTGTGGATGGACGATGCCGAGGGTCGCATGCGCGACGGCCTCGTCGCCCAGATCGAGCTGCCCGATCCCGACGAGCAACCGAGGTTGCTCGCCCGCCGAGCGGCGCTCCTGCGACGCGCTGGAAACGCAGAGGTCTTCATCGTCGAAGGGGAGGGCGAGGCCGCCGTCGCGCGTTCGCGTCGCCTGCGAACCGGACGCAGCCAGGGGCAATGGGTCGAAATCCTCGAAGGACTCGAAGAGGGCGACCGCGTGATCTGGGATGGACAATTCGCGCTCGCCAACGGTACGGCGGTTCTGATCGACGGAGAGGATGAACGCCCTCCCGAGACCCGCGCGCCGGCTCCCGAGCCGATGCCGACCCACGCTGCTCCCCACGCCCCGCTCGCCGCGAAGGAGTAGCCGATGGAGCGAATCGTCCGCTTCTTCGTGGAGCGGCATCTACTCGTCAACGTCATCACCCTGGCCGTGATCATGCTCGGCCTGCTGGCGACGATCCGGACGAACGTCGAAGGATTTCCCGACGCGTCGATGCCCCTCTACCTCGTGACGGCGTCCTTGCCGGGTGCTGCAGCTCGTGATGTCGAGACGAAGGTCACGATTCCGATCGAAGATGAGCTCGGGGATCTCGACGGCCTCGAGAGCTACACGACGATCGTGACCGACAATCGGTCGGTGACGACGATCAAGATCGACGATGACACCTCGGACGAGGACATCTACAAGAAAGAGCGTGAGATCCGGAACGCAATCGATTCGATTCGGGATTTCCCTAGCGACATGCGCGACGATCCCAGGGTCATCGTCATCGAGCCGGCCAAACAACCGGTGCTCGAGGTCGCGGTCTCGGGGGAGAAAGGTGCGCTCGTCGCTGCGGAGAAGGTGATCGAGCGGGCGCTCTTGCGCCTTGCGGGGGTGGGGGAGGTCAAGACCATCGGTCTGCCGGATCCAGAGCTTCGGGTCCTGATGGATCCCGAGGCGGCACGTTCCCACGGCGTCACGATTCTCGACGTCAGTCGGGCGATTGAACGGCGCAACGTCTCCGACACTGGGGGGATCCTCGAGAGCGCCGGAAATCGGCGCCAGGTCGTCATGTGGGGCCGCTATGAAGATCCCGGCGAAGTCGGCGAGACGATCCTGCGTTTCGATGATGCTGCGCCTATTCGGGTGCGTGATGTCGCACGCCTCGAACTCGGGCGCGAGGATGTCGGATTGATCGCCGGGACGAATGGGCGCCCCGGTCTCTCGCTCGTCGCGATCAAGAAAGCCGACGCCGACATGATCGAGACGCGGAACGAGATCGCGCGGGCGCTCGAAACACTCGAATTGCCGCCGGGGGTGTCGGCCACGATCGTGAACGACGCCTCCTACGAGATGTCGAATCGGCTGAGCGTGATCGCGAGCAACGGCATCATGGGGCTCAGTCTGGTCGCGTGCATCGTATTCCTCTTCCTCGCCCCTTCCGCGGCCATCTGGGTTTGCCTCGGTGTGCCGCTCGTGATCCTCGGCGTGATCGCGTTGATGCCTCAGGTGGGCATGACGATCAATTTCGTTTCGACCATCGCCTTCGTGATCGTGCTCGGCATGCTCGTGGACGATGCAGTCGTCGTGGCCGAGAAGGTGCTTCTGCGTCGACAGGAGGGTCTGGGGCCCACGGATGCGGCGATTTCGGGGACGATGATGGTCGCTCGGCCCGTCATTGCCTCGGCGGCGACGACCCTGCTCGCCTTTGCCCCGATCCTGGCGATCGGCGGAATGCCGAGGAAGGTCATCTGGCAGATCCCCGCGGTGGTCTGTCTTGCGCTCGCTCTCTCATTGCTCGAGAGCTTCCTGATCCTGCCCGCACATATGTCGATGGTCCGAGGCGATGCCCGACCAAGACCCAAGCGTGCCTTCGTGCTCGCGATCGAGGATCGCTATCGCAAGGCACTCCATCGTCAGCTTCCGAACCGCGGCAAGGTGATCGCCGTGTTCTCTGCGATCTTCATCGCGATCTCCCTCTTCGTCCTTCCGCGGATCGAATTCGAGTTCTTCCCGCAGGAGTCCTCCCCGGGATTTGCGATCAAGGTCCGCATGCCACCGGGGACACCGATCGAGAGGACCGAAGCCGCCTCCGATGCGATTCAGGCACAGCTGCCCGGGATCATGGGGCCCGATCTCCTGGCGCTCACCTCCCGAGTCGGGCATATGGACGCCCAGGCCTTCGACCGCGAATACGGGTCCGCTGAGAACGAGGCGGTCATCACGGTTCACCTCGATCTCAAGAAGAAGACGAAGAACTCGGCGGAGTGGATGAAGCTTCTGCTCGTGCGCCTGGCTACGCCCCTGGATGCCGAGCTCATCTACGAGGCGGCGGTCGACGGCCCGCCCGGCCTCGAACCCGTAGATGTCTTCGTTTTGGCTGACGATGACGTCATTCGACGTCAAACGGCGCTGGCGCTCTCCGATTTCCTTCATTCCATCGAGGGTGTGACCAATATTACGGTCGATGAAAGACTGGGGATGCGCCAGATCGACTTGAACCCCGATCCCGAGCGTCTCGCGCGGCAGGGGCTGGATGCACGGGATCTCGGGTTGACCCTGAAGGCGGCCTATTACGGCTCGGTCGCCTCCGAAATTCGTGACCTCGACGAGACCACCGAAATTCGTGTATCGCTCGAACCCGCGGCGCGGCGCTCGATCGACGCGCTCCTGGAGATGCCCGTCAGGAATCGACGCGGAGATCTCGTGTTGTTGCGAGATGTCGTCGACCCGGTCGAGGTGCCCGCGCTCGCGAAGATCCAGCATCGAAACGGAAGGCGCTCCGCGTCGGTCACAGCCGGCCTCGATCCGGATACGGGTGAGACCGGCACGACCATCGCGGAGCGGATCGAAAGAGAATTCCTGCCACGTTATGCGGGTCGCACGGATGTCGAGTTGGAGATCGCCGGCGAGGTCGTTCAATCCCGTCGGGCGATCGGGGATCTTGGGTTCGTCGCTGTGGTCGTCTTCTTCGGGATCGGAGCCGTGATCGCGATCATGCTCGGGTCGTTTCTCGAAGCCTTCTTCGTGATCGCGGTCGTACCTTTCGCCGCGGTCTCCGTCGTGCTCACGTTCTGGCTGCACGGGATGAATTTCTCCTTGCTCCCGCTGATCGGCGTGATCGGCCTCTCCGGGGTCGTCGTGAATGCTTCGATCGTCATGGTCGATGCAGTCCATCAAGCGCAGCGCGGTCTGCGGCGAGGCGCGGGCGGGAAGGAACGCAACGATGTCGTCATCGAGGCCTTCGTGACGCGTTTGCGTCCGGTTCTCGTGACGAGCCTGTCGACCTTCTGCGGGGTCATGCCGACGGCCTATGGATTCGGGGGCTACGACGCGATCATGTCGCCCATGTCCCTCGCGCTCGGCTGGGGCCTCGCCTTCTCGTCGGGAGTGACGCTCTTCCTGGTGCCGTCGCTCTACGTGGCCGCCAACGACATCAATCGCAAGGTCGGGAAATGGCGCGGTCGCCAGGCCGTTCAGCTCGGTCTCGCAGATGAAGAGGCCGCGTGATGGAGCGTGCGTCGCGCATCATCCCGGACGACCTCGCTGGCGATCCCGATCATCGTCCCCCCCAGATCCTGGGCACGGTCGCCAGACATCCCCACCTGCTCGAGTCGATGCTCAAGTTCTCGACCGCGCTCGCGAATGGCGTGCTCCCGCGGCGTGCCTCCGAAATTCTGGCCCTTCGCACGGCCTGGAATTGTCGATCGGATTTCGAATGGGGACACCACACGCGCTACGGACTCGAAGCGGGCCTGGCGGAGGCAGAGATCGAGCGACTGGCGGGGGGCGCACCCGAGCCCGGTTGGAACGCTGAAGAATCTGTCCTGATCCGCGCGGCGGACGAGCTACACAAGACCCAGGATCTCAGTGATGAAACCTGGCTGGCACTCGCCGAGACATGGGATGAGCCACAGCTCGTGGAGATTCCCTTCGTCGTCGGGCAGTACACGATGTTGTCGATGGTGGCGAAGTCGACTGGGGTGCCGGTCGACGAGGCGCTTGCGCGATTCCCCGACCGGCGTCCTTCCGCTCCCTGAAAAGGGTTGGCGTCGGGCCGGATCAGTCCTCCGATTTCAGGTGTACGATCTGCGGGGCATCGGAGATATAGGGTCCCATCATCTCAGCCATGCCGTTCTCCGCGCGCCAGGCCATATAGGCCCCGTGGTTCTCGCGTGTCGCCCACTTTTCGTAGAGGAAGATGCGGTCCGCGTTGTCCGCGTCGGTGTAGACCTCGACCAGCTCGCAGCCTTCGAAGGCGCGCGTGTCCGGAAGGGCCTCCTGCAGGGTCTTCAGGAATCCGGCGCCCCGGCCCTCGTTGCATTTAAAATCCGCGATCACCGTATGCGACATGTCGTGCTCTCCTCTCCTGCCGCCGAAATCGTTTGGGCGGGAATGCAGGAGTGCAGCACAGCCCGTGGGCGGATGCATCCATCGCCAACGGGGATCGAAGCAGGAGGGCCCTCTAGATCGAGGTCCAGGACTGGCGTTCTCACCGATTCCGAATCGCGCCTCGGATCGATCGAACTCAGCCGCCCATCTTCTTGAGATCGGCCAACACGCCCTTCGCGGTTGCCTTGAGCGTTTCGAAGACGCCTGCCCCGGTCGTGGCACAAGCCTCGAATTCCGGTGCGCCCTGAGGGTTCAAGAGTCGCTGGAGTTCTTCGAGTGGCGCCGCGTTCGGGAGGTCGCGCTTATTGTATTGGATCACGTAGGGAATCTGGTTCAGGTCGTAACCCTGGTCTTTGAGATTCACCCGGAGATTGTCGAGGCTCTCGACGTTGGCTTCCATGCGCTCGACTTGGCTGTCAGCGACGAAGACGACGCCGTCGACACCCTTCAGGATCAACTTGCGACTCGCGTCGTAGAAGACCTGGCCAGGGACCGTGTAGAGGTGGAAGCGGGTCTTGAAGCCACGGATCTCACCGAGCGCCAGCGGTAGGAAGTCGAAGAAGAGCGTGCGCTCCGTCTCCGTCGCAAGCGAGATCATCTTCCCCTTCACGTCGGGGTTCGTCTTCAGATAGATATGCTGCAGATTCGTCGTCTTGCCACAGAGACCGGGGCCGTAGTAGACGATCTTGCAGTTGATCTCTCTCGAGCTGTAGTTGATGAAAGACATGGGGTGCTGTCCGTTTCTTCGCGAAAGAGAGAGTGATTCAGCTAGCTCGAGAAGATCCTGAGGCGTCGCCGCAAGATCCCCTCCGACTAGTCGGAAAAGAGGTTGTCGATGTCGTCGTCCGTTATTTCGGCGAAGGGCGAGGTGGCGGTTTCAGCTTCGCTCTCCGTTTTTTTCCGAATTTCTTCGAAGACCTTGGCGAGCCCGTTGCCGGCCTTCTTGACGCGCAGGCGAACCAGCCCGAGGGAGCTTCGTTCGTCGAAGACGACGACGAGGATCATTCGTTGATCGACCAGGCTCATGTGCAGGTTGTCGCGCTGGCCCTGATGAAAATGGATCGGGAATTCTTCTTCGCCCACGATCTTGGCGAGGCCGCCCGTTGCGGCGACGCAGCCCGCGGTCAGACTCGCGAGGCTGGTACTGTCGATGCCCTGCAACTCGCCGGCCTCGCTCACGAGCTGACCGGCCTTGTCGACCACGAAGACGCTCTTGGCGTTGGCATCTCGGACCAGCTTCTGGACGATCGCGAGGACTCGGTCGAAGTCCTCCTGCCGCATCACGAGCTGGGATTCCATCATCGGCATTTGCCTCTGTAAACGTCCGGGAAATGGACCCTTTTGCCAGCTTACCCCGCGTGGGGAGTCCCCGGCAAGCACGACCTCCGACTCGAAGGCTCGGTTGCTTCGAAAGGGATCGGCCGCCGTTCGGCCTGGCTTTAGGCGCGCAGTGTGGTTTTTGGGCTGCAGGCCCCGGTTTTTCCCGAGTGGGCCGTCCACATTACGCGTCGGAGGCGTCACGCCGCGTTCGGCCCGAATCTCGCCCGTGAGAATGGGGTCCGGGTCCCGGGTCCCGAGGCCCTCGCCCGGCGGGCGGGTATCCCGGATCTAGTCCGCGAGCAATCGTCGGTTTTCGATGGCCCGGCTCACGGTGACGTGATCTGCATATTCGAGATCGCCGCCCAGCGGCATGCCGTAGGCGATTCTCGTAATGCGGGCGGTCGCGCTTTGCAGCCGATCCGCCAGAAAATGCGCCGTGGCATCGCCCTCCGCCGTCGGATTGGTGGCGAGAATGACCTCCTTTACGCCGTCCTGCACGACGCGCTGCTCGAGTTCAGCGAGGCGCAGCGTTTCGGGCCCCATCCCATCGATCGGCGAAAGCGCGCCCCCTAATACGTGGTAGATCCCCTTGAACCCGCCGCTGCGTTCGATGGCCGCCATGTCCGCGGGTTCCTCGACGACGCAAAGGATCGTGGCATCGCGGTCGGGATGGGCGCAGACGGGGCAGGGGGTTCGGTCCGAGAGCGTGTAGCAGCTTCCGCACACGACCGTGTCGCGCTGGAGGCGGGCGATCGATTCGGAGAGCTCGCGCGAGAGATCTTCGGGCGCGCTCAGCAGAAAATACGCGAGCCGAGTCGCGGATTTCTCACCGATTCCCGGCAGTCGCTTCAGGCTCGCGACCAGGCGATCCATCGCGGGGGAAGAAGACAAATCAGCTTCCTGCCCCGGGTGGGGGGCCCGGCATTCCTGGAATCCCCGCCAACATCGACTGCTGCATTCGGGCCATCTCCTCTGCAACGGCCTCCTGAGCTTTCGTGAGCGCGGCGTTCACTGCGGCAGCGACGAGATCCTGGATCATCGACCGATCGTCGCCCTGGATGAGGGTCGGCTCGATCTCGATCGCGAGCACGCGCAGCCCGCCCGAAACGGTCGCCTCGACCATGCCCCCGCCGGCGCTCGCTGCGAATCGTCGGGCGGTCAGCGCCTCTTGCAGCTCGCCCATCTTGCTCTGCATCTGCTGAGCGCGCTGCATCATCTCCTGCATCTCGTTCGTGTTCATCGGTTCTCTCCGAGGGGACGGATCTCTACGATCTCGGCGTCGAGGACTTCGATCGCCAGGTTGACGGATTCGCTGTTGAGCGCTTCCTGGCGTTGCTTACGCGATTTCTCCCGGGACTCGCCGTTCCCTGTCCGTGCCGTCGTCGCGGCCGCGATCTCGACCGTGATTCGCGTCGTTTGACCGAAGAGGTTCGTGGCGAGGGTTTCCAGGTCGTCGATGCGCTGGCGCAGGCGCTCTGCGTGAAAGGTGGCGGGGGCGCCGATGCGAATGGTGTTGCCCTCGATGGCGACCAGTGAAGTGCCGTCGAGGCTCGCGAAGCGCGAGCGGTCGTTGTCGAGCGCCTTCTCGCGGAAGCGATCGAAGAGTGCCGCAGGGGCCGCCCCGCCACCGATCGTCGGCGGCGCGGTCGAGCCAGGGGCCGTGGGTTCCTTGCCGGTCTCATCGAGGCGCTCCGGCTCCGGGGGGGGGGCGGTCGCCGCCGCCTTTTCGGCAGGCCTTGCGGGGCTGGACCTTTTCGCAGCGGGCGTGACAGAATCGGCGGCGGTGGCCGTCTGCGTGGTCGCGTTGGCCCGCGCAGCTGGGGGCGAATCGAAGGGGTTGGCTTCAGGCGGGCCTGCGCTCTGTGCCCCGCTGCGTTCCGGCGCGCGCCGTCGCGGACCGCGATCGGAGACCGGCGTTCCACGTCCATCCGCGCCGCCCGGGGCCCCCTTCGGCCCCCCCGTCGAGGGCCGGCCCGACGAGAGTCGCCGTTCGAGTTGATCGAGGCGCGAGAGCAGCTGGCCGACATCGTCCCCCGCCGGCATCGTGGCCAGCCGAATCACCGCCATCTCGAGGACCGCCGTCGGCTGCGGCGCCCAGGAGAGATCTTCGATCTCCCGCACGAGCGCCCGGAACATGCGCCGTAAGCGCGCGGGCTCGGTTCGGGAAGCCAGCTCGATCAGCTCGCTGCGTTCTTCATCGCTGCCATCGAAGAGGCCATCCCCCTCCGGTGCGATGCGCAGCACGACCAGGTCGCGCAAGAACTCGAGCAGGGCATCGGCGATCCGCCTCGCCTCGGACCCTCCCGAGGCGGCGCGAGCGACGTGTTCGAGCGCGCTCTTCGGGTCGGCTTCGATACACGCCTCGACGATCGAGCGAAGCACCCGACGATCGACCAGGTCGAGCACGTCCGCGACGGTCTCGTCGGTGATCTCGTTGCCCCCAGCGCTCTGTTCGCCACCGGAATAGGCCACGATCTGATCGAGGAGTGTCTGCGCATCGCGCATCGAGCCGTCCCCCTCGCGCGCGATCGAGGTCAGCGCGGTCGGGGAGATTTCGATGCCTTCCGACACGCAGATCTCCGCGAGGCGCTCGCTCACGCTGGCGAGCGCGATGCGCCGGAGGGCGTGTCGCTGGCATCGCGAGAGGACGGTGAACGGGATCTTTTCCGGGTTCGTGGTCGCGAGCACGAAGAGGCTGCGTGGAGGCGGCTCCTCGAGGGTCTTGAGCAGTGCGTTGAACGCTGGGGTGGACAACATGTGGACCTCGTCCACGATGAAGATGCGGTATTTACCGGGCGCGGCGGCGTAGCGAATCGATTCGATGACCTCGCGGATATCGTCGACGCCGGTACGACTCGCCGCATCGATCTCCTGGACGTCCGTCGAGCGTCCCTCGGTGATCTCGGTGCAGGGCGGACAGCTCCCGCAGGGTTGGTCCGTCGGCCCCTTTTCGCAGTTGAGGCAGCGCGCGATCAGCCGCGCGAGCGTCGTCTTGCCGACGCCGCGGGGGCCGGTGAGCAGCATCGCATGCGGAATCCGGTCCGCGCGGATCGCATTTCGAAGCGCCGTCGTGACGTGCGTCTGCCCCGACACTTCGTCGAAGCTCTGCGGCCGCCATTTGCGCGCGATGACCTGATAGCTCAATGGGGGCTTCCGGTGGATCGGCTGCGAACTCCAGCTGACCTCGAATCAGCTCGCAGAGTCCTGGGGGGCGGCTTGACGTCCGCCTCGAAGGGCGCGCGGAAGCCTCGAAATCGACCCGAGCAACAACAGCTTCGCCGCGTGGCGCTGGGCCCCGAACCTGGCTGTGGGTCGAGCATTCTGCGCGAAGAGTTGACCGCAGGGCGGCCCGACCGCAGCCAAGTCCCTGCTACGGCTGCTTCCTTCCGGATCTGACCGGGTTCACAGGATCCCGAACTCGAACGGGACCCTGCGGTCAACGCTCCGCGCAATCCCGGAAAGTACCCGTCACGGCGGCGAGATTCAAACCGGGCGGAGCCGGGCCAAGCGGGTCGTTCGCCGCGAGAGGTCCTCTCCGCAACCCGTCGGTCGCCGGATATCTGTCATCGGCCCGATCTTCAGCGTCGCGAAATCTCGCCGTGGCGAGCGCGATGGCTGCGATTTCGCGCCTTGATCTCGGGCCGAATTCGAAGCTTTGGCTCGGTCGGGGTTTATCAGATGGCTTCCAGTATGATTCGACCCAGGAGGGAAACCCCGATGGCTCCCGAAGAGACCGCGGCCCGCCGCGAAGACGAGGTTCAACTGCGCGATCTGGCTTTTCGCTATGCCCGGATGATGGATCGGCGCCAATTCGACTTGCTGCCACGGGTTTTCGCCGCCGATGGCATCCTGAGTGGCCCCGGATACGAGATGGAGGGGCACGATCAGCTGCGGAAGGGTCTCCAGAGCCTCGAACAATTCTCGGCCACGCTTCACGGTGTCCTCAACACCTATTTCGAGATCGACGGGGATCGCGCGACCGGCGAGGTCTACTGCGTTGCGAATCACCTCTACGAGAAGGAGGGCGTGCCCTTCAAGCTCGACATGGGGATTCGGTACGAGGATCGCTACGCGCGCGAGGCGGCGGGCTGGGTGATCGAGCGCCGAGTCTTCAACATGGTCTGGGAGACGGACATGCCGATGAAGATCGAGGCCAAGGGCCAGCCGAATGCTGGTTGAGGGCCAGCTGGGGCCCGATTGAATTCGGCCATTCGTCGCCTGCTGGCGGTGGGGGCGTTCGTCCTCGCGGTCGCATCGCTCGCTGCAGCGATCCACCTATGGACGTCCTTCACCGGTCGCGGTGGACGCGCCGTCGTTGGAGCGCGTCACGTCGTTCAGTCCCCATCGGGTCACGACATCGTCTATTTCGAACGCATTCCGAACGGGGCCGCGCCCCATCCGATTCCGATCGTGCTGCTGGCGAGTTTTTCCCGCTCCGTCGCGGATTTCAACGAACTCACGGACTCTCTCGCGGCTGCCGGCTACCGGACCCTCGCGATCGAGTCGCGCGGGATCGGCGGTTCGGGGGGCGGCGGGCCGGGACAGCGTCTGACACTCCACGACCTGGCCGCGGATATCGGGGTCGTCCTGGATGTGGAACGCCCCGGTCGGCGCGCCCATTTCGTGGGCCATGCCTTCGGAAATCGCGTGGTCCGAACCTTCGCCCGGGATCGACCCGAGCGCATCGAGACCGTCACGCTCATCGCCGCGGGGGGCTTGTTTCCGATCCGGAGCGAGATCCAGGCCGCGCTTGGGCTCTCCGTGTCGTCGTTTCTCCCCCGGAGTCGCCGCGAGCCGGCGCTGCGTCTCGCGTTCTTCTCGGCGCGGAGCGAGATTCCGGAGGATTGGATCGGCGGTTGGTGGCTGTGGGGCGGCCTGGCCCAGAGGGACGCGACCGAGGCGACTTCGAGCGAAGAATTCTGGGATGCGGGAAATGCCCCGCTTCTGGTCATCCAGGCAGAGGACGATCGCCTCGCTCCCCCCGACGATTCGGGCATTCGACTGAAGGAGTCATTCCCCGAGCGCGTCGAGCTGGTCATGGTGCCCGAGGCCGGCCACGCCTTGTTGCCCGAGCAGCCGGAGCGGATTCTTCGGGCCCTGCTCGCCTACTATGCGGGACGCTGATCCGCCCTACCAAGTGAGCGCGCGCGGGCTCGTCGAGACATCCGGCCGTTCGAGGCGCCCCGATCACCCGAAGAAGCTGTCCGCATAGCGCGTGTCGACATGTTCGCGGATCTCCGAGATTCGCCCCTCCCGGAATTCGAAGAAGAAGGTGTAGTCGTTTCGATAGTCGCGTTCATCGGCCGTGTTCGCCGTCATTTCGGTTTCGATGCACGCGCCGTCCTCCCCGAAGAGTGTGGTCACGATCCGAAAATGTTGGCTCCCATCGACGCAGGACCCGGCGACTGCCGCGAGCATCATCTCGATGATCCGGTCGGCGCCCTCATGGATTCCGCCGAAGGGTTCGATCGCGCCCTTCGGGATGCGCCATCGAAGATCGTCCGTGAAGAGGTCGCGCAATCGCCCCGCATCGGCTGCACAGACGGCTTCGAAATATCGCTGCATCAATGAATCCATCGCCTCGTTCGTCAGCGATCGTTTCTCTCGGTTTCGATTCTCGAAAGAGTCCGGGAGAGCTCCACGAGTGAGTCCAGCCGCCAATCCGCGACTTCGAAGCGTGGATTCGTTCGTATCTCGGGTGCCGGTACCGCGACGCATCGCATGCCTGCGGCGAGCGCCGAGGCGACGCCGTTGGCGGAATCCTCGATCGCGACGCTGTCGACGCCCTCGAGTCCCAGGTCGGCGAGTGTCGAGAGATAGACGTCGGGATGGGGCTTCCCGTGGCTTTCGTGCTCGGCGGAGCGGATCACCTCGAAAGTCTTGGACAGATCGAAACGTTCGAGGACCGTCTCGATCAGCCTCATCGAGGACGAAGACGCGAGTGCGAGTCGCCAGCCCGCCGCCTGCGCGCTGGCCAGCGATTCGCGCAGCCCGATCATCGGGACGCCCTCGCTCTGGATGAGCCCGATCATCCGCTCGACGACGGCTTCGGCAATTTCGTGCGGGCTCGGACCCTTCCACGGAGCGCGCGCGAACCAGTAGAGAGCTGCTTCGTCCATCCGAAGGCCCTGGGTTTCGAAACAATCCGCTTCGGAGAGTTCGAGGCCGACCGTTGCGAAAATCTGGATCTCGGCCCGTCGCCAGAGCGGCTCGGAATCGATCAGGACGCCGTCCATGTCAAATACCAGCGCACGCTCGTACTGCGTCATCGAGCGTGCATGGCTTGCGGAAAGATGGGGATCGCGTCCGGAATCAATTCGCTCATGCGAGCGCGGCCCCGTCGATCCGGATCTCTTCACCGCTGATATGGTGGGCGGCATCCGAGGCGAGGAAGAGGACGAGGTCGGCGACGGCCCCGGGTTCTGCGACACCGTGGAGCGAGGTGAGCCGCTGGAAGAGGGCCAGGTTCGCGCCCTCGGGCATGGGGGTCGGTTTCGTCATGCCGGTTTCGATCGAGGCCGGACTGATCGAATTCGCGCGCAGGCCGCGATCGGCATACTCGACGGCGACGGCGCGGGTGAAGGCGTGGATGGCTCCCTTGGACGCGCTGTAGGCCGATCCATAGGCGAGGCCCGAGAGCCCAGCGGTCGATCCGATATTCACGATGGAGCCCCTGGTCTCGAGCAGGTGCGGAATCGCTTCCCGCGTCATCAAGAAGGCGCCATCGAGGTTGACCGATAGAATCCGACGCCAGAACGCGAGGCTCATCTCGTGGGTGTTCTGATAGCCGAGCACGCCCGCGTTGTTGCAGAGGGTATCGAGTCTGCCGAAGTGTTCGACGCAGGCGGCGACGCTGTTCTCAGCCTGTTCTTCATCGCTGATATCGCATACTCGGGCTTCGATCTGCGCGTCGTCATCCGCCACCTCTTGGGCGAGTTTGACGGTTTCTTCGAGGGCCTCCGGCACGATGTCGGAGATGAAGATCGATGCGCCCTCGGCCGCGAGCTTGAGCGCCGTCGCTCGGCCTATGCCCGAGCCAGCGCCGGTGAGAAGGAGAACGCGATCTTTGAAGCGGGTCATCTCGATACCTCTTGGGGTCCGGGGAATCTGCGAAAATAGCGCGCCCCCAGCCCCGGTTGGGGTGGGTGGGATCGTCGATCGGGAATGGGCGGGGAGGCGTCAAGGCGCCCGCTGGTACCCCGCTTCCGACGATCGCCAACCTCGCGGGTTGGCTGCGATCTCCGCCTCTTTTTCGGCGAAGAGCCGGGCCATTCGGGCCGCCTCCGCGGGATGGCTGCGCGTGGCGTCGTAGGATTCGCTGGGGTCGAGCTCGAGGTCGAAGAGCCATGGTCCCCACGACTCGTTGTAGGAGAATCGATCGTTCCCGATGCTGCGCACGCCGCGGCGGCGATGGTATTTGAAGCGCGTGTCGCGGATCGCGTCGAGGCCGTTGCTGATTCCGAAATAGTAGACGAGGCGATCGATCGGGGGCGCCCCATCGAAGAGCTGTGGGCCGAGATCGAGGCCGTCCAAAACCCGGTCGGGAGGCGAGGGCAGGCCAAGGAGGACGAGGAGAGTCGGGACGAGATCGACCCCGACGATCGGCGCGTCGCTCGTGCGTCCCGGGCGAATTCGCTCGGGCCAGTGAGCGATGAAGGGGACGCGTTGGCCACCCTCCCAGGTCTGGTTCTTGCGGCCGCGAAGGGCACCGGGGCTGCCTTCGTACCAGGGCCCGTTGTCGCTGGTCAACAGAATCAGCGTGTCGTCGAGGTCGCCCCGACGCTCGAGCGTTTCGACGATCGCCCCGATCGAATCGTCGAGCCCCTCGATCACATCGCCGTAGAGGCCGGCTGCGGACCGACCGTGGTCTGCGTCCGGGCTGAAGAGCGGGATATGCGGGAAATTATGCGCGTAGTAGAAGAAGAAGGGCCTCTCGCGATCCCGCTCGAGAAATTCGATTGCGGCGGCGGTGTAGACCTCGTTCATGCGCTTCTGGTCGAAGGGTGCCTCATGGATGATCTCGTCATCGCGGTAGATCGCAAAGGGCGTCATGTCGTTGCTGTAGAGCGCACCCGTATAGGAATGGAAACCGCGGTCATTGGGCAGAGAGGGGGAGTGATCCCCCAGATGCCATTTGCCAACCATCCCGGTTGCATAACCCGCGGCGTCGAGGATCTCGGGCAGGAGGATCTCTTCGGCGGGCAGGCGGATATTCTGGCCCGAGGCCTGGAGCGTGCGCTCGACCGGGTGCCCGGACGGAAAAGCCACCAGGTTCAATGCAGCGCGTGGCGCATAACGTCCCGTTAGCATGGCGGCGCGTGAAGAGGTGCAGACAGGCGAGGGCGCGTAGTAGTTGTCGAGACGCAGACCCGCTTTCGCGAGTCCATCGATATGGGGAGTGGCGATCGAACGGGCTCCGAAGGCACCGAGATCTCCGTGCCCCAGGTCATCGAAGAGAACGATCAGGATATTCGGTCGATCTTGCGCGACCCGGGTCGATCGAATCGATTCGAGATATTCGTTCTTGGCCCGAAGGTGATGGACATCGTCCTCCTGCTCATAGGTCACGACTCGAATGGCCAAGCAGAGAAATCCCAGCAGCCCCGCGGCAAGGCTCAGGGTGACCAGGGTTCCCGCGATTCGGATGCACCGCAGCAGGATCTTCATTGCGCAGCGACAGCCGGATCGCAGCCCGCGCCGCCTACGCCCGAGGCCCATTCGACCGCGTTCTCGAGCAGTCGCGAATAGTAGTCGGTCTCGAAGGCTGCACCCCAATGGCCCATGGCCGAATACACCGCGCGACCGCGTTTTACGCATCGCGACCACACGATCGGGTGGTCGGTCATGCGGATATCCTCTTCGAGTCCCAACCCCCGGCGCCAGGGTTCGTAGGTCGTTTCATCGACGGTCAACAGGACATCGAAACCGGCCTCCCGCGCTCCCCGATCCCAGGAATACCATTCCTCTTCGTGCCGAAACTCGCTGGGGAGTCCGCGTGTCACGGGATGCTCCCTCGCTTCGACGACCACCCGCGCTTCCTGGGTCTGCGGGCCGAGGATATGCCCCAGATATTCGCCGCTGATCAGGGTGTTCGCATACCAGGTCCAGGCGGCGTGCGAGCCGTCCCCCGCTGCGTGAATCCCGACCCAGCCGCCGCCGCCCTCGAGCCATCGCTGGAAGGCGAGATCCTGCGCGTCGCTCGCGTGGTCACCGCTCGCGCTGGCGAAGACGACGACATCGAAGCGTTCGAGTTGATCGGCGTCGAAGAGGGCGCTGTTCTCGGAGTGATAGATCGCCCAATTCCGGCGCTCGCCTATTTCGTCGAAAAGCGCATGTGCTGCGGAGATTCCCTCCACATGACGGAACGAGTTCGTCTTCGAGAAGACCAGGACACGGATCGAATGGCCTTCGCCAAAATCATCGGTGATTTCGGGCGGGGTCGTGTCGTGGCGTTCACTCGGAAAAAGAATCCCCCAGGCCCCGATCCACCAGACGAGGACCAGACTTCCGACCAGCCACAGGGCGAAGAATATGCCGAAGCCGATGGCCACCTGCTTGAATCTGCTCAAGATCGTCTCCTCGCCCGCATCGTTCCGAATCCGATCACGACAAGCGGAAACGATATGCCAGATCACGTGCGTGGGGGATCGCCGGGCCGCGAGATCCGCCGTACGTTCCGGGAGGCCAGGGGGTCGCCCGAGGAGGCGCGGGGCGCGTGGCGAGATCAGGTGGATGAAGAGCGCGATGGGGGCGAAGAGATGAGTCGAGGTGCCGAGGGGGTGGGCGCGCGAACGCGAATCGCTGGGGCATGGAGCGTCGTCTCGTTCGTCGCGCTCTTTTTCGTCGGCTGTTCTGAGCCGAACTTCGACCCAGCCGCGCTCGCGGCAGCCCATGCGAAGGCGGCGGCACCGGAGAGGGAATGGCGGACCTATCTTGGGGATCTGGCGTCGCGTCAATGGTCGCCCCTTCACCAGATCGATCGGGACAACGTTTCGCGGCTCGAAGTGGCCTGGACCTATCGCTCGGGCAAACCGGAAATCCCCGGGCTTCAGTTGCAATTCAATCCGCTCGTCGTCGATGGGGTGCTCTATGGGAGTTCCCCCAATCTCGACCTCTTCGCCCTCGATGCTGCGACCGGCGAGGAGATCTGGCGATTCGATCCGGGGATCGACTCCTGGGCCGCGAGTCCGAGCCGCGGCGTGGCTTATTGGAAGAGCGGGGACGATGAGCGGATCTTCTTCGGTGCGCGCAGCGTCCTCTTCGCGATCGACGCGCAGAGCGGGCGGAGGATCCCGGGCTTCGGCGATGATGGGCGGCTCGACCTGACACAGGGACTCGGGCGAGACGTGTCGGCCGATATGATGGGCGTTACGGTGACGACCCCCGCGACGATCTTCGAGGACATGATTCTGATCGGGGGTCGGGTCAACGAAATGGAGGGGGCAGCGCCGGGTTTCGTCCGCGCCTTCGACGCGCGCAGCGGTGACAGGCGATGGGTGTTTCGAACGATTCCGCAGCCCGGAGAGTTCGGGTACGAGACCTGGCCCGAAGAGGCGTGGAAGAGCGTCGGCGGCGCCAACTCCTGGGCCGGTATCACGGTCGATCCCGAACGTGGACTTGCCTTCGTGCCGACGGGTTCGGCGACGCCCGATTTCTATGGCGCCGGGCGGGTGGGCGATAATCTTTTCGCGAACTCTCTGATCGCGCTCGATGCCCGAACCGGCGAGCGTCGTTGGCATCGACAGCTCGTGCGGCATGATCTCTGGGATCGCGATCTTCCCTCGCCACCGAATCTGATCGAAGTCGTACGCGATGGCGTGCTCGTTCCCGGCGTCGCTCAGACCACGAAGACGGGCGATACCTTCGTGTTCCATCGCGAGACGGGTGAGTCGCTCTTTCCCTTGCGCGAAGAGCCCGTCGTGGGGAGCGCGGTCGCGGGGGAGGAAGCGGCCGCGAGTCAGCCCGTCCCAGTCTTGCCGGCACCCTTCGTGCGGCAGACGATCTCCGCAGATCTCGTGAGCGACCGCACGCCCGAGGTCGAAGCGGCGATGCGGGCGAGGCTGGCGAAGTTGCGAAGTGGATCGCTCTATATGCCGCCGAGCGTCGAGGGCACCGTGATGGTGCCCGGGGTGGACGGCGGGGCCGAGTGGGGCGGAGCGGCCTGGGATGCCGATTCCGGCACCCTCTACGTCAATGCCAATCAGATCGCCTCGATCCTTCAGGTGGTGGAGACCGCGGGCGAAGTCGATCTGATGGGAAACGTCTATCTCGGCCTCTGCGCAGGCTGCCATGGGCTTGACATGAAAGGCGATGGACTGACCGTTCCGTCGCTGATCGGAATCGAGGAGCGACTCGGCTTCTTCGAATTTCATCGCGTCATGCGCAACGGGCGGGGACGCATGCCCCCCGTCGCTGGATTCCTGCCCCAGTGGCAGAGCCTGGCGATGGCGTGGATGTTCTACGGCGTCGACGAAGAAGATGCCCCTTCGAATTGGGCGCAACGGGAAGGTCCGCGCACCTTCGCGAACGCCGGTTACAAGAATCTCACGGACGCGGAGGGGTTGCCGGGATCGAAACCGCCCTGGGGAACGCTGACGGCGATCGATCTGAACACGGGGTTACATCGCTGGCAGATTCCGCTCGGCGACTATCCGGCGATCCTCGAATCGGGCCGTAGCGGTCTCGGGGCCGAAAACTACGGAGGTCCCGTCGTCACCGCCGGAGGGCTGCTCTTCATCGCGGCGACGCCGGACTCGAGGATTCGCGCCTTCGACAAATTGACCGGTGCGCTTCTCTGGGAGGATCTGCTACCGGCTCCCGCCCACGCGACGCCGGCGGTCTATGAAGCCGATGGACGACAATTCGTCGTGGTGGCTGCGGGCGGCGGGAAGCTCGGTCAACCCTCGGGCGACGCCTATGTCGCCTATGCCCTGCCCGAGTGATTCGGTTGTTGGGTGTCGTTCGGTTTCCAGCAGGGGAAATGATACCCCTCGATTCCTTCGATGATCTCCATCTCGACGCGTTCGCCGGCGCGGGGTTCACGGCTCGAGAGCCATCCTCCGATCAGCAGGAGGTCTTCCTGGGCCTCGAGGACGACCTGGACCACGCGATAGGGCACCGCCTCACGCAGCGCGGGAGCAAAGACCTGGTGGGTTCGAATCCAGCTCATGATCCGTGCCGTCGCCTCGATCTCTTCCCACGTGTGTTCGAAGGATCGGCATCGGTTGCAGAGTGCTCGCGCCGGCCAACGGAGTGCCTCGCAGCCATTGCAGCGCTGGAGCCTGAATTCTCCCTGGGCCAGCGCATCCCAATAGGGCTGCGAGTCGTGGTCGGGTATCGGCGCGAAGGGCAGGAAGACGCGGTCGTCGGGTGCGCTTTCGCTCATGCGTCCCTCCGTAGGACGAGTGCGGAAGTGTTGCCCGAGATATAGCCCGCCTGTGCCGTCGAGAGCGCGACCTCGGCCCCTTCGACCTGCCGCGGACCGGCGCCGTGGCGAAGCTGGGAGACCGCTTCGTAGACGTGGTTCAAGCCGTGGACGTAGCCTTCGGACAGAAAGCCGCCGTGGGTGTTGATCGGCAGCGAACCACCGAGCGCGGTGGCCCCGCTCTCGACGAAGGGTCCGCCCTCGCCCTTCTTGCAGAACCCATAATCCTCGAGCTGGACCAATACGCTGTACGTGAAGCAGTCGTAGAGCTGGGCCAGGTCGATCTCGCTCGCCGAGACGCCCGCCATCTCGAAGAGCCGCGGAGCCATATTCGCCGAGGCGGTCAGCGTTGGATCCGGCTGTTCGTTCGAGTAGAGGGTCTGCCCCGAACCCCACGTTGCGCCGGAGATCAGGACCGGCGTGTGCCGCAGATCGCGCGCGCGTTCCGTGCTGGTGACGAGCACGGCGACCGCAGCGTCGGTCTCGAGGCAGCAATCGAAGAGCCGGAAGGGCTCGACCACCCAGCGGGCGGCGAAATAATCGTCGAGGGTGATCGCTTCGCGCATCAGTGCGCGTTCGTTGTGGACCGCGTGCGCGCGTTGGCTGACGGCGATCTGGCCGAGCTGGGCCTGCGTCGTTCCGTAGCGCTCCATATGTGCGCGCGCGGCCATCGCATATTGCTGGGGCGGCGTGAAATAGCCATAAGGTGCCTGGTATTGGGTCTCGACCGCATCGACCAGGGGGCGTCCAGTGCCCCCCATGCGGAATTCGGAGCGGGCATTGAGGGCGCGATAACAGACGACATAATCCGCGATGCCCGCGTGTACGGCCAGCGCGGCCTGGCCGACAATCGAATGGGAGACGCTGCCACCACCGAATTGGTCGATGTAATACTTGAGATCCTTGATTCCGAGCGCTTGAGCCAGGATCGCGGGCAGCACGGAGTCGCCGACGCGAAAGGTCGCGAGGCCGTCGAGTTCGGAGGGGGGAACGCCCGCGTCGTCGAGGGCAGCGAGAATGGCGCGGGTGCCGAGGGTGAGTGTACTGACGCCCGAATTCTTCGAAAATTCGGTGCAGCCGATTCCGGCGATCGCGACCTGGTCACGGATGCTCACTGCGACTGCCCTCCCTTTGGATCATCCCCGTTCGCCTAATTGCGCTCGTCACTGAATCGTTTCGTCTTGGGTGAGGTTTTGATCTCGGTCCATTCGTCGAGCCCCCCGAGCGGATGAACCTCGACCGTGAACTTGACACCGATCTTCTCCTTGAGAAGGCTTTCGATCTCACCCTGGATCGTCGCATAGGCACTCGTTTGCGCCGGAGTCGTGATGGCAACGATCATCTCGTCGCGGTTTTCCTGCCGGATAGCTCGCACGAAATAATCTTCGGTGGCCTCCGCGTGGGTCATGACGATCTCGCCGAGCGCTTCCGGCCAGACGTTCACGCCCCGCAGCTTCACCATATTGTCGCCACGCCCGGCAAAGGGGGCCATTCGGCGCAACCAGCTTCCGCATTCACATCGCTCAGGGGGATGCAGGGAGGACAGGTCCATGATGTTGTACCGGAATTGGGGACTACCGGTCTTGTAGACCTCGGTCACGACGAGCGAGCCGAGCTCACCATCGGGAAGCAGCTCGCCGGATTCAGTATCGACGACCTGGACGATGAAGGCGTCCTCCATGATGTGCAGACCCTGGCGCGCGGGGCATTCCGTCGCGACCCATTGGACCTCATGGAAGCCATAGGAGGCGTAATTCGGAACGCCGAAGGTTTCTTCGAGGATCTCTCGCTCGCCGATATTCGGGAGCGCACAGAGCTTGAGATCGTTTTTCGGATCGATCCCCATCTCCCTTGCCATGTCGGCGAGACGAAGGAGATAGTCGCCGGTCGTCAGGATCGCGTTGGCCCCGTACTGAAGCGCGAGCTCGATCTGCCGCCGGCTGCTCGTGACGGTTCCGGTTCCTGTGGTGATGACGACGCAATTGAGCCAATTATAAAGCGCCTCGTCCATCGAGAAGGCACCGTTATGCGTCGAGTAGGCCCAGGAATTGAGGACCGTGTCGCCGGGGCGAATCCCTTGTTGGTAGAGGCCTCGCGCCGTCAGGATCGCACCCGCCTCTCGGTCCCATGCCGTGTAGAGCGTGGGCCGGGAGTTGCCCGTCGTCCCCCCCGACATAAAAACCCGCATGGGTTCGCGGCGCGCATCGCCGATCGAGACGCCCTGATAATCGCCGAGCGGCGGATTGGCATCGATACTCTTGCGGATGTCGTCGACGGTGTAGAAGGGGATCCGGTCCAGGTCGGCGAGCGAGGTCAGTGATCGCGGATCGAAGCCCGCAGCGTCCCAACGCTTGCGAAAGAAGGGAACTTGATAGGCACGTAGCGCACGGTCCTGCAGGCGCGCGAGCTGCTTGGCTTCGATCGCTTCGCGCGTGTCGTAATAGGCCGATTCAAAATATTGCGGCGGTGGCGGATAGAGCTGGGTCAGCGCGGCGTAGTCGACAGCTTCGTGGGGTCTGCGGATTCCTTGGGGCATGAGCTGACCTTGTACTGTCCCGATTCTTCTGTGGTATCGGGCCCTTTTCGGGCGGGGCTGCGGCCTCGGGCTCAAGATGGACTGCGGTCCACCCCGGCGCAAGGACCTGACCGCGGCCGGATGGATTCAGTTGACGGCTCCGAGCGATTTGAGCCGTGCGATCTCGTCCCAGTCGAGGCCGATCTCCTGCAGGATCTCCTCGGTGTGCTGGCCCGCTTCGGGGGCCCGTTCTGGTCGATTCGGTTCTTCGCCGAATTGGACCGGGTTCGAGACGAGGCGGAACGCCGATCCGTCTCCCGCGTCGAGTTCCGCGACATACCCGTTGGCGAGGGCCTGGGGGTCGCGCGAGGCTTCGAGGGTATCCTGGGCGATCTCCCAGACCGCATCGAGACCCGAGAGGACGCGCCGCCAATGCTCGACGGGCTCTGCAGAGAAATGCGCTTCCAGGATTTCCTGAACTTCGGGCAGGTGCGCCTCGAAGGCCTCGGCGTTCGCGAAGCGCGAATCCTCGATCCAGGACTCCTGGCCGAGGCATCGGCAGAGTTCCGGCCATTGATGGAAGCCCTGCAGCAGACCGAGTACGACCCAGCGTCCATCGCGACTTCGATAGGTCCCCGCGAGCGGGTTGAAAGCGGGGACGCGCGCCATCGGTCTTGCGGATTCGCCTTGCATCATGGCACCGGAGATCGCGGAGGCCATCGCCCACATTCCCATGCCGAGGAGCGAGAGGTCCACGGTCGTCGCCTCTCCCGTTCGCTCGCGGGCGAGCAGCGCTGCGGAGATTCCGCCCGCCAGGGCGAGTCCGCCGGCGCTGTCCCCGAAAGCACCGCTCGGCATGGGCGAGGGTCGCGTCGCGTCCTCCGGCGTCGAACCGTGCTGGCTTCCGGAGCGCGCCCAGAAAGTCGCGTGATCGTATCCCCCGCGATGTCGCTCGGGACCGCGCTCGCCGAGTGCCGTTCCGCGGGCGTAGATGATCTTAGGGTTGTCCGCGCGTACATCTTCGAGTTCGAGGCCGACCCTCGCACGCGATTCGGGGAGCAGGTTCGTGATCAGTACGTCAGCGGTCGCGAGCAGTTTCGAGAGCGTCGCGCGACCCTCGGCATTCGTTAGGTCGAGCCCCATGCTTCGCTTGCCCCGGTTGGCGTGTTCGATCGCGTAGTTCACGCTTCCGGAGGTCGTGAGGTTGCCCGTGCGTCGGAGCCCTCGATAAGCGTCACCGCGAAGGGGGTGTTCGACCTTGATGACATCGGCCCCCCATTCGGACAGGATTCCGCTTGCGACGGGGACGAATACGTACTGCGCGACTTCAACGACGCGGATGCCTTTGAGAACCTGATGCATTTTCCAAAGATACCCCGTGAGACGTGGTTTGCACTTCATCCAGACCCGCTTGGCTTATTTGGATATACTGCACAGAACGGCGCCGATAGGCGCGACTGGATCATGGCCGATCGACCGACCGCTTTGCGGTACGGACCAGGGATCTGCTCATGCGCCCGCCCTTAGTTGGAATGGGAAAAGGTAAGGAAGGACGAACGATGGCCCTCAGCGTAGAACCCCTGGCGCCCGAGATGGGAGCCGTGATCCGAGGCGTCGATCTGACGGCGCCTCTCGACGACGAAATCGTCGCCGGAATCGAGAAGGCGCTTCTCGAGCATCTCCTCGTCGTATTCTACGACCAAGCACTCAGTGAGGAGGAGCATATCGCCTTCGCCAGAAATTTCGGGGAGATCCAGCCTCCGCCGCTCAAGACCCGAGACCATCCGGATCCGCTGCTTCATGTCCTCGATCAGACGTCACCCAAAGGAGAGGGGGCGGATAATTGGCATATCGACCATACCTACACGCAGGAACCTGCGATGGGGCTGATCCTGCGTGCGGTCCAGATTCCTTCGGTCGGGGGCGACACGATGTTCGCCAACATGCATGCGGCCTATGATGCGCTCTCGGTTCCGCTGCGGACGATGCTCGAGGGTCTTTCGGCCGAGCACGATGTCAGCAAATCCGCGCGCCGAGGCATTCGTTCGGGACATCTGGAGGCGGATCTCTCGGATATCCAGAAACGCCTGCCCCCGGTGATCCATCCCGTGATTCGCACTCATCCGGTGACCGGTCGCAGGTCGCTCTTCGTGCATACGAACTCGACCGTCCGCCTTCTCGGGATCCCCGAAGCCGAAAGCGAAGCGCTTCTCGCGTTTCTCTTCCAACACGTACAGAACCCGGATTTTCAGGCTCGACATCGCTGGGAACGAAACTCGGTAGCTTTTCTGGATAACCGATGCACTCAGCACTACGCGGTACCCGACTATACTGAGCGGCGAATCCTCCATCGCGTCACGGTCAAGGGGGATCGACCCTTCTTCAGACCCTGATCCGGCTCCCTCTTCGCATCGAGGGGGCGGTGCCCGCGCTCTCAGTCGAGCGATTCGATTCGCGTGAAGACCCGCCGGGCGTTCTTTCCCATCAGGTCGGTGACGGTGTCCGCCGGGAGTTCGAGGGCTTCGAGTTGCGCGATCGCGTGGCGGTGGCCAACGGTCGGAAAGCTGGTTCCGAAGATCGTCTTCTTGCGTCCCGGCCCGCGCACGAAGTCGACGAGCGCCGCGTGCCAGCGCTTTGGAGGAAGCGCGGCGGTTCCCAGATAGACGTTCGAGAATTTGAGCGCCATCGCGATCGCCTCTTCGACCCACGGCCAGCCGGTATGGGAAAGGAGGAAATCGACTTCCGGGAAATAGATCGCCGGCCGATCGATTCCGATCGGCTGCCCGCATGCGCTCGGAAAGCGCCCCCCCGAGGTCCCTGCCTGCATCACGAAGGGCAGGTCGAGTTCATGAGCCAGGGCATAATAGGGGTAATACTCAGCGGCATCGAAGGGCAGGTCGAAACTATGGGTATGTGTATGGAGTGCAACGATCCAGGGCTGTGAGGCGATTTCGCGGGCGTGATCGACCCCCCTCGCGCCCTGGCGCGGGTCGATGCTCCATTGACCGACGAAGCGTCCCGGAAATTCCTTTGCGATCGTTTCGGTTTCTCCGAGTCGCATGGCGAAGGACTCGTAGTCGGTGATCCCGGCGTGGTTGGGAAGGTCGCAGGTCGGCAGGACGAGGGTCGACATTCCGATCTCATCCATGCGCTCGATCATCGTCGCCGGATCGCAAAAACTATCCCGCGGGTCGCGTCGTACCTTGATCGGTACGCGCTGTGCCACGAGGGTCTCGTTCCAGAGCGCCTCGCGGTCGGGAAGGAACGAGTTCGTCCATGAGTCGATGAAGCCGGACATGGGAGCCTCCCTCCACCGGGGTGTCAACCTAGGCGTTGGTTACGATCTCCCACTGCGGGACCTTGAGCGTCTCTTTCGTGGTCGGATCCTCGACCTCCTCGAAGACGGCGCGCACCTTCTGGCCGATCTCCACGCTTTCCGCAGGGCAATTGATCACGTTGCCCTGCACGTTGCAGCCGGGAGCGCCGTCCACCGAAATGATGGCAATCACGTAGGGGACCTTGTCCTTGAGCGCCGGGTGGATCGGGTGGTGGACGCGGGCGCAGCTCTCGACACGTCCCGTTCCTGGGCAGGGTGCGAAGACGAGATTCGTTCCCTGGCAGGCGTAACAGATATCGTCCGGTGGATGCTGGGCGTGATTGCAGTCTTCGCAGAACTGGATCTGCACGCTTCCCGCCGTGAAGAATGGGGTGTTATTCGGGGTGAGGTAAGGCAGAAGGAAATCATCTCCGAGGTAGCGACTCATTTCGTGTCTCCGTCGGTATTGCGTGTGAAGGATGCGGGGCGTTTGAGAGATGTGATAATCGGACTCATTCGGCCGGGCCGAAGAGCACGGCGCTACCGGGTGCGTAGCCGGGGCCGCCAACCGCGAGCGAGAGCTCGACGTTCTTGGCCTGGCAGGTCGATTCACCGCGCGATTGGCGCACCGCTTCGATCACCATTTCAAGTCCGTGGATATAGGCTTCGGCGATATTGCCACCGCTCGTGTTGAAGGGCAGCCTTGCGTCCGGGCCTTCGAGCGCGCCATCGGCGACGAAGGCATCGACCTCTTCGGGTTTGCAATAGCCCATCTCGCAGAGGGCCATCACGACCGGGCCCGTGAAGTTCTCGTAGAGCTGGAGTACGTCGACATCGGTCGGCTTCACGCCGGATCGATCCCAGATCATGCGACCCACGTTCTCGTAGTACATATTCGGGAACCAGCGCTGTTGGAAGGCGTAGATGCCTATATCGGGCCCCAAGCCCTGGGCCGTTGCGAGGATCGGAACCGCCTTGCCCGGCAGATCCTTGGCGCGTTCCGGCGTCGTGACGATCAGCGCGGCCGCGCCGTCGTTTTCCATACAGCAATCGTAGAGATGAAAGGGCTCAACGATCCAGCGCGACTCATGGTATTGCTCGCGCGTGAGCGGTCGGCCATGACGGACCGCGCGCGGGTTCCGCTGCGCATTGGCATAACAGGCCAATGAGACTGCGGCGAGGGCCTCCTGGGAGACACCGTGGTCGTGCATCCAACGATTCGTCTGCAGGGCACATTCCTGGGCGGGCGTCATCAGGCCATAGGGCAGCCCCCATGAGAGGCCTTCGGGCGCTCCTCCCGCCATGATTCCCGCGCCGGAGCCGAGGCGTTGGAATTGTCCCTGCGCCAGGGCGCGGAAGCAGACGATATAGTCGGCGTGTCCGCCGCAGACCGCCGCATCCGCCAGATGCATCGTGGCGGACGAGTTGTTTCCACCACCGGCCCAGGGCGTGGCCGACCAGCGCAATTCGTCGAAGCCGAGCGCGTCCGCGACGCGCAGGGGGCTGTTGCGGTGGTCCATATAGGAAATCAGGCCGTCGAGCTGACTCAGCTCGAGACCGGCGTCTTCTGCGGCGTGTTTGATCGCTGTGCAGGCGAGCTGGAATTCTGTGTCCGGTGAGTCCCCATGTTTGTAGTAGGTAGACTCTCCGACTCCGACGACGACGGCCTGGCCATTCATGGCGCAACTTCTCCTCTTGGATCGATGTTCGCAGTCTAACCAATTTTCGAGCGGTGCTGCGACATCCCTTCGGCCCGCGATCCGCCCCGGAAAGGGTCGAGAAATTGCGATCGCGCTTGGGCTAGGATTCAAAGGTCTCGCCGTGGCTGACGGGTGATCCCCGGCGACCGGGCCCTGGCCCGATCGCCCTGCGGAGAGACATCGACAGAGATAGACAGGTCGATCGAGGGGTGGCCCTCCGGTCTGCTCGAGGACAATCGATTCCCATCGAGAGCCGTTTCACAGGAGTCCTGCAATGGCTGCTTCCGTTTCGCCTCCCACCTTCGACCCCCTGGATCCGGCCTTCGTCGCCGATCCGCGCCCCGCTTATCACCGCGTGCGTGCGCACGCTCCGATCGCCTGGTCCGAGGAGAAGCGGGCATGGATCGTGACCGGTCATCCCGAATATCTCGCGATCGCTCGAGATCCGCGATTCAGCATGAACATGAAAGATTGGGAACATTACGATCCGAGTGTGGCCCCGGAGAACGACCGCTTGCGTCGCCTCAACGAAAATTCGATGTCGATGTCCATGGACAAACACGATCGCATCCGAAAGATCGTGAACGTCGCGTTCAGGCCGAGGAGTGTGGCGAAGCTCCTCCCGCTCATCGAGCGCACGCTGGACGAACTTGTCGAGCCGTGTCGGCCGACTGGCCGAATCGATCTCGTGGCGGATGTCGCCGGCCCCTTTCCCACGCGCGTGATCAGCCGCATGATCGGCATCGAGCCGAACAGCGCGCGCGAAGGTCGTTTCAAGGAACTCGCCGACGATGTGATCGCGGTCTTCAGCCCACTGCTCTCGGGCGTCGAGCGCCGCCGGGCGGAGGCCTCACAGGAAGAGCTGTTGAAGCTCATCGATCAGGTGATCCTGGAGCACGAGGGGGTGGCGAGGGACGATCTGCTTTCGATGCTCCTCGAGGCTGAGTCCGACGGGAAGAGCCTCTCTCGGGATGAGCTGATTTCTCTCGTCTACGTGCTGATTCTGGGGGGGACCGAGACGACGGCCAATTCCTTCGTGTTGGGTGTGCTCGAGATGCTCCGCAATCCGGATCAGCTCGAACTTTTCCGCACCAGACCCGAGCTGCGATCTTCGGCCGTGATGGAGCTGCTGCGCACGCAATTTCCGGGCTTCTTCATTACGCGTTATGCCACGGAAGATGTCGAGGTCGCGGGCATCGCGATTGGCAGGGGCCAGGGGCTTCTGGTCTCGGTCCACGCCGCCAATTGCGATCCACGCGTATTCCCCGATCCAGACCGACTCGACATCACGCGCGATGGCCGGGAACTGCAAGAGGTCTTCGGAAGTGGGCGGCATTTCTGCCTCGGCGCGAACCTTGCGCGCCTCGAACTCTCCGCCGCCTACGCGAAGGTCTTCGATACGCTGCCCAATCTCCGATTGGCGGTGCCGGAGAGTGAATTGCGTTACCACGAGAACGTTGCCGTTCGTTCGCTCGAGGCGCTCCCGCTCGAATTTTCGTCGTGACGGTCGGATCTAGCCGAGCTGCTCCGGCGTGAATTTCACATGCAGATGCTTCACGCAGCGCACGAGAGCGGACTCACCGAATTCCGGTCCACCGGTCGCGTAACGCATATCCGGGATGCGTCGGAGTAGCTCCGCTAGGGCCACCCGAAGCTCCATGCGCGCCAGGTTGGCTCCCATGCAGAAATGGGTTCCGATCCCGAATGCGAGGTGGTGGGGGTTCCGGTCGATATCGAATCGATCGGGGTTCTCGAACTCCTCGGCATCTCGATTGGCGGAGCCATAGATCATCAGCACGCGTTCGCCCTGCTTGATGGGGACGCCGCGAATCTCCGTATTCTGGGTCGCGGTCCGCTGGAAGGAGAGCACCGGCGAGGTGAGGCGCAGCATCTCCTCGATCGCCGCCGGAATCAGAGCGGGGTCGTCGATCAACCGCTGGCGCGTTTCCGGGTGATCGATGAGGAGCTGCATGCTTCCGGAGAGGCCGTTTCGAGTGGTCTCGTTGCCCGCGACCATGAGCACGATACTCAGCTTGATCAGTTCGTCGTTGTTCATCGATCGGTGATGCTCGTCGCGATCGAAGCCGGCCTCGTTGAGTGTCTCCTCGTCGCTTTCCTGCGATTCATATTCGATCAGCAAGCCTTCGTCCTTGGCGCGGACGAGAATGCTGATCAGATCGTCCTTCGGCTCTCGGCGGCGATCCTCGATGACCTCCGTCACGTAGGTCATATATTCCATCGCGGCCTTGCCTGCGGCGGCGACGATCTCCGGGTCGTCGAGGTTGCCCTGGGCGCTGATCATCGCATCGGACCAATGATGGAAGCGTTCGCGATCTTCCCGGCGAATGCCGATCATCTCCGCGATGAGGATCAGCGGGAGCGGAACGGCGATGTCCTCGACGAAGTCACATTCGCCCTTGGCGGCGACGGTATCGATCGCTTCGTCGGTGATCTTCTTGAAGACGTCCTCCCACTTCCGGACCATGCGGGGTGTGAAGCCCCGATTGATCAAACCTCGCATCTCGCCGTGTCGCGGCTCGTCCTCGTCGATCAATCCGATCTTGGTGGTGAGGCGTCCTGGCAGAATGCCCTCTCCCGAACAGAAGAGCTCACTATTCTTCGAGATGTGCGCGACGTCCTGGTAGCGGCTGATGATGTAGGCGCCGGTCTTCTCGCTCCAGTAGACGGGGGCGTTTTCGCGAAGCCAGCGCATTCGTTCGGGGATGGTTTCGGTCCACGTCGAGGCGAGACCGAAGTCGACATCGATATTCGCTTCGTCAAATGAGTTGTGGAGTTCCGTCATGGGAGGAGCCTTTCGATTGGGGATTCAGGAGGGTTGGCGTTCCGATCGCAGGGTCTCGAGAGCGAATTCCGTCGCTTCTACGAGGCCTTCTTCGACCGGGTAATCGGGGTTCGCGAGCCAATTCGTGATCGCCGAGTTCATCATTCCGACCGTCATCTGGGTCAGGAAGGCCGGGTCGCGATCGGTCCGGATCTCGCCGGCGCGCTGGCCCTCGCTTATCAGGTTGACGAAGGGCTCGATCAGGCGCGCGAGATAGGGGTGGGGACCGTCCGGCGTCGCGTCGAGGCGCATGAATTCGAGCAGCGTCTCCCGGGCGACGCCGCGGCTTGCCGAGATGTCTTCGGCGCCGCGTGCGATGAAAGTGCGCAGCCTCTCGATACTCTCGCCCTCTCCGACGAGGCTCTCGACGGTCATCGCGTGCAGGTGCTCGACGACTTCCCCGGTCATTAGCCTGAGAAGCGCCTGCTTGCTCTGGAAATGATTGAAGAAGGTGGCGGGGGCGACATCGGCCATTTCGGCGATTTCGTCCACGGTCGTCGCTTCAAATCCCTGTTTCGTGAAGAGCTCGCGCGCCGCGGAGTAGACGCGGACGCGGATTTCGAGCTTTCGTCGCTCGCGGCGCCCGATCGGCGCATCCGTTCTCGCGCTTCCGGGGTCCATATTCGGCGGGATAGAGGGCATCGTCTCCTCCGGCGCAGGGCGTTCTGAATCACGCGATTCGGCGGGGCATCGTTATAGGAGCCTCTAATCGTGGAGTCCCCTAAAAAGTTAGAGGCTACTCTATTGATGGTGGGGGCTCCAGGAAAAAATCGGATCCACGGAAAATAATCTGGTCTTGAACCAATCCCGGCCCCTATGCGAACGCGTTCTCGAAGGATCCAGCGGTTCGGGACGGATTCGGGCTTCATCCCTGCGGGGCCGAGGCGGAAAGGGGGCTCCGGAGGCGCGCCGCTCTAAGAGCTGGCCGTTCAGCCCCATGCGAATCGCGGTGGCGATCGTTCTCTAGCCGGGATTTCAGCGCTTCTCGTCACGGCCGGTTCAACGGAGACGTTTCAGGTTCGACGCGAGAATACGCTTGGCGCTCTCGTCGCCATTCACTCCGCGGGTCGCGACCGTGATGTGATCTGGGATGCACTCCAGCGCAACAGAGGTCTATGCAGCGAGCGGGCGACGCGCTCCGCTCTGGTTCGATCTGAACGATGGCGCCGAGTCAATTCCGATCGGCGTCACGACGACGCGCGCCGATGTTCCACGCTTCCGGGTACGTGCCACCGGTTCCTTCGAGCAGAGACCTGGATGCCTTGAGAATGTCACCGACGCGTTAGGCCAGGTGCGAGCCGGACACATCTGCCGTGGCGAATGCTACTACCCGAGCGAGAAGCGGCGTCCGATCACCCGCATCGAGATCGTACGCATCCGGCCGCAGATCGAATAGCTACACCGGGGCTGAGTTGTCAGCACGCCGCGTGTCGCTGGTGCGGGAAAAGGGTCTTATTCTTCCTACCCCGGCGACCAGGACGCCGGGCTTCTTCTCCTGCTAGCCCCAGGCGGAAGCCATGAAGTCGGCATTGAAGGCCGGGAGGATGGTATGGTCTTCGAAGAGATCGGGGGGAGAATGCTGAGGCGCACACTCGAGTCGCTGTGGATGGTCGGCTGGTTGCTCCTCTGTTGGGTGGGATGTGTCGATTCGCCGACGCGGGTGGGCGGCGAATCCGTCGTCGACGTGACGGTCGCGGTCTCGCAGGGTGTGCTGATCGGGAAGGTCGAGCAGGGCGTCCGACATTTTCGAGGAATCCCCTTCGCCGCGCCGCCCATCGGTGCGCGCCGGTTCCGATCCCCTCTGCCCCCGTCCGCGTGGAGCGGTGACCGAGACGCGGGGACGTTCGCGCCCCGCTGTGCCCAGTTGGAGATCGCCTCGGGCAGACGGGGGTCGATGGGGGCGGAGGACTGTCTCTATCTGAACGTCGCGCTTCCCGATCGCACGAGCGTCGCACGGCCCGTACTCGTCTGGATCCACGGTGGGGGTCGGAGGGTGGGCGATGGCCGCCGCGACGTGGCCGAATTCGTTCGAGAAACGGACACCCTCGTCGTCTCGATCCAGTACCGCCTCGACCATCTCGCCTTTCTTGCCCACCCGGCCCTGACGGCCGAGGACCCGGCGCGTCTGGCTTCCGGCAACTACGGCTTCGAAGACGCCATCCAGGCGCTTCGCTGGGTCCGGGACGAGGTCTCGGTCTTCGGGGGCGATCCACAGAACGTGACGATCGCGGGACTCTCGGGGGGTGGGACGATGGTATGCGGCCTGCTCGTGGCCCCCGAAGCGGCCGGGCTCTTCCATCGCGCGATCATCCAGAGTGGAGGGGGGTGCTGGTTTCCAACGGAACCGATCGAGCTCGGAGAGGAGCGCGGCGCGCGGGCGGCAAACGAATTGGGCTGCACGGATCCCGCAACCGCGACGCGCTGCCTGCGAAGCCGCTCCGTGGACGCCTTCTTCCGGATCGCACCGACCGTCGATAATCCCTTTCCAGCGCTCTCGGTCCAGTGGTTCGGTGCGCAACCGATTCTCGGAGGGCGAAGCGGTCACCTGGTCGACGGCCACGTGTTCCCGAGATCCTGGCCCCACGCGTTCCTCTCCGGTGCCTTCCACCGTGTCCCCATCATGATCAGCGTGACCGAACACGAGGGGCGCCGCGTCTACGGCGAGCTGATGTACCGGATGGGAGCCAGGCCGATCGAGGCTGAGCAGTATCCACTCGCCCTGACGGGGCTCTTGGGTTCTGAGGCGCTCGCCGAGCGTGCGGCGCTTCGCTTTCCGGTGGGGGATTCGCCCTCCGAGAGCTTTTCCGACGTCGCGACCGAAGCGCATTACACGTGTCCCCACGCAGAGCTCGCCGCTGCGACGGCGGCGCATACGCCGACCTGGCTCTACCGGTTCCGCGTCGACGGGCCCAGGAAGAGCGACCGAATCGAACTCGGCGCCTACCATGGCGCTGATACGGAATTGCTCTTCGGGCGCGAACGGGGCGCGCTCAAACCGGAGCAGGAGCGGGCTGCGGAGCGACTGCGTCGTTATGTGGGACGCTTCATGCGGAATGGCGATCCCAACGGAGGGACGGATGTCATATGGCCGCGCCAGGATTCGACTTCACGCGCGCAGCACCTCGATTTCGGAGATACGCCTCGGGTCGCGGAGGGACTTGAAGCGTCCGCCTGCGCGTTCTTACGGGAAGTGGGCTGGGTGGAGTTGCCCGTGCGTTGAGGCAGGCGGCTCGGGGAGCGAGGGCGAGAACGATGCCGGCCGAGATCTGCGGAATATTGCTTCCCGTGATGGATGTCTCCGCTGTGACGCCGTTACGGATTGGCGGGGACGGCGCCGGTGGCGGGCAGGCGTGGGGCGTCGATGTCGAGGCCGTCGATCTCTTTGCTCGGGCCACGAGGAGGCGGGCTTCGATGCGGCGCTGATCGGTTCCTCCTCGGCGGCGCCGACGGATTCCAGATCGCCCGGCGATCCGTTGCGGTCGCGAAACGCTTGTAGATGCTCGTCTCCCGTCGGACCGGTTTCATCTCGCCGACGATGACCGCGCGCATGATCGCCACGACGAACAATTTCTGTGGCGGACGGCTAAAGATTCACGTCGTCCCCCGGAAAGGTTCGAATAGCCCCGCTGGGGGCTTAGTTATCAGAACGCCGAGTGTCGGTGGGATGGGAAACGGGTCTTATTCTTCCTACTCCCCCCCGTGTCGTCGACTCGGGACCGACTGGAGTCGGTCGGAAAGGAGGACGTCGGCGTGGAGCCGGGAGTCTCGATCCCGCCGCGCTGTGTGCGACACGGCGGGATGAGCGAGTCTGCACGCCGACGTTGCCGTCCCGACCGGATATCCGAGGCGACTTATAAGAAGACTCCTCTGGCGGTGGTGCTGAAAACGTCGCTTATTTTGTCGACCCAACCACAAACGCTCTGTCACTGCAATTCTTGATGCTGATCGGAAACGGTACCGTCGCCCGCGCCCTAGCCGAACAGCGAGACGAGAATGTCGCGGGGGCCGGTCCATGAATTGCCGCCGTGTGCCGTCAGGGTGTTGTCCAAGAGCATCAGGTCGCCCTGCCGCCAGCGTGGCGCCACGGCGATGGAGTCCAGGATCCGGCAGAGCTCCAGGACGTCGTCCTCCGGAAGGGGCGTTCCATCGCCGAAGAGAACGTCGAAGGGCTTGGGCGCGCCCAGCGGAAAGGCGCGCGCATAGACGTCAGGGGGCAAGTCGGCAGACAGGTAGTTGCCGTGGTTGATGGTGATGGAATTGAACCATTCCGACCTTCCCGTGAGCGGATGGGTTACGAACCCGGGCGACGTGTAGCTGGTCATCAAGCCGCCGTCCGGCAACCATTCAAAATTTTGCCCTGCGGCCTGCACCTTGCTTTCTACCTGATCTCGATCGGTGGTTGCGTATGCTTCGGACCATGGTTGGTAGTAGAGGCGCAGGTAATCCTGGTGTTCCTCCGGAGCATCCACTCGCGCGCCGGGTGCGCGAGTGCTCCGGACGTATCGGATTCCCTTCTTCTTGATGCCGTCGTAGAGCCGAGGTGAAACCAAGCGCTCCAGGCGTCGAATGTCGGCGATCAATGTCTCGCCGCCGGTCGTCGCGGGCACGTGGCAGAAGAACGCAATCTGCTTGGGGTAGACCGGGAGATAGGACATCTCCTGGTGCATGCCGATTTGCGAGGTCGGCGCACGCGATTGGACCGTGTCGTAGATACGGTCCGCCACTTCGCTGCGCTTTGCTGCGCCGCCGGCGGTTCCGTACGGCATCGACGGGTAGTGCTGGATGAAGCGGCTGAAAGATTGGGCATCCGAAAGCGCGAAGCTCCGCAGGATGAGCGCCCCGACGCTGGCCAACGCTCCATCGAATACGGCCTTGTGCTCCTGGAACCAGGAGCGGGCGTGGGATTCGTCCTGGCGCAGCCGGTTCGTGCGGGCCTCGACGATGACGGGCCACCCGCCCGGATCGTAGGGAGCGAGCGCGACCTCATCCCCAAGATCGAGCGTCGTCACGGAATCGGCTTCGGGCACTGCAGTCGTCCTCTCGGAGGCGGACTCGGGAAGTGCGTGGTCTCCGTGTCGGGATCTCGGCCAATCTCGACCTGGGACACAGGATACTTGCTCGAGGGTGCGAAGGAATGGGGCGTTGGTGCATAAATCGTAAAGAATATTGGCCGCCTTCATCTCACCGTCGACAGCACCGGGCTCTCCATCATCGGCGAAGGTGAGTGGCCGCTGTAAAGCATGGTGGTCGCGGCAAGCGCGCCTGGAAGAAGCTTCATCTCGGCGTCGATCGATCAGGCGTCGTCATCGCCGAGGTCTTGACGGACGGAAATTCTGACGATGCGAGGACCGCTCCTGGCCTCTTAGGTGAGATGGATGATGTTGCAGGTTTCCCGGCGGATGCCGCCTACGACACAATTGCTATTGACGACACTGCTGCAGAACGCGGCGCGAAAGTCATCGTTGCATCGAGAATATCAGCGACGCGATCTGGCGCTCGTGATCGCACGGTCGAACGAATAAGGAAAGTTGGGCGTCGCCCGTGGAAGAGGGAGTCGGGATACCACCAGCAGGCTCGCGTAGAGAACACTTTCTTCAGGTACAAGTCGATCATCGGTGATCGGCTTCGGACTCGTCCCCCCGAGTCATGGGAAGCTCATCGCGTCACCCTCGACGTGGTATCGGCTGGGCCGAACGGCAGGCTGGAGGAGATCTCGAGTTCGTGTCTATCCGGCCAAACCCATGATCGGAAACCGAGCAAAGGCTCCCGGCGAACTCCTTCATCTCGACGTGACGATCATCCGGTTGCTCGATGGAACGAGAGCGTATCTGCGCGGGAGTAGAAAAAATAAGCCCCGTTTTCAGCACCACCGACACCCGGCGCCTGACGATTCCGCGCCGGAGGGGCCACTCAGGCCCCTTGGGGTATCGATTGATCTGGAACGAGAAAGATCAGCACGCACGCGGGATTCTGGACACGGGCAGCAGCCAGGGCCTCGGGAAGCCCCTCCGGTCCAGGAAGGGACGATTTGGCTGAAGCAAGAGGCTATGCGAGACGACTCCCGGCGAGGCATCGTGATATGGTGGTTTCATCGACTGCACGCACTCACCCACGCGGCATCTCGGCCCAATCCAGCGAATGAGTGAGAGAGCAAGGGCTGATAGTGCACAATCGTCTCTACTGGGGGCTCCTGTTGCTTGCGCTCGGCCTGGGCCTGGGCCTGGGCCTGGACCGGGCGTGGATCGCTTCCGTGCCCGAGACCGAAGATTGGGCCACGCCGGCCCGCATCGGCAAGCGATCCGATCCGGTCAACCCCTTTACGACCCCGCCGCGGTTGCCCGCCGGGGCTGGACACGGCGGGGTCACCCGGCCGAATGCCGCGGCCTTCCCGTCGCAGACAACTGCAGCCCCGTCCCTGCACAAGACCGGCGCGCTGCCCTGCGCATTGGAAATCGAGCGCGGTGGCCGCTCAATCCTCCGCGACTGCGACCCTGGAGCCCCACTGAACCGCGGCGAAGCCGGTGCACGCTCTTTTCTTTCTACCCATGCGGCGTCGCTGGGGCTGAGCGAGGACCTTGTCGACCTGCAGACCGTTGAGGTCAAAAACGGCATCGCGGGAACGCGAACGCTCTTTGCCCAGACGATCGACGGGCTGGCGGTCCACGATGCCTATGTTTCGGTCAATCAGGGGCCGGACGGTTCGGTTGAGACGGTCTACAGCACCTATCGCCCGTT
The DNA here is from genome assembly GCA_002719955.1 of Deltaproteobacteria bacterium. Lineage (GTDB taxonomy): Bacteria > Myxococcota_A > UBA9160 > UBA9160 > UBA4427 > UBA4427. The sequence continues at coordinate 4,507 of PBFW01000066.1, read as the reverse complement.
GACCGCCACCGCGCCCGCGGCTCCCTCCCTCGCCCGCCGCGCCGCCGAAGAGGCGGCACAGCGGGCCGCGGGCATCACCGACCTGCGGCACCCTTCTCGGTCCGAGCTGGTTTGGCTCGCCGCGCCGGGTTCCCGCGCACGGCTGACCTGGCGGCTGCTCATCTACTCTGACGAGCCCTTGGGCGATTTCCTCACCCTCGTCGACGACGCCACCTCGAAAGTCGTCCTTCAGGAGAACCGCATCGCGTTCGCGACCGGTAGTGGTCTGGTCTACCAGCCCAACCCGATCCAAACATCTGGACAAACCAGTCTCAGCGACAACAACGACAACGCATCAGTCGCACTCGATGCGGAACGGGTGAATGTCACCCTGCTCGGCCTCGACGCGAGTTTCGATACGTTGCGCGGAGAATTTGTCGATCTGGTTTCGCTCTCAGGCGGACTCAATGTCCCCGATGCGCAGGAACCCTCCAGGGTTTACGCATACAGCCGCGATGATGAGCGATTTGAACAAACTGTTGTTTACGCCGTTGTCGACGCGCTGCAGAGACGCTTCCACACGCTTGGTTTCGACGACCAATCGGGGGTGGCCAACGGCATACGGGACTTCCCGACGCTGGCGCACGCCCACTGGAACAACGAGGACCAATCCTTCTACTCGACGGGCGACAACGCCATCCACTTTGGGAGGGGGGGCGTGGACGATGCCGAAGATGGGGACATCATCGTTCACGAATTTGGTCACGCCGTACAGTACGACCAGAACGCCTGCTGGGGCGGAAGCGACATGGGTGCCATGGGAGAAGGCTTCGGCGACTACCTCGCCGCGAGCTTCTTCGCTGGCGCGGGTGACGCGACATTCCAGAGTGCCCATGCGGCCTGCGTGGGCGAATGGGACGCTTCTTCATACAGCAGCTCGAATCCGCCCTGCCTTCGTCGTGTCGACGGCAATAAGGTCTACCCGGACGACCTCGTTGGATCCGTCCACGCGGACGGCGAAATCTGGTCAGCTGCGCTCTGGGACATCAGGCAGGTGCTCGGGCCAGATATCACCGATCAGCTCGTTCTGGAACATCACTTCCTTCTCCCCTGCAATGCAAGCATGACGGACGCAGGCAATCAGCTGATCCAAGCAGATCTCGACCTGAACGGTGGTGCCCATGATGCGGCAATTCGCACGGCACTGTGTGATCGCGGCATTCTATCCGGTTCGACCTGCATCCCCCCGAGTGCGCTCACGCTCACTCAGTCCCGATCTCCCGACCCACCGGTTGCGGGACAGGACGTATCCCTCACCCTGACGGCGACCAATAGCTCGACGGGGGCTCTGACCGGCGTGATCTTGTCGGCAGCCGTTCCGACGGGCGGCGCCTATATCGCGGGCTCCGCGAGCGATGGGGGGAGCGAGTCAGCGGGCACCATCACGTGGCTCGCAGTGGATCTCGGACCAGGTGAACAGGTCCAACGCAGTTTTTCGATCCTCCTCGATCCGGGCGGTGGGAGCATGGCACTTTTCGAGGACGACATGGAATCCGGCTCGGGCCACTGGACGATCGACCACGACCAGGGCGCTGAAGACTGGGCACTCGATACCGCCCAACCCCACGCGGGCTCAACCAGCTGGTATGCTCAAGACCCTTCTTCGATATCGGATCAAAGGCTCACAACGGCTACCCCGATCACCGTCGAGCCGGGCAGCACGCTCTCGTTCTGGCACGCCTACGACACGGAGAGCGGATTCGATGGCGGCGTCGTTGAGTCCTCGATCGACGCAGGGATTACGTGGACCGATTTGGGAGGAGCGAGCACCCAAAATGGATACAACGACACGATCAGCTCGACTTACAACAGCCCGATTGCGGGCCGAACAGCCTTCACGGGCAATTCGGCGGGCTATGTGGAGACGACCGTCGATCTGGCATCACTCTCGGGAACGAGTGCGCTGATTCGCTTCCGCATGACCTCGGATTCGAGTGTCTCGGGGAGCGGATGGCGTGTAGACGACGTGCTCGCCGCGCGAATCGTCACGCTGGCAAGCACCTTTACGGCGAGCGGCGGCGCATCATCGACCTCCACATCGATCGCAAACGTCCAGCCTCCTCCGCCCAACAGCGCGCCTCAGCTCGTCAACAACAATGGGCTGATACTCGACCAGGGATCCAATGCCCCCATCGACAGCACTCTGCTCTTGGTCACCGATGCGAATGCTGGGGACGTGCTCACCTACACGGTCACGACCGATCCAACCCAGGGCACCCTCACACCCACGTCTGGATTCACGCAGACCCAGATCGACGACAATCAGGTCTCATATGAACACGACGGAAGTAGCGCCCTGTCCGATTCATTCGAGTTCGCCGTCAGTGACGGTAATGGCGGGACGATCGGGGCATCGACTTTCGCAATCACGATCACACCCGTCAATCATCCTCCGGTGCTCGGCCTCTCAGCGCTACCGGATGCGATGGTCAATTCCCTCTACGTCGTCACCCTCTCGCCGAGTGACCCCGATGCAGGCGACTCACTCACCGTCTTTCTCGACGCAGCCCCTTCTTGGCTCAACAATCTGAGCGACGAGGGAGGGGGGCAATGGAGTCTCACGGGCATCGCACCCACGAGCGCCGTCGGGTCCACATCGGTCACGTTGCGGGTCAGGGATTCTGGCTCGCCCTTCCTCGAAGACACCGTCACGCTGCCCCTCGTGGTGCAGCCCTCTCCGGCGGCGGTACCCAGCCTGGGGGCACTCGGTCGACTCCTGTCGGTCGCCGCCATGCTCATGCTGGCAACAACTCTCAGCGGCCTTCGGGCTAAAAACCAGTCCCGCCGGGCCAGCTGAAGCTTCACCACGTTCTTCATCGTCCGGTGGTCGTGGCAAGCCCAAAGATCCGATAGCATCCGTTAGGTTAGAGATTTGGCCTGAACATGTTGATGTGTCGGTTCTCGTTCCACTCCTGAACCTTCTTCGCGACGAACTCGGGACCATTGTCGCTCTTGATCGTGGTCGGATTTCCGTAAAGCTCAACGAGCGTCTTCCAGCACCCGAGCAACATCGAACGCAGAGATCAAACGGACAATGCGTTTCAGACGCTTCGCAACCCGAGGTCGAGCGAATATCCGAGGCGAGTGGGACTGGTCTGTACCGCGGCGAACGCCCCAACGCTCTACAGAGCAGCGATGGTGCATCGAGTCTACTCAGACCGGAAGGCCATTCTTCTGCAAAATTCTGGTGCCGAGAGCAATTCCAAGCAGCACGAGCAAGGCCACCGCGGGAAACCCCAAACCAGGCGCGGCGGCCACGGCGGCGGACTGCTGTGTGACAACGCGAAGCTGATCGAGCACATTGCTGGTTCGCAAAGTAAAATCGATCTTCATGCGATCCGGGGAGATAATGATCTGCTCGGTATCGCCCGTTGAGACCCAATCGACGGGACGAAAATCTCCAGTGCCGATGCAGTTCGGGTAGAGGGTCACGGGTGATCCGAGTTCGGTGTCACTCCCATCGAGCGGGTCGCAGAGCACAAAGACCGCGGTGATCGGATGTTGAAATTCGACGGAGCCGCTGAGGGTGGTCGTACCCGGACCCAATTGATCGAAGTGGATCATATGGCTATCGACGGGGGAGTTGGCCGGCAGGTTGCCGGCCGTTGCGGCAACCGAAGCCGCTGTGTCGTAGAAGCCCGGTGTGCCATCGATATTGAAGGGCAACACATTGACGGTTAGGTGATTCTGCTTCTCTTCCCAAACGAAAATCGACGTATTACTCTGAAGCATGCCCACCCTGGAGTTGGCCGGAGCGCCAATCTGGACGGCTGCTCCGCCCGTCGCAGTGATCAGCGCCTGCGCGCCGTCTGCGATCGAGAGGGCAAGGCTCGCGCCCAGGCATAACAGCAACGAGAGCCATCGCATGGGGAGGGTAGATCTGCTGAGTGGGCAGCGAATGCGCATCATGCTTTCTCTCCTGGCTATGCCCTTCGCAGCGAATCGGACAAGCGCAGGGAAGGTCACCACTCCCCCAGTAGCCCGACATCGAGGCAAGAGTTCTTCAGCTGCCACTCTGAACCCTCATCGAGACCTAATGCAAGCGAAAAACGAAAGCACCTACCCCGGGGGAAGCCAGCCAGGCTCAGGAGTCAGGAGAAGCGGGTCCGACGCAGGATGGCGCCCATACGGCCCAGGGCCAGGATGAGCCCGACCAGAATAATTCGCCCGACCAGATTCGCCTCAGGAACCGCCACAGAGAGAGTGTAGCCGGTACGACTAAAGAGAAAGTCTCGACGACTTCGCCCGCAGGCATCGCAGAATCGCGCAGCCGAAGGGTGACCATCGACGTTCCCTCACCCGCTGCCAGGGGCGTTCCAGGAAGCGTCCCGGAGATCGGGCCCGAAGCCACGGGGCTCCGAGCAAAACCGGGCCCCTATCGAAGGGCGGGGACAGCACCTCGCCCAGATCGGGGTCGGTCCGCTTTCTTACTTACCGTGATCGACGAGTTCACTCGCGAAGCGATCTG
>PBFW01000065.1 GCA_002719955.1 Deltaproteobacteria bacterium | reverse complement strand
GTGGGCGTCTCCCTTGCGATAGAAGTGGGTCTTCACGCCCGAGTCTTCAAAGACAGCGTCGTTGAAGTCGCCGAGCACTGTGTCTGGTGTCGCGGCTTGCATCGCGAGGTCATGGTGCGAGCCGGTCCAAGAGGCCGCTTGGCCCGGATGGCAGGTCGCGCAACGCGCCTCATCGATGTACCCCGCTGGCGCTGTCGCCCGCGGCTCATGCGCCGAACCGCAGGCTGAAAGTCCGGCGGCGATGGCCAATGAGAGGGTGATGTGAGCGCGCTCTCTCAAGGCAACTCTCTGTCGGTTTGGTGCTGTGTGTGGAGCATGGGAAAGCTCTCCGTCTTGAGGGGACAGTACCATCTCGAGGCCCCACGGAGGCCGCAGGCGCGAGCGTGAAGATCTAGCGTGCTCTCCAAGCGAGGGGTCCACGCGCTCGTGAGACCCCCAGGCCCCCTCCTTTTTTCCCCGCGGGCATGCAGGGTGCGTCCGGTACATTTTCTCCGTGGACTCACGCAAGATCTGGCTGCTAGTGCTCTTCGCTTCAGGCTGTGGAGATGGCGAAGCAGAGGCTCTTGATGAGCCTCTGCAGGTGCGCTGGTTCGAAGACGCCACGGAGGCCGCGGGGGTCGACCTCGTTCATGTCTATGCGGTGGAGCAGCGCTTCTGGATGCCGGAGATATCCAGCGGCGGGCTCGCCTTCTTTGACTATGACTCTGATGGCGCCCTAGACCTCTATCTGGTCCAGAGCGGCGGGCTCGCAGCTGATGAGGTCGGGGTCCACCGGAACCAGCTCTTTCGGAACGTCGGGGGCGGGAAGTTTGAAGAGGTGCCAGGGGCGGCTGGCGCAGACGATGGCGGGTACGGGCACGGGTGCGCTGTCGGTGATGTAGACGCTGATGGTGACCAGGACCTCTTCGTCGCGAACGTCCGCGCTGACCGCTTCTACCGCAACGAGGGCGGCTCATTCGTCGATGCGACAGAGTCCTCAGGCCTTGGGTGGGAGGAGTGGAGCACCTCCTCTGCGTTCATCGATGTAGACGGGGACGGAGACCTCGACCTCTACGCGACCAACAACCTCCGATGGGACACCGATCGACATGTCCAGTGCGCCTCCCACGGCCGCGGGCAGGACTATTGCAGTCCGAAGAACTTCGACTCCCCATCGACGGATCGGCTCTACATCAACGACGGGTCTGGAGTGTTTGTCCACGCCGCAGAGGGTGGCGGAGTCCTCGCCAAGAGCGGGATCGGGCTCGGGGTCGCGCCCGCAGACTATGACGGGGACGGCGACGTGGACATCTATGTGGCTAATGACAGCGTCCCTAATCATCTTTGGATGAACGACGGGAGCGGCGCTTTTAAAGAGGAGGCGCTCACTCGGGGCTGCGCTGTCAACGGGTCTGGGCTCGCCGAGGCCGGCATGGGCGTGCACGCAGCAGACATCGACTCCGACGGTGACTGGGACCTCTTCATGACCCACATCCACAACGAGACGAACACCTATTACCGAAACAAGGGCGGGGTCTTCTCCGACCGCACCTCGGTCACCGGGCTCTCACGACCGAGCATGGGGATGACTGGTTGGGGCATCGGCTTTCACGACTTCAACCATGACTCAGAGCTAGACGTCTTTATCGGTAACGGGCGCGTAGAGATGCATGAGCCGCTGCCGGCTGGCGACGACCTCTACGCCGAGGTGAACCAGCTCTTTAGAGGGGAGGGTGGGGCCTTCGTTGAGATCGCCCACGCCTTGCCCTTGGTGCCGATCGGCTCTACGCGCGCGGTCGCCTTTGGGGACTATGACTCTGACGGCGACGTCGACATCGCTTACTTGGATCGCGGCGCTGCGATCCGGCTGCTTAGGAACGTAGCCCCCAAGGCTGGGGCTTGGATCGGGTTCAAGCTCTTGAACCGGCACGGGTCCCCCTCGGTCGGGGCTGAGGTTCGCGTCGCCGTAGGGGACAGGACCATCCTCAGACAATGTCAGCCTGCTTATTCCTACTGCTCTTCCAACGACCCCTCTGTCCTGCTCGGGCTGGGTGAGCTCTCTGCGGTCTCCGAGGCAGTCGTTCGGTGGCCTGGTGGCCGCGAAGAGGTCTTCGGGCCTATGGATGGGGGCGTTTATCACGAGCTTAGAGAGGGCTCTGGCACCCCTAGGTGAGGGCTCAGCCCCCATCTCAAGGAAAAAAGGGGTGCGTACAGGGGCCCTTGGGCCTATTCTGTTCGGCCCTCATGACTGCGGGAGCGGTCATTTATCCGGAGCCACACGACTCCTGGAGCTAGCCCATGTCGAAAACCTGTCAGATCACCAAGCGCGGCACCCGCTCAGGCGGGAGCCTCGCTCGTCGAGGCCTCGCGAAGAAGGACGGCGGCGTCGGTATCCGTACCACGGGCCACAACAAGCGGACCTTCCAGGTCAACGTTCAGCGCAAGCGCATTTGGGTCCCTGAGCTCGGGAAGTACGTCCGCGTGCGGATCTCCACTCGCGCCATGAAGACGATCCAAAAGAACGGCGCGTACACCACCTTGCTCAAGGCGGGGCTCATCAAGCCCGTCGGCAAGAGATCGAGCTGAGCCCCTGATCGGCGGCTCGTCTCGGAGGGCCACATGCATCTACAGCGTTCACTTGATGTGCGCACAGATGGCAAGGGCGCGTACGGGCTGAACCGGCTCCTTGACGAGGTCGTCCGTGAGAGCGGGGTGAAGACTGGTCTTTGCGTGCTCACTTGCTTGCACACCTCGGCGAGCTTGGTCGTCACCGAGAACGCTGACCCAGCTGTGCGGCAAGATCTGTTGGCGTGGTTCGAGCGCATCGCGCCTGAGGGCGACCCCTGCTACACGCACACAGCAGAGGGCCTCGATGACATGCCCGCGCACCTCCGCTCAATCGTGACGAGCACCACGGAGACCCTGATCGTCTCTGACGGCGCCCTCGCGCTCGGCACATGGCAGGGAGTTTATCTCCTTGAGCACCGCCTAAGGCCGCATGAGCGGAGGGTCCTCGTTCATGTTCATGGCGACCTGTGAGCGGGGACTGCTTGGGGGTAGGATCCTCTCATGAGCATCGCGCGCCTCGTCGTCGTTGAGGACGACCCGGACCTTCGGGACGTCTTGAGGGAGTCTCTCACCCGCGAGGGGTATGAGGTCTCTGTCGCGTCAGATGGCGTCGAGGGGCTCGCGTTGATCCGAGAGACGCGGCCTGCGCTTGTCTGCTTAGACGTGATGATGCCTGGGAAAGATGGGATCGAGGTGTGTCGGGAACTTCGAGCTGACGCTGAGTTCAGGGCGCTCCCGATCCTCATGTTGACCGCGAAGGGGGACGAGTCCGACGTCGTCCTCGGCCTAGGCATCGGGGCTGATGATTACATGGTCAAGCCTGCGCGACCGAAGGAGCTCGTCGCTCGGGTGCGCGCCTTGCTCCGGAGGGGGTCAGTCTCGTCTGCTGATGGGTCGGCGCCGGTCCTCGAGGTGGGGCCCATGACGATCGACGAGGAGCGCTTTGAGGTCAGGGTGAACGGCGAGGCTGTTCAGATGACGCCCACAGAGTTTCAGATCTTGCAGACGCTCGCGAAGAAGCCGGGCAGGGTGTTTCGGCGCTCAGAGCTCCTCCGCGGCCCGTCAGGAGCCTCTTTCTCTGACGAGCGGACCGTCGACGCCCACGTCCGCTCCATCAGGCAGAAGCTAGGGAGCGACGGGGAGCTCGTGCAGACCGTGCGAGGGAAGGGCTACCGCATCATGGACGATGGCTCATGATCTCCTGGCTTGTAGCTGGCGCGGTTTGCGGGCTGCTGCTCGGCTGGATCGCGCGCGGTCTGGTAGCTCCCGCTGGTGAAGGTGGCGGCCCTCCTCCCGGGGAGACCGCGCCCCTAGTCAGAGCCTTCGAGCACCTCAATGAGGGCGTCCTTGTCGTTGATGAAGAGGGGATGGTGCGCGCGATGAACAGCGCCGCGAGGCGGCTCTTGCGCTTGGACGCCAAGGATGACCTCGAGCTCCCCGCCTCCATCGAAGAGGTCGCTGGGCGCGAGCTAGATGCAGCTGTCTCCGTCGCTGCCGGGGGCGCGGCGCTCATGCCGGTTGAGGTGCGCCGCGGAGACTACGGCCAGACCTTCGCGGTGATCGTCGGTCCCGCTGGTCGCGCGCGCCGATTCATCGTGATTGAGGACCTGTCTGAGATCTCCAGCGTGGATGAGCGGCGGCGAGACTTCGTCGCGAACGCTAGCCACGAGCTCCAGACGCCGATCGCTGCTCTCGTCGGGATGCTAGAGCTCCTTGAGGAGGCGGAGGGGGAATACGCAGAGGACCTGCTCCGTCGCTGCCAGAAGAAGGTCGACTCCCTCAGCGTCCTCACTAGAGACCTCATCGGGCTCGCGCGTGCACAGGATGAGGGCTCGTCTCCAAACTCTAGGTCTCTGAAGCTCGGCGAGGTCTGTGAGTCTGTGATTGAAGACCACCTCGAGGGCGCCGAAGGGAAGGGGCTGAAGCTCGCGCTAGAGCTCAGCTGCAATGAAGAGGTGATCACAGACCCCGTCATGCTCGCGACCGTGCTAGGGAACTTGGTCGAGAACGCGATCTGGTACACGGATGAGGGCGGCGTGACGGTCCGCGTCCTCCAGCGCGAAGGGCCCGGCGCGATCATCGAGGTTGCGGACACAGGCTCAGGGATCTCCCCAGAGATCTTGCCCAGGGTCTTCGAGCGCTTCTTTCGAGGAGACCCTGCGCGCAGCAGAGCTAGTGGTGGCAGCGGTCTTGGCCTCGCCATCGTGCGCAACCTCGTCGGGAGGATGGGAGGGCGCGTGGCGCTCTCCTCAACGCTCGGTGAGGGATCGACCTTTCAGGTCGAGCTGCCGATGGATCCAGCGCATCCCTTGGAAGGGGCAGGACAGGCCCTCCAAGGACCTTAAGAGCCGAGCAGCTGTTCCAGGCTCGAGGCGCGCGCGGCGTCTAGGGCCCTCAGCTTTGGCAGGAGGGCGCGCGCCTCTTCAGGCCGACCCGCTTGTATGAGGCTCGTTCCGTAGAGGAGGACGACGTCGGGGTCTTCGCCATGAAGATCGAGGGCGCGCTCGAGCGCTGTAACGGCTTTTGCCGGCTCTGATCGGAGGGAGTAGATGCGCCCGAGCGTCGCCCAGGCCTGCACGTAGTCCGGATTGAGCTCTACGGCGGCCTCGATGAGCGCGGCGGACTCGTCAAATTCGCTCAGTCGAGCGTGGTAGATCCCTAGGTTGAAGTGGGCCTTTGGGAGCTCTGGATCTAGCTCTATCGCCTTCCTGAAAGAGGCGGCGGCCTCGTCCATCCTGTTGAGGTCGATGAGCGCGAGGCCGAGGTCGTTGCGAGCGGCTGCGTTCTCGGGCTCCTCTTCGATCGCTATCTGGATGTGACCGAGGGCCTCTCCGGCGCGGCCGAGCTTCTGGAGGCACGCCCCGAGGAGCCTGTTGGCGACCGCGTGTCGAGGTCGCAGAGCGAGGGCTCTTTTGAAAGAGGCCACCGCATTGACTGTGTCGTCGCCGTTCATCAGCTCGATGCCCGTGTTGATCTCTGAGCCAACGATCCTGTTGACGGCGAAGACGGGCGCGTCCTCGGCGTCTCCTAAGATCGTGATCCTCTTGAGGTACTCGGCTGACAGCTCGGGGTAGCCTCGGTTTCGGAGCTGGATGGCCATCAGCGTGTAGCGCGTCGGGATCCGGTCTAAGGACCACCATCCGTCAAAGTGTGCATAGGCCTCTCGCCGCTCGAGGGGGGAGAGGTCGAATGACTTAGCGTCCTCTATGACTTGGGCGGCCTCGACGGGTCCTCGGTAGATCACCTGTAGTCTGCCTCCACCGTCTATCAGGTAGCTGGTCGGGATGGCGTCGGCGTGAGGCCTGTCGAGGAGCACGCGCTGCGCGACCGCGAGTATCTCAAGGAGCTCTTTGTGGGCGTAGGCGCGCTCGTAGGGCCAGGAGATCTTATCCAGGAAGGCGTCACCCGCTGCGCGGTCGGAGATCTCGTCAACGTTGACAGCGACGACGCGCAGGCCGGCTCCTCTCAGCGTGGCCTCCTCCTCCTGGAGCTTGGCGAGCTCTCTCTTGCAGTTGACACACCAGTCCGCCCAGAGGGTGAGGAGCACGCCTCCGTCTAGCTCTGGTTGGAGGGGGGCGCGCCGCCCGTCCTTTCCCTCAGTGGTCATGCCAAGGAGCGGGAGCGGGTGGATGATCGGGACGCGGGCAGTGGTCGTAGGCGGAGCGGCAGGGACCTCACCTGCGGCCAAGCTGACAGTCCGCTCAGGCGCTCCCCAAGCGATCGGCGCTTCGCTCGTGTCTTTTAGGATCCATCGTGCGCCCGCAGACACGCCGCGGTGCACGCTGCTCCCTCCAGCGGGCCAGCGGACGCTGACGTGGGAGACCTCTCTCCCCTCCGGTACTCCGAAGTGAACCCACTTGCTCGACTGGCTTATGAAGCCGCTCCCAGCTCGGAGGGAGCGGACGTGTCTCTCGTCGTCGTCGCCTTTGAAGAAGAGCTCCACCTCTGCGCCGATGGCGTCCGGGTTGGAGCTCTCTGACCTCAGGAGGAAGGCGACGTAGCTGTTATTGGAGTCGCTGTCGTTCCTGAGGAGGCGGGCTCTCGGTCCGGTTCGGTTTGAGAACCAGAGGTCGAGGTCGCCGTCATGGTCCCAGTCGACGACCGCCATACCGCGGCCGTCATCGGGGAAGTCGAGGCCGGAGATGCCCGAGGCGTCGGCGAACTTAGCGTCGCCGATGTTCAAGAAGACGCAGTGCCGCTCCTTCCCGCTCCACGACTGGCCCTCACGGAGGTGGCTTTGGAGCAAGCGCCAGCCCTCGGCGTAGTCGTCTGTGGGCTCGCCAGCAGAGGGAGATGACGCCACCACGTGGCGCCAGAAGAAGCTTCACAAGTCGTGCGTGGAGTCCGCGCTCGTGATGTAACCGTTTGAGACGACCAGGTCTTCTCGGCAGTCGTTGTTGAAGTCGACGAAGCGCGAGCACCAGGACCAGCGCCCCATCGTCACGCCGGCTTCGACGCTCACGTCAGCGAATCCTTTCGCGCCTTGGTTTAGGAAGAGGGAGTTTCCGCGCGCGTGTCGTTTGTACGCGTCGCGATCTTCGTCAGTCGCGTCTACTTGGAACTTGCGCTGGTACGCGATCCGGTTCCCGGCGGCAGAGAACATGTTCCCGACATAGATGTCGTAGTCGCCGTCAGAGTCCGGGTCGCCCCAGTCTACGGACATGCCAGCGGAGATGTCTTCGACGCCGAGCTCAGCTGCGGCGTCTTTGAAGTGGCCGTCATCGTTGCGGTAGAGGTTGTTTCGCCCGAAGTCGTTGGCGACGTAGAGGTCAGGGTCTCCGTCAGAGTCGATGTCTGTCCAGGAGGAGGCGAAGCTGAAGCGGTTGTTGTTGTGGTTGAGGCCGGTCTCTTCGGTCGCGTCCACGAAGTTCCAGTCGCCTTGGTTCTTAAGGAGGACGTTTTCGAGGCCGTTCTGGGCGTCGTGGTAGGGGGTCGGGAAGCTCTCCTGCGTGGCACGGTATCGACAGATGTAGAGGTCTAGGTCTTGGTCTAGGTCGATGTCAGCGGCTGAGATTGAGTAGGTGTCGGAGATCTCTATAGACTTGAACAACGTGTAGCTCGGAATGTTCAAGCCTTCCGGCGTCGCGCTCTTGTTCCCTGTGTTCTCAAAGAACAAGAGGCTGAGCCCCCCGATGATGAGGTCTTGATCACCGTCTGCGTCGAGGTCGAGAAAGAGCGAGGCGTGGCTCCTGTCGAGGAGGTCCAATCCGACCTCAGCCGCGCACTCGTGGATCGTGCCGTCGGGCCTTTGGAGCAAGAGGCGGTTAGGCATGCCGCGGGTCTGCGAGAGGTAGACGTCCTCGAGGCCGTCCCCGTTGGCGTCGCCGACGCTGACCCCTTCGTACTCAGCGATCTGTGGTCCGACGGTCACGTCGATCCTCCCGGAGAGGTCGCTGAGTGAGGGTCTCAGCTGTCTTACGAGGTCCTCTTCATGACCCAAGGTCGCGTCCGTGACCTCGGTGAAGAGGGTCTCTACGCCGGCGGGGCCGTAGACCTCTTCGTGCTGGATCGTCTTGAGTCCGCTGATGAGCTGGCCGCTAGGGTCGAGGCGGCACTCCCACGTGGCGTTCTGTTGATAGGGCCTGCCACCGACGGACTCTCCGACGGCTTGGTAAAAGAGCGTCGTCCACGTGCCACCATCTGTAGGGGTCACGCGCCAGACCTTGACGTAGTATTCAGGCTCCGCAGCGAAAGGGCTGAGGAGGTCCTGGATGGAGCTCGCGAGCGCGTCACGGCCGTCGGCGGATCCATCAGATGGGTCTGCCTTGAACACTTCGAAGTCTTCGCCGGAGCGGACTAGTGTGCGCTCTGTTGGGCGCAGGGTGCCTGAGCTGACGTCAGCCGTGGTGACTGAGGCGAGGTCCTCGCCGCTGGGCTTCAAGCCGTGGTGGAGGAGCTCTTTGACCTGCGCTTTGGCGTGGGATCCTAAGACCTCCGTGTCCCATCCTTCAGAGCCTGCATCTAGGCCTGTCTCAGCCTCACTGGGCTCGTCAGGGATGCGCATGACCGAGAGGTTGTCGTCGTTCTCAGCCGGTGACGAAGGCTCCTGTCCTTCGCCGCTGTTGCATGCGAGGGGGAGCAGGAGGAAGGAGATGCGCAGCAGGCCACGGTTCGCCGCAGGAGCCATAGTTCCAGTCTACCTTTGAGGGATAGGCACTTCCCTATAGTGTCGAGCGAAATGAAGGGCTGGGGGGCTCGCACGAGGCCGCGCTCTGCTTTCGCTGCGGCGCGCCCAAAGGGTCTGACTCCAGCCAAGCGCTGAGCCTCTAGCTTGAGGCTCCTCGCGTTCAGCCCCAAATTCTTCGAAGGCAGGCTGCTCGCCCTCTAGGGCTAGCGGTTGTAGAGGAACGCTGGGCTGTTGATCAGCGCCCAGGCGATGTCCCTAGCGGCTGCCATCCGGATCTTCTTGCTGAAGTCCGGGACGGTCTTCATGAAGAGCGCGTGCAGCATCTCGCTGCTCTCTTTGTTGCGCTCGTCGGGCGCTAGCGCGAGGGCGGTGAGGAGCGCGTCGTCCATCCCGACGTAGCGGATGTCCCCTTGGCCATCAGTGACGCTGAAGCGGAAGTGGCCGATCACGTGCTTGCTCCCGTAGTTCTGGCTCATCGTGATGAGGAGGTGAGCGCCGCCTGGGGTCTTGAGGGGCTCAGAGAGCGCGAAGACGGCTTGGTGGCGGGCGTCCCTCTCAGGGTGGATGCCCCAGCCGGTCCCTGGGTCAGCGTCGATGCTCCCCGCGACCGCCCAGCCGCTTTGGGAGTAGTCGGCTGTCGCCTTCGAGAGCGCTATCGTCTGAGGGGTCGTGCTCGCGAGGCCCTGGGCGCTGACCTTGAGGTCTGAGAGCACGTAGTTGCCGCTGTCGGACTCACCCCTCCAGGTCTCAAGCCTGACCCCTGTTATCTCGTCCAGGCCGGTCCAGAGACTGACGGTGTACGTGTCTTTGTCCGCGGCTGCCCCGCTGATCAGAAAGGAGTCGTCCCCCTGGGGGAGGAAGTCCACGCCAGAGGCAGCCTTGACCGATCCTGGCTCGCAGACTCGCCATTCGAAGCGCGGGAGGCCCTCCTCCCAGGCGCTGAACTTTAGGAGGAGCGCTGCGCGGTCAGGCTCCTCTAGGGCTTCAGTCGCAGAGAGGGAGGACGTGTCGAGCTCTGCTTGAAAGAGCGCCACCTGCTCTGGGGAGGGGGGCCGGGAGAGGATCCGGAGGAAGAGCTCCTCTACGACCTTGGCGTCGTCGGGTTCGTAGCGGACGAGGTTGGTGATCTCGTTTGACTCGTCAGCGATGGCGTCGCCAACGGTCGGGCCGTTGACGAGGCTGAGCGCGTGGCCTAGGGACATGTTGTTGGAGCGCGCGCACTCGCAGGCGCTGTCTCGCGCTGGGCGGCCGAACAAGCCGAGGAAGCCGTCTCCAGCCTCGACCGTGTTGTCGACGAGCTGTGTCGCCATCACTCCGGGGCGCTGTCCTGAGAGCTGAACCCTGGAGCCTGTCGCCTGGTGGATCGTGTCGAACATCACCTCTGCTGGGAGGCGGCGCGCCTTGGCGTGGCTGTAGTTCACGTCGTCGTCTTCGTTCCACTCGTTGGCAGCGATCGAGAGCTGGTAGGTGCGTGAGCTGCAGATGAGGCGCAGCACGTGGCGCACGTCGAAGTCAGCCGCGATGAAGTCTCTCGTGAGCTCGTCTAGGAGCTCTGGGTGGGTCGGAGGGTTGCCAGCCCTGATGTCGTCGATGGGCTCGATCAAGCCGCGGCCCATCATGTAGCCCCAGATGCGGTTGACGTAGCTCTTCGCGAAGTAGGGGTTCTCCGGCGCCGTCATCCAGTGGACGAGCTGCTCCCTGCGGCTGGCACTCAATGGAGTAGGCGCGGTCGCTTGGACGGGGTAGGGGAATGAGGCGGGGATGAGCGCGTTGGTGTCAGGGTGCATAAGCTCCCCTTCGCTCTTGTCACCGATCAGCTCATCCCCAGCGGGCGCTCCATCGGCAGACCTCGTGACCTGCGCGAAGTAGGCGGCGAGGCCCCAGTGCTGTTTTTGAGTCCACCTCTCGAAGGGGTGGTCGTGGCACTTGTTGCAGCTGAAGCGCACGCCCAAGAAGAGCTGGGTCGTGTTCTCCATCACGAGGTCAGGCTCTCTCGTGATCCTGTAGTAAGCGCTCGCGGGCTCGTCGGCTGTGCTCCCGCTGGTGGAGAGGACAGAGGCGCAGAACTCATCGTAAGGGGTGTTGCTAGCGATCTGGCTCCGGATCCATTCACGGAGCTCATCGGCGCCGGTCGCGCCGAGCACCTTGGAGTTGACCTGCAGGAGGTCGCACCAGCGGTTGGTCCAGTGGCGGACATAGGCGGCGCTTCCGAGGAGCCGGTCTATGACCTCTTCGCGTTTGAGCGATGACTCCCGAGAGTCCACTAGGAATGTGCGGACGGCGTCCGTGGTGGGGGCTTGACCGGTGAGGTCAAAGTGGACGCGACGGAGGAAGTCGGCGTCGTCGCAGAGCTCAGAGGGCGAGACGTTGACCTTCTGGAGCTTCTCGTGGATGAAGCCGTCTATGTAGTTGTTGGTCGGGGTCTCTTCCCAAGCCCAGCCGTCGCGGTCTCCGAGGACAAAGACGGTGGTGGCCGCGTACTTGCCATGATAGCGGACGAGGATGGGAGCCTCGCCACGGCGCAGGCCCGTCGCGCGACCGTTCTCGTCTACAGAGAGGACCTCGATGTCGCCTGGCTCTAAGAACGCGTGCGCTGTGACATCGCGCTCTCTGCCGTCCTCGTAGCTCGCGAGGACACGGAACTGCTGCGTCCCGCCGGGGAGCGGGATGGTGGGGTCTTTGGGCTCAACGCGGATGGACGCGAGGGGCGATGTCTCGCCCCCGAAGGGCACGCCAGATTCCACCCAGTGCAAGAGCTGCGCGTAGTCGCTAGAGGTGGGGTCGAGCACTTGGCCGCCGAGGTGGGGCACGGCGCCGGTGGGCTTCTGGAGGAACAGGCTCCGCTTGGGGGCCGCTAAGTTGACGCGCCTTCCAGCGAGGTCGTCGGTCAAGGCGAGGTGGTCAGCGACCGCGTCGTACCCGCGCAGCGACAAGAAGAACCCGTCCTTTCCCTGAGCGGATCCGTGGCAGGTCCCTGCGTTGCAGCCGAGCCGGGTCAGGATGGGCTGGACGTCCAGCTCAAAGTCTGGGGTGGGGGGCGACTTAGAGCCGCTAGTCCTCACATGCACGCTCACAGTGCGGTCCTTGACCTTAAGGCGCAGCGTTCCAGCTCCGTCGCCGGTCGGGCGGACGAGCAGCGAGGGCGTCACCTCGAGGAAGCTCGGGACGGAGACGAGCTCAACCTCAGCTGTCAGGTCCACGATCGCGCCGTCTGCGCGCTCGCCGGTGACGAGCAGCTGTGAAGACGCGAAGGGGTCAGAGAGGCTCACCCGGGAGGGGCTGACGTCAACCTTGACGATGGACTCAGAGCCTCCAAGGGCGCCGAGCGCTAAGAGGACTTGGAGGATCATCGCTGCTCTCCTAGAGGCAGGACGATGGACTCGTCGACGAGGGTCCCGTCCTTGAGGAGGAAGCGGCGAAGGACCCCGTCGCTCCCGGCGCAGGTCACGCGCTCCCCCTCAGGGTGAATGGAGACCGTGAAGAGTCCGGCATCGAAGCTGTGGTCCCATAAGGTCGAGCCATCGACGTTCTTGTAGGCCCGTATGGCTCCGCTCTTGCCGGTGCTTGAGACCGCGACGAGGGTCTCGCCGTCAGGGCTCCAACCGAGGTCGTAGATGCGGCCGGGGATCGATTCGAAGGCGCGGATCAAGTTGTAGTTGTCCCCGATGACCCGCTTTTTCTCGCGGAAGATCCTGAAGACCTGCGGCGTCCCATCGGCACCTCCGACGAGGACCTGCTCTTCCTTGGGGTGCCGTCGAACGGCGAGCAGGCCGCCTCTCAGGGCCCCTGGCGTGATGCTCGTCACGTTGTCGATGAACTGCTGGGTCTCGACCTTGACGAGCTTTAGTGAGCGGTCGCGGCCGACAGAGAGGAGGTGGGAGCCGTCGCTGGACCAGGCGGTGGAGAGGACCCAGTCTTCATGAGAGGCCTGGTAGAGGGCTTCAGAGCCGTCCTTTGTCCGGAGCGCTCTCAGGGTGTTGTCCGTTCCACCACAGGCGATGAGGGCTCCGTCGGGAGAGAAGGAGAGGCCTCTGATCGTGTCGTGCGTTACGGCTTTGGACCATGTGAGCTTGCGCGTCTCAACGTCCCAGAGCTGGAGCTCACCGGACACAGCAGGGGTCCCGCCAGCGACCGCGAGCTTTGTCCCGTCGGGGGAGAATCGGATCGACGTGATGCGCTCGGAGAGGCCGACGAGTCGAGCTGCAAGGCTCATGTCTTTGGTGCTGTACAAGAGGGTCTCTTGTAGGCCGCTGACTGCGAGGAAGGCGCCACTTGGTGAGTGGGCGATGCTCGCGATGACGGGCGCGCGTGAATAGACCGGGGGGGAGTCAGGCGTGTACCGAGGCCCAGTGTCCAAGGTGTCATCAGGGGCGCCAGCCGCGATCCAGCGACGGAGGAGGTCAACCTCTAGCGCGTCAAAGGGAGGGCCTTCGGGGGGCATGTCAGCTGCGGCACCTTCGAAGGGGAGCACGCTCTCTAAGAGGGGGCTCTCTTCCGGCGTCTCAGTGTTCAGTACAGACTCGCCGTCAGCGCCCGCGATGACCCCAGCATAGTTCGTGAGGTCGAGGTCGCCTTCGAGGAGCGCTGGCTGATGACACCCTGAGCAGCGCGCCATCAAGAGCGGTCGCACCTCTCTCTCGAAGCTCGGCGCCTCTGTCGGCAGGGGGTCTTGCGAGGCCGCGAGGGCTAGCGCTGCGAAGAGGATCACGCCTGGTCCTCAAAGAGGGAGTGGACGACGCTGCCTTTGACCAGCTCTCTGGGCTGGTTGAGGTGGTTGAAGACGATGGTGGCAGGGTCAATCCCTACCGCGTGGTAGATCGTCGCGAGGAGGTCGCCTGGGTGGACGCCGCTCTCATTGATCGGAGCAGACCCGGTCTCGTCGGAGGTGCCGTGGACGTGGCCGCGTCGGATCCCTGCGCCCGCCATGACGGCTGTGTAGCAGTAGGGCCAGTGGTCTCGGCCGTCGGGGTCGTTGTCGTTCCCTGACGTGGAGAGGCCTTTTCTCGGGCTCCTGCCAAACTCTCCGACCGCGAGCACGAGCGTGTCCTCAAGGAGGCCCCTCGCGTCGAGGTCTTCCACGAGGGTCGAGAGGCCGGCATCCAGCATCGGGCTGGCGTCATCCCGCATTCGGTTCTTGAGGTCCTTGTGGACATCCCAGGAGTGACGGTCAGAGTTGGCGACCTTCGGCCAGTTGACTTGGATGAAGCGGGTGCCTGCTTCGACGAGGCGCCTAGCGAGGAGGCAAGACTGGCCAAAGGTCGTCTTGCCATATCTCTCCCTGAGCTCGTCGGGCTCTTCGTTGAGCTCGAAGGCGCGGCGCGCTTGCCCTGAGAGGACGAGGGAGAGGGCCTGCTCGGTGTAACGGTCTAGCTCGTCATCGCGGACGGCGTCGGCGACATCTGGCATCGTCTGGGAGACGAGGTCCCGCAGGCGTGAGCGCCTCGAGAGGCGATCTCTGCTCTGGTCTGCCCGCAGGGAGAGATCGTCGACCTGGATGCGATCCATCTTCGTGTTGTCGAGGTCGTCTCCAGAGGGGAAGAGGTAGTAGGGGTCATGCGCTCTGCCGAGGAAGCCAGCTGTGCCAGCTTTGTTGATGACGTCAGACTCCTGCAGCGGGCGCGGGAGCATCACGAACGGCAGGGTGGGAGACTCAGGGGGTCTGATGCGGCAGATCTGACAGCCGATGTTGGGGAAGTCTTTGGGGCTGGGGGGCTCTAGCTGGCCGGAGGGGCTGACCTTGTCCGCGGTGTACCCGGTGAGCATCTGGTAGTGCGCAGCCGTGTGATTAAAGAGCCCGACAGGTGAGTAGCTCACAGAGCGGATGAAGGTCAGCTTGTCGGTGACGTTTGCGAGCTTGGGCAAGAGCTCGGTGACCTCCATGCCGGGCACCTTGGAGGGGATGGTCGCGAAGGAGCTGCGGACATCATCAGGCGCGTCAGGCTTAGGGTCCCAGAGGTCGAGGTGGCTCGGGCCGCCTTGCAGGAAGATGAGGATGACGCTCTTTGCCCGACCCCAGCCGACGCCGCCTCCTCCTGCGGCCCTGCTGAGGGCCTGCGCGAGCTCAAGCTCTGCCCCGGCCATGCCGAAGAGGCCGGCGCCGCCTAGTTGAATGAGGCGCCGTCGCGTAGGGCTCCAAGGCTGGGCTGGTTGAATGTGTTCAGGGTTCATAGGGCTCACGGGTGGGGTGTTCCCATGATAGTTGAAGCAG
>PBFW01000064.1 GCA_002719955.1 Deltaproteobacteria bacterium | reverse complement strand
CGCCGACGAGCCCCGCCGCTGAGCCGGCGATCGCCCCCGTCAAGAACGCCCTGCGCCCCCGTGTCTCGCCGCTCTTTTCGTTCGTCGTCTCGCCCATCGTGCGTTCAGCCTACGGGTAGAGAGCCCTCGCTCAAGGCGCAGCCTTGAGGTGCTCGTCCAGAAACGCGCGGGTGCGGCCCCAGACCTCTTCGAAGTCCGGGTGGGTCTCCTCCATCGGGTGCTTGATCCCGAAAGTGTGTCCACCACCCTCGAGGCGGAGGGTCTCTGCGCCTTCGCCCCGCGCCACGCTGAGAATCTCCAGGGACTCGAACTCCACGGCCTCGTCCGCTGTCCCGTGCACGAAGAGCGTCGGCGCGGTGATCCTGCCGGTCGCGGCCGGGATGTCAAAGCGCTCGACGTTGGCCTCGTAGTCGTGGAGGCCGTCGAGCTTGATCTTGAAGACCTGGCCCGTGCGCGCGTTGGCGATCTCGAGGACGCCGGTCTCGCGCCAGCGCTCGATGGTCTCCTCGTCAAAGCGCGCCGCAGAAGGAATCGCTGCCCAGGTGATGACCGCTTTGAAGTCGCCAGCTTCTGCGGCGTGGATCAGCACCTCTCCCCCGCCGCGCGAGTGCCCGAGAATCGCCGCGCGGTCGGGGTCGACGCCTTCGAAGGTCCCGCCGCGCACCTCGGCGCGCACGCGCTCGATGTCCTCGAGGTCTTTGGAGTAAGTGCTCCGCTCGAAGGCCTCGACCTCGGTGAAGTTCTCGAGGTCTTCGCCGACGCCGCTTGAGGAGGTGTTGAAGAAGACGCCCGCGTAACCGGCGGCGGCCAAGCGCGCACCGAGCTCTGGGAAGAAGCCCCAGCTCATGAAACCCTTGAAGCCGTGGACGACGATGACGTGTGGGTAGCGTTTGTCTGCGCTCGCGTCCGCTGGCGCGTCCACTCGCCCGCGGATCACGCGCGCGGGGTCGTCTGGCTGTGTGAGAACGAAGGGTCTAGAGACGTGTGCTCGGTTCGTCATTTTCGCTGATCAGCCCTCATCCTTTGGCGCCTTGATGAAGACCACCCAAAAGTACAAGAGGCCTAACAAGAGAAGGGCCGTTCCCATTGCGATCTTCTCAAGCCTTGCTGACGAGTCCTGCCCTGTTGCGTCAACCAAAAGAAAGGTGCCGCCGAGGATCATGACCAGGGAGAAAAAGCCTGCCTCTGCCTTCTCGGGAAACGCCTTCCACAAGAGCCCGCCAGCGAGAAGTGTGCCGATGGTTTTGCCCCAGGGAGGGAGGTCTCCCGCTTGATCGAAGGCGTAGAGCCACGCGAACAGAGCTGCCCCCGACAAAAAGAAGGTCGCGCCACGCGCAATCTTCTCTCCCGTCGTTCGCTCGTCTCTCGGCTGTTCGTTCTCCTTGGTCTCCGCAGCCCATTCTCTGCGGCCGGGGTTTGGTGCAGTCGGAGTGGGCCAGTCCACTTCACAGCCCAGATGTCCAAAGCCCGCCCGCTCTGCCTCCAAGGTCCTCTCGCGTACGAGCTCGGTCGCCTCTTCTTGCTCTGTGTCCTCCGCTTCGCGGGACACGGGGACCGGCTCCCCGTAGACGACGCAGACCCGCGCAAAGGGCTTGGGGATCGTGAAGTGGTCCCAGCTGTCCGCGTGCCACGCGCGGTCGCAGGCGAAGCCCAAGGGCACGATTTCTCTCCCCGTCGCGCGCGCCATGAAGGCGAGGCCCGGGTTCATCGTGTGCATCGGGCCGCGCGGACCGTCCGGGGTGATGAAGAGCACGGCGCCGTCGTCGAGGACTCGCAGCATCGCGCGCAGGGCGCGGGCGCCGCCGCGGCTTGAGGAGCCTCGGATTACGAAGTAGCCGTTCGCCTCCAAGAGCTTCTCGGAGACGTCGCCGTCACCCGAAGGTGAGACCAAGACGTGCCACCCGCGGCGGGCGTGCGTCGGGATGGCGACGATCATCCGGCCGTGCCACATGGAGAGGAAGCAGCCGGGCCCCGCCTTGACCGAAGCGTTGAGGTTTTCTTCGCCGAGGACCTCAACTCTCCAGGTCTTGGAGAGGAGCGAGAGCGCTGCGCGCCCGAGCCAGCCGGCGGTCCCCTTCCCGAAGGAGCGAACCCACCGCTTGCGCCATCTCTTAACTGCGCCCAAGTCGAGCGTTCTCCCTGGGCTCAGCGAGCGGGGACGTCGTCTCCCTCACCGCCGTTGCTGACACCATCAGCTCCTGCGCTCCAGAGCTGATAGCCTGAGCCTCCGGGCTCTGCCTTGTAGTGGAGCGCGTTGCCCCAGCCATCTGCAGGGAGAGTGTCAGAGTTGAGGAAGCCCTTGGGGTAAGCCTGGGTCGGCACCAAGAGCTCTGAGAGGGCGCTCGGGAAGTTGCCCTTGTCGCTCTTGTAGATCACGAGCCCGAGCTTCACCTCTTGCAGCCTCGCCCGCGTCTCGATTTGCTGCTCAAGATCGGCGGGCGGAGCGGGCACGACCTCTTCCGGCTCTGGTGTGGGGTGGTCGTCCGTCGAGGCCTTGAAAGGTGTTGATCGCTCTAAGCTAGCCTCGGAGCCGAAGGTCTGGACTCCAAAGGCCGCGGCGCCCGCGATGCCGACCAGGCCGAGGCCTGTCTCGAAGCCAACGGGGGAGCGCTTGAGGGTGTAGGTCCCGGAGTCTCCTGGCCGACTCCACACATAGGTGGGACTGAAGTATTGGGTGATGGTCTCGGTCTCAGGGAGCGCGTCGACGTCAAACGGCATCGCTCCAGAGTCCGCGAGCAAGGGCAAGAACGCGGTCACGGTGTCATAGATCCCCCCTAAGACCTCCGGCCAGTTCAGGTGGCCGAAGTAGGACACGCCCGCCGGGCAGGGCGGGCCGCTCTCGGCGAGGGGGTGAACGCCCGCCTCGTCTTCCTCTTTGAGGAGGCGTCGGACCTCGCGCTTCACATACGAGGAAGAGATCCCAAATACAGCTCGGTCTGGGAGGATGGCGACGGTGAAGGCCGGACTCATCACCCCCATAGAGCTGAGACTCGCGAGCGGGCCGCTGCCGCCAACAGAGGCCTCCGCGCTCCCGACTTGCTTCAGGCTGAAGACAGGGATCTTTCGGTAGGCCCGGTCTTCTACCTCGACGAACTCCGCGCCCTGAAACTTCAGGAACTCAGCGAACATCGTCCAGGCCTCGAGATATTTTGCGGAGTCTTCAAGCTCGACCACCGCGTGGAAGCGGGGGATCGTCGCACCGCTGATGGGCAGCATGTAGAAGGCGACCCCGTCGCCCAGGGGCGCTAGGAGATCTTGGAGGCTCGCGCCGACGGCATACTTGAGCTCTGTCGCGATGACTTCGGCTGGTATGTCAATCAGGGTCGAGATGAGCTCGTGCCCTGTCGCGGCCACGACCTCGGGGTCCATCGCCGTTGCCCACACGCCGACGGCTTCAGGGTTGACGAGGTTTAGGAAGTCGTCGGCCAGGGGTTTTGATCCCTCCCCTGCCTTTGCCCTGAGGTCCATCGTCTCAAACACATACTCGCCGTCGACGATGCGGCAGCTGCCGTGCTTTTCAGAGGCCCCCAGGGGGAGGACTCCACCAAAAAAGAGCTCAACGACTGAGAGACTGAGGTCCGGCATCGGCAGGCCTATCTCGCCGGCGGACAAGCCATACCACGGGTCTCCGATGAGGTTGTGGTGGTAGATCAGGTAGTGGGCGCCGCCCTCTTCTTTCATCGCGCCCGCGCCGCGACCCCAGTGATCGGTGTCCGCGAGGCTGCCGCCGCCGCCGAGCCTCTCAACAAGTCCTGGCGCGCCCGTGGCCCCGAGCCCGACCGCGATGTAGCTCCCCCACTGCGCGGTCCAGATGCTGCGCTGACTGTCCCCTGGCGTGGCCTCGTAGTCGGTCACTCGGGCTGTCCCCGCCGCGGTCTCATGTGTCGTCTCTCCCGCGAGGACGAGCCCGCTAGAGACGGCTCCAGAGAGCGCCATGAGAGCCTTGGCGTCCTCCGGTGAGTTGAACTCCATGACCGCCATGAGTTCGTGCTCTAGGAGGATCTCGATGAACTCCTCAGGCCCCGCGTTGCGCAAGTCCGGAGCGGTCTCGAATTCGTCCAAACCTGCGACGCTCAGCGAAGCTGCGGACGCGCTCTCCCAGAGGATATTGAGCGCGTCTTCGGGTAAGTCCGCAGCCCCTCCTACGGCGGATAGCATCCCGGGGAGCTCGAGGTCATCGCCGAGGAGCTTGACGATGTCTGGGTCCTTCAGGAGCCGCCTGAGTGCGACGCCCTCCGACGCTGTGATCGCCCCTTGCAGATCGGGCGCGCAGACAAAGAGGTCCGCATCTTGCGGGTGGAGGTTCGAGTGGTCGCCGGCGAGAGCGACGAGCGAGAGGATTTGGAGGATCACGTGACGTCCTGGTTGTTGTGGTTGCGTTAAGGGCGCGGTTTCAGCCTAGAGCCCGGCGAACTTACGCAGCTCCTGCTCGTGTCTGATGATGAGCCTCTCGATGGACTTGGCTGTTGACCTGATGTCTTCGCCAGCCCTGAACTTCTGCTTCAACTCAAAGTGTTTCGCCTTGAGGTCGTCAATGTCGCTGTCCACCAGAAACGCGACCACGAGGCCGCGCTCGTAGAGGAGCCTCAAGCTGTCGTCGACTCGGTCAACGCTCACTTCATCGGTGAAGATCTTTTTGATCGGGCGCAGTCCGCCTTTGTTGATGAGGTTGTCTCGGGCCCACTCGCGGATCCACTTGGGGTTTCCGCCTTGTTTGATGGTGCTGTCGATGATCCAACGCTCCGCGTAGCCGCAGATCCCGTCACGGAGCCACGCAGGGAGCCGCTTCTCTTTGTAGAAGTCATCGAGGTTGAACTTGGTCGGGTCCTTAAGGGCCTTCTCGATCGCTTTCGGGCTGGGGTCAATCTGCTCAAGGATCCCGATCGCGGCGGCGTAACGTGCAGAGAAAGGACCAAAGGAGTTCCCGTTCGCACTTGTACTGTCCCAGTAACCGACTCCCGCGCCCTTGTGTTTGCCTAGCGCGGAGTCGAACCACACCTCTGCCATGAAGGCGTGGTGGATGGATGATCGGCCGCTGATCTCGATCGGCGGCCTCCCCTTCGTCTCGTTCCCTGCAGCGTAGGAGCCATACTGTTTAGAGTCTTTCAGCAGCGCGACGTTGACGGGCGTGCTCGGCGCGGTGCCCAAGACCCTCTTCACTTCGCGAACGGCGATGTGCATTTCATTGAGGGCCTTCTCGGCGGTCTCGCGCTCGCAGGTGGCGTGCAGCAAGAAGACCTCGTCGGGGATCTTCCACCAAGACGCGAACTTGGCGTGATAGGTGTTCGCCTTCTCTGTCTCGAGCCACTCTTCGCCGCACTTCCAGAGTCCGGCCTCGATCTTCCCCGCGTTGTCCGGGTGCACCCACTCGGTGTCCTGCTTCAGCCAGCCGGCGAGGATCTTCTCTCGCTCTTCCTTGTTAACCCACTTGCCGTTCTCGTCCTTGATCAAGCCTTGTTTAAGGAAAGGCAGGTCCTCCTCAGGCACCCACTCATCGCCGTGCTTGACGAGGCCTTGTTCTTTGGCGATCCGCTCCTCTTCCTCCTCTCTGTACTTCTCCATCTTGCGCTCGCTCGTGAACCACTTGCCCCCGTAGAACACGTGGCCGAGGTACTCGTGCGCTTCCTTGTGTTCCTCGTCGTACTTGACGACAGCGCGAGCGCAGGACTTAGCCTGCTTCTCTAGCCCGTAGGCTTCGCACCAGAGGTGGAGCTCCCAGAGCTTCGCGGGGTCCTTTCCGGCCTCCTCACGCTTCGCCGCGTAGATGACCTCAGGGTCATCGTCTTGGGCGTAACCTGCTGGGGTGGTCCCCGCGGTGGTCCCAGCCAAGGAAGGAACGGGAAAGGCGATCAGCAGCGCGATAGAAGTGGCGATGAAGTGGGTCATGGCGGCGGCTCCAATATGTGTGAGTGAGAAGCTGAGCTATCAGCTCGCGGCGCGGAGGTCATGGTATCTCCAGATGGAGCCCACATGGGCTCAATGCCCGGCAACACCGCTTGTCGTGCATGCCGTCGCGCCATAAAATCCCCAACCACGAAGCGAGTGGAGAAAGGCAGCCTCAGAAGGTCCCGATCTCCTCTATCGAAACCAACAAGCAGAATCCTCTAGCCCCCCCTTAGGCCAGAGCGACCCTCAACACCTCTCCAAACCAAAAGCACAGCCTAATCACTCACCCCAAAGGCTCCACAGGGCCTGCCCCGCGCCACCAAGCGGGTGGGAAGTTGTTAGGCGTTTAACCCCTATTTGGTCCCCTTATAATGGCCGATCACAAACAAGCCACAGAAGTCTCCATCGCCACAACGACTGATCAGTCAGAGTTCTCCTCCTGGGTGCTGAAATGGTGGAAGCTTGGAGCGGTCGGGCTCTTGGTGGCGTCGGGGGCCCTCTTTACCTCCTACTACCAGGCGAATGCTGCCAAAGAAAAAAGCTATGCGTCCTGGGAGGTCCTCGGTGCAGCTATCCCAGCGAACAACCCCTTAGGTTTCGCTGCCGCTGACCCAGACGAGCTTGCTGCTGTTGCCGAAGCGGAGTCGGCCTCGATCTCTGGGCCATGGGCCCGCTACCTCGAGGCTAACGCGCGTGATCTTGGCGGAGACAAATCAGGGGCCGCCCAGTCGCTCGCTAGGCTCCAGGATGACTACCCAGACCACCTCCTGAACGACCTCCGCTTCTCCTTCCCCGACAACCCGACCCCGCAGACAGTCGCCGAGCGCATGGCCGCTGCCGTGGAGGGCGAAGCTGCCTGGAAGTCAGCACACCCATCACTCTTCAATAACCCTGACCCTCCAGCAGCTGCGCCCACTGTTCGGATGACGACAAATGAAGGCCCAATTCTCATCGCCCTCTACCCAGAAGCCGCTCCTAAGCACGTGGAGAACTTCCTAAAGCTCTGCAATGAAGGCTTTTACAACGACACCAAGTTCCACCGCGTGATCACCGGCTTCATGATTCAAGGGGGTGACCCCAACACCAAAGAGGCTGATGTGGACCAGTGGGGCCAAGGTGGACCTGGCTATAAGGTGGACGCCGAGGACAATGACCTGCGCCACTTCAGGGGTTATCTCTCCGCGGCCAAGATGGGTGGGGACGCCCAGAGCTCAGGAAGCCAATTCTTCATCACAACAGGCAGCCCACACCATCTCGATGGGGTGCACGTTGTTTTTGGCAAGGTGCTTGAGGGAATGGACACCGTCGGGATCATCGAGTCAGGTGCGATCGCATTGGGCACCCAAGATCGGCCTGATTCTCCCGCAACCATCGTCTCCACCGAGACCCTCTAGCGGCTCCTTTGTGGAGGTTCCACGTGGAACCTCCACCTCTAGCTAGCCCCAGGGCCTATATGAGACCTCTGGGCGAGATCGTGTTCATAATGCGGTCGAGCTCCGCGGAGTCGTGATAGCTCACGCTGATCTTGCCTCCGCCGTCTGAGCGGTTGTGAATAACGACCTGAGTGCCCAGGCGCTCGCGCATCCTGGATTCAGCGTCTAATACCCAAGATTCGCGACCTTGAGTTTTGACCGGGTCGGGTTTGGCTGAGCCCTTGCCGCTCCCGGCGTTGGCAGCCTGGACGCTGCGCTCTGTTTGACGCACAGACCAGCCCTCTCTGACGACCTTCTCCATCAGCACGATTTGCTGCTTGCCGTCTGAGACGCCGGCCAACGCCCGCGCATGTCCCATGCTGAGCAGTCGCTGTATGAGCGCGTCCTGAACCTCCTCAGAAAGTTCAAGGAGTCGCAGGTGGTTTGTGACCGTAGATCGTTTCAGCCCCACACGCTCAGCGACCTGTTCCTGCTTGAGCCCAAGCCGGCTCATCATCACTTGAAAACCTTTGGCTCTTTCGATCGGGTCCAGGTCTTCTCTTTGTAGGTTCTCGACCATGGCCCATTCGAGTGAGGCTTGGTCGCTGACGTCCTCATGCACGACCACAGGGATGGAAGCCATCTCAGCCATTTTGGCCGCCTTCAGCCTCCGCTCGCCTGAAATGAGCTCATAGCCATCGCTAGCGCGCCGCACGGCGATGGGTTGAATCACCCCGTGCTGTTTGATGC
The DNA here is from genome assembly GCA_002719955.1 of Deltaproteobacteria bacterium. GTDB lineage: Bacteria > Myxococcota_A > UBA9160 > UBA9160 > UBA4427 > UBA4427. The sequence goes on along the minus strand of PBFW01000064.1, from coordinate 7,860 downwards.
TGTCCCGTAGTCCCTCAAGGGCTGCCTCGTCAAAGCGAACCCTGGGCTGTTGCGAGTTCGGCCGAATAGCGTTCACCGGCAGCTCGGTCGGTGTATTCGAGTCGGTTTTGGTATCCACGTTCTGGCTGGTAGATCCCCCTAATAGGGATCCCAAGCCTCTTCCTAGGCGACGTTCCATATGAATATTTGCGGTGCGGATTGTGGGGACTGAGCCGGTGTGTGCTCCGACTTCTTTGAGCAGTCTAGCCATCAGAAATGGGTGACTCCAAGAATCTTCAAGAAGGAAAGTGCTGTGCTGGCAAGCGCGCCCGAAAACGGGCCTCTCCGTTCCTCTCTCATAGAAGGCTGAACGCCAACCTACGACAAAGAGGCTGTGGAACGCGTGCGCTGGCGCAAACCCCTTACTGTTAACACTTTATGGTCTAGGCGGTGCTAAAGGAGACGAGTCTATATTCACCAGATACCGTTGCTTCCTGGAAACCGGCCCGTGCGCGAGATAGAACCCCATGGTGAACCGAGCAATCAAAGCGCTTGTCTCTCATGAAGCCAAGAGCCCTGTCATTTGGCTGGCCCTGCTTTCAGCTGTCATAGCGTGGCCGCTCAGCCTCGAGTACTCGCCTCTATCTGCGACGCTTGGCTCAGCTAACGCGAGAGACCTCGCTTACGATGTTGCTTTTGTTTTAGCGCTGTTTGGTGCCCTCTATTCGAGCCACAGGTTGTCATCCATGCGGTGGCTATTCGAGCGAGCTCCCGCTGGCTTCCGTGACGCGTTGTGGGTCATCATGATTGGGTTCGGAGCCTTCGCCCCGTCCTTTTTGGCCTTGGTGCCTTTGATGGTGCTCCAGGGAACCTCCTGCGCGCCAGGCGTGGCAACAATGGGGCTCATCGCCCTCCACATGGGGGCGGCCATCTTGCTGTTTGAGAGGCTCGGTTTTTCCATGCCAGAGCGTTCGCTAGGGCTCATACTCCTCGCTGTAGCTGTACCTGCTGTACTTTCAGGAGCAGCGGGCTCAATCGCCATCCTCGGGCGTGTCCTGGCCCTCACCGCAGGTAGTGACCCAGGAGACGCCAGCCTTCTCTTAACTGCCCACCATGTTGGGTCTATCGTTGCCATAACACTCTTCGCGCACTGCCTCAGGCCTGGGGCTTTGCGCAAAAGGTAGAACAATGCGATACGCGGTCCTCGGTGACATTCACTCGAATCTAAGCGCCCTAGAAGCTGTCATGGCTGCGATTCGCACCCATGAAGTCGACGTTATTTTGAGCGTTGGGGACGTCGTGGGCTACGGCGCAGCGCCGGCAGAGTGCATACAGCTGCTCAGGGAGCATCAGGCTGTCGTCGTCATGGGCAATCACGACGCCGCCGTTGTTGGCGAGCTAGACACCTTCTTCTTCAATCAGCACGCAAAGGTCGCGGTGGAGTGGACTCGAGCTGCGATCAGTGGGGATGACATGGCTTGGTTGACGTGCCTCCCTTACACCTGGGAGGACGAGTTCGTGAGCCTCGCCCATGGGTCTTTTGATCGACCAGGTGATTTCAACTACGTCCAGACCCCTGCAGACGCAGACGCCTCCTTGGAGATGCTTGAGCGCCCGGTCTGTTTCATCGGCCACACCCACGTCCCTGTCTGCATGTTGCGATACGCGGACGACCCCCTCAGGACTGGCTACACCCTTGATCGGGAGATCGACCTGAGGGATGCGATCGTGACGCTCATCAACGCGGGCAGCGTCGGCCAACCTCGCGACGACGACCCCCAGACTGGCTACGTGCTCTATGACAGTGAGACTCAGGTCGTGACGTTCCGTCGGCTCTCCTACGACACGGAGCGGGAGGTCCACCGGATCCGCTCTGCGGGCCTACCGACTGTTCTCGCAGAGCGCCTCTACCTGGGCGTGTGAGCTGCGCTTTCAGCGGCGCAAATAACCAAGCTCTTCGGGGAGCTCTTCAAGGCCCCGCTCTCCTAGCCCGGCCTCGAAGAGGAGTTGGATGTCCCCGAGGGGCCGCTCATCTCCGCTGAACACATACCGGCGCGCCTCTGTGTTTGACCCAACGGTGATCATCATCTCGAGGATGGAGCCAGCGTTGCACTCTGCGCCTTCGACCTCACACGTCACCGGCGTGCCGTGGTGTTCAACGATCTTCACGATCAAGGAGACCGGGCGCGCGTGCAGTATGAGCTCGTCCGGGACATCAAGGATGAGCTCGCGCTGGTTCGTGTAGGTCGGCACGAGCCCTTCCGCATACTCGCGGCCGAGGTGAACGATGCGCACCGCCCACGCCAAAAGACCGTCGTAAGCGACCTGAATGACGCGGTCTCGGTCAACCGCCTTCGTGATGATCCCGGTCGTCTCATCAAGCCGTGACCCTTCGTGGCGCTCTACGAAGTGAACGAGATCGGTGACCGCCTCGAGCAAATGAAAGGCACAAGAGATGTGCCCGCGCATGCGTGGTAAGCGCTCATCGCTCTCTTCGAGCACCGTGTTTTTGATGTAGGTGTCGTAAGCAGACTGGAGGTTGTGCACGGAAGCCTCATAGACACGCGCGCGCTCCTCTGTGCAGACGTCGCTCAAGAAGCGTTCCCGCTCTGCGGCCGTCGTGATCTCACCGAGGCACAGCTCGTCAAAGAGGCCGCACACGTCGAGGTAACGAGAAGCCACTGACGCGATGTAGTGCTCTTCGTCTTCTTGAATCCCTCCGTCGAGGTTGCGGGGGAGGCGGCGCCTCAGGCGGTCTGTGATGTATTCTTCATCAGAGAAGCTCTTGGTTGAGAGGTTGATCCCTTGCCTACCGCTCTCTTGCAGGATCTCTAACATGAGCTCTCGCAGCGCGTCTTCTAAGAAGCCCCGCGCCTCTGCCACCGCAGCGAGGAACCGCTTCTCCTCGTCGGGGATTGACGTCAACAGGGTCCCGTAAGAATCGAAGCGCGACTCAAGGTGTCGGACGGCATAGCCCGCGTGCGCGAGACCGCGCGTTGAAGCCACGAGCTCGCGAAGCGCGCGATACGTCTGGTTGTATCCAGCGCCGTGGTCATCCAAGAATGCCTCAAGTACCTCGGCTTCGACGACGAGTTGATAAAAGTGCCGTCTCGTCCACCTCCGCTTCTCCTTAGCCAAGAGCGCGTTGCAGAGTCGGCCGATGCGCTCTGCGCGCTCAGTCGCGAGGGGGCGGAAGTCCTCCTCGTTGAGGATCTCGTCGATGGAAGCTTGGCTCATGGCGTGGGCGGTTGTCGCGATTGCGTCCTCCGCTGGCCCTAGGATAACAGGCCTTGCAACCCCTCTCCGGGCCCTCTAGAAGCAAACTTCTGGTCTAGCTCAAGACGGGGGCCCTCGGGGGTCGATTCGGGTCTATCAGGTCGCTCCCCCCGCGACACCTCACCCCGTCCGACCCCACTCCAACCAGAAAGGAGTTCGCCATTTCTTCCGAACGCTGCCTGGAGACATATCTCCAAGAGATCAACGAGGTCCCCCTCCTCACCCCCGAACAAGAGCGAGAGCTCGGCGCCAAGATCCGCAAGGGTGACATGGAAGCCCGCGAGCGGATGATCCGCGCGAACCTCCGGCTGGTCGTGTCGGTCGCCAAGATGTACACGGACCGCGGCCTCTCGCTCCCCGATTTGATCGCCGAGGGAAACGTCGGCCTGCTCAAAGCGGCCGAGAAGTTTGACCCAGCCGCAGGCTGTCGCTTCTCGACCTACGGCACTTGGTGGATCAAACAATCCATCCGCCGCGCGCTGACGAACACCGTCAAGGCCGTGCGAGTTCCCAGCTACATGACCGAGATCATCAGCAAGTGGCGCTCTGTTAGCCAAGAGCTCGGGTATCGCCTCGGGCGCCTGCCGAACGTCGAGGAGGTCGCGGAAGAGCTCGGAGTTCCGAAGAAGAACTGGCCGCTTTTGAAGCGAACCATCCAGATCTCCGGCATGGGCGCACACATCTCCCTCGACGTCCTCTCGACACACCAGGAGACGGTGGAGGACCCTGACGGGGAGACTCCGGAAGAGGAGATGATGACCCTCGACTTGTTGCGCCGCCTGAGTGAACTCCTCGACACGATGGACGATCGCGAAGCGACCATCCTTCGGCTGCGCTACGGCTTGGATGATGACTGCGACCCGATGACCCTCCGGGCGATCGGTGAGATCGTCGGCCTCACACGTGAGCGCGTGAGACAGATCGAGCGCGAAGCGCTGCGAAAGCTCTACGATGTGATGAGTGGAGACAAGCCGAACAACGGACAAGGCGAGACTGACTGCGCCTGAGCCTCCGCGACCGTGGGACATCCCCGCGGCCGCAGGCACGGCGCTGTACATACACGTCCCGTTCTGCGAGGCGAAGTGCCCCTACTGCGACTTCTTCTCTGTCGCAGGAGAGGGCCAAGACGTCGAGGGCTCCCTAGAGGGGCTCATCGCGGAGCTAGTGCGACGAGCTCCGCGTGCTCCGCGGACGGTCTTTGTTGGCGGGGGCACTCCGAGCTGGCTCTCTGTGGAACAGCTGGGGCGCCTGTTCGACGCCATGCACGAGCGCACCGGCTTCAGAGACTCCGCTGAAGAGGTCACGGTCGAGTGCAACCCGGAGAGCTTGGATGGGGAGAAGGCTCGCGCGCTCGTAGCGCTCGGTGCGACCCGCCTCTCTCTTGGGTTTCAGAGCCTGCGCCCTGACACGCTAGCGCTCTTTGGGAGGGTCCACCTAGTGGAGGACTGCTTCAAGGCTTATGAGGCGGCGCGCGCCTCCGGGGCGCATGCAGTGTCAATCGACCTCATCTTCGGAGCAGAGGGCCAGACCCCCGCTGATTGGATCGAAGACCTCGACAAGGTGATCGCTCTCCGGCCTGACCACCTCTCTTGTTATGGCCTCACCTTTGAAGAGGGGACACTGTTCACTCGCTGGCTTGAAGAGGGCCGGGTCAAGCGCATGCCTGACGCCGAGGAGCTCCTGCTCTTCCGTATCACCCGCGAACACGCCGCCAAACACGGCTACCATCCGTATGAGGTGTCTAACTTCGCCTTATCTGGGCATGAATGTCGGCACAACCTCAACTATTGGCGGGGTGGCCCCTATGTCGGGGTGGGTCCGGGGGCTGCCAGCTACCTCTCAGGTGTCCGCTTCGGGAACCCTCGCGCATTGGACGTATGGCGCCGCGAGGCGGTGGGGGGTGGAGATCCGACCCTTTGGAGTGAGCAGCTGAAGCCGGATCACCGCCTGAGCGAGACGTGGTGGCTGGGGCTACGCCTGGCTGAGGGCGTGGATCCTGTCGCGGCTTGCGAATTAGCTGGGGTCGACCCCAGTGAGGACCGCTGCTCGCCTGAGGCCGCCTGCCTGGCTGATGAGGGGTTGCTCGCCCTGACGGGCGGGCGCTGGCGCCTCACCGACCGCGGGCTCGAGCTAGCCGACGCGGTCTCAGCGCGGCTCCTAAGCGTTGGCCTGGCTTAAGCCCCGTTAGGGGAGCACCTCAAACTCCAGCGCGTTCGACAGGTTGACCCCCGCCCCGCACAGGCCGCTCCTGTCACGGTAGATCGCCTGCAGATGGAGCCCTTCGGCGAAGGAGGAGAGTCCTGTGCTGGAGAACAGGCCTGGCCCCCAGCTCACCTCCCCCTCAGGCGACGCCATCCTCACTCGCCCGAGCCTGCCCATCCTGGAGAGGCTCCCGCTCCCAATACAGAGGATCCCGTCTCCAAAGAACGCGTCTGTCCCTCCGTTCGAATAGAAGACGATCGCCGGGGCCTCGGGTGGTAGCCCGCTCACCCCAACGACGAGGTCGTCTTCAATGAGGCTTGGAGAGCCAAGGGCGAACAGCAGTGCGCCTGCTCCTGTTGAGTTGGCGCAGCCCGCGAGGGGGTCATCGTTTCCACACGGACACTGCTCGCCAAAACAAGATTGGTGTCGCTCGCCTTCCACTACGAACACCTGCACACAGCCCGCGCGATCCCCGAGGCCCGCGTCGAAGAGCCCGCTAATGAACAGCTCATCTTCGTAGTGAACTGCCGCCGCACCGAACATGTCTGCTGCGCTAGGGGAGGGGTCTCCGATCTCCCCGGTGAGGAACCAGCCATCCCCGGAGCCCTCGAAGAGGAAGGTCGCACCTTCATCGCCACCAGCCGTCTGCCGGCCGCCTGCGGAGACGCTGAGTCGGTCGGCGGACAGCCACAGGTGTTGGCCGAAGAGGTCGCCCACCTCGCCGGCCGGCGCGCGAAGTCGCTGCGCGGAGGCCCACCCCTCGCCGTCGCTGTTAAATACCCAGGCGACGCCTCTCGGCGGACCGTTCGAGCCGCTGGATTGGGGTCCCGTCGAGTCCCCGAACGGGGCATAGCTCCCGGGTCCTCCGACCACGATCGTCGAGGAGTTGATAGAGACGGCGGCTCCGAACCGCTGCAGCTCCACTCCGTTTGTACAGGTCAAGGGGGCCCCTTCAGACCACGCCCCTTGCGCGTCTCGTGAATAGACAAAGGCTGCGCCGCTCGCCAGCGCGAGGTCGCTGTGCTCCGGCGCGCCCACGACGAGAGTGTCACCTTCAAGCGCGAGCGCGTGGCCAAAGCGGGCACCGCTAGAGCCAGCGGGCGGGAAGAGCCTCGCCTCCTCCACCCAACCGCTCGTCGTCTCGCGAAAGAGGATCACACACCCCGTGTTCCACCCGTCATGTTCTCTCCCGGGCACCCCTACGGCGGCGAGGTCTCCGTCGAGGCAGACGTCGTACCCGAGGCGGTCTCCGGGGGCGAGATTGGCTGTTTGCAGCGATCCCACGAGCGACCAGCTCGCTCCTGCTCGTTCGTACAGGTGGACGGCTCCTGTCGCCGGAGCCGCGAGCGAGTCTTCGCCGGGAGCGCCTACAAGGAGCCGGGCACCGTCAAGGGAGAGCGACGCTCCAAAACACCCGTCCATCACCCGGCTCGGTGAGAGGAGCAACCCTGACTCCGACCAAGCTCCAGCGCTCTCGGAGAAAACCGTGACGCTTCCGGAGCTTCGGATTGTCCCTGTCGTGTCGTCCCTCGGGGTGCCGACGAACAGCTCGCCCTCATAGGCCGCGAGGCTTGTGCCGAAGTGGTCGTGAGGGGTTGTCGTGCCCCCCGTGAGGGTCTGCTGCCAGCTCTGTGCACTAGCAGACGTAATAATAATGAGCGATACGAGCGCCCCCCTGAGGGCGACCCGAAGTTCGGATTTGGGCATGGCTGTCTCCTGACTGCAGCGGTGGCCGCGCTTGTGGCGCGGGGTCACGCAGCAGGAGCTGCACTGGGGTGGGGGTTGAAACCCCCGGCGATGTGCTCTTCGGCTAACGACCCCTCACTCCCTATGGGGGGTGAGGCTCGCCCAGCCCCGATTCCGGGAGGAATCCACCGCTAGGCCTCCGGATAAGGCGCCCAGATGGCCGAAATCTGTATAGATGAACTCTTCCCGAAGAGCTGTTGTGAACCTGCTTGGACCCCACTCTGGCGCGAGGGGTGTCCTCGCTAAGATCCGCCCCGCCCAAGGCACCGCTGAGATCCATTTCCGTATCGCCACAGAGCCCCGCCTTCAGATCGGCTCAGAGCTCCGCCTGGAGATCCGCCGCACGGCCGACCAAACAGCACACCAGACCGAGGCGCGGGTCATCTCATGTGACCTGACGTCTGACCGCGCGATCTACTTCTTCCGCCTGCCCTCTGGGGTCGCCAGCGTCCTCGGGATGCTCTTCAACCAGCGCGACGCGGTACGCGTCGTCCCAGCCCCTGGAGAGCCCGTACGTGTTCAGGTCCGCCTCGGGGACGGCGGTCGCACGATCCCTGCGGTCGTCGATGACATCTCCCAGACTGGACTGGGTGTCCTCTTTGGCGTGAACCAAGAGAGCCGGCTCCTCAGCTGCGGCAACCACCTCAACCTCCTCTT
>PBFW01000063.1 GCA_002719955.1 Deltaproteobacteria bacterium | reverse complement strand
CTTGCTTGCTTGCTTGCTTGCTTGAGAGGCGAACCCCTCTGGGGCAGGCTCGGTCGCGGGCCGAAATCGAGACTGAGGGGGCGATGGGAGGGCTTTTAGCCCTCTGCGGAAGCTCCGCTGTCCACACCTTCCGGCTCCAGCCGCTTTTCGAGATCCGTCTGCAATTGTTGGGCAATTTCGTCCTCTCCGCGGGCGCGGTGGATCTCGATCAGGAGTCGTTGAGCTTCCGGCCCCGCGCGGAAGATCACGGCCCGCCTGGCCATCATCATGGTCTGGTCCGAGCTATCGCCACGCTTGAATCTCAGGCGGGCCAACGCGTGCGCTGCCTCGGCATGCCAGGGGTGCTCCTCGGCGAGCGCGCCCCAGCGTGACTCCGCTGCTTTGAGATCCGCGGTCTTTTCAGCGAGCCCCGCGGCCCATTCCGCCGGCTGGGGATCGAAGGGCCGCGCCGCGAAGGCGCGGTCGTAGTAATCGAACGCCTCCTCGATCCTGTCATCCGCTGCGGCGAGGCGTCCGAGGGCCGCGAGCGCCTCCGGCATTTTTCCGTTGCGATCGAGCGCGGCCTGATAGGCCGCCCGAATCTCATCGCTGGGCGCACCCAATCCCTCGAGAAGGAGTCCGTTGATCTCGTGAAAGCCGGCGATACCGGGCCGAGCGGCCAACGCGGATGCCACCCGTTCGCGCGCTTCCGGGGCGCGGTCCGCCGCGACGAGCTGTCGCACGAGTGTTCGCAGGAGCGCGAGAAAGGCCGGCCGGTCGAAGTCGACGCCAGGCGTCTCTTCGATCATCGAGATCGCCTGATCGACACCGACCTTTTTGGCCATGGCCTCGGATCGAAGGGATAGGGCGAGTCCCCAATGAGGCGTCGAGCGAAGTTGCTCCATCATGTCGTCCAACGAAGCGGAGGTCCCGAATTTGGCGATCATGAACAGGACGCGGACGCCTTCCGGATCGTCCGGATTGGCCCGGTAGTGCTGTGTGGCGCTGTGCACAGCGTTTTCCAGTCTCCCGAATCCAAACTGGAGTCTCGCGAGCCGAAGGCCAGCGTCGGTCTGGGCGGCGTCGGATCGGATCGACTGCCGATATTCCTCGATCGCGCGCTCGAAGTTGCCGACTTGCTCGGCGGCGCGGGCTGCGTAGTAGCGGGCGCCCGCGTTGTTGGGCCACGTCGTGAAGACCGTGTCCAGCCGTTTTAGGGCACGGCCGGGCCGGCCTTCGTTCAGGTGGACCCTCGCCTCGATCAGGCCGCGGTAGGCATCGCGCTCGAGCTGCTTGGCTACTTCGAGCGCTCGCTGGTTGTATTTGGCCCGGGCCAGCAGGTCCGCGTGGGTCAGGATCGCGAGCTGCGGTGGGTCGGAGACGAGCCGCAGGGCCTCTTCATACGACTCGATGGCCCCATCCAGATCCCCCAGATCCAGGTAGAAATTGGCCAGTTCGGTCCAGGCGGTGGTCCGCACGCCTGGGTCCGCGAGTTCGGCGCCGGCGCGAAGAACGGCCTCGGCCTCCTCCCTTTCCCCCCCCGCGAAGAGCCGGCTGGCGAGTCGCGATCGGTAGCTCTGCGATTCGGGCACGCGGGCCAGCGCATTTCTCAGCGCTTCGGTGGCGCGGGCCGGGTCGCCGGCGCGGTCGAAGAGGTTCATGACCGGTTCCAGAACGATGGCGTAGGAGGGGAATTGCTCCAGGCAGCTGAGCAGCTTGGTCTGGGCTTCGTCGTTTCGGTCTCGCTCGGCCAATAATACGCCCCGGGAGGCACAGAGCCCGGCGCGAGTGGTCGGATCGACGGACGACTCGGCTGCAGAGAGATCGAGGGCGGCGAGGGCTTCTTCGGCGTCCTCCGCTCGCTCCATCATCAGGAGCGCCGAGATGCGAGACACCCGGGCTCCCGTGTGGTCGGGATCGAGTTCGATGGCTCGATTGAAATCGGCGAGCGCCTCTTCCAGCTTCGCACGTTGTCCGAGATAGGATTCCCCGCGCATGAGCAATGCGCGGAGGTCATCGGGATTCTCTTCCAAGATCCGCTCAGCCGCCTCGATGGCGGCGGGGAAATCTCCGATGCGCATCGCAGCGAGCCCCATCTCACGCCAGGCCGGAGCCAGCCATTGGGGATCTTCGGCCGCTTTTCGCAAGGACCAGACGGCCAGCTGGGTCTGGCCAGAGCGGGAGAGCGCGCGGCCGTAGAGCAGGTGGAGCTCGGGATTGTCCGGCTCCTGCTCGAGCAAGATTCGGAGCGGCTCGACCGAGGCTTTGTAGTCGCCCTGCCTCTGGAGAAGGCGAACTTCCTCAGAGGTCGGAGGGTCGCTGCAGGCCAGTGAGGAGACTATTAAGAGGAGGAATACGGCGAGGCGGGCGACGCCTGCCTGGTAGGGTCGAAGCCAGAGCTGGTGCATCGCGAGAATCTACCACTTCCAACGCGGCGCCGTCTAGATTCGCAGCCATGCTTGCGCTAGAGGTGCGCCATGAAGCGCATTCTCGGGTGGTTTGCAGGACTCATGGCGTTCGCTCTGCTGGCGATGTTGTTGGCCTATGGAGCCGGCTTTTTGAAGATCGAATATGGCAACGCCGACCGGCGTCCGGTTGGGAACGCTTGGGACGTGCAATCTCTTGGCATGCGGGACGATGTCAATGTTCTCTTCGTTTTGACGGATACGCTGCGGGCTCACCGATTGAGTGCCTATGGATACGAACGGGAGACCAGTCCAACCTGGGAGTATATGGCGAGTAGCGGATTGAGATTCGGTCGCCATCTATCCCAGTCGTCCTGGACGAAATGCTCGATGGCTTCGATGTGGACTGGGGTCTATCCACAGCGAACGGGCGTATTGAAGTCATCGCACGGCCTCTCGGAGGACGCGATCACCCCCGCCGAGATCTTCTTCGACGCTGGATTTCGGACGGCGGGCATCTGGCGCAATGGCTGGGTCTCGCCCAATTTCGGGTTTGGGCAGGGCTTCGAGGTCTACGAGCGCCCACCGGGCAAGGCGATCCCGCGCAGTGTTCGCATCGAGAATCCCCACATCAAGTTGGAGGGGACGGATAGCGATGCTGTGAACGCAGCCGTTGAATTCCTGCGAGTCCACGGCAACGAACGCTGGTTCCTCTATGTGCATCTGATGGACGTGCATCAATATCTCTACGATGAAAAAAACGCACTCTTCGGGTCCGACTATTCGGATATCTACGACAATTCCGTGCGTCACACCGATGAAGTCCTGGGGATGCTTCTCACTCATCTGGTAGACGAGGACTTGCTCCAGAATACGCTGGTCGTGCTCGCCTCCGATCATGGGGAAGCCTTCGGTGAGCGCGGGATCGAGGGCCACGCGCGCGAGGTCTATCGCGAGACCACCGAGGTGCCTTTTGTCATCGGCTTCCCCTTCCGGCTCGAGTCCGGGGTGACGATCGAGACACGCAGTCGCAATGTGGATATCTGGCCGACGGTCCTGGATCTGCTGGACCTCCCCGCGATGCCCGAGACCGATGGCCGGTCGCTCGTGCCCGAGATCATGGCCGCGATCACCGGGCGGAAGCAGGGCGAGGAGGTGCCGACTCCGGCCTTCGCCCATCTCGACCGACACTGGGGGAAGGCCCAACCGGAGGAAGACGCGCCCTCGATCGCCGTCGCGCTCGGTTCCTATCGTTATATTCTTCGAGAGGGGGCGACCGGGAAGCCGAACGACCCGGCGGAGCTTCTCTTCGACGCGGCTTCGGATCCCGAAGAGCTGCTCAATGTGATCGAGGAGGAACCGGAACGAGCGCAAGCGCTTCGAGAACTCGCGCGCGGGTATCTGGATCGTCCCCCGGCCTCCTGGGGCGAAGACGCGCCTTCGGTCGAACTCGACGAGGCGGAGGCCGAGCAGCTTCGGGCATTGGGGTATGCCGTTCCCTGACCTCGCGCGCAACGGGATCGGTTCCCGTCGCCGCCCCTCTTGCCTGCTCTCAATCTAGTCAACCGGGAAATCGTCCGATCGAAACGTACGCCTGGGGCCCATTGCGGGCTTCGGGGGCCCGCGGCGATATGGCTGAGGGGGTCGGGGGGTCGGGGTGGGAAGGTCAGAAGGTCAGAAGGTCAGCTTGACGCTGAGGCCGTAGGTACGTGGATCGCCCACGAGGTTTCCGACGAGCCCGGGGCCTCCCGTCGCGTCGAAGGAAAGCGTCTTGTAAAGCTCGTTGGTCAGATTCCGGACCCACCCGGCGATCTCCAAACGGCCATCGAGATCCGAGTAGGTCAGGCGGAAATTCTGCAAGAGGAGTGGATTCTGCCCGATCGTGCCCTGGGGCAAAAAGAATAGGCCGGTCACGCTCGGCGTGCCCCGCCCCTCGGAGGGATCGAAGTAGATCTGGTCCGACCAGCTGAAATCCCATCGCGGCGTGAGCGTGCCCGAGCGCCCCAGGTTGAAGGTGTATTCGACGCTTCCGGATATCTTGAATCGTGGGGCGTTGGGCAGTGGGTTGCCGTTGAAGTCCAGGACTTGCTGAAAGAAGACGGTGCCTTCACCCGGCAGCGCCCGTGCTGCAGAATCAGAGAAATCGAGGAAGCGACTCTCGAGCCATCCGAAACGAACTTCACCGATCAACGTCGGGATGGGCTCGAGACGTGCTTCGGCTTCCGCGCCATAGAGGCGCGCGTCATTTGCGTTGGTCACGATCCGCTGTGCGGCGGTTCTCGCATCGTTCGTGAAAGTGAAGACCTGATAATTCTCATAGGCGTACCAGAAAAAAGCCCCCTTCAGGCCTACGCGTCCGTCGAGCCAGCTCCCGTCGAAACCGATTTCGAAGGCGTCGATCTTTTCGGGACTCGCGACGTCGGTGACCCGCTGCGCGATTCGGCCGTCCCGTGCGTTGAACTGGACCCCCTTCCAGCCGTGGCTGTATTTCAGATACATCGTCCGCTCCTCGTCAAAGGAGTATTCGAGTGCCAGGGTTCCGGTGGGGTGGTCGACGGTTTCTGTCCTCTTACAGGGGGGGACCCCGCCCGTCACAGGGTCGATCAGGCATTTGTCGAAGGCCGCATTGGCGCCGGTCGCTATCTCCGCGTCGAAGGTCTTGCGCTCCCAGTTGTAACGGACGCCTCCGTCGAGCGCGAAGTCGTCCAGGAATTCCCATCGCAAATCCCCGTATACCCCGAAGCTGAGTGTCTCCTGAAGATAGGACTGGAAGAGCGGATCGATGGGCCCCGCGGCTTCGGACAGCGTCTCCTGTTCGTAGTCGAGCTCTTCTTGGAGATAGAAGAATCCGCTTTCCCACTGGATCGGGAAATCGGACAGCTCTCCAGCAACACGCAGGTCTTGATTCACCTGCCAAGCGTCGTCGGTGATGTCGAACTCGAAAACCGTGTTCGGGGAATAATCGGCGTCGAGCAACCTTTCGCGGTCGTACATTTCGAAGCCGGTAATGCTGGTGAAGGTGATGTCCTTCGCGACCCACTCCCCACGCAAGAGACCGCCATAGGTCGTCATCCGTTCGTACCCGGGGTTGTTGAAATCACCCTCGAAGGGCTCGCGATCGAGCGGGCGGTCGGCCAGGTTTTGAGCGGTGAGAAACTTGGCTCGATCCCGTCCGTCCGCGATCTGGGCTAGACAGACGGCTCGATTCGGTGCCTGGTTGCGACAGAAGGCAGGTGTGGGGAGTCTGAAGCTTCGAAGGATCTCGTCATTCTCGGCGACGATTTCTGGAGAGCGGTAGCCGACGAAATCCGCAGATCCCAGATCGTCCCCGTTGGCGCCGTGGTGTTCACCGCCCGTTCCCACCTGGTCGATTTCACCCGCGTGGCCGATCAAGAACCACTCCATGTCGTCGTACCATTGCGGTTGGAAGCGCAGGCTGCCGCGCGCGGCCCAGGAATCTTTGTCGTTCAGTTTATCCTCGAGCCCCGGGCGGATGACGGTGGTTTGCCCCCCGCATACGGTGCCAAAATTCGAGAGCCGCCGATTGATCTCCGCCGGGCTCAATCCGCCGCAGCGATTGCTAATGAAACCGTCACGCTTGCTCATCCCAAAAGCGAAACGGGCGGCCAGGACGTCCGGAAGGATGGGGACTTCGAGCGCGCCTTCCATGTCGACGTAGTCGAAATTGCCGTAATCGAATCGCAAGAAAGCGCTTTGTTCTCCGGTGGGCTTCTTGGTGACGATTCGAATCACTCCGGCGGAGGCGTTTCGCCCGGGTCCGGATCCCTGGGGCCCCTTGAGGACCTCGACTCCTTCGAGGTCGAAGAGCTGGCCGAGTTGGATCGCGGGGAGGTTCTTCGGCGCATCGTCGACGTAGATCGCGACCGAACCCGCCGCGTTGGCAGTAAAGTCATTCAATCCGACTCCGCGAATGAAGAAGGTCGCGGTGGTCGAGCCCGCCGTGCGGATTTCCAGGTTCGGCGTGAAGGCGGCCACGTCTGAAATGTCGGCGACGCCCAATGCTTGAAGATCGGAGGCGTCGAACGCCGTAGCTGAAACCGTCGACTCGAGCAGCGCTCCAATCGTGCCCGACCCGATGACGACCAGTTCTTCGACACCCGCCCATTGGTCGGCGGAATCGGGCTCGTTCTCAGAGGCATTCGGAATGGATTGGGCGTCCGCCAACGAGGCGGTCAGTGCCACACATAGGGCAGAAAGCACCGAGGCGCGCCGCCAACGGATACCCATGCATGCGTTGAACATTGACCGAGATTCGACGATCCTGATCTAATCGTCAAGGCACTTTGGGGGAGTGGACCGGCCCCAATGAAATGTCTGCTTCGCCGTGCTACAAAGCGCGCCATGCGGGTTATTTCTACCGCCTGGCTTGTCCTCGCATGCCTGTTGATGACTGTGACTCAAGCGATCGCAGAGGGGGGTGACGCGGCCAACGCCGGAAGTCGCTGGGTTCCCGCCGTGTCGTTTTCGAGCACGGGGTTGCCTCAGGCGAGATCGGCGACATCCACGAGCAATTTCAGATTCGATCAGGATCGAGAATCGACCGGATTATTCTGGGCAATGGCGGCGGGCCTGGATATTTCGAGTCCCGAGTTGAGTCCGGCCATGGGTCGTCCCCGAATCTTCGCCCACGCCGACGTCGGCGTGACGATCGACTCGGAAGATCCAGTCGTGTCCGAGGGGGATCCCGGGGATCCGCCCGTGTTCGACCCGGTTTTCCATCGATTCGTTGCAGAGATCGATCACAAGGGAAGCAGTATTCGCGCGGAGGCGAATCCTCTTCTTCTTTCCGGTGGCATCGGGGTCGCTTTCGCCTTCGAAGCCTTGGATCGGACCTTCTATGTGAAGCCCTCGGTCGAATGGGCCTATCAGCGGGACACGGTGAGGGTTCGCGTGGGTGCGGCGCGCAGACAGACGGGGAGCGGCACGGCTTGCCCGTGCACGACGCTCTTCCTCCAGGCACAGGCCGATCGCGGCTACCACAGTCTGGGACCTGGTCTCGAGGTCGAGGTGGAGGCCGCTCGAGCGGGAGATTTCCTGATCGGCGTGTTCGTCTCCGGGCGCGCGTACGCAATTCTGGGCAGTCGAGAGTCTCAGGTGAGCGCGACCGCCTCCTGGAATCCCCCGACGCGCCCCGATTCGACCTTCACGGCGATCTACGAACGAGAGCAGTGGCATTACCGATTCGGCGGTGGGCTCAGGATCTCCTGGGCACCCGAGTGAATGGATGCGCGGCTCGTTGCGGCGCGGTTTTTTTCGGATCCCGGTTCAGAAGGGCCCGAGGTCCCAACCACCGAGGCGCTCGAGTTCCAATACTAGGGCTCTAGAATGCCTCTTCACGCGGGGAGCATTCGATCCCAGCCGGTCTCTCCGCGAGCTGGGCGCCTGCCACCTCACTTCTCGAGGCCCAGCCCGTCACGCGGGGATGATCTGAGCGGCATGGGTCATCATGGGCCGAAGCCAGCAATCGGAATCGGGCCCTTTAGGGTCTTGATCCCGGCGAATCCGGCGCAATAATTCCTCGCCTTCGGACTCCGGTGAACCGATCGCGGCTCGGTGCGTTCAAAGGGGACCGGCTTGCGCCTTCCGCTCGATCCGAGCGGGAGGGCTGTGGCCATTCCGTCCAAACCGGAACAAGCGAGAAGGATGAAGGAAATGAGCGAGGTCGGCCGACCCCCGGACGGGTCCCAGCAAGCGGATAAGATCGAGGAACACACCCGGATCTGCAACGACTTGATCGCGGAGGTCGCCAAGGTCGTCGTCGGCCAGGAGGCGATGATCTCTCGCCTGCTCGTCGGCCTGCTCACGGGGGGGCACGTGCTGCTCGAGGGCGTCCCCGGGCTCGCCAAGACGCTCACGGTCCGCTGTCTCGCGACCGCGATCGACACGGATTTCTCCCGCATCCAGTTCACTCCGGACATGCTTCCGGCGGACGTGATCGGGACCGAGATCTTCAACCCCAAGGAGGGCACCTATCGCGTCAAGCAGGGGCCGCTCTTTTCGAACCTGGTGCTCGCGGACGAGATCAACCGCGCACCGGCCAAGGTTCAGGCGGCGCTGCTCGAGGCCATGCAGGAGCGCCAGGTCACGATCGGCGGCACGACCTATCCCTTCGATGAACCTTTTCTGGTTCTCGCGACCCAGAACCCGATCGAACAGGAGGGGACCTACCCGCTTCCCGAGGCGCAGGTCGATCGTTTCATGCTGAAGGTGGTGGTCGGTTATCCATCGAAGGAGGACGAACGCAAGATCGTCGATCGCATGGCGAGCGGTCAGTCGGAGCCGACGGTGTCGAAGGTTGCGACGCCGGTGCAACTAATCGCTGCGCGCAAGGCGGTCGATCAGATCTTCATCGACGAGAAGGTCAAGAATTATGTCGTCGATCTCGTCCATGCGACGCGGGATCCAAAGGCCGCCGGCATCCATGATCTCGACGGAATGATCGAGATGGGTGCATCGCCCCGGGCCTCCCTCTTCCTGACCCGCGCCGCCAAGGCGAACGCTTTCCTCCAGGGGCGCAATTACGCCACCCCCCACGACGTGAAGAATCTCGCCCTCGACATCTTGCGACATCGCCTCGTCGTCACTTATGAAGCCGAGGCGCAGGGCAAGACGAGCGAGGACGTGATCGAGCGGATCCTCGCCGGCGTCCTCGTCCCCTGAATCGCGCGCGGATCCATTCCCGATGTTGACGAGCGAGATCCTCCGACGCGTACGCGAAATTCAGGTTCGCACCGGTCGCCAGGTTGCCGATGTGCTCGCGGGGGAGTACGTCTCGGTCTTCAAGGGCCGCGGGATGGAGTTCGACGAAGTCCGGCCCTATGTGCCGGGCGACGATGTGCGCTCGATCGACTGGAACGTGACCGCACGAACCGGCGAGCCCTATGTCAAGCGTTATGTCGAGGAGCGACAACTCACGCTCATGTTGATGGCAGATGTCTCGGCTTCGCAGGATTTTGGCTCGGTGTCGCGGAGCAAGCGGGAGGCGACCGCGGAACTCTGCGCGCTGCTCGCCTTCTCGGCGACGCGCAACGACGACAAGGTGGGGCTGGCGCTCTTCCACAGTGAGATCGAGGAGTTCATTCCGCCGCGCAAGGGGCAGAAACACGCCCTGCGCGTCGTTCGCGATGTCCTGGCCCATAGCGACGAGCAGGATCGGCGGGCGCTGTTCGAGGCGAGCGGGGCGCAGGACGCGAGCCTCGCCGAACGGCTCAAAGCCTGGTGGCGGCGCTTTGCGACCGGCCGTCGGCCGCGGCGTGCGCGGGAGGCGACCGATGTCGGGTTCGCCCTCGAGTTTCTCATGCGGGTCACGAAGCGTCGCACGATCTGCTTCGTCGTCAGCGATTTTCTCGACGACGGTTTCGAGCGGGCGATGGTCGCGGCGAATCGAAAGCACGACGTGATCGCGGTGCTCGTGACGGATCCGAATGAACTCGAGGTGCCGGATGTCGGGCTCGTCGCGCTGCGCGACGCCGAAACCGGCGAGGCGCGGGTCGTCGACACGGGTTCGTCGGCCTTTCGGCAAGAGGCGAGAACGCGCACCGAGTCTCGCATCAAGGAGCTCGAACTTCGCTTCGCGTCCCTCGGCATCGACTTCATCCACGTCGACGCCGCCGGCGATGTCATCGATCCGTTGGTGCGTTTCTTTCGCATGCGCGAACGCCGGGGGCGGCGATGAGTCCGCGCCGCTCGGAGCCCGGGATCCCCCGTCGGATTGGATTGGCCGTCGTCGCGGCTGCGATCCTCTTCGTCTCCTTCGCCTTTGCCGCCTTTGCCGCCTTTGCCGCCTTTGCTTCGGAGACGGACGGATCCTCCTCCTCGCCGGACGACGCATTGAGGCGCGAGGCCGAGCGCGGGCCCGTTCGGGTCGAACTCGTCGTGCGACCGGCGCAGCCCGTGATCGGGGACGTGATCGAGGTCGAACTCGAGGTGCGGGCGGAAGCCGGGGTCGAGGTCTTGATGCCGGAATTCGGGGAGGCGCTCGGGCGCTTCGAGATCGTCGATTTTGCGCCGGGTGAAAGACTCGACCCAGAGGGACGAGCGATCGCCCGCCAGAAATATCGCCTGCAGCCGGGACGCTCGGGCGCGCAATCGATTCCGCCGCTGCGGGTCGAATTCGTCGATCGACGTGACGGCTATCCGGCCGCGCCCGAGGGCGAGGATGCCTATGAGATCCTGACCGAGCGGATCGCCCTCGAGGTGGCCCCGATCCTGGCCGCGGACGCCCCCCTCGAGTTGCGTCCAGCGCGCGCGGATCTCGGGCCGCGTCGGGAATCGCTCGGGCCCTGGTGGGCCTGGGCGCTCGCCGCATTCCTTGTCGTTGCAGCGACCGCGCCCTTCGCGTGGCGTGCGTTCCTGGCGGCGGGCGCTCGCCGGCGCCAGCGCAGCGCCTACGAGGTCGCGCGCAGCGAACTCGACGCGCTGCTGGCGGGCGGTCTCCCGAGTGCCGGCACGATGGACGCGTTTTACGTGAAGCTCTCGCTGCTGGTGCGGACCTATCTCGAGGACCGCTTCGGGCTCCGCTCCCCGGAACTCACGACCCAGGAATTCCTGACCGAGATGGGGCGCTCGCCGGATCTGGCGCGCTCCCACCAGCAGCTCCTGCGCGAATTCCTCGAGCAGGCCGACCTGGTGAAATTCGCGGGCCATCGGCCCAGCGCCGAAGCGGTCCGGGAATCGATCGCCGCCGCCCAGCGCTTTCTCGAAGAGACCCGGGACCAGGTTCGCAGTGAAGCATTGGGGGCTTCGCCGGCCGGGGAGGGTGGCGATGACTGAACTCTTCTTCGGGGGCCTGCGAGCATCGGGATTCGAATTCAGCGACCCCCTCTTTCTCCTGCTCGCGCTTCTCGCTCCCCTTGTCTTTGTGCGCGCGAATCGGCTTCCGGCGACCGTGACCTACTCGAGTCTCGCACTGGTCGAGACGGATCGTCGCTCGCTTCGATCCAGGCTCGTCTGGTTGCCAGCGGCCCTGCTCGCCCTGGCAACGATCGCGCTCGCGATCTCACTCGCCGGGCCGCGCACTGGCGACGCGGTGAGCGAGGTTCATCACGAGGGAATCGCGATCGCGATGGTCGTGGATCGCTCGACTTCGATGGAGGCGCGGGATTTCGTGCGCGGTGACACGAGTACGAGTCGACTCGATGTCGTGAAGAAGATCTTTCGGGATTTCGTGAACGGGGGTGGTGCCTTCGGCGTCGGGCGCCCCGACGATCTGATCGGCCTCGTGGTCTTCGCCCGCTACGCGGATGGGTTGTGTCCGCTCACCCTGGACCATGGCAATCTGGTTGCGATCCTCGACCAGATCGAGACCCCCGTTGGCGACCCGAGCGAGGATGGTACGGCGGTCGGCGAGGGTCTGGCGCTTGCGGTCGAGCGATTGCGCCGCCAGGAGACGGCTTCGAAGATCGTCATCCTGCTCACCGACGGTGTGAATAACGCCGGAGAGATCGAGCCTCTTCAGGCCGCCGAACTCGCCGCTCAACATGGCATCAAGGTCTACACCGTGGGTGCGGGTTATACGGGCTATGCCCCCTATCCAGTGCGTCGGTCCAATGGGCGTATCTCGCTCCAGCGCGTCGCCGTCGAGATCGATGAGATCATGCTCCAGCAGATCGCCCAGCGTAGCGGGGGGCGTTATTTCCACGCCACGAACGAGGAGGGTCTGCGGGAGGTCATCGAGGAGATCGGGCGGCTCGAGCGAAGCGAAGTGAGCGAAATCCGGTATCTCGAGTACGAATACCATTTCGCGCCCTTCGCCGGCTTGGCGCTGGGGGCGGTCGGGCTCGCGACCCTGCTCGCGGTGACCTGGCTTCGCAGGCTGCCCGCATGAATATCACCCCGCTGCATTTCGCGCATCCCGAGTGGGTGGGGATCCTTTGGGGTTGGCTCGCGCTCGTCGTCGTCCTGGTCGTTCTCGAGCGGCGCGGAAGCGACGCCCTCGACCGTCTCGTCGGGCTCGCGCTCCAGGGCCGACTCGTCGACCGACCCTCTCGCTGGCGCCGGTTCACACGGATCGTCCTGTTGGGGGTGGCGGGTGCGGCCATGTCGATCGCGCTGATGCAGCCGCAATGGGGCGAGCGTTATGTTGCGACACCGCGGGTCGGTGCGGAGATCATGATCGCGCTCGACGTGTCGCGCTCGATGCTCGCGGACGATACGAAGCCCTCTCGGCTCGAACGTGCGAAGGCCGAGATCCGAGATCTCTTGAGCTATCTCGGTGACGATTATGTGGGCCTGATCGCCTTCGCAGGGCGGGCGAGCGTGCTTTCCCCGATGACGCCGGACAAGAGTTTCCTGCGGCTCGCCCTCGATGGGGCCGGTCCGCATAGCGTGACCCGCGGAGGCACTCGGCTCGCGGAGCCGATCCGACGCGCGGTCGCGGGGCTCGGGGAGCCCGGCCCGGCTCAGCGCGCGCTGATCCTGATCACCGACGGCGAAGACCACGACTCCTTCGCGCTCGACGCGGCGAAAGCGGCGGCCGAGGCGGGCATCAAGATCATCGCGATCGGATTCGGCGACGAGAATGGCAGCCCGGTCTACGTTCGCGATGCGCGCTCCGGGGCCCGCGCACAGGTTCGCGATTCCGATGGCCAGCCGGTCATCAGTCGTTTGAATGGCGAATTGCTTCGGGAACTCGCACTGATCACCGATGGCGCATTCGTTCCGGCCGGGACTGGCGTCCTCGATCTCGCTTCGATCTACGAGGCTCACATCGCGCGACTCACCCGGGGTCAGCTCGACGAGCGCGGCCGCACGATTCGGGACGAGGTCTATCAGATCTTCTTGGTCGTCGCCTTCGTCTGTCTGATCGCCGCGGTCGGGGTGACCACGGGTCGCACACGCGGGGCCGCATCGGCGGGGGCCGGCTCGGGGCTCGCGCTCCTGCTGGGGCTCGCGCTCGTCGGCGGGTCGTCCCCCGCGCAGGCACAGCTTCTCGGTTCGCCGGATCCGCAGAGTCCGGTCGCTGCCACTGCGGACGATTCGCTCGCAGATCCCCTCGCCGGGGTCCCCTCGCCGGACTCGCCAGCATCGAGCGAGAGCGCGGAGGATCCGCGAACGAAATTCAATCGTGCCAACGAGGCGCTCGCGCGGGGAGATGGGGTCTCGGCTGGTGCGCTTCTGCGGGGTGCTCGGCGTGACGCCCGGGACGATGTCGAGCTTCGTTATGCCGCGACCTTCAATCTCGGGATGGCGGCGATCGCCCGCGCCGATGCCCAGGCCGCCGACAATCCGAGGGAAGCGCTCGCCGCCCTGCACGAGGCGGCGGACTGGTTTCGCGAAGCGTCGAGCGCGCGCCCCGATGAATCGGACCCGCGGCATAATCTCGATGTCACGCTGCGACGCGCGTTGATCCTGGCGGATGAACTCGCGCGTACGGAAGCGGGCGAAGTCGAGAAGGAGCTCGACGCGCTGATCGAGGCGCAGCGGCGGCGGGTCGGGGCGAGTGCGGGGTTACTCGAGGAGGTCGTGCGAGGGGGTGAACTCGACGCCGCGGATCGACTGGGTCCCGCCTTTCGGGACGCGGCGACGGAGCAGCGCCTGCTGCTCTCCCAGGCGGACGAGTTGGCGGAGCGGATCACGCGGGAGCGTGATGCGATCGCTGCCCAACCCGAGGAATCGCGAGCGCCGGAGGACGCGCTGCGCTCCGTTCAGCTCGACGGCGCGCTCGTCTATCTCGACGCTTCGATCGATCGGATGGGGCAGACGCGTCGCCAATTGCGCCAGCGACGTGCGGAACGAAGCTATCGCCGGGGCTCGGCGGCGCTCGGCGAATTGAAGCGCGCGCGGGACCAGCTGCGGGACCCCGTGCAACAGATCGGGGTTCTGCTCCAGGAGGTCGGCGGAATCGTCGGCGCGACGAATGCGTTGGCGGCGGCGGGTCGGATCGTCGTTCCCTTGGCGTCGCCCTCGCCGAGCGGTGGAATCGATTCTCGCCCGCGTGGGGTTCCGGCCTTCCTGACCGCCGCCTCCCTGGAAGAGGAGAGTCGCAGACTCGAGAATCGCGTGCGCGAACTCGGCGTTCGGCTCGCTCAGGCCGCCAGCGACGCTGAGGCTTCCGCGTCTTCGGGGGCCGCGGGGGCGATGGCGCCGCCCGCTGCGCCCGCCTCGCCCGGTCAGCCGAGTGAAGCCGACCGCGCTGCCTTGCGCGCCGCCCTCGCCGCTGCGGCCCCGCTGGTCCAGGGAGCGGCCCGATCGATGGAGCGAGCGACCTCCGCCGTCGCTGGCGAAACCTTCGATTTGGCTCTGCGCGGCGAAGCGGAGGCGAGGCAGCTTCTCGCCGATGCCCAGGAGGGATTCTTCGATCTCCGGCAGCTTCTCGATGTGGCGTACGCGGATGAGTCGCGGATCGCGGATCTGGCCGGAAGCGCAGAAGAGGAGATCGTGGGCGCGCGGGACGAGTACGTTCCGCTCTTGCGCGAATTGCAGGCGAAGAACGTCGAAAGGGTGGAGCGGTCGGTCGGGCTGCTCGAACGCGAACGCGAAAAGCGCGCGGCGGAACTCGAGGCTCGGCTCGCGCAGTCGGCGGAGGGCGATGCGGCTACGCAAGAGGAAGCCGATCCCCGTGCCCTCGAGAAGGAACGTTTCGATCTCGCGGAGGCGCTTCGGGCGATGGCCGAGGCGGCCATGCTGGAGGCGGGGGAGGCCCTCGCACGAGACGCCGGGGGGGCGCTCGAGTGGCCGGTCGTGGCGGAGACCTCTGGCCGCGCGCGCGATCATCTCGATGCGATTCGGACGCTCTTTTTCACTCTCGTCGAACACGTGCGCAAACTTACCCAGGACCAGATCGATACGAGCGATTCGACCCAGGACGCGATCGCGCTCGCCGAGTCCGAAGGCGTCGGCTCGGGTGAGGATTTGGAACCGACGCCAGGCGACGATCCAGAGGGTGAATCGAGTCGCGGGCCGCAGACGCGCGCGCGCGCGCGGGAGTTGACCGAGGATCAGGCGGGTCTCGAGGCGCGGGCGGGCGTGTTGGCGGACGCGTTGCTCGCGCAATCCGAGAAACTGGCGGCGAGCGAGTCAGGGGGCGTGGAGTCCGGGCCGGCGGCGGGCGAAGAAGCGGCGCCCGAGCGATTGCGGCGAGCCGCGGAACATCTCGTTTCGGGCCAGCTCATGATGCGCGAGGCGGGCGAGACGCTGGCGGACGATCAGGGCCCACTCGCGCCCGCGCATGCGGCCCAGGGGGTTGCGATCGAGGAATTGCAGGCGGCCCTCGCGTTGCTCTCGCCTCCGCCCCAGGATCGAGAGCAGGGCGAGGAGCCGGAGCAAGAGGACCAGGAAGGGGGCGAATCGGAGCCCGAGCCCCAAGAGGGTCAGGACGAGAGCGCTTCCGCGAGCGAGAATCAGCAGGCGCAGGAAGAGCAGCCGGAGGGCGATCCTTCGCAGCTCTTACAGGGTGTACGCGATCGGGAGGCCGAACGTCGTCGAGAACGCGAGCGTGATCAGGAACGTCGTCGTTCACAACCGGTCGACAAGGATTGGTGAGCCGCGTGGCATACCGAACGAGCAAGGGCGGCCCGATGCACGGGATCGGACGGGGATGCGGACCGGAGAGCGTGGCTGGCGGCGTCGCCGTAGATCGCGCGGCGATTCCTCCTTCGTTCGCTTCTCTCGCCCGGATCGTCGTCCTCTGCCTTCTCTTAGCGGCGACCTGTCTGTTCGGACGATCGGCGGTCGCACAGGAAGTTCGTCTTCAGATCGGTCGCGGCCCCCATTATGTGGGCGAGTCGATCGAGGTTCAGGTCGTCGCGAGCGACTTCGCCGAGGACCCCACACCGGAGATCGAGGTGGGTGAAGTCACGCTGGGTCGCCTGCGTTATGCGGGAGTTTCCGATAGCAGTTCGACTTCGATCTCGATCATCAACGGCCGGATGAGCCGCGTCAAGGAAGTCCATTTCATCTATCGCTATGAGTTCTCGTCGAATCAGGCGGGTCGGGTCCGCCTTCCCTCCTTCAGGGTGACCCAGGCGGGTGAAGCCGGGAAGGCGCCGACGACCCGCCAGACGCGCCCTTTCGATCTGGAGATCAGTGGGGTTCCGGCGACGGGACTCGTGGCGCTCACGGTCGAGCATCCCGAGGGCCCGATCTTCGTCGGGCAGAAAGTGCCGATCGAGGTCGAGCTTCGAATCGATCGTGAGGCCCAGCGCGACCTTCTCTCCTACCAGGCGACCGTTCCCCTCTTCGATCACCCGAGCCTGCGATTTCTCGACGAGACATCCGCGGATGCCAATGGTCAACTCGAGATCGAGACGGCGGCCGGGACGATGCGGCTCCCCGCGACGTCGACGGAGGAAGACGTGAACGGGCGACGGGTGCTCTTCCTGCGAGCGCGGCGGACGATGATCGCGCTCTCGCCCGAGGAGATTCGGGCGCCGCCCCCGCGCGTCGTGATCAGTCGTGGAACCCGCTTCCGGCGAGACCTATTCAATCAGCGCCAGGCCACCTCCTCGCAGCGCCTGATGGCGGAGGGCAATCCCATCCGCATCGAAGTCGTCCAGGTTCCGAGGGAGGGTCGCCCGCCCAGCTTTGCTGGCGCTGTCGGCAAGGGCTTTAGCCTCGAAGTGGCTGCAGATCGAAGTGTCGTTCAAGTCGGCGAACCGATCCTGCTCTCCTTCCATCTGCGGGGAGACGGCGATCTTTCGAGCGCGAGTCTGCCTCCCCTGGATGCCGAGGGGCTCTTCGACCCGAATCAGTTTCGCTTGCCCGAGGATCCCCCCGCCGGTCTCGTCGACGAGGACGGCAAACATTTCGACGCCAGCGTGCGCGTGCTCGATGCGGAGGCGCGTGAAGTCCCGGCGATCGCCTATACGTGGTTCGACGCCGAGACGCGCGCCTTCGAGACGACCTATTCCCGTCCGATCGCGCTCTCCGTCGGTGCGGCGGAGATCATCGGGGCCGACGCGGTCGCGCGTAGAGAGGGCTCCGGTGGTGATCCCATGGGCGGTTCGCGCTACGACGCATCGACGCCGCGCGCGGCGGCGGAGCTTCCCGTTCGCAGCACGTCGCTCGCGTTCAGCGGCGCGAATCTGGCGGTCGACGAGGATGTCGAGCGGGTCCTGGCCTCCGGTCTGGACGCTGGTCTTCCACCGCTCAGTGTGCCCGCCCTCTATCTGCTGGGAACCGGCCTCCTGGTCCTCGCGACCCTCGATCGCCGACGACAGGCCATCGATCCCGGACAGTTCGTGAGGGCGCGGGCCTGGCGGGAGGCGGAGAGGGCCATCGAAGCGGCGATCGCCGGGGGCGGCGGCGCGAGTGCCTCACTCGGTCGCGCGCTGCGGGAACTCGTCGCGGCGCTCCCCGAGGAGGCCGATGCGGAGTTCGATGCGTTGATCGCGGAGTGTGATGCGCTTCGTTTCGCGCCGGAGGCGAGTGGTGCGGACTTGCCGGCGGCACTCGCCTCCGGGGCTCGTCGCTTCCTTTCGCGGCGACGGGATGGTGCAAAGCCGGACGCGGAGGGCGATCGATGAGGCGGCGGCCGTGGACGCTCTTTGTGGGGGTCGGGGGGCTCCAGGTGGCGTGCTTGACGCTGTGCCTGGCGTGTTGCCTGACCGGATTGGCCTCGGCTGCACCGGCGGAGCCCCTCGGCGAGACACCGGAAGAACCCGCCGCGGAGGGGGGTGACTCATTCGGATTCGTGGGCCTGGACCGCGAGGCTCGGCTGAAAGAGGCGCTCGGCGACTACGCGCGCGCGCTGACCGAATCGTCTCGGGACGAGCGGCTCGCGGGTTTTTCCCGGGCGGAGCGGGGCTTCGCATCGCTGGCGGCCGACGGTGTGGCGACCGCCGCGCTCTGGACGAATCTGGGTAATGCGGCACTTCAGGCTCAGCATCCGGGGCAGGCGGTGCTCGCCTATCATCGTGCTCTCCGTCTGGAACCCGGCGGGACGGCCGCGCGCCAGAATCTCATCCACGCGCGCACGCGGCTTCCGAGCTGGGTGCCGAGGCCGGATGAGGCGAGCGGGGTGGACGCGCTCCTTTCCTTTCGGCAGGTCGGGGCCGAGACGCGCTCGCAGATCGGAGCGATCTGTTTCGTGGCGATGGCCGCGTGCATCGCCCTCGCCGTTCGGCGACGGGAAGGGGCTTGGCGTGGCCTGGCGATCCTGACGGGGCTGGCTTGGGCGATCGTCATCGCGTCACTGGTCTACGGGGGTGTCGCGCGCGAAGATCATCTGGCCGTTCTGGTCGCGGACGAGGTGCACGCCCGCTCAGCGGACTCCTCCCTCGCACCGCTGGCGTTGCCGGACCCGCTTCCGGCCGGCGTCGAGGTCGATCTTCTGGAGGAGCGGGCGGAGTGGTCGCGCGTTCGCCTCGCGAACGGACGCGATGTCTGGGTACGCT
Organism: Deltaproteobacteria bacterium; assembly: GCA_002719955.1. Classification (GTDB taxonomy): domain Bacteria; phylum Myxococcota_A; class UBA9160; order UBA9160; family UBA4427; genus UBA4427. The sequence goes on along the minus strand of PBFW01000063.1, from coordinate 34,194 downwards.
CCTCGAGCGTCGTGCGCGTGGCGGGCGAATGAGTCGGGCGTCGGAGAGGGATGGGATGAGCGGCATCCGGGTGGCGATCGCTGGAATCGGGAATTGTGCCAGCGCTCTGGTTCAGGGAATCGCGTATTACCGCGACGGCGGGGGGGGCGATTTCTCCGGGGTCGCCCCTTCTGGCTCCACTCCCTCGGCCCGTGCGGGCCTGATGCATCCCAATATCGGGGGCTGGCGGCCCTCGCAGATCGTCGTGGTGGGCGCCTTCGATGTGGATGCGCGAAAGGTCGGTCGTCCCCTCGAAGAAGCCGTTTTCGCCCCTCCCAATCGTGCCGAGATCTTCCAGCCCGATTTGCCCGAGAGCGGCGTGCTCGTATCGATGGGGCCCGTTCTCGACGGCGTGGCGGCGCATATGGCCGACTATCCCGAGGAGGAAGCCTTCCGGCCAGCCGATCGAGAACCCGTCGACGTCGCCGCCGTCCTTCGCGATTCGGGGGCTGAGATTCTCGTCTGTTATCTCCCCGTCGGATCGGAGCAGGCGGTTCGGCATTATGCGGAAGCCTGTCTCGAGGCCGGCGTTGCCCTCGTGAATTGCGTTCCGGTCTTTCTCGCTTCGGACCCTTCCTGGGCGGATCGCTTTCGGGCCGCAAATCTTCCGATCGTGGGAGACGACATCAAGAGCCAGCTGGGGTCCACGATCCTCCATCGGACACTCGCGCGTCTCTTCGCGGATCGAGGGATTGAACTCGATCGGACCTATCAGCTGAATACCGGCGGCAATACCGATTTTCTCAACATGCTCGCGCGCGATCGCCTCGAGTCGAAGAGATTCTCGAAGACCGAATCCGTCCAGAGTCAGCTCGATGAACGTCTCGAGACGCAGAATATCCACATCGGCCCGTCCGACTATGTTTCCTGGCAGAGGGACAACAAGGTCGCGTTCATCCGCGCGGAGGGTCGCGGCTTTGGTGATGTGCCGATCGAGCTCGAACTCAGGCTCTCCGTCCAGGATTCGCCGAATAGCGCCGGTGTCGCCATCGACGCGATCCGATGCGCCAAGATCGGGCTCGAACGTGGGCTCGCCGGTCCGCTCGATTTCGCGTGCGCCTATTATATGAAGAGCCCCCCGGTTCAGATGCGAGACGAAGAGGCTCGGCGCGCCCTCGACGCATTCATCGAGGACAAGCCGCTCGAGCGATCCGGGGGGAAATCGGCGGGGCCGTGATCGGGTGCGCGAACGAGGTCGACCTCGGGTTGGGCGAGTCCGCTGGCATGAGCCTTCAGTCCGCCCGAACGAGTCGGACCGGGATGGCACTCATCCGGACCATGCCCGTGGTCGGGTCGAAAAATTTGTTCGTGGCGACGAGTCGGCCCGTATGGGCGCCCAGCTTGCGCACGTCCGTCTCTCGCCCCCCTCCCGACCCCCAGGCGTGGGACATCGAGACGACGCCCGGTTGAAGATCGTCCACGGGTTCGATCACGCCGAGGATCGTCTCGTGTTCCGATTCGATTTCGACGAGATCTCCCGCTGCGAATCCAAGTGCCTCGCAATCCGCCCGGCATAGAAAGGCCGGGTTGGTCGTCCCGCGCTTGCTGGATTCGGGCCATCCCTGTCCGACCGAATTCATCACGTGCCGCATCCGGCGAGCGATCAGCAGATGGGTGAATGTGCCGTCTTCGCCATAGCGACCCGGGATCGGAATCCGCTCGGCGCGAAGCTCCGCGAGTTCTTCGGGGACGCCCTCGGGCGCGACGTCGAGGCGGGCTTCGATCCCCTCGAACGCGGCGGCGGCTTTCGTCGCCGCCTCGGGGTAGAGCCGACCGCCCTCGCTCCCGCGAATGGTCGAGAGCGGGATCCTCGCCCCCTGGGTCAATCGCTCGAGCAGCTCTTTTTTGCTGGGCGGATCCTCGGGGTCGATCTCGCCCTCGCCGATCGAGATCGGTGTTCCCATTCGTCGCGCCAGTTCGACGAAGACCTGCCAGTCCTCGAGCGCTTCGAATTCGGGTTCGACGACCGCGTCGGAATAGAAGGAATAGGCTTGCTCGTAGAAGGGGTCGGCGAAATAGGTGACGTCCTCGCGCTCGAGAGGAAGCCGCGTCGGCAGGACATAATTCGCCAGCCGAGCGGATTCGGTCCACTGCGCTTCGATCACGACGTGGAGGTCGAGGGATTCGAGGGCGCGCCGGGTCTGCGTCGGGTCGGGCCAGGCGGCGACGGCATTGCCCCCCGTCGAAAATAACGCCCGAATCTGCCCCTCCCCGGGGAGCAGGATCTCCTCCGCGATCGCGGCGGTCGGCATTTCGCCGAAGATCTGCTGGAGGCCGCGTACCCGCGGCGCCGGATCGCCCCCGAGTGTGAGCATGCGCGGCAGGAATTCGGGGGGGACGGCCTGGGCGGGATGCGGGCGTTCGGGGCTCAGAACGCCGGGATTGGCGATGGGATCGCCCTCGCGGTTATGCCGGCCACAGAGTGTGTTGAGCGCCATGATCAGGTGCTCGGTCAGGTTCGCCCGGGGCGACATATCCGGGCCGGTCCCGCTCGAGGCGCTGCCGCGGGGGCCGCGCGCGAAGCGTCGCGCGGCTTCGAGCATCTGCGCGACGGGGATCCCCGTTCGCTCCTCGACGTGGTCGGGCGTGAATCCCGAGACCGCTTCGCGCAGCGCTTCGATTCCGCGGACGTGTGCGCCGCAGAAATCTGCGTCGTAGAGGTCCTCCTCGAAGATCGTCCGAAGCATGCCCGCGAGCAGTGTCGGATCCTCGCCGGGTCGGATCTGGAGGTGGAGATCCGCGTGTTTGGCTACCTCGCTCCGCCGCGGGTCGACGACGATCAGTACCAGGCCACGCTTCTTTTCGTCGCCCAGCCGCTTGACCGGGTTGTTGCCCGGTATTCCTCCGGGCAGGCTCAATTGGGAGACGATCGGGTTGTTGCCGATGGAGAGGGCGACGTCCGCAGAGGCAAAAGAGTGCCCCCCCGCTCCCCATACCCCGTGTCGGATCGATGCCACCATTTTGGCGGGTTGGTCGATGGTGAGGCTCGTGTAGTAGCCGGGCGAGCCGAGGCCCGAGAGCCATCCCCGCAGCACTTCGTGGGTCCCACCGTTGAAGAACGAGGCCGTTCCCGCATAGGTCGCGAGTGCCCGGGGGCCGTGGAGGGCGAGGATCGCCTCGAGATGTCCGGCGATCTCATCGAGGGCCGTTGTGAGGGGAATCTCGTCGAAGCCCCCGTCCGGACGGCGGCGATAGGCGCCCCGCACGCGCTCGGGCGAATCGAGCTGGTGGCCCACCTGTCGCCCCTTCATGCAGGTATAGCCGCCGTGCAGCGGGTCGCTCGGGTCTCCACTCACCGTGTGGACGCGGCCGTCCTGGACCTCGACTTCGAGTGCACAGAAGGCCGAACAGATTCGGCAGAAAGTCTTCTTTGTCGTCGGCATCGGATCTCCCGCTTCGAGGAAAGTCTACCCTGGGATTCACGTCGTTCGCGTGGGCTTCCGCGGATCAGGGCTGCGTCTCGCGGCATGGCTCGTGCTTGCGGGGTGGATAGCGCGTGTGTTCCAGTCACGTAAAGTCGCGGAGATTCAAGCGAGTGAGGAGGGCGGACGGATGAGCGAGACTCGGGTAGTAAGGATCTTTCTGGTGAGCGTCCCGACGCTGCTCGCCTGTGTCGGGATGCTGGTGTTCACGGTCGCCCCGGGCGCGATGGCCGACGGGGCCTCGCCGCTCGAGGGCTCGCTGGGCAGCGTCCTCCCGATCCGCACCTCGCGGGTGCCCGGGCCCGTCGGGCTGACCGTCGACGAGGTGCCGCGCCACGAATTCGCGACGCGAGAGCCACCCGGCGAGGCGCCGAATATTCTGATCGTCTTGCTCGACGATGTGGGTTTTTCGGCTTCCTCCACCTTTGGGGGGCCCGTGCCGACGCCCGAGCTCGATCGCCTCGCGAAGGGCGGCCTTCGCTACAACCGCTTTCACACAACCGCGATCTGCTCTTCGACCCGGGCTTCGCTGCTGACCGGACGCAATTCCCACGCGGCTGGCGTCGGAGCGGTCCTCAATAGTGTGCAGCCCTATCGCGGGCGCGCGGGATTGATGACGCCCGAAACCGCGACGATCGCGGAGATCCTTCGTCAACATGGTTATGCCACGTCGGTGTTCGGTAAATGGCATCTCACCCCGGATCACGAGGCGTCGCCGACGGGCCCCTTCGATCGTTGGCCCACGGGCATGGGGTTCGAGACCTTCTACGGGTTTCTCGGTGGTGAGACGCATCAATTCGAGCCGACGCTCTTCGAGGGAACGCGTTCCGTCTCGCGTCCTGCCGGCGAGGATTATCACGTCACGACCGATCTGGCGGATCGCGCGATCGAATGGATCCACCTGCAGGAGTCGCTGCGGCCACGGCAACCCTTTCTCCTCTACTTGGCGCCCGGAGCCACCCACGCTCCACTGCACGCGCCCAAGGAGTGGATCGATCGCTTCACGGGCCGATTCGACGAGGGCTGGGATGTCGCACGGGAGCGCGCCTTCGCGCGCCAGAAAAAGCTCGGCGTGATTCCGAAGGACGCAGCGCTGACCCCCAGGCCCGCCGAATTGCGCGCCTGGGATAGCCTCGATGCGAACGAACAACGCGTGGCCGCTCGGCTGATGGAGGTCTACGCCGGATTTCTGGCCCATACGGATGAGCAGGTGGGTCGGGTCTTCGATGCCCTGCGCGACATGGGCGCCTTCGAAGACACGCTCGTGCTCTATCTGGTAGGCGATAATGGCGGCAGCGGTGAGGGCGGCGGTGATTACGGAACCTGGAACGAGATGGGTCGCATTCAGGGGGTGATCCAGACGCCGACGGAATTGATCGAGCGGTTGGACGAGATCGGGGGGACGCGGTCATACCCGCATTATTCCGCCGGCTGGGGCTGGGCGACCAACACGCCCTTCCAATGGGTGAAGCAGGTTGCAAGCCATCTCGGTGGTTCGCGCAATCCGCTGGTCGTGAGTTGGCCGCAGGGGATCGGGCGATCCGGCGGGTTGCGAGATCAGTTTTCCCACGTGAACGATATCGTGCCGACGATCCTCGAAGCCGTCGGTGTGGCGGCTCCCGTCGAGGTGAACGGTGTACCCCAGCGGCCGATGGACGGAACGAGCCTCGTTTTCAGTTTCGATGATGCGAAGGCGCCCGAGCGACATACGACCCAATATTTCGAGATCCTGGGCAATCGCGCGCTCTATCACGAGGGCTTTATGGTCTCGACGCGCAATCGCGCGCGGGTTCCCTGGGCGGAGTTGATCTCCAATGCGACGGCCACCGGCGCCGAAATCTGGGAACTCTACGACCTGCGCAGCGATTACAGCCAATCCCATGATCTCGCGGACGAGCAGCCGGATCGATTGCGTCATCTGCAGAACCTGTTCTGGGCCGAAGCGGGGCGTCATCAAGTGCTCCCCTATAGCGGTCGCCCCGCCGGAGAAGACCCGATTCCCGCGCTCGGGCACGGCCTGCGCGAAGCCAGCTATTTCGCAGGTGCCGTCGGAATTCACGAATCCGCCGTTCCCGATCTCAAGAATCGGGACCATCGCGTCCGCGCCGACGTCGTCATCCCCGACGAGGGCGGACGCGGTGTGCTCGCTACCCAGGGCGGTGTGGTTGCGGGCTGGGCGCTCTACATCACCGAGGAGGGTCGTCCGGCCTATGTCTATAACCTCTTTGGCAAGACGATCACCACCATCACGGGAAGCGAGCCCCTCCCGCCGGGCGAGGCGCGGATCGAGATCCGTTTCGATTATGACGAGGCAGAGGGCGGGCAGGCGAACGCGTCCGGGCGCGGCGCCGGGCTCGAATTATTCGTCGATGGCCGCAGGGTTGGCGCGGGGAAGATCGAGCGCAGCGTGCCCGGATTCTTTTCGATCGACGAAACCTTCGATGTCGGCACGGATACCGGTTCACCAGCGGGCCACTATCCGCCGCTCTTCGAATTCAATGGACGGCTGGACCGAGTGGTTCTGAAGGCCTCGCGCTGACGAGCGCTCGATGGCAGAAGGAAAAGGGGAAAAAGGAAAAGCCGATCATCGTGTGGGTCCAGGTCGAGCATTTCTGTGAGGACCTCGACACGGAAGCGGCCGGACGTTCAGCTTGCCAGTTCGTCGAGTGCCTCGACGGCCCTTCGCGCGACGTCGGCATCCCGCTCCTGGTCGGCCCCGGAAACGCCGATCGAACCCAGCAGCAATCCATCTTCCATGATCGGATAGCCGCCAGCCGCGGCGATATAGCCTTCGACCCCGTCGATGATCTTTTGTTCGTCGGCCGGGATCGAATCCGTGTAGGTCTTCCAATCGAGGGTCGACATGCCGGTACTCGCGGCGGTGAAGGCCTTGTGTCGAGCGGTCGTCGCCGCGAGCCTCGGTGCGCCTTCGCAGCTGAGAAAGCCGACCATTTCGGCGGAGGAGTCCGCGATTGCAATATGCACCCGGATCTCGAGTTCCTGCGCCCTTGCGGTGGCCACTCGGAGCAGCGTTTCGATGGCCTGGGTCGACAGTGTGGCCCGAGCGGCACTCTTCTTCATGATGGTTCCTCCGTGTCGCGACTCGCCAATGCATAGCGTATGGGGAGGGCTTCGAGCGTGCGTAGCGCGAGGCCCGGGAGATGTCGCAACGTCGTATCCGGCAGCAGCTCGAAGCGCTCGAATCGATCGAGTAGCCCTTCGAAGGCGATCTGCAGTTCGAGTCGCGCGAGCGGAGCCCCCGCACAATGGTGCTCTCCCTGACTGAAGGCCATATGCGCGCCCGCATTCGGTCGCTGGAGATCGATCTCGTCGGGGTGGGGGAATTGATCCGGATCTCGATTGGCGGCCGCGAAACGGATATGGACCATCGATCCCTTTGGAATCGTGATGCCTGCGACCTCTCCGTCCGCGGTGGCATAACGAAAGAATCCCTGGCTCGGTGACTCGAGTCGCAACATCTCCTCGATGAAACGCTTGATGAGTGCGGGCTCGCGTCTCAACTCGGCTTCGATCTCCGGATTCTGGATCAGGAGCATCAGCCCCGAGGCGAGTGCACTGGTCGCGGTTTCGTGTCCGCCCACGATCAGGTGCTCGGCGAGCCCCATTTTTTCCGCCATGGGCAGATCACTTCCGTCTGGGAAGGTCGCACGCGCGAGGTCGCCCAAGACATCCCGACTGCGATCGAGACGCTTGCGTTCCATCCAGTCGGCCAGATAATGCTGGAGTTCGATTCCGAGACGGGCCACCTCGATCTCACGCTCCTTCGAGATCACGCCGGAGAGCGGCTCTACCCAGGCATCGGACCAGTGCTTGATGCGAGGGGCGTCTTCCGCGGGCAGGCCGAGAAGCGTCGTGACGACCCGAATGGGCAGCCAGGCCGCGAAGGTCGTCAGGAATTCGCATTCCCGGGTCTTCGCCATCACGTCGAGAAGATCCTGTGTGGTTTCCCGGATCAAGGGCCCGAGTGCGCGCACCCGACCGGCGCTGAATACATCGGCGATGAGGGCACGATAATCGCTGTGGATGGGTGGGTCCGATTGAAATTTCGTATCCCGTGGCCATCCCTCGGCCTCGAGCAACGTCTGGGCTTCGGAATGTTGGAACATCGAGAACCCGGCCTTTCCGAGCAGATCATTCGACCAGATCTCGGGATGGCTGAGAATGTGTTGGACGTCGTGATAACGCGTCACGAGGTAGGCCTGGGCATCGGGCATGAAGTAGACGGGCGCCTGATCATGAAGGGCTCGATAGTAGGCGAAAGGCTCTTCCTGGATATCGGCATCCATCAGGCTGTGGTCTTCGACGCGCATCACTCCGTTCCTCTCGGAGTGCGTGTGCGAGGGCGGACGTGTACGGGGAGTCGATCGAGGGCACGCACGGTCGGGTTCTTCTTCTGCCAATGCGGCTTCTCGAGGGGCTCGAAATCGCATTCGGATGTGACGAGGAGTCTGTGCGCGACGATCTGGGCCTCGAGCCGCGCCAACGCGGCGCCGAGGCAGACATGGCGTCCGCCTCCGAAGGAGAGGAGTCCCTGGAAGTCGCGATCGGGCTCGAACTCGTCGGGCCGCGCGTAACGGGCCGGGTCACGATTCGCAGCGGCGAGACCGAGCAGGAGCTGACTGCCGGTGGGAATTTCGACGCCCGCGAGTTCGATTGTCTCACCCGCGCGACGAGAGCAAGAAAGCGCGGGAGGCTCGAAGCGCAGCGTCTCCTCGATGAGGGCCGAGGCGATTCGAGGATCCTTGCGGAGTCGTTCGAGCATCTCGGGACGTTCGAGGACGCAGTGGATGAGATTGCCGATCAGGCCTGCGGTCGTGTCGATCGCTGCGGTCACCAGCAGGACGGCGTTCGCGATCACCTCGAGCGTCGAGAGTGCGCCGAGCACCGGATCGGGAACCTGGAGATGGGCGAGCAGGCCCTCGGGTACGTCTCCGCGCGCGAGCCGTCCCTCGAAAACCTGCGCCAATCCCTCGATCATCTGGATGCTCGCGCCCGGCGAATCATCGACCTCCTGGATCACGCGCTCGATCTCGTCGCGCCACTCGGCCTCGGGGAAACCGAAGAGCGAGCGGGTGAGTTCGGAGGGAAGGGCGAAGGCCAGCCTCTCGATCAGGTCGACGGGCTCGTCCCCGGAGGATTTCTCGATCGCCAAAACCAGTCGGTCCGTCGTTTCGGCGATGTGGGGTCGCAGCCCTTTGATCTGGCGCGGCGTGAATTGGCGCTGAACGAGGCCTCGACCGCGCGCCTGGTCGGGTCCGTCGAGGGACATCAGCCAGACACGCATGGTGTCGAAAGCCAGCCCGTTCGAAGCGCCGAAGGAAGAGGAAACACCCGATCCGGCCCCATGGCGCGGATCGCGCAGGATCTCGTCGACGAGATCCCAGCGCGTGATGAAGAAGACACCCTCGCCGGCGTCGAGCACGGGCGTTCGCTCGCGGATCGTGCGCCAGCGGGCATGAGGGTCGGCTTCGAGTGCGATCCCATAGAGATCCCAGCCGGTCGCATCAGTGATCGATTGCTCGCTGGACATCGTCCTCCCATCGCTCGAATCGGCCTGGGGCGAGCAACTCGAATATCTTCGCATCCGCCGCGAGGCCATGGCAAGTCATCTACGCTGGGGGCGTCGGAGGTCGGCGGGCTGCGGACCCGATGGGAGGACTCCATGCTGGCGGTGAAATTCGATTCCAAGAAGGTCGTGCTCGCGGACGTGCCGGCTCCCTCCGGTTCGGGGGTGCGCGTGAAGGTGCGCGCGTGCGGGATCTGTGGTTCGGATGTCACGATCCTCGACAGCGGCTTCCCGATCTTCGGGATCCCGGGCCACGAAATCGCGGGTGAACTCGAGGATGGGACGCCGGTCGCGATCGAACCCTTCGACCCCTGCGGTTGCTGCCGATACTGCCTGGGCGGGGATCACCAGGTCTGCGTGAAGGGTAACGAGATGATCTATGGGGTCGGACGAAACGGAGGCATGGCGGAGGAGATCGTCGTCCCCGCCGAGCGTCTGGTTCCGCTGCCGCGTGGACTGGATGCGACGACGGGCTTTCTGGTCGAACCGCTGGCTGTGGCGGTCCACGGTGTACGCCGGGCGGGGATCGATGGGTCGATGCGCGTGTTGGTCGTCGGAGGGGGAACGATCGGGTTGAGCGCGGTCGCCGCGGCGACCGCGGCCCACGCGCAGGTCGATCTCGTCGCCAGGCATCCCGCGCAGATCGCAGCCGGACGCCAACTCGGCGCAGAAATCGTCGAGTCGGGGCAGGAAGGCGACTACGACGTCGTCCTCGACTGCGCGGGGACGGCCAGCGCGACGGCGGCGTCGTGCGAGGCGCTGCGGTCCAACGGTCGACTTCTCATGCTTGCCTCGTCGTGGGACAAGATCGAGCTGCCCGGACTGATCGTTGCGGAAAAGGAAATCGACATCGTCATTTCGACGATGTATGGACGTGCGGGAATGTCGCGCGATGTCGATGTCGCAGCGACGATTCTCGGCCATCGCGAAGAGGTCTCGGATGCGCTCATCAGCCACCGCTTCCCGCTCTCGCAGGCGCCCGAGGCCTTCGAGAAGTCCCGTGACCGCGAGGGTGGAGCGATCAAGATCGCGCTCGAGCCCTGATCGCGCGCCGCGCCAGTTCGCTGTGGGCTATTTGGTGATCCCAAAGCGTTCGAGGCCGAATCCCCGGATCGCGTTGCCGCGCAGCAGCGCGTAGATCTCCTGCTCGTTCAAGCCCGCGTTCTCGCAGATCTGGGTCGCCACCTTTTCCGTGTCCGGAAAGGTCGAGTCCGCATGCGGGTAGTCGACCTCGAAGGTGATCAGATTCATGCCGATCCGATCTCGATTCGCGAGCCCCGTCTCGTCGTCGAAGATACAGCCGAGGACGCGATCCTTGATATAGGAGGTCGGGGCCTCGGGAAGCCCGGACCCAAAGGAATTGTCGACGCGCTCCTCCCAGAGCTTGTCCATCCGTTCCATCACATAGGGCATCCAGCCGACCTGGCCCTCGGGATAGGCGATCGTCAGGTCTGGAAAACGTGCCAGCGTCCCGGAAAAGACCCAGTCGATCAGCGAGCCCATGGCGTTCTGGAAGGTCAGGGTCGATGTGACGATGAAGGGCGCGTCCGGCGTCGTGCCCGCCATCTTCGAGGAAGAGCCGATATGCATACAGACGACCGTTCCGGTCTCTTGGCATGCAGTGAAGAGGGGATCCCAGTAGCCGGTATGAATCGAAGGGAGCCCGAGCGGGTGTGGATTCTCCGAGAAGGCGACGGCATAACTTCCCTTCTTGGCGCAGCGGTGGATCTCCTGGGCCGAGAGTTCTGCGTCCCAGAGGGGCACGATCGTGAGCGGGATCAATCGTCCCTTCCCGTCGCCCGCACACCAAACGTCGATCATCCAATCGTTGTACGCCTGGACGCAGAGCAGTGCGAGTTCCTTGTCTTCGCGCTCCATGAAGGTCTGTCCACAGAAGCGGGGCAGCGTGTTCGGAAAACAGATGGACACGTCCATATGGTTCGCATCCATGTCTTCGAGTCGTTCCTTCTGTTTCCAACAACCCGGGCGGATCTCGTCGAAGGTCGTCGTGGCGAAGGCGAGGTCCCCCATCCCGACCGCAGCGGAGAGCCGAGAGAAGGGCGAGATCAGACCATCGTAATACCAGATGTCGGCCCAATCTCCGCCTGCGTCCGGCTGCCACTGCATGCCGATGGGGCCGCCCATCTTGCCGCGCTCGCGCACGATCCGTGGACCGCGGTCGAGGAAGCGTTTCGGTAGGCGGTCGCTCCAGAGGTTCGGCGGTTCGACGACGTGATCGTCGATGGAGATGATCTTGGGGATCGGCATTTGTCGTTATCCTTTGTCGCCCCGATTGGGCGGGGTGAGTGGCTCCGGGCTCGGGATCAAGAGCCTGAACCGGACGCGGACTTCTCCGATCCGATTCGGGCCTGCTCGAGGATCCATGCCTGGATCATGTGAATCTCCTCCTCGTCGAAGAGATCGTCGAAACGGGGCATCCCGCCCGCTTCGCGAAGTCCCTCGAGCAGGATCTCAGAAAAGATCGAGTGCACCGCCTCGGCCGTATAGCGTAGGTCGGGTACGCCGGATCCGCCTCCGATGGCACCGGGTCCGTGACACACCGAGCACTCCTGTTGGTAGAGGATCATTCCGCGTCGTCGTTCGGCGGGAGTCGATGTGATTTCGTAGGTCGGGGTTGGAACCGGGCCGAGGGGGGCGCGGCCCGGAGGCAGGGGGGCCTCCCCGCCGAGCTTCCAGGCGAGTACCCGAGCACCGCCGCGGACCTTGGCCCGCAGTGCGGCCTCTCCTCCGCTCAGGGCGAAAGAAGCGCCCCAGCCGGCCGCGACCGCGACGTATTGATCGCCGGCGATCTCGTAGGTGATCGGACCGGCCATCACGCCCGTACCCACTGGCGATTCCCATAGCTTCGTGCCATCCGAAGCCCGATAGGCGACGAAACGACCGTCTGCCGATCCCTCGAAGAGCAGGTTGTCCGCGGTCGAGAGCGTTCCGCCATTGAAGGCGGTGATCTGGGGAAGTCGCCAGACTTCGCGCTGCGCGACGGGGTCCCAGGCGAGCAAATAGGCCTCCCAGGTCAGGTCGCTCTCGTCGCTCCCGAAATTCTCGTAGACGGCCATGTCGATGCCGGTATTCCATTGTCCCGGCTTGTAGTCCCAGGCCGAATCCATCTTGTAGATCGAACCCATATCCCGGACGGGCAGATAGACGAGACCCGTCTTGGGGTGAAAACTCATGGGTGGCCAGCTGTGGGCGCCATAGGGACTGGGTCGGACGAATTTGGCGACCTCCCGATAGTCGGTGTCGGTTTCGACCGGGCGTCCGGATTCGTCGACGTGAGAGGCCCAGGTCACGGTGGCAAATTTCTCGGCCGAGATGAACTCTCCGTTGGTGCGATCGAGAACGAAGAAGAATCCATTCTTCGGGGCCTGCATCAGGACCTTCCGCGTTTGGCCCTCGATCTCGAGGTCCGCCAGAAGAATGTGTTGCGTGGCGGTGTAGTCCCAGGAGTCGCCGGGGGTGGTCTGATAATGCCAGACGAGTTCGCCCGTCTCGGGCCGCAGCGCGAGAATCGACGAGAGGTAGAGATTGTCGCCGCCGCCCGGGCTGCGGAGCCAGCGCGCATGGGGCGTCCCATTTCCGGTCCCGACATAGAGGAGGTGAAGCTCGGGGTCGTAGGCCAGGGCATCCCAGACCGTGCCCCCTCCCCCCGCCTTCCACCACTCCCCCTTCCAGGTGGCGGCGGCGCGCTCCATGGCCGGCGTTTCGAATCCCTTCGCGGGATTTCCGGGAACCGTGTAGGTGCGCCAGACGAGCTCTCCACTTTCGGCGTCATAGGCCGAGACATATCCCCGTGCGCCGAGATCCGCGCCGGCGTTCCCGATGATGACTTTGCCCTCGAGGACACGGGGTGCCCCCGTAATCGAGTAGGGCCATTCGGGTTCCCGCGTATCCACCGACCAGGCTTCGCGACCGCTCTCCCGATCGAGCGCCACCAGTCGGCCATCGAGGGTTCCGATAAAGACGCTGTTCCCGTAGAGGGCTGCGCCGCGATTCACGACCCCGCAACAGATCTGTCGGGCCATGCCGCGTGGCACGCCTGGATCGTATGTCCACTTGTGCTCGCCCGTCGCGGCATCGAGGGCATGCAGAATGCTCCAGGGCGCGGTGACGTAGAGCGTCCCGTCGGCGACCAGAGGTGTCGATTCGACGCCGCGTTCGCTCTGCATGTCGAAGCTCCAGGCCAGCCCGAGCGCATCGACATTCGATTCATTGATCTGGGAGAGCGGGCTGTAGCGCTGTTCCGAGTAGGTCCCCCCATGCATCAGCCAGTTCGACCGATCGGCGGAGAGGAGTCGAGCGTCGCCGATCGGTCGACCGCTCGCCTCCGCGGAGGGGGCGAGCGGTTTCGGGCGCGGGTCCGATCCGGAGAAGCTGCATCCGTCGAGCGAGAGCAGGAGCAGAGAACACGAGAGCAGGGTGCGGAATCGGATCGCGGGCCATCGGATCATTGGAAGCGAGTTCTCCCTGGACGCGCTTCGTCGGAGATCTGAACCCCGGCTCGCGTCGTGACCGATGATGGATCAACGAAATCAGCGCGGCGACCCCTTCGCCGGGGATCCAGTTCGGTCCCTTTCCGAGGCGATCGACTCGCAGAGGGCGGTGAGCGGTTTCGCGCGTCGCGCGATCTTCGAAGAAAGCCAGGGAGGGTCCCGGTCGGAGGATGGAGAAAGGCTCAATTCCGCCTGTCGCGCAGCGCCTCGATACGCACCTCGAGCGGTGGATGCGTCGAGAAGAAAGCGGCCATCTTGCCACCGCCGATCCCGAAGGCCGCCATCCCGTCGGGCAACTCCGATGTTCCGGCCTTCAAGCGTTCGAGCGCCGAAATCATGTTCTCGGATCCGGCCAGCCGCGCCCCACCTTCGTCTGCACGGAATTCCCGCCGACGGGAGAACCAGCAGACGATCCCCGAAGCGAGAATGCCGAGCAACACCTGCGCGGCCATCGAAGCCACGAAATAGCCGATTCCATGACCGCGTTCGTTTTTCAGGATCACGCGGTCGACGAAGTGGCCCACGATTCGCGACAGGAATACGACGAATGTATTCACGACGCCCTGCATCAGGCTCAGCGTGATCATATCCCCGTTCGCGATATGCGCGATCTCGTGACCGAGAACGGCGTCGATCTCCTCGCGTTTCATGCTGCGAAGGAGTCCACTGCTGACCGCGACCAGCGCGGCGTCGCGGCGCATCCCGGTCGCAAAGGCATTGGGTCCCTCGGCGGGAAAGACCGCCACCTCCGGCATCCCGATCCCCGCTGCCTCGGCGTGGGCGCGGACGCGGGAGACGATCCACTGTGCGTCGGGGTCGCTGGATTCCTCGATTCGCTGACAACCCGTCGAGCGCTTGGCCATCATCTTCGACATCGCGAGGGAGATCAGGGAGCCCGTGAAGCCGATGACGGCCGAATAGACGAGCAGCTTGCCGAGGTCGAGGTCGAGGCCCTGTTCGTCGAGAACGTCACCGATGCCGAAGATCGAGAAAATGATGGTGATGACCGCGATGACCGCGATATTCGTCACGAGAAAGAGGGCGATTCGCATTGAGCTGAACATTCCTTTTGGGGCGAGGACCCTCTCGCGCTGGCCGACGAGGGCCGCCGGTCGAGGGCGATGGACGAGCGCGCGTGATCCCCGAGGATAGAAGTCTGTCGCCCCGCGGACCAGGGATCAGTCGAGAGAGAGGATGCGGAGGTTCCTGAAACTCACCCGATCCCCGTGGTCCTGGAGGACGATATGTCCACGCGGTCCGCGGCAGAAAGCGGCGCGGTCCGCGAATTTGCTGCCTGCGAGGGCCGCGTCCCAGCGTTCGGATCCGATCTCGGTCGAGAGAACCCGGGCCCCGTTCAGGTAATGCGCGATTCGGCCCGCTTCAAAGTGGATTCGCCCATGGTTCCAGCTTTCGATTCCGCGGAAATCCTTCGTTTCCTTTGCGGGGAACAAGTCGTAAAGGGAGGCGAGCGTTCGGTTGCCGCCGCGGCCCGCCCCGGCGTCGGGGTGACGCAGGTCGTCGAGGAGCTGAAACTCGCATCCGAGAGAATGTACGAAGCCCCGTTCGTTCTGGACTTCGGCGAGGTATTTGATTCCGCTATTGGCACCCTTGCTGAGCCGGAACTCGAAGTCGAAGATGAAGGCGCCGTAACGCGCTCGGCTGAAGAGGTCGCCGCCGGCACGAAACTCGAAGATTCCGGCGTTGCGAATCGTGAGCGCCCCCTTCTCGATGCTCCATCCGTCGTCGGGAAATTCGTCCCCCTCGACTTCTCGCCAGTGCCGGGGGGTGATGCCGTCCCAGAGAAGTTTCCACCCGGCAGCGGATTCCTGAGCCGTCAGCGTATTGGGCCGATCGCGTCCATCGATCTCGATTTGCGCGGGAAGGGGGTCGGCCGCAGCGGGGCGTTCGGCCGTCGAGGGAAGCGCGAAGAGGAGCGCGATCAGCAGGAGCGCGCTGGCGCCGTATTGAGGCACGGAATCGTGTCCTTCCGGTTCGAGTGGTTGGAGATCGGATTCGCAGGCATTCATCCTGGACCCAGGGCTAGCGCGCCCGCGCGACGGGAGCCAGCCAGCGCGGATCGGGCACCGCTGGCGGAGGGCGGGACAGACCAATGACATCGCGCTAATCATCACTGGCGGAGGCGGTCCCGCCCCGTGCTCATCACCGAGGGGTTCCATGAGGGCCGCCGTCTGCCGCGAGATTGGACAGATCGCCATCGAAGACCTCGACGAGCCGACGCCCGGCGACGGTGAGATCAAGCTCCGCGTGGTGGCGACCGGTGTCTGCCGAACCGATCTCTCGATTTTCCAGGGGCATCTCCCCGTGCCGCGTCCGATCGTGCTCGGCCACGAGGGCGTGGGTGTCGTCGAGGCGGTCGGTCCCGGGGTGACGCGATTCGCTCCCGGCGATTCCGTCGTGTGCTCGATCATCGCTGGCTGCGGTGAGTGTTTCCAGTGTCGTCGCCAATCCTCGGCGTTATGCGAGAACGTCACCTTCTACACGGGCAAGATGCTCGATGGAACGACGCGCCTCTCGAAGGGGGACGAGGAGATCTACAGCCTGTCTTTTCAGGCCTCTTTTGCGGAGAAAGCGATCGTTCCCGAGCGCAGCGCCGTGCGGGTTCGGTCGGATGCACCGCTTCACAAGCTCGCGGGTCTCGCCTGTGGGGTTTCGACCGGGCTGGGTGCAGCGATGGTGCGTGACCCGGTCGAAGCGGGGGCGAGTGTGGTCGTGATCGGTACCGGGGGCGTGGGGCTCTCGGTCCTGATGGGAGCGAAATTGCGCGGGGCGGCACGATTGATCGCGGTCGATCGGTTGCCCGCCAAGCTCGAGAAGGCACGCGCGATGGGTTTGGCGACGGAGACGATCGATGCTTCGACCGAGGATGTCGTCGCGACCGTGCAATCGCTGACCGGTGGGCGTGGGGCGGACCATGCCTTCGACGCCGTCGGGGCGCCCGGGACCCTCGAACAAGCGATCGACGCCGTTCGACCCGGAGGGCATGTCGTCCTGATCGGTCTGGCCTCGAACGAGGGTGGGGTCGCGCTCGCCTCGGGGGCGTTGTTGCGGCAGAAGACCGTGACCGGAACGATGGGCGGCTCGATCGAGCCACGGCGGCATATTCCGGAGTTTGTGGATCTCTTTCTCGCGGGTCGACTCGATCTCGCGGGGCTCATGGATCGAGCGTATCGACTCGAGGAGATCGGGCAGGCGCTCGACGATCTCGAGCGGGGGCGCGTCACCCGGGGTGTGATCCGATTCGACGACTGAGGTGGCTGGCTTAGACTTCGCGAAGGCTTTTGGGAATGAATCGGGCCATTTTCTCGTCGTCGAGGAAGTCCGGGCCCGATCCACGAAAAAGGGAGACTCGAAATGGATGCGGAAGCAGTCGTTCGCGACCTGTGCGAGGCGTTCTCGCGAATGAACGTCGACGAGTTGCTCGGGTTTTTCACGCCCGATGCGGTCTATGAGAAGATGCCGGTCGGCCGCTTCGCCGGAGAAGCGGAGATCAGGGGAACGCTCGATGAGTTCTTCGGGCCCGAGGTTCGGGTCCAATTCAAGATCGCAAACCTCGTCTCGGCTGGGAACACGGTCTGCGTGGAGCGCGTCATCGAGTTCAAGACCGTGGACCACGAGATCTCGTTGCCCGCGATGGCGATCTTCGAGGTGAACGACGCGGGAAAGGTCACGGCCTGGCGCGACTATTTCGATCGCCGACAGGCCGGTCTGGACTGAGTCGCGGAACCCACGACATCCGCGATGTGGGGGCGGGTCCAACGCGAGTCGTGTGGGGGACACGCTTCGTCAGGGATTGTCCTTCGAGCTATTTTCGATCAGCCATCCATACGGCAAAGAACTGACGGGTTATCTCTTCTACGACGAGCACGGATTTATGTCGGCGGCATTCATGAATGCCGAACGGGGTCACGTTCCCGATGGCGAACTCTCCGAAGCCGCCAGAGCGAGCATCTACGATCAGTTCATGGCGTATTCCTGTCCCTTTGAGGTCAATGGCGACAAGATTCACCATTTCGTGGAAGTCAGTTCCCTCGAGGTCTGGACCGGAACGTTCCAGGAGCGCCGGGGACCGATTCGAGCTGTTGACCCAGGCATTTTCGGTGGGCGATGAAGCGCCCGTGGGTCGGCCCGTCTGGACTCGCGTCACTTCGGCCGCCTTTCCCGCGTGAGCCGCGACGACACGCTCGAGGTGGCCGAGGGAAACGCGAGCGGGCAAGAGGATTCGATCGCGATTGTCGGAATCGGCTATCGTTATGCTGATGCGCGTGACCCCGAAGAGTTCTGGGAGATCGTGCGAAGCGGGTGCAATACCGTTCGTGATGCCCCCGAGCACCGGATCGAACTCGGAACCGATATTGACCATGTCTACGATTCGAGATCGCGCATTCCCGGCAAGATTTCGTCCAGGAAGGGTGACTTCCTAGAAGATCCGGAGCTCTTCGATCCCGCGGCCTTTGGGATCGCTCCGCGCGATGTGCCGACGTTGGAGTCGCGGCAGCGGTTGTTGGTCGAGATGATCTGGGACGTCCTCGAGGACGCGGGCATCGTCTCCGAAGAGATCGCCGGCAAAAGAGTCGCGGTGATCCTCTGCTATATGGTCGAGGGCTATTGCCGCGAGCGCGCGGGTGTTCTCGGCGAGGAGGCAGTCTGCCGAGGCCACGATGTGCCCAGCTATCGCCATTCCATCCCCTCGGAGATTCTGCGCTCCTCGATCGCCTGGCGCACTCGGCTCTCACCCCGCGAATCGATCGACATTTCGAGCGATCGCTGGATTCCGGAGTGTTCGGAGCGGGTGTCGGCGGGGTCGAACTGGCTGAAGTCGAGCGGGACCTGTGGAGAGCGCCGCGCAGCCGGTCGCCCCGCTATTCGGGTTCGAGGGTTGGCACGGTCCAGCCGCGAATGGATCGGGTACGACGTCCCGGGCGCTGTTTTCCACCCTGTTTCTCGATCCGTTCGAAGTGGATCTGCGGGGCCGCATCCGTTGCCTCGGAGACTTTCGAACCGCCCTCGGCGCCCCACCCCTTGTCGTAGGGTGAGAGCATATGTTCGTGGATGCAGTGGTTCTTGAAGAATTTCCAACGTCCGTTTTCCCGCTTGTACTCGTAGTCGAGGGTGGCGATGCTCCACGCGGGCTTCTGCGTGTCCGGGTCGATGAGTAGGGTCAAGAGGAACCACCGGCCATAGGCGTCGTCTCCCTTCACCGTGACCGTCGGGTTGCTGAGCATGTCGAAGGCCCAGCCACCGGCGCCCTCGAATCCGGGCATGAATTCGAGATAGAACTGTTCGATGTCGCGCTTCGAGCGCAGCTCGCCGAGAATACCGTGGTCGTAGCTCGCCCTCTCGGCAAAACATGCGACGGCGTCGTCCCAGCGGGCATCGTGCATCGCCTGCATATATTCGCGTGTCAATCGATGGATTTCTTCTCGATCTTCGAGCTCGCGAACGCGTCCACGCAGGGCCGCGACTTCGAGGGCCAATGATTCGAGGGTCATTTCACTCATCGCAATTCCTCCCGAGGAGAGTCTAACGGCTCTTGTAAAGGGTGAGATCTCTCGGCGCCCAATGCGGTCATCGTTGGCGACAGGCGAAGTGTGGCGCATCGGTCTGGTGCGAGTCGGACTCACCGTGGTGAGGAAATGGGGAAGATCCTCTACGACCTGACGCTCAAGGTGTATCCCGTCAGCAGGAAGTGGACTCCCGACCCTCCTAAGCTGAGAGACACATTCTGGGGTCTGTGACCCCAAGGAGCGTGTCGAGATGGCGAACCAGAAGAAGCAATCTACTGAGGCCGACGGAAGTTCTCGGGGGCATGCGCCGATCAGGTCTTGCTGGCGCGCCCCACGTAGAGGGCGACGAGTCGGGCGACGAAGATCGTCAGGTAGAGCTGCCCCACAATGGCCTCCGCGACGGCCAGCATCTGGGCCATGTCGTGGACGGGCGTGATGTCGCCATATCCGAGTGTCGTCAGTGTGACGAAGCTGAAGTAGAGCAGCTGGGTCGCGAGGGCACTCGTATCCGCCAAGGAAGGAACGAGGGCTTCGCTCTGGCTGACGAAGGCACCGGGCTGCAGATCCGCGATGGCGAGGAAGGCCATCCCGAAACAGAGGCCGACGAGGAGATAGACGCAGATCCCGCCGACGATCGTATCCCGTGAGACCTCGTTGGCCTGGATCAGGCTATTCAAGAGGACGAGGGTGGTGAAACCGAGGAGGCCCAGGGAGAGCAGGTGGGCGGCGAGTCGAAGGGAGGAGGAGCCGCTGAATTCTGCTCCGGCGATTCCGATGACGGCGCCGAGGCCGGTCAGGCTAGCGACCACGAAGATCCATCGTTGGTGGCTGTTGACCAGGACCGCCGCGACCAGAACCAGCGTGAGAAGGATCGAAAAACGCGGGGTCGATCCAGAGATCGTCTGAACCAGCGGTAGGGCGACGAGCAGGGCGACGAGCGATCCCAGTAGGAGTCCGTGGCGCCCCAGGGCGCCTTTGTCTTCATCGCGTCGCGCGAGGGTTTGGAGCCAGCCGAGCATCCAGAGAACGTAGACGATCACTCCCGGTGGGGCCGGTCGAGCGAGCGGCTCGAAACGCAGAAGGTCGTCGCTAACGCGGAGGGTCCACTGTATCGGATTCCTCCGGAGCAGGAGGCACGAGTACGTCCGCGAACCACCCGCTGATGACGGGATAGGCAACGAGGATCCAGATGACGAAAGGGAGCGCGTCGGAGATCATCGAAGCGACGACGGGGAGCTGAGCCTTGGGGTGGACGCCCTCGGTCAGGTTGAGCGAGAGGTGGCCGACGAAGAGCGCGAAGAGCCCACCGAAAAGGCCGATCAATCGTCGGCCAAACACGATACCCGGGGTGACGAGAACGAGCCCGACGAAAGGGATGAAGTTGATATAGCGCTGACGATAGGCACCGACGCGCGCGTCCCCGAAGCCGATCGCGTCGTAGATCGGCGGTGCGACGAGCTTCAGGAAATATCCGTAGTAGCCACGCCCCCCATGGGTCCAGAGCCAGGTGAGGAGCATGGTGATTGCGGCGAAGGTGACGATGACGAGGAAGGCTCTTCTCATGGCGGGTGGCTCATCGCGGCACGAAGAGTTTGATCCAGCCATAGAGCACACTCACGATCATCGCGATCAGTGTGGCCTGCCAGAAATAGATATGAAAGAAGTCGAAATACATGCTCCAGTGTCGGCCGACGACGAGAAGCGTCACGATTCGGAGGAGATTGAAGACGAAGATCGCAGCGCAGCCGAGCACGACTCCGATCAGGCGAGCGCGAATCGGGGCCGGGAAGGCGAAGACGCAGGCCGAGTAGATCAGCATTTCGAGGAGGCCGACGCATTCGATGATGATGGAGACGGCGAATCCGTCGAGGGTGACGAGATTGCCGCGATGGGTAGTGAGTTCGGTGACGATCCGCAGGAGAATGTGGACGCTGGCCGCCGTGAATTTCTCGAGCTCCTGGAGCGGGCCGCGCAGATCTTCGAGGACCGCGTTGAAGGCCGATCCGATGGTGAAAAGATAGAGGAGAACGAGCAGCGGATAGCGGATCTGGGGATTCGTCCAGGCCGCGCGTAGGTGCGCGGGCAGAGTCGCTCTAGCGGTATTGTCTTCGCGGTTGGACATCGTTTCGGTCTCTCGCTGGACGAAGAGCGTCCCGCCCGAAGGCGGAACAGATCGAGGCCGCCCTCGCGACCCATGACGGAGCGTCGATCGTACCGCATTCGCCAAGCAGCCATCTCATTCAACCCCTCGCTCGCAAATTGCTCCCCTCGCTCTCGGTGCCGGAACGCTCCTTCGTGGAGAGGCCTCCGCAAGTCTTGGAAATAGCAACCGAAATCTGATGTCGCAGCAAGCTCCCCGTTGTTCGATACTCATCGAGGCGGTGGGGAGTCGATGCGCGAATCGTCGACCGATGTCGCCACATCCCCCTCGAAGTCCTACGGGGAAAATTGGCGGACGAAGAAGGGACAGAAGAGTTGATCGATCTATCAGGCAAAGTCGCACTCGTGACGGGTGCTGGGGCCGGAATCGGCCGCGAGATCGCTCGCTGGCTGGCGCGCGCGGGGTGTGATGTGGCGGTCAATGACCTCGACGGCGATCGAGCGGCGCGTGGGGTTGCGGCGGTCACGGCTGAAGGCCGACGCGGCCTGGCTGTGCCGGCGGATGTGCGCGCGCCCGGCGCCGTAGAGTCGATGGTCGCCGCGGCGATCGCGGGGCTCGGGCGCCTCGATGTCGCGGTCAATAATGTCGGGTTGATGGGCGATGCGCCCCAATCGGACTTCGCCGATCTCGAAGCCGAGGATATTCGCTCCGTGATCGATCGGAATCTCGTGGCGACGATTCTCTGCTGCGTAGCCGAGGCGAAGGCGCTCAAGGAGCAGGCCGAGGGTGGAGTCATCCTGAACGTGAGTTCGGGGGAGTCGACCCGGCCCGCTCTCAGGCTTGCGGCTTACGGTGCGGCGAAGGCCGGGATCAATCATTTGACGCAGACGATGGCGACCGAGCTCGGACCGGATGGGATCCGGGTCCTCTCGATCGCGCCGGGTACGACGCTGACCGAGACCGTTCGCCCCGTCTTCGATGACGAACACGTCGCGCGGGTCGTCGAATCGCTCCCTCTGCGGCGGATGACGGAACCCGAGGAGCTCGGGCGTCTGGCCGTTTTCCTCGCATCGGATCTGGCGCGATGTATTACGGGCCAGTTCATACTCGCGGACGCCGGCGCCTGGCTCTCTCGCACACGCCCCCCGATCTCGCCTGGAAGCGCAGGAGCTTAGAGGGCCCAATTGCGTTCTGCTTTTCAGGCTTTTTCGACGCGACGTGAGATCCCCGACTCGTGGCTCGCTTTCGGAGCGGAGGGGCTGTGTGGGGCCGGTGTCATCTTGGCTAGGCTCGGCCGCATGGATTCCGAAGCCGATCATCCTCACCCGATCGAAGTGGCGCACCGCTTCGAGGCGGGGACTCCCGGATCGAGATTCCACTCGGCATGAGTGCGCGCATGAATTCACCTCTGGCCGGAACGCGGATCATCGAGGTCTCCATGTTCGCTCCGAATGGATGTGGGATGCATCTCGCTGACCTCGGGGCCGAGGTGATCAAAGTCGAGGCCCCCGGCATCGGGGATCCGGCCCGTTTCCTGGGCAAGCCGATCGCTGGAGAGGCACCGGCGACCCGGCGTTGGAATCGTGGCAAGGAGAGTCTGGCTCTCGATCTTCGCAAGCAGGAGGGCGCGGCTGTTTTTCGAGAGCTCGTCGCGAGGGCCGACGCGGTGATCGAAGGCATGCGACCGGGTTCGCTCGAGCGGCGTGGACTCGGGTACGAGGCATTGCTCGAGATCAATCCGCGCCTCGTCTTCATCAGTGTGTCGGGATGGGGTGAAGACGGGCCTTATCGCGACCTCGGATCCCATGGACTTGCCTTCGATGCCTATGCGGGACTCGCTCCCTCGCGCCGCGAAGTCGATCGTCCCACGCGCCCGGAGGGTCATGTCTGGCAGGGCCTCGAGGCCGCGCCCCTCTACGGTGCGCTGGCGGTCGTGTCGGGAATCCTGCGGGCGCGAGTGAGTGGTGAGCCCTCGCGCATCGAAGTCAGCCAGGCGGATGCCGGTGCGGTCTGGAACGGCTGGCGGATCGCCTACGAAGCCGCGCGCAACGAGTCCCAGGAGAGCGATCACGAAGGTCGTCTCCGTCAGCTCGAGCGAATCGAAGGGCATGCGGCCTCGGCGGAATTCGAGGACGGGGGCGCGGGCGATCGCCAGAACAGTCCGATGTATGACGTCCGCTATCAATATTATGCCGCGAGCGATGGGCTCATCCTTCTGATGGCGACGGAGACGCGCTTCTGGGAGAATTTCTGCCGGGCACTCGACCGCCCCGACCTCTTCGAACGTTGGCCGGGTGAACGCCACGCGGACCACGACTACGGAAACGAAGAGCTGCGCGAAGAACTCGCGAGGCTCTTTGCTACGCGGACCCGGGCCGACTGGATCGATTTCTTCATCGAGTACGACGTTCCGGGTTCGCCGGTCTACGAGGCGGGGGAGACCTGGCGCGATCCCCATTTCGAGGCGCGAGATCTGTGGACCGACGCATCGGTCCACGGGATGCGGATCCCGGGTTCTCCCCTGCGAATCGATGGAGTTCGGGCGGTCGCAGCGAGGGGATCACCCGCTCATGCGGCGGATACGGATGCTGTGCTCCGGCGGGTACTGGACTACGACGAGGAGCGGATCGCGACGCTTCGTTCGAAGGGCGTGCTGGAGATGAACCCATGAGCGCTCGGCCCCTCGCCGGGCTTCGCATCCTGTCCGCCGAGCAGATGATCTCGCTGCCCCACGCGACGCAGCTCCTCTCGCTGCTCGGCGCCGATGTGCTCAAGGTCGAGCCGCTCTCGGGCGAGGCGGGGCGACACGGGCGTCCAATGGTCGTCGATGAGAGCGGGACGGAGACGGGTTCGACCTTCGTCCGGAATAATCTCGGGAAGTCGACGATCTCGCTCGACTTGAAGAGCGAACGCGGACGCGACCTCTTTCTCGACCTCGCGGGCCAGGTCGATGCCGTCGCGGAAAATTTTCGGCCGGGTGTCGCAGAGAAACTCGGGATCGGCTTCGAGGCTGTCCGCCTACGAAATCCATCGGCGATCTATGTTTCGGTCTCCGGCTTCGGAAACCGCTCGGACCCGCCGAGTCCCTACCGGGAACGAGCGGCCTATGCACCCGTCGTCGAAGGGATGGCGGGGCTCTACGAGTACGCGCGCGAGAACGACGCCCCCCCACGACTGGCGAGCGCCGGGGCGCTCGGGGATACCGGTCCGGGACTCTACGCGGTGATCGGCTTGCTCTCAGCGCTTCACGAGCGCGCGCGGACCGGACAGGGGTGTCATGTCGATGTTTCGATGTACGACTCGATGATCGCGATTGCGGATGTGGTCCATCTGGCGAGTGTCGGGGTCGATCCGAGTCGTGCGACCCGGGGGATCGGGATCCTCGACAGCTTTCGCGCGGACGACGGTTGGTTCACTCTCGAGGTCGTGCGCGAGCCGCATTTTCCGCGCTTCTGTGCGGCGGTCGGTCACCCCGAGTGGGAGAAGGATTGCCGGTTGGCCACTCGATCGGGTTGGGCGGAGCATCTCGAGACGGTGATTCGTCCCGGGGTCGAGGACTGGGCACGAGGACGCACGAAGGACGAGGCCTCGGCGGAGCTCGCCCGCCATGGTCTCGCGGCCGGACCCGTGAATACGCCACAGGACATCATGCGAGACCCCCATGTCCTCGAGCGCGGCCTCGTTCATCGCTTCGAGATCGAGGGCCGCGAGACCTCGGTGGACGTGGTCGGCAGCCCACTTTATTTTTCGGAACCCACGCGGGATCACGACGTGGCCGACGAGGGCGATGGACCGCCGCGATGGCCGGGGCTCGGGGGGCAGACCGGGCGTGTTCTCGAAGGCTGGTTGGGCCTCTCCCCGAAAGAGATCGAGACACTCAGGAAGGAAGGAATCGTCGGATGAGTGAGCGAGCGAGTGCTTCTGAGATTCGCAGCCGGCTTGACCATCCCGTCATCGACGCGGATGCACACACGACCGAGTTCGTTCCGGCGCTGGAGGAATATCTGCGCGAGGTCGGCATCAACACCGATTTCGGCAAGCTCTTCAAGGGCGTGCTGGGCGCCGTGGCCGACTGGTACGAGCACACGCCCCAGCAGCGGATCGACAAGCACATGACGAAGCCACCGTGGTGGACCCGCCCGATGCGAAACGCCTCGGATCTCGCGGCCGCCTCCTTTCCTCGCTATCTGCGCAGTCGCATGGACGAGTTCGGGTGCGACGTTTCGATCGTATATCCGAGTACCGGTCTCGCATTCTTCCAGATCCAGGAGGACGAACTTCGTCGCGGCGGTTGTCGCGCCCTCAACCGCTACCACCGCGATGCCTTCGAGGGCTGTACCGACCGGCTCATCCCGGTCGCCGCGATTCCCACGCATACGCCCGAGGAGGCGATCGAGGAGCTCGACTACGCCGTGCTCGAACTCGGTTTCCAGGCCGTCGTGATTCCGACCTACAATATGCGCGTTCCGGTCGGCCTGGAAGGAAAGGATCCGGACCTCCGAAGGTGGGCCTTCTGGCTGGACGCGTACGGGGTCGATTCGCCCTACGACTACGATCCCCTCTGGCATCGCGCAATCGAGTTGGGTGTTTCGCTCGGAACCCATTCCCAGGGCAACGGATGGGGCAGTCGCCGGTCGACCTCGAACTGGGTCTACAACCACATCGGCCATTTCGCCGCCTCTGGCGAGATGCTTTGCAAGTCGCTCTTCCTGGGGGGTGTGACGAAGCGTTTCCCGAAGCTGCGCGTGGCGCTTCTCGAAGGCGGAGTGGGATGGGCTGCGAGTCTCTATTCGGATCTCGTCGACCACTGGGGGAAGCGGAATCTCGAGGCCATTCGAGAGAACCTGGACCCGACGCTGCTCGATCACGCCGAATTCGCGAAGCTCGCGGAACGATACGGCGCGGTGGGTCCCGCGACCCGGGAGAAGATCGAGGGGGCGCTGCTCACGACGCCCGGCATGAACCATCATCGTCCCCCCGACGAGGACCTCGATGAGTTTTCGGCGATCGGGATCGAGAGCGCCGAGGAGATCAAGGATCTATTTCTGCCCAATTTCTTCTTTGGCTGCGAAGCGGACGATCCGCTGAACGCCCTGGCCTTCATGCCGAAGCTCCTGCCCTTCGAAGCGAAACTACCGGCGATCTACGGCTCGGATATCGGACATTTCGATGTCCCGCAGATGAGCGATGTGCTGGCGGAGGCGATCGAGCCCCTCGACAAGGGCATCATATCGCCGGAGGATTTCCGCGCTTTCGTCTTCGAGAACTCGCTGCGTTTCTATACCGAGAGCAATCCCGCCTTCTTCGATGGAACCGTCCTCGAAGCGTCGATTTGAGCGTGAGCCGGCGGGTGCGCTCATCCGCTCCGCTGGATCGGGGGAGCGAGCGCTCGTCGATCAGAAACCAGGCACTCGGTAGGGCGCTGCATCCGGTTTCCACTCGATGATCTCGATCGGGTGGCCATCCGGATCCTGGATCACGAAAGCGAGCGAGTTGTCGAAGGGGACGGGCTCGCTCCGACAATCCACACCAGCGGCCACGAGAATCTCGTGCGCAGCGCGGGCGTCCCGGACCTCGAAGGACATCAGTGTCCGCTTTTCCTGCTGGCATTCCCGCCAATTATGCCAGAAGAGTTGCACGACCGAGTTGCCCGCGACGAGCCCACGAATCAATTTGGATTGCGCCCCGGGTGTCGCGGTGACGGCTTCGAATTCTGGCCCCTCGAGATTCTTTTCGAGGACGATCTGCATTCCGAAGATGTCGCGATAGAAGCCGAGGGAGCGATCGAGATCTGCGACCTGAAGGGAGATATGGGAGAGTCGTGCGAGGCCCGCTGCTGCGAGTGTGAATTCTTGCGCCATGGCCGCAGCATACCATTGCGGCTCAACCCTCGGCGCTGGTGCGTCCCGGTGGCCCTTCGCGAAGGAGAGGAGGGGTCGGGGGCTCCGGTCAGCGCCCGCGAAGACGCACCTGGAGGGTATTCGGGCCGTAGGTGAAGGGGATGGGGTTCGTGTCGAAGACGTAATCCGGGTCGAGTTCGATCGATTCGATCTGCTCGAGCGCCGCATCGAGTGCCGCCAGCGCCTCCAACCGTGCCAGATAAGCGCCGGGGCAGAGATGTGGTCCGGCACCAAAGGAGGCGTGCTCGCGCGGGCGCACGCGATCGAGCCGATAGATCCCGGGGTCTTCGTAGACCGATTCATCGAAATTCGCGGAAGCCACGCCGAAGAGCACGCGATCTCCCGTCTCGATCTGAACCCCCTCGATCTCGATCGGCTTCGTGCAGGTTCGGACCAGGAATTGGACGGGTGAATCCATGCGAAGCGATTCCTCGATCGCCGCCGGGCGAAGCTCGGGTTCCTCATATAGGCGTTTCCAGAGGGAGGGATCCTGGGCCAGGCGGTAGAAGAGGTTGCCGATCAGATTTCGCGTGGTCTCATTACCGGCGATGATCAGGTTGACGACCTGGGTGCGCACGGCGCGCGGAGTGAGGGTTTCGCCCTCGACTTCGGTGTCGAGCAGGCGGCTGATGAAATCATCCGAAGCATCGTTCCGCTCGCGTCGAGATTGGATTTCTCGATCGACATATCCCGCAAATTCCGGATGCAGGTCACCGAGTCGCGGGCTCGGCCCGCCCTCGGAGATTCGCCGCAGGATTTCATCGGACCAGATTGCAAAGCGCGGCACGTCCCCGGGCGAGATCCCGAGCACCTGCGCGATCACCACCGAAGGTAGGGGGCGCGCCAGATATTCGCAGAGATCGACTGCCTCAGATCTACTCGCAGCGTCGATCATCCGGCTGACCATCCCCTTGGCCGTCTTCCGTACGAAGGGCTCGAGTTTGACAGCGTGGTGATAGGCGAGGACGGTGTTGATGATCTTGCGGATGATGCCGTGGCGCGGCTCGGGGATCCCGGGGAGCACGGTCTCCTCTTCCGGGAGCTCGCCCTTGTTGCCGAAGGCCCCGACGAAATGATCGACGTGGACGAGTCCCTTTCGAACGCCTGCAAAGGTCGATACGAAGAGCGCACCCGACCCGACCGGTGCGACCGGTGCCTCGCGTCGCCGCTGGGAGAGGATCACGTCCCGCTCTTCTCGGGAGCGGGCGTCAAGCGGGTCGCCAATCGTCGGCTTCATATCGTGTCTCCCATGCGCGAGATGCCCCGGTCGACCAGGTAACGCGCGCTCTTGTACAGGGCTTCGAAGATATCCGTTGCGCATTCATCGAGCTCGACGATATGCCAATCGGCGTACTTGGCTGCGGCCGCGCAGGCTTCGATATCGACGCGGCCCTCACCGAGCGCGACCTGTGGTTCGGCGAGCACACAGGGGCCGTCCTTGAAGTGGATGCGTCTCACCCTCGCGGCGAGTCCATCGATCACGGCCACGGGATCCTGGCCCGCGGTCTGGGCCCAATAGATGTCGACCTCCGCCCGGACGCGCCGGTCGACCTTCTCCCAAAAGAGATCCCAGGCGAAATGGCCAGCGAGATCGACCTCCCACTCGAAATGGTGATTGTGGAAGCCGAGGGCGATTCCCCTGGCCTCGGCGAGGTCCGCGGCCACCGCGAAACGATCGATCGCCTGGTCGAGGAGATCGGCATCGGCGTGGGCATTCGCTGCCTCGGGCAGCGCCATGAAGCTCGAGAGTACGAGTTGGTCCGTTCCCAGGGCCTCGGCGAAGTCGAGCACGTCGTCGGCGCCGGTCTGGTCGGGGCCCCGGTTTTCCGGGAGTGGCGCATGCAAGCTGGCGACCTCGAGCCCGATGCGATCGAGGAGCGCGCGGTATTCCTCGGCGGGCGGTGTCGGTACGCGCAGATCCTCGGGAAGGAGCTCGATCGGAATCGGGCCGAAGATCATCGGTTCGACTCCGACATAGCCCATCTCCGCGAGTCGGGCGTGGGTCCCCTCGAAATCCGCGATCAACTCACGCCGGACGCTGAAGAGATTCACCGCGAGGGGCCTGGGGTCCATCTCGATCCGCTCCATGACCGGTTGGCCTCGATCGTTGGATGAGGCGGCGCGGGCTCGGAATGCGATCGGAGGGGCCCCCGCGCTGAACCCATCCCCATCATTCTACCGACGTGGGCCGGCCAGGACAGGGGTGCGATCAGGGGTTCCTGGTGCCGGATTCCGTGGGGCGATGGGGCGCGAGCGCGGCGAGGCCGGTCATGAGCAGGAGAGCGGTCGAGGGCTCGGGAACCAGCGCGAGATAGGGGTCGAGATTCGCGCCGTTCAGCGGGATGAATCCGCTGCCGTCGACGGAGAAGCGAATCGTGCTCGATCCACCGCAGCAGCCCTCGTAGCCCACCCAGATGAGCGTGTAGGAGTCGCCGACCGCGAAGTCGAAGAAGGTCGGGCGCTCTTCGTACGCGAGAAACGCGCACGAAGGGTGCGGATCGCCGGGACTCCTGTCAAATTGAGCGACGCGCTGGCAGATCGTGTGTAACAATGTCGCTGTAGGGTGAGGAATCGAATGGAAGCGCTTTCCCCTTTCGGTGGGACGATCGATCGGGCTGTCGCGATCGGGCTCGTGGTCGTCATGGGCTACACGATCATCGAGCTCCTCGTCCTCCAGTTCTGGATCCGAAAGCTCGATCTTCGCGTCGTTCGGATGACGCTATTGGGATTCTTGGGGAGCGGCCTCCTTTCGCCAGCCTTGACGTGGCTGGTGGGACCCCTGAGCGTGGGGATCGCCGCGCTCGTTGGTGCGAAGCTCAGTCTCTTCCAAGCCGGAATGCACTGGGTCGACCTGATCTACAGCCTCGTCGTGTACGAGTTCTTCTACTGGCTGCAGCATTGGCTAGGCCACAAGATTCGACTCATTTGGTGCATTCATTCGCCGCACCACGCGCCCGCTGGGATCCATATGGCGATCGGTACGAACCATCATTTCCTGGAAGGGCTCGTCTATTTCCCGCTCTTTCTCGGGTTCCTGCCCGCGCTGCTCGGCGTCGATCCGGTCATCGTGGTCGCGCTGAATATCCTGGATACGGTCTGGGGCAGCTATCTCCATCTGAGTAGCGAGATCCTGCGCGAGGGCCGTTACGGCTGGTTGGGGCGCTTCATGCAGACGCCGGCCCACCACCGCGTTCATCACGCGAAGAATCCGCGTTATGTGGACCGGAACTACAACTCGATCACGTTGCTCTGGGATTGGCTCCTGGGGACCCTCGAGCGGCTTCGCGACGACGAGCCCGTCGAATACGGGATCACCCGGGCCGTCGATGACGGAAGCTATTGGGACGTCCACTTCGGCGAGTTCGTCACGCTCTATCGGGATCTGCGTTCGGCCGAACACGCTTCCGATTTCTTCGGGCACCTCTTCCGGCCACCGGGCTGGCACCCGGGGGATGCCAGCCAGACTGCCGAGGCGATCCGGGCGGAGCTGCTCGCTCTAGAGCGGGACTGATCCGAGAAGTTCGCCCGGTCCTCCCCCCTATGGCCCAAGCCCTCTTCTCAATCAAAAGCCTGCACGATCGCGTTTTCGATGGACTTCTTGACCTCGGCGAGGAGCGTTTCTCGATCTTCTT
The DNA here is from genome assembly GCA_002719955.1 of Deltaproteobacteria bacterium. Taxonomy (GTDB): domain Bacteria; phylum Myxococcota_A; class UBA9160; order UBA9160; family UBA4427; genus UBA4427. The sequence continues at coordinate 3,477 of PBFW01000063.1, read as the reverse complement.
CTTCGTGGGCGTCTACGGCCATCAGAAGATAATCTTCGAAGGCGACCCAACCGAGTTGCAGCGCGGCCACGCCCGCAAGTCTCGCCTTGACAACGAGATCATCCATTTCTCCCGCGGTCTTGGTCCGCAATTTCTTCAGCGTCAGCCGGGGGACGGAGACGCCCTCGTCGATCTCGATTCGAGCGAGGTCGAGGTCGCCATCCATCGCGATGTGGCTGATCGCACGCCAATAATTCGAGTCCTGCGAGAGGGAGAGCGCCGGTGGAAAGATCGAGTCACCGGTGAGCATGCGGGCGTATTCGAAATGTCCGTGGGCGAGCTGCTTCATTGCGGCTTCGAGCAGGGGCCTCTTGCCGCCAAAATAGTGATGGACCTGACCGTGGTTCACGCCCGCGCGCTCGGCGATCTCGCGAACCGAAATATGGCTCGGACCGATCTCACCGAGCATCTCTGCGGCCGCATCGATCAGGGCCGTCTTGACGGCCTCGCCTCCACGGATCCGCGTCGGGGGTGGGTCTTGCTCGGAACTCACTCTGATTTTTCCCTTGTCTCGCCCGACTTTCGGGCACGCTCGGAAATCGCAGATCGAGGCGTGCGAATCGCAGCCGCAGGACACGGTCGAGGGCATCGGGCTCACGATTGCTCGAGTTGCCCTTCTCCAGGACCGAATTTCGATCGGTCGCGTTTCGACCGAGGGGTCGAAAAGGCCTCTCGGACTCTATTCAGTCGAACGGAACCCCGCAAGACGCTGTTCTAGGCCTCTGCTCGAAGGGCGGAATCGAGATCGCACCCGCGTCGGGGATCGGATCGGGCAGGCCAGCGTCCGAGTGGGCCTCCGATTCTACGGATCCGATGCCCCGGTGCGCATGTCTGCACTCGGACAGGCACGCCTAGTACGCGTGGGCTCAAGGTCGTTCGCGCGCAGTCTGGCAGCCGATGCAATAGAGGGACTCGGGACGGGCCTCCAGACGGGCACGGCCGATCTCGTCCCCGCATCCCATGCAATCACCGAATTCGCCTTCGTCCAATCGGCGCAGTGCGGAGCGGGCGAGCTGGAGCCGCGACTGCTGTGCCCGGCGATGGGCCTCGATCATTTTCTGCTGCTGGATCGCGTCGATGCGCGAGACCCTTCCCACCGCCGGTGGGTCGAGTTCGACCGGCTGAGCGGATTCGGTCGATCCTGCGAGGGCAGCGTCGAGCTCCTCGACGAGGGACTCGAGGGCCTTGCGAAGCTCGTTCCGTTCGCTGGACGTGAGGGGCAAGTTTCAAGTCTCGGGAGATCTGTGTTTCGGGGAAGTCGCGACCCGGTCCGGGGGCGGCGGAGAGGGTTCGAAATTGCTCGCGATCGGCGATTTCGAGTAAAGTTCGAGGGCTCCGACGTGCGCTGGACGATACCATCCGAACTCCGTTTGCGGTGGCTCTGTACGGTTGAAATCCGCCGACGCCTTCGGTTCAATTTTCTCGGGATGGCGGAGACCCATGCGATGAGGACCGATCCGGCCTTCCCCCGACCTAGCACGATCCGACGCGGGCCGCAGACGCTTCCCCGGTCCACGGGTGTCCATCGCATCGACCTGCGTCGCGGCCGAGCCGTCGAGGTGCCGTCACAGGAGAGCCCGCGAAGGTGAATCTGAAGGAACGCTTTCTATCCAACGTGCGAGGAGACCTCTTCGGCGGCGTGACGGCGGGAATCGTGGCGCTTCCCCTCGCCTTGGGCTTCGGGGTGACGTCGGGTCTCGAAAATGGCGCCGCGATCGGAATGTACGGTGCGATCGCGGTCGGCATCATCGCTGCGATCTTTGGCGGGACGGCATCGCAGATCAGCGGCCCGACCGGTCCGATGACCGTCGTCGTCGCGGGCCTGGCCGGCGGTCTGATGGGCGACCCGGCGTGGATCTTTGTGATGATCGCGCTGGCGGGTCTGATCCAGATCGCGATGGGTGTGCTGCGCCTCGGCGGGCTGATCAATTATGTCCCCTATCCGGTGCTCTCCGGTTTCATGAGTGGCATCGGTGTGATCGTGATCCTGCTGCAATTCGGGGCGCTCCTGGGCCATGCCCCTGCGAGCAGCCCGGTCGTCGCGATTCTCTCGATTCCCGACTATCTCTCCTCGATCAACCCGAGTGCGCTGATGCTTGGTCTGTCGACGATCGCGATCATCTACGCGACACCGCGAGTCACGAAGAGCATCCCCGGAACCCTCGTGGCGTTGGTCCTCGTGACGATCGTGTCGGTCTTCACCCCTGGCGAACTCCCACGCATAGGGTCGATTCCGAGAGGGCTTCCCGAGTTCCATCTTCCCGAACTCACCCTCGAAGGGTTTCGCTTGATCGCCTTTCCGGCGCTGGCCCTCGCCGTGATCGGCGCGATCGACTCACTCCTGACGTCGCTCGTCGCCGACAACGTGACGAAGACGCGACACGACAGCAATCAGGAGCTGATCGGTCAGGGGCTCGGGAACGCCTTGGCGGGTCTGATCGGTGGCCTTCCCGGTGCGGGGGCGACGATGCGCACCGTCGTGAACGTGCGGTCGGGGGGGCGCGAGCGCCTTTCGGGTGTCGTTCATGGGCTGCTCCTGCTCTCCCTTCTGCTGGCGCTCGGCCCCCTGGCCGAGCAGATCCCGAACGCGGTGCTCGCGGGCATTCTCTTTACCGTCGGTGTCGGCATCGTCGATCGGCGTGGTCTCGGCCATATCCGCCATGCGCCGCCCGGGGACGCCGCGATCATGTTGCTCGTGTTGGGGATGACGGTTTTCGTCGACCTCATGTGGGCGGTGGCGGCGGGAATGGTACTGGCGAGCCTGGTTCTCGTGAAACGCCTCTCGGATATGGATCCGGCTGCTCAGACGCCACTGATGGAGGTGGCGAGCCGGGATTTCGATCCTCCGCCGGCGGCTGCGCAAGTGCTCGACGGGGTGTACCTGGTCGAGTTGAACGGTTCGCTCTTCTTCGGGAATGCGGGTCCGATGCAGCGGAAACTCGAGGGGTTGACCGAGGCGAAGGCGGTCGTGATCGACCTGAGCGATGTCCCCTATATCGATCAGTCCGGCGCCTACGCGCTGGCGGATCTGATCGAGGAACTCGCGCACCACGACACCCGGGTCTATATCGCGCGTCTCCAGGCGGAGCCGGCGGACTTGATGCACCGACTCGGCTTCATTCCGGGACTCTGTCCCGAAGAACATGTCTTTACCGAGATCGCGCAGGCGGTCGACCGGGCCTCTGCCGACGCGCACGCTCTGCACGAGGGCTCCGGCTAGGCCGGAGCGGGTGCTTGTTCGCTCTTCGGGCCGGAAAATCGGGAATCCCGAGGGTCGACGACGTTCCTGCTAGTCTCGGGCCATGTCGATCCGCCGTCTTTCGATTCTGCTCGCCGTGTCCTGGTGTGCGTGGGGGTCGAGGGCTCATGGCGACGAGGTGCTCGTGGCGACCGCAAGCAATTTCATTTCGGTGGCCGAGCGCCTCGAAGTCGACTTCG
>PBFW01000062.1 GCA_002719955.1 Deltaproteobacteria bacterium | reverse complement strand
GGTCGATCTGGAAACTGATGAACCACATGATCATATTGAAGAGCAGGTAGAACGCGTTCAGGAATCCGGCCAATGCCAGGCAGCGCATCACGGCCGTCGTCGTGGATCCTCTGAAGTTTTCGATGCCCCGCTCGACGACCGTGTTTCCCTTGTCGTCCTTGAAGTAGAGGAGTGAGGCCGCGGGGGTGTAGATCAACGCTCCCCAGAAGACGACTTCATAGAGTGGTAGTTGGTAAGGCATACCACCCCAGAGCGAGAGTGAGCGGATCGCGCCCGGGATCTGGTACAGGCCGGTGCGCACCCACATGATTTCGAGTACCAGGTCGATCGCCATGGCCACGACAAACGCGGAAAGCATCAGCCCCAAGGTGCCGGTCTGGGGCCAACGTGCTTTTGCCTTTCTCATGGCAGCGCAGATGACGAAGCTCGTCAGCGGAATCAGTCCGATATAGGAGCCCAGCCCGAAGAGCAGGGGCTCGGGGAATCTGGATCCGCGCGGCATGATCCATCCTGGGATCAGTTCACACCAGGAACCGAAATTGAAGAAGTGAGAGGTATAGATGAAGTAGAGGCGGTAGTAGTTGGCGAGGGGGTCCTGCCAATAGGTCATCAAGAAGGCAAGGCAGAAGAGGACACTGGTCGGCGCACGACCTTCGCGCCGACACGTCTTGATCATCCAATAGACCATATAGACAGCCAGGATCGCAAAAGCCACCTGGCCAATCTGGATGAACCAATAACCAAAGTCAGATAGAGGACTGTCGCCGGTGGGAGTGGGAGTGAACTTGTCGGACAGTACCCACGCGGTGTAGATGTAGACCTGCAGCGCCAGAAAAGCTGCGCCCACGCTTGCCCACACGGCGACCGGGTGGGTCTCTCGTCCTGTGATGGGTAGGGTTGAATCCACCGTCGCAGCAGTCATCGCGTTTCTCCACATTGTTTTGGCACAGTCGGCACCATGGATCGCAATAATACCACCCGGTCAGGACGTGTATAGGTCCAAATGCCCCGAATCGATCGCCGGGATCCGACTCTCGCTCGAATGCCCGAGCGTCGATGCTGCCGCGCTGTGACGATCAGTGATCGCAATTTGGAAGAGATCTGAGAAGAAGTACGGCCACGGGGTCGGCCGCGTTGCCAGGCTTTCGAGAATGCGGTCCTGGAAGCGACGCCTTACTCACCAGTCAACGACGGCCTCGGCTTATGTCCGATTCCATTGTGAGCGCGGTCGGGAACGTGATCCAGCCCGGCACAGCAGCCAAACGCCAATCAGCCTTTTGAAGCGGGCGTCGAGTTCCGCTTCCGCCCTGGCGTTCTGAGGAAGCGACCGGCAGAGGAGCAGCGGTACCCAAAGGACGCCGGCACCAGCGAAAGGCTCAGGCGCCGTCGAGCCATCGAAGCCGGTCCCGACCCTGGCGCGGCACTTCGTCCTTCGAGCGCGCCACGGACCGGGCTTCCAACCGCTCACGAAGCCGGCGGAAGCCGCGCGGTCAGTCGTGAGCGAAGATCAACACGATCGTTCAAAGCGAACTGACCAGATGCCCCCCATCGACCGGGATGATCGCACCATTGACAAAGCCACCTGCATCACTTGCCAACATCAATAACGGTGCATCCAGCTCCGCCAATTCCCCCAATCGCTGCGCCGGCGTCTTGGCCAGAAACGCCAATCCTTCATTCGAATCGAAATAGTCAGCGTTCATCTCGGTCCGGAAATAGCCCGGGCATAATGCATTGACGCGAATCCCTTTTCGGCCCAACTCCAGAGCAAGTGCCTTGGTCAACTGCACGAGTCCCGCCTTGGATGCGGCATAGGTGCTCTCACCAAATCCGACACGCACGCCCAGGATAGAGGCCACATTGACGATGCTTCCCTTGATCTGCTTTTGGATACAACGCTCCGCAACAGCCCGAGCCACCCGCCAGGCGCCCTTGAGATTGGTGTCCATCACGAAGTCCCAACTCTGCTCGTCGACATCGAGACAATGACGGGAATCGGCCACTCCGGCATTATTGACGAGAACAGCAATCCCGCCGAGTTCGGCTTCGACCGTTTTCAATGCATCACCCACACTGTCAGCGGATGTCACGTCCAATGCTACGGCAATCGCCTGACCACCCAAATTCGTGATCTGCTGGACGACTCGTTCGAGTCTCTCTGTCCGCCTCGCGCCCAACGCAACCGAGGCCCCCGCCGCGGCCAGCACATTCGCGAAGTGAGCGCCCAGACCACTGGATGCACCCGTCACCAAGGCAACCTTGCCGGTCATCGAAAACAGCTCTCTACTGCCAACGGAAGACATAGGGATCCTCTACGGCGCTTCTGAGTAGCGCGCAACGATCTGCTTGCCCAACGCCATCTGGTGCACCTCATCCGGCCCGTCCGCCTGACGGCACCATCGCGCATAATTGAAGGCTTCCGCCATGAAGTAGTCGCCCGTCAAGCCACCGGCGCCGTGCACTTGCATACAACGATCGATGATCTTCTGGATCATGAGCGGCACGCTGGTCTTGCTCGCCGCGATCAGGTCCATCGCGTCCTTGGGGCCCACATCATCCATCTTCTTGCAAGTCTTGAGCACCAAGAGGCGTGCCATCTCTATCTCGGAGAAGCTCTTTGCGATCCCCTCCCTCACAGATTGATGTTCACTGAGCTTGCGCCCGAACGTCGATCGGCTGGACACACGCTGACACGCCAATTCCAGGGACCGCTGGGCTGCGCCGATGAGGCGCATGCAATGGTGGACGCGCCCGGGGCCGAGGCGACCCTGCGCGATTTCGAATCCGCGCCCCTCACCCAGCAGAACATTCTCCAGCGGCACTCTCACGTCGTCAAAGACCATTTCCGCATGACCCATCGGCGCATCATCGTACCCGAGAGTCGTCAATGGTCTAGTAATACTCAGCCCCGGAGTGCCCTTCGGTACCAATACCTGCGTCTGCTGTTTGTGCCGGTTCGGATCAGCGGGAGCCGACTTCCCCATGACGATGAAGATCTTGCAGGGCTCGTACATGGCCCCGGTGATAAACCACTTGCGACCATTCAGGACCCACTCCTCACCCTCCTGCACGATGCTCAGCTCGATATTCGTCGCGTCCGAAGAAGCCACCTGCGGCTCCGTCATCGCATAGGCAGATCGGATCTCCCCCTTCAGCAATGGAGTCAGCCATTCGCGCTGCTGGGCCTTCGTCCCATACTTCATGAACACTTCCATGTTGCCGGTATCGGGTGCATTGCAGTTGAACACCTCTGGCGACCACAAGACTCTTCCCATGATTTCAGCGAGTGGAGCGTAGTCAAAGTTGCTCAAGCCACCGTGCCCCGAGAACTCGGCCTGCTCGGGCGAAATGAACAGGTTCCACAAGCCCGCTTCATGTGCTTTGCCCTTGAGCTCACTCATGATCGGCAAGACGTCGAAGCGATTGCCTGCGGATCCCAATTGCTTCGCATAGAGATCCTCGTTGGGATAGACATACTCATCCATGAAGGATTCCAGACTCGACTGGAACGCGATCGACTGCTTGCTGAAGTTGAACATGATCAATCTCTGCTCATGAATGGGAACGGGATCGTCTCGGCGGGCAATGATCTTCGCTGAACGCCGACTCTTCGGTTGAGCTTAGGCGACGCGCCCCGTGGTCGCCTCTCCACTGGCTTCGAGGGAGCACGCGAGGGTTTCGAGCCGCCGCCTCGCGCCCATTCGATCGCTTCGGCGCCAGGCTTTCGGCAAGACCGCCTTCACGCTCTCGTGAAGATGATCGACCGTCGTTCGAGGGCCTTTCGGCCTTTTTGGGTCCGTCGACCGCAGGCCCGCCCCCCCCCGTTCAGTGCGAAACCCTACATCCCGTTCAGAATTGCGCGTGAACCCTCGAGCGTTGCGGGGATGAAACTCTCCAATCGTTCGAAGCGAGAGTCCTTACTCTCGCCCGCTTCGAAACGGCGATAGAGCTGTTGAAGAACCGCCGCTTGCTTCCACAACGCAAAAGCCTCATACCATTCGATGCCTTCTGCATCGAAACCCGACTGACAGTAACGACTGACCAGGTCCGACCGCGTCGGGAACGCCTGCATATCCAGTGCGATCGTCGGCGCTCGATAGAAAACGTCGCCTGGATTTCGCCAATAGCTGAGCAAGGTTCCGAGTTCGACCAGAGGATCACCCAGAGTGGCCATGTCCCAATCAAAGATAGAACGGACACGATCCGGATCGTCCGGGTCGAACTGGCAGTTATCGAGCTTCAGGTCGTTGTGAACGATGCAGTGGCGTCTCGTTTCGGGCCGGGAGGCAAGCAGCGTTTCGTACACCTCCTCGAAAAGAGGCAGCGATTGCTGCCTGGCAAGGGCCCAGCGATGGTGCCACCCCTCGAGTTGGCGCTCGACGAAGAGAGCAGGGCGACCGATCCCTTCGAGGCCGACTGCTTCGGGAATAATGGCGTGAAGATCAGCCATGGCGTCGATCAGCGCAAAGCTCATCCGGCGCTCCACATCCGCCTGTCCTCGAAATGTCTCCGGAATCTCGTCTCGGACGATTACACCGTATCGGCGCTCGACCACGATGAAGGGCGCACCGATCACGGCCACATCATCGCAGAGGGCGATTGCCATGGGTGCGCGATCGAATGAAGGTGAGAGACCACTCAATACACGGTATTCCCGAGCCATATCGTGAGCGCCGGGCGCGATCGTACCCTTTGGAGGTCGCCGCAGAACATGGTCGTGTGCGCCGAACGATAGGCAATATGTCAGATTCGCATGACCACCATGGAATTGCGCAACCTTCATCGGCCCGTCGAAACCGGGCAGATGTTGACGCAGCCACGATTCGAGGTTCTTCCAATCCATCTCTTCATCCGGCCGGATCGGTCCCAGATCCGAGGTGATCTCTGCGGACTGTGCGACATCCTTGCGTTGGATCATTCGATTGAACTCCCTGATGCCTCTTCGGTCACTTCCCGCTCTTTCGATCAGGCGCTTCGTGCACCACGATAGCTTGATGCGCGAAGGCCCTCACAGCGCATGGGGTAGGCGTGATCACCTTCATTCTCCTTCGGGAACTACACTCCAACAGGCGCGCGCATCAGGGTCTGCCAATCCCCGCCGGCCAGAGCGTCTAAGGGAAGGGACGAATTGGAGGTTCTCGATGGGCTCTCATCTCAGGTGATCGAAGACCGCTTCAGTCCATCTCAACCCCGCTCGCGGAGGAGATTGCGCTGGATCTTGCCGGTGACCGTCTTTGGCAACTCGTCCACGAATGCAACCCGACGTGGGTATTTGTAGGGTGCGGTCTTTTTCTTGGCGTAGCCTTGGAGCTCCCCGACCAGATCTTCTCCTGCGAGAAAACCGTTCTTCAGAACGACCCATGCCTTGACGAGCTCACCCCGCTCGCGATCGGCAATGCCCACGACGGCACATTCCTGAACCGCGGGATGACCGACGAGAGCGTTCTCGACCTCTTGAGGGCCGATCCGGTATCCGGAAGAGTTGATGATGTCGTCAGCCCTCCCGGTGTAGAAAACGTAGCCATCGCCGTCGATTTCTACATTGTCGCCGGTTGCGAACCACTGGCGGCCAGACAACTCGATGCGCGTCGCATCCGTGCGCTCTGCGTCGTCCCAGTAACTTAACATGATCTGTGGATTGGGAAGCTGGATCAGGAGCTCCCCCTCTGCGCTGCTCGTTGCGACGTTCCCCTCGGCGGTGCGTACTGCGACGCTGACACCTGGTAGCGCCTTGCCCATTGAGCCGGCCTTGATGGGAGCCGTGGGACGGTTCGTGACGGTCATCAATGTCTCTGTCTGCCCGTATCCGTCCAGCACAGTCGTTCCGGTGAGCTCGCGCCAGCGGTCGATGATCTCCGGATTGACGGATTCTCCAGCGGACACCGTGCTTCGGAGCTGCCCGAGATCGATCTTGGAGACATCCTCGAGGATCAACCGTCTCAATTCAGTCGCCGCGGCACAGAAACAGGTGATTTCGTAGCGACTGAGCAGCTCGAACCTCTTTCGAGCCTCGAAGGGACCATCGTAAAAGAATACCGAGGCCCCACGGCTCCATGGACCAAAAAGGATGCTGGTCCCAGCCTTGGACCAACCCGTGTCCGCAGTGCACCAGATCCGGTCATTGGATTCGAGACCCAACCAATGAATGGCCGAGCTGGACCAGGCCCACAATGCGCGCGCGGCGTGGGCCACACCTTTGGGCAGGCCCGTGGAGCCGGAGGTGTAATAGAGAATCGCCAGATCTTCGATCGCCACCGGAGCGGGCTCGAAATCCGCGGATTGATGATCGAGCTGATCGAATGCCACCCAGCCTTCTGGAGCGGCTCCTACGCTGACGCGAACTCTCAGATCATCGAGTCCTTCGAATTTCTCGGCCTCTGAATCGAGCGTGATGACGCCTCGGGCTCCCGAGTGCTTCACGCGATATTCGAGGTCCGAGGCAGTGAGCATGGTGATACATGGGATGGGTACCAGCCCCATTCGCGTCGCCGCGACCATCGAAATCTGCCACTCTGGTATCCGCGGCAGCATGACAATGAGACGATCCCCCTTCTTCAGACCGCAAGCCGCCAGCAGATTCGCCAGCTGAGAGACACGCTGAGCGATTTCAGCGTAGGTGAAACGTTGCTCCAGGCCCTTGGAGTCGACTGCGATCAAGGCGAGGCGTTCGGGGTCCTCTGCCCAGCGATCCACGACGTCCGCCGAAAAGTTGAATGTGCTTGGGAGTTGCCAGCGGAAACCAGCGTCTATCGTATGGGGATCGGAAATCGACATGATGAGTCCTAGCTCCAGCGAGGCTTTCCGCAGCTTCCTGATGATCTGCTCCGAGGTTTCTCTCTTCCCGGATATCCGCCGTCCCCCGTCGTCGATCTCTGCAACCGCAACCCAGTCGGATCGAATAGGGCAGGGGGTACGTCACTCCCAATTCTTGGCTGGACGGAGTCCAGGATTTCTAGACCGGTTGTGGGCGTACCGAAATGTTCCGTGATCCGATTTGACCATCGAGGAGGCTTTCGATCAGTGACGATCCAGTTCGGCTGATAGCGAAAGGCACCGGTCTAGATGGGCTTGCCCATGGCATGGTGCCCGGCCTTGAATCCGATGGCCATCGCTGGGCCCAATGTGCAGCCTGCACCTGGATATTTGCTGCCCATGATCGATGACGTGGAATTGCCTACGGCGTACAGGCCATCGATCACCCCCCCCTTCTCGTTCATCACCTGACCATCGTGGTTGATTTCCAATCCACCCTTGGTTCCCAGATCACCGAGCAGAAGCTCAGCTGCGTAATATGGCCCTTCGGTCATGGGACCCAGGCATGCATTGGGCTTGACTTCCGGGTCACCATACATGACGTCGTGGTCATCCCCACCGCGACCAAAATCCTGATCAACGCCCGCTTCAGCGTAGGTTCGCACTTTGGTCATCGTCGATTTCAGACCCTCGTAGTCGACACCGATCTTCTGGCTGATCTCTTTGATCGACCTGGCCTTGATCAACATCTTGCCTTCGCCAATCATGGCCCTATTCATGAAGTCCGGTGACAATTCGGCCTGAACCAGGCCGGCGAACATGTATTTCTTGCGATAATGCGAGTCGAAGATGCAGTACGCAGGGAAGACATCCTTGCCCTCCTTGCAGGCACGATAGAAGCAGTCTCCGTACGAGTTGTATGTGATCGACTCATTCATGAAGCGCTGGCCCATCTTATCGACGATGATCAATCCGGGCTTTGACTTCTCGGAAAAGAGTACTGCGGGCCCGGATGGCGTCATCACGGTCGGCGTCCACCAGGCATCGTGCATCATGCCAGTCGTGGCACCGAGCTTCTCTGCAGCGGCAATCAGGTCGCCTGTATTGGTCTCCACACCTGAGGAGCTCGCGGCACTGGTTGGCATCGGAAGGTTGGCTTCGCGCGTCTCCTGATTGTGCTCGAAGCCACCCGCTGCAATGACGACTCCTTTGCCGGCCGCGATTCTTTTCCCCCCTTCGACGACGATGCCGTTCACGCGGCCCCCGCTCTCGACAAGGGAGACCACCGGAGTCTCGAGTACGAGCTCAACGCCCTTGGCCTTGCACGAAAGATATAGAGCGCTCAGCAGCGCATTGCCCTGAGCCAGATGGCGATCACGCCTGCCTTTCAGTCGTCCAGGGATGTCGGTCAGGTAGCCCCAGAACACGCGTAAACAGGTCCTCTTCCAGCCAGGCATTCGCGTAAGAATCTGAACAGCCTCGGAGACACTCATGGAGAAGACACTCAGTGCTTTGGATGCGGGTGGCGAGTCGACCAGCTTGTAGAGCATTTCACCCAATTTGCGTCCATCGACGGAGGAGGGATCTACTGTCCGACCACCCGGCTTCCAGCCTTCAACACCCGGGTAGTAGTCCGCGTAGCCCGGGATGGGCGTATAGCTGAGCTCCGTCTGCGCCTCGAGAAAATTGAGCATCTTGAGGGAATACTCGATGTAGTTCATGATCGTTGCGTCATCGACTTCACCAGCCGGGATGACCCCACGCATATATTCGAAGGCTTCTTCGGAACTGTCCGAAACGCCTGCGCGAGAAATATTCCTGTTGTTCGGTACCCATAAGCCACCGCCTGATTTCGCGCTCGTCCCCCCCCACAAGCCGCCTTTCTCTACGACCAGGACCGATGCGCCCAGGTTGGCTGCACTGAGCGCTGACATGAAGGCTCCAGCTCCCGATCCGACCACGACAACATCGTATTCGTTCTTCATTGAGAAGACGCTAACCCTTCAGCAGAATCTGGACTCCAAGGCTTCTTGGCCAGCAGACACCTTTCGAGGTCCGTGACCCCAAGGAGGGTGTTATTGAGTCGTGAGCAAGGATGCAGAGACGGATTCGACGACTTTCTTGATGTATTTGTCGTCCACGGGTAGGTGCATGGTGATCGCACGAAGCTCGAGAGGCCCCATGCAGAGATCGGCAACGAACTCTGGGTCGGTTCCCGGTTTGAATTCCCCGTTGTCAATGGCGCACTGGATCACCTCTATCAATGGCAGACGTTTCTGAACAAAGAGCGGAGCGAGTGCATCATCGAGTTCTGGGTTGTTTTGTCTTCCTGCCACGAGTGCCGGCAGTATCTTGCCCACGAGAGTTTCCTGCATGAACTGGCAAATCTGCGTCAGGAGTTCCACGAGTCGTTTTTGTACCGGACCCTTCTTGGGTGGCGTCGCAGGCGGAGTCGTCATGAATGCTGCAATGACGAGGTTTTCTTTTGTGGGCCAGCGAGAATAGATGGTGCCTTTGCTGACTCTTGCAAGGGCGGAAACCCTGTTGACGGTCACCGCATTGTATCCACCGCTCACCAATAGATCGAGCGTCGCTTGTAAGATGGCGTCCTCTGATGCCTGGCTGCGCGGACGACCGCGCGGTCTCAATACTTTTGAAGTCTGTTCCATTCTGCAATCTCTTGAGTGAATCGCTGCGTGATCATGATGATCTCTTGCTGTCTAGAAGGCCTGCGACAATCGGGGTATTGGCGCCGCCAGGCCATCCGCCGAATCAGAACTTTGTCTATCGAGCCGAGTTCGACTCTCTGCTCGCGCTCCCAAACGGCCAACGAGAAGCTCACGAGCTCGGGTTGGTTGATCTCTCGGCCTGCTCCACACAGTTCCCGCTCGAGCCCGCGGTCGCCTGCGCGACGCCACTTCCGAATCAGTCTGATGAACCCGAATGCAGAGCACGAAGAGTGCGCCTCGTTCGATCGACACCGGAGCTCTCGCAAGTGGAGACGGATCCCATTCCATCCTTCCAAGATCTAGATCTGGACACCCTCCGCCTGGTCGGGTAGCGTCGTCATATATAGTACCATCGGTACCAATAATAGTTCACATCTTTCATGAGGCTCAGGCCTACACGCGACAGAAGTGTAAGAGGGGCGGCAAAATGCAATTTGGCTTGATGTCACTGAACGATCACATCGAAGATCCGAATACAGGCGAGTATGAACTCGATCAGGCAGGTCGCCACCGCAGTTTTGTCGAACAAGGAGTATTGGCTGAGGAAGTTGGCTTTGACATGGTCGCAGTGGGGGAGCACCACTTTTGTGACTATATTCTGTCTTCACCACCTGTGGTTTTGGCAGCGATCGCCGAGAGAACTTCAACCGTGCGTCTCGCCACGGCCTTGACGCTCGCCGCGAATCTGGATCCGGTTCGCATGGCTGAAGACTACGCAACTGTCGATTGTTTGTCCGGTGGGCGACTCGAGATCGCTCTGGGGCGTGGCGCCCTGTCGTTACCCTACGATGTGCTCGGTCAGGATACGGGTCGCTCCCGTGAAATCTTTTCAGAATCCGTGCGAATACTCCAACGGGTATGGACTGATGAGTGTGCGAGCTACGAAGCCGAATTCAGACCGTCCTTCAAGGACATCAGGGTCATCCCACGTCCCGTACAGCGCCCCCATCCACCGATGTGGATCGGAGCGGGTAGTAGTGAACATTCTTTTGATTTCGCAGCTGAACTCGGGCTGCGCCTCATGATCCCCACGATCTTCGGTCCGGCGTCGAATTTCATGGATAATGTGAAGCGTTACAAGGACAAGTTTCTGGCCGCCGGGCATGATCCGGCGAATCTCAAGATCGCCACAGCCACCCACACCTTTGTGACTCCGGATTCACAGGATGCAAAGAAATACTGGTATCCCTATTACGACGCCTACCTTCGTTGGCTAGAAGGCCTGGTGGCGGAGAGCACGGTTGCTCTGCCTCTTAATTTCCAGGCGGCCGATCTGATTGATGAACCGGCCATGTGTGGCAGCCCGGCTCAAGTGATCGACATGGTTGGCAAGGTGAAGGAGGTGGCCGACATGGATCTACATCTCGCGATGTTCGATTTGGGCGGCCTTCCCGAGCGTGATCTGAAGCAGTCGATTGAACTCTATGGCCGAGAAGTCATCCCCGCCTTTGCCTCTTGATCAAGTGGCTCAAGGATCGAAGAATCAACACCCGAGGTTGAAGATGCAAGAACTTGACTATCGCCTATTCGACGCAGATAACCACTTCTATGAAACCGAGGAGTCATTCGCTCGGCACCTCGATCCGAATCTGAAGGAGCGATCGGTCTCCTGGTGCGAAATCGATGGCGTGCGCAGAATCCTCGTCGGTAAGAAACTTCTCGATTTCGTGCCAAACGATTCCTTTGATCCGGTCGCCAAACCGGGTGCACTTGACGAGTGGTTCCGCGGGAAGAATTCAGAGGGCAAACCGATGATGGAATATTACATGGACATGGAGCCTCTCCCCGCTGCCTATGTCGATCGTGATGTCCGTCTCGAGTTGCTGGATGAGCAAGAGATCGAGTCCACGTTCATGTTCCCGACGACAGCAGCTGGCCTGGAAGATGCTTTGGAAGACGATATCGAAGCGCTGACGGGCTCCTTTTCCGCGTTCAATCGTTGGCTTGATGAAGACTGGGGGCTCAACTACAAGGACAGGATCTTTGCCACGCCGGCGATCACGTTGGCTGATCGTGATTGGGCTATCGCGGAGCTGAATTGGGCGCTGTCACGAGATGCCAGAACGATCTTCATTCGCCCAAATCCGGTCAAACAGCCCACGGGCTATCGTTCCTTGGCTGACCCCTACTACGACCCCTTCTGGAAACTCGTCAACGACACCGGAATTACCGTTTCCTTTCATCAGGCGGATACCGTCTACCAAAGCCATACCGAGTATTGGATCCCGAAGACCGTCTCGAGTGGCTTGAAGTTCGGCGAAAATCCCATGGGTGCAGTGATGCATTTGCGCGCGGCGACCGGTGCGATTTCTGAGACTCTGTCTGCATTGATCTGTGGTGGTCTGTTCACGCGCTTTCCGAACCTGAGAGTGGCCAGCGTTGAGAACCACGCTGACTGGGTGCCCTCGTGTTTGCACCGGCTCAACGTGGCCTACGGACAGATGCCCTGGACGTTCAGTGAGGACCCTGCGGAGACGTTTCGACGACATATCTGGATTGCACCTTTTCAGGGCGAGGACTTCTCTGCTCTCGCGAGCCTGATTGGAGTGGATCGTGTCCTCTTTGCCTCCGATTTTCCTCATCCAGAGGGTGTGGCCGTCCCACTGAGTCTGTTGGACGACGTAGAATCATTTTCGTCTGACGACGTGCGTCGAATCATGCGCGATAACTGCAAAGGGCTGAGCCAAAGGCGCCCCATCTAGTGTGGAGTGCAACTGGCCAGTGGATAACGAGACGGAATTAACGATGCAGCGAAGTGAATTCAAGGTCGGTGATGTTCATGTTTATCGGTACGAAGCGGAGCAAGATGCGCAATACGTACTCCTGATCATTCACGGGATGGGAGGGCATGGAGGGATCTACGAGGATTTCTGTGCGGAGCATGTCGAAAAGGGTGCTGATCTATGGACCTTCGATCTTCCCGGTCATGGGTTGTCGGGGGGAGTGCGTGGCGATTGGAGTGTCGACGATGCAATCGCCGCGACTTTGAGTGTGGTGGAGGAAATAGATCGGCAATGCGGAAAACCGATCTTCTTGCTCGCCTCGAGCATGGGCAGCTCGATTGGTATGTATACGCTCAACGAGACGATATTGCTTCGTGGTGCGGTGTTCATGGGCGCGGCGATTCCATATTTTTCGCCGTTGCGTGAGGCCTATGATTTCTTGCGGACAGAGCCGATTCAGAAACTGGTAGAAGGCTTCGGCAATTCCTTGCGCCTCGACCTCGATCGTTATCTCAATTTTGAACTGGTCTATGGGGATTCGGAAGTCGCGGCCGAGAAGAAGAACGATCCTCTCAATACCTGGAGCTACGGCTTTGAAGACTACGTGAAGTTCCTGACCTATGAGCCTCGCAAGCCACCCGCCGAGAACGAAAAGCCCGTGCTCGTGGCGGTCGGTGAGAATGATCCGCTATTTCCACCCGAGGCGACCAAGCAGGTTGTCGATGCGATCGGTGGCCCCACCCAATTCTATATCCAACCGGAGGGTAAGCATCAGTTGATGCTCTTCCATACCAGTGATTTCTCGAAGCTCGTTCACGGTTGGGCGCTCGAACAACTTGAAGACAGAGGGTGAAAATATGGGATTGCCTAACGGAGTCCATCATGCCGCATTCTGTACAAAAGACATCAAGGCGCAAATCGAGTTTTTTTCTGAAGTGATCGGTATGAAATTAGTCGCCCTGTATTGGATGCACGGCGTTGAGGGGGCGATGCACGCCTTCCTCGAACTCAGCCCGAAAAGTCTAATGGCTTTCGTGCAGATGCCGCAGGTGTCGGAAATCGAATCACTACCGGGGATCACCCATGCGGGAAACGCAGGTGATCCAGTGGCGGCCGGCGTTCTCCAGCATGTGTCCTTCAATGTCGAAGGTGAAGCGGATCTACTGGCCATGCGTGATCGTATCCGATCCTCGGGCATACAGGTGCTGGGTCCGGTTGATCACGGCTTTTGCAAATCGATCTACCTGGCGGGTCCAGAAGGACTATTGCTCGAGT
Organism: Deltaproteobacteria bacterium; assembly: GCA_002719955.1. GTDB lineage: Bacteria > Myxococcota_A > UBA9160 > UBA9160 > UBA4427 > UBA4427. The sequence continues at coordinate 70,857 of PBFW01000062.1, read as the reverse complement.
TTTCGACGTCTGAGACGGCCATCGATGCTGAGTTGTGGGTAGATCCTGAACTGGTTGAACTCTGCGGAATCAATGCGGATGAACTTGCGCGCTACAAGAAACCCGAGGCTTGGGTCTCATCGCGTCCTGGTGAAGTGCCCCAGCCTCCCTTTGACCCCGATCAACCTCATCAGCTATTCGATGCAGAGAAGGCCGCCTGGGTTCAAAAGGCGAGTGATTCTGAATTTGCTGAAGTGATGAGTGAGACGACTCCACCGGGAGCGAAGGCTTAGGTTGGGGAGAAAGCCGTTGAATCACGAGCAAATATACGAGTGCACCGTTCGACTCCGGGATATTCTCGCTGAGGCAGAGAAGACAGGGAGCTTTGGTCCTGAAGTCGCCGATATGTACGCGAAGCAGGGCGTATATACCACCGAGTACGCAGGTGTCTTGACCGTTCGCGCCGAAGGCGTGGATAATATCATGGCAACACACTACGACCGGGATATGGCACTGGGCTGGGATGGATGGACATTTCCCTATCAAGGGATATTCGTAGGTGAAAATAATCAGGCGATTGCTCACTGGATGAACAGGGGACCCGGTCGGCGCAGAGACGATGGCTACTATGAAACGCCGGGCGTTTCGATCTTCACCTACGATGACGAGGGGAAGATTGTGGATCAGCTCGACATGTTTGACCTGGCTCACCAGCTACACCTGTGTGATGAGCTGGATGAGGCAGGACTCCTGAATCCAATGTTGAAGGAGAGTTGGGTCGTTCCTATGAAGACGAAATTGATCGAGATGCTCTCTTAGGATATGTCTTGACGGGGCGAATATCGGATGCCGCCTATCGGCGGGCACCCACCGAGACCTCAATAGGCGTGTTCCAATATCTCGAGGATCTGTTCTTCTGAATCGATCATTCTCGGGTTTGCGCGAACCCAGGGGTTTGAGAGACTCCCTGACGCGATTGCGCCAAAATGGCTTCGCTCGACGCCCACATCTCGAAGTCGCGTCGGCATTCCGAGGCTTTTGATGAGATCGGCTACAGCGGTACTTGCGGAGAGGTTTGGTTTGCCGAGTGCTTCCGCGATACGGCGCTGTGGACTTTCCGTCGAGGATTCGTTGTAGGCAAGCACGTGTGGAAGCATCACGCAGCTCGTGTAGCCGTGGGGAACTCCGGCGACGGCTCCGAGCTGGTGTCCTATTCCATGGCTGGCGCCGTAGGGAACGCGATTCAGGCCTGCACAGGCTAACCATACGCCGATCTGGCTGTCCAAACGTGCGTCGAGCTCATCTTCCGATCTGGCGTTCTGAGGAAGCGACTGGTTCAGGATCCGCAGCGCCTGCAGGGCACCAGCTTCTGCAATCGGTTCGGGAAGAGTCGAGCAGAGCGTTTCGATTGCATGATCGATTGCCCTGACGCCCGTGGAGAGCCAAAGGTCCCTTGGCGTATGCAGCGTGATCGATGGGTCGAGAATGACGGATACAGCTCCGATATCAGGGCTTGTGAAGAGATGCTTTCTCTGGCTTTGCAAATCGATACAGCCGGCGAGGTCACTGAACTCGGCACCAGAGAGGGTAGTGGGAGCGACGATCTGCCTGAAGGGAGCACATTTGACCTTTGGAGAGTGGCGCGATCCGTCCTCTTTGACCGAGATCGCAAAGCGATCGAGTTCTCCGGGCTCTTTGAGTCCTTCAGCGAGACAGAGAAGAGCCATCTTGACTGTATCGATTGGCGTTCCGCCGCCGATGGTCAGTACGAGATCGGCGTCGCGTTCCCGTAGGTATTGAGCGAGACCAAATACTGCAGCGCGTGGAACATGCTCGACTGTCTGATCGAAGCGGCCCGCGCAGCGGCTACCCAGAATGTCCGCCACATCGTCGACATGGGCTGTTTCTCTAGAGAAGGTCTTGGATGCGACGATTACGATTCGTTTCGCGTCACGAGCGCGTACCTCGGATTCGACAGCTTCGGTGAGCGTTAGGCCCAGGTGGATCTGCTCGAGATGCAAGTTCTTGTAGGTTCGAGCTCTCATCACATGGGCGACCCTCTCATAGTGGAGTGAGACTCCGCCTGTCTCCTCCAGCCCCGCGCCGAGACTTCACTCATTGATGATCTGTCGTCGTGTACCGAGACTCGGCCGGACCAGAGCATGCACAACTTCAGGAGCTCATGCGAGCGCCGAACCTGCGGTTTCGGCCCAGTTCTTCGGTCCAGCGATGAGTCTCTTTCCCTTACGCGCAATAGCCGCCATCGACCGGGATCTCGGCCCCCGTGATGAAGCTCGACTCGTCCGAAGCCAGAAAGACCGCCAGATGGGCCACCTCGTCGGGGCGGCCGATTCGCCCGATGGGATGCAGGGAGCTGAAGCCAGCAAGACTCTCCTCGCGAGTGGAGCCTGGCGCGACGAATGGGTCCATGATCGGTGTGTCGATGACACCCGGGTGAATCGAATTGCATCGGATGTTCATCTGCTGCTCGGCGCAGTGCAGCGCGACCGACTTGGTGAGCATGCGAACGGCCCCCTTGCTCGCACAGTAGGCGGGAAAGATCGAAGAGCCCTTGATCCCCATCGTCGAAGAGATGTTGATGATGGAGCCGCCCCCGGCTGCCCGCAGCGCTTTCACGCCGGCCTTGCACCCCAGGAAGACACCGTCGGAATTGACCGACTGGGTTCGCTTCCAGTGATCGAAGTCGCACTGGTCGATCGGTGCCGGCAGGCTGATCCCCGCGCCATTCATGACGACGTTGATCTTCCCGAAGCGCTGCTGCCCCTCGGAGATGGTTCGCTCCCAGTCGCTCTCGAGCGTGACGTCATGCCGTACGAAGAGGACGGCGTCTCCGATCGCCTCGGCGAGGGCCTTGCCCCGATCGATCTGGATGTCGGCGACGATCACCCGGGCACCCTCTCCCGTCATCGCGTGGGTCGTCGCCTCGCCGATCCCCGAGGCCCCTCCGGAGATCAATGCCACCTTGCCTTCCAGTCTTCCCACCGCGATTTCCTCCCGTATTGTCGGTTGCGGCTCCCTCCATGGCTCATCCCGGATCGAAAGGAGCCTCGCAGGGATCCCCCTTGTCGATTTCAGACGTTGAGTCGAACGCGCACTTCACGAGGCCCTCGGAATACACATTTCTGGATCTCGAGCTGACTTCCGGATGCGAGCTCCATATTCGGAAAGCGCTCGAAGAGAAGCTTGACCGCCGTCTCTAGTTCGCGACGGGCGAGGCGAGCACCCAGGCAGAAATGCTCACCGAATCCGAAAGCGAGGTGCTGATGGTTGTTCGGGCGCTTGGGATCGAAGCGATGCGGATCGTCGAATACCTTGGCATCGCGATTGGCGGCGGTGATTCCGAAGAGCATCGGCGCTCCGGCGGCGATGTCCATGTCGCCGAGGCGCGTATCCTGGCTGCACGTTCGGGGTTGCAGCGCAACGGGAGGCTCCCAACGCAAGCCCTCTTGTGCGAGATCGTTCCTGTCCGAATCGCTTCCACGCGCCAGGTCCCGCATTCCAGGCGTCGTGAGGATCGCGCCGAGCAGGCTCCCTAGATTCTTGAAGGTGGTATCCGATCCGGCGGGAAAGAGCTGGCGACAGAACGCGAAGATCTCTTCATCCTCGAGCCGATGGCCGTCGACTTCCGTCTGCGCGAGGGTAGATAGAAGACCCTCGCCGGGCTCCGCTCGGGCCGTGTCCAGCAGTGGCTGCAGATAGGCTGTGAACTCGCGTCTCGCCTGCAAGGCACCTTCCGGGTCCCAGGGATAATCGAGGAGCTTGAGGGCCCATTCGAGCAGGCGCGGCTCGTCTTGAATCGGAATGCCGAGAAGTCGCGTGATGACCGAGAACGGGAAGGGCCGTGTGAAGGCCTCGACGAGGTCGACCTCCGATTGATCCGAGAAGAGGTCGATGCGGCGGAGCGCCTCTTCGGTAATCAGGCCATCGATGAAACCCTTCACCCGGCCCGGGAGGAAAGGACGGGAAACCAGTCCCCGATTGACCCGGTGCTCCTTTCCAACCATGGCCAGCAGGATGCGGCCGACGCTGGGCTCGGCGTGGACCCGATAGAACGCCGCCGCGGGGAAATGCTCTTCGTCCGCGAAGGCGGCCCGCACCTCGTCGTAGCCCGTCACGAGATAGGCGGTCTCACCGTGGTAGAGCACGGGGACGACGGGCCCGCGACTTCGCGTCGAATCGATTAGTTGGTGAAGATCAGGCGCGTCGGCATGGGCCAGGTCGAGATCGGGCAAAGCCCTTTCGATGCTCATCTCGACGTTTTCCCATCCGCGCAGGCAAGCACACCGAGAATTCGATGCCTTGGAGGCGAGCGCCATTATTCAAATACGACAGACCGCATGATGGTAGCGAGGCCCCGGGCGTTGGTCTCGCCGACACGTTCTCTCGATCTGCGGCTCGGGCCCGCACCCGATGTGCCCGATGAGGGTTCCCAGCGGCTGAGAATGCTATCTCGTTCTCCTCATGGACAATCCACGATCGATAGAATTCGATCGCTTCCTCGACGGTGCCCGCCGAGCTGTCGTCAAAGAACGAGCCAAGGTTCGGGTCGTTGACGCCCCGCTTGATGCGCACGGCATCCACGCGGGGCAGGACGTCGAAGAGCATTCACCGTCGTCGATCTCGTCGAGGATCCCGCGCTCCGAAACCGAGAACCGCTCGACCGCGAAGCTGTAGGGCACGGTCTACGCGGAGGTGGCAGCGGTCAGGAGAACGAGAGATGCGAGCAACACGGCAGAAGAATGCGCAACTGCGCCGGGTGCCGGGAGTGGGAAGAAGAAGTCGCGTTTTCCGCACCGTCGATCGATTCGTTTCGGACAAGTACACGCCGACGGGGTACGGGCCCCATTCCGGGGCAGACCGAATTCGCGCGGTTGATCTGTAGAGACCAGGCATTTGCCTTCGCCCGCATCCTTTCCCGCTCGTCACCCAATTCGAAGCTCCATCGGAATTCTCTACTGAATCTCAGCTCGCCGACTAGCAACTCCAAGATCGAGATGGACCTTCGGAATCGTCCTACCAGAGATGCGTTGACCGTCGCAGGGGACGTCGTGCGACCCAGCGAGAGACACGCTGAAGACTCAGTCCGGGATGATTCTCGTGACTCACCGCTGCCGCGCCGCGTCGCGGGACCCAATCCGCACCTTCAGCTCTCGTTGCGCTCCTCTTTGAACCGTCCCGTCCTGGCTCGCCTACTCCGCGGCGTCGTCGCTGTCGCGTGCGGCCGCGTTGTAGACCCCTTTCGCCATCAAGCTCGTCTCGTGCCGCGCCCGCGCGCGAAAGACGGTCGCGTGGAGCGCTCGCACGCGCGGATCTTCCGGTGCGGCCTGCAGCGCGTGCTCCGCGAGGTGGCAGGCGACCGCAAAGTCGCCGTCCGCAAGCTTGCCCTCCGCCGCTTGTGCCAACACCTCGGGGCCGCCGCACAATTCGGCCAATGAGCGAGAGAGATCGGCATCACGCGCGGGCTTGAGATGGGCCGGGTTGCCGTCGTACCAGCCGCCGTATAGCCGCCACAGATTTCGAACGATGAAGAGCGGGTCGTCGTAGACGGGGCGCAGGTAAGGGCGCTCGAGCAGCCGCTCGGGAAGTTCGACCGAGTGGAGGATGTCGTTCAGGCGCGCACCGGTGTTCATCATCTCGAGGGTCTGCTGACAGAGCGTCTCCAGCAGCTCGGCAGCCTCCCCAAGCGCTCGGTCCACCCGGGCAGCGCCGAAGATCGGCGGCCCGTGGCCGGGAAGGAGCTGCTCGGCGCCCAGCGCTTGCATCTTGCGGAGCGCTTCCGCCCACTCGCGTGGATAGCGCTGCGCCTTCTGGGGGTTGCCGCAGTTGGGAGCGGCCCAGATGAAGAGATCGCCTGTGTAGAGCGTCTTGTACGTGGGCAGCCAGGCCCACACGTGATCGTCTGTCTCGCCCCGATCGTGACGCAACTCGATCGTCTCGCGACCGATCTGGAGCGTCAGGGTGTCGCGCAGGGTTCGATCGGGATAGCGGTAGTGCTTGGGGAACACTGGCTTCGGAAACTCGAACTGCCGGGCGTTGATGATGCCGTTATATCCGTTGGTCAGGAGGTAGCGGTCGAAGCGCTCGGGACAGCACTCGTGCGCGATCACCTCAGTCGTGGGCCAGCCCCTTTGGTTCGCTTCCTCTTCGAAAGGTGTCAGACCGAATACGTGATCGACGTGGCCGTGGGTGTAGACCGCGGTGTGGACGCGCTCCGGCGACCAGCCCCGTACGCCTTCGAAAAAATTCGCAGCGTGAAAGAAGCTGCTGGTGTCGACGAAGACCAGGCCATCGCCCGTTTCGAGCGCACACGCGTTCGAGAAGGCCGACATGAAGCCCAGCCCCGCGCCGATTTCCTCGAATGCCACCAGGGCCCGCCCGGGGTGAATGTTGTTCTCCCCGAGATCGCCCTGCCAGGCCCGCTCGGAGAACTCGAGAACCTCACCCAAGCCGCAACCTCTCTTTCATCGCGTGACGTTCGCCACGGAAGCGCCCGCACGATGCGTCGACGTCGAGCGGAAAGCGTAGCCCCGCTGCGTCTCGCGACATCTCGCGGTGGGCATCCGCCGGGCCCGTGAGCTTTCGTCGCATCGCAATCGGCGTTCTTCCCGCCTGGGGGATCTGACTCCCGCAGGGTATGGCCACGGGGGTGCGAGCCGGAGACCCCGGACGAGCCCCATCGTTTTTGTCTGTTTCGCCGGGGGGTAGCAGGGAGGGCTTGTATCTAACGGTCTTTTGGATTTTCGTTGACACTCGTCAGTCACTGATTTATTTCTTGTGCATGGGCAGTCCCCCGACAATCGTTTCCGGTGGCGCGGGTCCGCGGGTCGGCACGAACGAGGGCACAATGGGTGGGCCGGGCGGAAAGCCGAAGCCCCAGGGCATGAGGGCTCGGCAGCGCGCTGAAACGCGCGAGCGGATCTTCGAGACGGCCTTGCGCGAGTTTCGCGATGTCGGATTTGCGGCCGCCCAGATCGACCGGATCGCCAAGGCCGCCGGGGTTGCACGCGGGACCTTCTATTTCCACTTTCCCGCCAAGGACGACGTGCTCCTGGAGTTGGCGCGTCGGATCAATGGGCGGGTGGCCCGTCGCGTCGCCGTTCTGGACGAGTCCCGCCCGACGCTCCAAGAACTCTTGCTGCGCGTCAACGACGCCTGCATCGACGAGCACAGTCGGGTCGGTGAGGCCGGGCTACTCGGTGAATTGCTCTCGCTCTATGTGCGTCGTCCCCACGACATCAACGACCCCACCCACAATCTGCCGATGCTTTCCGACGAGCTCGCGCACCACCTCCAGTCGGCCGCTGATCGCGGAGAGCTCCGCTCCTCGCTCTCAGCCGATCAGATCGCGATCGTCGTGATGACGAGCCTCTTCGGCATCTACACTCGGATTCCGCAGGGTGAGGAGCTTCGGACCGCGTGCGAGGCCCTGATCGAGCTGCTCGTGAAAGGCCTGCGCTCCGCTCGCTGATGGCTGGCCGGAGAGGCCGCGGAGAGCCTCTGCGAGAGCAAGCGATTCCCCGAGGGGCGATCGCTTGTCGCCAAATGGATCCAGCCAAAACGGATCCTGACCCACCGGCCGAGTTGGAGAATAATTCGATTCCCCTCTGACACATGCAAGAGGACGGCACCACTCTTAGGTGACGTCAGATTGTGTGAATGCCAACGGGGCATTTCGAGCTGGTCGTCCGAGGAGTGACGCACGTGGGGCGTGGCAGAGTTTGGCAGGCGATCTGGGATTGGTTCCAACCCGTCCACCAACGTGGAGTCATCAGCGCGTCGCAGCGCGCGCGGCCGAGTGCGAGATCCGTCGTCGATGTGAGCACCGAGTTCGGGTACCTCCCGGGCGGAACCACTGGCGAAGCGATCCTCGGCACCGCAGTCGAAGAGGGAGAACTCCTCGATTTCCTTTGCGCGGATCTCGATCCCGTTCCGGCCGATCCGGTTTTCCGGAAACGACTTCGTGAAGAACTCTGGCAGATGGTCGCCGACGGCAGGCTGGCTCCGCCGAAGGATTCCTGAATCCACGCGGTCTGCGCCGAATGAATCCCTCGCACGATCGATTCGAGCCGCTCTCGCGCCGAGAGATTTCCGAGCGAACGCTAGAGGTGTTGAACCGAGGCGGCTGGGGCAACCCCGACGTCCTGCTCGTGGAGGTCGACGGCGGGCGCGCGGTGGTGAAGGATTTTGCACCACGCAAGCGCTGGGTGCGTCGCTTCCTGGCACCGCGACTGATCGCGCGGGAGGAAGAGGCCTATCGACGGCTCGAGGGCGTTCCCGCCATCCCACGCTTGCTCGGTCGACTCGATGGAAATGCCCTGATGATCGAATACCGGCCAGGGGTGTTCCTCTCCCGTTCGCTGTCGAGTCGCCTGCCGCCGGGTTTTCTCGGTGAACTCGAAGCGACGATTCATGAGATGCATCGCCGCGGCGTCGTTCACCTCGACCTGAGACACCGGAGCAATATCCTGGCGGGGGAAGATGGGCGGCCGATCGTGATCGACTTCGCCTCGGCTCTGCGTTTCGATGCGACGACGGCCTGGGGCCGGGCATTGGTCGTGCTCTTCGGATGGGTCGATCGTCGCGCGATGGAAAAATGGCGTGTGCGATTGGGTTGAGCTCGCCCCGGCGCTGGCTATCCGGCGTCTGGTGCGGACTCGCTCGTGCTTGGCGCGCTGGGCGGGGCGGGCATTTCGGCGGGTTCGCGTGGGGCCAGCCGCGCGATGTAGTGCCGGAAACACTCGAGGGTGAGGCGGGCATCCTCCAGGGCGCGATGGGCGACGCCGCCGCTTCCGAGCAGCCCTGCGGTCGTCGCTGCCTGGCGAAGGGAGATGGCCCGCGCCGGTTCACCCGCGACCAGCGACCAGGAGTAGAAGAGCGTCGCGAGATCGATGACGTGATAGTCGAAGGGGTAGGGGATGCCGCAGCTCTTGAAGGCGCGTTCCAGGAAGATCACATCCATTCGCACGTTCTGTCCGGCCGGAATCACCTTGCGATCTTTCGGGAGCATCTCGACGATCTCGGTCAGGACCTGGCGAACGCCGGGGGCCTTGGCCCAGAGTTCTTCGTCGTAGCCAAAGATCTGTGCGGCCTCGGGGCTGACCCGGTCGGGGCGCGCGCGAACGCGCCACTGCGCCTCCGCCGACTCTTCGAGCCGGGCATCCGTGAGAATCAGGCCGACCTCGGTCAGGTCATGGATCTCGACGTCGAGTCCACCAAACTCACAATCCAGGAACGCAAAGGCCAATTCGGTGCTCAATTTCGAAAGACTCCGGAAATCGGTCCTAGCGGCGTGGCCGGCGCCGGTCCATCCGTGACCGCGCAACGGAAACGACTTGTTCGCTCGAGCCACGAGGGCGGACCATCGGGGTACGCCAAGCCAGAGCGAAATTCAGGGCGGGGAAGTCAGAATGGTGCTCCCAACGGGACTCGAACCCGTGTTTCAGCCTTGAGAGGGCCGTGTCCTAGGCCACTAGACGATGGGAGCGCATCCTGAAGGCGGCCGAGACTAGCCGGACGCTTCCGCCACTGTCAACCCGAGGGGTCGCTTCTCTCCTATTCCCGTTGGAAGACTGCGTTCGGCTGGGGACGGGCTTCGGCCCCCGCCCCCCGAATCGTCACCGGCACCTCAGAATCGTCACATCGTGTCGTGAATCCGCCGTGCGTCGGGTGTGCCCCCCTCACCCCGCGGTGCCGAGGTCGAAGCCGTGGGCGTGGCTCAAGGGTAGGCGGACTCTTGCCGATGAAAGTCGTGGTGCGTGTCCGCTGGCACGGGTGTTGCTTTTGCTCCCTTGGGCGGGTGTGGCAATGCGTGCCGCGGTGAAGCGGATCGCCCCACAGGGAGAATCATGATGACTCGAATACAAGGCAATCGGGCTCGAGGATTTACGCTGATCGAATTGATGATCGTCGTCGCGATCATCGGCATCCTCGCCTCGGTCGCGATTCCGGCCTTCATCAACTACCAGCTGACGTCCAAGCGAGCGGAGGCGTACGCGAATTTGGGCGCTCTCGCGAAGGTCCAGAAATCCTATTACGCGGAGTTCAGCGGTTACGTCGGAGTCGTTGCAGAGCCCCTCGGCGCGACCGGCCTTCCTCCGACGACCATCAAGCGAGACTCGGACGGCATCGCCGCGGCGTTCTCAGACGTCGGCTGGGTGCCTGATGGTGACGTGTTCTTCGATTACGACACGGTGACCAGTATCGCCGATCCCAGTCGCTGCCCGACCTGTACGGCCGGCGAGTGCTTTACGGCGGCGGCGTATGGCGACCTGGATGGGGACGGCAATCTCTCGGTGGTGATGTACGCGCAGTCGGACGGGGCCGGTGGATTTTGCGAAACCTGGCTCGGCGGCAACCAGTCCCCGCCGATCAACAGTGGGGCTCCCCTTGCCGACCAGGTCGTGCGGGCACTCGGAGGGGACGATTTCTAGAGCGGCGAAAGGAATCGCTTGCTCGCCGCGCACGAGGATGGGCTCCTTACGTGGGGCTGGATCGGAGGTCTCCCACATGCCGTTCAAGTTGGTTCGGGTCTGTCTGCTGATGATTTTCGCACTCGGCACCGGCTGGGCTCATGCGCGTCTTCCTACGGCGACGCGTGCGGACCGGGGAGCGGAATTCGTTCCCGATCCCCAGGTCGCTGACGTCGCCTCGCTCGGCTTTGATGCGCTGTTCGCGGATTATTATTGGCTGCAGGCGGTACAGGTCGTTGGCGCAACCGATCACGTCCAGGAGAAGACCGCTTCACATCTCGGCAGGTTGATTGATGTCGTGACGACTCTGAACCCGCATGTGGGTCATCCGTACCGCTTTGCCGCTGTCTGGCTCACATACAGCCCGGATCAGGTGCGCTTTGCCAACCGTTTGCTCAGACGCGCGATCGAATTCCATCCGGATGATTGGCGGAATTATTTCTATCTGGGCTTCAACGAGTTCTACTATCTGGGTCATTTCGAGGAGGCCGCTGCGGCACTCTCGCTCGCGATGGAACTTCCCGGGGCCCCCACTTATCTGCCGCGCCTCGTCGCTCGCCTGAAGAGCCAGCAGGGCGATATCGGTGTTGCGGAAATCTTTCTTCGCCAGCTGATCGAAACGACCTCGGACGATTCCGAGGTCGTCCAGCTCGAAGCCGCGCTCGATGAGATCGAGATCGAGTACAAGGCTCGCCACATCGAGCGCGCACGCGACGCCTATCGCGATCTTGCGGGCCGCGACATCGAGTCCGTGGACGACCTGATTCGAGGCCGATTTCGCGTGCTCGAGAGGCTGCCGAGTCCCGAACCGGATGCCATTCCCGATTCCCTTTCCCGGGGCTCGATCTGGCAGATCGAGCCCGACACGGACCGCGTCGTTTCTTCCTATCTGGGGAAACGCTACGAGGTTCACTTCTCGGGCTTCGATCGCGAACGCTTCGAAAGTCGTGGTCTCGAGATCGAACGAACCGATCGCCAGTTGGGTCGGGGGGCGGATCGACGTGACGGTTGAGAAGGCCGAAATCATCCGCGTCCAGAACGTGGTCAAGGATTTTCGCCCCGGTTTCGGGCTGGTTCGCAAACGCGTGTTGCACGGCGTCACGTTCGAGGTGCACGACGGTGAGATCTTTGGCTTCGTGGGACCCAATGGGGCCGGCAAGACGACAACGCTGAAGATCCTGATGGGGTTGATCCGCCCGACGGAGGGATCGGCTTCGATCCTGGGCTGCGACGTGGAGGAGTCCGAATTTCGGCGTCAGATCGGATTTCTTCCGGAGAACCCCTATTTCTACCCATTCTTGACCGCGCGCGAGATCCTCGACTTCCATGCGCGACTCTCGGGCGTGTCGGCTTCGGATCGCAGCGCACGCGTCGATGAACTTCTCGGCCAGGTGCATCTCGGACATGCCGCGGATGCTCGTTTGCGGACCTACTCGAAGGGGATGCTCCAGCGCGTCGGCGTCGCCCAGGCCTTGATCCATGATCCCAAGGTCGTCTTTCTGGACGAACCGATGAGCGGACTCGATCCGATCGGGCGAAAGGAGATCCGGGACGTGATCCTGTCCCTGCGCGCCGAAGGCAAAACCGTCCTGATGAACACCCATCTTCTGCACGATGTCGAGATGATCTGTGATCGCGTTGCGATCATCGTGAAGGGCGCGATTCGCCATCAGGGCCGGATCGAGGATTTTATGCCCGATACCGGGCGTCGGACGGATATCGTGTTGGCCCAGCTCTCGCCGGAGATCGCGGACCAGATCCACGAGCGTTTCGACCTCGAGATGCACGGACTCGGCGAGCGAATCGAGATTCGCGTCGCGGAGAAGGATGTCCACAACGTGCTCGGGCTGGTCATGACGGCTGGTGCCCAGGTGGTTTCGGTGATGCCCCATCGCAACTCGCTCGAGGAGGTTTTCCTCGATGCCGTGCGGGCGGGGGAGACGGCATGAGTCGATTCGTTCGCGTCTCCGCCATCGCGGTGAATACCTTCCGCGAGGCGATCCGAAACAAGTTGCTCTACACGCTCCTCGGATTCAGTCTCATGATGATCGCGTCCGGTTTGGTGCTGGCGACACTCTCCTATGTCGAGGTCGACGAGATCCTTCAGGACATGGGAATGGCCGCCATTCGCTTGTTCAGCGGGGGCATTGCGATCTTTCTCGGGATCGGGCTGATCTACAACGAAGTCGAGCGCCGAACGATCTACACGATCCTCTCCAAACCCGTTTCACGAACGGAATTCCTGCTCGGCAAATGGGTTGGGCTGACCACTACGGTCTGGATTCAGCTCGTCTTGATGGCCGCCGCCTTTGCCCTCGTCTCTACCTTTGCTGGGGCGCCGCTCGGTCTGAATCACGGGATCGCGATCGCGATGGTCGGGTTGGAGCTGATGGTGCTGGTCGCGATCGCCACCTTGTTCTCAGCCTTTACGACGCCGATGCTCGCCGCCTTCTTTACGACCGGGCTCTGGATGATCGGCCATCTCTCGCGTGACCTGCGAGCGCTGGGGCAGCAGTCGGACCTCGACTCGGTTTCGGCGATGTCGAGCTTCGTCTTCATGCTGGTGCCAGATTTCGAGGCCTTCAACAAGACGCTAGAGGCGGTCCACGGCCTGCCGATCCCCGGCTCCGAGATCGTCCTGGCCCTCATCTATGCACTCGGGTACACGGTCTGCGCGCTTCTGGTGGGATCGATGATCTTCAATCGGCGAGATCTGAAATAGTTCGAGTCGGCGGGGGACGTCGTCGTGAGATGGGGCGTCGATCGTCGAATGACGTAGAGTTCGAGCGGCGCGGTCCGGGCAAGAACGGCGGATGGGGGGAGGATGACGATCGAGATAGCGCCGGGCGCGCTGATGCCGATCGCCCTGATCTTCGGGTTGCTGGTGGGATCCTTCCTGAACGTCGTGATCCACCGCGTTCCGCTCGGGCAGAGCATCGTGTTTCCGCCCTCGCATTGCCCCGAGTGCGAGGCCCAGATCAAGCCCTGGGACAATATCCCGATTCTCTCGTTCCTCTGGCTGCGCGGGAAATGTCGCGGCTGCGGGACATCGATTTCGCTTCGTTATCCCGCGGTCGAATTGCTGACGGGCCTGCTCTTTGCGGCCGTCGCGTGGCGCTTCGGCCCGACCTGGTGGACGACAACCTATTGCTTGTTCGCAGCGGCACTTGTCGCTGCGGCGATGATCGATCACGATCACCAGATCATCCCGGATTCGATTTCGCTGGGCGGCCTGGTGGCTTCGCTGCTCGTCGTTCCCGCGATCCAGGCGCATTACGGCGAAGTCTGGCTGGAGGCTTTGGTCCGCGCGTTGATCGGGGCGCTCGTCGGTGGGGGTGTGCTCTGGTTCGTCGCGTTCCTTCATGCGCGCGTGTCGGTCGCGATGGGGCGCGAATTCGAGCATTGGCCCGGGGAAGGGGAAGACATTCCAAGACCCGGCGAGGCGGATTATTGGCTGTGGTTTCCGGGTCTCGGGCTCGGGGACGTCAAGCTGCTCGCGATGATCGGGGCGGTCGTCGGGCCTGCGGGTGTAGTCGACACGATCCTCGCTTCTTCACTCGTCGGCTTGATTCTGGGTGGTGCTCAAGCAATCGCTCGCGGGGCCCTCGGTCGCCCTTTTGGTTTTGCACCCGCCATCGCGATCGGAACCGTGGCGATCCTTTTTCTGCCGCCCTTCTGGCTGCTTCGTGTCCTGTGATCTGCGGGGCGCGTCTCGGCGGTCGTGGACGCTCAGCCCTCGGCGGCTCGCGCGCGGATGAACGCCAAGGCCCTCTGCAGGCGCCCGAGCGTGCGGTCCTGGCCCACGACCTCGAGGGTCTCGTAAATCCCCGGTGAGGCACCGGTTCCCGTGACCGCAACGCGGACGGGCTGGGCCAGCTTGCCGAGCTTGAGATCCCCGTGGGCCTTGCAAGTCTCCTCGAAGGCGCGTTCGAGGTTCTCGATTGTCCAGTCGCCTAACGCACCGAGCGTTTCGGCGAGGGATTCGAGGGGATCGAGGACGACCGGGCGCAGATGTTTCTTGGCCGCGCCAGCCTCGATCTCGATCTCGTCGTTCAAGACGAAGCTCGCCTTCTGGGCCATTTCGACGAGTTGATTGCTTCGCTCGCGCAGGAGATCGAGGGTCTGATCGATGGACTCGTCACGCGCGACGGGGCGACCCGCGACGGAATCGAGAAAGGGGCTGACGGCCTCGAAGAGTGAGTCTGCGGACCGCTCTTTCAGGTAGTGCTGACAGAGCCAGTCGAGTTTGCCGAGATCCGCCTGCGCCCCCGATCGCCCCACATGCTCGAGGTCGAAGTGATCGACGATCTCCGCGGCAGAGAAGAGCTCCTGATCCCCGTGGGACCAGCCGAGTCGCGCCAGCCAGTTCAGCATCGCTTCCGGCAGGTATCCGTCGGCCTTGAACTGCTGCAAGGAGACCGGGTCCTTTCGCTTTGAGAGTTTGCGGCCGCTCTCCGCCACGATCAGCGGCACGTGGGCGAAGATCGGCGGCGTGGCCCCCAGTGCGCTGTAGAGAGCGAGTTGAAAGGGCGTGTTGCTGTGGTGGTCTGCACCGCGCACGACGTGGGTGATGCCCATGTCGAGGTCGTCGGCGACGACGGCGAGATGGTAGAGCGGAGATCCATCGCTTCGGCGGATGATGCCGTCCCCGATCTCGCTCGCGTGCTGACCGCTCGGACCGAAGACGAGATCGTCCCAGCGCAGAGAGCTGTCGTGGTCGATGCGCAGCCGCACGACGTGGGTGCCGCAATCGGGGCCGAGCGCGAGGTCGCGACAGCAGCCGTCGTAGATTCCCTTGCCGCCATTGGCGACATCGGCTTCTCGGCGTGCTTCGAGATCTTCCTTGGCGCAGACACAGCGGTAGGCGGCACCGGAGTCGAGCAACGCTTCGACGATTTCGGCGTGGCGATCCGCTCTTTCAGTCTGGCGATGTGGGCCCTCGTCCCAATCGATCCCGAGCCAGCGCAACCCGTCGAGGACGGCCTCCTCCGAGGCGCGGGTCGATCGTTCGAGGTCGGTATCTTCGATCCGGAGGACGAATTCCCCGCCGAGCCGACGGGTGAGGGCCCAATTGAAGAGCGCTGTGCGGGCGCCGCCGATATGGAGAAACCCCGTGGGGCTAGGTGCGAATCGAGTTCGGATGGTGGCCATGGGGCGCGGAGCATATCGCAGGTCGGACCGCCCTCCGGCAGAATCCGGGCTTCGTGTTGCCTTGGGCGGGGCGGTTGCGCTATGCCCCTGGCCCTGCCTGAAGAGCCCGCAAAGTGCCGGATTCAAACCGCTTTACTCCCTGATTTCCCTGATTTGGCCGCGAACTCGCCCAATCCCTTGGCGAACGCCAGGAAATGCCGGACATGCCCGATTTCCTGATCCAGATCGAGCGGCTGACCGAGGAGCCGAAACGCCTCGAATTCGATGTGAGCGGGACCTGGTGGGGCGACCGGGAGCGGGCGACCCAGACTGAGATGTGTGAAGTTGAGGAGCCCTTCCGCTTCGTTCTGTCCGCGTCCCGGGTGCAGGACGAAGTCTTCATCGAGGGGGCGGTCAGCGGTCGGGTGGGTCGCGAGTGCAGCCGCTGCGTCAAGCGCTATCCTCATCCGCTTCATGACACGTACCGGCTGGCGTTGAGTCCCATCAAGGGCCACGAGTCTGTGGATCCGGAGGGGAAGCGGGGGCTCGCTCAGAACGGACTCTGCCTCGGGGAAGATCTCGAGGCAGGTCTGTATCGGGGATCGGTCGTTCGATTGGACGATTTTTTTGGTGAGGTGATCGCGCTCGCGATGCCGATTCAGCCCCTTTGCGACGATGCGTGTCTGGGAATCTGCTCGCATTGCGGTGAGAATAGAAACGGCCCCGACGAGCAGCGCAGCCAACAGTCGCCGGGGACCGCGACGGGTTGTGACTGCAAAGACGAGAAGATCGAGTCGCCCTTTGCGGTGCTCGCAAGCCTGAAGCAAGACCAGGGCGGCGGGCAGGGCGGATAGGCGGGGAAGTCAGGAAAGAAACGAAGATCGCGGAATCGATGCTGGGCAACTCACTCCGCATTCGAGCCGCGGGCGAGGCCGCTTGGAGCGGCTTCGAAGTACAATCACATGAACCGGCGTACGCCGGAGTACGATGGGGAATACGGATCCAATGGCCGTACCGAAGCGAAAAACCTCGAAGGCGCGACGTGACAAGCGCCGAAGCCATGACTCGCTGAGCGCGCCCGCGACCAGCACCTGCCCGCAATGTGGAGCCCCCAAGGCGCCGCATCGGGTTTGCGGAGCCTGCGGCTCCTACAAGGGCCGGACGATCATCCAAGTCGACGACGAATAACGTCGATGCTCGCTCTTCTTTTTCCGGGGCAAGCCTCGCAAGAGGTCGGCATGGGCCGCGACGTCTTCGAAGCGTCGCCGGCGGCGCGTGCGGTTTTCGAAGAGGCCGACGAGGCGATTTCCGCTTCGATTAGGACCTCGCTTTCGAAGCTCTGCTTCGAGGGCCCCGAAGACGAGCTGCGTCGTACCGAAATTCAACAGCCAGCGATCTTGACGACGAGCATCGCGCTGCTGCGCGCGCTCGAAGAAGAGCTCGGATCGCTCGAACCCGCGTTTGTCGGCGGGCATAGCCTCGGAGAATATTCCGCGCTCGTGGCCGCCGGAGCATTGGGTTTCGAGGACGCCGTGCGCACCGTGAACCTGCGCGGTCGCCTGATGCAGGACGCCGTGGCCGAGGGTCGGGGTGCGATGGCTGCGGTGATGGGTGTCGCGCCCGACGTCGTCTCCGATGCTTGTCGCCAGGCGGCGCACGAGACCGGATTGGTCGTGACCCCGGCCAATTTCAATTCGCCCCAGCAGACCGTGATTGCGGGCGACGCAGCGGGTGTCGAAGCCGCCTGCTTACAGGCCAGGGAACTCGGCGCCAAGAAGACCGTGCCGTTGCCGGTGTCCGCACCCTTTCATTGCACCCTGATGAAGCCCGCGGCCGAGAAGCTCGAAATCGAACTCGGCCGGCTCGTCTTTTCAGAGGCCGTGCCGCCCCTCATCACGAATGTCGAGGCCGAGCCGAATGCCGATGCCTCTCGGATGCCCGCTCTGCTTCGCGAGCAGGTGACCGCACCCGTTCGATTCAGCGATATGGTCGCGCGGATGAAGGCCCTCGGTGTGGATCAATTCCTCGAGGTCGGTCCCGGGCGGGTGCTCTCGGGCCTGATTGCGCGGATCGAGCGTCGAGCCCGCCGGGCGAATTTTGCCTCTTTCGCTGACTTGGACGAAGTCCGCGAATTCGTTGCAGGAACTGTCTCAGAATGAAAGGCTCGAGCGCCTATTGAGGTTTGTCTGGCATCGCCGTACCGGGGGGACGGCGCTAGCCTTTCTATCTCATTCCGGATCGAGTTGTGGAGGATCTCCAGCTATGTCTCTCGAAGCACGCGTCACCGATCTGATCGTCGAACAACTGGGCGTCTCCAAGGACGAGGCGTTGCTCAACGCCTCGTTCATTGACGATCTCGGTGCGGATTCGCTGGATATCGTCGAACTCGTCATGACGCTCGAGGAGACCTTCGACATCGAGATCCCCGACGATGATGCCGAGAAGATGCAGACCATCTCCGACGCCATTGGGTATCTCAAAGAGCGTGTCGGGGACTAGCGCCTTGCCGGTCGCGCCTTCCGTTTCGCAGAGCAGGAGGGTGGTGGTGACGGGGTTGGGTTGTCTCACCCCAAATGGCTCGGATGTCGCCACGACCTGGGAATCGGTCGTGGAGGGTTGTTCCGGGGCAGCGCGGATCACGCGTTTCGATCCCTCTGATCTGCCTGTCCAGATCGCTTGTGAGGTGAAGGACGAGCCCGAACTCGCGAATGTTCCGTCCAAAGAAGCGAGGCGAATGGATCGCGTGTTGCGGTTTGCGCTGCTTGCCGCCCAGGAGGCCGTCTCCCACGCGGGTCTCGATTTCGATGCGACCGATCGGGAACGCGTGATGGTCGCGATCGGCTCCGGGGTCGGTGGCGTCGAGACACTGATCGCCAACCAGAGGATCCTCGAGACGAAGGGCGCGCGCCGGGTTTCTCCCTTTGTCGTTCCCTATTCGATCGTGAACATGCCCAGCGGTATGGTGTCGATCCACTTCCGGCTCGGTGGTCCCAATCTCTCCCATTCGACCGCCTGCGCGACGAGTACCCATGCCCTCGGCGAATCGGCCGAGGCGATCGCGCGCGGGGTGGTCGACGTCGCGCTCGCCGGAGGGGCGGAGGCGCCGATGGTGCCGCTGACGATCGCCGGTTTTGCCGCGATGCGAGCGCTCTCACCAAACTCCGAGAGCACACGCGCGAGCCGCCCCTTCGACGTTGGGCGCGATGGCTTCGTGTTAGGAGAGGGGGCCGCTGTTCTGGTGCTCGAAGCCGAGGATCATGCGCTGGCGCGCGGGGCCCAGCCCCTCGCGGTCCTCTCCGGCTACGGTGCATCGGCAGATGGTTTTCACCTGAGTGCGCCGGACCGAAGCGGGGCGGGGGCGATTCGTTGTATGCGGTCGGCACTCGCGAGGGCCGGCTTCGAGCCGAGTCGCGTCGATGCGGTCAACGCCCACGCGACCTCGACCTCCATCGGGGATGTCGTCGAGGCGCGGGCCCTGCGCGAGGTCTTCGGCCGATGGACCGATCATCTGCCGGTTTCCGCGACGAAGTCGGCGACCGGTCATCTGCTCGGGGCCGCTGGCGCGCTCGAGGCGATTTTGGCCATTTCGGCCCTCCACGCCCAACGCCTGCCTCCCACCATCAACCTCGAGACGGCGGGCCCGGGCTGCGAACTCGACCATGTCGCGGGCAAGGCCCGGCCGGCCCAGGTGGCGCACATCCTGTCGAATTCATTCGGATTCGGTGGAACCAACGGAAGCCTGATCTTCTCGCATCCCGACGCCTGACCCGGCGCTCCCCGCCCGCTATTGTCAGCGCCTCGCCCCCTCAGATGCCCGGATGCAGCTCGAGGTCCCGTAGTTTGGCGGCTTCGTGCGAGGAACATGGTTGAAAATGTCCCAACAGATTCCCTCCGCCGCCTCCCTGACGCCCCACCTCGACCGCACCGATCCGGAAGTCGCCCAATTTGTCCGCCGGGAGGGCCGCCGCCAGGGCCTCTCGATCGAGCTGATCGCGTCGGAAAATTTCGTCTCCGAGGCCGTTCTCGAAGCGGTGGGTTCGGTCCTGACGAACAAATACGCCGAGGGTTATCCCGGCCGTCGTTATTATGGCGGCTGCGAAGAGGTCGATGAGGTCGAGGATCTCGCGATCGAGCGGGCCAAGGAACTCTTCGGGGCGGATCACGCCAATGTCCAGCCGCATTCCGGGAGCCAGGCGAATGCCGCGGTCTACGAAGCGGTCCTTCAGCGCGGAGATACGGTTCTCGCGATGAACCTCGATCACGGCGGCCATCTCACACACGGCAGCCCGGTCAACTTCTCCGGCAAGCATTTCACGATCGTTCCCTACGGAGTCTCCGAGGGGGATGAACGGATCGATTACGATCAGCTGCGCGAATTGGCGCTCGCCCACTCTCCCAAGATGATCCAGTGCGGCGCAACGGCGTATTCACGCACGATCGATTTCGAGATCTTCCGCTCGATCGCCGACGAAGTCGGCGCTCTCCTCTTTGCCGACATCGCCCATATTGCAGGTCTCGTCGCCTCCGGGGTCCACCCGAGCCCGGTCGGCAAGGCACACATCGTTACGAGCACGACGCACAAGACCCTTCGTGGTCCGCGCGGCGGTCTGATCCTGTGCGACGAGGATTGGGCGAAGAAAATCAACAGCGCGATTTTCCCGGGACTACAGGGCGGGCCCCTGATGCACGTGATCGCTGGCAAGGCCGTCGCCTTCAAGGAGGCGCTGTCGGTGGATTTCCGCGCCTATTGCGAGCAGATCGTGGCCAACTCGAAGGCGCTCTCCGATGCCGTGCAGAGCAAGGATTTCAAGGTCGTTTCCGGTGGCACGGATAATCATCTCTTCCTGCTCTCCCTCGTCGGTCGCGAGACGACGGGCAAGGCCGCCCAGAACGCGCTCGACCTCGCGGGAATCACGGCGAACAAGAACCTGGTTCCCTTCGATCCGCGCAAGCCGGCGGTGACCTCGGGGGTGCGGATCGGAACTCCGGCGGTCACGACGCGCGGGATGCGCGAGGCCGAGATGGTCCAGATCGGCGAGTTCCTCTCCCGGGTCCTCACGGAGCCCACCCATTCGGAGAATCTCGAAGCGATTCGAGGTGAGGTGGCCGATCTCTGCCGCCAATTCCCGCTCTATGTGGAGCGATGGAACGAGACGGACTGAAGCGTGCAGTGTCCGTTCTGCACTGACGATGGGAATCGTGTCATCGATTCGCGCCTGGCTCGGGACGGGTCCGAGATTCGCCGGAGACGGGAATGCGACGAATGCGGTCGTCGCTTCACGACGCGCGAACGAATCGAGGAGACGCTCCCACGTGTCATCAAGCACGACGAACGTCGTGAGGAATACGACCGCACCAAGCTCCGGCGCGGTGTCGAACACGCGTGCGTCAAACGGCCGGTTTCGACCGAAGCCGTCGAAAGGCTGGTCGACCGTGTCGAGCGCGGTCTTCATGAGTCCGGCGAACGCGAGGTGACGAGCGTGCACATCGGCCGGCGGGTACTCGAAGAGTTATCTGCGATCGACGCCCTCGCGGCCGTTCGTTTCGCCTCGGTCTTCCGCGATTTCTCGAGTCCGAGCGACTATGAGGCCTTCTTCGCCGAGATCTCCGACGAACCCGTGCATGGCGATGCCTCCGAGGGGGCGGATTCAGTCGAGGGGACGGTGAGGTCCTTTCGAGCGCGTCGATGAGTTCCGTTCGATCCCGTACATCGCGGGCGCGCGGGGATTCGTCCGCGCGCGATGAGCGGATGATGCGACTCGCTCTCGGGGTGGCGGCGCGTGGCGACGGGCGCACCCATCCGAATCCGAGCGTGGGAGCTGTCGTGTTTCGTGGCGATCGCGTTCTGGGTCGCGGATTCACCCGTCCGCCTGGTGGGGCACATGCCGAGATCGACGCGATCGAGAAGGTTCGGCGGCGATACGGCGATCGGACGCTGCGCGGGGCCTCGATCGCTGTGACCCTCGAACCGTGTAATTTTCAGGGGCGAACGGGCCCCTGCACCGAGGCGTTACTCGAGGCGGGGATCGCGCGCGTTGTCGCAGGCTGCCGCGATCCTCACGCGCGGGTCGCCGGCAAGGGCTTCGCGCGTCTGCGCCGCGGCGGTGTTGCGGTGACCACCGGCGTTCTCGAAGCCGAGTGCCGCCACCAACATCGCGGCTTCCTGTCCGTTTGTGAACGCGGGCGACCCTGGGTGACGCTCAAACTGGCGACGACCCTCGATGGACGGATCGCAACGGCCACCGGCGAGTCGCGCTGGATCACCGGACCCGCCTCCCGAGAATTCGTGCACCGCCTGCGTGATGCACATGATGCGGTCATGGTTGGCTCGCAGACCGCACTGGTGGACGATCCCGAGTTGAGCGTGCGGCGTGGCGGGCGCGTCGCGCGCGAACCGATTCGGGTCCTCTTGGACGGCCGCCTTCGGGTTCCGGCGACGTCCAGGTTGCTGACCGGGTCCGGTGCGGCGCGCACCTGGGTGGTGTGTCGCGCGCGCGCGCGCGGGATTCGCCGCATTCGTGCGGTGGCGGGTCGAGTTCTCGAGGTGCCTTCGGCGGCAAGAGGCCATGTCGATCTCGCTCCCGCGTTTGGGCGGCTGGCCGAGGAAGGCTTGACCAGCGTGCTCGTCGAAGGGGGAGGAGGCCTTGCAGCCGCGCTCCTGCGAGCGGATCTGGTCGACGAGGTACACTGGATGCTCGCGCCGATCCTGATCGGCGGGGACGGCAAGCCGGGGCTCGGTCCTCTCGAACTCTCCCGGCTCATCGATGCGGTTTCGCTCGATCCGATTCGAGTGGCTCGACGGGAGCAGGATCTGCACATCCATGGAATGATTCGCCGTGAACCGTCGCCGGGCGCGCGGCGCCGCAAGGTCGGTGGGAGACGAAAGAAATGAAGGTCGCAGCGGGCAATCCGTATCGTACGACCCCGGGGGTCTCGATGACGATCCGTATTCCGGCTGATCACGAGGTTCGGACGCTATGAGAGTTGCGACACCATCGGTCGATGCGACGGGTCTGCGCGTGGCGTTGGTCGTTTCGCGTTTTAATCATCTGATTTCGATTCGCTTGATCGACGGCGCTCACGAGACGCTGGTCGAACACGGGGCGGATGCGGATGATCTGGAGCTCTTCTGGGTAGCCGGTGCCTTCGAGATTCCGCAGGCGGCGCGGCGGATCGCGGAGAGCGGGCGTTTCGATGCGATCGTGGCGCTGGGGTCGGTGATTCGCGGCGGGACCCCGCATTTCGAGTACGTGTGCCGGGGCGTGACCGACGGTGTGCGGGAGATCATGCGGAGTTGTGCTGTGCCCGTCGGCTTCGGCGTTCTGACGACCGATACGATCGACCAGGCCCTTGCCCGCGCCGGCGGGAGTGACGGCAACAAGGGGGGCGAGGTCGCGTTGGCCGCGGTCGAGATGGTCCGCCTATTGGGGGGGCTGGATGGCTCTTCGGTGGTCACGACTCGTGCGGACGTGATGGCCTCGTGACTGATTCTGCGAACGCGGCGAGCGGCGGTCGTCACGCGGGACGCGAGATCGCGCTTCAGGTGCTCTACGCCTTGGATCTCGGTGAGACCGGGCCGCGAGATGCCCGGGTGGCTCGAGCCGCCCGAGCTTCGAGGGGGTCCGTCGGACCGCGAACGTCGCCCGCGCCTCTTTCCAGCGCCGCGGAGTATTCCGATGCACCCTCTCGGGCCATGCCACCTACCGGTCCCGCTGCGCATTCGCGGCCCGCGAGGCGCTTGGTTCGGGCGGAGCCCGAGGTCGCCGAAGAACAGGCGGTCGAGGGAGACGTGGAGGACGACGTTGTCGTGCTCGACCCGGCCGTGGCGAGCGCGACTGCCTTCGATCGGGTCACCGAACATTTCTCGGTGCCGAGGAGTGCGATCGCTTTTGCCCGAGAACTCGTCGCCGGTGTCGCGGCACGGGCAGTGGAACTCGACGAGATCGTGGGCCAACACGCCCGTAATTGGCGCGTCTCGCGAATGGCGGCCGTCGATCGGAATGTCTTGCGTCTCGCGGTCTTCGAGCTTCGGGATACCGAGACCCCCGTCGCCGTCGTCATCGACGAGGCCGTCGATCTCGCCCGTCGATTCGGGAGCGATACGTCCCCCTCCTTCGTCAATGGCATCCTCGACGCCGTGGCTCGGGAGGTGCGCGTCGCATGAATGCCCAGATCGAGTTGATCCTGACGGCCCGCCCGTTGGAACGCGTCGAGAGCGAGATCGCGGTCGCCGGTTTTTTTTCGGACGAACGCCCTCTGCGGGGCGGGGCCGCGCGTGCGGATTGGCGGCTCTGCGGCGGTCTCTCGAGGAGGATCGAGAGCGGCGACCTCTCGGGCAAGAGTGGCGAAGCGATGTTGATCGGGTGCGGTCGGGCGCTTCGGGCGCCGCGCTTCATGCTGCTCGGCTTGGGCGATCGACAGGCCTATGACCAACTGCGCGTCAGCGACGAGACGCGGCAGGCGCTGGATCGTTGTCGCAGATTGCGACTCAGGAGCGTTGCGCTGACACCGCTCGGAATCGCGTCGGACGACGTCCCGCGACACGCCGCTGCGCTCGTGGTGGGGGTTCTCGACGCGTGGCGGGACGCGCTGGATCCGATGACCCTCGAGGTCTGCGTGCCCAAGGCCGAGGTGGCCGGCGTTTTTCGTGCCTTCGAGAGCGCCCGGGATGCGGCGGGACGGGATTCGGTTCTGGTGTCCACGGACGATTCCAGTCTCGAATCGCGCTGACCGCGTTCTCTGTTTCGAATCAGGGATGAACCGACCAGACATTCGTCGGCAATTCTCCGGCAAGCCGAGTGGCGATTCCGTGATAGCGGCGGGAGTCCGGGTCGCGTGGGCGGCTTCGGTGCTCTCGGATGCCGGTCCCGGTCAAGTCCCGCTGAGGCCAGCCGATCCTAGGTGGGGGGCGACCGGCTCTGGTGCCGCGCCCAGGGGCACACGCATGCCCGTTCGAGCGAGCGGGCGTGGGGGGCAATATGAGCCTGGTTGGCAATCTCGAGGACCTGAGCCTCGGAGACATCCTGCAGATCATCAGTCTGTCGCGGAAGTCCGGGGTATTGGCGCTCGCGTGTGACCACGGGTCCGGCCGAATCGTTTTTCGCGAGGGTCTGGTCGAGGCGGGTCGCCTGAAGGGTGATCCCAACGACCTGCGCGAGCTGCTGGTGAGCGGTGGGTTCATCGATCCCGCCGGCTACGACGCTTCGGTCGCCCGATCCCGCGATCAGGGCAAGCCCATGGAGGAGACCCTCGCCAGCGAGGCCGGATTGACGACGGAGCGAATCGAGACTCTCATCCGCGACTCCGTCGAGGCAGCGATTCTCGAAATGTTCACCTGGCCGGCCGGAGATTTCAGTTTCGATGTCCGCACCGAACTCGATCCCGACGATCCGAAACTGATCCTGTCGACCGGCCTCAACGCCCAATACATCGCGATGGAAGGCCTGCGATTAGGGGATGAGCGGGCGCGGGATTCGGAGGGGGAAATCGATCCGGACACCGCAACGAGTCCACCTAGCGGGGAGCCGCTGGCGGATCCGACCTTCGGCCTCGATGCGCTCGACGCGGGTTTGGACGGCGACGATGTCGAGATGCTTCTCGAGGATGAAAGGGTCGATGATGACTTCCCCGACGCCGATCTCCTGGCATCCGATCCGGTCGAATCCGTGACACCTCTCGTTGTGGAGAACGCCGCCGACGCGCTGGTCACACGTGTGGTCGAACGGGCCGTCGCCGCGGACGAGTTGGCGGACCTTGCGATTGGCATCGAGCCCCCGGTCGTTGCGGAGCCGCCGCCCGAATCGCCCCCGGTGACGGTGGCGAAAAAGCTGCCGGTCGTGTTGATCGAGCCCGACGTGATGGTGCTCGACTGGGTGAAGGCCTCGATCCAAGCTGAATTCGCGCGAGTTCACGTCTTTCAGAAGGCCGATCAGGGGCTCTCGCGGATCCGTCAATACCTGATCCGCGGTGAGGCACCGTTCGTCCTGATCTCGCTCGAGACCCAGATTGATCCGCTCTCGGGGATCCGAGGGCTCGGGGATTTCGTCAAGCGACTCAAGGTGCAGGCGCCTCGGTCGGTTGTTCTCGGTCTGCGCGATGACGACGAGGCTGCGTCGCCGGTGATCCCCGCCGCCCTCGACGGGCTCCTTGTGCGCCCCGCGCGTCATCTCCTGGCCGAGCGGAACGAAGACGATGGGGTGATCGCGAGCCAGACGTTCTTGCGCGCGCTGACCGAATATCTCGGGCGGCCGGGCGGATCCCCGCCGCCCTAGCCGGCGGGCAGCCAGCCACAGACGGTGAGTATCCGGGCTCTCCGGGATGCAATGGCCAGGCTGCAGGGCGCTTCGTCGCGTGGGGAGATTCTGTCCGTCGTGTTGGATTATGCCGCCGAGGGTTTCGCCCGGGTCGCGATTCTGATCGTGCGTGAAAATGAGATCTTCGCGATCGCGGGGTGCGGGTTGCCGGTCCCCGAGGTCGGTCCACTCGCGTCGACGCAACCGCTTTCGCTCCAGACCCTCGAAGAAGGCTGGGTCCGGCATGTCCTGGAGACGGGCGAGCCCCATCTCGGCGTGCCGACGACAGAGGTGGATCGGGCGCTCCTCGACCTTTTCGGGGGCGAGCAGCCGGAGCCGTTCTATCTGGGGCCGGTCGAGAGCAGCTCGTCCGTGATCGCGCTGATCTATGGTGGCCAGGTGACGAGTGATGCGCCGATGCCCGACACGAGTGGGCTCGAGGTGGCGCTCCATCGGGCCGGATTGGCGCTGGATCGCGCCGCTCTCGAACGGGCGCTCTGGGAAGCGGACGCCGACGGTCGCTCAGATCACGTCCCGCTGTGATTGATGCGTGTTCATTCGCCTACATGCGGAGCGTCGGGAACTTTACGCCGAGTCCGCTTTCGAACTCGAGTTGCGCTCTGTGCCGACCTCAAGACTCTGCCCGCCTTACCGATACAGAAGATCAATCACGACCGCGCAACTCCACATCCGGGAGATGATCTTGCAGCGCATTCTGATCGTAGAGGACTCCGCGACGATGAGATCGCTCCTTGTCTTGAGCCTCGAGGGTCGAGGGTCTGGAGCCCCCCCTCAAGATCGTCGAGGTGGAAAGAGGGTCCGAAACCCTACGCTTCCTGCCTCGCGAAGATTTCAACCTCGTCGTCACCGATCTCAACATTCCGGATATCGACGACCTCGAGTTGGTGTCCTTCATCGGGAACAACGAGAAATACGCTTCGATTCCCCTGGGCATCGTTTCGACGCCCAGGCGGGAGAACAGGGCAAGGCATTCTCCGTGGCCGCCGACGAGATCAAGGAACTGGTCAGTCGCGTGCTCGCGAGCACGAAGGAGATCGGTGGGTTGATCAGCGCCGTTCAGGAGGAGAGCGAGAACGCTATCGGCGCGATTGAGGCCGGCTCGGCCAGCGTCATGGGCGGTATCGACCTCACCGCCGAGGCGGGTCGAACCCTCGAAGAAATCACCGAGGCATCCCGCGAGAGTGGGACCCGGATCAGTGAGATCGTGAAGTCGGTCCGCGAGCAAACGGATGCCTGCTCCCGCGTCACAGGGTTTCTCGCCGCGTGGCCGTCGAGAGCCGCGCGAATGAAGGCGCCGTCGAGGGTACGCGCTCTGCGATCGCCGAGTTGACGGCAGAGGCCGAGGGATTGTGCAAAGGCGTAGATCGTCTTCGCTGCTGAACCAGATCATCGGGTGGGATCGCCCGAGTGTTGGGGGAATGAAGATGGTTGCTGGGTGTCCGAAATGTAGTGCTCGCTATCGCGTCGACGCGGATCGGATCGGTCCCGATGGGGCGAAGCTTCGATGCACGAAATGTTCCGCGGTCTTTCTCGTCCGCGTACCCAGGGTGCAGGACGTCGCGCCTGTCCCGCCCGTCGTGGAAACGCCAGCCGAGGCTCCTGTGGTCACGGTGACGCCCCCTCCCGTGGATACGCCTCTTCCAGCTCCCGAGATCGATCCGGCGCGTCTGGTGATCATCGCGGATTCCAATGAGGCGCGTGGCAAAAAGAGCGCGGAGGCGGTCGCGCGCTGGGGACTCGCGCAGCATCTCGTGCACGACGGTGTCGAAGCGATGTTGTCGATCCAGCGGATGCTTCCCGCCGCCGTCGTGCTCGACGCCGCGCTGCCCAAGATGTTTGGCTTCCAGGTATGTGAGGTCATCAAACGGAACGAGAGCCTGCGGAACACGAGGGTCGTCCTGGTCGGTGCGATCCATGACCAAGACCGCTATAGGCGGAATCCAACCGATCTCTACGGTGCGGATGTCTATATCGAAGGGCCGGACCTTCCGGACGGTCTGAAGTCGATCCTCGAGGAAGCCGGACTGCCGTTGAACGAGGTCGCAGGTCCGGATGCGATCGCTCGGCCGCGCGTCGAGCCCGCTGCCGTGCCGCCGCCCACGCCCGAGGCGGTTTCGCTGCCGTCGCCCGTGCCGGAAGCCGATTTCGAAATCAAATCGTCGCCGGCCGTCGAAACGCCGGACCCGGTATCCGACCAGCCCATGGCGGATCCGCAAGATGAGGGTCGGGAGGTCGTTGCGGAGCGGGAACGTGCCTTGCGCCTGGCTCGAATCGCCGTGTCCGAGATGCTGCTCTATTCGCCGGATAAATTCGATGACGCCATCCGTGATGGGAATCTCGAGCAGGCCCTAGATCTCGAAATCCAGGAAGCTCGTGCGCTGCTGCGCCAGCGTGTCTCGGAAGAGATTCGTGCCGAGACCGACTTCATCATCGATGAACTGAAACGCGTGGCGGCGGAGCGTGGCGGACTAGGGTGACGGAATCGCTCTCCCAGGAGGAGCGACGGAATATCCTCGACGGGCTCGAGAACTCGGATGAGGAAGTCCGTAGACTCTCGGTTGAGCGGCTATTGCTCCTTCCCGCCGAAGAATCAGCCGAACGGCTCGTACGTTGTCTGGGCGATTCCGGCTGGCGTGTTCGGAAGGCGGCGGTCGAGCGCCTCGTCGCGTGTCGCAAAGACGAGGCGGTGCAGGAAAGGCTTGTTGCTTCTCTGGCCGATGGTGAGAACTCGGAGCGTCGAAACGCCGCGTCCGAGGTACTGGTCGCCTGTGGAACCCGTGTGACCGCTGCGCTCGTCACGCAGCTCTCGAGTCGGGATGTCGATGTTCGCAAGCACGTCGTCGATGTGTTGGCCGCGATCGGAGATCCGGAATCGCGCGTACCTCTGCGCGACGCCCTCGCCGACGACGATCCGAACGTGCGTGCGGCGGCTGCGGAAGCGCTGGGCGTGGTCGGAGGGGCTGATGAGATCACGCATCTATTGGGCCTCGCGACGCAATTCGGCGAAGACGTGCGCGTCCGACTCTCCGCGCTTCGTGCTCTCTCGAGACTGGAGGCGAGCGTGGAGGTCACGGCGCTCGGCGATGTCCTCGACCAACCCCTCCTGTGCCCCGCCGCCTACGGCCTGTTGGGATCCTCGACGGACCCCCAGGCGGTCGAAGCCCTGATCAAGGGGCTCTCCAGTGGGAGTCGGTCGAATCGGGAGGGGGCGATGGGGGCGCTTCTGCGGACCCTTGGGTGCTTGGACGGTGACGAGGCGAGCAGGTTGATCGAGCGACTGCGCGCCGCTGCGACGGAGAACGAGCATCTCGTCGAATCGGCTTGCGATCGGCTCGAGGTGGCGGATCTGGGCAGCCGAATGATGCTGGTTCAGTTCCTCGGCCTGCTCGAAGATCCGCGTGCAGTCGTTCCGATTCTCAGGGCCGGTCGGGATGACGCGATCGAGGAATTGGCGGATCGTACCCTCGAAGCCCTTTCGGGCGGTCTGGTCGAGGCACTCGAGGCGAGTTGGAGCGAGATCGAAACGGATCTCCTGCCCCGGGCCTACTCGATCCTAGGACGAGCCGAGGGCGACGTAGCCGAACGACTTCTGGCGGACGCGCTCGGGTCGAACGATGTCCAGCTGCGCTGCTCGGCAGCGGGTGCGCTCGGGCGGGGAGGATTCTTTGATCGACTTCCGGATCTCGTACGTCGTCTCGAAATGGCCGCGCGCGACGTGGACGCTGATGCCGACGAGGAGGTTGCGATCATCGTGCGGTCGATCGTCGCGATGGCGGAACATTCGGAGGCCGTCGGGACGGGGATCGACGTTCAGTTGATCGAGGTGCTGTCGAGCCGGCTGGCGGGTGCCGTCGAGCCCGTTCGACGCGCGATCGCCCAGGTCCTGGCACGTCTCGGGCGCGAGCAGGACGAGGACGTGATCGGCTATCTGCTCAAGGACGAGTCGGCGGCGGTGCGCCGCGCCGCGGTCGAGGCGTTGGACCGATTCGGATTCGATCGTACGCGGGATGCTCTGCGACTCGCTCTCGGAGACGAGGCGAGCAGTGTGCGCATCGCTGCGGCAAATGTTCTCGGTCGCTCGAACTCTCTGGACGCCTCCGAGATTCTCGTGCGCCAGCTGGCCGATGATGATCCACGCGTCGTCTGCAGGGTCGTTCGATCGGTCGGTCATCTGTGCCGGACTCTGGGGGTGGCGGACGCTGAGATCGAGCGGCTGATCGGTCCTTGCCTCGACGAAGAGGCCATGGTCGCTCTCGCGAGTCTGGAAGCATTGACCGAAGTCGGTGGAGGATTTGCCGGTCGGTTGGCGGTCGAGGTGCTGACTCGCCCCGAGCCCGAAGTCGTGCGAGCTGCGATCGTATGTATCGGCGCGCACGGAAATGCGAGTGCTCTGGTCGAGATTCTGCCCCACGTCTCGCACACCGATTGGTCGGTGCGTGCGGAAGTCGTACAGGTCCTCTCTGATCGCGCGGTCCGCAAGGGTCTGCCCGATCTGCTCCGCCGGCTCGAGGTCGAAGAGGATGCCTTCGTGCGTGAATCGATCCTGCGTGCGGTGGAAAGGCTGGAGGAGTGACGCCAGCACCATGTTCGACGAGCCTTCCACTCCGAAGCTGAGCGCCACGGAATTCCGCCTTCTCACGGACCTTCTGCGCAATCGCTGCGGTCTGCAATTTGATGAGGCCACCTGCTTCCTCGTCGAGAAGCGGCTCGCCCGTCGAATCGAGGAGTGTGATGCTGGATCATTCGCATCCTATTTCTATCAACTCCGGCAGGGCGCGAATTCCGAAGCAGAACTCTCGAAGCTCGTCGATCTGCTGACGACGAACGAGACCTTTTTCTTTCGTGAGCGCGCCCAGCTGACCGCCCTGGTGAACGAGATCATTCCCGAGATGCGCTCTCGGCAGGGCGGTGACCGGCGTCCCGTCAAGATCTGGTCTGCGGGATGCGCGAGCGGCGAGGAGCCCTTCTCGATCGTGATGATGGCCCTCGAGGCCGATCTGGACCCGGGGAGAGACTTTCAGGTGTACGCGACCGACATCAGTCGGGCCGCGATTGCAAAGGCGCGAGGCGGGATCTACCGGGAGGCTTCCTTCCGTGAGACCGATCCAGCGATGCGTCTACATTATTTTGCCCAGAGGGATGGCCTCATGCGTATCTCCGACGAGGTCAAGCGCCACGTCGACTTCATGCACTTGAATCTGCTCGATTCGGCAAAGATGAGCTTGCTCGGTTCGATGGACGTGGTTCTGTGCCGCAACGTGATGATCTACTTCGATCTGGATGCGAAGAAGCAACTGATGGCCACGTTCCACGACAAGCTTCGTCCCGGCGGCTACCTGCTCCTGGGGCATTGCGAGTCCCTGAGCAACGTGACCCCCGACTTCGAACTCAAGCATCTCAGTCGCGATCTCGTCTATCGCAGACCGGTGCCGGGGGAAGAGAAGGAAGATGCCTGGCATGCCCTTGCCCGCGCCGGTGTCACGGAAGGCGAAGGATCGGGGCCGGATTGATGGAGCGGCGAAGTCCGATCAGGGTTCTCGTGATCGATGATTCGGCCTTTTCGTCTGGGGCGAGCACCCGCATGCTCGAGACATCGCTTCTCATCGAGGTCGTCGGGCTCGCGCGGGATAGCGAGGAGGCGCTCCGGAAGACCTTCGCGCTCACGCCCGACCTGATCACCTTCGATCTCGAGATGCCTCGCATGGACGGATTCACTTTCCTGTGACTGCTGATGGCGAGAAGGCCGACGCCGGTGATGGTGATCAGCGACCGAGCGGGGCAGGGCGACGTCTTCAAAGCGCTGGATCTCGGCGTCGTGGATTTTTTCGCCAAGTCGGCTGTGTTCGCAGGACTCGAATCGCGGACGATCCAGGACGGCTTGATTCGCAAGGTGCACGCGATTCGGAATCTCCGCATCAACAGGGTTTTCGAGCGGCTTCCGAGCGCGCCGCCGGTGCTCCTGGAAGGCACCTGGGAGAGGGCGTGCCGATCTGGGCGGGACGCCCCGAAGAGCACGTTCCGGCCGTCGTGATCGGTTCGTCGACGGGGGGGGCTGGTGGCGCTGATGTGGACCTTCAGTGCTTTCAGCGAGATTCCCCCCTGCACCTTTCTTGTTGCGCAGCATATGCCGGCGGGCTTCACACGGAGCTTCGCCCCCTTCACCGTTCGCGAGGCGCACGGCGGAGAACCACTGGAAATGGGCACCGTTCTGATCGCCCCCGGAGGTCGGCATCTGGAACTCAAGACGCGAGGGACGCGGGCCGTGACCCGGATCGAAGTGCGCCCTCGGTCGATTGCCTCTTTTTCAGCGCCGCCAAGCAAGTTGGTGAAGATCTGCTCGCGGTCGCCAAGAATCTGCTCAAGCTAGAAGGCTGATTCGCGCCTCCGTGGGGCGGATGGGGTTCCCGCGGCTGATCTCTCGCGGTGCGCTCCTCGCGCCCGACCGAGGGCGCCCTCGATCCGACCGGCCGCCGCCGCCGCCCCATGCTATCGGTCTGCCATGGTGCGTCTCGGGCGATGGCTCCTCCTCGGCTTCCTGATCGCCTCGATCCCGCTGGTCGGGGCGGGCTGCGGTTATCGCAGCCAGCTGCCGGGGGCGTCCTCGCGGGTGGGGGCTGCGGGCGATCCCGGCGCCGCCCACCGCACCCGTCTCGCGGTCATGGCCATTCGAAATGATTCACCCGAGCCCTGGCTCGATCGGATCGTCGGCGATGCGCTCCGGCGCGAGATGGGTCTTCGCGGCCGTCTAGATCTCGTGAACGATCCTCAGCAGGCGGACCTGGTCCTACGAGGCCGGATTCGACCGCTTGGCACTCGGAGCGAAAGTTTTTCGAGTTTCGTCGCCGCTCTCGAATACTCGGTCACGATGGTCTTGGATCTCGAGATCGTGCGTGCGGGCGGGCTCATCGTGAGGCTGGACCCGCGCATGCTCTCGGAGTCGGAACTCTATCTTGCGAGCGCGGATATCGAGATCACCCGGACCAACCGTCTCGAAGCGCTGCGTCATCTTTCGGACGTGATCGCATCGCGGGTCGCGGATTCGATCGAATTGATGGAGGCGCCGATTCCGGACGTGTCCAATTCACCGAGCGAGTCGAGTCCGCGCACGCATCCCTCCGCCGGTCCAGCGAAGCGGGGTGGAGGATGAATGTCGCTGCGATCCTGGCCGAGCTGGCCGAGGGAAAGGTCCGGCCGGCTTATTTATTGGCGGGTGCGGAGGCACTCCTCCGCGATGACGCCCTCGCAGCGATCGAAACCGCCGTGCTCGCCGGTGGCCCTCGCGATTTCAACGTGGACCGTCTCGAGGTTGGCAGGGTCACCCCGGGCCGGCTCGAAGAAGCACTCGATCATTTGCCGATCATGGCCGAGCGACGCCTGGTCGTGTTGCGCGAGACCGAGGGGCGTGGCGCCAAGCTCGACGCGAGCTGGGGGAGTGTGATCGAGTCCTGGCTGTCGCGCGTCGATGCCACGACGGCCAGCGTGCTCGTACTCATCTCCGCGAAGGTCGACAAACGGAACAAGTGGGTGAAGGGCTTTCGCGATCCGGCGGCGCTCGTCGAGTGCGATGCTCCGAAGAAGACTCGGGAGTTGGCCGGATTTTTGGCACAGGAAGCGATTCGCCAGGGGATCGACCTCGAATCCGAAGCCGCGGCGCTGTTGGTGGACCGGATTGGACCGCAGCTTCTGATGTTGCGACAGGAGATCGAGAAGGCGGCTCTGCTGGCGGGGCCGGGCGAAACGGTGACGCGCAAGCACGTCGCGATGGTCGTATCGGCAGTGGCGGAAGAACCGATCTGGGATCTCACCGACGCGATCGGGCAGGGACGGGTCGCGAATGCGGTCCACATCCTGTCGCGTCTACTGGCTCAGGGCGCAGCGCCGCCCGCGATCCTCGGCGCACTCGCGTCTCATTTTCGGCGATTGCTGAGGGTCGGTCACGGGGAGTCGGTCGCCGGTCCTCCCTTCGTCGTGCGCAAGCTCGAGACGCAGGCGCGCCGATATCCGGCGCGACGGCTCGTCACCTGCCTTCGCGCGATCCACCGGGCGGATGTCGAACTCAAAGGGGGGAGCGTCATGCGCTCTGAACGCGCCCTGGAACAGCTCGTCCTGGGGCTCGCGAGCTGATCCTCTCGCGTGCTGCTCGGGCCCGCGCCGGTCTAGCTTGAGCTGAGGGCCCGGGGTCATGCCCTTTTCAAGGCGCTGGCTCGTTGCGGGCGAGCCCGGCGACAAACGTCGGTGGTACTCTCTCGTCCGCTGGCCTAGGAAGCGCTGATGACGGAGTTGAGCGCTCGGGCGAGTCGTCCGACGCTGCGGTCGGCGCGCGTTTTCGGGATGATGCCCTTGGTGGCGGCGCGACGAATCTCTCGTTCGGCGACCTTGAAGGCCTCCGAGGCCGTTGCGGCGTCGCCCGCGTCCAGCGCATCGCGACAGCGCTTCACCATCGTCCGCATCTGGGTACGGATATGCTGGTTGCGCTTGCGGCGGGTTTCGGACTGACGGATTCGCTTGAGGGCGGATTTGTGGTTGGCCAAGGCGGCCTCTCCTTGCTTGTGGGCGCGGCATCATAGTGGGCGATCGCCAGAACGTCGAGAGCGCGATGGGGAAGGGGCCAGCCAATCGGCCTACCCCACGGGGATTTCTTCAGGACGACTCCCGATCAGCCGATATTCAAGACCGAATCCATCTGCTGTGAAGGAGCTTCGGTTGGCCTGTCGCCGGTCGTTTGCATATTCGATTTTCCGACTCATCGCCCTTCTCGCGGCCTTTTCGGCTTCGTCCCAGGAGGTGGTTCGGCCGGAAACCATCGCGGATGTTTCCGTGGTCGCGGTCGACGTCGATCCGATCAACGATCCGTGGCTTACCGAGGAGGGGCCCGCGGTCGCGAAATCCGCCCAGGTGGCGCGCGGGCGCGTGGCGGAGGCGTGGCAGACCGAGCCGGCGATGGCCCACCCACGCGCCGCTGCCCTTCTGCGTGCGCGTCTCGAATTCGGTCTTGGAAATCTGTCGGCGCCCGCGGCCGTGATCGCCGCCGAGGTGAGCGAAGCGGATTCCGCGCGCCATGCCACCGCGCTCGCTCGGGATCTAGCTCCCGGCCTGCCCAGCAATCAGATCGACCATGCCCTCGCCCTCTTGCGCGGCGGCGATACGGGCGCGGCGATCGGGGCCCTCGGAGCCGCTTTCTGGGCGGCGGGCTTCAACCTGGGCGTGCAACTCTGGCTGCTCGAGAATCTGGCCTTGCTGCTGCTCGTGGTGGTGCTGTCCGCGTCGATCGGCTTCGTCCTGCTCGCGGCGATCCAGGTCTTCTCCCACGCCGCCCATGATCTGGGCGATCTCCTGAGCGGAAGGATGCCCACGTTCGCGCGTTTCGCGGCGGTTGCGGCCCTCGTCCTCTCGCCATTGCTCCTCGGCGAAGGTGTGCTCGGCCTCGTGCTCGCGCTCTTCGCCCTTGGCTTCATCTACGGAAAATCCCGGCAGCGCAACGCCCTGGTCATGGCCGCGGTCCTGCTGGTCATCGGACTTCATCCCCTCGCACAGCTCGCCTCGGTCGCGACTCATCTTCTCGATCGGGATCCGATCGCGCGCAGCGTGATGTCGGTCCTGGCGGGGAGCGAGACCGCGGCGGACGTCGAGCGGCTCGAGGCGGCCTTTGATGATGATCTAGCTGCCGCGCACGCGCTGGCCTATCACGCACGGCGCTACGGTCTCGACGAAATCTCGCGTGAGCGGTTGAGCTCCGTGATCGCTCGCTATCCGAACGATGCGGTGGCCCTGACCAATCTCGGAAATATCGAGAAGCGGCGGGGCAATACCGACGTCGCCATCGAGTTCTACGAGCGGGCTGCGGCCGAGGTGAGTTCACCGACCCTGCTCTTCGATCTCAGCCAGGCGTACGCGAGTGCATTTCGGATGGATGAATACGAAACGACGCTCGTGCGCGCCCAGCGCTTCGGTGGCCGCGAGGTGGCCGTGCTCTCGAACCTGGCTGACCCGGATCTCGTCGCCGACCTCGGTTTCCCGATCGCGCTGCTACGGGGTCGCCTGCTCACGCTCGCACTCTCGCAGAAGACCCCGTCGGGCGCGATCGCGGCGCTCGCCCCCGGGCGTCTGGGCGAGACGTGGTCCATTACGGCGGGTGCCTTTGCGCTGGTCGCCCTCTTCTCGATGCTCTTTGCGGATCGTTGGGATCATGCCAGTCGCTGTGATCGCTGCGGTCATCGGATCTGCACGCGATGCGAAGAGACGGTGTGGAGCGATGAGATCTGTGAGGATTGCCACCATCTCTTTCAGAACCCGGAGTCGACGGATCGCTCACTTCGGCTGGCGCGCCTGCAGGCGCTCTCCGTTCGCGAAACCCGATTGGACCGAATCTGGCTCGTCCTGTCGCTCCTGATTCCCGGGATGGCCGGTTTTGCCGCGCGGCGACCCGATCTGGCGATGTTCGGGTTGCTTCTTTTCAGTTGGGTGGCGGCCTGGGCGGTTTGGCCTTCGGGCGTGTTTGCGGATCCGATGTTGATGGGGAATGCCGCGCTCCTGAGCTTCGCGTTTCTCGGTGTCTTCGCTGCGCTCGCGTATGTCGGGGTGGTCGTGATCAGCCTCATCGAGCGCAAGAGTCGTTAGGGAGAAGATCATGTCCGTTGCGTTGCACGGCAATCTGAGAGATTTCGGAATCGCAGAGATATTCCAGCTGATCGGCCAGCAGAGAAAGACCGGGACCCTCATCGTCGCTGGCGATGACGATTCGATTTTCCTCAGCTTCGACGAAGGGGGTGTCGTGCGCGGTGGGCCGGTGGGTTCGAACGCTGAGTGCGAACCGCTTGGACCCCAACTCGTCCGCGCGGGGTATCTGACCCGCGAGCAACTCGATGACCTCCAGCTCGAGAGCGAACGCTCCGCGCGACCGCTGCCGGATCTGCTCTTCGCCGCCGGTCTGATCGAAGCCGATACCCTGGCTGAGGTGCAGCATTTGCTCACGAGGGAGACGGTTTTCGACGTGATGCGCCGCAAGAACGGCGACTTCGACTTCACGGCCGAGCAGGTGGTCCATGATACGAAGCCCGAGAACCTGCTCGGTGCCGAACAGATCCTGATGGATGGCCTGCGGATGCTCGACGAGTGGCAGACCTTCGCCGGCATCGTTCCCTCCGAGGAGACGATCTTTCGGCGTGTCGGCCATCTCGCGGTCGTCCGTGCGGTGACCAAGACTGGCGCCGAGCGCCGTCTGGCCCACGCGGATCGGGTGTTGCAGCTGGTCGACGGACGAATGAACGTTCGGCGGATCATCGGTCTCTCTCGCATCGGGACCTTCGAGGCGACGCGCGCCCTGGCCGAGCTCCGCCAGGCTGGAGTGATCGATGTGGCAGCGGCTCCGTCCAGGCTGCGTTTGAAGCGGGGAAGGCCCAGGACGGCCCGAGCGCCGATCTTTCCGATGATTCGGGCCGCGTTGGTGACCGGGCTGCCGATCTTGGTCCTCGGTTTCTTCGGACACACGGCTCTCGAAAGGGCCGATGGCACGGGTGGATTGACGGGTTCGGCGATCCCGGTTCGTTCGATCGATCACTTTGGGAGCCGCTACGAGGCCGAGCTGGTCCGGAAGCAACTCGAGGTGCATTTCTTCCAGACGGGTCGCTACCCGGAGCAGCTCCAGGATCTTCTGGGCGAGGAGGCCGGTTGGCTCGATTCGTTGACGCCATCGCGACTCGCTGACTATTATTACGTCGTCCGGGACGACGAAGTCGTTCTGCTCGCGCCCATCGACTGACGCAGCGCAATCCCGGAGTGCTTTTCCGATGGAGATGAAGGTCGTTCCCCGGTCGCGGGGGGGCTGGATCCCTTGAAGGGAACCGCTCCGGATGGTTGAGCATTCTGCGCAAGGAGCCCGCTCTGACCCGCGAACGAGATGACCACGAAGATGAGATCGACGCTGAGGTTGGTGGCGAAGAGATCGGGGATGACCTGATATTCGACGACAATGCGCTGGCCGTGGCGCTCTATGGAGAGGCCGAGCAGACGCTCCGCCTGCTTGAGCGTTCGATTGGAGTGCGGATCCATGCGCGTGGCAACGCGCTTCGTTTCGAGGGTGAGTCGAAGAGGGTGGCGCTGACCCGTCGCGTTCTCGAGGAGCTCTACGCACTCCTCCAGCGCGGTCAGTCGGTGCGGAATGCCGATATCCGTCACGCGATTCGGATGTTGAGCAGTGAACCCGACGTTCAGCTGAGCGACGTTTATGAGAATATTCTCAGTCGCGGTTCGCGCCGCGTCATCCGAGCGAAGAACCTGGCACAGCGACGTTATGTCGATGTGATCCGGAAACACGACGTAGCGATCGCGATCGGGCCGGCGGGGACGGGCAAGACCTATCTCGCGATGGCCATGGCCGTTGCTTCGCTGCACCGAAAAGAGGTTTCACGCATCATTCTGACCCGCCCAGCGGTCGAGGCGGGGGAACGACTCGGCTTCCTGCCGGGGGACCTCGCGGAGAAGGTCGATCCCTATATGCGGCCGCTTTACGACGCGCTCCGCGACATGATGGATATGGAAAAGGCAGAGCGGCTGATCGAGCGGGGGACGATCGAGGTCGCACCGCTCGCATTCATGCGCGGGCGGACCTTGAACGATTCATTCGTGATCCTTGACGAAGCCCAGAACACGACCGACGAGCAGATGAAGATGTTTCTGACGCGTCTCGGGGAAAACTCGAAGGCCGTGATCACGGGCGACGTGACCCAGGTCGACTTGCCTCCTGGAACCCGGAGTGGTCTTGTCGAGACGACGCGGATTCTCGGGGGAGTGCGCGGAATCGGGTTCATGCGATTTGAGCCACGGGACGTCGTGCGTCACCCGCTCGTCCAGTCGATCATCGAAGCATACGATCGAGCGGGGAGGGGAGAAGCGAACGAGAAGCAGGCCGCTGATCCCAGATCCGATACCTCCCCGACACGGCCGACGAAGCCGGGCGGAGCGTCCGAGGGCGACGAATGAGCGTGATGATTTCCGGGCCGCCCGAAGCGATCCGGGGATCCAAGGTCGACGTAGATCGGCTGCACCGGCGCGCAAAGGCAGTGCTTTGTGCGATCGGCCAGGGTCGGTCGGAACTCTCCATCGCGCTCGTGGATGATCGTGGGATTGCGGAACTGAATGGTCAGTGGCGTGCCCAGCCGCGCTCGACGGACGTGCTCTCGTTCTCGCTCATGGAAGGGGAATTTTCCGATCATCGTTCCGGGATGCTAGGCGATGTCGTCATCAGCGTGGAGACCGCTGCGCGCCAGGCGACCGAACTCCACCGCGGACTCGATGATCGCGTGGCGAAGCTCCTGATTCATGGCGTGCTCCATCTGATCGGCCACGATCACGTCGATGACGAGGAGGCAAATGCGATGGCTGCGGAAGAAAGACGTCTCTATCGGGCGCTGGATTCGTGAGCGTCTCCGAGATCCGCTCACCGGTCGAGGCCGAGACGAGACCGCCTTCGGGACGTCGCGGAGCACTCGTGCTCTACGCTGTTTTCACCTTCCTCGCCTTCCCGCATGAACTTCCCTTTGCGGGTGGACTAGGTGGAGTCGAGTCGGTCGATCTCGGGTTCTTCTTCGTCTGGCTCGCGCCCGCCGCTCTCGTGATCGGGATCGATGGACTCGCGCCGCGTCGCGCGGCCCGCGCCGCGTTCTGGGCGAGCCTCTTCGGGTACACGGTCTTCTTCTACTGGTTCACGGTCGTGACCGTGCAATACGGCGGCATGCCCTTGATCTTGGGGGTGCTCTCACCGATCGTGCCGGCACTCTTCGTTTCGGTCTTCATGGCGCTCTTCGCCTGGGCGTGGGTGCGGATCTCTTCGCGATCCGTGGTCGCGATTGCCGTCGGTGCGGCGCTCTGGGTGGCGGTCGATTGGACGAGGGGCCATTTCCTCGGTGGCTTTCCCTGGGCGACGCTCGGCTATGCGCTTCATCTCGATCTCCCGCTAATGGTCTGGACGCGGTGGGCGGGGGTTTATGGGCTCTCATTTGTGGCCGCTGCGGTGGGCTTGGCGATCGCGCATGCCTGGCTGGAGAGAGGGGCGCTCGCCTATCGTCGGCTGGCTCTCGTGCTTGGGTTTGTCTTCGCTTTGCACGCGATCGGCCTCGGGGTGATGGCGGAGGACGCGTCGGATCCGGAGCGTCGGCGGGTTCGGGTGGCGGCGATTCAGGGCAATATCGACCAAGGGGAGAAATGGGAGGCCGATCGAAGGGCGCGAATTCTCGGGACCTATCTCCGGCTCAGCGAGGAGGCGGCGGGGGGGGACGAAGCGCTCGAGTGGATCGTCTGGCCCGAGACAGCCGTGCCGGGATTGATCGAGAACGATCCCGGGCTGCGTTCGCGACTCGCCCTGCTCGCCAGGCGCTACGACGTTTCCCTCGTCGTGGGCGGGATGGGGGTCTCGATCGATGAGGAGGGGCGCCGTTTTTCGGCCTTCTTCGACAGCGCCTTCCAATTCGATCCCGACGGTGAGGTGCGGGATCGATACGACAAGACCCACCTGGTGCCCTTCGGAGAGTTCGTCCCGCTTCGCGGACTGCTCGGTCATTTCTTCCAGTCGCTCGCCCGAGGGCTCTCCTCGACCGACGTGACGGCGGGATCTGCCGTGAGGAATCT
Organism: Deltaproteobacteria bacterium; assembly: GCA_002719955.1. Taxonomy (GTDB): domain Bacteria; phylum Myxococcota_A; class UBA9160; order UBA9160; family UBA4427; genus UBA4427. The sequence goes on along the minus strand of PBFW01000062.1, from coordinate 30,323 downwards.
GGAGCTGGTTGCGCCGGGTGCGGGCCTCGGCCGAATCTCGGTCGGCGTTCCGATCTGTTACGAGCTCCTCTTTCCGCATCTGGTCCGGCAATTCGCGGGGCAGGGTGCCCGGATACTGCTCGCGATCACCAACGATGCCTGGTACGGTCGCACCGGAGCCCCCCACCAGTTCCTGGCGATGACGGCGATACGCGCGGCGGAAAACGGTTTGCCGACCCTTCGCGCCGCGAATACGGGGATTTCTGCCCTCATCGATGGACGGGGGCGGGTCGTTTCTGCGAGCTCCCTGTTCGAAGAGGCCATCGTGCTCGGGGACGTCGCGATGCCGGCGGAGAATTCCGGGGCCACATTCTATGCCCGATATGGGGATGTCTTCGCTTGGAGCTGCATGGTGGTCGCGATCGGAATGCTTCTTCGTTCGTGGATCGAGGAGCGTCGTTGCGGGCCGAGGAACTCACACGCGAATACGTTTTCGCAATCGCATGAGAAGGGCCGGCGGGCGCGTTGAAGCGTGCAGCCGGGTGAGAGGAACGAGAGTGATGAGTGGGGAGAAAGACGCACGTTTCGACGTCAGTGAACTCGGTGAGCGAGTCCAGGATTTGCGAAGGCGCTTCGACGGGTTCCGGGGGCGTCTTTGACGTAGCCGGTCTTCGTGCCCAGCTCGAGGAACTGGAAATCGAGATGGCTCGGCCCGACCTGTGGGACGCCCCAGAGGCAGCCCAGGCCGTGGGTCGCAAGAAGAACGCCGTCGAGTCCGAGCTCGGCTTGCACGATCGTGTCGAGCGCGGGCTGGAGGACGCCGAGGTCCTGTGGGAACTCTCGGTCGAGGCCGAGGACGCCGAAACCCTCCGCGAGGGTCTCGAGAAATGTGATGAAGTCGCCGGGCTGCTCGCCGACGCCGAAATCCAGCAGCTGCTAGGCGGCGAGCACGACGCATCGAATGCGCTGCTCTCGATCAATTCGGGGGCCGGTGGGACGGATGCCTGCGATTGGGCGGAGATGTTGCTTCGGATGTATCTGCGTTGGGCCGAGCGGCGCGATTTCAAGACGGAGATCCTGGATCTCCAACCCGCGGAGGAGGCGGGGATACGGGGTGTGACCCTTCGGATCGAGGGCGAGTACGCCTACGGATACTTGAATACCGAACAGGGCGTCCACCGCCTAGTACGGATTTCGCCCTTCGATTCGAACGCGCGGCGCCACACGGCCTTCGCGAGCGTGACGGCGGTTCCCGAAATCGATGACACGATCGACGTGGAAATCGACGAGGATGACCTTCGTGTCGATACGTATCGATCGAGCGGGGCGGGGGGGCAGCACGTGAACAAGACCGATTCGGCGGTTCGTCTCACGCATCTGCCGACGGGAATCGTCGCCCAGTGTCAGAACGAACGTTCCCAGCACAAGAACAGGGCGACGGCGATGAAGATCATGCGCGCGAAGCTCTTCGAACTCGAACGGCGTGCCCAGCAGGAGCGGCTCGAGGAGCTGACGGGCGAGAAACGCGAGATCGGGTTCGGTAGCCAGATCCGCTCGTACACATTGCATCCGCAACAGCGCGCGAAGGACCATCGCACGGATACCGAGATCGGCAACGTCGAGGGTGTCCTTGACGGCGACCTCGACGCATTCATTCGCGCGACGCTCCTGGCCCAGGGCGGATCGCTCAGATCTCATGACGCGAGCCAGCGAAATGACGGGAAGGGCTAGAGCGAATGGAAGGTCTCTGGACCAGCCTGGACGCCGCCGGCGGGAGCCTCGCGGTCGCCTTCATCATCTCGTTGGCCGCCGGCATCGTGGCGATGACCCTGGTGTATCTGGGTTCGGCGCTGCTCGTGTTGGACCGTTTCGCGCGGGTGGCGAAGGGATGGCTCGGTCCGCTGGCGGCGGCGGTGCTCGTTGTCTTGGCGCTGGTGCTGATGGCGACGGTGGAGAATTTTCCGGCGGATTCGGTCTACACGTGGGATGAATGGCGAGCCGCTTTTGTGCGACACATGTCCGTGGCGTCGGTCTCGACGGTCTTTTTCCTGTTGCTCGCACGAACCCTGATTCATTTCCTCTCGCAGGCCACGGTCAGCCGGATCGCGACCGGCTCGGCCGCACTCGGGGTGGGGCTCGCGCTCGCTGGAACCGGCCCCGCGTCGCTCGCTCCCGCCGCCTTGGCCGCCGCTGCGATCGCCGCCGCCATCAGCTGGGGGGGGCGGCGATCGCGAAATCGGAAGGGCGTTTCGGCGCTCGAGCGTCTGCTTTGGATCGCGGCGGCGGGGCTCCTGCCGGGTGCGCTGGTGCGCTCCCTGCCGGAGTCGGCGGTCGAAATGTCCGTGGATGCTTCGGCCCTGATTTTGAGTCTTCTGACCGGCACGGTCGTCCTCGGGTTGATTCCGCTCGCGATCGCGGGCTTCGTCTCGATGCGCCGTTCGGTCGAGTGGTTCATTGCGATCCGTTATCTGGTTGCGAAACGGCGCCAGGTCTTCATCTCCGCGATCACCGCCATCTGTGTCGGCGGAATCGCCGCGGGCGTCTGGTTGATCATTGTCGTTCTCTCGGTCATGAACGGTTTCGAGCAGACCTGGCGAGACGAAATCCTTGGAAATCGCGCACATTTCACGGTCCACAGCAGTTTCGGTCCCTTCGCCGATCACGAGCAGGTGCTGGCGGCTGTCCTGGCTACGCCCGGTGTCGAGGCGGCGAGCCCCTACATCGATGCCGAGGGGATGGTCCGCGGGAGTGGGGGGCAGATCGCGACGGTTCGGCTGCGAGGAATCGATCCGACGACCGTCGGAAATGTGACCGATCTCGAAAACGATCTGCGCGTGCTCGACGAGGAGAGCGAGCCTGATCTGGTCGCCCGTTTCGCGTCGCTCGGGGAGGATCCCCAGGCGCCCGGGATCATCATCGGGGGGCATCTCTCGATGTCGATGGGGCTCCTGGAAGGCGATCGGATGCTGCTGATCTCGCCCTTCGGCGGACCGCCGACTCCGCTCGGTCCGGGTCCGCGTCTCAAACGCTTCACCGTGGTCGGGATTTTCGAGTCGAGTTTCTACCAATACGACGAGGCGTTCACCTATACGACGCTCCCGGCCGCACGGGATTTCCGAAAGACCAGTGATGTCGTCGACGGGATCGAGGTGCGCACGACGGATCATTATCGGTCCCAGGTGGTCGGGGCCGAGGTTCAGGCCACCCTCAAATTTCCCTATTACAGCCGCGATTGGAAGGAGGTCTTCCCAGCTTTTTTTCAGGCACTCAAGACCGAACGCGTGATGATGTTCCTGCTGTTGACGATGATCATGGTGGTCGCTGCCTTCGTGATCGTGGCGACGCTCGTGATGATGATCATGGAGAAATCGAGCGATATTGCGATCCTGAAGGCGATGGGTGCGGAGGACGCGCTGATCGAGCGGATCTTTGCACTCGAGGGAACCCTGATCGGTCTGGTGGGTACGGCGCTCGGCGTCGTAGCGGGGGTTGCCGTGACCGGGCAACTCGCCTGGATCCAGGACATGATCGAAAAGGTCACCGGGATCGACACGCTGCCCGCCAGCGTGTACCAGTTCAGCGATCTGCCATCTCAGGTCGACCCCGTTCAAGTGGCTGGGGTCGCCGCCATCGCCATGATCCTGTCTCTCGGAGCGACGCTCCTGCCCAGTCGTCAGGGCGCGCGGATCGATCCCGCCGCGGGGCTGCGACATGAGTGAAGAAATCGGATCGGCGACCGCTTCCGTGCCCCTGGTCGAGATCCGCGCGCTCGAACGTTGCTTCGAGACGGGTGGCGGAACGGTCGAGGTCTTGAAGGGGCTCGATTTCGACATCATGAGTGGTGAGCGGATCGCGATCGTGGGTCAATCCGGTGTCGGCAAGTCGACGCTGCTGCATATCCTGGGGACCCTCGATCACCCGACATCGGGGACCCTGCATTTTCGCGGGCAGGACGTCTTCGGCCGCCCGCGTGAGGAACTCGCGACGCTGCGCGGCAGATTCCTCGGGTTCGTTTTCCAGTTTCACCATCTCTTGCCCGAATTCACGGCGATCGAAAACGTGATGATGCCGGGGCTGATCCAGGCGATCTCACCGGAGGAGATGCGCTCGCGGGCCGAAGTCATGCTCGGCGATGTCGGTCTTTCGCATCGGATCGATCACGCGGTTGGAAAGCTCTCCGGCGGTGAGCGCCAGCGGGTCGCAGTGGCCCGGGCTCTGGTCCTCGATCCTCCGCTCGTGCTCGCGGACGAGCCGACAGGCAACCTCGATCCCGCGACCGGAGATCACGTCGCCGAACTGCTCTTTGAGATGAATCGGACGCGTGGGACGACCCTGGTCGTCGTGACCCACAGCAAGCGCATGGCCGATCAACTCGGCCGCGTTCTGGTCCTGCGCGGTGGCCAACTGCACGAGGGGGATGCCGGGTCCGCGGTCGTCTGATCCGAATCGAGATCCGGCGAGCCCAGCGCAATCCGGTCCGCGGGCCGTCCGGGCCTCGCACGGCGGTTTTCTGCAGGAAACCCCCTTCGACACCGTCCAGAGAGGCGGGGTTGCCTCCTGGGAGCCCCTTTCCCGATGCGGCTGAAATCACGCTAACTCCCCGTGGATACGATGTTTCCAGGCGGATTCGAGCTTGAAAGGCAGCCTGCCGTTGCATACCCTCCGCCGCTTCGGAGCGGTCGGCGGGGTGGGCGGTCGTGAGAGGCGTCTGCCTCGATTCGGATCCTGCTCTTCTCGGGAGCGAGGGGGGCAGGAGAGCTTTTCGTTGGCGGAGGGCGATCCGATTCCATGCCCTACGCGTTCGAGAGTCGATCCGTTGAGTCGTGTCCGACGCGACCTTGCCGGATCGATCTGTATATCTGCACCCGTTCTGTGTGGAGCGAGGAAAATTTGCCTACAGGCCGAGAAATTACCGGACGGCGAATGAAGGAGGCCCTCTTCGGACGTTTCGCGTGTTCGCGTCTTCGAGCCTTTGTCTCCTCTCCTGCACGTCTGCTCGCTGCTGGCCTCGCGTTCGCCCTCGCTCCGGGAGCCGTGGCGACGCTCGCTCACGCGCAAGGGATCCTGACCGAGGAGGGGGCCGTCGAGTACGGCGCGCTCGATCTCTCGACGCGCGCGTCCAAACAGATCGCCATCCTGCCCTTTAGACTTCACAGCGAGGACTCGCTCGGATTCTTGATCGGCACGCTCGATGAACTGCTCGCTCAGAGGATCGAGGCCGGGGGTGAAGTCGGTGCCGTGGCCTTTCGGGATCTCGAGGCCGTGCAGGTCGCCGAGCCCGTTCTCGGAGACGCGGAGCGTTCGGATGCGGCGCTGCGCACGCGCGCCTCGGCGCTCGGGCTCGACGGCCTCGTCGCCGGCAGCGTGACCGAACTCGCTGGGCGTTTCAGCGTAGATGTCCGGGTGGTGCCGGCGCATCGAAGCGCGACCAGCACCTCTCTGGTGCTGACGGCGTCCAGCGATCGGGAGCTGCTCGATCGGCTCGGCGAATTGGCGGATCAGATCGCGCTCACGATTCGCGGCGGGATCACCGAGCGCATCATCGAGATTCGATTCGAAGGTGCGGGGCCGATCGAAGACGAGCTGCTCACGAATCTGAGCCAGCGACGCGGCGCTCTCTTCGACCCGTCCGAGCTCGAGGCGGATCGTCGTCGGCTCGCCGACGATCCGAGGATCGCGAACGTGGTCGCTCGCTCACAACCGACCGAAACGGGCGTCGTTCTCATCTTCCAGGTCGTGCGGGCCGAGCGAATCTTCGCGGGCGCCGCCACCGGCGATGCGTCGGTGGTTCCCGTGGCGGAGCTCCTGATTCGCGGGAACAAACGCGTCGAAGAGGATGCGATTCGCGCCCGCCTCGAGACCGGAATCGGCTCTCCCTTCGATCGCGCCCAGATCTCTCGCGATGTCCGGGCGGTCTTCCAACAAGGGTTCTTCAACGATGTTCGCGTCTACACGGAAGAGACACCCGCAGGGCTGCGAGTCATCGTCGAGGTCGAGGAGAGCCCCGTCGTACGAGAGATCGCAATCTCGGGGAATGACAATATCGACAGTGACAAGATCAAGGAAGCGCTGACGATCACCACTGGCGTGCCGCTTGACTACCCGCTGCTTCGTGAGAATCGGGCTCGCATAGCGGCCCTCTATCGATCCGAAGGCTATTACCTCGCTGAAGTCGGGTTCGAGATCGAGGAGATTACAGAGGGCTCGATCGCGATCAATTTCGATGTCGAGGAGAAGGAGAAGCTCAAGCTTCGCGAGATCATCTTCGACGGCAACACGGCGTTCAGCGATTCCGAGCTCACAGAGGGCTTCTCGACCAAGACCTGGCGATTCTACTCCTGGGCGACAAGTTGGTTCGACCGGACCGGGACCTACTCTGAGCCGATCTTCCTGCGTGACCTGCGGCTGATCGAGAAACTCTACACCGATAATGGCTACGTGCAGTCCCGAGTGGTCGGACCTGAGGTCGACGCAAGGGAAGAGGGGCTCTTCCTCAAGGTCGGGATCGTCGAAGGGCCACAGTTTACCGTCGGCAAGCTGACCGTCGAAGGGGATGAGACGATCGACCTCGTCGCGCTGCGCAAGAAGATCCAACTCGAAGAGGAATCGATTTTCAGCCGGTCTAGCCTCACCTCCGACGTCGAAACGCTCGAAGCGCACTACACGGACCGTGGCTTTTTCTTCGCGAACGTGAATCCGATCACGCAGACGAACCAGGATGAACTCTCGATCGACGTCGAATTCACCGTCGAGAAGGGTCCGCTCTATTTTGTGCGGAACGTGGACGTTCGCGGAAACACGAGGACCGTTGATTCGGTGATCCGTCGCGAGATCAGGCTCGTCGAGGGCCAGCTCTACTCAGCTCGCGCGCTCCAGGTCAGCAGCTTTCGGATTCGTCGCCTCGGGTATTTCGAGGACGTGGCATTCGAGCCCAATACGACGGAGGATCCGTCCCTGCTCGATCTCGACGTGAATGTGGTCGAGCGTCCGACCGGCGCTTTCAGTTTCGGCGCCGGCTTCTCCTCCGCCGATAGCTTCATCTTTACCGCCTCCCTTTCTCAGTCGAATCTCTTTGGTCGCGGTTATGGGGCGAATGTCTCCGCCGATATCGGAGGCAACTCGAGCCGCTATTTCATTTCGCTCACGGACCCCTATTTCCTGGGGACGACGTTTAGCTTCAGCGCGACCATATTCCTGACGCAGGTACGCTTCGACGATTTCGAGCAGGATCAGCAGGGTGTCGAATTCGCCGTCGGGCATCCGCTGACCATCGACAACAGTGCCTCCATCTCACTTCGCTACGGCTATGCCCAGCGTCGGGTCAAGCAGAATGCGAATCTGAATGCTCTGGCGTCTCCGATCACGCGGCAGGTCCTGCAGGGGGAACAGAATACGAGCCGTTTGGGTATGAATGTCGGGATCGATCGACGCAATGACCGTTTCGCTCCGACCGCCGGCTACCTGGCGAGCGGCGGAGTCGAATACGCCGGTCTTGGTGGCTTCTCGAAATTTCTCAGTCTCGAGGCGCGCGGCGGATATTATTTTGGGGCTCCGGATTGGCTCTTCGACCGATCGACCTTCGTGGTGAGCACCCGGATGGGTTTTGCCCTGCCCTTCAACCATGTGAGCGATTTCGATCTCGGCTTCCAGAGCTCGACGGTCTGTGCCGATCCCACGAACTGCACGAACGCGGGGAATCTCGATCGGATCGACGACGATATTCGCCTGCCCCTGACCGAACGTTATTTCCTGGGCGGATTGGGGAACACCCAACTGCGCGGCTTCGAGGGTAGGTCGCTCGGGCCGCGTCGGGCGGAATTACGATCAACGGAACTGGCTTCGGGGCGCATCTTCCATCCGGTGGGCACCGAGATTCGAAGCAATCCGGCGACCGGTGAGATCATTGCTGTCTGTGACGATAATTTTCTGGGTCTGAATTTCGGAAATCGAAACGGTGCCTGCAACTCGATCTCGGACAGGGAATATGACGATTTTGATGACATCAGCGAGGCCCAGGTCATCGGAGGCAGCTCATTCATCAGCAATAGTTTCGAATATCGCTTCCCGATTTCGGAGGAGATCGGCCTGCTGGGGGTCGGCTTCATCGATGGGGGCAACGCGTTCGTGGAGGGGGATCTCCTGTTCGATGCCACGGAGTGGCGCTACGGTTACGGCGGTGGGGTGCTGTGGTTTTCGCCCTTTGGCCCCCTGCAGCTCGTCCTCGGATTTCCGGTCGACCCCCGGGAAGACGAATCGAGCCCCGTCTTCGAGTTCTCGGTCGGTGGACTCGGGATTTGATCTTGGCCGCTCGAGTGAACTCGCCGAAGAAAATCGAAGCGGCGGGTTCGTCTGGGCGCATCCGAATCGCTAATGCGAATAATATCTGAGCGAGAACGGCAATCATAGCCGACTTGCAATTTGGGAGTCGAGAGACCATGAAGTTCGAGAAGTTCGCCCTATTAATAGTCGTCGGGCTCGTCCTGGGCGCGGGAGCCATCGCGCAGGCCGAGGACTCGAAGATCGGATTCGTCGATGCGCAGCAGGTGGTTGCTACCGTGGACGCCGGCAAGCAGGCGCAAGAGGAACTCGAGCGCAAAGCGCGAGAGGCTCAGGGACGTTTGTCGCCGCTGATCGAACAGCTCGAAACCCTGCAAAAAGAATTGCAGGCGAAGCAGTTCGTGATGTCCAAGGACGCCGTCCAGGCGAAGCAGCTGGATCTGGCGGAGCTCCGCAACCGGATCGAGAGCCAGAGCCAGGAGGAGAAGAGCAAACTCGAGATTGATCAGCAGAGGCTGCTCGGTCCCCTGCAGGAAAAATTCATCGAGGTGGTTCGCGAACTCGGGCGAGAAAATGGATATTCCGCCATTTTCTTCAGTGACGCGCCTGGACTCGTGTATCGGCGTGAAGCCCTCGACGTGACCGAGCAGGTGATCAAGACCTTCAACGCGAGGGACTGAGCCGGATGCCGACGATTCACTCCACCGCTTGCGTCGAAGAGGGCGCGGACCTGGCCTCCGATGTGGTGATCGGTGCGTTCGCCTATGTGGGGGCCGAGGTCGAACTCGGGAGCGGAGTTGAAGTCGGCGTGCACGCAACGTTGATCGGTCGGACGAGGATCGGGGCCGATTGTCGGATCTTTCCTCATGCATGTCTCGGTGGGGCACCTCAGGACCGCAGCTTCGACGGCGGCCCCACGAATCTCGAAATCGGTGCTCGAACCCAGATCCGCGAACACGTGACGATCAACGTCGGAACCGAGCGCGGCGGCCGCAGTACACGGGTCGGCGACGATAATTTCATCATGAATGGCGCACATATCGGTCATGACTGCCTGGTGGGCAATCACACGACCATCTCCAGTTTTTGCGGTATCGGCGGACATACCCAGATCGACGATTTCGCTGTCTTGGGAGCCTATACGGGTCTTCACCAACACGCCCGGGTGGGTGAATCGGTGATGGTGGCCGCCGGTTCGAAGCTGTCACTCGATGCGCCGCCCTTCACGATGGTGGCGGGTGATCGTGCTCGGCTGGTCGGGGTGAATTCGATCGGCTTGCGCAGGCGGGGCTTTTCGCCGAAGACGCGCGGCCAGATCAAGCATGCCTTCCATCTGATCTTCCAATCGAAGAGGCGGCTCGAAGATGCGCTCGCGCTCGTTGACGAGGAGATCGGTGCGGTGCCCGAGGTCGAACGTCTGACCTCCTTCCTGCGCGAGAGCGGGCGCGGGTTCTGCCGCTCGGGCGCCGAAGGCGTCACCTGAGTCACGGCGGACGCGCGGAGGACCCCGCTCGAAGCGGGTGGAGCCGGTGGCGATCGGGAGCGAGGATATGAAATCCATGGAGGAGGCCAGCGCTCAGCACGACCACGTCGCTTCTTTGGGGCTGATCGTTGGTGCCGGGGCCCTGCCCATCGAGGCGGTCCGCTTGCTCGCGACCGAACGGATTCCCTGCGAAGTCTTCGGCTTCGACGGGATCAGCGACCCGGAACTCGGATTCGAAAAAAACAGAACACGCCTCGGCCAGCTTGCCGCGCTGGCGACTGCCCTCACGATCGCGAAGGTCGAGCGGCTCCTGATCGTCGGCAAATTCTCGAAGACGCTCCTACTCGGTTCATCGGATGCGATCTCTCTCGACGAAGAGGCGGTCCGCTTGCTTGCCGGAGTCGATCGGTTGGACGACGAGGGATTGCTCGGCGCGATCGCGAGTTGGCTCGAAGCGCGTGGTTTCGAGATCGCGAGGCAGGACCTGCTCTTGGCTTCGCTGCTCGCGGCGAAGGGATCGCTCTCCGCTCGGTCACCGAGCGAGTCCGAATCGGCCGATCTCGAAATCGGGCGCGGGGTCGTCGACGGATTGGCGCGGGCGGGTGTGGGTCAATGCGTGGCGCTGCGCTGGGGCTGCGTAGTCGCGGTGGAAGCCGCCGAGGGCACGGATGCGATGATCCGACGGGCGGGTGAACTCGCCGGGGCGGGGGCCACCGTCATCAAGGTGGCACGCCCCGGACAAGATCGACGCTTCGATCTTCCTGCGGTTGGACCCGACACGATCGAGGTGATGCGGCAGGCCGAGGCGACGGGGCTCGCGATCGAAGCGGGCTCGACATTGATCATCGACGCGCCGCGCTTTCGTCAACGCGCGGATGAGGCTGGCATCGCCGTGTGGGGATTCGAAAGACCGGGGTCGACCCGGCTCGCCGGCGGCTTCGATCGCGCGTCCAACGCCACCGCGGAGGTGGCGTGACCCCGATGCGCCTCGCCGTCGTGGGCGCCGGTCCGATGGGGCGACTCCATGCGCGGGCGATCAGCCGCCGGGCCGCACGCCAGGGCGATTGCGTTCTCGCCCGGGTCGTCGATCGCAATCTGGAGCGTGGCGAACGCGTCGCGGCGGAGTTCGGGGGGCGCGCGGCGGATACCCTCGATGCCTGCCTGGACCAGGTCGATGCCGCGGTCGTCGCGGTACCGACTCGATCCCATGGCGGGGTGACGCGGACATTCCTCGAGCGGGGTGTGGATGTTCTCGTCGAGAAACCCATCTTCGCGACCGCGGGGGAAGCCAGGGAAATCGTCCAGTTGGCGCTCGATCGCGGATGTATTCTTTCGGTCGGGCATGTCGAGTGGTTCAATGCGAAGTTGCGTGACGCCCTTCGACGCGCGGGAACACCGCGAAGGATCGAAGTCGAACGTTTGAATCCGCGTAGCGATCGGGGGCTCGACATCGATGTCGTCCAGGACTTCATGATTCACGATCTCGATTGGGTGAGTCGGAGCATGCGGGACGACGTCGTCGAGGTCACCGCGCGGGGACGAGCCGTCTCGAACGAGGCACTGGACGAGGTGGTGGCGGATCTTCGTTTCGCCACGGGCTCATGTGCCCGATTGTACGCGAGTCGGGTGCACTCCAAACGCGTGCGGACCGTTCGAATCGAGGGAAACGAAGCGACGGTCGAGGTCGATCTGCTCGCGGCGGCAGAGATCGACGCGCGCGATCGGGGAGGCTTTCGAGACGAGGAGATCGAACCGCTCGACGCGGAGTGGGCCGATTTTCTCGCTGCTTGTCGCAGTCGGGAGGCGCCCGAAAATGATGGCGCTGTCGGGGTTGCGGCGATCGAGATGGTCGAGCGTGTGCGGAGAGCGGTCACGCAATCCGCCGAGGGGTCGGGTCATGGCGACGATCCTGCTGTCCGCGGGTGACGCTTCGGGCGAAGCCCATGCGGCTGAGCTCGTACGTGCCCTTCGAGTTCGAATGCCCGAGACCCGTTTCGTGGGACTCGGCGGGACCGAAATGGCCGCGGCCGGCGTCGAGTTGGTCGCGGACCAGCGCGCGCTAGCGATCGGCGGGTTCGTCGAGATTGCGACGAGTGTCCGGCGGATCGTGCGGGCCTGGCGGGCGATGATGCGCGCGTTGCGGGAAATGAAACCGGATCTCGTCGTGCTCATCGACTCGGGTGGATTCAATCTCCCCCTCGCGCGCCAGATCCGGGCTCGCAGCGACGCGCAGGTGCTCTACTATATCGCTCCCCAGGTCTGGGCCTGGCGTGCGGGGCGGCTGCATAAGCTCGCTGCGCGGACGGATCGCATCGCGGTGCTCTTCCCCTTCGAACGCGATTTCTATCTCGATCGAGGTGTCGAGGCAGATCTTGTCGGTCATCCCATTCTCGACACGAGGGTCGCGAAACCGCTCGCGTTCGACACACGCGTCCGTGCGCGCAGCACACTTGGGATCGAGGCGAAGTCTCCGCTGTTGGGAATCCTGCCCGGGAGTCGGCGCAACGAAGTCGTGCGTCATCTCCCCCTTCAGCTCGCGGCTTTTGCGCGACTCCGTGATCGGGAGCCCGCCCTCGCGGATCTCGAGGCGATCATTGGATTGGCGCCATCGCTCGATCCCGATTGGATTCGTGCGCTGGCGAGAGAGACCGGTGTCCCGGGCCCGATCCGGTTCGAGCCGGGGGGGCAGAGGCTGCTGGACGCGATCGATGTGGCGGTCGCGAAACCGGGCAAGGTGACGGCGGAGTTGATGCTGCGCGAACGGCCGATGGTCGTGATTGGACGGGCCCATCCGCTCACGGCCTGGGCCGCGCGCCGCGCCGTCGAAATGCCCTGGCTCTCGCTGCCGAATCTGATCCTGGGGGAGGCGATCGTGCCAGAGTTGCTGCAGGGGGATGCGACCCCGGATCGAATCGCGGGCGCACTTGCGCCACTCTTTGGGAGAGAGAGCGTAGAGTCGAGGTCGTCGGGTCCGCCGAGGGAGCCGTCCTTGGGGGGGGCGTCTTCGAGTCTCGCCGGCCGAAAACAGATCGAGGCGTTTCGGCGCGCGCGCGCGCGCCTCGGTGAGCCGGGGGCTACCACGCGCGTGGTGGGCCTCGTGGAGGAGATGCTTGGGACCGCTCGGTCATAGTCTGGCCGCCTTGATGGCCGTCGCTCTCTCGCCTGTTGTCGCAGCGGCGCTGCTCGCGCGTCCCCGATTGCGTCATGGACTGGGCGAACGATTGGGTCGAATCGAATCGGCCAGCGACGAGCGTCTCTGGGTACATGCATCGAGTGTCGGCGAGGCGAAGGCCGCGACGCGGCTGGTCAACGCGCTGGCAGAGGCGGGGCACCTGGTTCGCACTTCCACTTCGACGCTTCCCGGTCGCGAGGTTTTCAGGCGGGATCTGCCGGAGATCGATTCAAATCTCGCCCCCTTCGATCATCCGTGGTGCGTCGCGGCGGCGATCCGGCGGGGGCGCCCCGGGCTCTCGGTCCTGATCGAGACCGAACTCTGGCCAAGCTGGATCGCATCCTGTGCGCGTCACGAGATTCCTGTTGTCGTCGCTTCTGGCCGGCTCTCGGATCGATCCTTTCCGCGCTATCGAAAAATCCGTCGTTTGATGGCCTTGACGCTGCGGCATGTCGCGGCCGTCGGGGCTCGAACCGATCTGGATGCGGAACGTTTCGTCGAACTCGGCGTGCCCGAAGAACGCGTGAGGGTGACCGGTGACCTCAAGCTCGATCCGCCAACGGACCAACCGGCGCTCGCGATCGATCTGATCCGCGCCCTCGCGGACGCACCGGTCGTCATCGGTGGGAGCACCCACCCCGGCGAGGAGGAGGCGCTTCTCGATGGGATCGAGGACGCCGAAAAGGCGGGGCATGCATTCATCCTCGTGCTCGCGCCCCGAGAGATCGGCCGCGCGGCTGAAATCGTTCGTCTCTGTCGGGCGCGTCTGCGCCGGGTCCACCGACGCAGCGAACTCGAGGGCCGACACCTCGTACCGGGTGAGGTGCTCGTTCTGGACACGCTCGGCGAGCTCGCGGCGCTCTACGCGACGGCCTCGATCGCCTTCGTGGGGGGCACGCTTGTTCCCGTCGGCGGGCATAATCTGGTCGAGCCCGTGCATGCGGGTTGCCCGGTCCTGTTCGGACCCCGATGCGAGAATGTCCGTAAAGTCGTGGAGATCCTCGAGGTCGGAGGCGCGGGGAGGCGGGGCTCGTCGCCCGAGGCGCTGGCCGCCGAGATCGTCTCTGGTTTCGATGATCTCGAGGCATGTCGCGTGCGTGGGGAGATCGGGCGAGAGACCCTGGAGTCCCATCGTGGCAGCGTCGAGCAGACCCGGGCCATGATCGAAGAGGTGCTCGAGCGGCATGCTCCCCCGACCTCCTGAGCTTCACACGAGAGGGGGTGTTGGTTGGCGCCTGGCCGCCTTTTTCTACGGCCTCGGCGCCCGGGTTCATCGTGCCTGGATGAAGCGTGGCGAACCCGTGCGGGGGCATCTTGCCTGCGCCGTCGTGAGCGTTGGCGCGCTCACGGTCGGTGGCGCGGGGAAGACCCCCGTGGCCGCCCGCCTGGCCCTCGGTCTCTCGAAAAGAGGTTGGCGGGTGGTGTTGGCGAGTCGCGGATATCGGGGTGGCTCGCGGGATCGGGTTCGGGTCGTTTCGGATGGGTCCCGGGTTCGCTCGAGCGTCGAAGAGTCCGGTGACGAGTCCCTGGTGTTGGCGGGTCATGCGCCGGGGGTACCCGTTCTGGTCGGCCGTGATCGGCGGATCGTGGGGCACCATGCGGTTTCGGCCTTTGACGCGCAGATCCTCATCCTCGACGATGGTTTTCAACACCATTGTCTTCCCCGCGACCTCGACATCGTATGCGTCGACGGCATCGCGGGTTTCGGAAATGGAAGGCTTCTGCCCGCCGGCCCGCTTCGAGAGCCGATCTCGGTGCTCGGCCAGGCCGATTGGCTCTGCCTCGTCGACGGTGGTGAAGCTGGGACGCGAGGCGCGCAGATCAGGGCGCAGGAAGCCGCGGGGTTGGAGGTGATCCAAGCGCATCGACGCCCGATCGACCTCGTGCGGATCGATCGAGCGGCGCAGCGTTCGGCCGACTGGCTCGAGGGGTTGCGCGTCGGGCTGCTCGCGGGAATCGCACGTCCGGCCTCCCTGCGAGCGACGATCGAAGGGCTCGGGGCCGAAGTGGTTGCCGAGCGAATCTTCCCGGATCACCACGTCTACCGCGCCGCGGATTGTCGGGCCCTCGAAGATTCGGCCGCGCTCTGGGTGACGACGGAGAAGGATGCCCTCAAGATCCTCCCCAGCTGGATCGAGGGGGCCTCGCTCTTTGTGCTCCGGATCGAGGCGGAGATCGAGGAGGAGCCACGGGTGCTCGAGCAGCTGGAGAGGAGCCTGCGTAAAGCAGGGCGCCTGGCCTGACGCAGGGGACTACGCCTTTCGAGGTTCCGCGTGGAATCTTCGGCGGAAGGACCAGGCGAAACGGTGGCGAGCGGTGCGACGGATTTCGCGCGGCACGCATTCGAGCATCGCGCGTCGGAGTGACCGGTCACCGTCGCAATAGGCCCGGAGCAGGCGGGCGCGGAGACGTGGGGAGATCTCCTTCGCGAGCCCCCTCTTTTCGATCGAGCGGGCGAGGCGCATCCATTCGCGCATCCGATCGGCAGGTGTGACGCGATCGCGGATTCGCGTGCGGTCGAGATCGATCAACCAGCAGCGGGGTGCTCCGCCGACACGTTCACTGTCTCCGGTTTCGAAGAGAATATTTCGCAAATGGAGATCGCCGTGAATCGCGCCGGCATCGTGGAACTGGCGAAGCGCTCGGGCGAGCACTTTGCCGGTCGCGAAGAGGGCGGCATCGCCGGGACGGGATCCGAGCCAACGCGCTCCGTCTTGCGCCTGTGGCAACTCGCGTGTCGCGAGGGAGGATCGCCAGAAGACGCCGCGCCGTCGACTCATGGCGAGCACCGGCTGCGGGAGCGAGACGCCCTGCGACCGCAGATCGAGCCATTTGTCGAATTCGCGCAAGGCTCGCTTCGGGCTCAGGAACCGGTCACCGAGGAGGGGGGCGAGCCAGCCTCCGCGGCGGCTGGGACGCAATCGAATCGAGTCCCCCCACGTGGTGCCCTCGAGGAGGTAGTTCTCGCTGCGGCCTCCGGGAATTCTGGGCGCTGAGGCGTGGAGAGCGTCGCATGATCTCGCGTCGACGAGCCCGCTCTGCCTGCAGCGAATTTCGTATTCCGGGGCCACCCTGAGTCGGAACCCACGGGCGCGGATCTCAGCCGCCTCGATTCCTCGCGTCATTCGGGGATCCGATTGCGGGCGGTCTGGGCGAGAACCAGCGAGAAACCGAGAAAGAAGAGATTGGGAAACCATCGTGCAGGGGCGGGGCTGATCCAACCGCCCAGGGCCATGGCTTCGCAGAGTGATCCGAGCGCGTAATAGCCGAACGCGGCAGCCAGAACGAAGAGGAGTCCCAGGTTTCGGCCGCGATGTTCGCTGATCAGGGCGATCGGGACGCCGATGGCCACGAAGAGAAGGGGGGCGAAGGGGAGCGCGCTTCGGCGGTGGATCTCGAGTGCGTATTCGATGGGGTCCCTCTGATTGAGTTCGCTGAGTGGGTCGCCGGCGTCCGCTTGAACCAATACGGTCCTCAACTCCTCCGCTGTCATCTGTTTCGGGCGAGTCGGTCCGAATTCCGTCCCGATCAGGTGCCCGACCCCGAGTCGATACGAAAACGTTTCGAAGTGGATTCGTTCGTATCTTCTGGGGGCCTCATCGTGCGGGTCGAAGTGGATATCGCCGTCTCGAAGATCGAGCTGGATCTCGTAGGTCGACGCATCGAAAACGAATTGTCCCTGTGCAGCGAAGATGCGATAGCCGAGACCGCGTTGGTTATTCGGCTCGGCTTCCGGACGGTCGTCACGTGCCGGATGGAGCCTGCCGGGATCATGGAGCATGACGCCCGAGAGGGTGCCATCCCGGTCGCGACCATCGACGAAGATCTGGTGGCGTCCGATCCACATGAACTTGCCGGGCTCGATGATCGCGCCCCGCGCCGCGATGTGTTTGAAGAGCAGCACGAGTTCAGCGCGCGACGCGTATTCGACGGAATTCAGAATCCATGCGGACAGACTCGTCGCAAGCATTCCCAGCGCCAGAAAAGGAATCAGAAAAGCGAGCGGGCTGAGTCCCACCGCGCGGAGTGCAAGGAGTTCACCATCCGTGCTCATCCGTCGAATCGCCAGCAGGATGCCGATCAGGAGGGCGAGGGGAATCGAATAGGAGAATGCGATCGGAGCGATGCATTGGATGACGGTGCTGACGTCTGCGAGGGTCATTCCCACCTGAAAGAGATCGTCCAGGCGTCGAAGGAGGTTCTGCGTCAACAGTACGAGCGTCAGCACGAGGAAAGCCAACGTGCAGTAGAGGAGGGTCTCGCGCATCACGTGGATCGAGAGGGTGCGCGAGATTCGCATGCTCCGTATCCTATCGGTCGGGTCGCGGCGGGGCGAGGTGCTCCACGAGAACCGCCTGATTGTTCCGATACCCGTGCGCATTCGCCCGATTCGATCGAAGCTAGATATGACACAGCGCCCGCCCCATCGTCTCTTGCCCGGACCCGATGCGCCCGGAAAAGCAGGCCTCGGGGCGGATCGTCCCGCTGCTGCCGGGGACCGCGCGGCAGCACCGGTTGGGCCCCCGCGGCGACCGCCCGTGGCGGATCGCATTCTGATCCTTCGACTCGGGGCGATGGGAGATGTCATTCGCACGCTGCCGGCGGTGGCGGCGATTCGCTCGCTCTATCCCGGGGCGCATATCAGCTGGCTGGTCGAACCGGCTTCGGCGGGTGTCGTCGACGCAGCAGGATTCGTGGATGAGGCGCTGGTCTTTCCTCGGGCGGACCTCGGGGACGCGCTGCGAGAGGGGGATGGCCTTTCCTTTGCGTGCCAGCTGCGCGGGTTCATGGACACGCTCCGCCGCCGGCGCTTCGAGCTGACGGTCGACTTCCACGGCCTCTTCAAGAGTGGTTTGCTCGCACGTCTCTCGGGGGCGCAGGCGCGATTCGGCTTCGCGCCTCCTGCCGGTCGCGAGTTCTCCTCGCTCTTCGTCAATCGGATGGTCGTGTCACCCGCGCCCGAGCTCTCGCGATACGATCGAAACGAGGCGCTCGTGTGCGCGCTGGGCGCGGACATCAGGCTGCCCGAACGGCCCCTTCTCAAACCGTCCTCACTCGCTCGGGCTCGCCTGAGCGCACGCTTGCGCGCGGTCGGCCGCGAGCGCGCCAGCGGATTCGTTCTCATCCATCCGGGCAGCAGTGCCGGGGCCCGCCACAAACGCTATTCGCCGGAGGCCTGGGCGGCGGTGGCGAAATATCTGGCGGGAGAGGGCAGCGAGGTCTGGCTCGCCGCCGGCCCGAATCGACATGAACGGAATCTCTCCGAAGAGATCGTTCGACGCGCAGAGGGCGCGCTCGTGGCGGCCCCCGAAACGCGATCCTTCGATGATCTGCTCGCGCTGGTGGCCCGAGCAGGGGTCTTCGTCGCCTGCGATTCGGGTCCGCTCCACGCGGCTTCTCTCGCGGGTATTCCCGTTGTGCAGCTTCTGGGGCCGACCCACCCGATCCAAAACGAACCCTGGCGGGCCACACCGGCCCGTCGGCTCCATGTTCCATTGGCATGCAGCCCCTGCCGTCGGGGATGCGCTGATCCCGTCTGTATGCGGGCGATTCCCGCCGCCGCAGTGGCCGAGACGACGAGAGATCTCCTGAGAACCTCCTCCGCTGCTCTTACGGCCGCGCTCGAGACGCGCGCGGAGATTCCGGTGAGCGGGTCGACGCGCGGTGAGCCCGCCAGATGAGTTCGTGGGGTGCGGCCTCTGGTTTCGCGCGAATTCTTGTTCGCTGTCCGAATTGGCTCGGAGATGCCGTGATGGCGACTCCGGGGCTGCATGCGCTTCGCGCTCATTATCCCGAGGCGAAGATCGTCGGCCAGCTGCCGGACGTGCTGATGCCTCTGCTCGAGGGAGCCGGCCTCTTCGACGAGCTCTGGCCCCTGGATTCCCGCGGTGGCGGATTCGCCGGCTGGCGATCCGACATCGCAAGGATTGCCGAAGCCCGATTCGATCTCGGGGTGGTGATCCCGGAATCGATTTCTTCAGCCTTGTTGATGCGATTGGGGCGTGTGGGTCGGGTGACGGGATTCGCTCGGGATCCGCTGCGCCGTGCCCTGCTTCATCGCGTCATCGTCGCGCCAGAGGCCTGGGGCCGTCGCCGGATGGTGTCGAGGGAGCGCTTCGTCATGACCCTGATGGAGGCACTCGGCATCGAGGAGGAGGCGTGTCGATTGACGCTCTCGGTTTCGCCGGACGAGGAGCTGCGACTCGCCGGAGCACTCGAGAAGGCGGGAACCAGACTCTCCGATCTGGTTCGAAACCCGCCGGTCGTCATCGCACCGGGGGCGAGCTTCGGGGCCGCGAAATGTTGGCCGGCGGATTCGTACGCGGCGCTCGCAGACCGCCTCGGCGGGCGAGGCTTGCCGATCGTATTGCTCGCTGCGCCGGGGGAGCACGAGCGGGCCGCTGCGGTGAGTCGAGCGATGCGATCCGAGGCGATCATGCTCGATGGGGTGCTCGATCTCGGCGCTCTCAAAGCACTGCTCCGCCTGGCTCGTGCACTCGTTGCCAACGACGCGGGCGCCAGACATGTAGCCGCTGCCTTTGGGGTTCCCAGTGTGATCTTCTTCGGACCGACCTCGGTTGCGAAAACCGCTGATCATCTCTCTCTGATCGAAGTGCTCGAAACGGACTCCGATTGTCGCCCCTGCTATCGCCGGCACTGCCCGATCGATCATCGCTGCTTGCGTTCGATCGATGTCGACGCTGCGGAGGCGGCCAGCGTTCGGGCGCTCGCCCGCGCGGCGTCTTCGCGCGATCTCGGCGATTCGCCGAGGCGCGCCGAGCCGGCTGGGTTCGCCCGATGATCGACCTGACGATCGTAATCCCGAGCTACGAGGCACAGGATTGCTTGACGGAGTGTCTCGCTGCGATTCGGGACGCCGAGCGGGCCCATCCCGAACTCGCCCTCGAAGTCATCGTCGTCGACAACGGCTCCCGCGACGAGAGTCTGGCGCGTGCGCGAGAGTCTGTGCTGGCCCCTCGACTGATCGCATGGGTGCGCAATCGTGGCTTTGCGGCGGCGGTGAACGCGGGACTTCGGATTCGGCGCGGGCGGCATGCCCTGCTCCTGAACAGCGATGTCCGGGTCGCGCCGGATTTGTTGGTAGGCGCGGTTGCGGTTCTCGATGACGAGACCGAGATCGGCGTGCTCGGCCCGGCGCTCTTTCATTCCGACGGGCGTCCACAGCGCTCGGTCCATGCGTCGCCCGGGCTGCTGACGGAGTTCGTTCCCGATTTCCTGTTGCGGAGATTTCGCCCGGCTGGGTTCGCTCGAGGAGGGCCCGCGGATGAGACCACGGCCCGGCCGCGAGACGTCGAGGCGGTCCGAGGGGCGGTCTTTTTCATTCGCGGTGAGTTGCTCGAGAAGATCGGACTCTTCGACGAGGGCTATTTCTTCTTCCTCGAGGAGACGGATTATTGTGCTCGGGTTCGCGCATCCGGGGCCCGTGTCGCCTATCTCGAGCGACTTCGCGCACAGCACCGTCTCGGGGCCAGCAGCAAACACCGCGCCCCGCTCGCCACGCGGATCGAATTCCACCGCTCGCTCTATCGATTCGTGGCGCGTTGGCGAGGGCCCGGAAGCGTCCGGGTCGTCCGGTTCGGACGGCTCTTCCGAAACCTGATCAGCGTCCTGCTCTTGAGCGTTCCGGCGATCTTTTTCACGCGTGCCCGAGTGCGGGCAGCGGAGCGCATCGGGCTCTTGCTGTGGCATCTTAGGGGCTGTCCGGCGGAGCCGACGCTCGCGCATGAGTTGCAACGCGCGAGGATGGTCACCGCGGACTCCGCAGAGGGCCACCCGTGAGCGGGCGATCCATTCTGTTTCGAGACGCGAGAGGGGGGGGCGTGATTCGACAGGGTTCGGTGGATCGAGAGAGGCTCGAAGCGGTCATCGAGCGATGGGCGGGGCTGCGGATGCTGGTCGTCGGAGATGTCCTGCTCGACGAGTACCGAATAGGTGATGTCGAGCGGGTGAGTCCCGAGGCCCCCGTACCCGTGGTCCGGGTGCGGCGATCGGAGACCGCTCTCGGTGGGGCCGGAAATGTGGCGCATAATATCGTGTCGCTCGGCGCGCGCGCAGGGCTCGTCGGCATCGTTGGACGTGATCTGGAGGCCGAGGTGTTGCGCCGTCTCGTCGAGGAGATCGGTCTCGATTCGAGCGGTCTCGTCGGCTGTGCGGATCGGCCGACCAGCCACAAGTTGCGAGTGGTCGCGCGCTCCCAGCAGATGCTGCGCCTCGATCGTGAGGAGGAGGGCGCGATCGCTGTCGAGCAGAAGCGGCAGATCGGCGAGGCGATCGAAGCACGGCTCGGCGATTGTGATGGCGTGATCCTCGAGGACTACGACAAGGGACTCTTCGCGGACGGGATCGCGCGCTGGACGATCGAGCTTGCCCGCCAAAGGGGCCTGCCGGTCGTCGCCGATCCCAAGACCGCCCTGCGACGTTTTCGCGGGGCCACGCTCGTGAAGCCGAATCTCGAGGAGGCCATGCGTTTCGTGGCCGGGGGCACGCGTGGTTGTGAGCCGGGAGATTTCGAGGCCCGAAGGAGCCTGCTCGAAAAACTTCGGGACGAGCTGGGGGGCGGCGAGATCGTCGTGACCCGCGGTGGCGCGGGCATGACCGGACTCGAAACGTCGGGGGAGGCCTTCGATGTGCCGACGCGATCGCTCGAGGTGTATGACGTGCAGGGCGCTGGAGATACGGCGGTCGCGGTGCTGGCACTCGGACGCGCCGCAGGTGCGACACTCACCGAGGCCTGTATCGTCGCGAATGCGGCAGCGGCAGTGGTCGTCGACAAGGTCGGGACGGCGGCGGTCGAGATCCGCGAGTTGCTCGGGCGCCTGCCCGAGGCGATCGATGCCTGGCAAGATCAATCCGGTCTCGCAGGGGACCAGGGGGAAACGTGATTCATAGTATGACGGGATTCGGGAGTTCGGCGTGCGCGATCGGCGGACTCGCGCTCGAGGTCGAGGCGCGCAGCGTCAACCATCGGCATCTCGATCTGCGGATTCGGCTGCCGCGGGTTCTCGCAGACCAGGAGACGCGGCTCAAGAAACGTGTCCAGGCAGCCCTGTCACGCGGCAAGGTCGATATCACTGTGAGCCTCGTGATGGGATCGGCGGAGTCGACCCTCGAGATCGACGAGGCGATCGCAGCGCATTATGTCGAGGCCTCGCGAAACCTCCGCGAGCGTCACGGGTTGAGCGGGGAACTCGATGTGTCATCGCTCCTCTCACTGCCCGGCGTGACCCGGCTCATCGAGACCGAGATCGATCCGGCGACGATTCTCGAGCCGCTCGAGGGTGCGATCGACGAGGCGGTCGCGGCGCTCGTCGCGATGCGGGCTGCCGAGGGCGCGACCCTTGCAGCGGAATTCGAAGATCGGCTCAGACATGTGGCCGAACTCACCGAGCGTTTCGGTGCGCGCTCCGGGGAAGTCGTGGAGGTCGCGAAGCAACGACTCCGCAGGCGGGCCGAACAGATCAAGCGCGAAGTCGGGATCCTCGATGAAGCACGTCTCCATCAGGAGGTCGTGATCGCCGCCGATCGGCTGGACATCACCGAGGAACTCGTCCGCTTGCGCAGCCACGTCGACCAGTTCCGCGAGACCCTCGCGTCCGCGGGCAGCGACGCCTCGGTCGGCCGCCGTCTCGATTTTCTGCTTCAGGAACTCGGTCGGGAGGCGAATACGGTGGGGTCGAAAGCGAGCGATGCCCCGCTCGCCCAGGATGTCGTCGAACTCAAGACCGAACTCGAACGCATTCGCGAGCAGGTGCAGAACGTTGAATAGCGGGGGTTCTCGGAGTTCGGAGATCGGGAGGCCGGTGACGCGTGATCGGCCTGCCGCCGTCGCCCCGACGATGGTCAATATCGGATACGGAAATCTCGTGACCGCCGCTCGGGTGATCGCGATCGTGTCACCGAGTTCGTCGCCGATGCGGCGACTGCGCGAGGAGGCCGGTCAGCGCGGCAAGCTCGTCGATGCGACGGAGGGAAGGCGAACACGATCGATCGTCGTGACGGATAGCGACCACGTGATTCTCTCCGCGATAACGCCGGAGACGATCGCGACACGGCTGGCGCCCGACTTCGATGGTGAGGCGGGGGAATGAGCGCGATTCGAAAGGCGGCGTCGCGGGGCCACGTCTTCGTGATCGCTGCTCCGTCGGGGACGGGAAAGACGACGCTCTGTCGCAGGATTCTCGAAGAAGACGAGAAACTGGAGATCTCCGTCTCGCATACGACGCGCTCCCCGCGCGAGGGGGAAAAGGACGGTGTCCACTACCATTTCGCGAGCGGGAAGGGCTTTCGGGGGCTCGCCGAGTCGGATGGCTTCCTCGAGCACGCCGAATACGGTGGCAATGCCTATGGTACGAGCTGGCGCGCCATCGAAGCGCCGCTCGAATCGGGACGCGATGTCGTGCTCGAAATCGAAGTCCAGGGAGCGGCCCAGGTCCGCGAGCGGCGCCCCGATGCCTGTCTGATCTTCCTGCTCCCGCCGAGTCTCGAGATTCTCGAAGAGCGCCTGCGCGGGCGCGGAACCGACGAAGAGGCGGTCATTCAGCGACGCATGGCGCTGGTCGATCGCGAACTCGCCGCGGCCACGCTCTTCGACTACGCCGTCGTGAACGATGACCTGGAAACTGCGGTCCGCCAGGTCCTCGACGTGATCGCGGCCGTCCGAAAGGGCAGGGGCGACGAGATCGAGGCGAGCTTCGGTCGCGAGGGTGTACTCTCGCGGTGGGAAGGCCGGACCGACGCCTAGGCCGAGCAGCGGGCGGGCGCATTCGCCCATCGGGCCGGCATTTGCCGGCCCCTGGTGGTCCAGGTATTATTTCGAGTCAACCGCCTGAAATTCAAAGGGTTTTTGGCTTTTCATGCTTCGATTCAACGATATCGCCGACCGGATGCTCGATTACAACCCGCAGGTTGATCTCGAGCGCTTGCAGCGCGCCTATGTATTCACGGCGAAGGTTCACGATGGCCAGGAGCGTCTCTCCGGGGAGCCCTACCTGATCCACCCGCTCGAGGTCGCTGGGATCCTTCTCGACCTGAACGTCGATGAGGACACCATCATCGCCGGCCTTCTTCACGACACCCTCGAAGACACGTTGACGAGCCGCGAGGAAATCGCGCGTCTCTTCGGCGAGAAGGTCGCCTTTCTCGTGGAGGGTCTCACGAAGATCGCGCGGATCGAGTTCAGGAGCGCGCGCGAACAGCAGGCCGAGAATTTCCGGAAGATGCTGCTCGCGATGTCCGAGGACATTCGCATCCTGATGATCAAGCTCTCGGATCGTCTGCACAATATGCGGACGATCGAGTACATGGAGGAGGAGAGTCGCCATCGGATCGCCCAGGAGACGATGGATATCTACGTCCCCCTGGCGCACCGCCTCGGTGTCTATTGGATGAAGCAGGAGCTCGAGGACCTGTCGTTTCGCTCGCTCGAGCCGGATGCGGCGGGTGAACTCGAAGCGCAACTCCTGCTCAGTCGGGCCGAGCGAGAAACCTATATCGAGGATTCGATCGGAATCATCTCGGCGAAGCTCGCGCAGGCCAAAATTCGTTGCGAGGTCAAGGGGCGCGTCAAGGATATCTCCTCGATCTATGCGAAAATGAAGAGCCAGGATCTCGAAATCGAACAGATCTACGACGCGATCGGCTTTCGGATCGTCGTCGACGGAAAAATCGAGGACTGCTATTCGGTGCTTGGCCAGATCCATTCGGTCTGGGCACCGGTCCACGGGCGTTTCAAGGACTACATCGCGCTCCCGAAACCGAACGGCTATCGCTCGCTCCACACGACCGTGATCGGCGAATTCGGGGAACGTATGGAAGTCCAGATCCGAACCGTCGAGATGCATCGCGACGCCGAGCTCGGGATCGCCGCACATTGGAAATACAAAGAAGGGCGCGTCGGTGCGGAGCGCGACGATTCTAAGTTCGATTGGCTTCGCCAACTCGTCGAATGGCAGAAGGAGCTCTCGGATCCGCACGAGTTTCTCGACGCGGTCAAGCTGGATCTCTTCCCGAACGAAGTCTTCGTGTTCACGCCTACGGGCGAGGTGATCAACCTCGCGGCCGGGGCTACACCGATCGATTTCGCGTACGCGATCCACAGTGAGATCGGCTCGCATTGTGCCGGTGCGAAGGTGAACGGACGACTCGTCCCGCTGCGTCGGCGATTGCGGGATGGTGAAACCGTGGAGGTCGTGACGAGCGCGAATCAGGTTCCGCGCAAGGATTGGCTCGAATTCGCTGTTTCGAGCAAGGCGCGCAACCACATTCGCCATTCGATTCGCGTAGCGGGAAAAGAAAGAGCGGTCGCCCTCGGTCGCGACATCCTGAGCCGTGAATTGAAGAAGATCGATCTCACCCTGGCGCAGGTCCAGGCGGACGGCAGCCTCGATCGCTACGTCGAAAATGAATTTGGGGGAGTGGCCCTCGATGAGCTCTTTGCATCGATCAGCTATGGCAAACTCGCGGCGAGCGTGCTCGCACGGCGACTGGTCGGAGAGGCACAGTCCGAGGGTGCCGCTGCGGCCTCCACGGTGGTTCCAAAGCGTCTCCGCCGACTCTTCAAGAGAGAGCGGCGCAGGTCCGGCTCGGGTGTGCGCGTCTCCGGAACCGCGGACGTATTGGTGCGATTTGCGGGCTGTTGTGAACCGTTGCCAGGCGATGAGATCATCGGTTTCGTCACCCGCGGCCGCGGCGTGACGGTCCACACCCGTGGTTGCGTCAAGGTCTTCGCGCTCGATCCCGATCGTCGCATCGAGGTGGACTGGGATGCGGCAATCGACACGCGTCGCGCCATCGCAATCCGCGTGTTGTCGCGCGACGAACCCGGGATGCTCGCGAAGATCACGAATACGATCTCCGCCGCTGGGATCAATATCGGTTCAGCCCGGGTTTCGACCGGCGATTCGACGAGCAAGGGGGCCGAGCAGACCTTCGAGCTGTGGGTCCACGACGTGCATACGCTGACCACCGTCATGCGTGAGATTCGCAAGGTCCGGGGGGTCCGATCGGTCGAGCGTGTGCGCGGATGAGCGATCCTGTGGTGACTCGATCGGCGGATGTGGGACTGAGCGTGTGTCTGCTCGCTCGCGACGAGGAGGCGGAACTCGAACGCTGCCTCGCTGCGGTCGAGTGGGCCGACGAAGTCGTCGTCGTCGTAGATGACCGCAGCCGTGATGGTACCGAGCGGGTCGCGCGCCGAATGGCTTCACGGGTCGAGGTGCGAGCCTACGCCGGCGACATCGATCAGAAGCGCCATTGTACGAGCCTCGCCAAGCACGATTGGGTCCTGATCCTCGATCCCGACGAGGTCGTTCGCCCGGAGCTCGCCGCATCGATCCAGCGTGAACTGGCTTCGCGAGACCAGGGTGATCAGGGGGGGGGGCCCGATGCCTACCGACTCAGTCGTGTGACCTATCATCTCGGGCGCTGGATTCGTCACGGAGATTTTTTTCCGGACTGGAAGCTGAGGCTCTTCCGGCGCTCTCGGGCCCAATTCGTCGGCCGTGACCCCCACGGACGTGTCGAAGTCGCGGGCCGCGTGGGTCGGCTCGAGGGGGAACTCGAGCATTACAGCTACCGCGACCTGTCAGACCAGCTCGATCGGATTCAGTTCTTCAGCGACCAGGCAGCGATGGCGTTGGTGGCGGAGGGCAGGCCCTTTCGCCTACGCGATCTGCTGCTGCATCCCCCCGCTCGATTCCTGCGCGGCTATTTTCTGAAGCAGGGGTTCAGGGATGCGCTTCCCGGATTCGTGATCGCGGTGGCGAGCGCCTTCTACGTCTTCGCGAAATACGCCAAACAATGGGATCGGATTTCGCGCTCGAGATCCGACGGGTCCGAGGGGGAGTGTCCTCGGGATGCGTCCAGCTCGGGGGCGACGCGCGCTCGATGAGAAACTGGCGGGGGAAGCCTGCGCGGGATCAGTCTGGCGAGTTCTCCTGGATCCCGATCAATTCCGTGTAGATGCCGGATCGACGCATGAGAGACTCGTGGTCTCCGGTCTCTGCGATGCGTCCTTGATCGAGGACGACGATTCGGTCGGCATGTTGGATCGTCGAGAGACGATGGGCGACGAGGAAGATGGTGCGCTCTCCGCGCAGGGATTCGATCGCAGCCTGGACCGCGCGTTCGGTCTTGACGTCGAGTGCGCTGGTGGCTTCGTCGAAGACCAGGATCGACGGATTCGCGAGGATCGCCCGGGCGATCGTCAGCCGCTGGCGCTGTCCGCCCGAAAGACGCAGCCCGAATTCGCCGACGGGGGTGTCGTAGCCCTCGGGCAACTCGACGATGAATTCATCGGCGGAGGCGGCCGCGGCCGCGGCGTGAACCTCGGTCTCCGACGCGTCGGCCCGGCCGTAGCGAATATTCTCAGCGACCGTTGCGTCGAAGAGGAAGGGCTCCTGGGTGACGACCGCGACGTGATCGAGGAAGGATTGTCGTTGGAGATCGCGCAGGTCCACACCATCGATCTCGATCGATCCGCGACACGGATCGTGGAAGCGCAGCACGAGGTCGACGAGGGTCGACTTGCCAGAGCCCGTCCGCCCGACGATCGCGACGACTTCGCCGACTCCGACCTCGAGATCGATGCCGCGCAGAACGGGCTCGCTTCCGTAGTCAAAGTGGATGTCCTTGAAGCGGATATTGTGCGCGAGACCCACCATCGGTCGGGCCCCGGGGCCGTCGGGGGGCTCCTCCTCGAGATCGAGAAGTTTGAAGAGGCGCACGGCGCCGCCGGTCGACTCCATGATCTTGGGAAAGGATTGCGAGAGGGCTTTGATCGGCTTGTAGGCGATGATCAGGGTGAACGTGAATTGGACCAGGATTCCGATCGTGATGCCCCACAGCTCGTTGAGCAGCAGCCAGATGCCGAAGCCGATGATCAGGAAGCCCAGGATCGGGTTCATGAGCTCCGTCGAGGCCTTTGCGAGCACGCCGTTCCAGACGACCTTCATATGCCGTCGGAAATATTTTCCGGTTTCGATTGCGAAGGCGTTTTCCTCGAGCTGCTGACCCTGGAAGGCCTTGATGACTTTGATGCCGGAGAGAATGGTGAGCAGGCGCTGGGAGAGATCGCCCTGGGTTTCCTGACGCCGGTGAGTCTGGCGTTGAATGCGTCGCCCGAAAAAACTCAGCATCCAGAAAAAGGGCGGCATTGCGATGAGGCTGAAGAAGGCCAGCTGCCAGCTCGCTATGAAGAGGGCGATCGCGCCGGAGATGACCAGCTGGGCATTTACCAGGAGCTCGGTGTAGGTGATGTTCACCGCCTGACAGGCGAGCTGGACATCGCTCATCGCGCGCGCCAGGAAATCACCGCTCGATCCGCCGCGATGAATGCGCAGCGGCGCGGCGAGCAATTTCGCGGCCACCCGCTGGTCGACGTCTCTGCGCACGCTGGCGATCGTCCAGTGGGCGCCATAGGAGCGAAAGAAGACGGCGACGGGTTGCACGATGAGAGAGATGCCGAGGATCAGCGCAATTTCGGTGAGAACGGGTTCGACCCGTTCGAAGTTGATTCCCGTGGCCGCCGCGGGAACCAGTACGTCGTCGAGCAAGGGTTTGAAAAGATAGGCACGCAGGTAGCGGACGCCGGCGAGGACCCAGCCGAGAACGAAGACGGCGAGGATCGGCTTCCAGTAGACGACGGAGAATCCCAGCATCCTTCGCAGCAGCGGCCACGGCGCGGGCGGCCCCCGAAGCGGGGTTTTGGTGCGAGCGCTGGTGGCACCCGCTTCTACGGAGGACTCGGGTTCGGGATCCAAGATTCGTCAGCCGAGCTCTGCTGCGATCGCGTCCCCGCCGCGCCAGCCCAGCAGGAGGTCGCCCTCGAGTCCGAGTCCGGCCGCAGCGGCGCGGTCCAGGTGAAAGATGGGCGGGCGTGAAGAGAGTCGCAGATCGATCTCGCCCGGCCAACCGGTCTGGTCCGTCGGATCTTCGAGCCACCCGTCGTCGCTGTCCCAACGCGGCATTTCGACTTCGATCTGGGCGAGTTCATCACTGCAGAAGGGCATGAGTGCGCGCAGCCGGTCGCCGATTTCGGCTCGCAGGGCGGCACTTCGAGCCTCGAGGGTCTCGGGCGAAACGTCGTTGATGACGGCGCGCGCGACGAGATCGACCCGATTCGGATGGGTCTGGCAGGGGTAGGCTGTGACGGCGGCGATCGGGCGCTTGCGATCGGCCCCGGGCAGGATCACCCGCGCGCCCATTCCCTCCGGCAGAATCGATGTCGGCGTGCGGTAGAGGAAGACCGCTCGATACGCGCGTGGGCCCTCTCGCTCGAGCAGGTGTGGTGCGGGTCGCATCGGATCGTCCCCGTAGGCGTCGCGAAGCGCAGAGGGGGGGGCGGCGATCACCAGTGTGCGTCCCAACCAGATTTCCCCGGTGCGAACCACGCGGATCCCCGGCTGCCCCGAGACCGAGACCAGTTCGAAATTCCCCGTCAGCGTCCGCATGTCGCCGTAGAGAGCGGTGACCCGCTTGCGAAAGAGATCGACGAGCCAGGGCGGGTCGTCGGAGAAACCGGCGCCGCCCGCGAGCGCGAGTCCGAGCAGCCGGGCCCGGGCTTCGGGGGCGGGAGATCGATCCCCCAGGTTGGAGAGCGCGCGCACCTGGGCGTCGAGCGCGTGGGCGAGATTACCCGAGGCCGACGCGGCCGCACCCGGCAAGCCGCGCTTGTGATGGCCGAGGCCCGGCGCCGTCCCTGGCCCTCCGCTCGCGGCTGGATGATTCAGCGCTCCGATGGTGCGGCGACCGACGCGCACGAAAGGTGATTCGAAGAGCAGGGCGCGTTCGATCTCGGAGGCCTCCACGAGATGGCGAACCAGCGTCTGCGCCTCGTCCGGTTTGGCCAATCCCCAGGCCACGAGTTCTTCTGCGGTGAGCATCGGCTGCCCCACGTCCATCCGAATCGGGTCCGCCGCGATCTGGTAGGCGAGGCGTTCGTTGCTGATCCGGCGCCGATCGATCAGCGGGATGGCGAGCGCGCGCAGGCTGGCGTCGAGCAGGCCCTGGTCTCGGAGGCCCCCTAGGAAGAAGGGCTCCCTGAGGGCGGGCGGGAGGACGATCCGTGCCTCCTCTTCGACGACGAGGACGCGATGACCCGCGCCGCTGATCCTGGCCGCGGCCAGCAGGGCGGAGAGCCCGCTGCCGAGGATCAGGGCATCCCAACGCCGCGCGCGCGGCGCCTCACTCGGATCGAGAATCGGGATTTCGGCCATCGCGGGGGCCCCTTGGAAGATTCCTGAAGACGAGGGGTAGGGCGGAAACAAGAGACCTGGAGTGACGCGCGAGCCGCCCCGTTCAGTCGTCCATCAGCGCGTCGAGATCGATTCCGAGGAAGCCGGGGTCGAAGACGATGGCCGGGTCGTCCTCTGCCTTGCGCTCGATGGTCCCGAT
>PBFW01000061.1 GCA_002719955.1 Deltaproteobacteria bacterium | reverse complement strand
TCAGGAGGCCGCCCCGCGGTCAGTGCTCAGGCACAAAAGACGCCGGAGATCACTTGGTCGAGATGTCGAAGGTGTTGCCCAGGTAGACCTTGTTGGCGGCCAGATTGAGCACACCGCACTGCGCCGGGACGGTGGCGTTCGGAACGACCTGGCCCGGCTTCACCTTGATCGACCAGCCCGCCGACCCGATATGGTTGGGAATGGGGCGAGAGAGGGTGACGAGCGGGTTGACGCCCAGCTTGCCGATGGCACCCGGGATGGGGATGCCTGCGGCTGGACGGCTCGTGCCGATGGCGAGGAAGGCCATGCTCGGCGGTGTCGTGACCTTCTTCAGACCGGCAAAGACGTGCAGTTCGAGCGCGCCGCCAGCTTTGGCTGAGACCGAGTCGCCGTTGCCCATCACGGCGTCGGCCCGCAGCGGACCGGCAGCGTAGCTGCCTGACGAGTAGGACCATTCCATGATGCCACTTGAACCGACTTGAGCGGGGTTGGCCGTCCAGCCGGTGTTGGTGAAGATTTGCCGGGCCTCGGTCACGCTACCGTCGACGATCGGGATGAAGGCCGGGTCCGACGAGTTGATCCGGATCGAGTACATCATGGCTCGCGCATTGCCATTCGCATCACGGATAGGGCTGTGCGAGTGTAGACCGGCCGAGCCCTGCCAGTTGTCGGTGATGATGATCCAC
Organism: Deltaproteobacteria bacterium; assembly: GCA_002719955.1. GTDB lineage: Bacteria > Myxococcota_A > UBA9160 > UBA9160 > UBA4427 > UBA4427. Next base: position 13,425 of record PBFW01000061.1, on the reverse strand, counting down.
TTCTTGGAGACATCGACGACACCGGTGCTCGCAGTGATGGGTGCACACGCAACGGTGGAAGCACCTTCGATCCATGCGTAGTGCAGTGCACCATTGATGTTGAGCAACTGGGCGTCGACGTAGCCAGGGGCGGAGCCGGCGATGACCTTGGTGTTTGCGGCCGTGCCATCGAAGCCCACCGCCGTGTTGGTCCGGTTGCCAATGATCGGATTGCCACCACCGATTGGATGGCCAGCCGGCGTATCGGTGACGACGTGCTTGCCGGTCCAGTCGATATTGCCGGTGAACATCGACCCCGCAGCGTTCAGCTTGCCGAGGTGGTTGTCCGGCTGGTTGCTCGTGTTGGTGTGCATCGAGAAGGTCGGCTTTGCGGGATCGGAGAAGTCACCCTTCCACGAGCAGAGATCGTAGCCGCCGGCTTGGCCGGGGAAGGCGCCGTTCTGGAGCGTAGCGGCGACGTAGTAAGCGCCTGGCTTGCTCGAATTTGGATCGGGGATGATCTTGATGGAGCAGATATCTGCGCCGCCGAGGCCGTTGGGCGAAGCTGCTGCCGTGAAGGTGCCGAGGCCCGCGTCTTTGATGGGGGGGGCTGTTAAGGCCGGGCCCTCTCCCTTGTATTGCGCGAAGGCGACACTGCTCAAGATGGAAGCAGCGACGGCGGTGGTGATGGTGTTCCGCATGGGTATGAACTCTCTTTTGGGAAAGACAGGGGGGTGAAAAGTGAGAAAGGCAGCCGGGTGTGACCGAGGAGGGTCTCCGGCTTATTTGTCCGAACGCGTATTATTACACCAGCAACCGGAAAGTGGGAAGGTCCACCGGGGTAGAGAATTCATCCGGGTTGCGGCCTCGGCACCATCATTCACCCATGCCAATGGGCAAGCATGTGGCGCCCGCTTCAGCTTTTGTCGTCCGCACTTTCGTTTTTGTCAGTGTCGGACGGATCTGTGAGGAGATTACGGAGTCCCGAAAGCGAGCGGAGTTCGCCCTTGTGACCCCGGCTTTCCTCGATCAACTTGCCGCTTTCCACCGTGATCACTCGCGGCGTCCCCGCACCCGACCCTGGTCGACCGCCGCGCTTGGGGCCACGTCGCTCACCGCGGTCATGCCCCGGACCACCGTCAGTTCCAGGGCTCCGGGGCCGTCCACGGCCGGTGCCTCGCCGGCTATCAGGAGCTCTCGCCGCTCGGGTTTGCGGCTGGACTTCTTCGCGCCTGCGCCTCCCTCGTTTGCCCGGCAGGCGCTCACCGACCGTTGGTTGGCGACCATCGACGAGATGGCGTGGCTTGTGCATGGTGAGGCTGATGCGCTTGGCCTTTGGATCGACATTGACAAGGAAGACCGTGACAACTTCCCCGATGCACAATGGTTGGTTGCGGTCGTGCATGCGGCTCGGCGGGATTTGTGATACGTGCAAGAGTCCGTCATGCTCGATACCGAGGTCGACGAACATTCCGAAGTCGGTCATGCTCGCAATGCGGCCTCGCAATTGCATGTCGACCTTCAAGTCCTCGATCGAAGAGATTTGGTCGTTCTTGCACGCGGCGAGTTGACCTCGAGGGTCACGGCCAACGAGGGAAAGATCCTTGAGTAGTCCGATGACACTTTCGCGATCGATATCGTCGGTCACGAACGGGTCCGGATTGATATTCCGCAAGTTCTTGCCAAAGAGTTCGGCCACAGGCTTGTCTTGGCTGGCGGCGATGCGTTGTGCGAGTTCGTAGTTCTCGGGATGAATGGCGGTGGCATCAAGGGGCTCATCGCCACCTTCGATGCGCAGGAAGCCAGCGATATGGATGAAGATGTTTTCATCGATTCCGTCGACTTCTTTGAGCTGCTCTCGGTTCTTGAATCCACCGATCTTTGAGCGGTGGGCAACGACGGCTTTGGCCAGATCCTTGCTCAGGCCAGGCGCATGTTCCATGAGAGTCGCGTCTGCACGATTGAGGTCGACTCCCACGGTGGCGAGGCACCAGTTCAGCGTGTGGTCGAGGGTGCGTGCGAGCATTCCCTGATGCACCTCGTCGAGTCTCTGACCCGCGCCCAGGCTGCGAGGATCCATGCGGACCAGCGCCTGAAGTGGGTCCTGAAGTCGCTGGGCCAGGCTGACCGTGGTCCGCATGCCCACCTCGTTCATGCCCAAAGCCTTGCGCCCGGTGGGGCTGCCTGCGTAGATCGTGGATGGGGTTTCATCGGTGGAAACATGGACGGCGGCGGCCCCGGCCGAACTTCGGCCGAGCGCTTCACGGATGAGGCTCTCTCCCGCCCCCTGGCGTTTTCCGTGCGGAGTCGTGACGGCGGCTGGTTGCCACTTGTCGATGAATCGGGCGATCTTGTCGATGACCGAGTCTCGAGGAAGGGAGCCGCTATCGGGCGTTTCGGCTGCCGGTTGCTCGGGAGAATCGGCGGCTTCGGTCGGAGCTTGCTGGGCGGTCTCGTCGCCAGTTGCGTTGCTCGGCGTTTCGGCTGCCGGTTGCTCGGGAGAATCGGCGGCTTCGGCCGGAGCTTGCTGGGCGGTTTCGTCGCCAGTTGCGCTGCTCGGCGTTTCGGCTGCCGGTTGTTCGGAAGAATCGGCGGCTTCGGCTGGCGCTTGCTGGGCGGTTTCTGTGCCTTGCTTGGGTGCCTTGGCCTTCTTTCGCTTGGGCTTTTTCGTCAGCCGGATCGATTCACGGCCGAGCAGGGAGCCGTCTTCGCCGAGGCAGGCAAGCCAGATCGTTTTGTTGGAGACTCGCGCTGCCATCGCAGTTTTGGTTCCCAGGGCCGGCCCCAGGAGTTGCGCCCGCAGGATGTGGCCGAAGGATCGCAGAGTCTCACGATCGGCCTTCTCCTTGATCTTTCGTCGGATGTCAGCTTCGCAGGCCGGTCGCAAGTGCTGGTCGTAGGCATGGATGAAGGTGAGGTCCAAGAAAGCCCGGAGTGGAGATTCTTCCGTCAGATCTGCGGCGAAGAGTTCTCGGCCGATCTCGACTTCCCGACCTTCGGGGAGGGCGAGCGCAATCTTGATGATGCCGTCGCGTTCAGCGCGGCGCAGGGCGAGCATGCGGTCGGCGTGAATGCGTCGCACCGGTTCTTCGAATTCGAAGAATTCCTTGTAACGCTGCGCACCCTTGCGGCCCGGCGCGACGGCGGTGGCTTTCAAGATGCCGCGAGAAAGCTCGTCGCGGATTCGTGTACGGAAACCAGGTTCACGTGCGAATTGTTCGGCCAGAATGTAGAGCGCTCCCCCGAGGGCTGTTTCCAGATTGGGCAGCCCCTTTTCCTCCGAGACATACTCGGCGGCTGTCTCCTGCAGACTCTTGTCCCCCAAGCTCCTGTGCTGGATAGCCAGGGCCAGTGGGCCGAGTCCGAGCTCTTCGAACTTCATTCCTTGCGTTGCCCGTCGGGGTCGGAAGCTCTGATAGATGTCATCGAGCGCGTTTTGGTCGATGGTTTCTTCGAGCGTTGCTTTGAACTCATCGGTAGCGCGATCCTGGGCCTGTTCCAGGATCGATTGTTTGCGGGACTCGTGTTCCTTGAGGAAGGCCCACCGCTCCTGGAACTCGACCAGCCGATCTTCGGGGATGCCGCCTGTTTCCCTGTGTCGATACCTGTAGATGAATGCGGCGGGCGCACCACTCTCCAGCAGCGACACGGTGGCTTTGATGTGATCGGCCGGCGCGTTGAACTCGGCCTCTAGACGGGTCAGCAAGGATTCAGATGGCATGGGAATCTGTGTGCGGAGTTGATGCTAATCGCACGACATGGAGTTTGATGGCTCCAGGATAGCATCACAAGGGGCAGCTACCAGTTGTCTCCATACCGGCTTTGCCGTAACACGCAGTCAGTGGAGCCGAGCAAGATCTTCGTCCGGGCGCCGAATTGGGTCGGTGACATGGTCATGGCGACGCCTGCTTTCGAGTCGATTCGCCGCGGGTATCCCCGGGCCGAGATCGTTTGCGGGCTGAGACCGTGGCTACGCAGCTTGCTGGATGGCAGCGGATTCTTCGATCGATTCATCGAGACGCCGCGGGCGGGTGGCCTGGGTGGCCTTTGCAAGCAGGTCAAGGAACTCCGGCGAGAAGACTTCGATCTGGCGATCATTCTGCCCAATTCTTTCGAAACGGGCCTGGTGCCTTTTCTCGCCCGGATTCCTGTCCGCGTGGGTTACCGGCAAGGGAGGCCGCTATTGATGAATGTCGGGCTGCGAGCCCAGCGGTTGCGTAGGCTGTTCGGGCGACGTGGTCCGCGGCGTGTGCCGGAACCGATGCCGCTCTACTACGCTCGCCTTCTGAAACTTCTCGAATTGCCGGAGTTGCGAGATCGCGGCACCTTGACCGTGACCGATGAGGAGCGTTCCTTCATCGATGTATGGGCGCGAGACCGCGGCATCGGCCCCGATGACAAGCTCTTGTTGCTCAATGCGGGAGCTAGTTACGGTGCGAGCAAGCTTTGGGAAGAGGATCGTTTTGCGGCGGTGGCGCGGCATTTCGCCGATGCACATGGGATGGTGCCTGTGTTTCTAGCGGGTCCCAACGAGGTTGATATGGTCGATAGGATTGCGACGGCAGCGGGAGCGATCGCTGCAATCAATCCGGTGTTGCCGGTTCATACGCTCAAGGCGCTGGTGGAGCGGGCGCAACTGATGATCACGACAGACGCCGGGCCGCGGCATGTTGCCGTGGCGATGGGCGTCCCGGTGGTGTGCTTGATGGGGCCGAACGACCCTCGTTACACCAACTATGGGTTGGATCGCCAGATCGTGATCCAAAAGGCCGAACTGGAGTGTGTTCCCTGCCAGAAAAAGCAGTGCCCTTTGGGCCATCGTCAGTGCATGACCACGATCATGGTGGACGAGGTGGTCGTTGCCGGAGAGCAACTTCTGGATCAGGTATAGGCGACCGAACAGAAGGTGACGACCTGTGATCCATCGGCAGCATTCGCCTGGCCATAGTGGAGTAGTTCTCCAGGCCCCTCCGCGAGGGATGCGACCATGAAGATCGGCGTGGAACCGCAGATGCGGTCCGGGTTGCGCGAGGTTTCAACGGCCTGATGGAAGTCTCCGGGCTGCCCGGTCGCGAGATGAGACAAACGCTGGTGATCGGCCTGGGACAGGGTTTGTAGCCGTTCGGTGTCGATGCGCATCTCATCGCCGAAGAAGGGGCCGACGTGGGCGAGATCCGCGCCGGCGACGTAGCACACGGTCTTGCCCGATGCTTGGGCCGTGGCCCGGAAGACCTCGAGGATGTTCTGGAGATATTCCTCTTCGGAGGGGTTGCCGGTCGTCGATGGCAGATTGCCTGTCAGGAAACCTGCCACCTCGAACGGATGGTCATGGTGGAGGTGGGCCAGGAACAGCATCTGGAACTCGATCGAGTGTTCTTGAGCATGAAGGTAGAGGTCGAGTGGTTGTGGAGCGCCGATGGCCGTGGCGATGGTGTCGACGAATGTTAGATCGGTGATGACCTCGCCGATGGGGGTGCTCCAGTTCAGAGGCAGGCCGGTGATGGGAGCGCCCGGTCCTTGATGGCCGGTTCCGAATACAACGTAGAGATCGGCGGGTTCACATTCGGCGAGGTAGCCATAACTCTGGGCGTAACCTTCGCGTCCACGGGCGATGTCGATGTGTGGTGCGATGATGCCTTTGGGTGCAGGGCGTGGATGGTCAGGGCGCGTTTGACTGACGATGGATGACAGAGCTTCTCGAAGCTTGTCCGGGTCCGCAGGGTAGCCGGGGGAGTCGCAATGCCTGGGTGGGCGCGTCGTCAGGCTGCTGAAGTGGGCGGCGGCCTCGGTCAGCGCCTGGTGGAAACGCGGGGAGTGCAAGAGCAACCGCTCGTCGAATTGCCGGGCGAGGTCGGCGACGAATCGATCCGGGAGGCGTTGCCCGAATTCCGTTTCGATCTCTGCATGGATCTGGTCAGGAGTTTGTGTTCCGTCGAAACGACTGACGATCGGCACGAGGCCATCGGGCACGAAGATTTGATCGGTGACTAGCCCGAGGGGATCGCTGAGGACGATGCCTTTTTGCGCGCCCTCTCCGGTGGGATGAATGTCCAGGTGCCGGAAGGCTGGGTGGCTCGGTGGGGGATGCACGGTGAGGAAAGGGTAGCGACTGAGTCCCCGAGAAGGCGATACCGCCGGAGACTTGCGAGGAAGGAGCGGGTGTGTGGAGTTCAGGGGGTAGAATTACACGAGGATGAATAGCACGTTCCTATTGATACTTGAGCAGAATGGGCGAGCGAAAGTGCACAGGTTCTGCAAGGAGAGGGTCTCGATCGGCAGATCCAAGGATAGCGATCTGCCGATTCCCGATCTTTTGGTTTCGCGGCACCATTGCCGTGTAGAGCGCTCAGATTCGTGCTTTTTCCTGGTGGACGAAGGTGGTCAGAACCCCGTGACCCTGCGCGGGGTGCCCGTCGATCGGGCGGAGTTGCGTGTGGGAGACACCTTTGTTGTGGGCAGTAGCGAAGTGACCCTCGAATTGCCCGTCGAGGAGCCCTTGTCGGCCGATGAAACTCTCACCGGAGAGGGGTCACGGTCTGCGCAGGATATGGCGGCCTTCGTATCGGGTGCTCGTGCTCTGAACGAGGAGCAGGATCTGTTCCGCTTGCTCACCCTCATCGTGGATTCGGCCATCCGACTGTCGAATGCGGAGCGCGGCTTTCTTCTTCTGAGCGGAGGCGAGGAACCGGTGGTGGAGGTCGCACGGAATTTCGCCCAAGAGGAGGTGCACTCGCCCGCGTACAAGATCAGCCGCACCATCGCTCAGGGAGTACTTGAGTCCGGGCTCCCGGAGTTGACGACGAACGCCCAAGAAGACGAGCGTTTCCGAGATTTTCATTCCGTCGAGGACTTGCGGTTGCGTTCGATCCTGTGCGTTCCGATTCGTATCAGCGGTGTGGTCGGTGGCGTTCTCTATGTCGACAACCGTCTCCAGCAGCAGGTGTTCAGTGAACGCGAGAAGGTTCTGCTCGCCTTGTTTTCCGATCACGCTGGGGTGGCGATCCGCAACGCTCACACCATGGACGACTTGCGCAACAAGAAGGTCGAACTCCAGTCGGCGCTCGATCGGGTCGGCCGGCTCAATGCGGCGTTGAAGGGGCAGGTCGACGAGCAGCAAGCCGAACTCTCCGAGATACGGGAGGAACTCGGTTCGGCCCGTCGGGGTGGACGTTACAAATATGATTACTCGGCGATCGTTGGCGAGAGTTTGGCGATGACTCGCGTTTTCGATCTCCTGGACAGGTATATCGGCGCTGACGAAGCCGTGATCATCTTGGGCGAGTCGGGAACGGGGAAGGAACTCGTGGCCCGGGCCGTACACCAGCAGAGTTCCCGGGGCGAGGGCCCCTTCATCAGCGAGAACGTGGCTGCATTGCCGGAGTCCTTGCTGGAGAGCGAGCTGTTCGGCCATGTGAAGGGCTCGTTCACGGGGGCGGACAGGGATAAACCCGGGTTGTTCCAGCTGGCTGACGGCGGCGTCATCTTCCTCGACGAGATCGGTGATATGCCCCTCGATCTTCAGACCAAGCTCTTGCGGGTCCTGGAGGAAGGGGTGGTTCGACCGATTGGTGGTGGCGAGGAGGTCAAGATTGACGTTCGGCTCATCACGGCGACCAATCGGGATATCGATGGGATGGTGCGCGGTGGTGACTTTCGCGAGGATTTGTACTACCGCCTCAATGTGTTGCCTGTCCATTTGCCACCCTTGCGCGATCGGCGTGAGGACATCGCACCGATTGCCTTGAGATTTCTGGCCGGTCTCGCGCATGAGTCGGGCGTGGCGCGGATCAGGATGAGCTCGGAGGCGATGGAAGTTCTGAGTGCTTGCCACTGGCCTGGCAATGTGCGTGAGTTGCAAAATGAAATCCGGCGGGCTGCGGTGGTGAGCGATGGTGTGATTTTGCGCGAACATCTGAGCGATCAGGTGAAGCACCCGAAGACATCTTCACCTGCTGCCGTTTCCGGCGTGATCGGCGATGGCGGGGTGACCCTCCCGGATCTGGTGAGAGATCTCGAGATCAGGCTGATCACGGAGTGCTACGAGAGGGCGCATGGCAACAAGAGTCGGGCATCTCAGTTGCTGGGATTGTCGCGGTTCGCCTTGCAGCGCAAGCTCGACAAGTACGGGATCGGCCACGCTCAGCGCTCCGACTCCGATGTCGGTATCGATCCGGACGAGGATGGTGAAGGGTGACCTTCGCACAACCGTTTTCGGACTATGAGATTCTCGACCGGGTCGGTTCCGGGGCGATGGGCACGGTCTTCAAAGCGCGCCACAAGCGGCTCAACCGTCTGGTTGCTTTGAAGGTCTTGAAGCCATCGCTCGCCCGGAACAAGCGATATGTTGATCGACTCCGGCGCGAAGCCCGGATCGTGGCGAAGCTCAGCCATGCCAATATCGTCTCGGGTTATGACCTCGGGGAGGAGGGCGGCTACCACTTCTTCGTGATGGAATTCGTTCACGGGAAGTCTTTGAAGGAGATGCTCGGTGAGTGGGGGAGTTTCCCGCAAGATCGAGTTCTCGATCTGGGGATGCAAGCGTCCGCTGCGCTGGTCCACGCGCATCAGCAAGGCGTCATCCACCGTGATATCAAGCCCGGCAATATTCTGATCGATGAGCAAAACCGGGTGAAGCTGACAGATATGGGCCTCGCCAAGGGGCCGACCGATGTGACCATCACGCGTGCGGGTTCCACCGTTGGAACGCCGCAATACATCAGCCCTGAACAGGCGAGGAATCCTCAAGGAGTCGATATCCGTAGTGATCTCTATTCCCTGGGGGCAACGCTGTTCCATATGGCGACCGGGGTACCACCGTTTCATGGCGAGACGATGGCAGAGGTCATCGCGAAGGTTTTGAACGAGCGTGCGCCCTTGGCGTCGGGGTTCAATCCGGATGTGACGGCCGACTTCAGTTTGGTGATCCGAAAGTTGCTGGCGAAGGATCCGGAACTCCGCTACCAGACACCCGCGGACTTGCTCGAAGATCTCGGGCGTGTTGCCCGAGAGGAAAGTCCTCGGGTTGATCCACGCGGCCTGGATCAGGAAGAGATTGGTGGCTCGGTCAAGCGTGTGCAAAGCCATCGCCTCGTATGGCCGATCGCGGGGGTGGCTGTGGCGACCATCGCTGCGGTCTCTGTGATCTTGATGGGGGAGACAGCCAACGAATCGAAGGCTGCCGGGGTGGAGTGGGCGATCTCCTTACGCCAAAGTCTCGATGACGCGCAAGACCATCGCGAACGATTCGCCATCTTGGCTGGTGCCGAAGCCAGCGTGACGGGTTTGGATTTCGATGTGGTGTCCCGTCTCCGCGAGCAGGTGACCGAAGAGCTGCGCGTTGAAGTGGCGAAGTTCCTGCGCCGGTATCTGGAGGCTCCTCGGAGCGATGAAACCCAGGCTTGGTTCGACAGGGTTGACCACTGGCGAGAGCCTGAGCGGTTCTTCGACGAAGTGAGTTCTCCGGCGTTCGAGGTCGAGTTTGGTTTGTCCCTCAGCAGTTTGCCCGAGGAACTTGGGGCGGAGGTGAAGGCGGGCCGGCAGAAGATCCTTGAGAAAGCGAAGATCTGGCAAGACCGCCGCCATCGTGCTCATCTGCAGGCGTTCAAGGATTACTTGACGATGGAGTGGCCGGCGTCATGGGCCGGCGAACTCGAAGGCACCCCACCCAATTTCTTGGCAGCGAAAGAATCTCTGCTCAAGGGCATGGGACTCTTCCATCAGGGCTCTGATCGTCCCAGCCTGCAGGGATTGCCGGACGCCTTGCACAAGTCTGTCACCGAAGCGTGGGGCATAGCGTCGGAGCCGGCGCTCCAGCGCATCGATGACGAGGAGAAGGCGGCTGCCGCGCAGGTGTCGCAAAAAGTAGGCAAGTACATCGACGGCGAGCTGCAGTTGTGGAGGACTCTCGGCGCGAACAAGGACGTCGAGAGGCGAGTCTCTGCTTTCGTCGCGCAGCTGGAGGTGGAGTTTCCGAGGAATGCGTTCCGGACGGAGTTCGGACCGTGGCGCTCGGTCGATGCTCAGATCAGGGACTTCCGCAAGGAGCTCGATGCGCAGAAGGGGATCGAGGATGCCAGGAAAGTCCAGCGGACGCTCCGGCTTGCCTACCGGACGCTGTTCGCCGCAGGTGATGCGGATGCTGCGACACACTGGCTGGTTTCCCCGCCACTCGAAGGCGAGAAGGCGAGGGCAAAGCGGGATCGTCACGTGAAACTCCTGCGCTCGGCTCATGATGTTCGTCGGTTGATCTGTGAGCAGATCCTCGGCGGCAAAGACGAGCATCTGGAAAATGTCCGACGCCACGATGAGCGAGAACCGAGGCAGATCACCATCCGCCCGGAGGATAAGATCGTGGTGAGGCTCCCGACCAAAGAAGAGGTTCCGCTACCTCCTTCCTCTATTCCCTGGTCCCATCTCGCCACACGGGCCGAGTTGAATCTGATCGATGCCAAGGGCAAGCGATTGCCATTGGCCGAGGGTTTTGCCTTGTGGCTCTATGTCGGTGGGGAGGTTGCAGCAGCCGAGAGGCATCTGGATGAATCAGCGATGCGGTTTTTCCAGGAGGAGGTGCGTGCGGAACTCGATGCCATCGGTCCGGTGGCGGCCTCGAAATTCGCCTGGTCTCTCTTGCGGGAGCCTCTGGATCGGGGCGATGCCGCGGCCATTCGAGATGCGGTGGAGTTGTATGAACAGTTTGCCAAAGATCTTGACGACATCCAGGCGGGGCCGCTCCTCGAGCAAGCTCGCAAGTGGTTGCTCGGTGAGGAACAGCGGGCCATCGCGGCAAATTTCCAAGATCTTGATTCCAAGATCTTGCCGGCATGGCCGGTCACGGTTGGGGTCGACCGTGGGATTTTGTGCGAATTGCCGATGACCGAGTTGCGCGAGTCGGGCTTGCCGGAGGGCTGGAACATTCTCGACGGGGAATTGCGTTTCACCCGGGGGAATGTCGATCTGCAAACGCTGAAAGACCAAGGTGTTAGCTTGAAGTTGCCGCTGGGTGATGCGACCGCGGTGACCCTGGAACTGGATCTGAGCTTCCCCGAGCCAGGAGTGGAGCCTCGCCTGTATCTTTTCGAGGTGCTGGGGGTGTCGGCGGTCATCGGGGTTCTGCACGATGGGAGTTGCGTCGCCGGGCTGTTGCTGGCCGACGATGCCCGCCGTGCGAGTGTCCTCCACGCCAAGCTTCGCAAGTTGATCGAGGCGTCCGTAGGTTCTTCCGCAGGTGTGAAGATCTTGCCAGGGGCTCGCCACACGCTGCGGATCGAGTTTCGTCGTGTGCCGGGCAAGCTCTGGGCGGTGGATTTGAAGCTGAAGGATGATGGCCCGCCTCTCGATGCGGTCCGGCTGCACCTGTCCGATCGGCTGCCGGAACATCTGCGGATCTTGCCGATGCAACCGCTGACAGTTTCAAGGATCAAGGTCGACGCCCACCTGTGATGCAGGGCCCGTGGGCTGTATGGGCCGGTCGGCGTGGGGTGGAGAGTCCGGATCCAGGAAGCTTTCCGGGGGGGGCACCGCCTGACCATCGGTTCGCGTGGGGCTTTTCGGGACACCTGGCCAGAGGATTCGCGGACAGGATCGGGTGGTGGTGATCGAAGAAGCTTGGCGAGGATCTTCTGGAGACCCTTCTCTGGGCAGACGTAGTTGGGCATGCTACGTCGGTGATGTTCAAGCTTGGTATGCGAATGATGTTCCTGGGCTCGCTCACCATCCTGATCGCTGCTTGCAGCGGAGGAGCCGGCGAGGATGGGCCTGAATCTGAATCCAGTGATTGGGTGCCCCTGCCCACGGGCGAGGAAAAACCGCAAGAGAAGCGTGCGGACCTGATCGACAAGGAAGGCTTCCCTCCGGTCTTGCCGCTGGCGGAAGAGGTTCCGGCGAAGGTCGAGGACCACGCGGGCTTGATCGTCAAGGTTCTGGCCGAGGGTGAGGGCGAGTCGGCTCTCCAGTACGGAGAGATTGGCGAGTTCCATTACATAGGCTCACTGGCCAGCGGGAAGATCTTTCATAACACTCGTGATGGCGAGGGAAAGCCTGAGTTGATCCGGGTGCGCGCGCCCGGTTGCGCCAAGGGCCTTGCTCTGGCTCTGGCGGGCATGAAGCCCGGCGCGAAACGCCGAGTGACGGTGCCCGCGGAACTGGGTTTTGGCAAGGAGGGGGATTACACCAAGAACATTCCGCCCGATGCCCTGCTCGTGTACGAGATCGAATTGGTCAAGACCTTCGCAGACCTGCGTATAGGAACCATGAAGGAGGGCGCCGGTGAGGTCTTCGATTACGGCCAGACCGGGAAGTTTCACTACACGGGCGTGTTGGCCAAGGATGGGTCGGTCTTCGATTCGAGCCGCGACAAGGAACCGGCGACCTTCGCCTTGGTTCGAGGAGGGTTGATCGAGGGTTGGACCCTGAGCATTCCCGGGATGAAGGTTGGCGAGCAGCGCCATATCAAGATCCCTTCCTCTCTGGCTTATGGAGAATATGGTCAGGGGGGGAAGATTGGTCCGAACGAGGATCTGATCTTCGAGGTTGAATTGGTCGAGATCGTCAAGACCGACAATTGATTCTCCGCCGCTTCGGACCGGAGATCCTCGTGGTCACCGGTCTGAAAGGGGGCCTGATACCTGCCTGAGGCGGCGGTCGTCACCGGGCCTCGGGCGATCATCTGCCCGGGCCGGTGATCAAGATGACTCAACGATCGAGATGTGATGTTGGACCCGGACGCGGAGACGATCTAGCATTCATCGTGAGTGCGGTGGCCGCGTTTGTTGCGGCCGGACCCGAGAGAGTTTGCCCGACCAACGGTACATGCCTTGACTGCCAGACAGCAAAGAACCCTCAAGACACCGTTTGAGATTTCCGGTGTTGGCTTGCACAGCGGGCAGGAGGTGACCGTGAAGGTCCTTCCCGCTGACGAAGGCCACGGTATCACCTTCGTACGTGCCGACATCGAAGATGATCCGGCGGTGGCCGCGTCAGCGGAATACCTTCGGCCGCGAGATCGCCGGACCAGCTTGAAGAACGGGCTGGCAGAGGTCCACACCTGCGAGCATCTCCTCGGAGCGCTGTGGGCGATGGACATAGACAATGCCATCATCGAGATCAGTGGCGAAGAGGTTCCGGGGCTGGATGGGTCTGCGCAAGAATTCGTGAAAGCAGTCGAATCCTCTCGTGTGGTTGAGCAGAAGGCGCCCCGCAAGACCTACGTGGTGACCGAACCGATCTTTGTTCGCGAGGAAAATTCGAGCTTGGTGGCCTTGCCTGGCAATGGCGGTTTGACGATCGATTACCATTTCGATTACCCGCGGGGCGAGGCGAATGGGCAGCCGACGAGGCAGACGGTTTCTTTGAAGGTGACGCGGGAATCGTTTCCGCGGGAGATCGCATCCGCGAGAACCTTCGTGTTCGAGCATGAGGTCGAAGCTCTCAAGGCCGCCGGTCTCGGTG
>PBFW01000060.1 GCA_002719955.1 Deltaproteobacteria bacterium | reverse complement strand
TTCTTGGCCCTCTTCTTCACCGCCTTCTTGGCCCTCTTCTTCACCGCCTTCTTGGCCCTCTTCTTCACCGCCTTCTTGGCCCTCTTCTTCACCGCCTTCTTGGCGCTCTTCTTCACCGCCTTCTTGGCGCTCTTCTTCGCAGCCTTCTTGACACTCTTCTTCGCGGTTTTTTTTGCGCTCTTCTTCGCGACCCTCTTGGTGCTCTTGCGGCCCGCGGGCTTCCCCGCCGCCTTCTTCTTGCCTGGCTTCTTCGCGGAGGCCTTCTTGGTCGCCGACTTCTTGTCTTTCGCAGCGGATCCCCTGCGGGCGCTCACAGCCCCTCCTCCAAACGATCTCGCAGATGATGGGCCAGGCCCGCCATCGGGACACGCTCCTGATTCATCGTGTCCCGCTCGCGCACCGTGACACAGTTGTCCTCAGCGGAATCGAAGTCGTAGGTGACACAGAAGGGCGTGCCGACCTCGTCTTGGCGCCGGTAGCGGCGACCGATATTGCCCGCCTCGTCGTAGAAAGTGTTGAACTGCCCACAGAGTTCGCGATTGAGCGCTCGCGCGGGCTCGGCCAGCTTCTTCGAGAGTGGCAGCACGGCCGCCTTGATCGGCGCGAGCGCCGGGTGGAAACGCAGTACGGTACGCTCCTCTCCCTCTTCCAGTTGCTCGAGCGTATACGCTGCGACGAGGAGAGCGAGTGTCGTCCGATCGATTCCGACCGAGGTCTCGATGCACATCGGCGTAAAGCGTTCCTTGGTCTGCTCGTTGGTGACGGCGAGCTCCTTTCCGGAATACTCGGTATGTCGGGTGAGGTCCCAGTCGCCACGATCGTGAATGCCCTCGATTTCCTGCCAGCCGAAAGGGAACAGGAATTCGATATCGTCCGCGGCCTTCGCGTAGTGGGCCAGTTCATCCGGCGCGTGGGGCCGCGTGCGCAGCAGACGATCGTCGAAGCCCAGATCCCTGTGGAATTGCAGCCGGAACTCGCGCCAATGGGCAAACCATTTCTCGCGCTCACTCGGATGGCAGAAAAATTCCATCTCCGCCTGTTCGAACTCGCGAGACCGGAATGTGAAATTGCGTGGGGTGATCTCGTTGCGAAATGCCTTACCGATCTGGGCGATGCCGAAGGGGACCTTCTGACGGGCGGATTCGCGGACGCGCTTGAAACCCGAAAAGATCGGTTGGCAGGTCTCTGGCCGCAGATAGGCGGTCGTCGACTCATCCACGGAGGCGCCGAGTTCCGTCCGCAGCATCAGGTTGAACTCCCGCGCCTCGGTCAGGTCACAATCTCTGACCGCCCTCTTCTTGGGCGCCTCCGGACAGCGTTCCCCATCGAGCTGATCCGATCGGAAACGGCGATTGCACGTCCGACAATCAACCATCGGATCACTGAAATTCTCAACGTGGCCGCTCGCCTCCCATGTTTTCGGATGGGAAATGATCGCGCTGTCGATGCCCACGACATCCTCTCGCTCACGAACCATCCGACGCCACCAGAACGCCTTCAGGTTGTTCTTGAGTTCGACGCCGAGGGGACCATAATCCCAGAATCCGGCGATGCCGCCGTAGATCTCGCTGGCCGGGAAGATGAATCCACGCGCGGCACACAGGGAGACCAGGGTCTCCATTGCGAGAGGATGGCGCTCGCGATCCCCTTCATCGGGAGAGGAGGCATTGGAAGTCTGTTCGGACATGTGATTTATGGAACCCTGATGGACAAGACGCTGGAAGGGGTCTTTCCATTATTGAGTGTTGGTTGCCCCGCCCCCTCAAGGGGGCGGAATCTGTCATCGAACCGGGGCGGGCTCGGCCGGCACGATCTCTCGCTAGAGGATCGCCCGGCAGCTGCGGCACCGGAGTATCCCGTATTCCGGTCGCGGGGTCGAGGCTTCCACCCACGGGCATGGGTCACACCGGCGTGAGTCCACCGCGCGGCCACTGCCCCGACCATCCCTCGCCGCATCGGAAGCTGCGGCCCACCACCACCTCCGGTAGATTCTCGGACGTCACTCATCAGCGTTCAGGTCGCTCGCTCCCGCTCGGGAGTTCTCGAACCAAACCGCGTCGGAATCCAACCGAAAGGGAAGTCTGGTCATGGTGGAAACGTTCAAGGGGATCGGCGACGCCCTTGGCATCGTATGGGCTCTCTTCGAAGACGAATCCGGTCGTTTAACAGTCCAGGCGATGCTTCTGCTCGCCGCCCTCGCCCTCGCCACCGCCGCCCAATGCGCCCGCGCGACCCTGCCCGCCCGGGAGGTCAAGCTCGGAAACGTCACCCTCATCGGCTCGGGGATCACCCTCGTCTTCGGCCTCGTCGGTGTCTATTTCCTGATACAGGTCATTTCGGTTGTGTTCGCATAAGAGCGCCGGGATCGTTTCGAGTCGCGATACCGCTTAGGCCGGTGGCGCCGTCGACTCGTGGCCAACGACCGGGAGCATCTCGTCGAGAAATCGCTCGCTGCGCAACTCGACGCCGACGTGGTAGCGCTGGAACCGGAACACGACGCGCGCCGCCTGAGCGAGCATCCTCGCCCCCAATGCGATGCGGTCGAGTCGGTCCGCGGGACTCGCCAAACCAGCCTTGAGACTCCTCAGCGTGCCGATCTCGATCGGGATCAGGCCCTCGAGGCGAACCCCGCAGGCGGTGCAGACGATGCCTCCGTCCGCGACGTGGAAATGGACGCGATGGTCGCGGGCAATCCCTTCTCCTGCGACTCGGCCACAACGAACGCAGCGACCGAATTCGGGACGCAGCCCCAATGCGTCGAGGCCGCGCAATTCCAGTAACAAGCGCAGCGAAGGCGTCGGGCGAGTCCTCTCCAGCAAGCGCAAGCTTTCGATCGCGAACTCGAAGATCCGCTCCGCCTCCGGCCCAACGATCCCCTCCGGCGACAGCCGATCGAGCATCTCGGTCAGGAAGCTCGCAAGGGCATAGCGTGCGGGGTCCGTCCGCAAGCCGAGAAAGGGGTGGACCAGTTTCGCACGTTCGAGAAAAGCCATCGTCGCCCGCGGCTTGACCCGGCCGTCGATTGCGAGGTGATTGAACAGATCGAGGGTTCCGGGGAAGCGGCGATGGCTGCGCCGCGCGGCCTTCGCTATCGCCGTCAATCGGCCTCCATCCGCGGTCAAGAGATGGACGATTCGATCGGACTCGCCGAAATCGACCGACCGAAGCAGAAGGGCTTCACAGCGCAGCGCGGGCACCCCCAACGCCTCAGGGTTCCAGTGCCACCACGCCGGGAAGGGACGTGGCAGAAGAAGGCGTGTGCAGCGTCTCGAGCCGAGTGCCCTGAGCGGGGTCGATCTCGCCGGCGGGATCGACTTCCGCTCCACTCGCTTCGGCCAGCAACCGCACGGGATCGCGCCACACGACGATCTCCCGACCCGGGTCTTCGGCACTCGATCCCACGAGCAAACGCCAACCCGCCTGCATCACGAGGAAGCTGATGAGCCCGATCACGACCAGTACGACCGCCGCAAAGACCTGCTTGAGTCGACGGCGCGACTGATGACGCTCCCAGACCCCGACCGCGGGCTCCTTGAGCATGCGCGAGATCGTGTCGTCCGCATCGAGCCCGATCGCCGTCGCGACGGTCCGCACGAAGCCCCGAACGAAACCATCGGCCTCCCCATCGAACTCGCCGCTCTCGAGGCGCTGGAGCGAGCGGAGCGGAATCCGCGTGATGGAGCTGAGTTCGTCGATCGAAATGCCACGCAGGGCTCGCTGATGCCGGAGGTATCCACCGATCGAACTCGACCCGACCACCTCGGGGAGATCCGGACCGGCCAGCAGCGGGCTCTCGAGGACCGGTCGATCGCCCGAATGATCCGCGCGCGACGGTTCGGCACCGCTCGCGATCCGCTCCGCTGTCTCGTGATCGATCATGCCACCCCGTACGGGGTCAGGGTAGCAGCGCGGGGCTGGCCCGCGTCAGCGAGGACTCAGGGCAGCAGGTCGAGATATGCCTGCGACTGCGATCCCCAATCCGCTTCGGGGGCGATCTTGGCCGCGGCGCGAAAATGCTCGACCGCCTTGCCACGCCGTCCGAGCGCAATGTAGATCTCGCCCAGCCGGTAGTTGACTTCGGCGTGCCCGGAGGCCCACAGGCGTCCGGAATCCAGCGCTTTGTCGAACATCCTCACCGCCGCGAGGGGATGGGCCTCCCGCGCTTCGAGAATGCCGAGATTCAACAGGGCGGGACCGAAGTGCGGAAAGAAGTCGAGCGCATCCTCGAAATGCTGACGCGCCTCGGGGAGCCGGCCGAGCTTCATGAGTGCCCAGCCGCAATTGGAGAGCGGGCGCCAGGGCGTGGAAAAGGTCGGGTCGGAGGCGAGCGCCTCACAATAGGGGAGCGAGTCGGCGTAGCGCCCGATCTGCGAGAGCAGAGCCGATAGGTTCAGACGCGCCTCCTGCTCGGTCTGGACCTCCTTCTGACCCTGAGCGAGATCGAGCGCGGCGAACAAGAAATGCTCCGCTTTCGCGGCCTGACCCTTGCGACGATATGCCTCTCCCAGCCAGAGGTGGGTCTGGGGATCAGTCGAATCGAGGTCGAGCGAGGCCATCAGCTCCCGGATCGCCAAGGCCGTCCGCCGACTGGATAGGTAGCCGATTCCGAGATCTCGCTTGGCCCGCGCCTCGGAAACGACCGAGGGATCATGATTCGAATAGTTCGTCGCCGTCGCACAGGCCCCGCCGATCAGCAGCATCAGCCCCGCAAGGGCGGTCGCCAGCAAGCGGGACAGGCTTTCGTGCAAGGTGTGTCGAGGCAGCATTTCCATTTTTCTCCATGCGAGCGCACGCGCCGCAGCTTCAGAAACTCGAAAGCAGTCTGGCCAGGTAGGGCACGCGTTTCGTGCCGCGTCGCACGCGGACGAGCGGGATACGGCCAAGCTGTGAACCGCTCGCGGCCACCGACCCGCTCTCATCACCGATGCCACTCGACTCACCCGGGGCCTCGTCAGCGTGGCGAAATTTCGTGAGCAGCGGCTGAGGCGGTGCGACCGACTGAGGCGGAGCCTGCTGCGGAGGAGCTGCGATCGCTGCCGGGGGGGAGGCCGGCACCCTGGATTCGAGGGCGATCTCCGGAATTTCGACCTCTGCGACATCCTCGAGAACGAGTTCCACGATGGATTCGACCGCGCCTGTGAGACCGGAGTCGAGCCGAATAGAAAGATCCGTACCGGAATCGCTGCCAACGGGTGCCTGCGACACCGCTCCGATCGGCGGGGGAATTTCGATCTCACCCATCAGCCGTCCCCAGAGCGCCATCGCGTCGGCCCTTCCCTGTCCAGGCTGGCCGCTGGCCACGAGATCCTCATCGAAGAGGAAGCCCATACGCTCCGCTTCGGCGAGGGCCGGCTCCATCGCCACAGCGACCGTCACGTCCGGCTCGATCGATTGCTGATTCCGGAAGACCACGACCTGTCCACCCTCGCTGGCTCGGGTCCCGATCGCTACGCCGATCCCCCCCCATTCCTCCGCGAAGACAACGACGGCCCCACGCGCCGGGCCGACGGGCAGGAATCCCACGTTCAACACGGGCGCATTCAGCGCCGGCCTGAACGCGAGCAGGCTTGCTTCGGACAGGGGCAGGGGTTCGGACAGACGTCGGAACATGTCCTTGCATCGGCCTCGACGCCGGAATCTTGAGCGTCATAGGGCGGCAGCGGTGCCCCGGAAGCGCGGGTCCGGAAAGCCGTTTTCCCCTCGATAATTCACTTCTGAGAGGCGAGCTGGAGGTCTTTCGCGCGCCCGTGATCAGGATACAATCCCCCAAGGCGTGGAGGCGAAATGGCTCTGGGGCATCCCGGCAGAGCACCCTGGTTCGAATCACGCTGATGAGAAAAACCCTCGATGCAGGTGCATCGGAACAGGTTGGGAAAAGTCGGAAGTAAGTCGGAATAAGTCGGGTCGAGCCAGATCGAGCCAGTTGAAAACCGGCAACGCCGGGGGGCATTGAGGTCAGGTCGTGGAGAGACACGCGGGAGGACCCGTCCTTCGTGTCCCGCGGTGCGGGTGCCTCGGACCAAAAGATTCGCCCCTATAACGATCGAACCGAAATATTCATCCCGCTCAAAACGATGCAGACGATGTCCATCCATGAGGCGGACACGAATATTGCGAGACAGCCCAGCGTGACAACCAGCCCTTCCGCAAGAACCAAGCCTTCCGAACGACTCGAGAGTGTCGCGATCCGATTCGCAGGCGATTCCGGTGATGGGATGCAGCTCACCGGCACGAAGTTCACCGACGAGACCGCGCTCGCCGGGAATGACCTGTCGACGTTCCCAGATTTTCCCGCCGAAATTCGCGCACCCGCCGGCACGATGGCAGGTGTATCGGGATTCCAGATCCATTTCTCGAGTCACGATATTCACACGCCCGCGGATCGCCCGAACGTCCTGATCGCCTTCAACCCCGCTGCGCTTCGCGCCAACGTCGACGATGTCAGACCGGGTGGAATGGTGATCGTCAATATCGACTCCTTCAGCGCCAAATCGCTGACACGCGCCGGCTACGAAGACGATCCCCTCCCCGATCTGCGCGAGCGCTTTCAACTCGTCGAGATCCCCTTCACAACACTGAATCGTGAAGCGCTCCAGGGACTCGAACTGAGCCAGCGCGAAATCGATCGCTGCAAGAATTTTTTTGCGCTCGGCGTACTCTGCTGGCTCTATGCCCGACCGATGGAGGCGACCGAGCGCTGGCTCGGCGGCAAGTTCAGGGGCGATGTGCTCGAGGGCAATATTCGTACCCTACGCGCAGGCTTTGCCTTCGGCGAAACGACGGAACTCTTCCCCGCTTCCTTCGTCGTGCCCTCCGCGAAGATCGAATCCGGATCCTACCGGAATATCACGGGCAATCAGGCCCTGGCCTGGGGCATCGTCGCCGCGGGCGTCCAGATGGATCGCGAAGTCTTCCTCGGCGCGTATCCGATCACGCCCGCCAGTGAGGTTCTTCACGAGGTGGCTCGTTTCAGACATTTCGGGCTCAAGACCTTTCAGGCCGAAGACGAGATCGCGGCGGTCTCCTCGACCATCGGGGCAGCTTTCGCCGGCCAACTCGCCGTCACCTGTTCGAGCGGGCCGGGTTTTGTCCTCAAGCAGGAGGCCCTCGGACTTGCGGTGATGGTCGAATTGCCGCTCGTCGCCATCAACGTCCAGCGCGCCGGTCCATCGACCGGCTCCCCGACCAAGACCGAGCAGGGGGATCTACTCGCCGTGCTCTACGGACGCCACTCCCAGAGCCCCCTCCCCGTGCTGGCGCCGAGTACCCCCGGCGACTGTTTCCACACCATGCTCGAAGCCTTCCGAATCGCCGTCAGATACATGACACCGGTGGTCGTCATCTCCGACGGCTATCTCGCGAATTCGTCGGAACCGTGGCTAATCCCAGAAGTCGATTCTCTCGAGCGAACGGAGATCGTATTCGCGTCTGCGAGCGAGGGCAACGAGTTTCAACCTTATGCCCGAGATCCTGAGACCCTGGCGCGCCCGTGGGCGATCCCGGGGACACCCGGTCTCGAACACCGCATCGGCGGCCTGACAAAGCAGGACGGCTCGGGCAACGTCATCTACGACGCGGACAACCATGCCAAGATGATCGAGCTACGCAAACAGAAGATCGAGGGCGTCGCAGACT
Organism: Deltaproteobacteria bacterium; assembly: GCA_002719955.1. Classification (GTDB taxonomy): domain Bacteria; phylum Myxococcota_A; class UBA9160; order UBA9160; family UBA4427; genus UBA4427. The sequence goes on along the minus strand of PBFW01000060.1, from coordinate 76,937 downwards.
CGATTCCCCCGATCGAAATCGACGGACCGCATAGCGGCGAACTGCTCGTCGTCGGTTGGGGCGGCACGAAGGGATCGATCACCGCGGCGGTCGAAGAAGCTCGCGCGGAGGGCCTCGCCGTCTCACAGATCCATCTTCGGCACCTGAATCCGTTTCCGAGCGACCTCGAGGAAGTATTGAGACGCTTCGAGAAGATTCTGCTGCCCGAGCTGTCGGATGGACATCTCGCGATGCTGCTGCGCGCGAAATTCCTGATCGACATTCATACCCTCAACAAGATCGAGGGGCAGCCCTTCAAGATCGGTGAGCTCACGGACGAGATCCGGAAACTCTACGAGGGGTAAACCCAGGTTCAGAGAAGGGCCGGCAAGGGCCTTCTAAAGAGGCCCGAGCGACTTGCCGGGCTCCGCCCAGAGAGGTCCTCGAGGGGGCCAAGGAGAAGACGAGTATGGCAGCCGAAGCGGCGGTCAAGGTTTCCCGCAAGGATTTCGTCTCGAATCAGGATGTTCGCTGGTGCCCCGGCTGTGGTGATTACTCGATCCTTGCCAACGTCCAGCGGGTGATGCCCGATCTCGGTGTCCCGCGAGAGAACGTGGTCTTCGTCTCCGGTATCGGCTGCTCCAGCCGTTTCCCCTACTACATGAACACCTATGGGTTCCACACGATTCACGGACGCGCGCCGGCCTTCGCGACGGGCATCAAGGCCAGCCGCCCCGATCTCTCGGTCTGGATCGTCACCGGAGACGGTGACGGGCTCTCGATCGGCGGCAATCACCTCCTCCACGCGATCCGGCGAAATATCAACACGCAGATCCTGCTCTTCAACAACAAGATCTACGGTCTGACCAAGGGTCAGTACTCACCGACCTCCGATCTCGGCACCAAGACCAAATCGACACCCCAGGGCGCGATCGATCATCCGGTCGATCCGATCGCTTTTGCGATCGGCTGCGGCGCGACTTTCATCGCACGTACGATCGATGTCGATGCCAAGCATATGCAGAAGGTCCTCACGCGCGCCCACGAACACAAGGGCACAGCCTTCGTCGAGATCCTCCAGAACTGTCCCGTCTTCAACGACGGCATCTGGGACGAGCTCCAGGATCGCAAGACCCGCGCCCAAGCGTCGCTCGTTCTCGAACACGGCCAGCCGCTCGTCTACGGCGCAGCCGGCCATCGCAGGGGCATCGTCTTCAAGGACGGCATCCCGAGTGTGATCGAGCTCGCCGATGACGAGGACCCGATCGAGCGCGGAGTGGTGGTCCACGACGAACGGCCCGATGCTACTTCCTACGCGGGCGTGCTGGCGACCCTTCAGCGACCCGACTTTCCCTTGCCCGTCGGGGTCTTCCGTGCGGTCGAGAAGCCGACCTACGAGAACCTGCTCCAGGACCAGGTCGACACCGCAAAGGCAGATCGTGGCGAAGGCGACCTCAAGGCGCTGCTCCACTCGGGCGACACCTGGCAGATCTAAGCCCGCTCCCAGACTCGACCTCCGCTCGGATCCCGCGAATGAAAAAGGTCGGCCCGCTCGCCCCACTTCGCGAACGCCCGTTCGTGCTGTGCTTGACCACGGGAGCGCTCTCGTCCTCAGCCAATTGGATGCTCGGCTTGAGCGTCCCGGTGCTCATCTATGAGATCACGGGGTCGGTCACCCTCGTCGGTACGGCGGCGGCGGCCGCAAACCTCCCCTCACTTCTGGGCTCACCGCTCGGAGGCGTCTGGGCGGACCGATATTCGAAACGCCTGGTATTGGCCCTGGCGCTGGCGATGCAGATGAGCCTGACGGGCGGCCTCTACTGGATCAGTCTGAGAGATTCGCTTTCGGTTCCGATGCTACTCGGACTCACCACCGCGATTGGCTTCGCCTCCTCCGTCAATCTATCCGCCTATCAAGCCCTGGTCGCGCAGATCGTTCCGCAACGACTGATCCGCCCCGCCTATCGCTTGAATGCGATCCAGTTCAACCTTTCTCGCGCAGTGGGGCCGGCGGTCGCTGGATTCGTCCTGGCCGATTGGGGCCCATCAACGGCCTTTCTCCTCAATGCCATCGCGCATCTCCCGCTCGCGCTCGTCCTCCTTCTTATTCACCCCCGCGAACTACCGCGCACCGCAGCCACGAATATGCTCAGTGAAATCGCGGCGGGAGCGAAGATCGCCTGGCAGCAGACGTCCCTTCGCATCGCCCTCATCACCGTCAGCATGAGCGCGTTTTTTGGTATGAGCGTGCAACAACTCGCCGCAGGCCTCGCCCAGGAGGTTTTCCACGTCGACCCATCGGGGTTGGGCCTGCTGGTCTCAGCGGTCGGGATCGCAGCCGTCATCACCGCAATCCTCACCGTCTGGATTGGAGATCTCTTCCGCGGATCCCTGCTGGTTCGTGTCGGGCTCGCATTCTACGGCTTCGGCCTCTGGATCGTCGCAGCGACCGATGTCTTCACCTGGGGCCTCGTCGGCTTCGCCATCACCGGCTTCGCGCACGTTCTCGTGAATGTCACGGTTACTACCGCTGTGCAGACCTACGTCCCCGAAGCCTTTCGCGGACGCGTCACATCCCTGCAGTTGATGGGGATCATCCTCTCGATGGCATTCGGCGCCCAGATGGGCGGCGCCCTCGGTGATACCTATGGGCTCCCCAGCGTCGTTGCATTCTACGGCGGCGCGCTGATCCTCTATGGCGCCTGGGGCCATTTCCGGATGGACGGCCTGCGCGCCCTGGACTGAATTCGGCCGCAGCGACCCAACCCTCACTCGACGCTTCGGACGCCACGCAAGGCGAAGCCCATTCGGGCCGTCAGAACGGGCCCCTATCGAGAGACGTGCTCCCCCGCCAGTTCCGGCGCGTGCTTCGCGAGCGTCTCACCGATTTCGGCTGGTGACGGCGAAACGGCAACACCATTCGCTTCGAGCGCAGCGATCTTGTCAGAGGCCTTGCCCTTGCCGCCGGCGATGATCGCGCCCGCGTGGCCCATACGCTTGCCGGGCGGCGCATTCTGACCGGCGATGAACGCCGCGACGGGTTTATCCATATTCGACTTCACGAATTCGGCCGCCTCCTCTTCCGCCGAACCACCGATCTCACCGATCATGACAACCGCCTTCGTTTCGGGATCCGCCTGGAAGAGCGCGAGCGCATCGATGAAGTTGGTGCCGATCACAGGGTCGCCACCGATCCCGACGCAGGTCGATTGCCCAATCCCGATGCGCGAGAGCTGATCGACCGCTTCGTAGGTCAAGGTGCCCGAGCGACTCACGACACCGACCGGTCCGGGCTTCGTGATCTGAGCGGGCATGATGCCGATCCGACATTGCTCGGGCGTGACGACGCCGGGGCAGTTCGGCCCTAGAAGCCGCGTCTTGCTGCCGGACAACGCCGCCTTGGCTCGGGCCATGTCGATCACCGGGATACCCTCCGTGATACAGACCGCGAGATCCAATTCGTTCTCCGCGGCCTCGAAGATCGCATCCGCAGCACCGGGCGGCGGCACGAAGATGACCGATGCGTTGGCGCCGCTCGCCGCCTTGGCCTCGGCCACCGTATCGAAAACGGGGATGCCATCGATCTCGGCTCCACCCTTGCCGGGCGCGACGCCGCCCACGACCCGAGTCCCGTATTCACGCGAGAGCCCCGCATGAAAACTCCCCATCTTGCCCATCCCCTGGATGAGCAGTTTCGTGTTCTTGTCACACAATATGGCCATCTCAGGCGGCTCCCTTCACGGCGGCGACGGCGAGTTCGCCCGCTTCCTTGAGCGTTTCCGCCGGAGTGATGTTCAAGTTCGAGGCGGCGAGGATCGCCCGGCCCTCGACGGATTTGGTCCCCTGGAGCCGCACGACGAGGGGCACTTCGACGCCGAGATCATCCGCCGCGGCAACGACGCCTTCGGCGATGAGGTCGCACCGTACGATGCCACCAAAGATATTTACGAGGATCGCCTTCACGTTCTCATCTCGCAGAATCAGCTTGAAGGCTTCCTTCACCTTTTCCCTGTCCGCGCCACCACCCGCGTCGAGGAAATTCGCCGGCTTGCCACCGCAATAGTTGATCATGTCGAGGGTCGCCATCGCAAGCCCCGCGCCGTTCACCATGCAGCCGATATCGCCGTCGAGTCCGACGTAGGCGAGATCGATCTCCTTCGCCGCGCGCTCTCGCTCGTCCTCCTCCTCCGGATCTCGCAACCCGGCGATTTCCGGATGACGAAAGAGGGCGCTGTCATCGAAATTGAGTTTGCCGTCGAGCGCGAAGAGATCGCCTTCCGTGGTCAGGACCATCGGGTTGATCTCGACCTGTGAGCAATCCTTGGACAGGTAGAGATCGAAGAGCCCACGCACGAAGGGCACGAATTTGCCGACCTCATCCTTGCCGAAGCCCAGCTGAAAACCAAGATCACGAATCTGGTAATCTCGCAATCCGACGTTTGGGTCGACGAGCGTCGTCAGGATCTTGTCGGGGGTATTCTCAGCAACGACCTCGATCTCCATCCCGCCTTCGGTCGAGGCGACGATCGCGAATTTCTCAGCGGCCCGATCGAAGAGAATCGCGAGGTAGTACTCCTTCTCGATATTCGAGCCGGCCTCGACATAGACCTTGCGAACCTGCTTGCCCTCGGGCGGCGTCTGCGGCGTATGAAGGGTCATCCCGAGGATCTCGCTCGCAGCCGTCTTCGCTTCGCTGGCGGATTTGGCGAGCTTGACGCCCCCACCCTTGCCGCGACCCCCGGCGTGAACCTGGGCCTTGACCACGACGACGGGGGTGTCGAGGGCCTTCGCCGCGCGTTCCGCTTCTTCGGGCGTGGTCGCGAGCTCGCCGGCGGGTACGGCGACGCCGAACTCGCGGAAGAGCTCCTTTGCTTGGTACTCGTGAACGTTCATTTCTGCTCCATCTTTGCGGGAACCGCGCTCACCTATCGTCCTCGGCCGTCGGATCCCATCGCTGGGAATCCCTCCGCGGGCGACGTTTCTTGGGGACGCCGTCCCAGTCGGGGATTCGGATCAGATCTCGATCTGGGAAACCAAGGTGCGCACATGTTCGACGGAGGCGTCGAATGCGCTTTGCTCCTCGGCGTCGAGTTCGACCTCGATGATGCGTTCGAGACCACTGCCCCCAATCACGCAGGGAACACCGACGTAGAGACCGTCGACGCCGAACTCGCCTTCGCAGAGGCAGGCGCACGCGAGCACGCGCTTCTTGTCCCTGAGATAACTCTCGGCCATCTCGAGCGCGGAGAGCGCTGGAGAAACGAAGGCCGAGCCGGTCTTCAGAAGGCCGACGACCTCGCCGCCCGCTGCCTTGGTGCGCTCTACGATCGCGTCGATGCGATCCTTGGGAATCATCGTCTCGATCGGGATCCCCGCGACCGTGCAATAGCGAACCAGAGGCACCATCGTGTCACCGTGACCACCGAGAACCATGGCCGTCACGTCCTTCACGGATACGCCGAGTTCCCATGCGACGAAGCTGCGGAAACGGGTCGAGTCGAGCACACCCGCCATGCCGACCACACGATTCTTCGGGAAACCGGAGACCTCCTTGAAGGTGTAGACCATCGCGTCGAGCGGATTCGAGATCACGATCACAAAGGCCTCGGGCGCGTTGTCTCGGACGCCCTTGGCAACTTGTTTCATGATCGAGAGGTTCGTCTTGAGCAGATCATCGCGACTCATCCCCGGCTTGCGTGCGAGACCAGCCGTGATGATCACGACGTCGGCACCGGCGATTCCCTCGTAGTCGTTCACGCCGGTGATCGCCGCATCGCTTCCAATCAGCGGCGCGCCTTCCGCCATGTCGAGTGCCTTGCCCTGGGGCATCCCCTCGACGACGTCAAAAATAACGACGTCTCCCAGTTCACGATAGGCCGCCTGCTCCGCGAGCACGCCACCGATATTGCCACCGCCGATCAAGGCGATCTTGGCCTTGGACATGAGTCCCCCTCTAGTCGTTGGTTCTCATGGGATGTAGCCATGAGATGTGACCGCGACGCAGAGCCGCAGCCTTTTGTTGTCAAATCGAACGAATTCTGTGAATCGCGCCCTTTACGCGCTGATCTCTAGCTAATCCTTGCTCGGCTGCGGCCGGATCCGGAGCGAGAGCTCCTCGAGTTGGTCGCGATCCACGGAGGACGGTGCCGCCATCAGGAGATCCTGACCGCGCTGCGTCTTCGGAAACGCGATCACATCACGTAGGTTGTCGAAACCCGCGAGTTTCATAACCCAGCGATCGAACCCGAAGGCAAAGCCACCATGCGGCGGCGCCCCCACATCGAGGGCATCGAGCATGAAACCAAAGCTCTTCGCCATCTCTTCATCGCTATAACCCATGATCCCGAGAATCTTACGCTGTACGTCGGCGCGGTGATTTCGCAGACTGCCCGAACCGAGCTCGGTCCCATTCAGCACGACATCGTAGTGTGTGCCGCGGACCTTCTCGGGGGCGCTATCGAGAAGCGGCAGGTCTTCCTCGACCGGCGCGACGAAGGGCTGATGCACATAACCGAGCTTTCCGTTCTCGTCGGGCTCGAGCAGCGGAAAATCGATCACGAGCAGCGGATCCCATTCACGCCTATCGACCCGGTCGAGGCGCACACCGAGATCTTCCCGAAGTCGAGACAGGATCGTGTTGGCGCGATCCCGGGTGTCCGCCTGAAAGAAGATGACCATGCCAGGTCCGACCTGACAGCGTTCCCGGATCGCTTCTATTTCGGGCTCGCCGAGGAATTTGGTGATCGGCGATTTCCACGAGCCGTCCTCTTCTACGCGAATCCAGCCGAGACCCTTCGCGCCGAGTTCCTTCCGCACGAGCTTCTCGAGTCGATCGATCTCACCGCGAGAGAGCGCCTGCGCGTTCGGGATCGGCAGTGCCTTGACGACCCCACCGTCCTCCACGACACCGCGAAAAGCCTTGAACTCGCTGGTCAGAAAGACATCGGTCAGGTCGTGAAGCTCAAGAAGGATCCGCGTATCGGGTCGATCGCTTCCGTAGCGGCCCATCGCCTCTTCGTAGGTGATTCGCTTGAAGGGCGCCTCGAGTTCGACACCGCAAGCGCGACTCCCGTCGACGGTCACCTTCTCGAGCACGGCGAGGATCTCTTCCACCCCGACGAAGGAGAGCTCGAGATCGATCTGCGTGAACTCGAGCTGTCGGTCGGCGCGCTGATCCTCGTCGCGAAAACAACGCGCGATCTGATAGTAGCGATCACAGCCCGCGATCATGAAGAGCTGCTTCATGATTTGAGGAGATTGCGGAAGCGCGTAGAAATCCCCGCCCTGGAGCCGGCTCGGAACGAGAAAATCGCGTGCGCCCTCGGGCGTCGCGCGCGCGAGCATCGGCGTCTCGATCTCCATGAAATCCTGTTCGTTCAGCGAGGCACGAACAGCCTGGGAGAGATCGTGTCGCGCACGCAGCGCGCGCTGGAGCGGTGGGCGCCGAAGATCGTGAAGTCGGTTCTTCAACCGGACCTGCTCGTCGACCTCGATCTCCTCTTCGATCGCAAAGGGCGGCACGGTCGCGGAGTTCAACACCCGCAATTCACGGACATTCACCTCGATCGACCCGGTCTCCATATTCCGGTTGATCGTGTCGTCACTGCGGCACTCGATCTCGCCGCGCACCATCAGGACCCATTCGCTGCGCAGGTGATGGGCGCGCGCGTGAGCGTCGGGGGCGGACTCGGGTCGGAACACGACCTGCACGATGCCGGTCTTGTCGCGCAGGTCCACGAAGATCACACCCCCGTGATCCCGCCGCCGGTGCACCCACCCAGCGAGGACGACTTCATCACCGACCGCGGCCGACATGATCTCGCCGCAGCGATGGCTGCGGCGAAGAGATCCCATTCCATCGAGCTCGACGCTCTCGGTACCCATCTCTGCTCCCGAACGAGGCAAATTTCTCGACGCCAGTGCCTCTGCTCGTCGCGCATCCGTTTCGAGCGGATCCGCAGCGGTGCAGGGCGCAAGCGTCGGGGCGGAGGCCTCGATCGGTGAAACGTCACCGAGTGGACCCGCGATTGACCACTGGACAGCTGCGGGCGGCGCGCCTCGCGTCGTGTCGGGGGATGAATCGTTCGGCCGAGGTCTCGGCCCCAAAAAAACGTTGCGAAATCAGCGGGTTGGATAGCAACACGGCAGATTGCTGTCAATCGTTCAGCGGACCTTAGGGCCGATGAGAGGGTGGGCCGGACCGATTGCACCGGCCACGAGCCCGCGCACGACGAGAATCAATCGTCGATGCTGAGGCGACCGCCCAGCGCATTCGCCGAGGCGACGCGATTTCGACCCTGACTCTTTGCCCGATACATGGCCTTGTCGGCGGCGTCGAGCAACGGCTCGCGGATTTTCCCGTGGTCCGGGCAGGTCGCGACGCCGACCGAGATCGTGAGCTGAAGCGCACCTTCCCGGCCCGCCTCGAAGAGATGGGCCTCGACGCGGCTTCGGATGCGTTCGGCGATTCGCAGCGCCACGTCGTGGGGGGTGTCGACGAGGAGGATCGTGAATTCATCGCCGCCGTAGCGCGCGAGGGTGTCCACCTGGCGCACACATTCGGCGAGCAGGACGGACAAAGCACGCAGCGTCTCCGAGCCGATCAGGTGGCCGTAGCGATCGTTGACCAGCTTGAAGCGGTCGAGGTCGAGGAAGAGCACCGAGAGCACATTGCCGTAGCGAGCGGCGCGTTGAATCTCATTGTCGGCGGTCGCGAGCAGATAACGCGCGTTATAGACGCCCGTCACGTCGTCGATGAAGGCGCGTTCCTTCGCGTGGTGATAGCGCTCAGCCGTCGCGAGGGCAGCGCTGGCCCGGCGAGCGATCGTGCGAGCGGTCGCGAGATCCGCCTCGTCGAAGCGTCGGCCCTCGGAGAGGAGCCATACGTGTCCGGCCTCCTGATCTTCACCGCGAAGCGGGACCGAGAGCAGCGCCCCCGGCGACTCGAGACCCACCCGACCCAGCACATGATGGAGGGGGCCCCAGGGCACGACCCCCACCTCACCGCGACCCATCGTCGATTCCAGCGACTTTTCTTCGATCAGATAGCGGCTCAACCGGTCGCGGGTCTGCTCATCGAAGCCCCGCGCAGCCACTCCAGCACCCTGTGGCGCCGGACTCGGTGAGAAGAAGGCGATCCCCCGACGGCATCCGGTTCTTTCGAGCAGGAGTTCGAGGGCCATCGAGTAGAGCTTGCCCGGATCCAGGCAGGCGCCGAGCGGCTCGCAAGCGCGTTCGGTCTCGAGCTGCGAACGGAGCGTCGCTCGAGCGCACTCGGCTTCGAGAAGCTGGGCCACGACGATCGTCGCCATGGGGAGAGCGTCCACCTGCGCAGTCGGCAATCGGAAGGTCGCCAGACCGCCAGGGCCCTCTTCGAGAAGTTGGGCCCCCGTATCGACCGAGGCGACGGCGTCGGACAGCGCGATCCGCGCGATCGCTGAGCCGGGCCGCTGCCACGGCTCCCAGACCGGGTCAGTGAGGATGGCCTCCGCCTCGGGGCCAACACCGACCAGGATCAGGCGGGCGGCGCCCAGAGAGGTTTCAGCGGCAGCGTCCACGCCCTCGAAGTCGGCACAAGAGAAACGAGCGGCCTCACCGGCATCCAGGAGACCAGCACACAGCGAAGACACGATCGCGGCGGCCCCGTTTCCGACCAGCAGAACCGGAGTTGGCAGCCGTAGAGCCTGTGTGGGCATTCTGGGGATCCTCCCCATAGGGACCGCGTTCGGTATTTCCGAGACGAAACCAGGGTCCGGCTAAATTATCGGAAACGAGCCGAATCCGCTTGAGTCGGAGGTGTGAGCGCCCGCCAGGACGCCCCCCCGTCCCGACTGCGCAACAACGTACCGTGTGCGCCCACGACGAAGCCATGCCGCCCTTCGGGATCGAAGGAGACAGACCGCAGGGCCTCGGAGGATACCCCCTCGGCCTCGTGACGCTGCCAGGAGTCCCCCCGGTCATTCGATATCCACAGGCCACCCTGAAGCCCCACGGCGATGACGCGATCAGCCGCAGCGTCCACATCAAGCAGATCATGGGACACGGCCAGAGCGACCGGGCTCCAGAGTGTGTCCGCACGCACCGTTCGAAGGCCACGCCTCGACCGGCCGACGCCGATTCCGAAGCCGAGAGAGTCAACGACGAGGGCGGCGATCGAGATCTGCTCGCGGGTGTGGATCCGTGCGCGCGCGCCGACTTCGAGGCGGGCGGACCAGAAGCGCGAGAGAAGCTCCGGATCGTCGTCGAGCACGTCCTCGTAGGCCCACGGTGGCGCGGCGAGGGCCTCGATCTGGTCTGCACCTACGCCCAATGCCTCGAGCGTGAGCCGAACCTCCGCAATCCTCGCCTCGATCAGGGCGAAGAGTGCGCTCGGATCGCGCGCGCCCCCGATGCGATCGATTTCGAGCGCGCTCAATCCCACATCGATTCGCCATCGCAGATCGGCAGCACGCGGACGACGCTCGGCGGCCTCCCTGATTCGCAGGGCGACGGACTCCGGCACTTCGACCCGGTCGAACCCGAAATCGACCGGATCCACATTCATCCCGTCCGCGATTTCCAGAATCTGCCAGCTAGCCCCCGCGTCCGCTGAAAAACGGATCTCCCGGTCGACGCTCCAGCAGCGCCCCGATCGATCCGGCGCGCAGGCAACATCGACGAATGCGGGGACCACCTCCCCGGTGGGTTCGGACTCCAAAGAGTGGTCCTGCCACGCTGCACCGCCATCGACCGTACGCAACCGCGTGCCAGCGCCCCCCACGGCGAGCGCTCTCTCCGAATCGATCACAGCGACTCGAGCAAGGTCGAGATCCGCGGCGCGTCCCGGCAGACGCTGCCTCCGCCAACGGCGCCCACCATCATCGGTTTTCAGGATCACCCCGCCGCCAATCGCCCAGCCAATCCGCGTTCCCGCCATCGAAACCCCACGCAGAGGCCCCACGGCCGGCACGTGGGCAGCCCGCCAGCTCGCACCGCCGTCTCGGGTCGTGTGGATCCGTCCGTCCGCGGAGAGCACGATCGCGTGATCCGCCGCCGGGACCGCAACGTCGACGAGATCGCCCTTCGGCCATGCGATGGCTTTGGCCGGGGCCGACACAGGCTCACTCTCGCTACACGCGAGACCGAAGCCGACCACGCACCCCACGACCGCTTGGAACCCCAAGAAAAGTGCGGGCGGTCGCCGAGTTCGAATCATGAGGCGAAGGAGACGCAGCACAGCCGATCGGAGCGAATCGAAAGGTCTTCAGGCGCTCGGGAGAGCGAGTCGCACGGCCGTGACCCGACCGAGAGTCGAGTCCTCGACGCAGATCGCCTCGCCGCCCATCTGCCTGATCCCCTGCTGAAGATTGTCGGGCGGAAGTCCCGTCTCGCCCCGTCGCTTGGCGCCGGGCACGTCAACGACAGAAACCAGCACACTCTTGGCCTGATTCTCGCCGATCGTCCGGGCGAGCAGTGTGAGCGGCTGCCCCTCTCTCGACTCTTCGATCCGCTGGCGGATCAGCTGCGTCAGGAGGCGTTCGAAGACGACGGTCGTCCCCGCTACGCGCGGCAGGTTAGGCGGCATCAAGACCTCGAAATCGATGGGGTCACACGATTCCTGGGAGATCCGCTCCGAGACGCGAAGAATCGAATTCGCAACATCGAAGCGCCCCGGCTGCGTCTTGCCTCCGCGGATGGCCGCCGAGAGCTCGCGCATCCATTTCTGTGCCGTCTCGATCGAGTGCAGGCCACGGTCCAGGAGCTCGAGTTGTTCCTCGAGCAGGCTCCCGCGAAGTTGGTCGGAGAGCCCGTGCATCGCCTGAATCGCGACGGCGATCGGCTCGGCGATCTCGTCTGCCAGCCCGGTCAGATGTTCTTCGTCCGACTCTTCTTCGAGCAGCACCATCACGACGCCGACCCGGTCATCCTCGGCCTCGATCGGAGAACACAGACCCGTGAAAGCGGAGCCGCCCTCTCGGATCTGCATACGCGCAGCCTTGCCCCGCTGCAGTACTTCGGCGGTCGCGGCCAACACGGCCTCGCGTGCGCCCCCCCCGAAGACCATGGCCAGGGGCTGGCCGACCGGATCTCCTTCCAGTCCGCAAAAAATGTCGCAAAAACTCGGGTTTGCGTACACGATGCAGCCGTCGGGATCACCGACGAGGATCGGAGTCTGCACAAAACCCAGAAGTGAGATCTCTTTGGTCGTACTCATTGGTCCCATTCCAGGATGCCCGCTTCATGCATCCGGTAGATCGAGCGCAAAGTCTCGAAACGATCCATTCCCGAGACCGATATGAGGTCGGCGAGCGCCGTCACGCCATCGACCATGGAGAGCAGAAAACCCGCACTCGGTGGCAGATTCCGATCCTGAAGGTCACCGACCTCACCGACCAGACGTGGAATCTGGGTCAGACTACGAAGGTCCGCGTGATAGAGGCGAAACAGGTGTGCGCGCAGCAATTCGGTCATCGCCTCAGCCTCGAGAGAACCGCCCGCCGGTGCATTCGTCAGGAGTTCGTGAGCGGCTTCTCCGCCCTCGGCGCGAAGCAGTCGTCGCGCGGCCTCCACGATCGATGCCTCCCCCGCCTCGTGGCTCTGGCCTCGTGGCTTCGAGCGGCGGTCTGCATCCCGCATGTAATCGAGTGCTTCCTCGTTGCCGGGGTCGATCTCGAGCGCTTCGTTCCAGAGCAGGAACGCACGAGCGATGTCTCCCGTTCCGTAGAGTTCGAGACCCTGTTGGAGCAGGCTGGCCACCTTGTGCACATTTGCTTCCGTCATGGAAACGTCCTCAGTCCTTCAGTTCGACCTCATAAAGATCGTGTTCCTGGATGATTTCATCGATTTCGCTGTCAGACAGCGTGCCCGTGGAACTCACGGTGATGGACTGTTCCTTGCCCGTCGCCAAGTCGCGCGCGCCGACGCTCACCATGCCGTTCGCATCGATGTCGAAACTGACCTCGATCTCGGGCTCGCCCTTCGGCGCCGGACGAATCCCGGAGAGCACGAACTCACCGAGCAAATCGTTCTCCACCGCCTGATCGCTCTCGCCCTGAAGCACGCGAATCTTCACCGCGGCTTGATCGTCGCGAGTCGTCGTGAAAATATGCCCCTTGCTGACCGGCACGGTGGTATTGCGTTCGATCAGACGTGCAAAATGGCCACCATAGGTTCCGATCCCGAGAGAGAGTGGGGTCACATCGAGCAAGAGCATGTCATTGTCGTCGTCCAGGAGGGCTGCCGCCTGGACGGCCGCACCCAGACCGACGACCTCATCCGGATTCACGCCCTTGTGGGGTCGCTTCCCGAAATGCTCGGTCACACGCTTCTGTACCAGAGGCATACGCGTCTGACCGCCCACGAGTACGACCTGATCGATCTCCTGCGCCTGTACACCCGCATCGGTACAACATTGCTCGACACTCTTGAGCGTACCCTCGACGACGTCATGGACGAGATTCTCGAGATTCTCGCGCGTCAACTCGTAGTTGAGGTGTCGCGGCCCGCCGGCGTCGCTCGCGATGAAGGGCAGATTGATCTCGACGACGTCACGCATCGAGAGATCACATTTCGCCTTCTCCGATGCGTCCTTCAAGCGCTGCAGCGCCATCGTGTCGCCGCGCAGATCCATGCCCTCGCTCTCCTCGAACCATTCGACGAGGTGTTGCACAATCCGGCGGTCGAAGTCCTCGCCACCGAGGAAGGTGTTCCCCGAGGTCGCGAGCACCTCAACCACACCGTCGCTCATCTCGAGGATCGAGATATCGAAGGTGCCGCCACCGAGGTCGTAGACCGCGATCTTCTCGTCCCCCTGGCGATTCATGCCATAGGAGAGCGCGGCCGCCGTCGGTTCGTTGATGATGCGAAGGACCTCGAGGCCAGCGATCTTCCCGGCGTCCTTGGTGCATTGGCGCTGGGTATCGTTGAAATGAGCCGGCACGGTGATCACGGCTTCCTGAACGGTCTCCGAGAGGTACTCCTCCGCAACCCGCTTCATCTCGCGTAAGATGATTCCTGAGATCTCGGGACAGGTGAAGGTCTTGCCCCCGATCTTGATCCGAGGATCCTCATTCGGCCCGCGTACGATCTCGTAGGGGCAGAGGTCGATGGACTTCCGCACCTCGGGGTCGTCGAAGCGTCGTCCGATCAGTCGCTTCGAGGCGAAGACCGTGTTGCGAGCGTTCGTGATCGCCTGGCGTTTGGCCAGATGCCCCACGAGTCTCTTCCCATCCTGCGAAATCCCGAACATGGAGGGGGTCGTCTTGTACCCCCCCGAATTCGGAATCACCGTCGATTGGCCGTTCTCGACCACCGTCACACAGGAGTTCGTCGTTCCGAGATCGATTCCGATTACCCGGCTCATGAATTGCCTCCTCGCGCTGCATCGCGCGCACCGATACGCAGGGAGGCCAGCGCCCTCCGAGCTTCTAGATCTTCTTCGTCGATTTTGAGCGCCATTTCGTAGGCCTGCGCAGCCGGGTCCAGGTGCCCCTGTTCTCTGAGAATCCGCCCGACCAACGTGTGGGCCACCGCACGCTCAGGAGACCGCTCGAGCAGCGTCTCCGCGTATTCCTGGGCGTCGTCCAATTTTCCGAGCTGAACACACACGCGGGCTGCACGCTCGTTCAGCTCCGGATCGTGCGGGCGATAGGGCAGGACATCCTCGAGCAGTGACAACGCCTCACGCAACTCGCTGTCGCTCATCCGCTCACTCGGCGAGGCGAGGAGCCTGCTCGCCCGCGCTCCGGCCGCAGCGATTCGAAGACTGCCGAGCGCCTCTTTGAACTCGGAGCGGGACGGGTCGAAACTGATGGCGATCCGAATGCTTGCCTCGGCCTCCTGGAGCCGCCCAGCCTGCTGGGAAACCTGCGCCGCGCGAAAAATCTCGTCCGCCCGCGAACGCCGCTGGGCGATGGCAGCGTGATCGATCTTGAAGGGCATGCGCTGACGCAGGCGTTCGAGCTTGCTGAGCGGCTTGGACGGTGCAGCCGCGGGATCGGGGCTCAACTCGACCTTTGGCGCACTGGCGGCATCCACCACCGACTGGTTCTCCACCCTGCACAATTCCGGGTCGGAGAGGATTTCGTGGGCCTCGAGAACCTTCTTGAAGATCCGGTCGAGTCGTTCAGCGTAGGTCCCGATCTCCTTGCGGAAATAGCGGTCCGGATGGAATTCTTTGGAGAGCTGAAAATAGGCCCGTTTCACGCATTTCTGTTCGGCGAGCGGCTGGACACCGAGCAACTCGTGATAGGGCAGGCCCAGGGAGGCCTCGAATTCGAGAATGCGTCGTTGCACGTCGACCGGAAGGTCCAGATGCTCGTCGAGCGCACCCTCGTCGATCTCGATCTCCGACCGCGACGGCTCCACGGCATCGGCCAACTCCGCATCAGTCGCAGCCGGATCGCCCGCTTCCGAGCGGCCCGCGACCTTTTCAGCGCACACGCGTGAAGCCGAGTTCCCAACGACGTCGAGGACACCCTCTTCGATCCATCGCGAGACGCATCGATCGACATCGTCGGGCGGAATCCCACCGATCTCCCGGAGCAGGCGCCAGGGAGTCGCTCCATCGATCCGCGAAAGCAGGTATCCCTCCGCAGCACTCAGATCGAGTTGCGTGGTGTCTCGCCCTGCGGCGAGCGCAAGAACCTGTTCTCTGGAATCCGGGACCTCAACCAAGATCTGACTCCGCCTCCCTGATAGGGGCACCCCAGCGGGCATGCCCCCACCGGGTACTCATCGGACGGAGCGCGCCGAAGTCTGAGAATCGAAGTGGAGAGACAGCAACATTGCGCGGAGAAAGAAGGGATCGCACTAGAGCGCCTTCCCCCAGGGGCTGCTGGGTCGAACGAGCCGATCCGCAGACAGATCCCGTCCTCAGCGCGTGAGCAGATGCTCCAGAATCGCGTTCTGGGCGTGAAGCCGATTCTCGGCCTGATCGAAGACGACGCTGCGCGGCCCCTCCAGGACCTCCGCCGTGACCTCTTCGCCGCGATGGGCGGGTAGGCAGTGCATCACTCGGGCGTCCGCACTGTGGCCGAGAAGGTCCTCGTTCACCTGATAGGCACGGAAGATCTCCCGGCGACTCGCGGCTTCGTCCTCCTGCCCCATGCTGGTCCATGTGTCCGTATAGACGAAATCGACACCCGAGACCGCCTCGACCGGATCCTCACCAAGTTCTATCTGAGCGCCGCTCGTCTCGGCGAGCACCCGCGCACGTTCGAGAACCCGGAGCGAGGGCCGATGTGTTTCGGGTGTGGCGACATTGAGCCGCAATCCAAGGACCGCGGCCAACAGGATCAGCGAATTGACCACGTTATTCCCATCTCCGATATAGGCGATCGTTGCGTCGCTCGGCTTCATCACCTCCGCGATCGTCACCAGATCCGCCATCGCCTGGCAGGGATGCAGCAGGTCGGTCAACCCGTTGATCACGGGAATGCTCGCGTCCCCGGCCAGCTCTTCGATGAGTTCGTGGCTGAAGGTCCGCGCCATGAGACAATCCACCCAGCGTGAGAGCGCCCGGGCCACGTCCGCCGGAGACTCGCGCGTTCCGATCCCGATCTGCTCCGGCTTCAGCAGGATGCCGTGCCCGCCAAGCTGTGCGATTCCCGCCTCGAAAGTCACGTGTGTGCGCAGCGAGGGTTTCTCGAAATACATGGCGAGGGTCCGCCCCTCGAGCGTCCGCGGTCGCTTGCCTTCGCGATGAGCTTGCCGCAGACCTGCCGCTCGATCGGCCATCGACCAGAGATCGTCGGCGCTCCAATCCGCCACGCTGAGAAAATCCTTGGGCATTTCACTCCCTCGCGCGCCGATCCCCAACGGGGCTCGCACGTGTTTCCATTCCCTCTCCGACCCCCGAGACGAATCCCATAGCCGGGGGCCGACTCTGCGCTCCAGACCAGCGCGGGACTCGGCCCCTCGACCGCGGATCCTGAATCAGGGGACGAGGAGCGTTCCCACACCCGCGTCGTCGCTGAATATTTCGAGCAAAACGGCATGCTGGATCCGACCGTCCACCACGTGCGTACGCCGCACACCGCCGGAGAGCGCCTGGATGCAGCACTCCATCTTGGGGATCATGCCGCCCTTGATCGTGCCCTCGCCGATCAGGCCTCGACACGCTTCGACCGAGAGTTGACTGACCAATTCATTCCGGGCGTCGAGGACTCCCTCGACATCGGTCAACAGAATCAATTTCTCCGCTCCGAGAGCCACTGCGAGCGCGCCCGCCGCTTCATCCGCGTTCACATTGTGGCTGAGCCCCTCTTCATCGACCCCAATCGGAGCGACGACCGGCACGCAGCCCGCGTCCATCGCCGCCATCACGACATAGGGATCGACCTTCGCGACATCGCCCACCCGTCCGAGGTCCTGGCCGCTGATCAGCTTCTTGCGAACGCGGAGCAATCCTCCATCGCTCCCCGTGAAACCGGTGCCCTGCCCGCCCGCCTGTTGGACCAGCTGCACGATCTCGCGATTGATCTTGCCCCCTAGCACCATTTCGACGACTTCCATCGTCGCGTCATCGGTGACTCGTCGGCCCTCGACGAAGGTCGATTGCCGCCCCATCGCCTCGAGGGTCGCCCCGATCTGCGGTCCGCCCCCATGGACGATCACCGGCCGAACGCCGATATGTTTCAAGAGCACGACGTCCGCCGCGAAGGACGCCCGCAGCGCCTCGTCCGTCATGGCATGTCCGCCGTATTTGATAACGATGGTCTTTCCCATCAAGCGCTGCATATAGGGCAGCGCCTCCATCAAGACTTTCGCTTTGTCGATGAGCTGCTTCATCGTCTCCGTCCACCGACCCCTGAGAAGCGCTTCGGCCCCCCGGAGAGCCTCAGCCCAGAAGAGCCTCAGCCCGGAAGAGCCTCAGCCAAAAAAAATCTCAGCTTCGCGCGAGGCGCCGTGCCTCAGCGACCTCTTCGATACTCTGAAGCAGGCTACGGTACAGAAGGACATTGCGAACGGCTGCCGAGAAAGCCGCGCCGAGAATTTCCGCCGTACGCGGTGAAGCCCGCCCCCCCTCCTCCATGAAGACCCGGAGGACCCCGACACTCTTTTCCCGCAGCCGTATCGGGACACAGATCATCGGCCGAATGACCCCGTCGGACGCTGTGTCGACCGCCGATTCGAAGCGAGGATCGTCCTGGGGTGACTCTGCCGCGACGAGCTGACCGGTCTGAGCGACACCGCCCACGAGTCCTCGATCCGGGGGAAGCTGCGCCCGATCTCCGACGACGCCACCGTCGACCTCCGCCTCCAGATCAAGGCAACCCGCGTCGGAAGATTGCATGTAGAGTGATACCGGCGCCGCTCCCAGCCGCTGCGCGACCGCTCCCAAGGCCGAGCGCATCACGCGCTCCGGATTGGCCTCGGCAGCGACCGCCTCGCAGACGGTGCGTGCCAATTCGGCGTCCCCATCGATCGGCTCGACCAGATCGAACCCCATGGTCCCTTCGGAATCCGCCACGTTGGCACTCGCCAGGAGGCGCTCGACCTCGGGATCCGCCGCCAGAAACTCCGAAATCTGCATTCCGAGCAGGCGAAGGATATTCGTTTCTTCCAGGGAGAGCTCACTCTCGTCTGCTTCGGTCAGGCAGAGCACGCCGACCGGGACACCGAGACACACCAGCGGAACGACCGCAAAACCAGAACTCTCATAATTTCCGGGGCCACGCCCCGAAAACCGTGAGTCGTTTTCGACATCTGGGACGCAGAGCACCTTTCCCTCCGCAAAACATGAGCCCGACGCGCCCTCGCCCACTTTCCGAGCAGTCATCGTTTCACCAGCCACATCGACGCCACGCGAGGCCACCACCGAAAGCCACTCGCGATCCGAGTCGGCGAGCATCAATGATGCGCGCGATGTCCGAAGCACGACACTCGCCGAGTCGACGATTCCCTGACGCAGGACATCGACCCGCTCCTCCGGCGCCGCGAGGCGAACCAATTGAGAAAGCCGCTCCATCCCTTCGACCAGGCGATCGAGCCGCTGGCGCAGCCGTCTCCCCTCGGAGTTGGCTTCAAAACCTTCGAGGGCACGACCGACCGCGAGCGTGAGTTCCTCGTCGTGCAATGGTTTGCCCAGATAGTCGCTGGCGCCCAGACGAAGGGCTTCGAGCACGATCTCCTGATCCGTCGAGGCGGAAAGCATGATCACCGGCAGGCCGGGTCGCGACTCGCGAATGCCGGCAAGGACCTGGATTCCGTCCATATCCGGTAGGCGCACATCGAGTACGACGGCGCCGATCGAAACATCGGCCACTTTCTCCAGTGCCGACTCCCCGTCCTCGGCGCGAACGATTTCAAACCCGACATCAGTCAAGATCTCATCGATCGCCTCCAGAAAGAAGACATCGTCGTCCACGATCAACACGCGCCTTCGCGCCTGGTTCATGATTCCCTCCTCCGCTCCCGTCCGATCGACTCACAGAATAAACTGCGAAAGGTCTTGATCGTCCACCAGATCGCCCAATCGATCCCTCACCAGGGCCTCGTCCACGACCACCGTCTGTTTCGAGAGATCCGGCGCATCGAAGGATAAAGCCTCGAGCAGACGCTCCATCACGGTATGCAGCCGCCGCGCCCCGATATCGGCCGCTCGTTCGTTGACCGTCGCCGCAACGTCCGCAATCGCCTCGACACCTGAAGATTCGAAAATAAGCTCGATCTCTTCCGTCGCGAGCAGCGCCGTATATTGGCGCACGAGGGAATTCGTCGGTTCCGTGAGGATCTGCACGAGATCCTCACGCCCGAGGCTCGCCAGCTCGACTCGAATCGGAAAACGTCCTTGGAGCTCCGGGATGAGATCCGAGGGCTTCGCCAGATGAAATGCCCCCGCTGCCACGAAGAGAATATGGTCCGTGACGACCGGACCGTGTTTGGTCTGCACCGTCGACCCCTCGACGATCGGCAACAGATCGCGCTGCACGCCCTCGCGCGAGACATCCGGACCCTGGCGCCCGCCACTCCCGACGGCGACCTTGTCGATCTCATCGATGAAGACGATCCCCGTATCTTCGGTCCGACGGATCGCGAGTTCCTTCACCTTGTCGCTGTCGACCAATGCGATCGCCTCTTCGTCGATCAGCACCTCGCGGGCCTCGGCGATCTTCATACGCCGCCGGCGTGTCTGTTTCGGCATCATTCCCGAGAGCAGATCCTTGAACTGAACACCCATCTCCTCGACACCCTGAGGCGTCATGATCGAGAGCGATGGGCCGCCGGACTCATCCGAGAGTTCGAGTTCCACCTCGCGATCCTCGAGCTCACCGAGCCTCAATAATTTCCGAAGTTTCTCACGGGTCTCGTTCGACTCCGCATTCGAACCCGCCGGCACGTCCCCTCTCACCGACATCGGATTCGTCACGTCGACGGGGCCATTGGCCGCACGTGGCAACAACGCGTCGAGCAGGCGCTCTTCTGCGTGCTCCTCGGCCTTCGTCCGAACCCCTCGCTGTTCCTCTTCGCTCACGAGTTGAATCGCGAGCTCGGTCAGATCGCGGATGATCGATTCGACGTCCCGTCCGACATAACCCACCTCGGTGAATTTCGAGGCCTCGACCTTGATGAAGGGTGCTTGCGCGAGCTTGGCAAGCCGGCGGGCGATCTCGGTCTTCCCGACGCCGGTCGCGCCGATCATGATGATATTCTTGGGTGCGATCTCGTCCCGCAGCTCTTCGGAAACCTGCTGGCGTCGCCAGCGATTCCGCAGGGCGACGGCGACCGCCCGTTTCGCATCTCTTTGGCCGATCACGTAGCGATCGAGCTCCGAGACGATTTCCCGCGGCGTAAAGAGTTTCGAGGCGCTCACGGCAGCGTTTCCATTGTGATGTTCGCGTTCGTATAGATGCAGATCTCGGCAGCGACCCGCATCGCGGCCTCGGCGATCTCCTCGGCGTTCAGGTCCGTATGGCGAATCAGCGCGCGGGCCGCCGCCAGGGCATAGGATCCACCGGATCCGATCGCAGCCACCCCGTCGTCGGGCTCGATGACGTCCCCGTTGCCCGAAACCATCAGCAGGGTCTCCTGATCGCCGAGCAGAAGCATCGCCTCAAGCTTGCGAAGCACGCGATCCGTTCGCCAATCACGAGCCAATTCGACGGCTGCGCGGCGGACGTTGCCCGGATGGGTTTCGAATTTCCCTTCGAGCCGCTCGAGGAGCGTCAGCGCATCGGCGACGCCACCGGCGAAGCCCACGATCGCCCGCCCCTTCGCGATCCGACGAACCTTTTCCGCACTCATCTTCATCACCGTCTCGCCCAGGGTCACCTGGCCATCCGCGGCCAGCGCGATCCGCCCTTCCCGCACGACCGCGACCACCGTCGTCGAACGCGCTCGCTCACCGCCCTCCATCGGCCCGGGTCGACTCTCTCGCTCTCCACTCATCATCCGTTCGGCTCTCTCGATTCCCGTGTTTCGGTCGTGTTCGGTCGACGATTTCGTCGCCCCTTCCGCAAGTTTTCAGCCCTCGGGTGTGCACGATCATAGACGTCGCGCAGGTGTTCGATCGACACCGCCGTGTATTTCTGGGTCGTCGACAGGCTGGAGTGGCCGAGTAACTCCTGAATTTCCCTCAGATCCGCGCCCATATCGAGCAGATGCGTCGCGTAGCTGTGGCGCAGGCGATGGGGATGGACGTGCTCCCCGAGATTCGCCCGAAGGGCGCGCTCGCCGAGAATGCGACGGGCTTCGCGGGCCGCAAGGCGACGGGGCTTCTCCTCCCGCCGCGCCCGCAAGGAGATGAAGAGAGGCTCGCTCATCAACCCCGTATGGCGGCGCACCTCGACCCATGCCGCCAGCGCCAGACGCGCCTGCTCGGGAATTGGAACGACACGTTCCTTACGCCCCTTGCCCATCACGCGGATTTCCTGCGCCCGCAACTCCAGATCCCGCACGTCGAGTGCGACCAACTCCCCGACCCGGATCCCCGTTCCGTAGAGCAGTTCGACCAATGCCCGATCGCGCAGCGCCATCCATCCCACTCGACGGGCCCGATCCCCGCCCTCAGGGGCGGATTGTTTCAGCACCCGCTGATCCTTCGTGATCAGTTGCTCACAATCATCGATCGACAGGGGTCTCGGCAGGCGTTTTTCGAGCTTCGGCATCGGCAATCCCGCCGTCGGATCGTCCGATCGGCTGCCCTCCCGCACCATCCAGCGAAAGAAGGAACGAACCGAAGCGAGCTTGCGCCCCATCGTCGCGGGACTCCGGCGGCGATGAAGACTCGCAAGCCAGACGCGAACGTGATCCGTGTCGACGTCCGGGGGATCGACCTCCGCGCCGGTGTGCACCGTCAGCTGGCGTACATCCGACTCATAAGCTCGACGGGTGTTCGGCGACAGCCCGCGTTCGACGCCCAGGTATCGACCGAATCCCTCGATGGCCTGGGTCCAATTCATATGCTCCCCCCTTCCGAGGGGAACGCAGCGGGACCGGAGACCGCGGCACAGGCCGCATCGAAGCCGCGACCAGAATCCGGGTCGCAAACCCGCGCGCGATAGGAAGCCAGCGACTCGAGCGCGCGAGCGGCAAGCCTCTCGTTCTTCTCGCGTTTCGGCAGCTTCTTGCGTCGCCCGCCCGGATGAGCCGGCTTCGCAGAAGATCGTGCCTCATGGGGATCGAGGGGCGGGAAGAGCCCGTAGTTGACGTTCATGGGTTGAAAATATCTGGCGTTCGCCGCCTGGAGATGACGAAGCAAAGCACCATGGGCCGTCTCCGGCGGGGGGACTTCGTGGGACAATCCGAGCGATTCGCGCGCGACACCGACGCCGGCGAGATATCCGAGCGCCGCGGACTCGACATATCCTTCGACGCCCGCCATCTGCCCTGCGAGGTGGACCCCCGGACGGGTTCGCAACTGCAGGCGTTCGTCGAGTTGGGTCGGCGCATTCACATAGGTGTTGCGATGGACCGAACCGAAGCGGGCAAAAACAGCGGACTGCAGGCCCGGCAACATCCGAAAGATGCGTTTCTGCTCCCCGACCCGCAGCTTCGTCTGACACCCGACAAGATTCCAGAGTGTGCCCTCGTGATCTTCCTGCCGAAGTTGAACGACGGCGTGAGGACGTCGCCCGGATCTCGGATCCACCAGACCGACCGGCTTCAGCGGACCGAAAGCCAACGTCTCGCGACCGCGGCGCGCCATCTCCTCGATCGGCAGGCAGCCCTCGAAATAGAGCGCCTTCTCGAATTCATGAAGCGGTACCGTCTCCGCCTCCAACAGGGCTTCGACGAAGCCCTCGTACTCAGCCCGCGAGAGCGGCACGTTCAGATAGTCGCCTTCGCCTTCGACACCGGTGTCATAGCGCGAGGCCCGAAATACGATTTCCTCATCGATCGAATCGGCGTAGAGCGTCGGGCTGATCGCGTCGTAGAAATAGAGGTGCTCCTCGCCGAGCACACGGCCGAGATCCGCCGCAAGTTCGGGATCTGTGAGCGGCCCCGTCGCCAGGATCACCGGGCGCGCCTCGGGAATGCTCGCGATCCGCTCCCGACGGATCTCGATATTCGGATGCGCTTCGAGGGCTTGGGTGATTCTGCGCGAAAAATGGACACGATCGACGGCGAGTGCTTTTCCGGCCGGGACCGCGGTTTCGTCCGCCCAACGAATCACCAGGGATCCGAGCCGACGCATCTCTTCCTTGAGCAGACCAACGGCATTGCCCAGCGTATTCGCGCGCAGCGAGTTGCTGCAGACGAGCTCGGCGAGATCCTCCGACGCGTGGGCGGGAGAGAGCCGCTCCGGTTTCATGTCGAAAAGCAGCACAGGGATTCCGCGCTCGGCGAGCTGCCAGGCCGCTTCCGATCCGGCCAGACCCGCACCGACGACAGTCACCAATTCTGCTCGACCCAAAGACGGCTCCACCCGCAACTCCCTGTTCTCGCGTTCCGCCCGGATCGGGCGTCGACGCCGATCCTCCGAACGGAGCGGCCGGCGGCCTCGCCCGACCTCCAAAGGAAATCGACCGCGATCCGGTGACCCCTTCACGAATCCGGTCCATCGATCATCTGGGGGATTTGGCACTCTACTCCGCAGAACGAGCGCGCGAATCCGGCGAGGATAGCCCAGGCCCTCTCCAGCCGCGGCCTCATCTCCAGCAGGCATGAAATCGGCCGTCGTGCTCCTCGACGATCCGGCCCCCCAACTCGAGGTTGAGGAGCGCTTGCGCCAAGCGGCCGGGATCGAGTTCGACGCGCGAGATCAGGTCCTCTCGCGTGGCGGGCCCCTCGCCCAGGAGGGCGAGGATCCCCTCCTCGACCGAATCGCCCTGTGGATCCGAGGCCGGCCCGAGTCGGGTGGCTTCGCCGCGCTCGTCCGCGTCGTCCCATCGGCTAGCGGACCCGCTAGGTCGACACCGTTGCGGAAGCGAGCCCGCCAGATCCTCAACGATGTCAGCAGCGTTTCGAATCGCCCGAGCGCCCTCCCTCAGAAGAAGATTGCTGCCCTCCGCGAAGGGTCCCTCGCTCGACCCCGGAACGACCCAGACCTCCCTGCCCTGATTCAGGGCGTGCCGAACCGTGATCAGCGATCCGCTTCGACGACGCGCCTCGACGACAATGATGCCGAGGCTCAGGCCACTGATGATTCTGTTGCGTAGCGGAAAGAGTTCGCGCCGTGGTGCCGTCCCGAGAGGCACTTCGCTCACGACGGCACCGTCGACAGCGATTTCCGCGGCGAGGTCCCGGTGTTCGGGCGGGTAGGTCCGATCGAGGCCACCGGCGAGCACGGCCACCGTCCGCCCTCCGGCTTCGAGCGCGCCGCGATGCGCCTCGGCGTCGATTCCACGCGCCAGGCCGGAGACGATGGTCACTCCACGAGCAGCGAGCTCTCGCCCGAGACGTCGCGCCTGGCCGCGTGCGCTTCGGGTCGCGGCACGAGCCCCGACGATCGCCACGGTGGGTGCCGCCAGCGCGTGCACACCTCCGCGAACCAGGAGGACGGGGGGCGCATCGGGAAGAGCCGCGAGCCGTTCGGGATAACTCGCATCCCTCATCGTCAGCACGCATGCACCGAGGGCTTCGAGGCGCCTCCAATCGCGCTCGACCCCACGCGCGCCCGCGTTCTCCCCGTGCTCGTCCTCTACGGCCGAAGCGCGCGGAGACGTTCGGCACCCGACCTCGAGGCGAGACTTAAAGAGGGCCAGAATCCGATCCGGCGTGGCCCCACCGCGCAGAGCCCGGCCGACCGCCTCCGGATGAAAGGCCAGCGCGCGCTGGAGCCTCAGCCAATCGAGCGCTTGCTCCGGTGCGCGCCCACCGGTCGAACGCGACGGCGGTGCGGATTCTGAAAAATCCACGGAGGAGGGGGCGGGCGAAGTCTCGGACGGGTCGATGGATCACCTCAGAGGGACCGGACTCGATCGGAGTCAACAGCGACGCCACGTCCGGCTCGACCGACCATCGAATCGCAAAGCGCCTCTCCGCGCCGCATCGTCCCCCGCGTTCACACGCGAAGTGAACACGCGGGTGCACAAAATGGAAACGGGCGCGTGCGAGATCACACGAGCCCGTCGATCGCTGGCCGCCGAGGCCCCGCGGATCTGTTCCGATTGCTCAGCGCACGGCCAGCCGTGAATCGACCGGTCGCACGTGGTCGCCGATCGTGAGTTCGCGCGACGAACCCAACACGAAGGCGACGGAGCTATCCGACTCTACGGACACGACGACGAGCGTGGCGATGCTCGAATCCGGCGTCCGCACATCGACGTGACGCTCACGTTCGTTCACGATCCCGCCACCGTCGAAAACCTCGAGTTCGCTGCCCACTTCGACGCCATGAAACTCGCCTCGATTGAGATAGACATATCCGCCGTCCGCCATCAACGTTCGGTCCGAGGGCAGGAAGACGATCTGGCCTTCGATCGCATCCGGCGTCGTACGAAGGGTGACGTGCCGAGAGACCTTTTCTCGCGGCGCCACACGTGCTCCGCGACGGATTTCGGCGTAGGCCTGCCGGATATTCCCGATCGAGGTATCCCCGGTCAATTCCCGGACTTCGACCCAGCCGAGGTTCTCGACGTGGTGACCCAGTACCCGATTCGTCTCGACGTCTCGGATCTCTTCCACGACCCGGAAGATCGTGAATTGGTCGCCGACCTCGGTATCCCCCTCACCGATCCCAAGAAACACGAAATCTTCCGATGAGAGAAAGGTCCGCTCCGAGGGACTCCCGACGATGCTCGACGCACCCGCAAGGGTTCCGGCTGTCACAAAACCCATCATCTCACGGCTCGCGACCGTGATCAGACGATTCGCGTCCATCGCCCCGGGCTCCTGGCTCAGAATCTCGAGGGGGAAAACCTCCAGGATCGATGGATCCTCTTCGGATCCCTCGACCGCGGCCCACTCATTCATCTCATCGGGGTCGGACTCGAATTCGGGTTCGGTCGCCGGCGCCGGATCCAGGGCGGTCGCGACCGTCGCCTCTTCGACGAGCGGCTCGAGGAAGGACTCTGCCTCCGCATCACTCACCACCCGCATCTCGCTCGCGGTGATCCAGATCTTTTCACCGGGTGTGATCAGATGGGGATTCGCGATGTCGTCATTGTCGATCCAGACCGAGGGCCAGACCCACGGCGTGCCGAGGTAGGCCGCGGAGAGATCCCACAGGGTGTCACCGCTGGCGACGGTGTGGAGTCGACCGGTTCGCCCCTGTTCATCGACGCCCTCGGGTCCGAGGATGACGCCGGAGTCGGTCATGCGGACCGTCCCTGTGGTGATCGTCACCGGCCCTTCAGAGCCCGCTACCGTCGCGTCGGCTCCGACGAGGGTGCCCTCCTCCGAACTCGCGCCCCGCGATGCGGGCGGCTCGTCCGCAGTCGGTGAAAATTCCGGATCGTCGAACCGATCCCATGCCAGATCGTCACCGTCAGCAACGGGCGCCTCGACCACAGCCTCGGCCGTGTCGGGTGCGGACGTAGCTGTCGGATCGACCGACTCGTCCGCGACGGCCACTCCGGGCAACAAGAGAACCGTCACGATGACGGAAAAGAGATGGCTGAGCCTCATGCGTTCCTCCATGAACCTGATCCGACTCGCCCTGGCGATGCCGGTTGGAGGCAGCCCGCCCGACGCACGGACGCGCGCTCCCCTCCGGCGAACCTATCGGCCTGCACACGGGAACTCTTGACTGGCGGGAGGGGTCACCACACCACGATACCCGTGGGGCGCCAAGCGATGTGATGATGAACACCACTTCGGCCTGCCGCCCTCCCGGTCGCTTCGAGGGGTTGGAACCGGAAGCTGCTCAGGAGGTCGCTTCGAGGCGCTCGATGCGACTCCGTGATTCCGTGGACCAGTCGGGCTCGCTGGGCTCGAAGCCGCGCTCCTCGGCGATCTCGGTCAGTCGCTGGAAGAAAGAGAGGGTCGCGCGACTCTCCTCGAGTGCCTTCTGGGTCTCACGATTCCGTTCGTAGGCCTCGGCGAGATGATTGTGGACGACGCCCTGGATTTCGAAAGCGTTCTCCGGTAACCGCTCGGCCGCCTCTTGCAGATAGCCGATCGCCGCAGAAAAAAGACCCCGCTGTAGCAGAACCCAACCGAGTGTATCCGCGACGTTGCCGTCGTCGGGTAGCTGCTCCTTGGCCTGCTGAGCGAGCTCCAGCGCTCGATCGAGATCCCCCCCCGAGTCCGCGAGCAGATAGGCGAGATTATTCTTCGCCATTGCGAGACCGGCATTCAGCGAGATCGCCTTCTCGTAGGCGTCGATCGCATCGGGCCTGCGACCATTCTGCTCGTAGACCTGTGCGAGGCGATATTGTAGGTCCGAGGACTCCGGCACCGCGGCAGCGGCACGCTCGATGATGGCGACGGTTCCAGCCGGGTTGCCGGCTCGGATTTCGAAGTCTGCGAGGGCGAGCTGGGCACTCGTGTTGCGGGGTTCGAGCTCGACCGCCTTCGCCAATGATGCCTTCGCCGATTCGAAATCCCCACTCAGGAGCTTCATCTCGGCATCGAGTTCGACGATCTCCGAATCATCCGGTTTGGCCTCGAGCGCTCGGGCAACGCGCGCGGCCGACGCGTCGAGGTCATTATTGTTGCGATCGATCACGAGCAACGACCTCAGGATCTGCGGATTGCCGGGCGTCATCTCCTCGGCGCGAATCAGCTTCGACGCACCCTCTTCGACGCGACCAAAGCCGAGATCGATTCGAGCCAGCGCGAAGAGCGACGCCGCGTCTCGGTCCTCGTCGGGGATGGCCGCGATTTCCTCGTAGGCCTCTTCCGCGCGACCCACCCGTATCAAGCTCTGCCCCACGATGATCCGGACCTCGCGATCGCCCGGCCTCGACTGCAGATAGGTACGCCCCTCCTCGATCGCAAATTCGTATTCGCCGAGTTGAGCGTAGACCTGAGTGAGCAGCTTGCGGCCGTCGACGAGCTGAGGTTCAGCCTCGACCGCGCTCTCGAGTTCCACACGAGCACGCGTCAGCTCGCCCGTGGCAACCAGGGTCGAACCCAGGACGTAGCGCGCCTGACCCCAATTCGGACGTGCCTGCAGGGCGACCTCGAGCGAGATCTTGGCTGCGTCCAGGTCATCCTCAGCAAGCTCGATCTTCGCCTGGATGAAGTGAGCCTCCGGACTGCCGGGCTCGCTCTCGAGGATCGAGTCCAAGATGGAACGGCCGGCCTGCGTCGACTCGGGGTCTCCATCCCTAAATCCGATATCGACCAACAACTCGGCTTCTCGCAGCTGAGCGGTTCGGTTCTCCGGCTCCGCTTTCACGGCGGCTCTAGCAGCGGCGAGGGCACCCTCCGCGTCCCCCCGCTGACCGAGATGAGCGGAGAGTACGACCTGGGTTTCGGCGTTGTCCGGCGCCACTTCGGTCGCCCTGACGATCATCGCGTGCTCGTCATCGAAGCGGCCCTCTCTCCGGTAGAGATCCGCCAGCTGATAGATCAGCGGAACCTTGTCCTCGCTCTTCGCGACGCCCTCCTCGAGGGTCGCAAGCGCCTCATCGAGACCTCCGCGCTGATATTGAATCACAGCCTTCAGTGTGTAGGCGGCGTCCATCGCCTGTTGGCGGAGGACGTTGTAGAGAAGAGACGTCGTCCCGTGATCTTCCGCGCCACGAGGCTTTTCGAGATTCTCGATGGGTGCCTCTTGAGCGAGTTCGATGACACGCTCGATGACCCGATCGGCTTCCTCCTCGCGTGACTGATCACGCAGAATGGTCCGCCCCAGAGCAAGAGCGGCGACATAGCTTTCTTCCGTCGCCAGCAGCCTCTCGAATGTGGCTTCCGCCTCCTCGTAACGGCCGCGGCGTTCATAGAACCCGCCGAGCAGGTAGTGGAACGCTGCGGCTGACGGATCGACTTTGACCGCCTCGCGAAAATCTGCTTCTGCGCCTTCATAGTCCTCGCGATTCTCCAGCGCCTGCGCGCGCAGCGTGAGAGCGCGAGCATCGTTCGAGTCCGTCCGCAAGATCGCTTCGGCCTGTTCGAAGGAAACGTCGTAGTCACCAATCGCAGCGGAGATCGTCCCGTAACGGAGTCGGGCCTCCGAATTCTCGGGATCGACGCGAACCGTCTCGGACAACTCCCAATACGCCTCCCGCGGCTTGCTCACCCTCAGATAGGCAAGGGACAACGCCTCGTGGGCGGCAGGATTCTCCGGATCTCGCTGCAGCACATTCTTGAATTCGATGATCGCTTCAGCGTCCTCGCCCTTCTCGACATAGGCCTCACCGCGCTCGAGGAAAGTGGCGATGCGATCGCTGTCGCTCTGGCATGCCAGAAATAGGATCGACCCCAATAGAAGGATGGGAATCAGCGAAATGCGGTGATGAGAAGCAACACCGACTGCAGAGTTCGAAGACGTCACACTGAATCCTTTTTCATTTCGCGAGGTGCCTGGAGCCGGGGGGGGAAGATCGAGTGCCAAGAGAGTGCGTCATCCCCAGATACGACGCCACAGACAAGCCTCGGCCGGCGTTCAAGTCCACCTGAACGCATCAGCATTCAATCGGCGAGACGGTGCCTCGACTTTCGCATCAGAGCCGCTTCAGAGCGAGGCGAGAACCTCGCTCATACGGGTGGGATGCGAAAACAGAAAGGCCGGCCCCCGCAGCAGAGCGCAGGGCGACGGCAGGGAGCCGGCTGCTCGCCGGAATCGGAGACGCCGGCTACTGCGTGCGGGAAGGCGTCACGTAGCGCTTGCCTTCCTGGGCCAACCAGCCGGATTCCTTGAGCTGCTTGATCGCGCGCGTCACGGTCTCTCGAGATGTCCCGATCATGTCGGCGATCTGCTGGTGGGTGAGCGCGGGCGTCATCATCTGTCCGCTCCCCGCCTCGTCCTCCCGCGCGATTCGTTCGAAGAGATTCCGGGTCCGCTCCTCGACCCCCTGGAAAGACAGGGATCGCGCCTGCTCGTTGGTCTCGCGCAGCCGATTCGCCAACTCCTCGATCACCGAGAGCGCCAGGTCGGGGCTCTGGCGGAGCAGATCGATGAAGTCGCGACGGGAGAGCGCGAGCAGGACCGACTCCTCGAGCGTCTTCACGCTGGCGGAACGCATCTCGTCACCGAGAAGCGCCATATCGCCAAAGAATGATCCCGCCTCGAGAAAATTCATGATCTTCTCGCGGCCGTCTTCTGAGGCCTTGATCACCTTCGCCCGACCCTTGCGGATCACGTACATATAATCGCCGGGGAGCCCCTCTTCGACGACGGTGGCGTTTTTCGGAAAGCGTCGCTCGATCAGATGCGTCGCGAGTTCTTCCAGATCACTCTCGCCGACCCGCCCGAAGAGCGGAATCACACGAAGGGAATCCAGGACGTCCTTACGAATCAAACCGGTCGTACGCATATCTCGGACCTCATTCGCCGCACCGGAACCGTTCTCGACTTCCACAAAGCCGCCCGAACCCTGCTGTGTGGTCGGCATACCCGGGATCGTTCGTCTCAACTGCGTCTCAACTTAGTGACCAATATCACATTTCCGCTGCCGAGCGACGTATTCTGGCTACGAATCATGGGACGGTCCGCTAAATGGGCCCGGAAATCGGGATCAGCGCCCGACCCCGACGTAGTGGAAACCCTCAGCGGCGACCCGTTCAGCATCATAGATATTGCGCATATCGACCATGCGCGGCTCCAACATCAATTCCCTGGCCCGCGCCAAATCGAGCATCCGGAACTCGTTCCACTCCGTCACGATGGTCATCACGTCCGCACCGGTCAACGCCTCGTAGACGTCCTTGCAGAGAACGATGCCGGGTGCGGCCTCACCCGCCGCGGCCATCGCCGCGGGATCGTAGGCCTGGATCTTCGCGCCCCGCGCCTGGAGACCGCGAATGATCTCGAGGGCCGGCGCTTCGCGAATATCATCGGTTTCCGGCTTGAACGAGAGACCGAGCACCGCGACGGTCTTCCCCTCGACCTCGCCGTCGAGGGCGCTGACGACCTTGTCGATCATGCGAAGGCGTTGGCGCGCGTTGACCTGGATCGTGGCCTCGACGATCGTCAATTCGTGTCCGAGTTCTCGCGCGAAATGGGCGGCGGACTGCGTATCCTTCGGAAAACAGGAGCCGCCGAAACCCGGCCCCGCATGCAGGAATTTCTTGCCGATCCGGCGGTCAAGCCCCATCACCCGGGCGATCGCCTGGACATCCCCCCCCACCGACTCACATAACACAGACAACTCGTTGATGAACGAGATCTTCGTCGCAAGAAATGCATTCGCCGCGTATTTGGAGAGCTCAGCGGTGTGCACATTCGTTTCCACGAAGGGCGTCTCGTTCAGATAGAGCGGGCGGTAGAGGTCCTTCATGATCGCGAGGGCCTGATCATCATTATTCTCGGTGCCGATGACGACTCGATCCGGACGCATGAAATCTCCGATCGCCGCCCCCTCCCGGAGAAATTCGGGATTTGACGCGACGCTGAAGCGAATCTCCATACCGCGCGCGTCGAGTTCCTCCTGGATACAGGCGCGTACGCGATCCGAGGTGCCCACCGGGACCGTGCTCTTGGTGACGATGACCTTGTAGCTCTCGATCTGTCGCCCGATCTCTCTGGACACCGACTCGACGAATCGAAGATCGGTACCCCCATCGGCCGAAGCGGGTGTACCCACCGCGATGAAGATCACGAGCGCTCGATCGATCGCCTCAGCGGAATCGATCGTGAACGAAAGGCGCTCCCCCCGGACATTGCGGGCCACGATCTCGTCGAGTCCGGGCTCGTAGATTGGAATCTCTCCGCGCTCGAGGCCTTCGATCTTCACCTCGTCCTGGTCGACGCAGGTGACGTGGACACCGAACTCTGAAAAGCACGCGCCCGTCACCAGACCGACATATCCCGTTCCGATCACCGCAATATTCATCGGCTTCCCCTCGATTCACCGCGTCCATCGCTCGCGCCCCGTTCGGAAGGGCCAGTGCCCCCCTGGCGCCCACTCGCAAAGCCCCACCCCCGGCTCACGACTGCTCCCCACCGGGTTCTCCGGGCCGCGGCGATGCCTCCTCCTCACGCTCGTCGCAAGATCTGCGGTCCGCCGTCGAAACCGAAAGAGCATCGAGTGAGAAAGCATCGAGATTCCGAAGCAAGCGAATCGTCACGCCGATGACAGCAGCGAGGTAGAGAAGAGCAACCCAGCCATCGAGCTGAGAGAAGGACACCGCGATCATGCAGAAACAGCTCGTCAGGAAGTAGAGCATCAGCACGGCACTCCTGTGCGAACCCTCTCGCTCGAGAAGCCGATGGTGCATATGCAACCGATCGGGCGCAAAGACCCCCCGCCCGCTGCGCAGTCGCCGAACGATCGAAAGCGTCGTGTCGAGCAGCGGAACCGCCAGGGCGATGAGGGGAACGATGAAGGCGAGCAGTGCCGTTTTTCGATATCCCTCGAGCGCGAGAAGTGAGAGGGTGAAGCCGATCAGAAGAGCGCCGGTATCACCCAGGAAGATCCGCGCCGGTGGGAAATTGAAGGGGAGATAGCCAAATAGCGCTCCGAAGAGTGCGAGCCCAATCACGACCCCGACCCACTGATCCGCCTGCCAGCAGATGGCCGTGAGTGTTCCGGCAATGATCGCACCGATGCCCGATGACAGCCCGTCGAGCCCGTCGATCAGATTCATCGCGTTCGTCACGCCAACGATCCAGAGGAGCGAGACCGGCCACAGAATCCATGCCGGAACCGGTAGGGTTTCTCGCGTGATCGGATTGCTGAAGAGATCCACCTGGAATCCCGCCTTGATCGCGATCGCGGCCGCCGCGAGCTGAAAGATCAGCTTCACGGCCGGCCTCAGCTGAAAGCGATCATCCCAGACACCGACCAGGACCAGCAGCGCGCCCCCTCCAGCGAAGCCGACGACCCCGCGCGCCAGTTGGGGCTCCTCGACGAGTTGGAGTCCGACGGCGATCCCAGCGGCGCATCCCGCCCCGACCGCCAACCCACCGAGCAGCGGCATTCCCTCACGGCGACTGACCTTGCGCTCGTTTGGCCGATCGACCGCTCCGATCCGGCACGCCAACCGCATGACGAACGGGGTCGCAACAGCGGCGGTGCTGGCGGCGGCCACGACGATCGCGATGGCGTAGATGGGATCCAATACAACTCCGATGACTCGGCTCACTTGATGGAAACGAGAGACGTAAAATGCAGGAAGTCGATCGCGGCGACGATATCACCCACAGGATCCGCTGCTCGCCAGCGGCCGGGGTGTTGGCCACGGACGGAGGTAGCCGCTCAATAATATCCGTATTGCTCCCGACTGGCTTCCGAGCCATTCAGAACCAGCCCCACCACACGTCGCCGATCGAGAATATCGAGCGCCGCCTGGACTTCTTCCTGTGGCGTCACATCGGCGCGAACGACCATCACCAGTCCGTCACAGAGTTCGGAAATACTCTTGGCGTCGGGCAGACCGAGGCACGCGGGGGTATCGAGAACGACTCGGTCATAGCGCCCCGCAATCTCTTCGATGAGCTTCCTCATCTCCGGGGAGGCGAGCAGCTCCGAAGGGTTCGGGGGCACCGAGCGAACCGGCAGAACATCGAGATTCACCCCATCCAATTTCTGGATCGCCTCGTCGAGCGTCGCTTGATTCGAGAGGATTTCAGCAAGGCCCACCTGGGGCTGCAACCCGAGGGTCCAATGGACCTTGGGGCGGCGCAGATCGCAATCGATCAGGAGCACACTCCGGCCGACACTCATCGCGTTGACCGTGGCGAGGTTCACCGCGCAAGTCGACTTGCCCTCACCCGCATTCGCGCTCGTAACGGCGAGGGTCTTGAGGGGCCGTTGCGCTGCGAGGGCATCGATCCGACCACGCAGACTCCGATACTGCTCCGCCACAAAAGAATCGGGCTGAAGCAGTGCAATGCGGCGTTTATTGCCCTCATTGGACTCTTCGAGCCCGGCACCCTTCCGACCCCGAAACAATCGAGACAGGAGTCCACCCGCCTTCGCGCGTGTCACGGGACGAGCGGGACCCTCGAAAGAAACGGAGGCAGGCGCCGGCGCATCAGCGCCCGTGGCTTTTCGTCTTCGCTCCTGCTCTGCACGCTGTAGCGCTTCATAATGTTTGGGCATCTTCTCTACTCCCTAAAACTCTCGAACGATTCGCCTAGCGGCCAAACCGAAACAATCGACGCCTACGGCGCCGCTTCGCGGGATCTCGTGCGCCCCACCCCGTGTTCACACCCTCGATCTCATCCTTGGCGACGAGCCCGAGATCGTGCGCAACTTCACGAACCGAGTCCGAATCCAGGCTATTGATCTGCCGCGCATATCCGAGCAGCAATGTTCCGTCGCAGATATTATTGATGAGCCGCGGCGTCCCCTCCGTCAGCCGATAGATCTCCTTGATCGCCCTCTTCTTGAAAATCCCCCGACCGGTATAGCCGGCCTTGGACAGACGCCCGGCCACGTATTCTCCGAGTTCGGCTTCGTTGAAGGGTCGCAGATGATGTCGCAGGGCGATCCGTTGGCGCAGCTGCCGAAGCTCGGGCTGATCGACGAGATCTTGTAGCTCCGGCTGGCCCACGAGCATGATCTGGATCAATTTGGAGGTCGGGGTTTCGAGATTCGAGAGGAGCCGGATCTCCTCCAGCATCTCTGTCGAGAGATTCTGGGCCTCGTCCACGATCAGGATAACGCGTTCGTCTGCCGCGAGCTTGTCGATCAGATACTGGTTCAGCACGAGCAGGTATTCCGCCTTCGTCTCACATGCGGGCCCTACCCCGAGTTCTTCGAAGAGCATGCGGAAGAAACCCATCGGATCGAGCCGAGGGTTGAAGATGAAGGCCGAGTTCGTCGTCGAGTCGAGCTGTCCGAGGAGCGCGTGCAAGAGGGTTGTCTTGCCCGTCCCGACCTCGCCGGTCAACATGACGAAACCCTTGCCCGAATTGACCGCATAGACCAGCGTCGCCAACCCTTCGCGATGCGCCTCTCCCAGGTACAAGAACGAGGGGTCGGGTGTCATCTCGAAAGGCAAGCGAGCCAGCCCGTAATACTCGGTATACATCGCCAGGCTCCTCCGCTACCCGCGCCCGATGCCGCTGGCGGTTCGCGCTTCGATCGTCGATTCCAGCTCGGTCGACTCGGCTTCCCCGCCTCCGTTCACCATGATGTAGGTCGCGATCCCTCCGACCAGAACGAAGAGGACGAGGGCCACCGCAGCCAGCGATTCCCGAACGATTCGACGTGTACGCGCTGCGCGATCCGATTCGAGCATGATGCGCGGAACCGAAACGAGAACCGGTATCCCGAGCGCCGTCTGCAACTCGCCCGAGGTATGCAACGAGGAATCCGACACCTCGGAAGCCAGCCCGATCCCCGCGCCGATTGCAAGGCCGAGGATGGCGCCGAGCGTCAGGAGAAGAATCCTATTCGGAGAACTCGGCTCCGGCGCCGGCTCCGCCACCTCGAGGATTCGAAATTTTTCACCGAGCTGGCGACGCTCGAGATCCGCCTGGACTCCCGCTTGCTGGAGCCGATTGCTGAAGTCCTGGTAGCTCCGATAGAGATGATCGTATTGCCGACTCAAACCATCGAGTTGCTCCGCAACGGCGGCGGTTCCAGCCAGTCGGGCCTCGAGGCCGGCAATCGTCTCCCGAAGGCGCTCGATATCCTCCCCCGCCGCGACAGCGCGCAGCTCGGCTCTGCCCTGCTCAGATCTCGCATTCTGCTCACCGAGCGACTTCGGCGCCTCGTCCGACTCGGCATCGCTCAACAGCTGACTCCTGAGCAGAGCGATCTCGGCCTCGACTTGAACGACATCCGGGTGACGCGTCGTGTAGCCGCGGGCGAGAAAGCTTCCCCGCTCGATTTCCAAGAGCCGCAGACGATGTCCCGGACTCGTGGTGTCCCCGGGCGAACTCAGGCTGGAGGCTGTCAGCGCCTGATTATTCCAGTAGGACGAATCGCTCTGCGCTGCGGCCAGGATCCGCTGCGCGTCGCGTAGGTCACCCATCGCGAACTGAAGTATGCGCTGATTGCTGTCAAATTCTTCCGGAAGGCGGCCCGCGTTGCTGGCCTTCACCTCCGCGATCAATTTTTCGACCTCCGCGAGCTGTCCGCTGAGCGATTCGATCTCGTCCTGCATGAAGTCGAGGCTCTTCGCGGTAATGTTGGTTCGCGAATCGATGTTGGCATTGATGAAATCGTTGCCCACCCTCTGCGCCACAGCGGCGGCGATATTCCGGTCCTCGTGCTGAAACATGATGCGGAAGGTGTTGAATTTGAGTTCCTGATTCCTCCGGCCTTCTTCGAGTTCACTGAGGACCGGTATGACACTGATGAAGGAGCGCATCAGGTCCACCACCTCAGAACGCTGCAGATCCTCACTCTCGTCCTGGTAGAGGTCCATTTCGGTGATGATATTGGAGAGACGAGAGCGACTCAGGATCTCGGCCGTCATCAGGCCGAGGCGCTCATTGAGATCACTCTGTCGCACGCCCGCATTCACGAGGTCTTCGTCGACCGACTGAGGTTCCACGAGAAGCATCGCGGACGACATGTATAGATTGGGCAGCGCCATCACGACCCAGAAGGTCACGAGGATGATACCCCCGGCAACCATCGCGACGAGCTTGCCCCGTCGGCGCGCGATGCCGAAGAAATCGATTATTTGGTTACCTTGATCGAGATTCATTGGTCCACTAGGTTCTAGAAAACGATCGGATCGAAGCTGAATCGAAGGGCGATCCAACCCGAGAGGGTTTCGGTCACCGGGTCGTCACCCGGGGCCTTCCGGGATTGTACGCGGTACTGCACGCGTCCGGTCAACGCGAGCCTGGGTGTGAACTTGCGCGTGAGAGAGCCGACGACTCTGTAGCGAGTGATCTCCTCATCGCCGCCTACCGAGACATCATCCGCGAATTGTTTTTGACGGCTCCATGAGGCGAAAGCCCGCAGAACCCACCATCGATCGACTCGATAGATCGCGCTCCCCGTGACGCTGTCGGAGATCGATGACGTCACGCTCCCGCCGCCTCCGGATTCGAATCGCGAGTAGCTCAATGTCATCTCGGCGTCACGAAATGTCTTGCGGATTGAGGCCGCGGCGAAGAATGACAGATCGTTCGAGTGTGATTTCGGGGGGGGGCGGGGGACTAAGACGACCAGCGCGGCCACGTCTTGCTGGGTCTCGATGATCGAGGGGCCCGCCTGAATCGAAACATCCAGCGTCTTCGCAATTTCGCGGCGGAGGGAGAACGACACATCAACCGTGCGGGAGGAGTTCCGTACTTCCCGGAACACAACGCCATTGGAGAGCGTTTGATTGACCCGCGAATTCCTATGCCTCAACGAACCGGTGACGCCCACCGCAGTACGTTGATTCGGGGAATACTCCATCCCGAGAGAAGCCGTCTGGGATCGCGAATCGCTGACATCGCGTCGGTTGTAATCGAGGTCGTCGAAACGATAATCGAGCCGCGCGGACAACCTCTGGTTGAAACTACGCGAGTAGTAGAGGGCCGCTCGGCTCCGTCTGATTCGTTGTCTGTCGGTCGGCTCGAGAGCCGGATCGGGATCGATCCCTAGATCGAGGAATTCTTCCCGCAAACGTCGATTCGATGCGAAGCTTCCGTCCACGCCGAGACGATCGGTCGGGGTGAGGGCCCAATCGGCGCGCGCCACCGCGTTGTGGTCCCAGCCGGAGAGTTGATCCACCGCGAAATATTTCTCGAAGGAGGGCTGGTAGCGAATATCGTAAGAGCGTTCGTCGAGCGTTTCCCGGACGGTGACTCTTGGAGCGATCTCCCAGAATCCATCCGCTCGAGGATTCCTGGCGGAGTTCTGTGCCCGCCCGGACACGTTGTCACTTCCGACGAGACGATTCTCGACGAAGAATTCCAACTGCCGTGCTGCTGTAGATGCCGCTGATAGCATCAATCCCAACCCCACCAATACGCAGACATGCGCGCGAACCATTCGGCGCCCCTGCTATTCCGGTACGACAACCGTATCTCCTGGCTGAAGCAGAAGATTCGAATCAGGTGCCTTCCCCGCGGCGAAAGCGCCATAGCTGAAGACGTACTCGACCATCTCGTTCCCGTTCTTCCGGAGAATCTTGATCCGATCCTTCTTGGCCCAGGCATTGAATCCACCCATCGTGGCGATCGCTTCGACGACCCGCATCTGCCGCGTGAGCGCAATCTGACCCGATCGTGCGACGCCCCCGACGACCGTCACCGTATGACTATTCGTCTGCTGGACGATCACCGTCACGTCGGGCGCCGTGACGAACTCGGCCAACGCTTCGGTCAGGACTTCCTTGAGTTCGTGCGGCGTCAGACCCTCGGCTTGTACGTCATCGACGAGCGGAACCGAAATCTTCCCGTCGCGTCGAACGGGCACCTCGACCGACAGATCTGGATTCCTCCAGACGACGATCTTCAATATATCGGGAATCCCGATCACGTAGGCCTCGCGCGTCCCCGCAGCCGGCTCCAAGGGCATCGGCGCACCGGCTCCGGTACAGCCCATGGCCAGGGCAGCCATCACCATGAAGGCGATGTGTCGAGAGTATTGGACAACGCGAATCATCATGAATCTCCGGTCGAAATAGAAAAAACAGACGAACAGGGACCTAACGGCCCTCGTTCAATCCGTTTTCCTTCATCTTGTAAAGCAGCGCCTTGTAGCTGATCTGCAGGCGCTTCGCGGTTTCCTTGCGATTCCAGCGCGTCATCCCCAGAACGCGCTCGATCACCTTCTTTTCGGCGACCCGCGAGGCGCGCCTCGAGATGGCCTTGAGATCGAGTTCCTCTCCGTTCGCGAAATTCGCGGCGAGTACGGCCAGGTCGAGCTCTTGCGTGTCCGCGTCCGCCTTCGGGATGGACTCGCGCTGATCGATCTCCTGAAGCACGGCCTGCTCGTTGCCGAGCACTACCATCCGCTTGATCATGTTCTCGAGTTCGCGGACATTGCCCGGCCAGTGGTATCCCATCAGCGAGCGCATCGTCTCGGTCGACAATTCCTCGACGCTCTTCTTGTACCGTTCGTTGTACATCTGGAGGAAATGCTCGACGAGGAGCGGAACTGCATCGATCCGGTCGCGCAGCGGAGGAACATGAATCGTGACGACATTCAGCCGGTAGTAGAGATCCTCTCGAAATTCGCCCTTATTGACGGCGTCTTCGAGGTTTCGGTTCGTGGCAGCGATGATGCGTGCATCGACGCGCACATCCATCTCGCCGCCGAGGCGAGAGAACTCACCATCCTGCAGGACCTGGAGAAGCTTTGCCTGGAGACCGGGAGCCATCTCGCTGATCTCGTCGAGGAAAATGGTGCCATGATTCGCGTATTCGAATTTTCCGAGTTTGCGTTTCTGCGCTCCGGTAAAAGCGCCCTTTTCGAAGCCGAAGAGTTCGCTCTCGAGGAGTTCCGAGGGCAATGCCGCGCAATTGACCTTCACGAAGGGGCGGCTTCGTCGATTGCCGAGCTGGAAAAGCGCACGGGCAACGACTTCCTTCCCGGTGCCGCTCTCGCCGCGGACGAGCACTGTGATGTCGGTGTCCGCGACCTGCTCGATGATCTCCTGCACTTCGCGCATCTTGGGGTTGTCGCCGCCGGTCATCAGGCCGTCGACTTCCGTCCGCACCCGCCCACGCAGGCTGATCACCTCTTCCTCGAGAGCGCGATTCTCGAGCGCCTTCTTGAAGGCCAATTCGAGTTCTTCGACCTCGAAGGGCTTGCGCAGAAAATCCGAAGCGCCCAGCCGCATCGCTTCGACGATCGTACGCGCCTGCCCATGGCCCGAGAGCATGATGACCGGCGTCTCTGGCAAACGCTGCTTGATACGGCGCAAGGTCTCAATCCCATCGATCCCCGGTAACACCGCGTCAAGGGTGATCAGGTCGGGCCGGGTGTCGTCGAGTTCTGCGAGCGCAGTCTCCCCGTCCACGGCGGTAAAAACCCCATAGCCCTGGCGCGTCGCAAGCATCTCCAAAAAGTCTCGAATCCCGGGATCATCATCAATCACGAGAACCGTCACGCGTTCACTCATCGATGCTCAATGGCTCCCGGGGAGATCGAAACGATGAATCGTTTTCGCCGCATTTTTCCAGACCATTCACAAATTCAAAAAAGACAAACTGCGTTCGTTTTTGAAGCAAATCGGACTTCTCACCCAAGTAGTGCCGAAATGTAGCCATAGATGGACGTTCTTTTTGCCGCAATGGGGAAAAATACTCCAAAATTGGGAACTTGTGCTCCAGATGGGAAACTGTGTTCCTTCATCGGTCGCCGGAAAGTGACCTTGTGATCAAATTCCACGCAAATCACATAAAATTAGGGGGAAACCCAGAGTCGTTACTGGTCCCCCTCCCCTCCACCCTTGGGGACAGTCATTCAATCCGCCACCGGATCGAGAACGCGGGGCTCCCGGAACCGGCATGCTAAAGAAGACGCTCGGAAGTCCCGAAATTCCCAGAGGAGGCTTGTCGACCCGCTCCTCTCGCCCTCCCTGCTACGCGCGAAGCGCAGACGGGAGACCCGATGCCGATTCGGCAGGAAGACCACCTGATGCCCCTGGACCCGAACGAAAAGATCCGAGTCCTCGCCGTCGCCGGCGCACGGCCCAATTTCATGAAGATCGCACCCCTGATGCACGAGTTCGCTCGCCGTCCCGACCGCTTCGAGCCCGTCCTCGTGCACACGGGCCAGCATTATGACAAGGCCATGTCCGAGTCCTTCTTCGAGGACCTCGGGATCCCCCAGCCGGACGTGAACTTGGGCGTCGGTTCGGGAAGCCACGGCCAACAGACCGCGCAGGTCCTGATGAAGATCGAGGAGTTGCTGATCGAGCGACGACCGCATGCGGTCCTGGTCGTGGGAGATGTGAATTCGACCATCGCCGCCGCCCTTGCCGCCGTCAAACTCGACATCCCCGTCGCCCACGTCGAAGCGGGCCTTCGCTCGTGGGATCGCAAGATGCCGGAGGAGATTAACCGCGTACTGACGGATTCGGTCTCGCATTGGCTCTTCACCACGGAGCCCTCCGCGGAGGAGAACCTGCTACGGGAAGGCGTGGCCCCCGAGAAGATCCACTTCGTCGGCAACGTCATGATTGACACATTGCTGGCCCATCAGGAACGGGCCCGGGAACTCGATACCCTCGCGAGGCTTGGCCTCTCGCCCCATTCCTACGCCGTTCTCACGCTGCATCGCCCGAGCAACGTCGACTCCGCCGAGCGGTTGATTCGGCTCTTCGAAGTCCTCGGGCGACTGAACAAAGAACTCCCGGTCATATTTCCGATTCATCCGCGCACGGCCCATGCGATCGAGGCGAATCTCGGCGGCCTCAAGCCGGACCTCCATCTGACCGATCCCCTTGGCTATCTCGATTTTCTGCGCCTCCTGACGGACGCTCAGATGGTCCTCACGGATTCGGGGGGCATTCAGGAAGAGACAACTGCGCTAGGCGTCCCATGCCTTACACTGCGAAACAGCACCGAACGTCCCGTCACGGTGACCGAGGGAACAAACAGAATCGTCGGAACCGATCCCGCGGCGATAGAGACCGCGATCGCCGATCTGCGCAATGGGCCGGCGGGCGAAAAAAATGGAAGGCGGCCCGCGCTCTGGGATGGGCGGGCCGCGGCGCGCATCGTCGACATTCTGGAGCGAGACTTCTCGGAGAGGGAGTTGGACAAGGTCTAGATGGCAGATTCAACGAGCACGATCGGCCGCACCGCGGGAGAACCCGATGAGTTCGAACGACGAACCACCGTCTACATCGTATGTGGACTGATCGTCGCGCTCTTCGGCATCTACTTCCCGATTCTTCGCAACATGGTGCACCACTGGAGCATCGTCGAGGATTACCAGCACGGCTTCATCGTCGCGCCCCTCGCCCTCTTCTTCGCCTACGAGCGTCGCTGGGACCTGCAGGAGGCACCGATCAAGGGGGCATGGATCGGTCTGCTGCCCCTCCTGATCGGCCTGACCTCGCTCGCGATCGGGCGACTCGGAACCGAGCTCATGACGATGCGTTCGGGATTCGTCTTCACGCTGATCGGTCTCATCCTGCTCCTGCTCGGCCGCGAGGTCTTCAAGATCCTGTCCTTCCCGCTCCTCTTCCTCTTTCTCATGGTGCCCCTGCCGGTATCGCTGGTGAACACCGTCGCCTTCCCGCTCCAGCTGATGGCGGCGCAATTCGCCGTTTCCAGCCTCCACGAACTCGGCATCCCGGCCCTGGTCGAGGGCAATATCATCCATCTCGCCCATACGGAACTCTTCGTGCACGAGGCATGCAGCGGACTTAGAAGTCTGATGGCCCTCATCACGTTAGGGGTCGTCTTTGCGCATTTTTTCAAACGCGGCGTCCTGTGGATCCAGATCCTGCTCGTCGGCTCTACGATACCGATCGCAATCTTTGTCAACGCGTTCCGGGTCGCATTGACGGGCTACCTCGCCCATCATTTTGGCGAGGAGGCCGCCGGCGGTCCGATCCACGATTTTCAGGGAATCTTCACCTTCGGAATGGCGTTCTTCATCTTGCTGGGTGAGGGTCGCATGATCGATTTTTTCCTGGGCGCCTGCAATCGATCGACACCCGGTGGGGACGCGCCCTCGCCCGATGGAACGAAGAAGGGATGAGTCAATGAAGAAGATCGCCGCCGCCCTTCTTTTCCTCGCCCTGAACACGTACGTCTATTGGTACCTCGGAAGCACCGAGGTGATCCCTGCGCGGGAGCCGTTCGGCCTTTTCCCGGACGCCATCGCTGAGTGGCGCTGTGCAAATCGCGAGACCCTCGACGATCAGACGCTGCGCAATCTTCAAGTCACCGACTATCTCTCGTGCAACTTCTTCAAGCCGGAAACGAACATCGCATCCCACCTCTATATCGGATATCACGAGCGCCAGACCCGCGATGACCAGTCGGGACTCGTGTCTGCGATCCATCCGCCCGAGCATTGTCTCCCCGGCAGCGGCTGGAACGTGATCGACGCGCAGGTGGTTCCGATCGACATCGGCTCCGGTGGCGAGGCCAAGCGCTTCGTGATCGCCAAGGGCAATCAGCGCGCGCTCGTCTATTTCTGGTATCACTCTCGAGGCCGGGTCATCGCCCGCAATCACCACAAGATCATCTGGATGTTTCTCGATCGGGCGCGTCGTGGCCGCACCGATGGTTCACTCGTTCGCTTCACCGTCCCGATCCAGTTCGGAGACGAAAAGGCGGCCGAAGCCATTTTCGAGGAATTTGCGAGCACCGTCACACCCCTGTTGTCAGATTTTATACCCAACTAGCCTATCCGGTGCACATCGCTATGCGCCGCGAAATTTCGTAGCCGCTGGGTATTCATCGAGACCGCTCTTTCCGAGCACGCGGGCGAACCATGAAGATCCTCTTCATCACTCACTATTTCCCCCCGGAGGTCAACGCCCCGGCCAACCGCACCCATGAACATTGTCGGCGCTGGGTGCAGGATGGGCACGAGGTCACGGTCATCACCGGCGTTCCAAACCATCCTGTGGGACAGATCTTCGAAGGCTACAAGAATCGCTGGATCCAGGAAGAGAGGATCGACGGCATCCGTGTCATCCGAACCTGGATGTACCTGACGCCCAACGCGGGTTTCTCGAGACGCGTCGCGAATTACCTCTTGTTCGCCTTCACCGCTGTTTTCGCATCTCTACGCACCGAGAAGCCCGATCTGGTCATCGCAACCAGTCCGCAATTCTTCGTCGGTATCGCCGGCGCGGTCATTTCCAGATTGAAGCGACGCCCCTTCGTCCTGGAGGTCCGCGACCTCTGGCCGAAATCGGTCGTCGAACTCGGACAGTTGAACGAGGGCCCGATCCTCTCGACCCTCGAGGCACTCGAAAAATGGCTGTACCGAAGCGCCGCCGGCGTCGTCGTGAATACCCGAACCTTTCGCGACCACATCATGGAACGAGGGGTGGCCGCGGAAGACATCGAGTTGATCTACAACGGGATCGACCCGACGCTCTTCCGGCCTCGGCCAAAGAACGAGGTGCTGCTCGAGGAGCACGGACTCGCGAACCATTTCACCGTCGCCTACGTCGGCACCCTCGGCCTGGCTC
This sequence comes from Deltaproteobacteria bacterium, assembly GCA_002719955.1. Lineage (GTDB taxonomy): Bacteria > Myxococcota_A > UBA9160 > UBA9160 > UBA4427 > UBA4427. The sequence continues at coordinate 32,474 of PBFW01000060.1, read as the reverse complement.
ACGGACTCAGCCTACTCATCGACGTCGCGGGACGCTTGGAGCAGCGCACAGAACTGCGCTTCGTCTTCATCGGAGACGGCGCGGATCGTGCCAAGCTCGAAGCGGAGGTCGCGCGACGCGGATTGAAGAACGTCGTCATGCTCGGCCTGCAGCCGCGGGCGGCCATGCCCGAATGGATCGCATCGATCGATCTCCTACTCGTGATGCTGCGTGACCTGCCGGTCTTCGAAACCGTGATCCCCTCTAAGATCTTCGAATTCCTGGCGCAGGAGCGACCGGTCGTGCTCGCGGCCAAGGGTGAGATTCGTCGCATGATCGAGGAGGCGCAGGGCGCCATCGTGATCGACCCCGAGGTCGAGGACCAGTTAGTGGCTGCCATCGAGCACGTCATGGACGCTCCCGAGCGGGCGGCTCGCCTCGCCGAATCCGGGCGGCGTTGGGTCGAGAACGGGTTTATCCGCGACGACCTCGCTCGGCGGATGGCGTCCTTCCTCGAGCGTGTCGTCGAAAGCTCGACGCCGCGCTGAGCCCCTGTCCGGCACGTCGATGCCCGAAAACCTTCCCTGACGAACGGAAATCCGAGGCCTGCTCAGCCACCGACTTCGACCGCACAGGTGCGGATCTTCTGAAGCAGGGTCTTGTAGCTGATGCCCAGACGCGAGGCCGCCTGTTTCCGATTCCAACCGGTCAGGTTCAGCATGTGCTCGATCGCCTCGCGCTCGACCTCCTGCGCAAAGAGTCGACCGACCTCGCGCAGCGGCAGCTCTCCGGCGTTTTCCTCGATCTCGTCGAGCATCGCATCGAGTTCCGCACGACGCTCCGAACGGTTTGTACGCGGCCGGCTCAGCTCGGCGAGAACCGAATCTTCATTCTCGAGGACAACGACGCGCTTGATCATGTTCTCGAGTTCTCGAATATTACCGGGAAAATCGTGAGCGTTCATCGCCTCGATCAGGCGTTGAGAGAGCCCTGTATGCGGACGTTCATAGAGCACCGCATAACGAGCGAGGAAGGTCTCGACGAGCAGAGGAAGCTCTTCGCGTCGTTCCCGTAGCGGCGGGATATCGATCGCCACGACATTGAGCCTGAAATAGAGATCCTCCCGGAAGTCACCGGCAGCGACCATGTCGAGCAGTCCGCGATTCGTCGCGCAGACGACCCGCACGTCGACGTGGACTTCTCGGTGGCCCCCCAATCGGGTGAATTCCGAATCCTGCAGGACCTGGAGCAGCTTCGCCTGAAGCAATGGACACATCTCGCCGATCTCATCAAGGAAGATCGTGCCCCCGTTCGCGAGTTCGAATTTCCCCTGTTTGCGCCCATTGGCCCCGGTGAACGCGCCCTTTTCATAGCCGAAGAGCTCGCTCTCTAGAAGATCCGTCGGCAGCGCCGCACAGTTCACCTTGACAAAGGGCCCCTTCACGCGATTCGAGACCGCGTGGACCTCGCGCGCGACGATTTCTTTGCCCGCACCACTCTCACCCTGGATTAGGACGGTCACGTCGGTATCGCCGATCTGCTCGATCACCGAGCGGATCTCACGCATCGCCGAGCTCACCCAGACTGTCTGCGACGGGTCCGTCACCCCCCGCCCTCGGCTACTGGATCCGGCGAGCCCCGAGCTGTGAAGACCGAGGCGATCGAGTGCAGCATCGAGCTCCGCTTCTTCGAAAGGCTTGGTCAGATAATCCGTTGCGCCGAGCTGCATCGCCTGAACGATCGTGCTCGCCTTGCCTACGACCGACACCATCAACACGGGCACTTCTGGCCAACTCGAACGAATGCGTGCCAATGCGGCCAGACCGCCCGTCCCGGGCATCATGATGTCGAGCAGGATCAGGTCGGGAGCCGCCCCGTTCTCGAGCAACGAAAGCGCCCGCCCGCCATCGTCACAGGTATCGACATCGAAGCCACGGGTCTCGAAGAGCGTCGCCATATAGGCCCGCATCCCCTCGGCATCATCGACGATCAACGCACGCGGTGTGCGCGGCGTCTCCTCCTCGTCCATTCGTTTCACGCGGTCCAAGCCCCCCAGCGCCGATCCCATCCCTTCAATCCTCCCGGCCCGCGCGCCGTCTGCGCGGCAGGCTAAAAACGAACCGAGCTCCACCGAGCTCGCCCGCTTCGATCCAGATTCGTCCGCCATGCGCGTCGATGATACGCCGACTGATCGCAAGGCCTATTCCCAACCCCACCGCATCCTCTCCATGGTCACCCCGCACGTAGGGAGCGAAGAGCCGCTCGCGATCCGCTGCCGGAATACCGGGACCATCGTCTTCGACCGAAACCTCGATCGACGAGTGGGGTGTGGCGCCGAGGGCGGTGTCGCGCAGATGCGTCTCCAGGCGAATGACGCCTGAAGCGGGTCCATAACGGATCGCGTTCGTCATCAGATTCGAAATCACCTGCTCGATCCGTCGGGCGTCGAATCTGAGAATCGACTCCCGGGATCGCAGCCTCGCTTCAACCTTGAGGTTACGCTCCTCGAGCAGGGGCAAGAGGGATTCGAGCTGCCCCTCGATCGTCTCGTGCAGATCGGCCTCCTCGACCACGACAGCGAAGGGCGTCTCGGCTTCGGGCCGCGCTTCGAGCAGATCACCGACGAAGCGATCGAGCCGTTGGCAGGCCTTCAATCCCTCCCGCACGAAACGGTGCTGCTCGCAGTTGAGCGTTCCCGACACCTCGTTTTGGAGCAGCCGGGAAAATCCCGAGATGACCGTGATCGGCGTGCGTAATTCGTGACAGACGAGATTCACGAGTTCTGCCCGTACACGGGCCTGTCCCGCGAGTCGGGCCTCGAGTTCGATGATCCGTGAGCGGGCGGCTGCGAGTTCGCGCAGAAGCCCCGTCTCGCCACGATCGGTGGCCAGCAACGCTTCCTCCTCGCTCGAATTCCCGCCCAACTGCAGATCCATGAGGCTCCTGATTTCTCACACCCGGGGTGGACGCCAGCCGCCCGCGGCGTGGTAGAATCCGCGGGCCCGATGCCGCGAGGACCAACCCGACAACACGAGACTTCATCGGCGTCGAGGAAAGCCACCTTGATGGGCTTTCCATACGGTTCATCCTGGCGCGTCCGCTCTCAGCGGAATGCAGGAAAAACGCAGTCGACCGGCATGACAGGTCCCCGTGTCGGACCCGGCGGCCGGCATATCATGCCCGACGAGGGTGTTGTCCAAGGAGGCCTGAATCCGTCTTGCCGGCTCGGCCCCGCACAAAGCGCGCAACGAAAACGAAGAAGGACCTTTCCGCAGCGGACGTGCCGGAGTCGGCGCGCGCGCGAGTCATGGAACTCAGCGACGAACTTCGCCGACACGATGTCCTCTATTTCCAGAGCGATGCCCCGGAACTGAGCGACGCGGACTACGACGCTTTGCGAAGAGAACTCGTCGCGCTCGAGGCCGAATACCCGAGTCTGCTGGCGCCGGATTCCCCCAGCCAGCGCGTAGGTGCCCTGCCCGCCGAAGGCTTCGAAACCGCACCGCATCGCTCGCCGATGCTCTCCCTCGACAACGCGATGAACGAGGACGAGATGCGAGCCTTCGAGGCGAGAATCGTCAAGCTGCTCGAATTCCCGAAAGGTGGATCCCAGAGGATCGACCTGGTGGCCGAACCCAAACTCGACGGGTCGGGGGTCGAACTCATCTACACGAAGGGTCGCTTCGTCCAAGGGCTCACCCGCGGCAACGGACAGACCGGCGAAGACGTCACCGTGAACCTGCAGCGTGTCCCCTCGATTCCCACACGGCTCAAGAGCGATGATCCTCCGGAGATCGCCTCCATCAGGGGCGAGATCGTTCTCCCCCTGGCCGCCTTCGAAGCGCTCAACACCGCGCGTGTCGGGCGCGAACAGAAGCCCTTCGAAAATCCCCGCAACGCCGCGGCCGGCAGCCTGCGACAGATCCATAATGTCGACTTCGAACGTCTCGGAAGCCTCGAATTCCGCGGCTACGCCCTCGCCGAGGGTCGCCCCGCCGAATTCGATCGTCAATCCGAGATCCTCGACCTCCTGCGGGATTGGGGCTTCGTCATCAGTCCTCAAATCGGGATCTGCCACGGCGTCGACGAGGCGATCCACTTTCACGAGCGACTGCTCTCGCAACGCGGAAATCTGCCGGTCGAGATCGACGGGACGGTCTTCAAGGTCGACCGGATCGAGCAACAGGAAACGTTGGGGGCCCTCGCCCGAGCGCCGCGCTGGGCGATCGCCTTCAAATTCCCACCCGAACAGGCGGAGACCGTGCTCGAGGAGATCGAGTTCCAGGTCGGCCGAACCGGTGCGCTCACGCCCGTCGCAAGACTTCGCCCCGTTCGCGTAGGCGGAGTCACTGTGTCGAACGCATCGCTTCACAACCAGGACGAGATCGAGCGCAAGGATATCCGCATCGGCGATCGGATCGTGATCCAGCGCGCGGGCGATGTGATTCCACAGGTGGTGCGAGTTCGTCTCGATCGACGCAAGGAGGCCCTCGCCGAGGGACGGCGGCTCGCACGACGTGGGCTGCCCGCTCGTTGCCCCGTCTGCGAATCCCAGACGGTTCGGCTCGAGGGGGAGGCCGTCACGCGCTGTGCCAATCTCGATTGCCCCGCCCAGCTGAAGAATAATCTCCGCCATCTCGCGAGCCGCAGCGCCCTCGATATCGACGGGCTCGGCGAGAAACGCGTCGACCAACTCGTCGAAACAGGTCTCGTCGCCCAGCTCTCAGACGTCTTCGCCCTCGAAGAGGCATCGCTCACCGGACTCGAAAGGATGGCGGAAAAATCCGCGACCAATCTGATCGCGGCCATCGAGCGCGCGCGCCAGACGACGCTGCCCCGGCTGCTGATCGCGCTCGGTATCCGACACGTGGGGGAGACCGTCGCCGAACTTCTGACCGACCGCTTCGAGACGTTGGAGGGCCTTCTCGCCGCAAGCCCGAAGGAGGTCGCAGCGATCGAGGGAATCGGTCCGACCATCGCCGAGAGCGTGAGCCGCTTCATGGCGGATCCGAGCAACAGGAAAGAACTCGCACGTTTTGGCGAGTTGGGAGTCGTCCTCGCTGCTCCCCGACCCAAGTCCGCAAGCGAAGAGACCCCGAGGCAATCGCTTGAAGGGCTGACCTTCGTATTGACCGGCACGCTGAGTCGACCGCGCGGCGAGGCAAAGCGCTTGATCGAGGCGGCGGGCGGCAAAGTGACCGGATCGGTCTCGCGCAAGACGAATTTCGTCGTCGCAGGCAAGGATCCGGGAAGCAAGGTCAAGAAAGCCACGGATCTCGGCGTCGAGATCCTTGATGAGGCCGGCCTGGAGGGGCTCCTCACGGATGATTGAGGGTTCACGATCTTCCGTCTACGCCCGACGCAGCACGCGTCGAAATTCGGTTCAGCGCTCGAATCGAATGCGGATCGTCGTCTCGGCGGGCCGGCCGGCGCGGCCGACCAACACGGGCCGCTCGACTTCGCGACCGAAACTCGGGTAACTCGGCTCGCGCTCGATGACCCAGCTGTAATCCCGCGCTAATTCGAACCGAACGACGCGTTCGAGCCCGTCCTCGGCGACGATCCGCGCTCGCAGATCACCGTCGATGAACTCGACCTGCCAGTCGGGATCGAGGGGCAAACGGCTGACGATTTCGCTGTAACGCCCCTCGATGCGGTCGACGATCTCGACGCGGCGCTCGTCGACCCGGAACAGACGCCGATGGAGCGGAGCGCCCCGCGACCAACCTCGACATGTCCCCTCGGCGCTTCCCGAATCGTCCCACGCGGACAACGCGACGTCGGGCCGTCCCCCGATGCGATGTGCCGACCAGAGTTCCGCCTGTTCCCGACCATCGATCTCGAGCGTCGCATGGCTCGCTGTCGCACGTGCCTGATCCCGGCGCCGCCCAGGCAGATACTCGAAGAGTCCCGTATCGGTCACGAGCCTTTTTCCGTCGACGGAGAGTTCGAAGGCCAGCGCGTCACAATGGGCATGACCGGGTTGGTGCGCCGGAGAGGGACCGGCAACGGAGGCAATCAGGTCGAATGAGCCAACAGCGAAACGCAGATAGCCGGTCTGCGGAAGGAGAAGGGCGCTGCGGCGCTCCTCCCGACTCGCAGACACCCCGAGCCGAGTCGCATAGTCCAGGAGCGCCGCGGGCTCCGCCGCGATATCGAAACCCGAGTCCGCAAAGAGCGCGATCCGACCATCGGGATGCTTCATGACTTCGAGGGCCGAAAGCATCCGCGAAGCCGTCGCGGAGAGGGCTGCGACCAGGCCATCGGGCGCCCGGCTGCCGACGACCAGCGACAGGTTCAGAAGATCGAGGATGTTCTCGAGCAACAGCGAGTGATACATCGGGCTGCGCTCTTCGTGCCCCCCATCCGGGAGAATCTGGGCATCGAGTTCCCGAACCAGACGCTCTGCATGTGCCCGCCAGTTCGAGGCGTCCTCGGCCTCCAACAGGAGGCCCGACCAGACGACGGCGATGAGGTTCGAGAGCAGATGATTGGCCTGCAGCCTGATCTCGAGCCCACGCACCAGCGTTCGCGCTTGATCGGCCATCGACCCAAGCATGGTGTCGCGTAGGTCAGCATCAGAGCCGAGCGCTCCGGGCGTCAGCAAGAGCCGCCCCCAACACAAGAGGCGCAGCGAAATCGGATGGGGATCCCAACCGATGCCCTGATCGTGGGAATCGATCCAGTCGCGAAGGCGCAGCGAGCGGGCCGCTGGATCGAAGGATGCGAGGCGCAGATATTCCTGCTGGTGCAGGTGATAGGCGAAAAGCGGCCCGTGCAGTCGTGTGTTCCAATCGACCCGTTCTTCGAATGGGAAGGGGGTCGCCAGGATTTCGATCCGGGATGGGTCCCCCCTCACGTGAGCGGGCGGGGGCAGAAATGCGGTCTGCGCGCTTTCGACCACCAGGGTCGGAAATGCGCCCACTTCGCGCTGCGGAGCGGGCAGCCCGATGAGCATATGTCGCAGCTGAGCGATGGCTTGCCCGCAACGAATAGGGCGCAGTGTCCGCACGAGCGTCGCAACGCGAGCGACCCGAGCAAGCATCGAAGAAGGCCCCTTCACGAACCGCCCCCCTCCTCTCGCAACGCGACGGCCCGAGCGTAGAGCGATCGTTTCGGGCGGCCCGTTCGGTTCGCGAGTCGACTCGCGAGATCCTTGACCGAAGAACCCGTGGCGAGTTCCGACCGGATCAGATCGTCGATGTCCTCGTCGGCCCAACTCGACCGATCGGCCACCTCTTCCGCAGTCGCGCCGCCAATCACGAGCGTACACTCACCGCGCGGCGGATTTTCCAGACAATACGCGGCCAGCGCGGCCGTTCCATCGCGGAGCACCTCTTCGTGTTTCTTGGTCAATTCCCGAGCCAGACAGGCGCGCCGATCTCCCAGGATCTCTGCGATCTCGCCGAGGGTCTTGGCCACACGCCGGGGAGACTCGAAGAGGACGAGTGTTTCCGGGCGCGTGCGCTGGGCCTCGAGTGCCTTGCGGCGGGCACCGGTCTTGCGCGGCAAAAACCCGAGGAAGAGCACCTGTGACGTCCCTAGCCCGGACACAGTCAGCGCCGTCAGGAGCGCGGAGGCACCCGGTACCGCTTCGACGCAATGACCCGCCTGCAGCACCGCCGCAACGAGTCGCTCTCCCGGATCCGATACGAGTGGGGTTCCGGCATCGGATACGAGCGCCACGGATCGCCCCTCTTCGAGCGCAGCGAGAACAGATTCGATCCGCCCGACCTCGTTATGTGCGTGCAGCGAGGTCGGCTTCCCGGAGATCTCGAAATGCTCCAGCAATACACGCGTGCGTCGCGTGTCCTCGGCGAGCACCCAATCGGCTTCGCGGAGAACGCGAAGTGCACGCAGGGTCACGTCTTCCAGGTGACCGATCGGTGTCGCGACGATATGGAGCGTTCCCATCCCCTACCCTGACCGCCGTCATCCCGAAGCCGAGATCCCCGTGTGAGATTCGATCATTCGATGGGTCGGTCGGCATCTCGCGGAACGAATCCCATGACGAAAAGACGGCAATCTCTTGGCCGCGAAGGTGAAATGCGCGCTGCCCGCTTTCTCGAAGCGCGAGGGTATCGCATCGTCGCACGTAACGTTCGTGCCGCGCGGGTCGAGATCGACCTGATCGCACGACGGGGTCCGACGCTGGTCTTCGTCGAGGTGAAGAGCCGCAGAGCAACCGGTCCCGACGGCCTCGGCGGTCACGGCCGGGCCGCCGAGGCCGTCGACGACCGAAAACAGGCGCGATTGCGGCGCGGCGCCCTGGCCTGGATGGGTGAACATGCGTCGATCCGACGACGTTCCCGACGGGTTCGCTTCGATGTCGTCACCTGCTTGCTCGACGAATCGCCGAGAGGCGATGCCCGCGAAACGGCGGCCCAAAACGACGACACCGCGCCGGAGCGGGCGCGGTGGTCGATCGAACATTGGGAATCTGCTTTCTGAGTCCTCGGACGAGGCCTCTCGCTTGCGAGGCTATTCCGAGGTCTCGGCGTCGCCGCCCTCATCCGCAGCCGCCTCAGCCGAAACCTCTTCGGCGGCCGGCGCCTCGGCCTCTTCCTTGGCCTTCTTCGTGGCGCGCTCGGCTTCTTCAGCTCTGAGCACCTTCATGCGCTTGGCCTTCTCGGCCGCCTTGGCCTTCTTGGCCGCCTTGCCCTTCAGCTTCTTGCCATCGGCGGCATCCGCCGACACGGCCTCCGAGATTTCCGAGATCTCGGGTGCCGCCTCATCGAGGTTGCTGGCATTCGCCAGCGCGTCGGCCTCTTCGTCGGAGACCAGGCCCGAGAGATCGCGAACCTTGCTGTGAAGACGAGCCTTCTTGCCCGAAAGATCCCGCAAATAGTAGAGGCGCGCGCGACGAACATAACCCCGCGACTTGATATCCACCTTCGTGACCAGTGGCGACTGCACCGGGAAGACCCGCTCGACGCCGACGCCGCTCGAGATCTTTCGCACGGTGAACGTCTCACCGACACCCCCGCCCCTGCGCCGCAACACCAACCCCTGGAAGACCTGGATCCGCTCCTTGTCGCCCTCCCGAACTTTCATGTGAACCGCAACGGTGTCACCGACCTTGAAGGGGGGAAGATCACGTCGAAGGGTCTCGTTCTCGACGAAGTCCAGGGTTCGCATCGCTCTTTCCTCTATCTTCCTTCGTGCCCCGTCGATCCGCGACGAAAAGGCTCTACTCATCGCGCGTCATCGTCATGGTCATCATGATCCAAGCGCAGCTTTTCATTTTCATGCGCGCGTTCGGCGTCACGCGCCTGAGATCTGATCAGGTCGGGTCGACGATCGCGTGTTCTGGCTAGGGCTTGTGTTCGGCGCCAATCGTCGATCGCAGCGTGATCGCCCGATCGGAGGATTTCTGGCACCGAGAGGCCTCGGTAAACTGGCGGCCGAGTATACTGCGGACCTTCGAGAACGGCCCCCCCTCGGAACGATTCTATTTCGATCGAGTCCGGATTTCCCAGGACCCCCGGCAGGAGCCGAACCAGCCCCTCGATCAGGACCATGCTCGGGATTTCCCCCCCCGACAGGACGTAATCTCCCACCGAGATCTCCTCGTCGACGGCCAGATCGATCACCCGCTGGTCGATTCCCTCGTAACGCCCGCAGACCAGCAGGATCGGTGGCCCGGCTGCGAGGGTCGAGAGCCGTTCCTGGTCCAGTGGACGGCCCTGGGGTGAAAGACAGATCACCTGAGCCCTGCGGTCCGGGCCCTTTTCCCCAGCCAGCGATTCGATGGCCGCCACCAGGGGCTCCGGCGTCATCACCATGCCGGGCCCTCCACCGTAGGGACTGTCATCGACCGAGCGGTGGCGATCGCTGGTCCATTCCCGCAGGTCGTGGGCACGAATCTCGACCGATCCCGCCCGGCGAGCGATGCCCACGAAGGCGGTCTCCAGGAAGGGCCCGAAGAGTTCCGGAAAGATCGTGATAATGTCGATCTCGAGCATCATACTCTACTCACTCCGGCCCGATCGGCCTCTAGATCGGCTCTAGAAGGCCCGGAAGGTCGACGACGACGATCCGACGCGCTTCGAGGTCGATCCCTTTCATGAGTTCCGCGGCGGTCGGCAACAGACGCCGAACACCCTCCTCGTCCTCGACCATCAGCACGTCGTGCGCTCCGGTCTCCCAGATCTCGCGGACGCGCCCCACCACCTCGCCCGATTCCGATTCGACCTGGCAGCCGATCAGTTCGTACCAGTAGAACTCGCCTTCGGGCAGCTCCGGCAGGATCGCCGCTGGGACCGTCACGAGCAGACCGACGAGGGGACCGACCTGATCGCGCTGATCGAAGCCCTGAAGCCGCAACCGAACCTCACCGCTGCGCGCGAGCCCCGCCTCGACGACGACATGGCGTCGTGCTTCGGGATCCCCGGGACGTCGGCCGAGCCAGATGCCCGTCACCGCCAGCAGATGGTCCGGTGAATCGCCGGCAATCCTCACACGGATTTCACCCCGCAGCCCATGCGCACCCCTCACCTCACCGAGAACGATCCGCTCGCGACTGGGGGCCATATCCGGTCGGTCCTGGGAATTCATGGCCACCTGCCGGCCAGGAGCGGAGAAGGGCACCACACCTGTCACTCTCGCGGAGAGAGGCTCGCAAGCGATGACGGGCCGGGCGGGGAAAGCCGCCGGCGAAGGTGCCTGAGCGGCAGCGCATGAAGAAGCTTCGTGTCCGCTCCGACCGCAGGGAAACCGGCTAGATCCGCAGCCCCGGAAAGGCCCGCCAAGCGCAAATCAGTCTACGATGTCGAGCCGCGACCCCGCTCCATCCGCGGTCGCGTTCAGGATCGCTCGAAGCGCCTTCGCGACGCGACCCTGACGGCCGATCACCCGCCCCCGATCGCCATCCGCGGTCTCGAGTTCGATCAGCTGCCCGCCTTCTTCGACGATGACGTTGACATCGTCGGGGTTGCTCACGATTGCCTTGGCGAGAAATCCCACCAGCTCCGCCGAATCGGTTCCGCGCTCAGCCATGGGTCGATGCCTCCACCGCGGCCGCGGAACCCGCAACCGGGACCTGGACCGTGTTGCCCTCTCGTCTCACACGACCGACGAGGCTCTTCACCGTGTCAGAGAGCTGCGCGCCCTTGCCGACCCAACCCTCGATACCGTCGAGGTTCAGGTTCAGCGCCGGCGGATCCAGATGCGGATTGTAGGTGCCGAGAAACTCGAGCGGGCGACCGTCGCGCTGTTTGCGCTCGTCGATCGCCATCACGCGGTAGAAGGGGCGTTTCTTCGATCCCAGACGTGTCAACCGAATCTTGACCATGTGCTCTTTGCGACCTCTCGTCGTTCGGCCGGTCTTTGGAAATGCCCCTCGCGCGCGCGAGGGACCGAAAGAGATCGGCCGGAGGGTTCTGATTCCCGTTCCCTGCCGTGAAGATTCTACGGCCGCACTCGACGGCGCTGAGGCATGGACGGGAAGATTTCATGGATCAGCAGGCATCGACCGCAAGCCCAACATCGGGGCCCCGGCTCTTGCCTGCTCTTAAGCAGGCGCGCAACTTAGGGAAATCGCCTGCTCAGGTCAACGGCGAGAGGCGGGATGAGCTGTTTCGAGGGTCTCCCGGCCCAAAAACGTACCACCAGCTTCGCGCGAGGTCTTCGAGACCCCGGCGCCGCGCCGGATCGCATCAGCGGTGGGTCATCCCCAGCCGCTGTTCTTCCTTGGCCTCGAAACAATCCGCGCACGAATATTGCTCCCGATGGGCCTTCTGGAGACGGTCGTATTCGACGTCCAGGGCGACGCGGCGAACGGCTGCGACCCGATCGCCGCAGAAATCGCAGCGCCGCCCATCCGACTCGGCCTGGCCGAGAAGCGATCGCTCTTGGCTGGCGTCACTGGCAGAGACCGGATTCGACATGGGATTCCTTCGGGTACATCGACCGCGATCGTTAGCGGCCGGCGCGAGCATAGCCGACTTGGAAGCGGAGCTCCCGGGGCGCCTCCTTCCCGAGATCATCCTCGAGCCGGGCGAGCAGTTCGGGCTTTCGAAGCTGAAGCTGCTGGGACCAGACGGGGCTATCGACCTCGAGTTCGAGCACGCCCCCGCGAATTCCGAGAGGTCGGCAATGGGCCGCGATCTGGGGACCGACAATCTCCTCCCAACGGGACCCGATTCGGTGGGCGAGTGCGACGCCATCGAGACCGAGATCGCCCAGGACCTGGCCAACCAGGCTCCCGACCGATTCGAGACGCCCCTTGCGTCGGCTGCCGGGACGGTCGCCCCTTCCGGCTCGGTTCATCGCCCGCCATCCCCGTCGCGATGGTCTCGAAAGACCATCCCGGTCGGAATCTTCGGATAGAAGAAGGTCGATTTCTGCGGCATCACCTCCCCCTCGGCCGTCGCGCGGAAGACGTCGTCCGGCGTCATCGGGTTGAGATAGAGAGCCACCGTCCCCTCTCCCTCTCGAACCTCTTGACCTGCGCGCCGGGCGCTCTTCGGGAAGCCAACGGCCCCGCTCCGGATCGAATCCGCGCTGAGCCCGAAGACCGCACCGAGTACCTCCGCCTCGATGATCCGCACCATCAGCTCGTCCTTGAGCGGCTCCGGACGATGGATGAGAAGGGTCGTGCCATCCGCCGTCTCGGCGACGAAGGCGGGCTGACCCGCCAGGGGCTCGAGTTCATCCGCCAGCAGCGCCTCGACCCGATCCAGGGACACCGAAGCCAGCGCGCGCACCGTCCAACCCGGCAGCTTTTCACGCCATCCCTCTTCCGATGGCGACGGCGCCGTGCGCACGACCCGGTGGATCGGCAGGAGCAGACTCCCCGGCGCGTAGGCGTTGGCGAAATACGCAAGGGTTGACTGCCAGGGCGCGTCGATCGTCCGCCCTTCGCGGGCGGCGATCTGCTGTCGTCGGTATTCGAGCGTGGTCTCGTAGCGGTGGTGACCGTCGGCGATCACGCTGGGACGATCCACCAGAAAAGCACGCAAGCGTTCGATCTCCGCGCTCTCCGTCAACCGCGCCAGTCGGTACTCGACGCCCCCGCCATCGCGCGCCGAACCGATCTCGTCCTTTTCGAGGGTCCTCGCGAGCAGTTCACCGAGTTCGTCCGCCCGGTCCTCGTAGAGCAGGAAAACGCTCGAGAGATTCGCCTCCGCCGAGCGCAGCAATTTCAGCCGATCCGCCTTGGGACCCGCGAGGGTTCGCTCATGGGGCCGAACGATCCGGGCAGCGTATTCCTCGAGACCGAGTTCGGCGAAGAAACCGATGCGTTCGAGGATCTCGCCCGAGGGTGACGTATAGCGCTGACCCATGACATAGTAGGCGGGCGACTCCTCCCGAACGAGCACTCCGCTCGACCGCCAGTCATCGAATGTCTCGCGAATCCAGGCGTAGTCCGCCTCCGCCTCATCGGCGACGTCGCGGGTCAACTCGAAGCGGATCGCGTTATGCGGATCTCGCTCGAAGAAGGAGGCCCGCTCGTCCGCGGCGATGACATCGTAGGGGGGCACGATCACATTCGAGAGGTCGACGCGCGCCGTATCGAATCGAATGGCTCTGAAGGGTCGGACAACGGTCATCGGTGCGGGCTCTCCGGGCTCGGGCGGCCGTGAGACGAACGGAAATGGATCGCACAGGTATAGGTCAGCTGCACGAAAATCCGCCGGGATTCTCCGAGAAGGAGAAGGTGCCGAGCAAAAGAGTTTCCGGTCGATCGTGTGGACGCGATCGGTTTCATCCCGCCCAGACCTCGCCGATCGTGTCGCGAGGGATCGCCCCCTCTCGCAGGATCGAGATTTCGTTCCCCGTACAGTCGACGACGGTACTCGGGCGATCGCCTCCCGCATCGCAGCCCCCCGCCGAGACCAGAAAAGGGAGATCGAGGGAAGTCGCCAGCGTATCTGCTCCCCCGGCTCCCATCAGGTGCCTCGCGGCGGAGAGGTCTCGGGCCGGCGGTTCCCCACTTCGATTGAAGCTCGTCGAAGTCAGGGGTCCGCGGCCCGCTTCGAAAAGCCCCCGCGCCAGCGCCGACGCCAGAGGGTGCGAACTGCAGCGCAAGCCGAGCGCCCCGTCCGAGCGCGCCACCGCGGGCGCCCACGTTTCGCGACCGGCAACGACCAGCGTCAATGGCCCCGGCCAGAAGGCATCCATCAGGCGATGAATCGGCGCGGAAAGTTCGCAACCGAGGGCGGCCGCCGCCTCCGCCCCCGAAACGAGGATCGAGAGCGGTGCATCGGAAGCCCGCCCCTTCCAGTCCATCAAGCGCGCGATGGCGCGGGGGCGATCGGCGCACGCCCCGAGCCCCCAGACCGTTTCCGTCGGGTAGGCGACGAACCCATCTGCGCCGAGTCGAGCGATCGCCTCCTCCAGCGACTGCATCGGGGGCAGCGCGACCGAGTGAACTGGCGTCGGCCTTCGAGACACGCCGCACGGACCTCAACGCGCCAATGCGCGATCGGCGATATCCCGCCGAAAATGCCTGCCCTGGAACTCGACCCGCTCGACCGCGCGATAGGCGCGATCGCGGGCTTCTCGGACAGAATCGCCGCGGGCGGTGATCCCGAGGACCCGACCGCCGGCGGTCTCGAAGCCCTCGCCCGATTCCCGAGCGCGCGTGCCGGCGTGGAACACGACGAGCGAATCATCGCCTTCGAGCCCCTCGAGCCCCGAGATCGCGCGTCCCGTCTCGTAGTCCCGTGGATAGCCGCCCGAAGCGAGAACGACGCAGACGGCCGCCTCGCCCCAGCCGATCGAGATCGACGGATCGAGGGTCCCGTGCGCCGATGCCTCCAGGATCGGCAGAAAATCGCTCTCCATCCGCACCATCAAGGGCTGGGTCTCGGGATCTCCGAAACGGACATTGAACTCGATCACGAAGGGGTCACCGGCTTCGTCGATCATCAGACCGACGAAGAGCACCCCCTGATAGGGATGGCCGTCTGTGGCCATTCCGCTGATCGTCGGATGCACGACTCGCTCGAGGATCTTCTTTTCGACTTCGTCGGAGATCACCGGTGCGGGCGAATAAGCCCCCATGCCACCCGTATTCTCTCCCTCGTCCCCGTCGAGCGCGCGCTTGTGATCCTGGGCCGCGGCCAGCGTCACGAGCCTTTCTCCGTCACAGATCGCGTAGTAGGAGGCCTCTTCGCCCTGAAGCCACTCTTCGATCACGACGCGATTGCCGGCCTCCCCGAAGCGCTTCTCCGCCATCATCTCATCGATCGCCCCGTGCGCAGCGGCGGCTTCCGGGCACATCGCCACGCCCTTGCCCGCCGCGAGCCCATCCGCTTTCACCACGCACGGCCGACCGAGTGAATCGACGTAGGCGTGTGCTGCCGCGGCATCGTCGAAAACCGCATACGCCGCGGTCGGGATCTCATGGCGCTGCATGAAATCCTTGGAGAAGGCCTTGCTGCCCTCGAGCTGCGCCGCGGCGGCGGAGGGGCCGAAGGTCGCGATCCCCTGATCGCGCAACCGATCGGAGAGCCCCGCGGCGAGCGGATCCTCGGGGCCGACCACGACGAGATCGACCGCCTCGGTCCTCGCCAATGCGACGATCCCCGCGAGATCATTCGCCTTGACCGTGGGATGACAGGTCGCCCATTGCGCAATCGCCTCGCTGCCCGGCGCCGCATGCAACGCCGTCAAGAGGGGACTCTGCGCGATCTTCCAGACCAGCGCGTGCTCGCGCCCTCCGCTGCCCACGACCAGGACCTTCACCGTCGCTCCTCCTGCCCCGACCTCGATCGGAACCCCTTCGTTCCGGCCCTCTAGTGGCGAAAATGACGTTTCCCCGTCATCAGCATCGGAACGCCGAGTCGATTCGCCGCCGCGATCACTTCTTCGTCCCGATTCGATCCGCCGGGCTGCACGATCGCGGTGGCGCCCGCCTCGACCGCCGTTTCGAGTCCGTCCGCGAAGGGGAAGAAAGCGTCACTCGCGAGCACACAGCCCTCGAGCGAGAGGCCGACGCGTTTGGCCTTCGCGGCGGCGGCGTGAACCGCGTCGACGCGGGAGGTCGCCCCCCCACCGATCGCCAGGGTTCGATCCGCGGCGGCAAACACGATCGCGTTGCTCTTCACGTGTTTCACGATTCGCCAGGCAAACTCCATCGCCTGACGTTGATCGGCGCTCGGCTCCACGTCGGTCGCGAGGGTCGCCGTCATCACCTCGTCCGGAGCCGGATCCGCCTCCTGAACGAGCAATCCACCGAATACGCGGCGAACCTCGACCTGTGCGGGGTCGATCTTCTCAGGGTCGAAACTGAGCAGCCGCCGATTCTTCTTCTTCATGAGAAGCGCGAGGGCCTCATCGGTGAAGCTCGGCGCGATCAGGACCTCGGTGAAGATCTCATCGACCTTCTCGGCCAGTGGCAGATCGAAGGGCCGGCTCGAAACGATGATCCCGCCGAAGGGCGATTCGGGATCGGTGGTGAAGGCATTTTCGTAAGCGGCCAGGGGCGTGGCACCCGCCCCCACGCCGCAGGGCGTGTTGTGCTTGAGGATCGCGACGATCGCTCGATCCTCCGAAGCACCTGCGGCGGGCAGGAAATCGACGATCAGGGCGAGGGCGGCCTGGGCGTCGATCAGGTTGTTGTAGGAGAGCGCCTTGCCGTGGAGCAATTCACAGATTTCGAGGAAGCCACCATAGAGCGCGGCACGCTGGTGGGGATTCTCGCCATAACGAAGCTCATCCGCCTTTCCGAGCGAGATGAGAAGCGACTCCGGGAATGTCTCCGCCGGAATTTCGGGATCGTTTTCGGAGAGCCATTGGGAAATCGCGGTGTCGTAGCCCGCGGTGTGCTCGAAGGCCTTGAGCGCGAGTCGGCGACGGAGGGCGGGGCTGAGTCCGCCGAACCCCGAAAGCTCCGAAACGACGGAAGCGTAATCCGCCGGATCGCACAGGACGCCGACATAGGCGTGGTTCTTGGCAGCGGATCGGATCATCGAGGGGCCCCCGATATCGATTTTTTCCACCGCCTCGGCTCGCGTCACATCGGCTTGCGCAACCGTCGCCTGGAAGGGATAGAGGTTGCAGACGACGAGGTCGATGGCACGAATCTCGTTCGCCTCCATGTCCGTCCGGTCTTGGGCGAGCGCCCGGCGGGCCAGAATGCCACCGTGGATCTTCGGGTGGAGGGTCTTCACACGACCACCGAGCATTTCGGGGCTCGCGGTCAGATCGGCGACGTCGAGCACCGGCAGGCCGGCTTCGCGAATCGCACGGGCGGTTCCGCCCGAAGCGATCAACTCGACACCGAGGGCATCGAGATCCTTCGCGAGTTCGACGAGCCCCGTCTTGTCCGACACGGAAAGGAGCGCGCGAGAAATTTTCTGGGTTTCGGCCTCGGGCGATTGCGGCGGCGAGTTGGGGGGCATCGGATCCTTCTCCCTTCTATCTCTCTGTCGACTGCTGGCTGCCGGTTGGCGACCGGCCGATCGATCGAAAACGCCCGGGGCACCGCGGATACGTCCGCGAAACGTCGGCGACGACCCGGAACGCACCGACCCGTCCCGCCTTCGTTTCCGCTTGTCCCGGGCGCTCGCGTCCGCTCGTCGCATTGGGCTTCGGGCGGGCGGGCGCGCCTCGAGCGCGGCTCCTGGTCGGGGATTCTGGGGGCTGGCTGTTTTGTAACCGCGTGGGCTCGCCGCGTCAATCGGCGCGTCCGCCATCGCCGGGTGGCCATCCGATTCCCCATCGCCGGGGCACCCGGGCACCCACGCCGACCAGGATTTCGTACCCGACGGTTCCGGCCGCCGCCGCCAGATTCTCGACCGGGATGCGCTCACCCTCGGGCGTCCGACCGAAGACCGTCGCGAGTTCCCCGACCTCGACCGGCGTCTGGCCGACATCTAGGCAGACGCTGTCCATCGAGACGCGCCCAACGATCGGGCGCATCGCCCCCGCGAGGTGTACCGCCCCCCGACCCAATACCGATCGCGGAATCCCATCCGCGTATCCGAGCGGCAATGTGGCGATCGTCGTAGCCTCCGCCGCCCTCCACTGTCCTCCGTAGCCGACGCAATCGCCGGCCTGGATTCGACGAACCGCGATCACTTTCGCCGCCAGCGTCATCGCTGGCTCCAGATCGAGGGCCTCGGCGGTCCGGTTCGACCAGGGATCTCCGTCGCCCCCCTCGGCGAGGGCCGAATCGGCGTCCCCGCTCCCGCGCGAGCTTCCCCCCATGCGCGAACCCTCCCCCATGAAAGGGGAGACGCCATAGAGCATGAGCCCGGGACGAACGGCCTGGGTCGCAAATCCGTCCGCTGCGGGCTCGAATTCGGCCAGCCGCAGCAGCCCGGCCGAATTCAGAACGTGGCAATCCGGCGCGCCCCCCCCGGACTCCTCCCGTGCGAGCAGGATCGCGGCCAGGGCCTCATATTGTTCGCGGCTCGGCGCGGGATCCGGCTCGTCGGCCCGGGCGAGGTGGGTGAACACGCCGGAGAGCGAAAGTTCGGGCGTGCGGCTCACCCCTTCGAGGAGGGCATCCGCAGCGTCGGCGGAGACACCCATCCGCCGCATTCCGGTGTCGACCTCGAGCTCGATCGCAAGGGGAGGCTCCGCGCGCCCCAGCCGGCGCGCCAACGCGAGCCCACGTTCGTCCTGGAGAACCGGCGTGAGCCCCCATTTGACGGCACGCTCGGCGGCCGGCAGATCGTCGAGCCCGCCGAGTAGAAGGATCGGCGCCATGATGCCGTCACGCCTCAATCCGGCGCCCTCTGCCACACTCACCACGGCGAGCCGCGCGACCCCCTCGGCCAGCAGCGCACGGGCCACATCGGCCGCCCCGTGACCATAGCCATCGGCCTTCACGACCCCGATCACCGTCCGACCGCCGGCGCATTCGATCGCACGCCGCGCGTTGTGACGCAGGGCGGCCTGATCGATCCAGGCCCAGACGGGCCGCTGCTCGACGTCCTCGACGACATGGCTCGACTTGAACACGTTCACCTCCCGGGAGCCACGCAAGCCTACCGAAAGCGAAGGCCTCCCGAATCGGCGGCGGCCCGAGAGTGCGTCGGGTATGTTGCCCGTCACTCGAACCAGTAAGAAATCCGGCGGGGCGCCGGGATACGACCGAGAGGGTAGATCCGTGGGAGAGGCCAGCGCACACCCGAGCAGCGACGTTTCCGCGGCCGCATCCTCCCGATCCGAGATCGACCTGCTCGTCAACGGTGAACCCCTGCGCGTCGCGGCCCCCTGCACCCTCGGCGGCTTGCTCGAATACCTCGATCTTGCCGGCCAGCGCGTCGCCGTCGCTCTGAATGGCGAGGTGGTCATCCGTTCTCGCTACAGCGAGATCGAGGTCGCCGTCGACGACAAGATCGAAATTCTGGAAGCCGTGGGCGGAGGCTGAGACCCCTCCGCCAGAGGAGAACAAGATGAGCAAGACGAGCGCGGAGGCACCGGCCTTCAAGATTGGCCGTTTCGAATTCAACTCCCGACTGATCATCGGCTCAGGCAAATACGAGAGTTTCGAACAGAACCTCGAATGCGCGGAAGTATCGGGCGCGGAGATGATCACGGTTGCGCTGCGCCGGGTGAACTTCGACGCATCGAAGGGACCGCGGCTCCTCGACGTGATCTCGCCGGAACGCTTCACGATCCTCCCCAACACGGCAGGCTGTTATACCGCCGACGACGCGGTGACCACCGCCCGACTCGGCCGTGAACTCCTCGAGACCGAACTCGTGAAGCTCGAGGTGATCGGTGACGAGCGTACGCTCTTTCCCGACGTGCCGGCGACGCTCGAGGCCACCCAGCGCCTGATCGACGATGGCTTCACCGTGCTCCCCTATATCACGGACGATCCCGTCGCTTGCCAGCGACTCGAAGCGATGGGCTGTCCCGCGGTCATGCCACTGGCCGCGCCGATCGGCTCCGGCATGGGCATTCGCAACCCCGCCAATCTGCGCATCATCATGGAGACCGTCGAGGTCCCCGTGATCGTGGATGCCGGGGTCGGAACGGCGAGCGATGCCGCGTTCGCGATGGAGCTCGGCGCGACGGCGCTGTTGATGAATACGGCGATCGCGCACGCGAAGGATCCCGTCAAGATGGCCAAGGCCATGCGGCAGGGTGTCGAAGCGGGCCGAGCCGCCTACGAGGCCGGCCGCATGCCGAAGCGACTCTACGCGTCGGCCTCGAGTCCCCTCGACGGCACGGCGAGTTTCTAGATCCTGGCGCGTCCTTCACAACCCAGAGCGCATACCGGAAATTCGCGGAGCGCGTTCGGCGGACGCCCGGTCCTGTGCGCCGTCCTGGACGGGGCAGCATTCGGCGAGGATCCCCACGGTCGGGCCCTCGACTTTTTCGAAGCCGGCGTCGATTGGATCCAGTTGCGCGATCGGAACCTCGAGGATTTCAGGCTCTGGCAGATCGCCTGCGCATTGCTCGCTGCACGCGACGATTGCGATCGAGTCGACCCGGCGAATGCGATCCGACGCGTCATCGTGAACAAGCGATCCGATCTCGTCTGGGCCGTCGGCGCCGATGGTGTGCACCTCGGCTTCGATGCCCTCGAGCAAGAGACGAGCCGGGCCTTCCTGGGTTCGAATGCGCTGCTCGGCGCCTCGCTCCACTCGGTCGCTGAAGTCGAGAGCGCCGCGGCAGGCACCATCGATTATGCCCATCTCGCACCGATCTGGGATCCACTCTCGAAGCCCGCGACGCGCCCGGCGCTCGGATTGGGACGCCTCGCAGCGGCCTGCGGGTCGGGCCTCCCCGTCCTCGCCCAGGGTGGTGTCGACGCCGATCACGCAGGCGATGCCATCCGGGCCGGTGCCGCAGGCGTCGCCGTGACGGGTCTGCTCCGCTCGAAGAGCGAGGCCTGCGATGCGATCCGGACGCTCAGGGAGGGCCTCGATGAGGGCAGGCGGAGCGCAATTGGCTGATTTCTCGCGGGGGCCCGTGATTCGCTCTGAACCGATGCCCGCTCCGCGGCTTCATAGACGCGAGACCGCCCGATCTCCTTCCCTGAGAAGTCGGGCGGTGTGGGCTCCGAGCCGACGCGCCCGGCGCCGGAGCCAGCACGGGTTGAGGATGATTCGAGCAGGCCAAGATCGGAAATTCGCCCCAACGATCCTGCGCGTTCGCCAACACCTTCCGTGGCGAAGCCGGCCGACCCTCGCCTTCGATGGGATCGCGTCCCTACTGCTGATCTCGGCGATCGGTCTCGCTTCGAACGCCTTCGCGGCGGACCCCTTCCTGCGCCGGACCGCGACCGTCGACGTCGTCGAACGCGTCGGTCCGAGCGTCGTGAACATCACAACCGAACGGATCACCGAAACCCCCAGCCCCTTTCGCAGCCGCCCGAAGAGAGATCCCTCGTTCGAGGATTTCTTCTCGAATTTCTTCGAGCCCCGAACGCGAACGGTTCAGAGCCTCGGATCCGGTGTCATCTTCGATCGCGAAGGGCATGTCCTTACGAACGAGCACGTGATCGCGCGCGCGGATCGCGTCCGTATCGCGATCGCCGATGGCCGCGAATTCGAGGCGAAGCTGGTGGGCGCGGACCCGACCAATGATCTCGCGGTTCTCCAGATCGTGATGCAGGGCGAGGAAACCCTACCCTTTACCGAGCCCGGGAGTTCCGACGACCTGATGGTCGGCGAACCGGTGATCGCCATCGGCAATCCCTTCGGTCTCTCGAATAGCGTGACGACGGGCGTCATCTCGGCAACCGGCCGATCGGTGAACACCCAGGGCAGCCCGCCCTTCCACGGCCTCCTGCAGACCGACGCGCTGATCAATCCCGGCAACTCAGGAGGCCCGCTCCTGAACGCCGAAGGCCAGCTGATCGGGATCAACGCGGCGATCTACGGGGGGGCCCAGGGAATCGGCTTCGCGATTCCGATCGATGTCGCCAAGCGCGTGATTCGCGAACTGCTTCTCTACGGCGAGGTCCATCCCGTGTGGTTGGGGCTCGAATTCCAGGACATCGATCCCGCGCTGCGACAGGTTCTCGACCTGCCGAAGGGGATCGGTGGCGCCCTCGTCAACCGCTTGCAACCGGGCAGCCCCGCTTCGCGCGCCGGCATCCAACGCGGAGACATCGTCACCGAATTCGACGGACGAAGCGTGAAGACCGCCCAACAGCTCTTCGAGATGCTCGACAGCATGACGGCCGGCCAGGCGCTGAGACTCGAACTCTTTCACGATGGCGAATTCCGAAGGGTGAACGCGCGGGCGGAGGAACTGCCGCAATCGATGGTCCGCGGCATCGCGAGCCGCAGATTGGGGCTCGAACTGGAATTTTCGCGGACCGATCGCGCCTGGAGGATCATCGATGTCGACCCGGGATCGGCGGCCGAGTCCCTCGGGTTGCGCGCCGACGACTACCTGCTCGGCGTCAACGGTGTCTCCCTCACGGCCCGAAAAGACCTGCGGAGGGCGATCGCGCGCCTTCGCGGCCGCGTCCGTGCCCTGGTCGTAGTCCAGAGAGGGCCCGGCCGATATCATCTCACTCTCCCCCTGCAGCGAAACTGATGGGCAGAGCTTGACTCCCCTTCGATGCAACGAGGTTTCCGCGCAGCCCGACGATGCAGTGAAGATCACCCCAGGAGAATGCAACATGAGACGAAGACTCATTCTGACCGCGACGACCCTATTGGCCATCGTCGGTCTCAGTACCAGCCTGGTGCCCGACCGCCACATCGGCGTAGGCCCACGGAGTGCCCAGGCGCTCGACCTCTTCGGAAGCGACGCAGAAGAGGCGAGCGCAGCCGGTCCGCGCGACGCCTTCTGGCGCTCGGAGAGCGCGATCCCAACGACCCAGCCGATCGGCATTCCCACCAGCTTCGCCGATCTCGCGGAACGGGTTGCCCCCGCCGTCGTCAGCATTCAGACTACGGGCACGATCTCGCTACGCCCGGGCGGCATGCCCCCCGGTTTCGAAGAATTCTTCGGGGGAAGCCCGTGGCATCGTGGCATGCCCCGCGAACGCAAGAGCGAGGGCGAGGGCAGCGGTTTCATCATCTCGAGCGACGGCCACGTCGTCACCAACAACCACGTGGTCGAAGGCACGGACGAGATCCGCGTCCTCTTCATGGATGGCAGCGAACTCGAAGCCGAGGTGGTCGGCCGAGATCCCAAGACCGATATCGCACTGCTCAAAGTCGACCCCGGTGCAAAATCGCTCCCGACGATTGCCCTCGGCGATTCCGACTCGATTCGCCCGGGCGATTGGGTGGTAGCGATCGGCAACCCCTTTGGCCTCGAACATACCGTGACCGCCGGCATCGTTTCGGCCAAACATCGTCGTGACGTCAGCCCCTCCCAGACGCAGTCCTATGACGATTTCATCCAGACCGACGCCGCGATCAACCCCGGCAACTCCGGCGGCCCCTTGATCGATCTGCGCGGGTACGTGGTCGGAATCAATACCGCCATCCGCAGCAACGCCAATACGATCGGCTTCTCCGTTCCGATCAATCAGGCCAAACAGATCCTCCCCATGCTTCGCGCGGACGGTCGCGTGACGCGCGGCTGGCTAGGTGTTCAGATCCAGGGTGTCACGAAGCAGATCGCGGAGACCTTCGAACTCGAGGAAGCGAAAGGGGCGTTGGTCTCGCAGGTTCTACCCGATACGCCGGCCGCGGACGGCGGGATCGAACGCGGCGATGTGATCATCGAATTCAACGGCGTCGCGATCAACGAGTGGAAGGATCTCCCCCTCGTCGTCGCGAACACGCCGGTCGAAACGAAGGCCAAGGTCGTCGTCGTGCGTGATGGCAAGAAGAAGAATTTCAAGATCAAGATCGGCCGGCTCGACGACCCCGAGCAGGTCGCATCGGTGGCTCCCCAGGAGAATGGCGCCGAAGCTTTCGGCTTGCGGGCCCAGAACCTGACCCCCGCGCTCGCTGACGAACTCGGCCTCGACCGAGCTGACGGGGTCATCGTGACCGATGTCGACCCGTCCGGTGTCGCGGCGGAAGCGGGGATCCTTCGCGGAGACATCATTCTCGAGCTCGACCGCAAGACGGTCAAGGACGCCCGAGATCTCTCGAAGCGGTTGGACGCCTCCACAGATGGCGTCCTGATCCTGGTGCGACGGGGGGACGCGACCCTCTTCGTCCCGCTGAAGCGGGCGGGCTGAGGGCCGTTCCCTCGGCCCGCTGAGGGCTCGCGCGGGCGCTATCGGAGGCGGCGGTGCTGGTAGAGGGCACCGTCCACGAAATCCTGTCTGCGATAATAGTCGCGTGTCCCGATTGCCGAGATGACCGAGAGCGTCTCGTGGCCCGCGGCGATCGCGACACCCGCGGCGCGATCGAGCAGGAGTGCGCCGAGTCCGCGATGTTGGGCCGCCCCGCCGGGCTCGGCGCCGATCCGAAGCGAGCCGCCGTACACGTGGAGTTCGCGGACCAACGCGTGGTCGCCAAGCTCGTCGATGAACGCCGGCTGCGAGGGGAGCGAGAGTCGCGCAAACCCGACGATGCGGTCGTCGGGAGTCACGAATTCGAGAAAGACCTCGCGCCCACTCGCGGTCGTGTACTCGGTTTCGCGCAATTCGAGCGCCTCGGGATCGAACGCCTCTGCGCGAATCTCTCTGTGTCGAATCTCGACGAGCACACCACCCCGCCGCGCGATCTCCTGCTCCGCGATCTGCCGAAAATTCGTTCGCTTGTTCCCGACGACGATGTCATCGGAAGAAATATCCCGGATCACCCGGGTGACTCGGCAATAGCGCGGCACCTGGGCAAGTGACTCCGCAACGACCCCGAGGAGTTCCTCGGCCGAATAGGGCCGCCACTCTCCTCGCCTCCAGGGTCCCATCAGTTCCGCCGTCTCGACCAGGCTGCACGGATAGAGTTTCAACTCATCCGGCCGAAACGCCTCGTCGCCGAAGAGAAGCTCGAAATCTCGGCGATCGGTCTCCGGCGTGGCCCCCAGCAGATTGGCCATCCAATGTACGTGGAGCTTGAAGCCCGCTCGACGCAGCAGATCGAATGCCCGACGCGTCTCCGCCACCCCGTGGCCACGCCGATTCGCTTCCAGGATCTCATCGTCGAGGCTCTGGACCCCGAGCTGGATCTTCGTGGCGCCGAGACGTCGCAGCCGGATGACTTCCGCTTCGTGGACATGATCCGGTCGCGTCTCCAGAACGAGCCCAACGCACCTCGCCCCCGCCCGCTCGTTCGCGCTCTGCACCGCGGCCAGCGCCGACCAATCCGATCCCTCGTGCGCGAGCAACATCTCCCCGCCCTGCCGCCCCTTGAGAAATCCCGTCACCCGCTCGTTGTAGGGATTGCGATCGAACTCTCCACCCGACACGTCGGCCTCGATCTCCTCGAAGTCCGGTGTCCCCGGATCGAAGTCGTTGCGCGCGTCGCGTCCCGCCCCGAAATCGTTCATCGCCTCGAGACAGCGCTTCACGAACCAGACTTGATAGGCCTCGGGATAGAAGGACCAGGTGCCCCCCAAGACGATCATCTCGACCTTGTCGACGGGATGACCCGTCGCATCGAAGGCGGCCAGGCGATTCCAGGTCTGGAGATAGGGGTCGAAGCGATTATTGGCCGCGCGCTGCGCACCCGGTTCATCCGAGAGATAGCTCTTGGGCATCCGGACATCGTTCGGACAGAAGATGCACTTGCCGGGACAGGGAAAGGGCTTGGTCAGCACGGTCAGCGGAGTCACACCGCTCTGTGTCCGGACGGGGCGGCGCTGGACGCGGCGGCGAAACCGGGCCTCATCGAATCGAAAGGACTCTTCGGCAGCAAAGGCACGAAACCCGGCGATCAGGTGGCTGCGAGAGAAGAAGCCCCCTCCGGGCCTGGGATGAGATCGCAACAGGGGCTCCATCACCTCCGGCGCGAGCGGCTCGGAAATCTCGTCGGAGACACTCTCGATCGCCCGCAGGAGGGGCAGCAGATGCGCGCGCACTGGTCCGGGGTCGAAATCGCGATCGGGTCCCCGCCCGCGCAATCGACCCGGCACGCGTTCGCTCGAAACGCCCCCCGGATCGGCCTCGACGCTCGTCGGGGGATCGTTCGCGCCTTCAACCCGCGCGTTCGCCTCATCGGGCGCGATGGCATCGCTCTCGGCCAAAGGGAATCTCCTCGCAGCCGAGTGTAGGGCGACGGCACGGGATCGTCCTAGAATCGCCGCGGACATGGACGAACGCACACGCCGACAGCTCCACACCCTCACTTTGGCCTTCTATCGGGCCCACGCCGATGCCTTCGACGCGAGTCGTGTCGATCTGCCCTGGCCGGGTTGGGAGCGCGTCGTCCACGCGCTGCCCCCCGAGCCGATCCGAGTCCTCGACATCGGCTGCGGAAACGGACGCTTCGGGCGTTTTCTACACGACGCCGGGGTCGACTTCGACTACCTGGGCACGGACGCGAACGAGGCCCTGCTCGCCGCCGCACGAAAACGCCTCGCACCGCTCCTGGGCAATCGCAGCGATTTCCTCTTGCAGGATTTTCTCGCGACGAACGAGCCCGGTGAAGCGTTGCCCGACGAGTCCTTCTCGCTCGTCGCCCTGATGGGCGTACTCCATCATGTACCGAGCAGCGAAGCGCGACTTGCTCTGCTCCGCGCCGCCCGGGCAAGGCTCGCCCCCGGCGGCGTCCTCGCCCTGACCGCATGGCAATTTGCAGGACGCGATCGCTTCGAGCGCCGCCTCGTCGATTGGTCGAAGGTGGGCGACGTCCTCGGCGGGCGAATCGATCGGGAGCAGCTCGATCGCAGCGACGTCCTGCTGCGATTCGGCGACGACCCGGACGCCCCGCCCCGCTATTGCCACCAGGTCTCGGACGGCGAATTCGAGACCTGGCCCGATGCGCTCAGCCTTCGGCCGGTCGCCGATTTTCGGGCCGATGGCGCGCAGGGCGACCTCAATCGCTATTGGCTGATGGAGCGCATCTAGAGTTCCTCCCCGTCACCTCTTCGTCGTCTCCTCGACACACGAAAGAGAACCGCAGGCCTTTACCTACTACGCTTCATTTGACGCTCCACGCCGCCGATGAACAGAGCAGGTATCTGCATCCATCGACACGCAATACTGACCGCAGCAATTGGCGGGTTCGGGCTTTTTTCGGCCTCGAAGGGATCGGCCGGTTCATTTGAAGACGGCGGCAGCTCCATCGCCGAGGGCGGGGGCCTCGGGCCCTTCGCGGAATCGCTGGTCGGCCTCTGTCGCGAACTGCTCACGGTCCCCGAGCCCGCAGCACTCGTCCAAGCGTTCGCGACGAGCGGCGGGGGACACCGACGAACACGCGCCCCAGCTCGAGATCCATCTCTCCGAGCTGCTCGAGGACTGCGGCGAATTCGCTCGCGCCCTCGAGGTCCTAGAAGCCCAACGCGATCGCGATCCGACCTTCCCGCGCATCGCCGGCCGAACCGACCTCTACACGCTCGGAGTCACACTCTTCGAGCTGTCGACCGGGCGGCTTCCCTTCAACGCCGGCGATGTCGCGGACCAGCACCGGAATGCACCGCGACCCGATCCCGCGGAGGGACTCGACCTTTATCCGCGGTCACTCGCAGATCTGATTCAGCGAATGATGTCCAGGTCGCCGGAGGGTCGACCGGAGAGCGCCGACCAGGTCGCTCGATCACTGGCCGGCATCATCGAAGGCGACTGATTCGCCGCTGCGATTGTCGGGATCCCGAGCCGGAACCGCGAGCGCTAGAGCATGGTCCGCTCGAGCGGAGCAGCGACCGCCTGCTCCGCGGCGGCCGCGCTTTCTTCCGCCACCGACGTCTGCAGCTCCGCGAGTTCCTTCATTGCGCTGCGATGGCCCTGCTCCGCAGCGCGACCGAGCCAATCGAGCGCCTCGTCCCGGGTCAGCGTTTTCGAGAGCTTGCGAGAATACATCCCGCCCACATTATATTGCGCGGACGCGTACCCCTGCTCCGCCGCCATACGCCACCAATGCTCGGCCTCCTTGACGTCGACCTCGACGCCCTGCCCCGTCAAGTAGATCGTACCCAACATATTCTGTGCGCCGGGATGCCGTCGCTGTGCCGCGAGCCGGTACCAACGAAGCGCATCATCGAAACTCTGCGAGACTCCGAGGCCCTTCAGATAGAGGACGGCCAGATTGTTACAGCCATCGGCATCACCCTGCTCCGCCGCCATCCGGCTCCAGCGCTGGGCTTCGTCGTAGCGCTGAACGACGCCATCGCCGCGCGCGTAGAGAAACCCAAGCTGCGCCTGTGCCGGTGCATACCCCTGTTCCGCCGCCATCCGGTAATATTTGACGGCCTCGAGCGCATCGCGCCCCACCATCACGCCTTCGTCGAAGATCACCGCCAGGCGATATTGGGAGGCCGCATACCCCTTGCTGGATGCGGATCGATAGAAGCGAAGAGCGGTCTCGAGATCGGGATCGACACCGAGGCCCTGCTCGTGGGCTTCTCCTAGCCGATGCAACGCCCCCGTATGACCGAGATCCGCTGCATGGGTCCAGAACGTCACCGCCATCATGGGATTCGGAGCCGAACCCTCACCGGTCTTTGAGAGTTCACCGAGCATGAAGAAGGCCGGTGCTTGGCCGGTCTCACCGGCGCGGGTGAGCCAGCGGCGCCCCTCGGCGAGATTGCGATTCAGCCCCTCGGCGCTGACCAACATGACACCGAGATCGGTCTGGGCCTGGGCGTTTCCCTCCTCGGCCGCCAGCGTAAGCCAGCGAAGCGCCTCCGCTTCGCGCCGTGCGCGCTCAGGCTCCTCCGCGTCACCGGCGGCCTTCTTGTAGAAGCGTCCCGCCAGGAGCTGAGCAGACACTTCGCCCCCCTCCGCTCGTTCGAGCAACTCCGGCGCGGGGTCGCCCTTCAGCCCGTCGCCCCGGGGCGTTGCATCGATCTGGTTGCAACCCGCCAAGAGAATGACCGAAGCAAAGCCGACCACACGCCGAACCCAAGAACCCCGAACCCGCATACCGAAGACCTCCGCACAGCCCAGAAAAGCTGCATCCAAACTGCGTCATCGGCGCACCGGAAATGCAAATTGAGCCAGAAATCCCCCCGAGCGATGCCCGGGGCGTTCAGCGCGCCCGGGGTTCCCTCCGCTCGAACGGAACCGCCCACGGGCGCACCTCGTCCATTTCGCCGGGGACGAGCGAAGGAGATGAAGGGGGAAGATGGGGTGCTATGGACGCCCGGGGAGGCCGATGCCGGCAGCCTGTCTGCACGCCTCGAGCACCGGCGTGGACAACGCCCTCGCCCGCGCTACGCCGGCGCGAAGGATTTCCTCGATCGCGTCGGGCTTTTCTTCGAACGCGGCGCGACGCGCACGCATCGGCTCGAAATAGTCCATCAATCGCGCGAGCAGATCTTTCTTCACGTCGCCATAGCCGAGGCCGCCAGCGGAGGCGCGTTCGAACATCTCGGCCCGCTCGGCCTCCGTCGCGAAGAGACTCCAGAGATCGAAGAGGGCCTGGTTCGTATCCTTGGGATCCTCGACCGGCGTCGAGTCGGTAACGATCCCCATCACGGCTTTCTTGACTTTTCCCCGAGCGGCGAACATCGAGATCGTATTGCCATAGGATTTCGACATCTTGCGCCCGTCGGTGCCGGGAACCGTGGCGGTATCCTCCAGGATATAGGGTTCGGGCAGGGCCAGGGCGTCACACGCGTAGAACCGGTTGAAGCGCTGGGCCATATCGCGGGCCATCTCGATGTGTTGTTTCTGATCTCTTCCGACCGGAACGAGATGGGAGCCGTAGAGCAGAATATCCGCGGCCATCAACACCGGGTAGGTGAAGAGCCCGTGGTCGACATCCTCCCCCTTGTCCAGCGCCGCCTTGTAGGCGTGCGCCCGCTCGAGCATCCCCATCGGTGTGACCGAGGTCAGGATCCATGTCAGCTCGGTCACCTCGGGAAGATCGCTCTGGCGAAAGAGGATCGCGCGATCGGGGTCGAGCCCCGCCGCCAGATAGTCGAGGGCCACCGCCTCGGTATTGCGTCGGCGTTCGACCCCGTTTCGGACGGAGGTCATCGAGTGATAGTCGGCGATGAAATAGAGCGCCGTGTCGTGCTCTTCCTGCAAATCGACGAATTGGCGCAGGGCACCGAAATAATTGCCGAGATGCAGATTCTCGCCCGTCGGCTTCGTCCCGGAGAGGACGATCTGCTGGCGCCTCGGAAGCGGCTGCGCGGGCTTGTCTTCGGTCTTCTTCTTCTTGGACATCGCTGGTCGATTCGATCCCGGTTCCGATTGAGGTTCCGGTGGGTAGGGGCGGATGAGGCGTAGAGGTTAGTCGTCCACCGGCGTCAGCCAATGGATAAATTCGGGGTCCTGGCCCTTCGCGACCCGCTGAAAGCGATCCCGCAGTCTCTGCGAGATCGGCCCCGGACACTCTCCGAGCGGCCGCCGATCCACGGATTCGACGGGCCAGACCCCGGCGTTGGTGCCGGTCAAGAAGGCTTCGCGAGCCGCGAGGAGTATTTCGGGCTCGACGAGCTTTTCGCGAATGGCGATCCCCTCGGCTTTGGCCAGCTCGATGATCGAGCTGCGCGTGACACCGTGAAGCACTTTCGTTCCCGGCGGTGTCAACAGGTCGCCACTCTCGTCGACCAGAAAGAGATTCGTCGTCGGCCCCTCGGCAAGATGCCCGTCTTCATCGACCAGAACGATCTCGTCGAAGCCCTCCGCGCGGGCCCGCACCTTCGCCGTCATCGGCGACGCGTAATTCGCCGACACCTTGGCCTGAGCCGGCACGATGTCGTCACGCCGATTGGCCCGCTCCTTCTCGATCCACAGCTTCAGGAATTCCGGTTTTTCGGGCGTGGCGCTCGAGAGCCGATCCGAAATATCGACCTTCGGGTCATAGGCAGCGATCGCGACCGTCACATGGGTATCGATCGGCACCACATCGATCTCGACCGACGCAAAATAGGCGCTGATCTTGAGGGCGCGCGCACCCGGATTCGCTCGAACCGTGGCCCGGATGGCGTCCCGGATCTCATCCGCGCTCAGCTCGACCGCGAGACCCATCAACTCGCAGGAATGAAAGAAGCGCTCGACATGCTCGCGCAGCCTAAAAATGGCGGCCCCCCTGGGCTTCCCATCTTCTCCCGGCGAGCCCGTCAGATCGTGCACCGACATAAA
The DNA here is from genome assembly GCA_002719955.1 of Deltaproteobacteria bacterium. Lineage (GTDB taxonomy): Bacteria > Myxococcota_A > UBA9160 > UBA9160 > UBA4427 > UBA4427. The sequence goes on along the minus strand of PBFW01000060.1, from coordinate 1,465 downwards.
ATCGAATACGAGCGACCCACGCTGGAGCGAGTGGGAGAGAATATGGACGGTCGCCTCCGACCAGGGGCGGAACTCCCCATCGATCCAGATCAACCGGCTAGATTCGCCCGAACTGTTTGATATCAAAGGGTCTTCTCCGCCACCGGTCCACCTGCGCCGCCGGACTGTATCAAATGAATCGGCGGGAATGGCTTTTTCCCGCCACCTGAACCCACCCCGAGGCTACTTCCCTAACTCAAGCGAAGTCCTTCCCCGCGCCCTCCCAAGGGAGGCCGCGCGTCTTCCCAGAGGAACTATCCAAATGACCCAAGCCATCCGCCGCGCCAGCAACGCATTCGTCGCCGCCGGCTATCTGTACAAGGAACTCGCCATTTCCGCGAGCGACCTGCTGCGCCCGGGCACGTACCGCCACTAAACCCGCCGGCGATTCACCCACTAGCAGGCCACTCGGCCGGCTCAGGTGATCGCGGAGCTATCGCGGGCGCTTGGCCGCACTCTCATGGCTGTGGTCGCTTGCGCCGCCGGGTCGATGAAGCCGGCCGGCTCATTTGAGTCGACTTTCCAGAGTCGGGTTCCTAGAGCAGCAGGATTCGGGATTTCTGTCTCTGGAAATCGCGGGGCCCTCACTCGAACGAGCGAGGGCCGGCGGCACGGCCCTCTCCGAATCCCCCGCACCGCCTCAGAGGCCTCGATTCTAGCGACTCCGGTCCGAATCGAGAAGATCCTCTTCGCCGCCCTCGAGCGATTCGGAATCTCCGCCGTGAAGGGCCCGATATGCCTCCATCGTCTCGTCGCGACGACGCGCGGCGGATTGAGCGGGAGACTGGCTCGCGACCCAGGTACGCGCCGCCAATGCGATCGCGAAGAGCATCGCCGCAATCGCGATCATTAAAAAGTCGATCGGCGTGAGCGAGGCGATCGTCGGGCGGTAGTTCGTCATCAGATAGACCATTTTTAGAATGAATCCGACGAGCAAAGCCGTCCAACCGGAAAGCAGCATCAAATCGATCAGGGGAAGCACGGGCATTTCGAGGTCTCCCTTCCGCGTACCGACCATCCTAATCTGCGAGAGTCCACCAGGTCAAACCCCAAGGCGCAATTACCGCCGAGTCGCGCATGGCTCTCCGGTCCGAACGCCTCCAGAGGTCTGCGAAGGCCGCAATGGCACGAATCGGGCCCCGCGCTACATTCAGCGCCCCGATGACCCCCATAGGTCATCAAGCCCCACCGGAATCCGAGGAATCAAGAACGATTCCAGAGGAGGCCGGGTCGCGGGTTGCCCTGAGCGGGCGGACAGAGCGTTTCTGGGTTGTTTTCGAACCATCGGAAATCAGCCACTCACCGATGACGGTCGGCCGAGCAAAGAGACACCCTGTTCGCTTCCGGGGCCGACGTAGCTCAGCTGGTAGAGCAGCTCACTCGTAATGAGCAGGTCGTCCGTTCGAGTCGGATCGTCGGCTCCATT
>PBFW01000059.1 GCA_002719955.1 Deltaproteobacteria bacterium | reverse complement strand
GGTCTCCGAGCCGGCGGCGAAGCGGTGGACCCTCGCGGTCCCAGGGCCGCGCTCCATCGCTCGGGCGACGTTGCGCTCGAGGACATCAGCGATGTGAGGGACGGGCTCGAAGGCGTCCACCTCAGCGCCCTGCAGGACGGCTTGTGTGGCAAACCAGCCGATGTTCGCGCCCAGGTCGAGGACCTTGCAGCCTGGCTTGAGGTGAGCGTTGAAGAGACGGGTCTCGTGCTCTTCCCAGCCGCCGGCTGCGATCGCGGGGCCGATGATCTCGTCGCCTTCGATGACCTCGAGATCGATCCCGAGGCTAGGGACGCAGACGGTGCGGGTGGGGATCTCCATCCACGGGAGGGTATCAGCGCGGGGGCCCTACGGGAAACATCGACGGGAGTGTGCGCTCGAGGGCGGGTTGGGTTAAAAGGTGCACACCATGGAGTCCTGGTCTATCGAGCTAGAGAAGGAGTACTTCAAGTTCTCCGCCGCCCACTTCCTGATCTTCCCTGACGGGAGCGCGGAGAGGCTGCACGGCCACAACTATCGCGTCTTCATCGAGATCGACGCGACCCTCTCGGATTTCGGGCTCGTGATCGACTTCAAGGAGATCAAGCCTGTCGTCCGTGAGCTCCTCGACTCGCTGGATGAGCGCTTCCTCATCCCTGGAGAGCACCCCGTCCTGACTCACACGATCCGTGGAGACGGCGTGGTCGAGATCAGATATGACGGCCGCTACTACGCGGCGCCCGTCGAAGACGTGCTGGTGATGCCGATGAACAACACGAGCTCAGAGAACCTGGCCGCATGGGTTGGGCGTGAGATCAAGCGACTCCTTGGGGAGCGCTTTGGCGAGGTGGAGACTCGCAGGCTGCGTGTGGCTGTAGAGGAGACCAGCGGGCAGCGCGGGGTCTATCGCTTCTCAGACGCTTAGAGGCTGAGGGGGGAGACGCGCTTCCCCGCTTCGTAGACGCCGGAGCGTGCGCTGTCGAGGACGCCTTCCTGATCGTAGAAGCGCCACTCGTTCACCATCTGGCCGTCCTGGTAGTGACCCTTTGCGCGGGCCTTCCCGTCGGCGTGCCAGCGCTGGCAGAGCCCATCTCGCAGGCCGTCAGAGTACGTCGCCGCCTCTCGGGGGCTGCCGTTGGGCCAGCTCGTAGTGCGCGCCCCAGAGAGCTCTGAGGGGCCTTCAGCAGTAGCTCTCATACCTACGCCAACGAGGCCGGTGAGGAGGATGAGGCTGGTGAGTCGCATAGTCGGGGGGTGAGTTAGCTCTTGTGAGCCCACTGGTACGACTAGGGAGAGGATTTCTTCCCCGAAGCGAACAATATCTCAGCGAGGATTTACGCGCATCGCGAAGCGCAGCTCCTCGCTCCCCGACGCCCCGCTTGTAGGGACGGGCAGGCGGTCGATGGCGGAGCCCAAGAAGTCTGGGTACATCGCCACGAGCTCAGCCAGCTCAGCTCCGCTGAAGGCCTCCGCGAGCCCTGGCTTCCACTGAGCGGGCTCTAGCCCTTCTAGATCTGCGGCCTCAAGGAGCCAGTCTGTGGGGACCACGGGGAGCTCCTGGGCTTTGGCTCGGACGCAGAGCTCGTAGAGGGACTCCAGTCCAGACTCGCTGGAGGCGATCCGGTCGATGAGGAAGAAAGCGAGCCCATAGAGCGCCTTCTTTCGGGGGCCCGAGAGGCCCGAGTTAGAGCGACCCGCCTCAAGTTGAAACACCTCAATGGGGGAGATGGAGGGGTCGATGCCGCCCTCTAGGAGGATGCTGGCGTAGGAGGCTAGGACCTCTGCGGGGCCTCCGGGGCTAGCGGAGCGCAGCTCAACCTCTATCTCTAGGGAGCCGAGCCCGAAGCAGGCTGCGCTCAGCCTGCCTGCGCGGAGCTGAGCTGCGGAGTGCGGGCAGATGTGGGTCGAGACCCAGTCACAGACGCCCTCCTCGAGGGTCCCAGGGAGGACGGACCACGCGTCGCTGAGAGAGGAGTGGACGAGCTCGTGGACGAGGGTGCGCTCGAGGTGGCGTGCCTCAGTGCGGAGATGGATTCTGCCGGCCTCTTCCGCCCAGAAGCCGTCAGCGTGCTCGTAAGAGCCGCGCTTGAATCGATAGAGCTGGAGCTCATCTTGGAGCCACACCTCTAGAGGGGCTTTGGAGGATCCAGGGACGAGGCTGATGACTCGATCGCGGGTTCGGCTGAGCATCCCAGCGACGTGGGTCGCGAGGAATGGGGAGTCTGCGCGCACCATGTCGTCCTCCATGGCGACCTCATAGGTCGGCGGAGCTGCTTGACAGGCAGCGAAGAGCAGAGCAGCAGATGCCGCGAGATAACGGGGCTGGGTAAGATTTCGCACTGAGGGGAGCCTCTGTGCAAACCTACCCCGTGAATTGGGGGCTGGCGGCGAGGGGAGCGAGCCCTATGGCCCTGCATTAAGGTGGCTGCGTCCTAGCGGAAGCGGCGGCACAGCTCGCTGTCGCAGTCGACGTCCCAGAGCACCTGAGTCGAGCCGTCCTTCGCCTGCATTGTGTAGCCGAGGGCGGCGAGCTGGCGGATCGTCTGCGCGTCGTTGGTCTCCGTCCCTGCCAGCCCGCGGGGGTCAGCGTTCAAGAGCCACTCGATGAGCTGTGCGCGGAGCTCCTTGGCCAGCTCGAAGTTGTCTTCGAGGACGTCCATGGTGCACGCGGGGTCGACGTCTGTGTTGTACAGCTCTGTCTCGCCGTGCTGGTAGGGCGCTCCGATGCCTGCGGGGTCTTCGTGCTCGCGGAGGTGAAGGATCAGGTGCCACTTCCCGTGGTTGAGGGAGGCAGAGAAGCCGTGCGCCGACACCGCGAAGCGTGGCGCTTCGCGTTCAGCTGCGCTTCCGCTGGCTTGCCGGATTAAGCTCTGGCCTGGGAACTGACTGGTCTCTAGTCCAGCGAGCTCCAAGAGGGTGCGTCCGATGTTGATCTGCTCGACGGCCTCGTCGATCCGAACGCCCTGGGGGCAACCGGGGTAGGAGAGGATGAGCGGGACGTGGATGCTCGAGGGGTAGAGGCTGGCGTGATCGTAGAAGATCCCGTGGTGGCCGATGCACTCGCCGTGATCCGCGGTGAAGGCGATGATTCCGTCAGCGAAGCGCGGGTTGTCAAACACTCGCCTGAGCTGATCGTCTAGGTAGGTGATCTCGCCACGGTACTGCGTGGCAGGGAACTCCATGTCCTTCAGGCCGGCGAAGAACTGCTCGTTGGTGCTCGCGGGGACGTCCGGGTCCGGCCGCTCAGGGTCAAAGGGGTCGGCCTCTGAGGAGTAGTAGAGGTCGTCGAAGGGCGCGGGGGGCGCGTAGGGAGTGTGGGCGTCGAAGGTGTGGAGCCAGACAAAGACGGGGGTGTCTTCGTACTCCCTCAGGTAGTAATCGAGGACGTCGATGGAGTGTTTCGCGGAGATCTGGGGGGACCGCGGGCGGTACATCCGGTCGAAGCCTTGGCCGAGGCCTGAGCCTTCGTGACCGAGGTGGTTTGCGCTGGTCACCGCGATGGTCGCATAGCCAGCCTCTCTGAACTGCTCTGCGAGGGTGTTCGCCTCTTCGATCAGCGGTCTGTAGTTGTTCAGGATCATCGTGTCCCGAGGGTGCACGGCTGTCATCAACGCGATGTGCGAGGGGTTGGTGACGTTCGTCGCCGTGTAGCAGTTCTCGAACAAGATCCCGTCATCTGCGAGGGAGTCGAGGTTGGGCGTCAGGATGTCAACGCCGCTCTTTGCGATCCCGAGGTGGTCCGCCCGGTGTGTGTCGGAGGTCACCAAGAGGACAGAGGGTGAGTCGTGGCTCGGGACGTGGACGCGGACGTCGCTGACAGCGCACAAAGCCTCGACCTCGCGGTTCGCCTCCAGGCTGAAGTTGAGGCGTATGCGCTCTTTGGAGAAGTTCTTGAGGGGGACGCGCACGTGCTGCCAGCGCGCGCTCTCGGAGGTCTCGCGCAGGTTGAATCTGCGCTCAATGCGCCCGCCTGAGGCGCTCTCAAGCTCAACCCTGACAGAGGGGCGGGCTTGAGCGAGGGTGGGGTAGCGCAAGGTGTTCGGTACGCCGAGAGAGAAGGACAGGAAGCCGGCGTTCTCGGGAGCAGTGAACTCTCCGCGGAGGCTGCGGAAGTTCGAGAGGCCGACGCCGCGCCTGAGGTCGCTTCCGACCGGGATGAGCTCTGCGGGGAGGCTGGGGTCGGGCAGCCATGAGGAGATGGGTCGTGAGTAGAACTCCACGTCATGGATGGCGAAGATGCCGCCTCTGCCGTCCACTCTCACAGAGAGCTCGTCGAGGGGGTCTCTTTGGAGGCGCGCGTGCGGGAGGGGGAACAGGATGACTTGGGGCCCGGCTCCGCCTTGCACCGTCACCGCGTTCGAGGTGATGACGGCCTTCCCTTTCTGCATGAACTGAATGAAGACCGTCTCCTCTTTGAACACGGAGACCCGGAGGCTCACCACGTTGAAGTTGGCGCCGAGGAAGCGGCTAGGGATCCGGAGAGTCTTAGACTCGGTCCCGGGCATGATGAACACTCGTTCGGGCTCGTCGCTGACGTTGGCAGAGTAAGAGGAGCCAGGTTGCAGGTCGCGCACGAAGGGTGTGCAGCCCTCTGTGGGCCACATCTCTGCTTTGTTCGGGATGGGGACATTCCCGATGAGGCTGAGCTTGTCCGCTTCGCGAGGAGGCGTGGTCGCCTCAAGCGCGACGGTCATGACGCGCTGGTTGTCCCTCAGTTGTCCGTCGGAGGACACGCCCGCGGGGTCTCCGCAGCTCTGGAGGCAGATGAGTGCGAAGGCGACTGCTAGCGCGATCGGCTGTCTGCGGAGCTTATGTGTGTGTCGGGCGAGGACCATGCAGGTCAGTGGGGAGCTTGAGTGTGTGTGGAGTGTGTGACGGCCGAGGCAGTCATGTAGTGGAGCGAGGTTCCCTATCCAAGGGATCCCGTGTTTACGGGCTCGCCGTGACAAAGCGAGAGAGCTCCTTCCAGCACGCTGGAAGCCCCTGCATTTAGCCTTTTGGCGGTCCCGTGACCTCTTCGAGTGTAACTCGTATGGCTCTATCCCGCATAGGGAACTCCCGCCCAGATAAGAACTTGCAAAGTTTTGTTTTGGAAGCCGGAGTTTGTCTTGGAATTAAGCTCCCAGAAGTGGTCACAAATTGACCAGTCGGATGCTCCATATAGGGTGATCTTCCCGGCAAACACTGAGCTGGTGATTCTATTCTTAGGATCTTGCAATAATTTCCAGATGAAATGCGCTTTGACAAGCAGATGCAATCTTGTGTCACTAGAAATCCACGCTCGTATTTCCCGCCTAGGGGCGCTGACCCATATCAGGACTAGGCGCAGAGACTCCGAGGGCAGGCTTTTTTTAGGGGGGCCAGGCAGTCCCTGACTGCGGCGCCAGGATCAGCTGAGCTTCGAGAGGCAGAGAGCCGCGGCTGCTCCGACTCGCGAGGCTCGCAAGCGCTCGAGGCAGGGGTGCCCAGCGACAGGGCAGCGCCGCTTCCGGCAGGGGGCGCAGGTGACGGCCTCACGGAGAACGGAGTCGGGGCGCAGGAAGGGCCCGGTGCGGAGGGGGTCCGCTGCGCCAAACAGCGCGATCACCTCAGTCCCTACTCCGACAGCGATGTGGAGGAGCCCAGTGTCACCGCCGATGAACAGGTCGCCGGCCTCGATGAGGCCTGCAGACTCGCGCAGGTTGAGGCGACCAGTCCAGTCCATCACAGTCGGTGAGATGCGCGCTAGCTTGGCTCCCAAGGGCACATCCTCTGGACCGCCACAGAGGTGGACAGAGAGCCCTTGTTCATGGCTGAGGGAGTGGACGAGGTCCTCCCAGTGACGGTCTGGCCAGCGGTTGGCAGGCTTGCTGGCTCCTAAACCGAGGGTGATCTGTGGGCGCCCTCCGCGCAGCTCTTCGCTCCACCGCACAAACGGGATCCGCCACTCCGGCGCGCTCTCCCTCGCCCCGAGGTGGTCTGCGAACTCAAGGTACTGGGCGACCGTGACACCAGGGCGTGGGTTCGGGGAGATGCGCTCGTTCGTGAAGACGTAGGAGAGCTCCTTACACCGCGCCCTGTCGAAGCCCAGCCGCCTCGGGGCGCCGGTCGCCAGTGTCAGCAAGCCGCTCTTTTGGATGCGTTGGAGGTCCAAGGCGAGATCGAAGCGCGCAGCGCGCACGTCTCTGAGAGCGCGACGCCAGCCGCCCTTGGCTTTCAGGTCGCAGACGAGGAAGCGGTCTATCGCAGGATGTCCCTTGACCAAGCCATGGGCGAGGGGGGCGATGAGCCAGGTCAGGTGGACCTCTGGCCAGGCGCGGCGGAGCCGGTTCGCCAGCGGGAGGGTGTTAGCGACGTCACCGATGGCGCCTAGCTTCACGAGGGCGACGCGTTTGGGAGGGGGGGGGCTCACGGTCGGCAGGATAGCGGGTGAATCACCGCTCCTCCCGGAGGTTCCTGGATCGTGTCACCTCTCTTTGGGCTGAGGAGCGTGAGAACTCGGTATCATCTCGCCTTGAGCTCGGCGGCCTTAGGGCTCGTCTCACCACAAATGACCACCACCCGATTTCAGTCTCAGCGGACCCAGGAGGCCTCCTTGGAGGCCCCCAAGCTTCACGTCGTGACCTTTGGGTGTCAGATGAACAAGTACGACTCGCTCCTCGTGGAGGGCCGCTTCGCTACCAAGGGGTACGTGACCACAGACAGCCTAGACGAGGCTGACGTGGTCCTCTTCAACACCTGCAGCGTCCGCGAGCACGCAGAGGAGCGCACTTGGTCGTGGCTCGGTGAGCTCAAGCGCGCCAAAGAGACCCGCCCAGACCTCGTGATCGGGGTCATGGGGTGCATGGCACAGCGGGTCGAAGAAAAGGTCTTCAAGCGCGCAGGGCACGTGGACATTGTGGTCGGGACGCGGCGCTTCCAGCACCTGCCAGAGATGGTTGAAGAGCTCAGGGCTCGTCGTGAAGAGGGAGGGGCGAAGGGAGCCCGTCTCCTCGACACAGGGGGAGACGGCGGCGTCGAGGTCGACCGACAAGGGGAGGACTGGATCGGCGGGAACCACGGCTTCCTAGCGGTGATGCGTGGCTGTGATCTCAACTGCACCTACTGCATCGTCCCGACCACCCGCGGGCGCGTGCGCTCGCGCGGCATCGCTGAGCTGGTGCGCGAGGCGCGCTGGATGGTGGATCAGGGGGTGCAGGTCATCACCTTGCTCGGCCAGACGGTGAACTCCTATGGAGAGGACTTCCCTAAGCCCGGTCCAGGAGACCCGATGGGGACAGGCCGACAAGGCCGCGTGTCCCTCGGCGACCTCCTGCGGAGCCTTCAGGAGATCGAAGGGCTCAAGAGGATCAAGCTCATCACGCTGCACCCGAGCTACGTGACCCCCAACTTCGCGCAAGCCGTCGCTGACTGTGACAAGGTCGAGCGCTCTCTGCCGCTCCCGATGCAGTCGGGCTCGGATCGCATCTTGAAGGCGATGAAGCGGGGCTATACGACGGCCCTCTATCACGAGCGCGTGGCGATGCTGCGTGAGGCAGTCCCTGAGATTGAGCTCGGGAGTGACTGGATCGTGGGCTTCCCGGGCGAGACTGATGAAGACTTTGAGCAGTCAGTGCAAGGCCTCCGAGATGTCGGTTTCCTGACCAACTACGTCTTCAAATACGACCCGCGTCCGGAGACTCGCTCTGCGGATGGGATGCCAGACGATGTGCCCGAAGAGGTGAAGAAGGAGCGCAATCAGCGCCTCCTGCGGGCCTCCGAAGAACAAGCTCTCGCGCGCTTGAAGGCGCTCATAGGTGCGGAGGTGGAGGTGTTCGTAGAGGAGGCCTCCGAGCGCGTTGAAGGGGACCTCGTCGGTCGCACACGGACAGGGGTCTCGGTGCACTTCACAGGTGACGCCAGCTGGATAGGGCGTGAGGTGCCTGTCCGTGTGGAGCGAGCCACCGCCTATGGGATCGGCGGCGTGCCCATTGAGGCAGAGGCTTAGCGGCCTCCCTGCGGAGCGAGGCTCATCCGGACGGGCTGGAGCAGCCCGTTGACCTCCGCCACGCAGCGCTCAATCAGCTGGTCGATGATCTGCAGGGAGCCCGTCCCATGGCAAGCGACCCACGCGCGGTTCGACTCCGGCTCGAGGAGGATGTCTACCGGGCGGGCGCGGCCGCCTTCGCGGCCAGCGGGGATGGAGATGCGGGCAAGAGATTCACCTGTCTCCGCGTTGATGCGGACCACCTCATCGCTCTCACCGCAGACCACCCACGCGTCGTCAGAGTGATCGAAGGCCAGCGCGCATGGGCCTCCCGCGCAAGGGATCTCGCCGAGGAGCTCGAGGGTGCTCTTCTCGAGGACGATGATCCTGTCTGAGGTGTTGGAGAGCACCCAGAGCTCCTTTGAACCGGGCCTCAAGGCCAGGTTGATCAGGCCCTCGCCGAGCTCTATGGAGCGGCGGAGCTCAGGTCGCGTCCAGCTCAGGCGAGTCACGCGGCCCGCTTGGGAGTCGAGGAGCCAGGCTACCTGCTCTGCAGGCTGGACGAAGAGCTCGGTAATGGACTCCGCTCCGGTCTCGAGGACGCGGATGACCCTGCCATACACGCTGTCGTAGAGGCTCAGCTTCCCTGAGCTTGATGAGCCGATGAGGAGCCTGCTCTCATCAATGAAGGCTAGACCGCTCGGCCGAGAGTCCATGCCGAGCTCGATGTCCGCCCCGCGGCGCATCCGAACGATGTCGAGCAGCTGGACTCTGCCCTCCTCAGGGACGCTGAGGGCGGCGAGGGCGCCAGAGGGAGAGATCACCAGGTTGGCGTTGCCGTCAGCCACCGCCACACGCTGACGGACCTCAGAGGTGCCCAGCAGGGTGAGCGTGGGGCCGCCCTCTTCGAGGACCAAGAGGCCTGTCGCGCCCTCGCGTCCTCCCTCGTTGGGAGGGAGCGCGCAGGAGATCACCAGACCAGCTAGGCCTAGAGCGCTGACGAAGAGGCGCCGAAGAGGGCGCCCTAGAGGGGTCGGTAGGGGAGACATAGAGAGGGACTAGCGTCCCTCTCAGCCTACCCGGCGTTTACGAGGAGGTCGGAGACGAGTTCTCTCTCTTCCTCGAGCTCAGCGACAGTGGCCTCTAGGCGACCTCTGAGGAACTCATCTAGCTCGAGCCCTTGGACGATCTCCCAGGACCCATCGCCCATGGAGCGCACAGGGAAGGACGAGATGAGGCCCTCTGAGACGCCGTAGCTGCCGTCGGAGGGGACACAGACAGAGCGCCACTCGCCCTCCGGGGTGGCGTTCACGAGATCACGCACGTGATCGATGAGGCCGTTGGCTGCGGAGGTGGCGCTGGAGAGCCCGCGCGCCTTGATGATCGCCGCGCCGCGCTGCTGGACGGTCTTGAAGAAGTCACCCTGCAGCCAGTCGAGGTCACCGATCACCTCCGCCGCAGAGCGCCCATCGATGGTGGTGTTCTTGTAGTCGGGGACCTGGGTCGCCGAGTGGTTTCCCCAGATGAGCGTGTTGCAGACAGCGGTCGTCGCGACGTCGGCGCGCGCTGCGAGCTGCGCTTGCGCGCGGTTCTGGTCAAGGCGGGTCATGGCGCTGAAGCGCTCGTCCGGCACGTCATGCGCGGAGTTCATCGCGATCAGGCAGTTGGTGTTGCAGGGGTTCCCTACGACGGCGACGCGCACGTCGCTCGCTGCGTTGTCGTTGATGGCCATCCCCTGTCCCGTGAAGATCGGCCCGTTCTCACGGATGAGGTCGCCGCGCTCCATCCCAGGGCCGCGCGGCTTGGAGCCGACGAGCAGGCACCAGTTCGCGTCCTTGAAGCCTTCGTTCGGGTCGCTCGTGAGCTCCATCCCGTGGAGCAAGGGGAAGGCGCAGTCGTCGAGCTCCATCGCGACCCCTTCGAGGGCTTGCATGGCCTTCTCGACGGGGATCTCAACCATCTGGAGGATGATGGGCTGGTCAGCTCCGAAGACGTCGCCAGATGCGATTCGGGGGAGGAGGGAGTAGCCGATCTGACCAGCGGCGCCGGTGACGGCGACACGAATGGGAGTCTTGGTGCTCATAGCTGAGGGGTGTCTAGGAGTTGCAGAGAGGGGCTCGAACCCGAGAGCGTGCAGGATGCGCCACCTTTGCACAAGCGCCTGCACGATTCTCGAAGGCAGCCGGCGGGTTGAGGCCGCGACGGTGGATGAGCCAGCAAACACCAGACCGGGATCGGGCTTCGCCATAGAGATCCAAGATGGGTAGTCTGCCAGTGAGACGTGACCGTGATTCAACGCCAAACCAACGCCCTCGAGCCGACCGTCATCGGCCCGCTGCTCGAAGAGCTCAGGAAGGAGTGCCAGGAGCACCGCTTCTCGGTCGCGCCTAACCCGTGCGTCGGCGCCGCGATCATCTCTGGGGATCGGGTGGTGGCCCGCGGGTTCCACGAGCGGTGGGGGTCGGCTCACGCAGAGGTCAACGCCATGAACGCGGCGCGCGCCGCGGGCGTCGACGAGGCGGAGTGGGACGCGATCATCGTCACGCTTGAGCCCTGCTCTAGCGAGGGGAAGACGCCTCCTTGCCTCCAAGCGATCCTAGACGCCGGCATCCCACGCGTCGGGATCGGGGCAGTCGACCCTGACCCGCGACACTCCGGCGCCGCTGTGAGCCTCATGGAGGAGGCGGGCCTCGAGGTCTGTGTCTTCCAGGAGCCCGACACCTTCGAGGAGGAGAACGCGGCCTTCTGTGGGTGGGTCTCTCCTGACCGCGTGCGAGCGGCGAGGCCCTGGACTATCGCGAAGTGGGCGCAGACGCGGACTGGCCAGCTCTCACCGCCCGAGGACGTGGGAGAGGGGCGATGGATCTCGGGCCCTGAGTCTCTCGCGGAGGTGCAGGTCTTGCGCGGAGAGGTCGACGCGATCCTCACTGGGGTGGGGACGCTCAAGAGCGATGACCCAAGGCTCAGCCTGCGCTCGCCTGGGACGGGCGAGGCGCCGCTGCGGGTCGTCTTGGACAGCTATCTGCGCACACCTACCGACGCCGCGCTCTTCCGAGCTCCTGGCACGGAGGAGTCCGTTGGCGAGGTCGTCATCTTGACCCTCGCAGGGGCCGACGGCCCGCGTTGGCGCGCGCTCGAAGAGAGCGGCGCGCGCGTGGTCGGGCTCAGAGGTGACGAGGAAGACAGGGTCTCCTTGGTCGAGGTTCATCTTTGGCTGTGGGAACAGGGGCTGCGGCGGGTCCTCCTTGAGGCGGGCCCCAGGCTCCTCGAGAGTCACTTCGAGCGCGACCTCATCGACCAAGTGCGGGTCTACACCGGGGACGTCTTTGGTGGTGAAGGGGTCAGCTTGGGCCACACCCTCGCAGGGCTCTCGCTAGCGGCGCGCCTCGACCGAGAGTCTGGGCAGGACGCCGTGCTCGAGGGCTTCCTCCTTCAGGAGGATTGAGTCACTGGAGGTCCGGGAAGCGCTCCCGGACGCGCTCGGCTGTCTCCGTGGCGGCGTACTTCTTGCCTAAGATCTTCTTGAAGAGCCTCATCGCCTTGCGCTCCTCGTCCTCTCGCAAGAGCGCCTCTGCGTCGTCATAGAGCAGCTCGGCGGCCATCTCGACTTTGATCACTGCGAGCTCTTCTTTGAGCTTCTTGTTTCGCTCAATCCTCTTCTTCACGAGGGTGACGTCGCGCGCAAGAGAGGTCTTCTTGGTCGCTGCCTCGAAGGCGCTGAACTCGCGCCAGGCCGCCGCGACCTCACCGGGCTTGAAGCTCTCTTCGATCGCCTTGAGCTTCTCCTGCATCTTCTTCAAGGCCTCTGCCATGGAGACCTTCGCGCCCTCTGCCCAGATGCCGACATCGCTGATCTCCAGGATCGCTTGGCAGCGCTCCCAGACCGTGGGCCAGTCCAGCGCCTTGGCCGCGTTCTCCGATGCGACGTGGTGACCCTTGACGGTCCGCAGCTCTTCCGCGGTGAGGCTCTTCCCGTACTTCTTCTGGGCGCTCTTGACCGCCTTGATGATCTCGCTCGCGGCGGGTGGGTTCCGCACGTTGTGTCGCCAGGCGATCTCTCCGTCTGGTGCGTGAAGGATCGTCTGGGGGCAGCCCAGCTCACCGTTGTCGTCTTGGTACTTGTGGTAGAGGGGGTCCCAGGTGGCGCGGTGCTGGGGGCAGCTGTCGAACATCTTGTAGGCGGAGCAGACGGTGCGATCCCCGACCTTTATCTCAGAGTGGTCGCCGTTGTTTCCGATGATGACCACGCACGTCTCTGAGAGCTTGACGAGCTCGGCGTCTGGGAGGATCCCGTTACGGTACTCGTCGTTTTGCTCCTCATCCTCAAGGATGATGTGGATCAAGAGCGGGGCGTTGCGCTCCCTCGCCTCCCTCTGAGCAGACTCAAGGTCTCCGAGGTGGGGAGAGAGCTCTTTGCCAGTGGTGAGCGCTCGATGAGCAGTGCCTAGGTTCGCAGGGCTCAGCCCAGGGAGGAGAAGCAGCCCCAAAGACAGGGCGAGTGTGCTAGCTGTGTTCGCCATGGCCCCACTTTGGATGCAGAAGTGCCTTCCTGCAAGCTCCTAAGGCTTGACCCGCCCGCGTGGTCGTTCACGATGGGGGTAGATGAAGGAGAGAGAGAGAAACAAGCTCGGCATCAGCCTCGTCGTGGTCGCGCTCATGTGCGGCTGTGCGGCGCTCCAGTTCAAAGAGACGTCCTCTGTATCGTCTGAGGTCTCAGCGCTGCTCGCGGAGGTGCGAGAGCTCAGCTGGCGTGGTTTGGATCCGAGCGGCGATGAACGTCGAGCGCTCTTGGCTCGAGTGAACCGCGACGCTCCTGATTGGGTGTCTCCCGATCGGCTCCTCGACGAGATCGACCGTGAGGGGCTCCGCGGGTCGGCCGTCCTTGAGCGACGCAAGGCCGGGCTCGCGGCGGCCTCCTTTCTGACTGCGCGCGCGCGCGCCTCTTACCTCCTCGGGAGGTTGGGCGGCGACGGAGACAGCGACTTGATGCGCTCCGCTGTCAGGGATGACCCGAACTTTGCGTGGGGTCATCACGGCCTCGCTTGGAGCGCTTCGGAGCGCGGGGATGCCGCAGCGGCTGCGCTCTCTGAAGAGCGCGCGATCGCGCTCGCGAGAGATCCCTTTGATCGCGCCCTGTTCACGCTCTCTCTAGCGCGTCACCTCGGCACCAATGAGCGGGGGGAGGAGGCCTACGCGAGGCTCACTGCGCTCTCCGAAGAGGAGGTCCTCTTTGGCGCAGACGCGGTCTGGTGGCGGGCGCAGCGCGCGTCCTTCGGGCTCCGGCTCGAGGAGCAAGAGGTCGTCAAGGAGGCTTGGCGCGAGCTCCTCAGCGTGCTCTCTGACCCGCGGCTCGCGGAGGATGAGGCGGTCGCGCTGTCTCAGCAGGCGCGCCTCGTGCGGCGTGAACATCGGGACTTGGATCCAAGCGGGCTGCGGCTTGATGTGGCGCTCGCTAGTCGCGCAGGGGACGCCGCGCTGTCTCAGCGTGCGCGGCTCGCGCACGAGTGCGGGCGCTTGGTGAGAGCGGCGGGCCTCTGGGACCTGCTCGCGGAGGGGGAGTTGAGGCCGCCGACGAGGGAGCGACGCGTCGCGGGCTTCGCCGCTGGTCGGTTCCGAGATACGGTGGAGAGATGGGTCGATGAGCTCCCCGCGTGTGTCACAGATGAGCGGGGGAGGCCCAAGAGTGAGGCCCTGCAAGCCGTGGTTATGGCCTCTAGGGGAGCGATCCCAGGTCGCGGTCGCGCCCTGAGCGCCCTCGGGGATGCCTGCTTGGCTGCGGGCTGGTTCGCAGAGGCCCAAGCCCTCGCGCCTCACCTCGCAGCGGTGGACACTGCCGCTGCGCTCTCGCTCACCCAGCGAGCTGACAGGGCCTTCGGCTTGTTGGAGTTCTTTGACCGCTCGCTCGGCAAGGAGCTTCAGCCTATCCCGGAGGCCGGCGCCGAGCAGCACGCTGATTGGCTCGGCATCGAGCGCTTTTTGGTCGCCCTAGCTGACGAGGTCGAGGGCGCGAGCACACTGTTTGGAGAGGAGTCGACCGGCGCTCTGGTGGGCTCCATCCCAGCGTCGCCGCTCTATGAGTTCTCTCCCTTCGCCGCCCTGGTGCACCCTGGTCCAGCGGTGAGCCGACAAGACCAACGGCTGGGCGTCGGTCCAAAGGACAGCGAGGTCAAGGGCCTGGCAGAGCTGGGGCAGGCGATGGGGCGCTTCATCTTGCTCGGACAGCTGGCTGGACGTGACCGGGCGGACGGGGCGGTCTTCCCCGCCTTGTGGACAGAGCGAATCGGCGGCGCGCACCTCAGCGTCAAGTGGTCGGGCTCCGTGGTCTGGTGCGAAGGGATCGAGCCTGTCGGGTGGTTGGGTAGAAACCGCAGCGTGACAGGGGCCGCCTTACACGACGGCTACTGGATCGACGTGGAGGCCGTGCGGCGCGAGCACGGGCGCTGGCTGGAGCTGCAGCGAGAGTGGTCTGTTGAAGAGGCCAACGCTGTCCTGAGCCTCCCCGCTCCGGCCGCTAGGACGAGCGCGGAGCGCCGCGCGCTTCGTCCTTTGATGCGAGCGGGGGTCCGCGTCCGACTCCAGGTGATTGAGGGGCGCGGCGGGGAGGTCCCCAGCTTATCGGAGCTCCTCGATGTCGTCGCGACGCACGAGGAGGGACACCTCGTCGACAGGGCGTTGCACCTGCCGCTCTCTTCTCACCCGCTGCGCGCAGTGCGTCTCCTGGGTCAAGCGGCCTTTGATCCGCCCGCGGTCTTGGAGCGCCTCGAATACCGCGCGCAGGTGGTGGCGCTTTGTGAAGCAGCGGATCCACGCATCTCCTTGGCAGAGTGCCTCCTCATGGTCGAGAGCGCGCCCCCAGGAGCGGACGTGCACGCGCGCGGTTATGAGTCGCTCCTAAAGGCTCTGCTCGGGATCCTCGATGGGCGGGTCCAGCGGGACCCAGCCTCTTGGCCGAACATCGATCCAGAGCGCGCGCTCGTCGGGCAGCTGCACCGCCTCAGCGCTGAGGAGGTGCGCGGCCTCGGCCACGCGCTCGCTGACTACATCGGGCTCCCCTGAAAAGAGATCGCTCAGGCGGGCGCGCGCTCGCTGAGCTCGGAGATCACGCTGTCGGCTGCAGCGAGGAGCACCTCGAGGTCGCTCTCCATGTGGTCGCCCATGTGACCGATGCGGAAGGTGCGACCTTTGAGGTCGCCGTAGCCGTTAGAGATCTCGAAGCCGCGCTCTTTCAAGCCAGCGACAAAGCCGGCGATGTCTAGGTCGCCAGCCGAGACGCAGGACACGGTCGCAGAGCGGAAGCCCTCCCCGGGGAAGGGCTCGAGGCCGTGCCCAGAGGCCCAAGAGAGCGTGCGCTCCCTCATCCGCTCGTGCTTTTCAAAGCGGGCTCGCCACGCGTCTGCCCCCTTCTTGTCGCGCTCTCCTTCGGGGAGAGTGACGCCAGCGTCGATGTCCTCGAGCTGTCGGGCGAGGGCGTTGTAGTGGGGGATGGCAGGCGTCACGGGCGTCTTGCGGTTGATGTGACCCTCGAGGGTGCGGACCGGGTCCAGGAAGAAGCCGCGGTCCGAGACGCTGCGCGCGCGCTCGAGGTACCGCTCAGAGGCGCAGAAGACGGCGATCCCGGGGGGCAACGCGAAGGCCTTTTGGACGCCGGCGAAGGCGAAGTCGAGTCCGTTGGTGTCGAAGTCCACGGGCATCCCCGCGATGTAGCTCACGACGTCGACGAGGAGGTGAGTGTCCTCGTGCTGACGCATGACCTCACCGATCGGGCCGAGGGGTGTGCGGACGCCGGTGGAGGTCTCGTTCGCGACCAAGGTGACCGCGTCGAAGGGCCCCTCGTTCTCGAGCGCTGCGGCGAGGTCCTCAGGTAGGACGCCCATTCCCCAGGCGACCTCGAGGACGTGCACCTCCTTCCCGAGGCTCTCTGCGACTTGCATGAAGCGCTTGCTGAAGGCCCCGTTCACGACGGAGAGGATGCGCTCACCCGCGCCGCGCAGCGAAGCCTCCATCATCCCAGTCCCGGTCGTTGAGTGGACGGCGACCTGTGAGGTCGTGCCGGCCCCGAGGCCGAAGGCGTTGTTGAGCGGCGGGTCGATGCGCTCATGGAGCTCAGCCATGCCAGGGGTGCGGTGCCCGATCGTGGGGCGAGCGAGTTCGGCGAGGATTTCGGGGCGTACTTCGGTGGGGCCGGGGATCCAGAGCATGGCGCGAGAGAGGGTCTATGCGTTTTGCGCGGACCGAGAGAGGGCCGCACGTTCGGAGTCAGAGAGGAGAAAGTTGAGGAGGTCGCGGGCGTCCGGACCGTCCGTTGAGCAGGCAGAGCGTTGGTGGACCTCGTCGCGGTGGACGACGCCGCCCCAGGCTATGAAGCGTGAGATCGCTGGGAGAGCTTCGAGGTCGGTGACGCCGTCTCCTACGAGGGCGACGCTCCCAGCCTCCGTTGTAGCGGCGATCTCCTCAAGGACTTCCAGCTTTCCTCCTGAGCGGGCGAGGGGAGATTCTTCCTGAAAGCCGGCGTAGCCGCCGTCCTCATCGAAGTAGAGGTCGACAGCGTGCACTTGAGAGCGGTCGACGCCGAGCGCATCAGCGACCGCGACGACCGCAGGCAGGAGACCCCCGGAGACGATCGCGAGGCGCTTGTCAGCGCTCCGCAGGGCCTGGAAGACCTCTTCGATCCCCGGGACGAGCGCCTCGACGTAGCGCGCGGCTACTCGTTCCACGGCGGCTCTGTCCGGCTGGATCATCTC
>PBFW01000058.1 GCA_002719955.1 Deltaproteobacteria bacterium | reverse complement strand
GCCGGCTGGATTCGTCGCGTCATCGCGACCAGGCGACGTTGACCTGGCCCGGCTTTTTTTGCGGTCCCTCGGGCCGGCTGGATTCGTCGCGGGGCGATCACTCGTTACCCTTCCGCGACCGCGTCCGCGTCCTTGGGTGCGGTTCGAATCGTGGGGAAGCCATGGAACACTTCGACATCGTGATCGTCGGCGCCGGCCTGTCTGGGATCGGTGCCGCCTGCCACCTCGAAGAGCGCTGCCCGGGCAAGACCTACACGCTGCTCGAGCGACGCGACGCCCTGGGCGGCACCTGGGATCTCTTCCGTTATCCGGGCATCCGCTCCGACAGCGACATGCATACGCTCGGCTATTCCTTCAAGCCCTGGCGCGCAGAAAAAGCGATCGCGGACAGACCTGCAATTCACGCCTACATGGTCGAGACCGCCGACGAGTACGACATCCATCGTCATATTCGTTATCACCACGGCCTTCAAAAGGCGTCGTGGTCGAGCGCCGATTCCCGATGGACCCTCGAGATCGAGAAGACGGAGAGTCCGGAAGAGATCCGACTGAGCTGCAACCTGCTCTTCATGTGCAGCGGCTACTACGACTACGAACGCGGTCACCGGCCGGAGTTCGAAGGGACCGACCGCTTCCGGGGCCAGATCGCAGACCCCCAGTTCTGGCCCGAGGATCTGGACTATTCGGGCCGACGGGTCGCCGTGATCGGCAGCGGAGCGACCGCGGTCACGCTCGTCCCGGCGATGGCCGAAAAAGCGGCGCATGTCACGATGGTCCAGCGCTCCCCGACCTACGTCATTTCCCGACCCGACGTGGACGTCATCGCGAATGCGCTACAGAGATTTCTTCCCGAAAAATGGGCCTATGGGATCACCCGTTTCAAGAACGTCCAGCTACAGCGCTTTCTCTATCGACGCACACGCACCCACCCCGAAAAGGTCAGGACGGCGCTGCTCGACCGGGTTCGCAAAGAGCTCGGACCCGACTACGACATCGAGACCCATTTCACCCCCAGCTACGCCCCCTGGGACCAGCGGCTCTGCCTCGTGGCCAATGGTGACCTCTTCGAATCGATCAACGAGGGTCGAGCCTCGGTCGTCACCGGGCACATCGATCGTTTCACCGAATCGGGGATCCGGCTGAAATCCGGCGATCACGTCGAAGCCGAAATTATCGTGCCGGCGACCGGTCTCGAGCTGAAAGTCATGGGGGGAGTCGAATTCGCCGTCGATGAAGAGCGGATCGATTTTGCACAGACCTGGTCCTACAAGGGGATGATGTACTCGGACATCCCCAACCTGCTCCATGCCTTCGGCTATATCAACGCCTCCTGGACACTGCGGGCGGACCTCACGTCGGAATTTGTGTGTCGACTGCTGAATCGGATGGACGAACGCGGTGCCGCGCGAGTCGTGGCACGTCTGCGCCCAGAAGATGAGGGTATGCCGGCCCGGCCCTGGATCGAGGACTTCACACCGGGCTATATGCAGAGGAGGATGCATCTCTTCCCGAAGCAGGGGGACCGCGGCCCCTGGCAGAACACCCAGGACTACAGCGGCGACAAGAAGATGATCCGGAACGCACCCCTGGAGGATGGAGCACTTCTCTTCGAGTCCTGACCAGAGAAGACGGGGCGGGCAGCGGACTACGAACCGCGCATGAGATGAACGCTCGAGTGATCCACGAGCCAGAGTCGCTCTCTCAGTCGAAGCGACGGACCGATTCGATCAGGGTCGCCCCGGACCGGAACCGGAGAACGAGCCCTGCGGTCACGCCGTAGGTGAAGCGATGATCGCCCCGGAAAGGGGGTTGCTTGAATTCATTGATCCCGACGGCTCCTCCGAGGTTGAATTCCATGGAGATCGGCGCTGGAATGCGCCAACGAACACGGGCGAATCCCGCACGGAGATCTTCGCTCGAGAACTCTTCTTCGGCTCGCTCCCACTCGCCTCCAATCACGAGCTGGACGTCATCGGTCAGATACCATCCGGCCGAACCCGTCACGTGAAATCGATCGGCATCGAAATCCGCCGTTCCGGACGTCCCCGAGACATCCCGATGAGCGAATTCGAAGCGGACGACCCAGTCGACGGGACCCGAACCGAAATCGGGAAAGAAGATCGATGCCGCCGCACTTCCGCTGTACTCCCGCGCAGCAAGCGTCCCCTCCGCGGAGTGACGATCGAAGCCCCCCCCCACGCTGAAGGAACCGACCTCGGGGTTGCGCAGAAATATCTCGGCACCGGTCCCCAGCGATTCCACCTCGTTGTTTCCCCGTGAGAGGCCATCCAGGCTTCGCGACGTATGCCCGCGACGACCTCGAGCGAAGAGCCGAGTTCCGAAGGGCCCGGCGATCGGAATCGTGGCGATGAGTTCGGCGCGCCCCGCATGCGCCTCGTGGCTGGGAGCGCGGAGCGTGCTGCTCGGAGGCCCCGCAGAATAAGTCCGGATGGAATCTTGACGCAGAAAATCGTAGTGGACACCGAATCGCAGATTCGGTCTGACGACCGCAGGAGGGCTCAACCTGGACCGCCCCTCCGCCGCCGAGGCAACCTCCGCCATCCCGACCAGCGCGGCGAGACAGACGAGTGCGGCAAGCCATGAGCGTGGGGTTTTGACCGCTAGATCCATGAGGGGCGCAACGCAACGAACTCGCATGGCTTCTTCTTCGTCCGTCCAGCTGACAAAATGAAGCCCGCTTTCGCGATCGTAGAGGCAGTAGCTCAATCCACGATGATATTGAGTGTCCCTGTATCGGTCAATCCCGAAACCGTGGTGACCGTGAGGCGAATCAGCAGGGGACCGGGGAATGGGATGACGATGTCCGCCGGGGTCTCCAGATTCGACGTCCCGAATCCTCCGAAATCCCAGCTCCAATCGGTGATCGCGTCGCTCGGATCCGACACCGAGGTATTTTCGAGCTTGATCGTCCGGTCCTCCTCGACGAGCGGGTCGCGGAAGCTGAGGGTGACTGGAACCTCGACCGAGAAGATGTCCGGGTCGGGGAAATGCGCGGCGAAGCTCGCTTCGGGACTCTCGATGACCACGATCAAGAGCGAAGCGAGAGACTCCTTGTCCGAATCTCGTGCGAGCAAAGTGACGTCGTAGGGACCCGCAACGGGGAAGGTATAGATCGGACACTGTTCATTCGAACCGGTCGCCTCGGGTGGGATCGCCGAAACCTGAAAATCGAAATCCCAGCGATAGGTCATCGGCAGGGCCGCGGCACGATCCCACACCGCCGGGCAGATGCCGCTCGTAAACTGCGTGGGCTCTCCCGCGACCACCGGTATCGGCGAGATCGAGAAATTCGCCGCGAAGGCCGCTGCCGGGGGGCTGAACCGGATATTGTCGATATAGGCACGAGGGCTTCTGAAGCCGTTGGTGGCATTCGTGAGTCGAATCGTCAATGTGTACAGCGTGTCGGCGGGCGCCCCGGGAAAGGCCGTCGCCAGATCGAGGCTTGCCGAATGAACCGGTGTCACACGCGTCAGGCTTCCATCGAGCGTTGGGTAGCGCGACGACGGCCCCGCGTAGGCGGACAGGATATCGGCCACCGCACTGGGCATTTCGACGGTGGTCGTCCCGTCACTCACCGTCGCCGTGAGCGCGTCCATCAAACCGAGCACCGGCGGTTCGCTGAAGAGCAGAGCGAAATCGAACTCGAGAACCGTATCGGTCGCAGGTCGCAGGAAGGCCTGCTCGATTCCATTCTCGACCAGGGGCGCGGGCGTCGAGCCATCCGTTCCCAACCCATCGAGGGCCGCCCACTTGTTGCCCTCCGTCGGCATGCCGGCGTCCCCGTCGACCACGCCGAGATCGGAGAGCGCAATATGCTGCGCGGCCTGTAGGGCCCCAGCGGGTCGCAGGGCGGTCCATCCCGCTGCAATCTCGCCGCCGGTGACCTGGTTCTCGAAACTCGGATCGAGGATGGTGACGGTCACGGCATCCGTGAGAAGAAGCGTGTCCACCGAATTTGCAGCGCCGCCCTCCACCGTCCGCCCGGTCACCGTGAGGTTGACGTCGTATCTTCCCACCGCGCCGTAGACATGGGTCGGACTGCTCGCGTCACACAGGACAGAACCTGTTGGAACGCCACCGACCGGTTCGGGAAAGACACAGTTCGTTCCGTCTCCGAAGTCCCACTCCCACTGCGTGACATCACCGAGGGATTCATCGTTCATCGTCACGCTGAGCGGCCCCGCCCCCTCGACCGCACTCGGCGAGAAGCCCGCCGAAATCGGACCGTAGGACACGACGAATTCCATCGAGGTCGTGCCGATCAACCCGATGGCCTGACCCGCGAAGACATACTCGACCGTGTGGATCCCGGGGCGGCGCATGGGAATCATCTCGTCCCGCCCGCTCCCGGCGATCGATCCATCCACGAACCAGGTCTCCAGCAAGCCGGCGGCGCCACCGACATCCGCCGAGAACAGAATCGTGCCGGGAAGAGCCCCGGACCCGGGCAGAGCCGAAATCGAGAGAGGCAGCACTTCGATATTCGCCATGGCGACGTCGACGCCGCTGGCATTCGAAACCGTCTGTTGGACCGCATATAGATCCGGGGTATCGAAGACGTGTGTCGGATTGGCTTCGGATGAAACCGTACCGTCCCCAAAATCCCAGCTCACGTTCACACCGAAGCCGAACTGGCTCATGCAGTCGACGGTGAGCGGGGCGAATCCGATCTCCGGAAGGCAATCGAATCCGGCCGTCGGCAGACCAGCCACCTCGATCAGGTCCGTCATCACGAGCGTACTGGTGCCACCAGTTCCGGCCACGGTCAGCGAAACCGAGTAGATCCCCGCGTTCGGGTAGGTGGTCTGGGGATTCTGAGCGCTGCTGATATCGCCATTTCCGAAATCCCAGCTGTAATCGGTGATATCACCCGCCGAGGTGTCGGTGAACGTGACGATGAGCCCCGGCATTCCACCGGTCACGTCCTGCGAGAAGCTCGCGGTCACCGTAGAGGCAGTCATCCCCGGCGTATCGCCCGAGTTCTGGGATCGACAGCCCGATCCAATCATCACAGCGAGGCCCAACGCGAGAATCAAAGAGGCCGATCCCGAAAGGGCGGCGAAGGGGCGTCGTTGTGTGACCATGAAGAACTCCATTGCGCAACCCGTGTGCATATCGACGATGACGCAACCGGGCGCGTCTCACAAATGACCGGGGCGATCCACCGAGAGGGGAATCGATGCTTGCGGTCGTGAGTGGGCCCCGGACGGCAAATCGCGACGTCCGATCAAGAAGAATATTTCGGCAACGCGAATGCAGGCGGCCACGGAAAAGATCGTGGGAACCATCGACTGCGCCCCCTCTTGCCCATCGGAAAAGCCTGCCAGCGCGAGTGTCTTTGCATGAAGATTGCCCCCCGGAGACGGGTGCTCGACTTCGGCGCCCGGACCCTGGAGGCACCCCGTCGCCGACTAGGTATCCGCGCTCGGAGGATGCGGCGGCGGGAACATCAGCGCTACACCGAGCGCGAGGCCAGTCGCCAGCAACACCGCCATCAGCGCCGCCGATCCACCGAAGAGCGTTCCCGCACCCCACGCGCCGTAGATCCAACCGGACGAGAGGGCCGTGACGGCCGCGGTCAACTGCCCCGCCGCACCGATCATTCCCTGCCCCGAGGCCAGGTGCTCGGGTGGGCTCGAGCGGGCGATGCCGAGTTGCAGGGCGGGCATCGTAAACGAGTCCGCAACCGAATGGACCGCGACCAGGACCGCGAGTCCCGCGAGGCTCATCATCCAGCCATAAGCGAGCATGCAGGGGATCGCGATGCCGATTCCCAGCGCCGCCACGCGTAGCGGTCCTCGCCGGTCCGCGAGACGTCCCGCGATCGGTGGAAAGATCAACATGGGAATACTGAACACGCTCAGCGTGGCACCGATGAAGAGTTGCCCGGCGCCACGGTCTGCGAGGAGCACTGCCCAGATCGCTTCGAAGACTCCGATCGTCGTGTAGAAGGCGAGACTGCAGAGCAACACCCCGCGCACCTCACGAATCGCGAAGAGCAGCCGGATCGGGCTCGAATCCGACGTCGTGATCCGGTTTTCTTGAATCGGCGCGTTCAGGACGGGCCAGACGAGCGCGACCAGCGCCAATGCAAGCGCCAGGAACGTCGCACGCAGACCAAAGGCCAGATGAAGGATCGACGCGACGACGGGCCCTGAGATGAAACCCGCCATCTCGAAGGACGCCATGAAGCCGAGACGCTCGCCGGCGCGCCCGGGATCGGAAACGATCACGAGACGACGAAGAGCGGGCGAGAATGCACCGGCGCCCAGACCGAGCAGCACCCGTGACGCGATGAAACCCGTCAGATCTTCGGCGACGACCAATCCAAAATTTCCGAGTGCAGCGGAGGCGAGACCGAATTGGAGCATCGTGCGCGTATGGCCGCGATC
Source organism: Deltaproteobacteria bacterium (assembly GCA_002719955.1). Taxonomy (GTDB): domain Bacteria; phylum Myxococcota_A; class UBA9160; order UBA9160; family UBA4427; genus UBA4427. The sequence continues at coordinate 37,208 of PBFW01000058.1, read as the reverse complement.
GGCATAACGCGATAGAGCCACCTGTGCCGAGAAGCCCGCCAGAAAGCCCGCGCCTGCAAGGATTCCGATCTCGGTCGCACTGAAACCGAAGCGCTCGCGGATTACAGCGAGCAGCGCATAGATCGAGCCATAGCCCGCCGAGAGGACGAAAGAGGTCGCGAAGAGCGGTATGAAGCGACGTTCGATCATGGAGGTCCGTTCTCAATTCGCCTAGAAGGGTTCGGGCCCTCGTGGCCGTCGAAGAGCAGCGCCGACCAGGCCGCTTCCCGCTCGATCCCGCGCAACGCGCTCATTTCCGATGCACACCACGAAGTGCAGGCTTCCGCCAGGCCTCCGGAACTCTACACCCTCCGCACGAACTGATGGGCGCGCCAACTGCGGGAATCGCTCGTACTCGCTCGGTCATTCCGTGGTGCCCGAATCGAATCGAGCAGAATGATATGTGTGCCGCGGCCTTCCTCATGAAAACGGGCTCAGGTTCTCGATCGGGAGGGCGTCCAGGGCCCGAAAACCGGGCGATGCGGGTCCTGGGCCAATCCAGAGCCGGTCGCGGGTCACACCCGCTCGCGAATTTCGGTGTTCTTCACTGGCCCGGACCCAGCCAATGGGCTCTATAGGGCCAATCCCTCTCCGGGTCATCCCGGTGGATCGAAGGAACCGGCCGGCATTCGCAAGAATGCCGGCTAGATTCCAGGTCCACCATCGACGCTTGCCGAAGGAGAAGCGTTCCCTCGCTGTCTTGGTTCGAGCGCGAAATCGCTCGCCCAACCAGCCTCGACCCGTAACCCGGAGCATTGCCACTTCATGACCGAGGGGAGATCCAACCCCAACTATGTCCTGGGAATCTGCTTCGCGCTGACCGCCCTGAACGTGATGGACCGGCAGGTCCTCGCCATCACCGCCGGCGCGATCCAATCCGAATTCGGTCTGAGCGATACCGAACTCGGCGTACTCACGGGTTTCGCCTTCGTCGTCATGCACGTCGGCGTCGGGATCCCGATTTCGGCTATCGCCGACCGCGCCAATCGGCGCAACCTGATCTCGCTGGGATTGGTCGCCTGGAGTGCGCTCACGGCCGCGACCGGACTCGCCCAGAACTATCTGCAGATCTTCGCCGCGCGAATCGGAGTGGGCATCGGTGAAGCCGTCGGAAGCGGCCCGCTCCAATCGCTGCTCTCGGACTATTTTCCGGTCGCTCGCCGCGCGACCGCCCTCGCCATCACCGCTGCCGGCGGGCAAACGGGCGCGTTCCTCGCGCTCCTCGCCGGCGGCCTTCTCGTCGATTCCCTCGGCTGGCGGGCGACGTTCCTGATCTTCGGTCTGCCCGGGCTGGTTCTGGCGATCGTCCTCTGGCGCAGCGTCGCCGAACCCGAACGGGGTGCCGCCGATCAGATCGTGGTCGAAGTGCTGCCCCTGCGAGAGGGGTTTTCGCGATTTCTCGGGCTGCCGGCGTTCTGGTATCTGACGGCCTCCGCGACCTTCAATCAGTTCACGAATTACGGTTTCCTCTTCTTCCTTCCCCTCGCCCTGATGCGGCTCCACGGCCTCGAGGCGAGCGAAGCCGGCGTGACCCTGGCCTTTGCGCAGGCCGCCCCGACCTTCGCCGGTGTCCTGTGCTCGGGCCTGCTCGCGGATCGCTTGGGTCGCATCGACCTCGCCTGGCATCTTCGGGTCCCGGCGATCGCATCGATCCTGGCCGTCCCGCTGGCAATCGCCTTCTTGTCGATCAATTCGCTCTGGCTCGCCCTACCCCTCTGCGCGGCCATGTCCTTTCTGGGCACGATGTGGCTCGGAACCGGAAACGCGGCACTCCAGAGCGTGGTCCACCCCTCCGTGCGCGCGACGGCCTATTCCGTTCTGCAATTCTTCGCGAGCCTGATCGGTCTCGGCTGTGGCCCCGCCTTCGTCGGATGGGCGAGCGAATCGCTCTCCGGAACCTACGGAGAGGAATCGATCCGCTTCGCGCTCATGATGGCCGCGTGCGTTCAGCTGCTGGGCGGCCTCGCACATTACCTCGCCTCCCGGCGTTACGCGCGAGACATGCTCGGCGCGCAACCGAGCCAATGAGCCCTTCGCGATCTCCCAACGACCCGCGTCAGCCCTTCGGAGCCAGCGCTTCGAGCGCCGGCCAATAGGGCTTGCTCTCCCCGTCGGGATGGATCGGATGGATGCAGACGTGGCTCGCACCGGCCTCGTGATGCGCCTCGACCCGCGCGTCGAGCGCCTCCACATCACCCATCGCCACGATCGCATCGATGACCCGTTCGCTGACCCCACCCTCGAAATCCCTCGCATCGAAACCGAGACGAATGAGATTATTCTGGTAATTGGGAAGCGTGAGACCCATCGCGATCGCGGCGGTCGCCCGGGCGATTTCGAGCGCCTTCGCCCGATCGGGCTCGAGGACCACTTTCTGTTCGGTACAGAGAAGCTTGTCGGGGCCGAGAATCGCCCGCGCACGCCGCGTATGTTCCGGCGTCACCATATAGGGGTGTGCTCCATCCGCCTCGTCCCGGGCGATTTCGAGCATCTTCGGCCCGAGCGCGGCAAGCAACGTCGGCGGCTCCTCGGCGGGAGGGATAGCCACATACTGGGCGGCTTTCATCCCGGCCAGATATTCCCGCATCGAAGCCAGGGGCTTGCCGTAGACATGACCGCGCACATCTTCGACCAACACCCGATGGGAGATACCGATACCGAGAATGAAGCGACCCCCGGATTGCTCGGCGAGGGTCAACTGCGCGGACCTCATAGCGAGGGGGTCGCGGGCGTAGACATTCGCGACACCCGTTGCGAGGACGAGTCGCTCCGTGTGATCGAGCAGCCGCGCCGCTAGGGCGAAGGGATCTCGCCCCCCGGCGTCCGGCAACCACAGCGCTGTGTAGCCCATCTCCTCGAGTCGCTGAGCGAACTCGACGGTCTCATCGCTCGTCAATCCATCGGGGTAGAACCAGACGCCACGGCCTTCTAAATTCATTGTAGTTTCCCTTTCTGATCAGCTCGATCCCCGGTATTCAGCCGGGAATTCTCTTGAAGCGACCCCGCGAGATCATCGCAGATTTCCTCGTCGTGCGATGCGCCCGATGGGGGGTAGCCATGGGCGGTAGCAGCGAGCAGGAATCGCCTCTGGCTCGTCACACCGACGGGAACGAGATCCCGGGAACTCGTCATTCAGCAGCGGGGCCCCTTTGGCGATTGGAGCTAGGGCGCCGCAAAGACCGTGCGACCCCGCGCGATCGTCTCCAGGATTTCGACCTCACCGATCTCGTCGACGGAAAGCGCTCCCGGATCCCGTTCGAGGATCACCAGATCCGCCTGCTTCCCGACGGAGATCGAGCCCTTCCTATCCTCTTCGAAATATTGATAGGCCGCGCCAAGGGTGACGGCGTGGAGCGCTTCCTCGAAACCGAGCCGCTGGTCCTCGCCGAGGATGACGCCCTTGCGTGTCTTTCGACCGACCGCGACTTCGATGAGCCGCAGGATATCGGGCGGTACGATCGGCGCGTCGTTGTGGATCGTGAAGGGAAGCTCGCGATCGCGCGCAGAGCGCAGTGGGCTGATCCGCATGGCGCGATCGTCCCCGAAGCTCAATCGATGCCAGTCGCCCCAGAAGAAGGGGTGCGCCGCAAAGAACGAAGGGACGATCCCGAGCCGCTTCATCGCATCGAGCTGATCCTCGCGAGCGAGCTGAGCGTGGATCGTAACGGAGCGATGATCCTTCTCCTCACCGGCCAGCGCATCCTCGACACCCTCGATCATCAAGTCGATCGCCGCATCGCCGTTCGCATGCGCGATCACCGGGATGCCAGCGTCGATCAAACGTTTGACATGCAATTTGTAGAATGCGGGCTTCACCATCGGATAGGCCACATAATCCGCGGCGACGCCGGGTGGGCCTTCTTCGTAGGGCCGCGTCAGCCAGGCCGTGCGACCCTGCGGCGATCCGTCAAGCACAAATTTCACGCCGGCCACGCGCACACCATTCTGATAGTCGCGCGAATATCCGACCGCCTCGAGTGAAGCGGCCTCCCCCTCCGCGCGAAAAGCGGGAAAGACTGCGACATCGAGCGCGAAGGGCTCTCGCGTCGCCACGGCTCGAAGCCCCTGCACCATCGCCGGGCTCGAAGCACCGTCCTGAATCGTCGTCACGCCGTAGCTCGCGTGATAGGCGATCGCGCGGCGAACGCTGCGCGCGAAATCGGTTGGATCTGTCTGGCCACCGCCTTCGAACATTTGGGCCAGCCCCATATGTGCGGCCGACTCCTCGAGCACGCCGTTCGGGATGAGGGTGCCCGGACGCCGCCGGATCACACCGCCATAGGGATTCTCCGTCGTCTCGTCGAATCCTAAGATCGCGAGGGCGGCTGAGTTCACCGTCGCGAGATGACCCGAAACGTGGAGGATCACGATCGGATGGTCACTCGAGGCGCGGTCGAGATCGTCTCGATTGGGATGCCGCCCCTCGGCCAGCAGCGAATCGTCGTAGCCATAACCCATGACGAATTCGCCGGCGGGAATCCTCTTTTCAGTGATGCGCGCGTGAAAAGCCGAAACGATATCCTCGATCGATTCCATTGGCCCGACCGGAGGGGACGACGCGTTCAGCAGATCGAGCATCTGCATCACCATACCGAGATGCCCGTGGGCGTCGATGAATCCCGGCACCAGCGCGCGCTCTCCGAGGTCGACGACGCGGGTCGATTCACCGACCCACGCTTCCACGTCCCCCCGTCGACCAACCGCGACGATGTCCGCGCCCCTAAGTGCGACGGCTTCTGCGCCGGCATTCGAAGGCTCGACCGTATAGATATGCTCGCCGTAAAACACGACGTCGGCGGGGTATCGAACCGGACTGTCCACCCCACTCATGCAGCCGAGAATGGAAAGACTCACGACCAGGCTCGCCAGGAGCGTCGCGTGGACCAGATCGACATATCTGAAAAACGGCATGGTCGGGCGCCCTCGTAGGGATGGGATCCTCAGCTGATCGCCGAAGGCGCGAAGCATAGCGGCCTTCCCAATCGGAGGGGACCGCATCGCACAGCGTCATCGCATCAAAAGCCGCTTGAAATCTCGGGCGGCGCGCTCGATGATGGGAATCACCCGAAATTTCCACATCTCCGAGGAGCCCGCTGGATGGATATTTTTCACGAACGCCCGAGTTGGTTGCGCCGACTGAATCAGTTCGGACCGGCGACCGGCGATCCCCGACATATCGTGCCCCTCGATCCAGGAGAAATGCTCGCGACGGCGCGATCTTCGACGGGGCTCGTAGAAGTCGGGGACGAAGACTGGCTGGAGACCTACGAGCGACGAATCCGCTCGATCGATCTGGAGTCGAAATCGAACCTGCTCGGTCGCCTGCTCTGCCGCGCGGAAACAATCCGACTGCTCCAGACACGTCTACGACTCTGCAAAGCCTGGGCGAACGAGCCCGCGATCCTCGAGGAAAAAATCGAAAGGCCGATCTTCGTCCTCGGCGCGCCACGAACCGGAACGACGATCTTGCTCGAACTGCTCGCGCTCGACAGAAATCTGCGCGCCCCTATTTCCTGGGAGGCACAGCATCCAATCCCGCACGGGGTCGCGGTCGATCCCGAATCCGCGATGGCACTCGCCGAGGCGGAACACGAGTTCTGGATGGATATCCAGCCGGAGCTGGCGGCGCTCCACGAACTTCGCAGCGACCTGCCGTGTGAATGCGTCCATTTCATGGCACTCGAATTCGGAGGCCCCTATTTCGCGATGCATTACGAGACTCCCTCGTACGATCAATGGGCGATGTCTCGGCCGGAGATCCTCCCGCGAACCTATCGCCTCCACCGGAATTTTCTGCAGACGCTCCAATACGGAAACGAGCGAAAGCCATGGCTGCTCAAATCGCCTGCCCATCTCATGACGGCCACCGCCCTCTTCGCAGAATATCCGGATGCGATCGCCGTCCATACCCACCGAGATCCACAGAGATTCGTCGGTTCGGCGGCCAGCACGACGGCGATGCTCCATTGGCTTCGAAGTGACGATCTGGACCCCGTGGTCTATGGGCAGCTCGCGCTGGGCGGATTCTCGTACATGCTCAACCACGTGATGGAGCAACGCCAGGCTGGCGAACTCCCGAACGATCAATTCGTCGACAGCCAATACCTGGACCTGATCGACGACCCCGTCGCCGCAATCGAAAAGATCTACGATCGTTCCGGCCTCGACTGGCCCGTCGGTCACTCCGATCGGATTCACGCTTACCTGCGAGACAAACCGAAGGGAAAATTCGGTACCCATCGCTACTCGCTCGACGAATATGGCCTGAATGAAGAGAGTGTGGCGAACACCTATGCCGCATACGTCGACTATTATGGCATTTCGAGGGAGCCCTGAGCCCGCCGCCATTTCACTCGCGCACGCCCGCAATATCCTGCACATGGAGACGCCATACAGACCCGCCGATCCATTGCCCAGCGACGACCCATCGGATCTGCGCAGTGATAGGATCGAGGCTCCGCCGATGAGCGGCGTGGACACCGATCGACGGAGGGGAGACCTGGAATGCAAGATCTGAAGGGGAAAGTGGCCGTCGTAACGGGCGCCGCAAGTGGAATCGGTCGAGCGATGGCCGAGGCTTTCGCCGCAGAGGGCGCACGCGTCGTACTCGCGGACATCGAGGAAACGCCGCTTGCCGCCGCCGGCAAGGAACTCGAAGCGGCGGGCGCCGAGATCCTCACCCTTGCGACGGATGTCACCCAGGCCGAGGCCCTGGTGACCCTTGCGGACGCGACGGAATCCCATTTCGGGGCGACCCATATCCTCTGCAACAATGCGGGCGTCGCGCCGATCGCACCCATGCTCCAGACGACTCTCGAGGATTGGCGCTGGGTCTTCGAAGTGAACCTCTTCGGTGTCGTCCATGGCATCCACGCCTTCGCGCAGCGACTCGTCGACCAGGGCGAGGGACATATCGTGAACACCGCCTCCTCCGGCGGCCTGATCACCGTTCCTGGATTCGGCGCCTATTGCGCAACCAAGCACGCGGTCGTCGGCCTTTCGGAGATCCTCTACCAGGAGCTCTCGGGCACGGGTGTCGGAGTTTCCGTTCTCTGTCCGGGCCTGATCGAAACCAAGATCTTCGAGAGCGAACGCAACCGCCCCACCGACGGCGGCCCGACCGACTACGGTGAGATGGGTGCGGGCGCACGCAAATCCATCGACGAAATGGGCCACTCCCCCAAGGACGTCGCGCTCAAGGTCGTCGAGGCGATCAGGGAAGAGCGCATGCATATTCTGCCGAACGAAGATGTCGTACCGGTGGTCGAGGAACGCTTCCGTCGCATTCTCGCGGGCGAGAATCCGCTTGTGATCCCGAATTTCGAGGCGTAGTCACTTTCTCCTGGAGACGCTCCCGCGCGAAACAGGGCGTATCCACGTCATCCCGCCCCTCTCGGGACCAGTGGATCCAGCTCCTTTTGGCTTCACGGCGATTCTGGCAGAATCCGATGAACGACCCAGACGCTCGATCCGAGCGAGGAGAACACCCGATGAAACTCGTCGTGACTGGACACGATCCCAATGGCACCTCCGTCTTCTCCCACGCCGGCGTTCCGCCGCGTTCCTCTTCGCCCGGCAGCTTTGATTTGTGGTCGACGCAGGGCCCGATCTCGATGCCCGATGCGACGGATCCGAACGCGCCCGCGCAAATCGGATATTTCCCTGTCGAGGGCGAGACCGCTTTCAGGATCGTGCGGGTCCCCGGCCTGGCCGATTCGCCGACGGGCGATTTCAGCGGGCAGATGCCCGAGGATCTCGCCAAGCATTTCGAAGCCGATGATCCCGGGATGCACACCACCGACACGATCGACTACGTGGTCATTCTCGGCGGCAGCGCGGAACTCGAGCTCGATGACGGGTGCAAGGAACTCGTCCAGACCGGGGATTGCGTCGTTCAGCGGGGGACTCGACATGCTTGGCGGGTGACGAGTCAGGAGCCGCTGATCCTGGCCGCGATCCTGATCGGCGCCAAGCGGCTCTGATCTCGGCGCGCGATCCGGACCCACGTAGGCGGATCACCGCCGCCCCGCTGCCATCGACACGGCTTCCGGCTATTTTCCCGCCCGACTCGTGTAAGGAGTGGGGCATGGCAACCTTTGGAATGGTCGTGGGCGGAGGCCCCGCACCCGGCATCAATGGCGTGATCAGCGCGGCCACAATCGCGGCGCGGCGCAGCGGCGCACGCGTGATCGGCTGCATCCAGGGCTTCGAATGGCTCATGCGCGGCGAGGTCGACCACGTCGTCGACCTCGACGAAGCCGCGGTCACCCGAATCCACGAACTGGGCGGATCGATCCTGCGAACCTCCCGAGCCAACCCGACCAAGGATCCGGCAAACCTGGATCGCGTCGTCGATGGACTGGGCCGGCTCGGGATCGATCACCTGATCTCGATCGGCGGAGACGACACTTGTTTCTCGGCACGCACCGTCGCCGAGGCCGCCGGCGATCGCCTGAAAGTGGTCCACGTTCCGAAGACGATCGACAACGATCTGCCTCTGCCCCCCGGTGTTCCAACTTTCGGCTTCGAAACGGCCCGAGCGACCGCGAGCGGGATCCTTTGCACGCTCCTCGAGGATGCGCGCACGTCGGGTCGCTGGTTCATCATCACCATGATGGGCCGTAACGCAGGCCATCTGGCGTTGGGCGCCGCCCACTCGGCCGGCGCGACCCTGGCGATCGTCGCCGAAGAATATGCCGGCCAAAAACTCTCGCTCGAATCTCTCGCCCGCCGAGTCGAGGGAACGATCCTGAAGAGCACCGCCGAGGGTCGCCCCCATGGCGTCATCGTCCTTGCGGAGGGCCTCGGCGAATCGATCGACCCCACCGATCTGGCTGGACTTCCGGACCTTCCCCGGGACGAGCACGGACATCTCCGGCTGGCCGAGTTCCCCCTCGGCGCACTCGTCCGCGAGAGAGCCCAGCGCGCGCTCGGTGAACACGGACTCAAAGCCACGATCGTCCTGAAGGATGTCGGCTACGAATGTCGCTGCGTGTCGCCCGGCGCGTTTGACCAGGAATACACACGCGAACTCGGCACGGGTGCCGTCCGGACACTGCTAGGCGGGGTGGGCCACGTGATGATCACGCGCCAGAACGGCAAGATCGTCCCGATCCCCTTCGACGAACTGATCGATCCGAAAACGGGCAAGACCGCGGTCCGCATGCTTGATACGTCGACAGAAGCGTTTGCAACAGCGATGCGACTCCAGACCCGGCTCGAGGCCGGAGATTTGTCGAGTGGAGCCAAGGCGGCTCGGATATTCGAAACGAGCGCCCTCGACGCGGCTGCCCTTCGCGCGCGATTCGGCTGATCCCAGGAACGCATCGCTCCTAGCGAGGGCTCGAGCCACATCCGATCGCCGATCGCAAGGCGACGGCCTCTGCGCCCTAGCCCTGAAGCAGCGTAATCATGTTGTAGATCACGGCCGGCCGGTCATTCCCCACGACATGAATGGCGGTCTCCTGCTCGAGCCGCACGCCCTTCTTGCCCGCTTCGGCCGAAACCAGGCGAGTACGCGAGTGCACCTTCGAACCGACCGGGACAGGGCTGAGAAAGCGCAGCTTATCCGATCCGTAATTCACCGCGTTCTTCACCCCGATCGTCTTGTAGGCGGGCTTCGCCCGCGTGCCCAGCATCGGCAGGAGCGAGAGCGTGAAGAAGCCGTGCACGATGGGGCCGCCGAAGGGCGACTCCTTCTCACATCGCTCGACATCGACGTGAATCCACTGGTGATCACCCGTCACTTCGGCGAACTGGTTGACCATCTCCTGGGTGATCTCGACGGATTCACAGAAGTCACCGTATTCCTCGCTCACATGCGTCTGCAGGGTGTCGATATCGTCGAATCGGATCTCTTCCATGAAAGGCGGTCTCCTGGTTGCATTCCGCGACCGCGTGCGCTGAGACTTCAGGCGGGGTCGTCGGGAGCGATGGGGCTCCACGCAATGTCCGCGGTCGATCCCCATTGCTATCACAGCCGTCGGGGGGATGCGATCGGTGGATCCTGGGTTCGCGGCAAGGCGCGCAGAATCGGACCGCTACGAGCGGCGCCACGCGTCAAGATCCTCCGGCGTGTCGATGTCTCGCAGGATCGCATCGCTCGTGATCTCGACTTCGCGGATCTGTTCGGCGTGCGCCTCGAGGATCGATCGCCCGCCATGATCCCCAGCGAGTTTCGCCAGCGCCTCGAAATATGCCGACCCGAATAATACCGGATGACCGAAACGGCCGTCATGCGTCGGAACACAGATGCAATCGCTCGTGTTGGCCGCGTCGAAGTGTTCGACGAGCAGGGCCAGCCACTCGGCGCGCAGGCCCGGCAGATCGCCGAGGCAGACCATGATCGCCTTCGGCCGGTGTAACTCGAGAATGCCGCGCACACCCGCCGCGATCGACGATCCCAACCCCATCTCCCATTCTGGGTTGAAGACATAGCTGAGGGGTCGATCGCGAAGGAACGCTCGCAGGGACTCGGCGTCGCTCCCGAGCACGACGAAGACGAGATCGATTCCGGCCTCGTGCATTGCGTCGATCGGCACCGAGACGAGTCTACGCTCATCGTCAATGAGCTGGGTCAGCTTGTTTCCAAGCGGTCTCATCCGAGTCGAAGCGCCGGCTGCGAGAATCAGGCCCACCACTCCCGAGAGCGAATCCCGCGGAATCTCACCGTGCTTCACGAACGCACCCTCAACGTCGCGACGATCTCCGCCGCGATCGAGAGCGCGATCTCCGCGGGACTCTTCGCGCCGAGATCGAGACCCACAGGTCCGCGGATCCGTGCGAGAGCCTCTTCGGAGAGTCCCCCCTCGCGCAATCGATCTCGTCGGCGCTCCTGGGTCCTCTGGCTTCCGAGCGCGCCCACATAGAAGCATGGTGCCCTAAGTGCGACCTCGAGTGCCTTTTCGTCGAGCTTCGGGTCGTGGCTCAACGCGACCACCGCCGAACGCGCATCCAGCGCGAAGGCCTCGAGCGCTGCATCCGGCCAGGTGTGGTCAAGCGCGACACCGGGGAAACGCGCCTCGGTCAGGAATCCACGACGCGGATCGATGAGAGTCACTTCGTAGCCGAGACCTCGTGCCAGGATCGCCAGGCGCTGGGCGATATGCACAGCGCCGACGATGGCGAGTCGAATCGACGGGTTGAAGGGGTGGACGAAGACGGGGCCCTCGGCGGCCGACACGAGTACGCCGCGATCGCTGCGAATTGCGTCGACGACGGCTTCCGCGAGGCCGTCCCCCAGGTGGGCAGACCCCGAGTCGTCAAAGGGAGTTGAAACGAGTTCCTCCCGCCCCCCGTCGAGCCAGCGGAGCCGTGCGATCGGCCGCCGAGCCGCACGCGCTTCAAGAATGGCGTCGAGGAGCGCGCCCTTCAATCGACGCGCTCTACGAAGACGCGGATGCGCCCGCCACAAGCGAGCCCGACCGCCCAGGCATCCTCGTCGGCGACCCCAAATTCGAGCAAAACGGGCTCGCCCGATTCGATGACGGAGCCCGCCCGCTCGATCACCACGCCCTCGACACAGCCCCCAGAGACGGATCCCTCGAAATGGCCCGCCGCGTCCACCGCGAGTTGACTCCCGGGCGGACACGGTGAAGAGCCCCAGGTCGAAACGACCGTGGCGATCGCCACGCCGCGGCCCTCGCGATTCCAGCGCCGTGCATAACCGAGCGGATCGCCCGCCAGGAAATCTTCGAAGGGGCCGATCGAGTCGCCGGATCCGCCGCCGATCGCACCCACGAAATGGACCTCGACGTTCGCTCCGAGCGGCACATAGAGCGCATCGTTGTGGATCACACCGTCGATCGACACGGCAGCGTGCTCGAGCATCCCGTCGAGCGCTTCGAAGCGCGCGTAGAGTGCCCGAATCAACTCGTCGACCCGAGAAGCCTCGATCTCAACACTCGCTTCATCGTCGGTGAAGCGGCGCTGTGTCGTCGAGAAGATCACCGTCACCACGACTGCGACTCCTCTCCCGCGTGTTCAGCGCTCGTCGCCATCTGCCGTTTCGAGCGCCTCGAGCACCCGCGGCGGCGACAGCGGCAGGGCACGAAAGCGCACACCCGTGGCATCGCACATCGCGTTGGCCACCGTTCCGAGCGGCGGCACGATCGGCGTCTCACCGACCCCACGCACGCCATAGGGGTGGAGAGGGTTCGGCACTTCGATGATGATCGTATCGATCATCGGCAGATCCGAGGCGACCGGCACCCGATAATCGAGGAAGCTCGCATTGTCGATCTTGCCATCGGCATCCCAGAGATACTCTTCATTGAGCGCCCAGCCGATCCCCTGGGCAGCACCGCCCTGGAACTGGCCCTCTACATAGGTCGGGTGGATCGCCTTGCCCGCATCCTGCGCGACCGTATAGCGAATCACGCGGCTCACGCCCGTCTCCCGGTCGACTTCGACGTCGCATAGGTGGACACCGAAAGCGGCCCCCGCCGCCGGCGGACTGACCGATGCACTCGCCAGGATCGGCCCACCCGTCAGATGCATCTTCGCCGCGATCTCGGCAAGGCTGAGCGAACCCTTCTCCCCCGCCCCGTTGATCGCCACCGCGTTGCCGTCCTGCCATTCGACGGAATCGAGTTCGACGTTCCAGATCGTGGCGGCGCGCGCGCGCAGATGATCGATGACCTGACGGGCGGCATCGATGACCGCCATCCCCGTCGCGTAAGTCACCCGGCTGCCGCCTGTCACGTCGCAATATCCAACGGAATCGGTATCGCCCACCATCGGGCGAACACGCGTCACGTCGATGCCGAGTTCCTCGGCCGTCATCAGCGCCAGACTCGCACGGGAGCCGCCGATATCCGGATTGCCCGTCCGGACGATTGAGGACCCGTCGTTGTTGACACTGACCGTCGCGCTCGACTGCATACCCGCGTTGAACCAATATCCCGCACCGACCCCGCGACCCTGATCCGGTCCGAGTTCCGCCTTGTAGTGGGGATGTTCGCGGATGGCCTCGAGCGTCTCCTTGAAACCGATGGGGCCGAAGACCGGACCAAATTTTGCCCTCTCACCCTCTTCGACCGCATTCTGCAATCTCAAGTCGATCGGATCCCGATCGAGTTTGCGGGCGAGTTCGTCGATCAGGCTCTCGCCGGCGAACGAACCGATCGGTGCACCGGGCGCGCGATAGGCGCCGACCCGCGGCTTGTTGAGCACGATATCGAGCCCGAGGATCTTGAAATTCGGGATCGTGTAGGGCGAAAAGATCGTCATGCAGGCTGCGCCGACCGACCCTCCCCGGAACGCACCCGCCTCGAACTCCAACCGGGTTTCCGCGGCGACCATCGTGCCGTCCGCCTTCGCCCCGAGGCGCGCCCACATCCGCGATCCGGAGGTCGGTCCGGTTCCCCGGAAGACCTCCTCGCGCGTCATCGTCATCTTGACCGGACGCCCGGCCTTTCGGGAGAGCACCAACGCGGCCGGTTCCAGATAGACGGCGATCTTGCCGCCGAAGCCACCGCCGATTTCGGTCGGCGTGACCTTGATCGTATTCGGGTCGGTCCCGGTGATCATCGAAACTTCGCTCTTCACCCCGAACGCACCCTGGGTCGTGGCCCAGATCTCGCTGGTCCCGTCCTCTTTCACATTGGCGAGGCAGGCGTGGGGCTCGATATAGCCCTGATGGACCATCGGCGTCACGAAAGTCCCCTCGACGATTACATCCGCTTGCGCAAAACCGGCCTCGACATCGCCTCCCTCGAAAATGACCTGGTTCGAGATATTCGAATCCCCTTCGGGCTTGTCGCCACCGCCCATCGTCTCCTGCCCTTCGTGCAGGATCGGTGCATCGGGCGCGAGCGCTTCATCGAGGGTGAGAACGGGCTTCAGGACTTCCCACTCGACATCGATCAGCTCCGCGGCTTCGCGGGCGATCTCGACCGTCGACGCCGCGATCGCGGCGAAGGCGTGACCGTGAAAGAGAACCTTCTCCCGAGCCAGGACCGTGCGCGCATTAGCACCGAAGTCGAGACCGGTCGAACCCGCCGGGATCCAATCCATCGGAACGTCTGGAAAGTCGGCTGCGGTGATGACAGCGTGAACACCGGGGACGCTCTCGGCTCGACTCGAATCGATCGAGAGGATCTTCGCATGAGCGTGGGGACTGCGAACGAAGACGCCCCAAAGCATCCCGGGGAGAGTGTAATCCGCACCGAAACGCGCGCGCCCCGTCACCTTGTCGAGGCCATCGTGCCGAATCGGCCGGCTGCCGATCTGCTTGTATTTCTTTTCGGGTGCCTTCCCTTGCGATCCGCCGCTCATGCCCCTTCCTCCCGCATCACGGCGGCGGCGTCGAGCACCGCGCGAATGATTTTGTCGTAACCCGTGCAGCGACAGAGATTGCCGGCCAGGTAGTAGCGGGCCTCCTCCTCTGTCGGATCGGGATTCGTCTCGAGCAGCTTCTCCGCGGCGACGATGAAGCCGGGAGTGCAGATGCCGCATTGCAGCCCGCCGTGCTCCAGGAATTTTTGTTGGATCGGCGTCAGGCGCTTGCCCTTCGCGACGCCTTCGATGGTCTGGACCTTCCGGCCGTCGGTCTCGGCCGCGAGCACCAGGCAGGCGGGAACGAGCCGATCGTCGACGATCACGGAACAGGCCCCGCAATCACCGCTCGCGCAACCCTCTTTCGTCCCGGTCATCCCCAGGTCGTTGCGCAGCACATCGAGCAGGCTTTGATCGCCCGCACACAGGAATTCCGTTTCTTCACCGTTGATCGTCGTTTCGACTCGGATCTTTGCCACTGTCTGGTCTCTTCTCTTTGTGTTCGGGAATCGAGAAATGGCGGAGTCTTCTGCCAGCAAAGAGCCGTCAGCCAAGGAGCCGTCGGCCGAGTAGGACCCCTTAGCGACTCTTTGCACGCTCGTAGGCAACTCGGGCGACCCGCTTGGCCAGCACTCCGGTCACCCGCTTGCGATACACAGCCGTCCCACGCTTGTCATCGATCGGAGTCGCCGCAGCACTCGCCGCCTCGGCAACGGCCTCGAGGGCAGCGTCTTCGAGGCGCGTACCCACGAGCGCGGCCGCTGAAGCCTCAGCGCAAATCACCTTCGGCCCCACCGCACCCAGCACGACCCGCGCCGAACTGACCACGC
Source organism: Deltaproteobacteria bacterium (assembly GCA_002719955.1). Classification (GTDB taxonomy): domain Bacteria; phylum Myxococcota_A; class UBA9160; order UBA9160; family UBA4427; genus UBA4427. The sequence continues at coordinate 22,062 of PBFW01000058.1, read as the reverse complement.
CGTCGCCATCGAGTTCGAGCGAGACACCGACACCGACCACCGCAATATCCATCTCCGTGCGCGGAGTCAATCGCTGATAGGCATCCGAGGCGTGGGGGGCCGGCACCGGGATCTTGAACTCGACGACGAGTTCCCCGCGCTCGAGCACGGTCTGTCCCGGACCCGTCGTGAATTCTTCGATCGCGACCTCGCGTTCGCCCTTCGGGCCGACGATCACGGCGATCGCCCGGCAGGCGATCAAGGCCGGCACCGAATCGGCACCGGGCGACGCGTTACAGAGATTGCCGGAAACCGTGGCGCGTCCCTGGACCTGGGTCGATCCAATCAAGTAGATCGCCTCCGCAAGACCCGGCCACAGATCCTTGATCGCTTCATTCTCGAAGATCTCGGCGGCGGGCACCGCAGCCCCGAGCGTCAAACCCGACGCGTCGACTGTCATCGCCATCAGTCGCGGAATCCGCTTCACGTCGACGAAAAGCGCGGGCGATCCCGCGCCGAGTCGCATCTGGACGAGAAGGTCGGTTCCGCCGGCGAGAATGCGCGCGCCCTCCTCCGCCTGCAGCAGGGCGACCGCGCCATCGACCTCGGTGGGGGCTTCGAATCGGGACTCTCGTTGGGACAGGGGTTGGGACAAGGGGGCGTATTCCTCCGGTCGCATCACACGCGAATGGTGATTATGGCGCGTTCGACCCACCGACCACAATGGGTCCGCGGCGGACCCGGGGATCTCGGAATCTGGTCTACCACTGACACCGATCGGCGCTCGAATCCACCGCCCGGGGTCAGAGACGCGCATTCGCGGCTGGCGTATCGTGAACGAGGTCTCACGAAATTCGATCGGAGCGGAGGGCGCGATGAAACAGAAGAGAACGCTACGCGGACAGGTCGCTGTCGCCGGTGTGGGTGAGAGCATCTACTACAAGCACGGAAAATCGCCGGATGCACAATTCAAGCTCTTGCTGACGGCCATCCTGAACGCGGCCAACGACGCTGGAATCGATCCCCGCGACATCGACGGGATCGCTACCTACGCCAACGACGGGAATCCATCGGATCGGCTCGCCGCAGCCCTCGGCATGAAGCAGCTGCGCTTCTCGAATATGGTCTTTGGCGGTGGCGGCGGAGGCGGCTCGGGAGCGGTCGGGAATGCGGCAGCCGCAATCCACGCGGGATTCGCGGATTGTGTCGTCGTCTACCGCGGACTCGCCCAGGGACAGGGGGCCCGGTTCGGAAACGCCGCCCACTATCCGACGGTGATCGCCGGTGAGGCCGCAACCTGGATTCCCTACGGCATGATGTCGCCGGCCCAGATGTTCGCCATGCGCACGACGCGACTCATGCACGACCATGGCATCGAACGAAACACGCTGCGCTCGGTCGCGATGGCGGCCTATCACCATGCCCAGAACAACCCTCGCGCCGTCATGCACGGTCGCCCCCTCGATGAGGAGAAGTACAATGCCTCGCGCTGGATCACCGAGCCCTTCCGACTCTTCGATTGTTGCCTCGAAAACGATGGGGCCGCCGCGATGATCCTCGTCCCAGCCGACCGAGCGAAAGATCTGAAGCAGAAGCCCGTCTATCTGCTCGGCGCAGCCCAGGGGGCCGAGTACAGGTCAGGTGCGGGCGGACATAATAATCCCGACTACGCGACCTCGAGCTTCAAGACCGTCGGCCCGAATCTCTTCGAGATGGCCGAACTCGGACCCAAGGACGTAGATGTCGTCCAGAGTTACGAGAACTTTACCGGCGGCGTCGTCATGAGCCTGATCGAACACGGCTTCTGCACTTATGAAGAGGCCAACGAGTTCATCACCTTCGAGAACCTGATCGCACCGAGCGGGAAGCTCCCCCTCAACACGAGCGGGGGCAACCTCGCCGAGTGTTATATGCACGGCCTCGAACTCAACATCGAAGCCGTCCGCCAGATTCGGGGCACCTCACCCAATCCGGTCGCGGAGGCGGAGGTCGCTTTCGTCAACTCGGGACCGATGGTCACGCCCGCAACCAACATGATCGTAGGCTCGGAGGCCACGCTATGAGTATCGCTGACAACCCATCCGACACCACCTTGCCCATTCTACCCGACGGATTGCCGCAGCCGATGCCGCTCCCGGACGGACTCGACGCGCCCTATTGGGAAGGCACGAGGCGCCACGAACTCTTTGCCCAGCGGTGTTCGAGTTGTCAGGGATGGCAATGGGCCGCGGAATGGATCTGCCATCGCTGCCTCTCCTTCGACCTGACCTTCCAACGGATTCCCGGACCGGCGATCCTCTTCAGCTGGCAGCGCCCCTGGCACCCGGTTCATCCCGCCCTGGCTGAAGCCTGCCCATACGTCATCGTTCTCGTCGAGTTTCCGGAGGCGAACGGAATTCGCATGGTCGGCAATCTCGTGAACCCGCCCGAGGGCGACCTCTCGATTGGTGTCACCGTCGAGCCGGTCTACGAAGACCACGACGACGGGAAGCCGCCCTTCACGCTGGTGCAGTGGCGGATCGCCTGAGCGCGCGAACCACCCGGGAGCCACACCGCGTGCGGCCTCCCGGGCGATCGACTAACTCCCTGCGCGAATATCCGCAAGGATGGCCGCCGCATGGGAAGCCAGATCGAGCTTCTCGTTCTCGACATCGTAGGCTTTCGCAATCTTGCCATCCGGATTGATCAGGTAGCTGATCCGCCTCGGGATTCCCGCTTCGAAATACTTCTCGCCCTCCTGGCGACAGGCATCGTATGCGGCTCCCATCGTCTTGTCTGGGTCCGACAAGAGGGGATAGGGGAAGCCCTCGGCTTCGGCGAATTTCTTCTGGTCTGCCACCGAATCGAAGGAAACGCCCAACACGACCGCGTTGGCGCTTTCGAACGCCTTTTCTTGCTCACGGAACCCGTGGCCCTGAACCGTTCAACCAGGGGTCGAGGCCTTGGGGTACCACCACATCGCGATCCATTTACCCGAGAGCCCGGAGCGGGTCACCTGATTCGCATCCTGATCCTGGGCCGAGAAATCGGGTGCGTCGCTTCCAACGGAAAGCATTGTCATCTCCTCATGCGATCGAAACGCGAGACGCGTCGGCCCAGGGCTTTCCATCAACCGCGCGCACCGTCGATCACCCGTGAGAACGTAAGCGATCTTTCGAGAAACGCCTCGACCTCCTTCGCCGCCGCTCGGACGATCGATCCTAAAGCCCCTCACCCCCGCGCCACGGACCCACCGGGCCGGAGAAAACGGGTGCCGCTAATCGTCCGGAGCGGCCGATGGGTACGTCCGCCGATACGGGTGTCCATATCCCCAGCGATCAGGCGAGGGGAAGATCGGGTGGCCACCGACCCGGACACCGGTCTCCATCAACCAGCCCATAATGAGGGTGCGCGTTTTCGCGCACGCAACGGCCGAGGGCAGCATCCGCCGTACGCCGCGCCTCGGCATCGCCCCCGCACCAGTAGGCGATATCGTGCTCGACGCAGCAGGAGAGCTTCCACACGGTGTCCGGAGATCGCGAGCAGCCATCCGTCACGATGGGGCGAGTCGGTCGGATTCGATCGTTCTGCCCGGACAGGACACACTGCGCCGCGGCACGTTTGCTCAAGACGAAGGCCTTCGCTTTGCTGCTGCGATAGGGCTCCACCACATGCTCCGTCGGCCCGGCGCAGGACACCTGGGCTGCGACCGCCGCGAGCGCACAGACCAGGATCCGAAACCTGTGGTGCGGGGATCGAAAGATCGCTTCCCGCAAATTCGCCCCCCCCTCGTGATCGACAAACCACCACGTCCGCAATCAGACCTAAGGGCTCTCTTCCTCGAAGAACTCGAAGAGCCGCTCGAGTAGCGCCTCTGGTTGTTCTTCCGCCACCCAATGGGCACAACCCGCGATGACACCACCTCGCACGTCCCTCGCAACGTGCTCGAGCGATGCCTGCACGCCCCCCGCGAAGCTGAGTTCACCACCCAGCGCGAGAACGGGCATCTCGAGTTTCGTTTTCGCATTTTCCTGGTTGTGTTTCAGATCGAGGGGCAACGCACCGTAATGCGCCATGCTCGCGCGCATCGCACCCGGCGCCGAGAAGGCGGCGACGTACTCATCGATATCCTCCAGGCTGAAGGCCCCGGGGTTATAACAGTTGCGATAGAAGTGTGTCAGGAAAATACGTTCGCGACCGGTCACGAGCGCGATGGCAATGTCGGGTTGGGCGTTGAACGAGAGGTGAAAGCGTTCTTTGTAGTATCGGGCCTGTTCAGCCTCGTCGATCGTAATCGCAACGTCGAGGATCACGAGACGGCGGATATCCTCTGGATGGGCGCAGGCATAGGCGTAGGCGGTTGGGCCTCCGAAATCGTGCCCAACCAGGAAGATCTTCTCGAAGTCGAGTGATTTCACGAGCTCGTAGATATCGCTCGCGACCGTCCGCTTGTCGTATCCATCGATCGGCTTCGAGGATTGGCCAAACCCCCGGAGATCCGGTGCGATCACCGTATAGCGCTCGGACAGCGCCGGAATCACCTTTCGCCACATATACCAGGTCTGCGGCCAACCATGTAGAAGAACGAGCGGCTCGCCCTCCCCGGCGCGGACATAGTGAATCTGTTGGCCGTTCACGAAGGCAGCGTGATGGTCGAATTCGGCAAACATGGCCCCGAGCGTAGCCCGGTGACGGGTTGTGTCGCGCCGGCTTCTGGGATTCCCTCTTCATTCCTTCGCGATCCACGAATCTCGTCCTCGGAGAAACACCACATGAAACTCGTCCACCTCCTGCAGATGAAGGTCGCTGTCGAGGGCCCGATCGAAATCGGTCCCATGCCGATCGGTACGCGCCGCGTCTTCAACGCAACGGGCGGGTATTTCGAGGGCGAAGGTTTGAAAGGCGAAGTACTCCCGGGTGGCGGCGAGTGGTTCCTCGACGCCGGTGAGGGATTCGGCCAAGTCGACGTGCGGCTCATGCTCCGAACGGATGACGGTGCCCATATCTACCTCCGCTACAGCGGCATCATGGATTTCAACGAAGTCGTTGGCGGCAAGCTCGCGGCGGGGCAGTCGACCGAATACGGTGACAACACATTCTTGACCCAGGTCCGGATGGAATGTGCGGATCCGAAATACGCCTGGCTCAGCACGTCGGTCGCGGTCGGGGAGGGACGTATGCACCCGGATTGCGTCGAATACGCGATCTACGAAATCGCGCACGGCTAAAACGAGGAGAGGGGGCGGGCAGCCGGATGTTCTATTTCGACTTTGCGTGCTGGGGGAGAATGCTCCGCTACGCGTGGAACGAGAGCGACCCCGGTCGCAAGCGAAAACTCTTTTCCCTCCTTCTGCTACGCGTCCCACTCATCGCGAGCATCAACGCCCTCTCTTTCGCCCTCGACCCGATCATCTTCCCCGGCTTGCGCAAGACCGAAATTCGTGAACCCGTATTCGTGATCGGACACGGGCGGAGCGGCACGACCCATCTTCACGACCTCCTCTACCGAGACGCCGAACGCTTCTCCTGTTTCATGATGTATGAACTCTTCTGGCCCGCGCTGATCCCGAAGAAGCTGATTCGTCTCTTCGCGCGCCTGGACGAAGAGCGATTGGGCGGCTTCTTCGAGCGTCGGGCGAAGGCTCGTAGCGATGCCCGCTACTCAAAGACCGAGGATGCCCACCACCAGGCGGCCAACTACCCCGAGGAGGACGACGGCATACTCACCTATTCGTGTTCATCGGGCTCCTGGTCGCTTCGCATACCCGACCTCTCGGTCGTCGGTGTTCATTACATCGACGAATGGCCCGACCGAAAGCGCCGCCGCATGATGCACTTCTATCGCGAGTGCATCCGACGCCAGCTCTTCCTGAACGGTCCCGATCTGGTCCACCTGAGCAAGAATCCCACCTTTACCGGTCGCATCGAGTCCCTGATCGAATTCTTCCCCGATGCAAGATTCATCATCCCCTATCGAAATCCCCTCGAGACGATCCCGAGCCTGCTGAAACTCATGCAAGGCTTCTGGCAAATCCGCGGCGTCACCGAGGAGCGCATACAGAACGGCTTTCGGTTGATCTCCGAACAATCGCTTCATAGCTATTCGTATCCCGATGAAGTCCTCGCTCGCCATCCCGAGCAGACGGTCACAGAGATCGACTATCGCGACCTGATCGCCCATCCCAAGGAGGCCATCCAGAGGGTCTATGCGGATCTCGGATACGAAATGTCCCCGGAATTCGAGGCGATCCTCGACGAAGCGGAGGCCAAGACCGGTACGCACGAAACGAAACACAGCTACTCACTCGAAGAGTTCGGCCTCGACGAAGCCGAGATCCGCGAGGAACTCGCGCCGCTCTTCGAGCGATTCGATTGGCCCTCGAAGGGATTTTTCGAAGGACCTGCCTTCGAGCCCACCCCAACCAAAGGAATCACAACATCATGATTCGACACGAATATCTCGTCATCGGAGCCGGCCCCGGCGGCCTCTGCTCGGGCATCAAACTCAAGGAGTCGGGTCGTGAGGACTTCGTGATTCTCGAAAAGGCCGCTGGTGTAGGCGGGACCTGGTATCACAATCGCTATCCCGGTGCGGCGTGCGATGTTCCCTCCCACCTCTATTCCTTTTCCTTCGACTGCCGGCTCGACTGGCCACGACCCTTCTCGCCGCAAGCCGAGATCCTGACCTATCTCGAGCAATGCGCGGAGAAGCATGGTCTGCTTCCGCATATTCGTCTCGAAACCGAGGTCGCAAAAGCGGAATGGATCGACTCGGAATCCGCCTGGCGCGTCACCACCGAAAGCGGTGAGATCTACGAGGCGCGGATTCTGTTGAGCGCACTCGGCATGTTCAACGAACTCAACTACCCGGATATTCCGGGCCTCGATGCCTTCGAAGGCACCCGCTTCCATTCCGCTCGCTGGCGGGAGGATCACGACGTCACGGGCGAACGGGTGGCGGTCATCGGAAGCGCCGCCAGCGCTGTGCAATTCGTTCCCGAAATCGCCAAACGAGCTGACCAGGTCGATCTCTACCAGCGAACGGCCAACTGGGTGCTGCCCAAAGCGGACACCCCTTTCAGCCAGGAACAGATCGACATCTTTCGCAATCAGCCCGAACTCGTCTACGAGATGCGCAGGGAGATCTACAAGGAGATCGAGCCCGTCCTCACTTTCGACAACGACGAGTTGCTGGCGGCCTCGGACCAGGCCGGCCGCGACGCCATCAGCGAGGTCGAGGATCCGGAGACCCGGCGCAAGCTCACACCGGACCATCCCTATGGCTGCAAACGCCCCCTCCTCTCGAATAACTTCTACTCGACCTTCAATCGGCCGAACGTTGAACTCGTGACGGATTCGATCGAGCGAATCGACCCCAAGGGCGTCGTCACCGCGGACGGCAAGCTACGCGAAGTCGACACACTGATCCTGGCCACGGGCTTCGACACGACACGATACCTGTCGGCGATCGATGTAACGGGGCGTGAGGGCGCGCGGCTCGAGGAGGCCTGGAGCGAGGGGGCGTACGCCTTCCTGGGGACGATGGTCCCGCATTTCCCGAATCTCTTCATGATGTACGGGCCGAACACAAATAACGGATCGATCCTCGAAATGATCGAGCACCAGGTCGCGTTTGCCATCCGACAGATCGAGCGCATCGAGACAGAGGGGCTCGCCTGGCTAGAGGCCACCCCCGCAGCCACGGAAGCCTATAACGACGCCATCCAAAAGGATATCGACGGCGTCGACGTCTGGCAGGCAAATTGTCTTGGCTATTACAAGAGCCCTTCGGGGCGGATCGTGACCCAGTGGCCGCATAACATGGGAGAATACGAGAGACGAATGAACGCCGTCGATGCGAGCGCATTCGAATCGGCCGCGCGCTAGGGGGGAGGGGGCGACCGCAGGCGGAATCATGCATTCAAGTCGAAGCGGCGGCCCGGTCTCCAACGACCTCGAGGACTTCTCGAATGCGCTCCTCGAGCGCCTCTCTCGAATCGGCGACCACCGTCACGTGTCCGAGCTTTCGGCCCGGCGCCGAGGATTTCCCGTACACATGGAGATGGATATTCGATTTCTCCTCGAGCGGAGAGAGCGTCGGGATTTCCCCCACCAGATTGATCATGGCCGCAAAACCCGCAGTCTCCGTCGGTGCCAGAGATAGGCCTACCACCGAGCGCATATGGTTCTCAAATTGGCTCGCCGAGGCACCCTCGATCGTCCAGTGGCCCGAGTTGTGCACGCGGCAGGCCATCTCGTTCGCGACCAATCGGTCGCCGAGCTGGAAGAACTCGACGACCAGGACGCCGACATAATCGAGTCGCGCCATCACCGCCTCGAGACCCGCGACCGCAGACGCGAGCAACGCATCCGAAACCTCTGGCGCCGGCGCGCGGGAAATGTGGAGGATGCCGTCGACATGAACATTCTCGGTCGCGGGCCAATAACGCATCTCGCCGTCACGTCCGCGCGCCGCCAGCACGGAGACCTCCCGGTCGAAGGGGACGAACCCCTCGAGGATCAGCGCCTGCCCGCCCAGAATTTCCCAGGCCGCGTCCACGTCGGTGGCGTCTCGCAGGAGGGCTTGTCCCTTCCCGTCATACCCGAAGCGCCGCGTCTTGAGAATCGCGGGGAGTCCGATCTTCTCGACCCCGCGATCGAGGTCCTCACGAGCATCGACCGCGACGAAGGGCGCCGTCTCGATGCCCAGCTCGCGAAATAGATCCTTCTCGACGATGCGGTCACCGGAGCAGGCGAGCGCCTCGGGCGAGGGGTGAACCGGCGCGACGGCGCTCAATCTCTCGACGGCGGCGGCCGGAACATTCTCGAACTCGTAGGTCACAACGTCACAAGCTGCGAGTTGGTCGAGGGCCGCGGGGTCCACCCAATCGGCCGTGATGAGCCGAGTGATCCGGCCGGCGACCGCATCGGGTTTCGGATCCAGCACGAGCGTCTCGACCGAGAGCTTGCTCGCTGCATCGGCCAACATCTGTCCGAGCTGCCCACCGCCGAGAATCCCGACCTTCATCGAACCCGAACTCCCTATATGGTCACCGCGATCATTCGAACGCGTGAGAAAGAATCGCCCTCACCTAACGCGTGGCCTTCGACGGGTCCGGGTTGGCGAGCACATCCGCAGTCTGCTGTGCACGCCACTCCTCGAGTCGCTTCCGCGCACCCGTATCCGTTGTCGCGATCATCGCGGCCGCCAGCAGGGCGGCGTTCTTCGCCCCCGATTTTCCGATCGCGAGGGTCCCAACCGGAACGCCACCCGGCATCTGGGCGATCGAGAGAAGCGAATCCATGCCGCTGAGCGCCTTGCTCTCGATCGGAACACCCAGCACGGGCACCCAGGTCTTCGCCGCGAGCATGCCCGGAAGGTGGGCGGCACCGCCGGCTCCAGCGATGATGGCCCGAAGACCGCGTTCGGCCGCGGTCTCGGCATATTCGAAGAGCAGGTCGGGTGTTCGATGCGCGGAGACGACGCGCGTCTCATGCGGAATCTCGAGCGCCTCCAGGACGATCGCCGCGTTCTCCATCGTCGGCCAGTCGGAGGCCGAGCCCATCACGATGCCCACCAGAGCCGGGTCGTCCTTCGCCATCTATCGCTCCTCCGCTCGCCTCACGCGCCTGAGCGCGCCAGGGGAGATCCGAGGCATGGGACATATTCGCCCGCGCCCAACGCGTTTGGTCGGGGTTATAGCGCGACCTCGATCGATGGGACAATCCGGTCTGCGAATCTCCGGGATCCCGCGATCGCCGAGCCCGCGGCGCCGCGAAATAGCCACCTTCGGCCCGTCGGGACAAGCTCGTCCGAACAACGCTCGTTTCTCTCATGACGATGGCCCCCCCCGGCCGCGCACGCGAATCCGCTCGACGATCCGTCACCGCTTCCCCCGGCGGAGATCGAAGGAGAGCGGCTCTCCGGCACCCACGGATGCGAGCCTCCGGGTCGCTTGCGCGCGGCTCGACATCACGTAGGGTCTTCCTGTCACTCGACCGATCGACCGCTCCGAGAACGCCAGAGCCCCCCCCAAAAAAGGAAGCCCCCCAATGGCCCTCACGACCGACGACACCACTGAAATCCTCCAGCTCTACTCGCGCTACAACACCGCCATCGACACCGGCGACGGCAAGGCATTCGGGGGCTGTTTCGTTCCGGAAGGCGTCTTTGATCCCGGCAACGGCCTGCTCGAAGGTCATGAGGCCATCGCCGAATTCGGCACCCAGACCCACAAAGCCATGCCGCTCATGCGACACGACGCGACGAATATCGTCGTCGACGGAGACGCTGAAGCGGCCACGGGGTCGGCCTTCCTGATTGGCTATCTCGCGGGCCCCGAGTACAAGGTCATCGTCACCGGCCGATATCGGGACACACTGACGAGGACCGGGGGCGGCTGGCGCTTCGTCGAACGGATCTTCTCGGCGGACCAGTAGTCGAATCGATCGGGCGATGAGCCTGCTCGCCCCCTATCGGGTCCTCGATCTGACCGACGTCCGGGGCCAGATCGCCGGCATGATGCTCGGCGATCTCGGCGCGGATGTCGTGCGGGTCGAACCCGAGGGCGGCAGCGAAGCCCGACGCGCGGGCCCCCTGCTCGGCGATGGCGCGAACTCCGAGCGCAGCCTGAGCTTCGCGGCGTATAACCGCAACAAGCGTTCGATCGAGCTCGATTTCACGAGCGAGACAGCCAGGCGCACGTTCCTCGCTCTGATCGAAGGCGCCGATTTCCTGATCGACTCGGGGCCACCCAGCCTGCTCGACGAAGCGGGCCTCGTTTCCGAAAGGCTCTTCGAAGCCAACCCGCAGCTCGTTCACGTCCGGGTAACGCCCTTCGGTGTCGGTGGCCCCCACGCGAATCTACCCGCCGCGGACCTCACGATCGCCGCTCTCGGCGGCCCGGTATCGCTTCAGGGCGAGGCGGATCGCGCCCCGATTCGGCTCAGCATCCCCCAGGCCTGGCGACATGCCGGGGCGGAGGCGGCGATCGCGGCGATGATCGGCCACGCCCGGGTCCGCACCACGGGACGCGGCGTCTTCGTCGACATCTCTGCCCAGAGTGCGATGACCTGGACCATGTTGAATGGCATGACGGCGCACGCGATTCAGGGCTTCGACTATCAGCGAGACGGATCCGTCCTGCAGATCGGTCCGCGCTGGCTTCCCCTCGTCCATCCCGTGAAGGACGGCCATGTCGTCGCACTCGGGCTCGGCGCGCTGACTCGAAAGCTCTTGCCGTGGCTGCAAGAATCGGGCACGGTCGACTCGGCCTGGATCGACCGCGAGCTCTGGAAATCCTACGACTATCGGATCTTCCGCGGCGGCGAGTTCGAGATCCCGATTGAGGAGCTGACGGAAACGCTCGACCGCTTCTTCGCGACCCGAACCAAACAAGAGCTCTTCCGGCCCGCACTCGAGATCGGCGCGACGATCGCCCCCATCATGAGCCTCGATGATCTATTCGAATTCGAGCAGCTCAAGGATCGCAACGCTCTGTGCGTGATCGAACTGCCCAGCGGGCAGACGGCGCGCGCCCCCGGCGCCTTCGCGCGCCTATCGAAGACCCCGATCGAAATTCGCACCCGCGCCCCGCTGCTCGGCGAGCACACGAAGGAGATTCTCGCCGAACTCGAGAACGCCCCACGCAAACGGTGCCCCCTGCGAGCGGAGAGGGAGACCGGATCGGCGAAAAAATCCCTTCCCCTCGAAGGTCTCAAGGTCGCGGATTTCAGCTGGGTCGGGGTCGGGCCCATCTCCGGCAAATACCTCGCGGATCACGGTGCCAACGTAATCCGGATCGAGTCCTCCACCCGGGCCGACAATCTGCGAACGGCGGGGCCCTACAAGGGCGATGAGGCCGGTTGGAATCGATCACAATTCTACGGCGAGTTCAACACCTCGAAGCGAAGTCTCACCCTCGACATGAAGCACGAGCGATCCCATCCGGTCTCGCAACGGCTGCTCGCCTGGGCGGATGTCGTACTCGAAAGTTTCACGCCGGGTACGGCGGATCGGCTGGGAATCGGATACGAAGCCGCTCGCATCGCCAACCCGAGCGTCATCGTCGTCAGCACCTGTCTGATGGGCCAGACCGGCCCCTTCGCCTCGATGGCGGGCTTCGGTTACCACGCGGCGGGCGTCGCCGGTTTCTTCGAGTTGACGGGGTGGCCGGATCGTGCGCCCGTCGGTCCATGGAATGCCTATACCGACACGATCGCTCCACGCTTTCTCACGACGACGTTGCTCGCCGCACTCGATCACAGACGGCGCACCGGCGAAGGCCAGCATATCGATGTGGGGCAGATGGAGGCAGCCCTTCAATTCCTGGCGCCCGAAATGATCGCCCGCCAGACGACCGACCTGCATTTCACGCGAAACGGAAACCGCTCGCTCGACGCCGCGCCCCAGGGCGTCTACCCCTGCGCTGGCGAGGACGAGTGGTGCGCGGTCGCCGTCGAGACCGATGCACAGTGGGGGGCCCTTCGTCACGTATTGGGTGACCCGGAGTGGGCCCGTTCGCCCGAACTCGATGAGGTCGCCGGCCGACTCGCGGCGCATGACCGGATCGACGATGCGCTCTCGCGCTGGACCCGCGAGCGGAAACCGCGTGAGGCGATGCATGCGCTCACGAGTGCCGGTATACCCGCCGGCCATGTCCAACGCAGCAGCGACCTCGCGAGCGATCCGCAATACCTCCACCGCGGCTTCCAGCGAGAGGTCGCTCACTCCGAGATGGGCCGCGTCCCCTATAGCGGCCACCAATTCCGCATGAGTGGATACGATCATGGCCCACGCTTCGCCGCCCCCCTGATCGGCGGCGAGAATTTTGAAATCCTCTCGCAAGAGCTCGACTTCAGCCCGGAGGAGGTCGCCCACCTGATGGCGAGCGGCGCGATCAACTGAATCGCTTCACTCATCACGACGCTCCCATGCACTACGCGGCGCGGGCGTCTCGAACGAGACGCGCAATCTTTCGCCACGAGAGCGGACGGCGTCCCGCCGTACGGTGGGCTGCACCGATTTCGAAGGCGCGGCGCCACTGCTCACGCAGGATCCGAAGCCCCGCCAACAATCCGTAACGCGGATCATAGAGATGCGCGGCCTCTCCGGTGAGACCATTGAACTCGACGATCTTGAACTCCCCGCGACCGAGCGCGGCCTCGCTCGGCGCGCGAACGTCGTAGCGCCCGAAGTCGAGACCCGCGGCCTGGCTGAGCCGATCGATGGCGGCCTCGAGCACATCGCTGCGAAGATCCTCACCCACCAAGAATCGACAGCCGAGGGAATGTGTCCCGAGCTGCGTGACGCGCACGCGTTCTCCCCGTGCGGGAATGTCGGCGAGTCGATCGCGATTGAGTCGCAACAGCTTCTCGGCCATCGGCAGACAGATCTCGTCGTCGAGGATCAGCCCCTCGAGTGAGTGCACCCCATCGCCCGTGACGAATCGCGGGACTTTTCGGGCGAGCGAGAAGATCTCACCCCTCGGCTCGCCAGGCATGCGCACGTAGAAGATTCCGAACTCCTCGCCCGGCACATAGGCCTGCGCGAGTACACGTCCCTCGTTCTTTTCGAGGTACTCGCGCACCGCCGCCTGATCCTCCGCGATCAATACCCCCCGACCGCGATCCCCGACATCCGGTTTGAGAACAATCGGATAGTCCAGATCGAAGCGCGCCATCAAGTCGAGTACGCAGGCAAAGCGAGCCTCGACGGAGCCCGATTCGAGGAGCTCGGTCTCGATCGCGTGTCCGGGAATCCCCGCGAGCGCGCGCCCGATCGCCGCCTTCGACTCCCCCGCCAGCCCGCCGCCTGGAATCGGAGGGTTGACGAGGGTCGGAAGACGAACCGATCCGTGCCGCAGCGCCATCGCCACAAAGCTCGGGATCAAGGGTCCGTAGATCGCCCCGATCGGCCAGAACTCCCAGCGCCGCAGGCGTCTCCAGCGAGCGAGCGTGAGCCTTCGACCGCGGTGGGTCACGAGACGGGGCAGGATGCGTGCCGCGAGTGCGATCGCCAGGATGAACGCTGTCCCGAGTAGGATCGATCTTCCCGCAGACGCGTTCTGCATCTCGAGCGCACGGCCCCCCACGGCGGTGACGCCGACGAGAACCGGAGCCCAGATCGCCGCGGCGAGAACCAACCAGAACACAAGACGCAGAACCGGATAACCGAGCGCACCCGCTGCGACATAGGTGGGCAGTCGCGCACCCGGCACGAATCGGCCCAGAAGGATCACGAGCCCCCCCTTCGCGTGAAGGCGCTCGCCGATCGGACCGACCTCCTCCGACTCGCGCCCGAGCCAGCGCAGGAGCGGGGGTCCAATGATTCGCCCGCCCCCGTAGAGCACGAGATCCCCGACCACGAGCGCAAAGACGCAGGCGGCAACCGCCCCCGCGAAACCGACCTGCCCCGTCGCGACCATTAACCCGACGCCGGCGCAGGTGAGATCTTCGCTCACCATCGAAGCGACGAATACGAGCAGAAAGAAGACGATCCAACCCAGGCCATCCTGGGGGCCCGCCAGGCGACGATCGAATTCGCGTGCGGCCTCCGCGAGGCGATCTGGCGTCGCGTCCCGACGCAACGGAAGGGTGCCGGTATCCGCACGCGTGAGCCAATCTTTAAGCGCCCGAGCCACCTCGCCCGGATGGCTCCACAAGACGAGGTGGCCACCGTCGACCCAGACGATCTCGCTCTGGGGTACCAGCCGATGGTGCTCCCGCGCAGCACTCGCTGGAACCAGGAAATCGTCGCGGCCGTGAACGATCAGCATGGGGCCCGTGAAGCGTTCGAGCCTCGCGCGCATCGGTCGCTGGTCGGAGTCGAGAAAGCTGCGCGAAAAACCGGCGCCACCGGGACCCTGCGAGAGCAGACCGAAATGAGGAAGAGCCCAATCGAGGCCGATGACCAGCGCATGCTGGAAGGCGTGTACCAGACGATTGAGCTCGAAGCGCCCCAAAAGCTCGAGTTCCTGCACCCCGATCGCGGAGACCATGACGAGCGAAACGATGCGCTCCGGTGCCCGAGCAAGCAGCTCGATCGCCACGCCGCCGCCCCAGCTGAACCCGACGAGATGGACGCGCTCGACACCAAGCTGATCGAAGAGTTGAAGGAGTGCAGCGGCCTGTGCGACGAATGAAAAGTCGGGCACAGACCGTTCCGAACGACCAAATCCGAGCATGTCCGGAACGATCACATAGCGATCGGGCCCGAGGAGATCCCCGAGTGAGGCGAAGTCCTGGAGTGACCCAGGGCTCCCGTGCAGGAACACGACCGCCTCGGCCGATTTCGACCCCTGGGTTCGATACGCGAGACGGACCTTCCCATGTACCTCCCCCGACCCGTCGAAGGGCAGGATCGCCGCCGCGTGCATCCCATTGGGAAGATCGATCGGCACGTCGTCGGATGTCCCGCTCGCGATGATCGAGAGCCGGGAGACGACGATCGCCACCAGGTACACGCCAAGAAGCCAGTGAAAACGACGCATGGCCTAACGCGCGACCCGCATCCGATCGCCAGCACGACGAAGGAATCTGGCTGTAGCTCCGCCGCTGAACCGGCGAGTGGTGCGAGCGTGGTGGATATCCGGAGCTCTTGAGGCCATGACGCCGTAATAGCACTTGCCAGCGACGATCTCGCCCTCGAGGCGATGGTGACCCGGGAACCCGCGGCGAAGCATCGGCCAGATCGCCTTCTCCACGCGGCCTGCGGGCGTCTCCGTCCGCTCCGCCGAATCGGCATTTTCTCCCGAAGATTCGGCCACGTGAAACCAGAACCCCGGCCGTGTCGTATGGATATTGAACAGGGTTGGCCAGAAGAGCGTTGACCCATTTCCGAAGACCGATTTCGATTCGACCCTTGGCGACGGGCCCCGAATTCATTTCCCGAGTACTCTTCCGATGACCACGCAGCCGAACACAATCGAATCCGCGAGGCGGAAGGACACGATGGATATCCGTTCGGAGTCGGCGGCCCCGTCGACCGACGAACTCGAAGCCTGGGTCGAAGAACGCGGGGCCTATTCGGTCCGCTTCGCCCGCTCGCCCGAAGATCGCCGACGCGTCCAGGCGCTGCGCTTCGAGATCTTCGCCCTCGAGTTGGGCGCCCATCTCGAGGGCGCCGAATTCGGTCTCGATATCGACCCGCTCGACGATCGCGTAGACCACCTGATGGTCCTCGAACTCGAGACCGACGCGTGTGTCGGAAGCTACCGGCTCGCCACCCTCGAACAGGTCGGTCACGATCCGGGTTTCTATACGCAGCGCATCTTCGACATGGACGGACTCGAGCCCGGGATCCTTCGGGAGGGTGTCGAACTCGGACGCGCTTGCGTCGCCGTCCAGCATCGCACGCGAGGCGTTCTACAACTCCTGCTACGCGGAATCGGAGCCTATCTGCATCAGACCCAAAAACGCTTCCTGTTCGGGTGCGGATCCATTCCCCTGAAGGATCCGGGACAGATGCAGCTCGCGATCGCCCAGATCGAACGCGAAGGCTGGATCGACTCGGAACTCGCGGTGCGACCGACCCCGAGTTATGCGCCGCGATTCAGCGAATCGGCAACGGGCGCGAGTCCCGAGATTCCCGCGCTGCTCTACGCCTACTCTTCGATCGGTGCGCAGCTGGCCTCGGCCCCGGCCTTCGACCCGGATTTCAAGACTCTCGACTTCTTCGTGCTTCTCGACCTCGAACGCGTCGAGCCCCGTACCTACGCAAGGTATTGCAAGCCGCGATGAGTCGATCTATCGCCATCTATCGCGTCGCCGCCCTGATCGGGATGACTATCTATCTGTGCACGGCGCTCGTCGGCGCGCGAGCCCTGAGCCGGCTCCGGCTGGAACGGCCCGGGGCTCTCTCGGATGAATTCGTGGGACGCTGGGCGCGTGCGACGCGTGAGTTGATCGGGATGCGGGTACGCGTCGGCGGTGAAATTCCGCGAGGTCCGGTCGCGATCGTCGCGAACCACCTCAGCTATATCGACATCATCGCGCTCTGGTGCGTCGTGCCCGGTGTCTTCGTCGCCCGGGCGGACGTCGCGCGATGGCCCCTGATTGGCTGGGCCAGCCAACTCGTGGGAACTATCTTCATCGACCGAACCCGAAAGCGAGACCTGCTGCGGGTGATCCCCGAGATGGAGGCCCCTCTCGCCGAGGGCCGCAGCGTGATCTTTTTTCCGGAGGGCACGAGTTCCCGTGGACTCGACGTGCTCCCCTTCAAGAGTTCGCTCTTCGAGGCCGCCGCTCGCCAGAGCGCCCCGGTCGTCGGAGCGAGCCTCGAGTTCGAAACCCACCCGCCCGCGACGAGCGCCGATTGGAGCGTCTGCTGGTGGGGGGAGATGACCTTCGCCCCTCACGTCTTCGCGCTCCTGCAGCTACCCACATTCGAGGCCCGCATCCGCTTTTCGAGCCCGATCGAAGTCGTCGACGCGACTCGGCACCCGACTCATCGACCCGGCCGATCCGACCCGCCATCGAGGACTCGCAAACAACTGTGCCGTCTCGCTCACGAAGCTGTGGAAAAGACCTTCACACCGACAACACCCACGAGGGCCACGCGTCCGCCGGTACTTCCCACCCCCTCCCCCCCAACAAGCCACACGGAGGAGGAGCAGTGAACACCACTGTCATCGACTGCACCCGAATATTACAACAAGGGCTGAGCCTCATCGAAGCGCTTCCGGCTGAGGATTATGCCTTTCCAGAAGAGGAATCTGTCTGGAGCAGCCCCGGCGCGCATACGCGTCATATGCTGGATTTCGTCTTCTGTCTGCTCACGGGCCTCGATGCCAGAAACGTCGATTACACCGCACGCAAGCGCCGAGCCGACATCGAGAACAGCCAGGAGATCGGCATTCGTGAGATCCGGCAATGTATCGATCGGCTCGATCTCCTGCGGCCGCTCGATCGAAATCTCGAACTCGACATCCGAACGGATGCGAACCAGGAATGGGTCCGATCGACGCTGGGCCGCGAGTTGCAATTCGTGACCGCGCATGTGGTCCACCACCACGCGTTGATCCGAATGACCCTCGCCCGTCGTGGCATCGAAGCCCCCTACGAGTACGGCGTCGCACCCTCGACGCTTGCCTATCGGGCCGCCAACCGTTCCGACGAGGGGACCTGACGAAACCCCTCGGAGGGCAGGAAAACCGGGCCGTTCGGGTTTACAGCGCGCGAGCGATCTCCGAGGCTCCGGCCATGTCCGACCAGCCTTCCATCGAAACCGCCCTCTCCCCGAGCGGCATGCTCTTCGCAACCGCATGTTATTTGTGTTGGGGGATCGTTCCGATCTATTGGAAAGAGATTCCGGGGATCCCCGCGGAGGAGGTTCTCATTCCGCGCATCCTCTGGACGCTCGTGCTTCTCCTGATCGTCTCGCGAGCGCGTGGCCAGATGGCCGATACCTGGGCCGCAAGGGGCCGCGCCTGGGGCTGGACTCTGATCGCAGCGTTCCTCCTGGCCGGAAATTGGTGCCTCTTCATCTATGCGGTCCAGGCCGATCGCGTACTCGCGACGAGCCTCGGCTACTACATCAATCCACTGATGAGCATCCTGCTCGGGCTTCTGATCCTCGGTGAACGTCTGAATCTCACTCAGGCGATCGCCGTCGCGATCGCCGCGCTCGGCGTCGCGACGCTGGCGATTAGGGAAGGACATCTCCCCTGGATCTCGCTCGCCCTCGCGACGACCTTCGCGCTCTATGGATTGATCCACAAGATCCACCCCCAACCGTCGCTCGCCGGCCTGACCCGCGAGATGCTGGTGCTCGCCCCAGCCACACTCGGCGTGCTCGCGTTCCTCTCCACGCGTCCGAGTTCGGCGCTCGTCGACGCGTCACTAGCCGACCATGCCTTCCTCTCCCTCTCCGCCATCGTCACGGCGGGCCCCCTGCTCTTGTTCCACGCGGCCACCCGGCGCCTCCCACTCGTCGCCGTCGGGATGTTTCAATACATCGCTCCGACGATCACACTTGTGCTGGCGATCAGCATCTACGGGGAAGCCTTCACCCCTGCCCACGCAACGGGCTTTGGTCTCGTCTGGGCAGGCCTCGTCCTCTTCACCCTTGATTCCGTCCGGCGAGCGGGCGCGAAGCGATTATCGAGAAGGTCGAAATTCGATCGGCCCTGAACTTCACGAGATGATTTTTTCGCCCTTTCCGCCCGACGCTTCGCAAGGCATCGATCGACCGGCCTCCGCTCGATTCCCGTGCGTTGCGATCGGCAACTCCGATCGCGCTCGCCCGTTAGTGAAGGGAAATCAACCTTGATCGAAGAGAAATCCAATAGGCAACCAACATGAAGATCGTATGCGAGAGAATCCCTAGCGCTCGCAATCGGGGTTCTTGCCAGTACACGAAGCTTGACAGTCGCAAGGTGTGATGTGAAAATCGAGCATGCACGACGGAGGGTCTTCGCTAGGCCTTCGGCGCTCGAGACGAACTGATGAATTTTCTGAGACGAGCGCGAACCCGACACGATGGGACGCGGCGAACGTTTCGCGGAGATGAAAATGACCCACGACGAGATCGCCAGTGAGTTCGCGGAGATCTTCGACGATCTCCCGACCGAACAGGTCAACGAGATGCTCGCGAAGAATATGCCCTTCGAAACCATCGAGTTCTTCGCGCGATACGCTGAAGCATTCGCCGATGGCGCCGGGATCAAAGGGGAGACTCGAGGCCGCCTGGCCAATCTCCTGCTCTTCGGATACCTGATCCGCGTCCTGGAAGAGCGACTCCTTCCCGAACCGCCGCTTATTTAACGCGCGCTTGGGCTGAAGGCTCTGTTTTTGCGCGCACCTGGGCGGAGGGCTCCCATCTTGCGCGCGTCTGGGGAGCGGGTGGGGAAGGTGCGGCGTGGTGGCGAAATCGAACGGGCAGACGGAAATTCGGACGGGATCGGCACCGGCGCCGGTGGGGCCCTATTCGCAGGGGATTCGATCGGGCGACCTCATCTTCGCCTCGGGGCAGATCCCGCTCGATCCTGTGACCGGAGAGATCGTTCAGGGCGAGATCGAGGACGAAACCCGCCAGGTCCT
Organism: Deltaproteobacteria bacterium; assembly: GCA_002719955.1. Classification (GTDB taxonomy): domain Bacteria; phylum Myxococcota_A; class UBA9160; order UBA9160; family UBA4427; genus UBA4427. The sequence continues at coordinate 2,064 of PBFW01000058.1, read as the reverse complement.
CGCGAATCTGCGGGCGGTACTCGAAGCCGCGGGCAGCGGAATGGATCGCGTCGTCAAGGCAACGGTCTATTTGACGGACCTGGGCCTCTTCCCGAGAGTCAACACCATCTATGCCGAAGCTTTCGACGCCACCCCCGCGCCCGCGCGGGTGACCGTCGGCGTGGACGCACTTCCGCTCGGTGCGCAGGTCGAAATCGACGCCATCGCACTCGCTTCCCCGCCGACCGCATAACCGACTCGTTCGGGTCCCGCGGCTGACTACTCGGTCGAGTCCGTCGCGTCGGAGGATCGCTCCTCGGCGCGGCGGACGAGCCGTGGGAGGTTGATGCCGTTCACGACGACGTGGGTGGCGATCGGGGCGAGAATCTGACCGGTCCATTCATAGAGCCCACCGAGGGCGAAGCCCATCCCGACGGCGTAAACGCTCCAAAGAGCGAGTTCGCGCCGCGGCAGGAAATGGCAGGCGCCGAAGGCAATACTCGCCCAGAAGAGCCCGACAACCGACTGCAGCGCCCCACGAAAAAACAATTCTTCCGCGAGCCCGCTCGCCAGCGCCAACAAGAGAGCATCCGCGCGCCCGATACCCGCGAGGCTCTCCGCGAGAACGTCCGCGAGCGATTCCCCGAGCTCGGTGTATCGGGTCAGAAGCTCAGAGAGGCCGACTGCGACCACACCGACCAGAATCCCCACCCCGAGTGCAGGCGCCATCCCGAGCGCGGGGGCAACCGAGGCCGAGGGGTGGAGAATCGAGTCGCCCGGGGAACTCATTCGCCAGAACAGTGCCCCACACCCCATGACGCCGTAGAAGATCAGCGCGGAGCGAACAAAACCGGCGGGGCTGGGCCCGATCGGCTCCTCTTGCTCGTATTCCGATTCGTCTTCATTCCACATACCAACCTCGTCCAAAAAAACGTGTTTTTTAACCCTCATATCATTCGCAGAGTTGCTGCGAGAGATGGCTCTGGGTAGCCTATTTCACCGAGAGATCCCCTCGCCTGGCCTCTTCCTCATCACCGCGCGCGCTGATACGAAAGCACGCCGATGAGCAGGCTGGAGCAAGAAGTCCGCCCGAACTGCACAAGAGAGACCGAAAGGACGTCGCGGCTCCGCCGCGAACCTGAAAAGGAAGAGCATGGACCAGCGAGTCCCGATGACAGCCCGCGGCTTCGAAGCCCTCAAAGAAGAACTCCAGCGCCTCAAGAGCGTGGATCGGCCGGCGAACGTGAAAGATATCGAGGAGGCCATCGCCCACGGTGATCTCTCCGAAAACGCCGAATATCACGCCGCCAAGGAGAAACAGGCCCATATCGCCGGCCGGATGGCCATGCTCGACGACAGGATCGCCCGGGCCCAGATCATCGACACGGCGGGGCAGGACCCGGACAAGGTGCGCTTCGGCGCGACGGTCCTGCTCTCGGACATCGAGACCGACGAGGAGGTCGCCTACACGATCGTCGGCGAGGACGAGGCCGACGCCAAGCGGGGCCTGATCTCGGTCACCTCCCCGGTCGCCCAGGCGATCATGAGCAAGGAGGTCGGGGACGACGTCACCGTAAAAGTGCCCAAGGGCGTTCGGGAGTTCGAAGTCCTCGAGATTCGCTTCGACGCGCTCTGATCGACGCCCAGAATGAAGGCCGCCGTCGCGCCGTGGAGCAAACTGCCGGTTCCTGAGCGTTGCGGTCGGCCGCTCACAGTCTAAACTCCGGCCTCCCGAGCCATCGTTCCCCGGTAGCTCAGCTGGTAGAGCAGGCGGCTGTTAACCGCCTTGTCGCAGGTTCGAGTCCTGCCCGGGGAGCCAGATCTCATTCAGGCCATCGAATGTCGGTTCGGTGGCTTTTTTCGTTTGGGCGGTGGCGATGGTTTTCTCAAGTGGGTCGAAGGGTTGGCGCAATTCGACTGAGAGCTCACCACTCCTTCCGGAGTCGTTCGATACCAGGAAACCGAGCAGGCGGCGTGAATTGCAACGGTGTGATATCAGGAATCAAGCCGGACGTTATTCACTAGGATAGCTTCTCCCGTAGTGCTTCGTAGGGCGTCTTGCCGCCGTGAGCTCCGTGCGGCCGG
>PBFW01000057.1 GCA_002719955.1 Deltaproteobacteria bacterium | reverse complement strand
GAGGAGGATGAGTTCCTCCAAAGCAACCGGGGCGCACCCGGGTTCAAGGATCTTCCTCGCGCCTTCCGCCTGATCAACCTGGAGAAGAGCACGAAGAAGGTGACTCTGCATGTCACTCTGCGCGAACAGTTGAATCCAGAGATCCTGATCGCCCGCTACCGTGAAGAGGTGGCCTATGTGGACACACAGATCGGCCTGGCGATCGAGGCCCTGCAAGCAGCGGGCTTGTGGGAGAACTCCGTGGTGGTATTCACGGCCGACCATGGCGAGGGGCTCGGAGAGCACGATCTGGTGGGTCACGTGGATCAACTCTACGACTCCCTGCTGCACGTTCCCCTGATAGTCGTAGCTCCCGGGCTCGTGCAACCCGGCACAGTGATCGAGACGCCTGCTGGGCACGTGGACGTTCTTCCAACGGTGCTCGACCTCTTGGGCGTTTCCGTCACGGACCGGTTCAGAGGAGTGAGTCTCATGCCGCGGCTTGAGGGGATAGAGCCCACGGACAACGTACCCGTCCTGGGTGAGACCCACATGCCCGAAGCCAAGACCAACCAACGCTCGATCGTCCAAGGTGGATTCAAATACATCCTGCACCAGGCTGACGGATCGGAGGAGCTCTACAACCTCACTCAGGATCCCCGCGAGGAGCACGACCTGGCTGCGGAGATGCCGGAGAAGGTGACCCTTCTGGGCAAGCTGCTGCTCAGCGAGTTTGAACGCGACTTCGGACCGGGGGTCAGCGGTGAGGATCAGGACCTGTCCGAGGAGGACAAGGTCAACCTGAAGGGAATCGGCTACGCTCGCTGAATCATTGGAGACCTTGCCGTGACCTCCTCCCACCCCACCTGGAGCCCCGACCCGCAAGAGTTGGCTCGCCACCGAAAGCGGCTGCGTGGGCGCCGCCGCAAGCTGCTCTTGAGGTTGGCCTCACGCCTACCCAGCGCCCCCTTCCGGGCGCTGCCCGACTTCTTGGATCTTCCACCCATCGAAGTGCACGTACCCAAACGCACCCACGAAGGAGTCAAGATCGACCCCATGGCGCCGGAAGTACGTGAGCGCCTTGTGGAACACTTCAGGCCTCACAATGAACGCCTGGAGGCGTTCCTGGGCCGTGATCTGAATTGGGACTGCTAGACACTGACACCGCCCCCCCGTTTTCCGGGCAGGGGATATGCTGGGAAGTGTTCCTTTGCCACCGAATCAAGGTCCCCAATGAAGCTCTCCCTACGCCTGAGTGTCCTGGTTGTCGTCAGCTCCGTGTTCTGCACCCCTGGGCTGGCCCAAGATCGGGTAGTCAACCCGAACTACGAGCAGGCCAGCAAGTTCGACTCGGCCTACCTGCGCCAACGCACCTACAGCTCTTCGGTCTCCCCCAACTGGATCGGTGAGACCGACCGCTTCTGGTATAGCTACAAGACCAGTGCAGGAACGCGCTACTACCTGGTGGACCCCGGAGCGGGCACCCGCACGCACCTCTTTGATCACGAGGCGGTGGCATCGGCCCTCTCCCTGGCGGTCAAGCAGCCCCTCGAATCCAGTCAACTGTCCTTGGGACGGGCAAAGATCAATGACGAGGGCACAGAGCTCACGGTGACCGTAGAGAAGAAGGGCTTCACGATTGAGTTGGCCACGGGAAAGGTGACTGCGCGAGAGACCAAATCCGACACTGACAATGATGGAGCGAGCTCCTCCGAGTCCCGCCGACGCTCTTACCGGGGGCGATCGAATTCCTCGGAAGATGGTGACGAGAAGAAACCGGTGGACCCCCGAGCCCACCGAGGCTTCTCACCCGATCGCACGGCTTACGTCTTCATGAAGGAGCACAACCTCTACTACGTGGAGGCCAGCGAGGAAGTCCAGGCAGAGGTCAAGGCTATCGATGCGCGTATGAAGAAGGAGAAGCGCGAGAAAGCCAAGGCCGAGGCGGCGAAGGCCGAGGCGGACAAGACCACGACCGGGAAGGAAGACAAGGGTGAGGAGTCAGACAAGGATGGGGAGACGAAAGACGGAAAGAAGCAGGAGGAGAAGATCTCCGAGATCACCGACGAAGGCACTGAGAAGAAGGGCGATGTCGTCAAGGACGAAGGCAAGGAGAAGGTCGACAAGAAAGAGGACGGGGACTCCAAGAAAGACGGCGGTGACGATGACGAGAAGTCCAAGGACGACGGCAAGGACAAGGAGGAAGAGGATAAGGACGGCGACAAGGACAAGGACAAGGAGGAAGAGGATAAGGACGGCGACAAAGACAAGAAGAAAGAGCCCGAGAAGAAGGTCGACGAGCGTGAGGCCTGGGCGGACGACGTGGATGAGAGCCAGGCCCTACAACTGACTGAAAACGGGGAGGAGGACTACGAGTTCTCGAGCAGCCGTTATAGGGGGCCCCAAGGCCAGCTGGATGTGGGTCAAGAGGCTTACCTCGACATCCTCCAGACGGGAGAGTTCGAGGACTTCCTGCCCGGAGATGACGACAAGAAGGATGACGACAAGAAAGATGGCGACAAGAAAGACGACGACAAGAAGGACGGAGATTCCGAGGGCACCGAGGAGGAAGACGAGAAACCCGAAGAGCCCAAGAAATCACGCCCATCCGTGACCTGGTCCCAGGACTCCACTGCCTTCTACGCCACCCGCAGGGATTCACGTGACGTCGAAGAGTTGTTCCTCGTCAACTCCCTCTCCACCCCACGCCCCACCCTCGAGTCGTATTCCTATCCCCTGCCGGGCGAGGAGAACATCAGGCGCAGCGAGTTGTACGTGTTTGACCGCACGCGCAAGACACTCTTCCGCGTGGACCCCGTATGGAAGGACGAGGGCTATAGCAACGTGCACTGGGGCAAGACAGTGACACGCGACAAAGATGATGACGAAAAGAAAGAGGGTGCCGAGGCCGAAGAGGAGGAGGAACTTGATTTCACCGGCACAGGTGACACCCTGCGCTTCCTCCGCCGGGACCGCCTCGTGCGCAACGTCGAATTCTGCTCGCTTGATACGCGCACGTCCGAATGCACAACCCTGATCGATGAGGGCTTCCAGCGCGCCAACATCAGCACGCAGAGCGTCCGATACCTAAAGGAGCGCGACGAGTTGATCTGGTGGAGTGAGCGCAGCGGCTGGGGCCACTTCTACCTCTATAGCCGGGACGGCGAGTTCAAGAACGCCATCACCAGCGGCCCCTTCCGCGCCAGCCGCATCGTCGAGGTCGACGAGGACAAGGGCCTGCTCTATTTCAGAGGCAATGCACGCGAGGACGGCGAGAACCTCTACTACGACCACCTCTACCGGGTGTTCCTGGATGGCTCAGGGCTCACGCTCCTCGACCCGGGTAATGCGACCCACCGCTCGAACCTATCGCCCACACGCAAGTTCCTGGTGGACAACTGCTCCCGCGTGGACATGGCCCCCATCTCTCGGGTCTGCGATGCGGAAGGTAACGAGGTCATGCACCTGGAGGAGTCGGATCTGTCACGACTCTACGCCGCGGGTTGGGTCATGCCTGAGACGTTCACCTTCAAGGCCGCCGACGGGATCACGGATCTGTACGGCAACCTCTGGAAGCCTTTCGACTTTGACCCCAAGAAGAAGTACGCCGTCATCGCCGAGGTCTATCCGGGCCCCCAGATGGAGGGTGTGAGCCACTCCTTCTCCACCTCCCATGGCCGCCAACAGCTGGCGCAGTTGGGGTTCCTGGTGGTGCAGTTGGGTCACCGGGGTGGGACCCCGGGTCGCTCCAAGGCCTACCACAGCTACGGCTACTTCAATCTGCGCGACTACGGGTTGGCAGACAAGAAGGCGGGCATCGAGCAGCTGGCCGAACAGCGTCCTTATGTGGACATCAACCGCATCGGCATCTACGGCCACTCCGGCGGTGGGTTCATGACGGCGGCCGCGCTGATGCAGGAGCCCTACAACGACTTCTTCAAGGTCGGCGTGTCCTCCTCAGGAAACCACGACAACAACGTGTACGGCTACTACTGGGCGGAACGCTACCACGGCCTGCGAGAGGTTGAAGTAGAGAAGAAGGAGCAGCAACGCTCCCGAAGCGGCGGCCGCGGACAAGGAGAGGTCGAAGCCCGTGATGACGAGGATGACGACAAGGAGAAGAAGGACGACAAGAAAGTCGAGGGCGATGGCCAGAAGAAGGACGGCGAGAAGGACGGCGAGAAGGACGGCGAGAAGGATGGCGAGAAGGGCGATGATGATGGCGAGAAAAAGGACGGCGAAGAAACCGAGGAAGAGGAAGCCGAGACTCGCTTCCAGATCCAGGTGCCTTCAAATGCCGAACTCGCCGCCAACCTCAAGGGCCATCTCCTGCTCGTCCACGGTGACATGGACAACAACGTGCACCCGGCTGGAACGATGCGCCTCGTTGACGCCTTGATCCGCGAGAACAAGCGCTTTGACATGCTCATCTTCCCCGGCAAGCGTCACGGCTACGGAGAAGCCTCCAGCTACTTCACCCAGCGCAAGTGGGACTACTTCGTGGAGCACCTGATGGGTCACAGCCCCGATAGCGCCGACATCAAGAACAAGGACTAGAGTGCCCCGGCTGCCTTTTACGGCACCTTGGCTCCTGGCCCCCATGGAGGGGGTGACAGATCCCTGCTTTCGGGCCGTGCTCCTCGCGCGGCACCGACCCGAGGACCTGGGGGGCGCGTGCACCGAATTCCTGCGGGTGGTGGATCACCCCTATCGGCCCAGCCAGGTCCGTAGACATCTGGGACCGAGCGACAGCTCCATCCCGGTGGGAGTCCAGCTCATGGGCAGCCACGAGTCCGCGCTTGCAGCAACGGCCGAGTCGGTCCTACAGACCGAGGCCGCATTCCTGGACCTGAACTTCGGCTGTCCCACCAAGGGTGCCCTCAAGGGTTGCGCGGGCTCGGCGCTGCTCAGAGAACCCAAGCGCCTGGAGTCGATCGTGCGCGCCTGCGTGGAGGCTTGTGGCGCGAGCCTGCCCGTGACCGCCAAAATCCGGGCGGGCTTTGATGACGCGGAGAGCGTCGAGGAGTTGGCGCAAGCGGCCGAAGCCGGCGGTGCGTCCCTACTGACAGTGCACTGCCGCACGCGCAGCGAGCACTACACTCCCGAAGTGGACTGGTCGCGCATCACCCGGGCAGTGGAGGCCGTGGAGATCCCAGTCTGTGGCAACGGCGGGGTGCAGGGTCACGCGGATCTGGAGCGCATGCGCTCAATCACTGGCTGTGCGTACGTCATGGTGGGCCACGCCGCCCTGGCTGACCCATGGATCTTCTCAGGCCAGGAGGTCAGCGCCCAGGCAGCAGCGGAGTTCCTGCACGAGTATTCTCTCGCCCTGGAGAGCGCCGGTGCCGGTCCCCGTAAACGCGCTGCACGCCTCAAGCAACTACTGAAGGTCTGGACCGCGGGCCGGCTGATCTCCGACGCCCCCGATCGCAAGAACTGGATGGCGGAGCGTGATCCGGAGAGGCTGCTGGTCGCGATGGAGGCAAGGGCCCGCGCGGGGGTAACCCCCTAGGCCTGTGCATGAAGTCGCGCTCGGGTCGTCCTTGGGCGCGTCACTCGGCGAACCGGAGCACCACGCCCTGCGCGTCGCTCGCGACTAACTTGAGCACCGCGGGTTCCGGCGGCGCCTGTTCGGAGGCCTCGATGGTGTCGTCGAACTTGGGGATGTAGGTGCCTGTCACCAGGTCGACCAGGCACTCCTCCGGGAGGTCCAGGCGGAAGGCTCCACCCTCGTCACTCGTGGCCCTCGCTAACGCGTCTCGCGGCACTTGCGCCGAGCCGTTGAGGTAGGCCAGGACCTGCACATCCTCGACCGGCTGCCCCTCCGCGTCCTCGAGCCTCCCGGTCATGAGCACGAGCTCGCGCAGTTCCAGCACGAGGTCGCTGTCGCCAGCGTGCGCGCTGACCGTCCGGCTGGCCCCGAGGTGAGCGTCCGGGTTACCCCAGTTGTAGGACGCCATGATGGTGAACAGATCGACCACGCCCATGTCCTCGGTCACACCGAGCAGCTCGAAGCGCCCGCCCGCGCCAGATGACGTGCGGATCCGGGGCTGGTCCTCCCCCCCGGCCACCTGGACGAAGACCCCGACGGCGGGCAAGCCGTCGGGAGTGAGGACGACGCCGGTGATGAGGTCGCCAACATCTAGGGTCAGCTCGACGCCCTCGACCTCCCCTCCCTCCGGCAGCTCCACGGTCGCCTCGTCATTGGCCTCGGGTCGGCCGCGAACCGACGCGGTCACCTTGAACTCACCCCCCGGCAGGTCGCTGAAGTGGAAGCGCCCTTGGGTGTCGGTGCGAGAGTGCCGCACCGTCGTCACCCAGGTGCCCTCCAGGGCCTCGGCCTCTGGACGGAAGCGACCGAGGTCCTCGTTCGCGCCCCGCAGCTTGATAAGGTGGTCGGGGAGCGGAGCCCCGGTCTGGGACATCAAGATCCCCTCGATACGCCCGCCCGGGTGCAGCACGAGGTCACCGTAGTCGATCTGCTCCCGGTCTCCCTCGTCGGCGGGGAAGTCGTAGACCCGCGCGCCGTACCCCTCCTTCCGGAGGAAGAGCTGGTGGTCGACCAAGAGGTGCAGGCTGGCGAGCTCGAAGCGTCCCTCGTCCCCCGTGACCGTGGACTCCCAGTCCCGGCGGAACACGCCATCAACTTTCTTCTCTCCGACGCCGGCGACGTAGACGCCCTCAAGCGGAGCGCCGTCAGTGTCAATGACCCGTCCCGTCGCGTACCTCGCCGGGTGGAGAACGAAGTCCAGCTGGGTGTCCTGGGTCAGCTCAGAATCGACGAGCCTCTTCCCCTCGCTGCCGTAACCCTCCGCACGGACCCGGGGATCGCCGAGGTCCCGGCGCTTGGCTCCGCCGAGCCCGAACATCTCGTACATGCCGCGCACGTCTGTGAACACGGACCGCTTGAAGGAGGCCCCTAGGCCGACCTCAGCGCCGGCGATCGGGCTACCAGAGGGGTCACTGACTACACCGTGGATTCTGACGCCTGGGTCCACGGCCAGCTCCAGCCAGGTCCGCTCGCCCTCGCGTAACTCGATGGTCTTTGACGGAGGAGGGGCCGCGTATCGGGGGGTGATCTGCAAGATAAAGAGGCCCGGCTCTAAGTCCTTGAAGAGGAAGCGGCCGTCTATGTCAGTGAGAGCGCGGCACTGCTCCACCCGCCGGCTGTCACGGCCGAGCACTAGAGCGCCCTCAAGCGCTGAGCCGTCCGACGAGAGCGTCAGGACCCCTTCGAGGATCGCTGCAGCCATAAGCCGCAGCTCGACGTCGTCCCCTGCGAAGAGGTGGTCGCGCAGGGCGGTGGCGTGCTCGCTGGCGCTGGCCTCCACGTCGAGCGGCACGGCCGTTGGGACAGCGACCTCAAAGCGCCCCTCGTCGTCTGTCACGGCCGTCACGACGGGCTGGCGCGCGTTGCGCTCCTCGACGTCCGGGATATAGAACTCGCTGTTCACTCGCCGACTGATCACCACGGTGGCACCGGGGAGTGGCGAGCCGAGCGCGTCGCTCACGACCCGTCCGCGCAGCATGGCGTCCCGGCCGGCAGCCGAGGCTTGAGGCTCCTCGACCTCACCCATGACCTCGCTGCGGCCCTCATTCACCCTCCCGCTAGTCACCAGGTCCTGGCCACCTTCGGCGCCCGACTCCAGCGACTCCGCTGGGACCTGTTGGGGCTTCGCGAGACCAGGCGACAAGGCGTCTGACCCTCTCGTAGCGAGCCAACCGACCGCTGCGAGGAGCGCCAATACGAAAAGCGCAAGGAGCATCGGGCGACGAGATGCAATGGCCCGAGCCTCTTCTCTTCGTTTAGCGCTACGCATGGACCAAGACATTACGAAGAACTTCGTGCCCACCTTAGACCAATCCACGCGATTTTTCGTGGGCCTAACGCGCAGGTCGTCCAAACACGCTGACCGGCGTCAGCAAACGGTGATCAATCATGAGCCACCTGCGCTCCAACTATTCACAGGCAGTCACCACCAGCGATTAAGGAGCAAGCGATGGCACTCACTGGAAAGGGGGTCCAATCCGAAGAGCCAAAGCTGCCCAGATGTACCCAGAAGGGACGGGACGTTTCCAAGGCAAGCTGCGGGATATATGCGATGCTACATCTACTCCCGTCCCACCAAGCCACTCCGAAGCGCCATGCCATCTCTGGCGCGATCGCTAAATCATGATCACTCACCCGATAAAACACTTCGCATCTACGACCGCTCGTATTTGGCTCGTACTCATCTTCCTGATTCACGGCTCCCTCCTAGCGTCGGCCCAGAACTACCCCGGAACAGGAGAAGACTTCACGCTCGCGACGGGTGTCAACTCAACCATCTGCACAACCGGCGTCGGCCAAGATGTCAAAGTCGCTGCCGCTGAAGACTCTCTTTACGTCTATCTAAACTCTCCAGGGGGCACGCTCGCGGGCAAGGCCGTCGTGCTCGCAGCGAACGTGTTTCCGGTCGGCACGCAGCCCAGCAGCAACCCGTCGAACCTCTGGCTAGACCGCAACGACAGCTTCTACAGCCTGGGCTCCACCTCCTCCTTGCCTGTGGCAGGCTGGACAGTCGAGCTGCGAATCCCCAGGTCACTACCTGGAATGCAGATCGTCCTCCAAGCTGGCGCTCGTGACACCAACTCGCTGAACGGTCACTTCGCGCTCTCAGAGGCCCACGTCGTCAAAGTCCTGCCCAAAGGAATCGTGATGAAGCCGATCTCTGGTGGGACGTTCACGATGGGCGACAACAACCTGCACGGACCGCAGTCGGGACAGGCGACTGAGCACCAGGTCACCATCAGCGACTACTCGCTGGCCGAGACAGAGGTCACCAATGCGCAATACGCGAAGTTCCTCAACAACGCCATCGCAGCGGGGCTTGTCTCTGTCGAGGTCGGCACGAGTCCGCCGGACATCGGCGAGAGGCTTGTCGTGGGAACGGCAAGCTCCAGCTATGCAGGAAAAGTCCTATACAACCTCGACGGAACCCGCGTCATGAAGGACCACGATAACGCGGACGGAGACTTCCACCCCTTCACTGGGACGGTCGAGCCTGAGAACCCATTGAACATCTCCTATGTCGGCTATGACCCGTCAGTGAGCGGCGGCAACAATCCGTTCTACGTAAAGGACCCGTTCTCCTTGAGCGACTTTGATTGGCACTCCCTCTGTGACTATTACAACTACACCTCTTCGCCGTTCCAGCTGGACACGTCAACGCTTCTTAACGACTTCTCGTCGTGGCCTGAGCTCGCTGGCTGGACAGCCGCTGATCCAACCTCAGCCGTCTACCTGCACAGCCAAGAGGCCGTCGCGTCGCACTCCGTCGGCTTCATTCGCTGGTGGGGCGCTCAAGCCTTCGCAGAGTTTTATGCTGTCCAGCTGCCCACGGAGGCGCAGTGGGAGAACGCAGCCCATGCAGGACAGAGCTATCTCCATTACTCCGTCTATGACGGAGTGACGATCTCGGACGCAAACTGGAACCAGCTAGGGATCAAGCCCGTCCTCCACCACGTTCGACCAGCCAAGAGCGGCCAACCGAACCCGCTTGGCCTCTACAACCTGGGCGGAAATGTCTGGGAGTGGATGTGGGACAACTATCTCCCTTATGCGACAGGACACGTAACAGACCCTCTCATCCTCGTGCCAGGATCGACGACCAGGTCATGGCGCGGCGGTTCCTGGAACTACCACCAGGCGACCTTAGAGAGCAGCGGCCGCTTCTCAGATGAAGAGAGCCACGGCAATGACCACTTCGGCTTCCGCATCGCGCACTCACTCTAGGAGGTGCGTCGGCGCTAGCGCGCCTCCCTCTGCCGGCGGAAGATCTGGAGACGAACCCGCGATCATTTAAGCAGTCGCCCCATCGGACCATCAGGGGCGAGCATGTCCTGTATGTCTGCGGTAGGGACAAACACGAGAAAATCGCCTTCTACGAAGCTGCCAAGGAAGTAGGGCGCAAAGTAGAACACGATCCCGCGCGAAGAGAACGAGAAGGGAACGCCCCGGTGCATCCCTGGCACACCGCCTAGATCTGCTTTCATCTCTGCGACGTAGTCCTTGTTCGCGTTTCTGCGCTCAAGCAGGGTGATGTGCTCCCTCCGAATGGCCGCATCCAATCGGGGCATCCAAGGCCGCTCTCCATCAAAGAGGTCAGAGATAATGACCTCCTTAACTGTGTCGCCATCCCACATGTAATTGACCGGGAAGAACGACCAGTTCCCGTGCGCTCCCCCCGTGTACCCATACTCTTTCATGCAAAGGCTCACTGAGGTCTCACCCAGATGACCCAAGAAGTACGTGCCTTCCGTCCGCCATCCCCAGTGGGAGAGGCCGTAGTCATCGGGTTCAGATTTCATGCCCTCAGCAGATTTCGCTGACCGGGTTATGACGAAATCTCTCCACTCATCGAACCTGACTATTACTGCGTCTCGAATAGCCTCGGAGAGCATTGATTGAGCTCTTGACCCAGACAAGGCGGGGTAGGTCGCCTGCACGTATGAACCCAATTCACCATCTTCTCGGATAACGACATCGGAATAAACAATCTCAGAGACGCCAATGGCAGAGAGCTCATGGACGCAAGAGCCAAGGGGGAGCAAGAGAGAACACTTCAACAGCATCAACTTCCGATTCATGATCACCGTTATGCCAATCGTGGACCAAGGAGTCCATCGCGGGCGAAGAGGTCACCCCACACGCCTCTACTCGAACAAAACTCTCATCACTCCTGAAGGGCCCCTGCTCCAAGGAAGAAGCCGAAGCGCTTTAGTTCCTCCTCAGTCATCCAGTGGATGTCCTCCGGTGGCGCAGCGGCGAGGGTCCTCCAGTAAAAGTCCGTGGGGATATCCATCTCCGCGTAGTAGTCGAGATAGAGGCGGTGATCTTCGTGGTCACGCGGTAAATCGGTCGCCTCCACAGGACCTCCGGCCCAGGAGTGAATACCAAAGAGCGCGCCAGGTTCTGCGCTGCGGTGAGCGCCGGCCAAGAAGAGGTCAGTGCCACCGGAGGCCACCATGCCATCCGCGGGGACGTGGGTGCCGAGGCCAAGCTGGCGGATGTAACGACCAGCGCGCAGGTTAGCGACGTCATCAATAGAGCCTGGCACATCCTGGAGGACGAGCGTCCGAACACTAGGGTTCTTGAACGACAGCTCGAGCACGCGCGAAGGCGTCTGAGCGCAGATGACGCCACGCATGATCGCTGTGTCACCGCTCACATCAAAGGTCGCACCAGAGAGCTCGATCTTGATCGCCTCGACGACCTCCTGTGCAGTGACGATCCCATCCTCGTCGAGGTCGAGCCCGTGCAGCTCCTCAACGAAGTCGAGCGGAGCGCCATCAACACGAACTGGCGCGCCCAGCTCATCAACGAGCTCAGCGTAGAGCTCCGCGCCCTCGCCTCGCGCCAAGAGCTCAGAGGTCTCAAAATCACCGGCCACATACTCCTCCCAGCTGATCAGGCCGTCGCCGTCCTCGTCGAGACAGGACACCATGGGGACGAGGCTGCTAGGGAGCTCATCCAGCGCGACCATGTCGTCTTGGTCAGGATCCACTTCGTCAAAGAAGCCCCTGTCTTCAGCGAGCTTGTCTTCCGCGCGCTGAGCTAAGAACGCAGCGAGGTCGTCGCGGGTAAAAGGACCCCCCTCTGAACACACGAGCAGCTCATCCAACGCCTCAAACGGAGACAAGGAGCCGTCACCATCAGAGTCGAGCAGGTCAAAGAGCTCGCTGGAGCGTGAAAGTGACGGATCTGAGGCAGGCGAGCTGGCACAGGACCCCGCCAAGATCAGAGCCACAGATCGCAGGAGTTGTTGTCTCATTAGCTAGGTCTCGAAAGAGATTGAAAGGGGCGATCGATTACGAGCACTACTCGGCGCCCATCCAAGACTCCGGGTCGTCAGGAGGCAGCCGACGAGCGAAGACCGAATAGACAGGCAGGCCAACAAGGATCATCCCAAAACCCGCCAAGCAGCGCACCGGTGTCGCCATCAACATGCTGACGAGCATGAACGCCGTCGCCAAGAGGAAGATCACTGGGACCGCGGGGTACCCAAAGACACGGTAAGGGCGAGGAGCATCTGGGAACTTGCGTCGAAGGGCGAACACAGTGGTACCGGTGAGCCCAACGAAGATCCAGAGGACGAAGATGGTGAGGTCGGTGAGGATGTCGAATGTGCCGCTCAGCGCGAGCGCGATGGCCGATGCTGCGACTGCGATCACGGAGACCCCGGGGACGTTCTTAGAGTTGAGCTTGGAAAAACACGCTGGCGCCAGCCCCTGGCGGGCCATGGCAAAGGGGACGCGAGCGCCGACAAGCAAGGCCACATGCATCGTCCCGTAGGCGCAGATGACTAACCCCACAGACAAGAGGCTCGCAGCGCCTCGCCCTGCGAATCGTTGAATCGTGGCGCCGGCGACAGTTGTGTGCTCGGGGAGGTCAGCGACGTCGAAAGGCGTCATCGCGAAGAAGTAGCCAGCGTTGATCAATAAGTAGAGGCAGATCACAAGCGAGGTAGACAGGGACATGGCCCTAGGGAGGACATGCCCAGGCTCCCGAACCTCGCCGCCGAGGGTCGCGATGATCGCCCAGCCGTTGTATCCCCAAAGTGCGCCCGCCATAGCGGCCCCGAACCCACCCACCCCGAGGCGCGCGCTCTCTGGGACGCCGTGAGCCGCGCCAGCGGCCCCTGTCATGCTGAAGTGCTCGAAGGTGCCGTCCGAAAAGAAGAACGCCCCGACAGCGATGACGAGCAGGATCGAGATCTTGATGAAGGTCAGCGCGGTGGCGACGCCCCCAGTAGCCCGCACGGAGCAGAGATTGAACGCCGCGCCGACAGAGATGGCCGCGATCGGCAGGAGCTTGAGCTGGAGAGGTGAGAGGGCAGCTCCGAGGGCGTCGTTAAGGAAGGTCACCGTGAGGATCGCGACGGCGGCGACCCCCGCGCCGTAAGCGATGGCGCGTGACCAGGCGAAGAGAAACGCCATCCGCCTGCCATAGGCTGCCCCGATGAAGTTGAACGGTCCACCAGACCGCGGCGACATCGCGCTGAGCTCACCGAAGACGAGCGATCCTGCGAGCGCGAGCGCTCCCCCAGCGAAATATGCGGCCAAAACAAGCCCAGGAGTCCCCACGTTCGCGGTCATGACCCGCGCCTTCATAAAGACGCCTGTTCCTATAACGTTGGCGAGGATCACCCCGATCGCAGGGATGAGCGTTAAGCCGCGATCGAGCCTGCCAGCATGCGAAGGGAGGGGGTCCGAGCTCATCTACGCCGACTCTAGGTGACGCCTACAGGCCGGACAAGATCGATATCGCCAAGTCGATCTCAGCTTCGGTGTTGTACGCGTGCGGGGACAACCTCAGCGCCCCCGGGACACCCTTCTCGTCATAGTCGAGCGTCGCACCAAGCCTGCGCCGGCGTTGTTCAGGTGCGCGCGGTGAAGGCACCCAGGCGTGTCCGCCCTCAGCCGCTAAAACATCCACTTGCAGCCCTCAAAAAATGAACATCAGCGGCATCGGGAGATCAGACTGTCAGGACCCCTCGCAAGGGCTGCTCAGCATCACCGAAGGTGCTCGTCGGCACACCGAAGGCCTTAAGCATCGAGATGTAGAGCTCGCACAGAGGAGTGTTCTTGCGATAGCGCCGGTGCTCACCAGCAGCGACGCCGAGGGCCTGCCCCCCCGCCAGCAAGATCGGAAGGTCATTAGGGTCATGCCGATCACCGTCACGAAGCCCTGAACCCAAGAAGACCATGGTGCGATCAAGGAGGTCCCCATCGAGCTCTCGCTTCACCGACAGACGGTCGAGCAAGCCAGCCATACGTGCAACATGCCAGCGGTTGATGCGCTGGTACTGGTCCATCTTCGACGGGTCCTTCTCGTGATGTGAGAGGTGATGGTGTCCGCCTTCGACTCCATCAATGAAGCTGAAGTTGGTACCACCAACAGCGTTCCCAAACATCAGGCTCGCGACCCTCGTGGAGTCTGCCTCGATAGCGAGGGCGATCAGGTCAAGGAACCACTCTGAGCGCACCTCGTGGTGCCCAGGGTCGGCAGGCTCTTCGCTGGGCACACCCTCCATGGAGGTCTCAAACCTCTCGAGACGACGCTCTAACTCTCGCACCGACTCAAGATACTCGCCGAGCTTGTCGGTGTCAGCGCCACCGAGCTTGCGCTGCAGGCTCGCTGTCTCTTCAGCGACGATGTCCAAGACCGAGGAGTCTCCTAACCGCCGCTTAGAGGACCGGAAGAGTCGGTCAAACACGAGGCGAGGCTCGGTCTCCTTCATCGCAGGCTGCGTGGGCGTCCGCCAAGAGATGTGCGAACCGTAGACCGTGCTGTAGCCCATATCGACTGCGTGACGAACGCCCTCCAATCCGAGGACGAGGGAGGGGATGCGCGTCTCAGTCCCTACGGCGTGGGCAGCGACTTGATCGACGGAGGTCCCGACGCGCAAGTCCCTCCCCCCAGTCTTGTGGACCTTCTCGCCTGACAAGAGCGCGGTGGTCTTCACGTAGTGCCCCTCACCCTCCATGCTGTTCTTGTTCCGCAACCCCGTGAGGACCTGCGTACGCGCCATGTGATGAGTGAGCGGAGAGAGCGAGGGCGTCGGCGACCAAGCGGGTCCGACATCAATCGGCGTCCAGGCCTGTGGCAAGACCCCATTAGGCATGAACAAGAACACCATGCGGGCGGGCCCATCTTGCACACCACGTCGAGGGACCATCCGCTCCAGATACGGCAACCCTAGCGCCGCGCCGGCGCCACGCAGGAGAGTCCTTCTAGAGAGAGGTTCGAGAGAGTTCATGAGTCAGCCCGCCTTCTGTACCTGAAAGGGTAACTCTGAACGATGGACTTCACGAGCATGCGCGCCCTCCAGCCACCTTCACTCAGGGTGCTCAGGATCTCTTCGACGAAAGGAGCGTCTCTAGGCCGAAGGCTCCGACCCAGGGCGTAGACCATCATGGCCTCAGTCACAGCCCTGCCGACATCATCCGACCGAGCGAGGAGCGCGTCCTTCAGGCCCTCAACTCCTTCGACCTTCACACCCCCCGGCAGGACGCTGGAGGAATCGATCGCGCCAAGATGATCCTCATCGCGCCACCGGCCGACGCCGTCATAGTTTTCAAGCGCTAGCCCCAGTGGGTCCATCCGGTCGTGACAATTCGCACACTTTGGATCAGCCCTATGCCTCTCTAGGCGCGCGCGTTGGCTCAAGCCATCTTCAGCCTGATCGTCCTGTGGCAGCGCCCCAGCGCCCGGCGGCGGTGGCGGTGGCGGCGAAGCGAGGAGCCGCTCCAAGACCCACGCCCCTCTCACGACGGGGCTAGTGCGGAGGGGCTGAGAGGTGGCAAAGAGCACGCTCGCATGAGTGAGCACACCGCCTCGTCGTCGATCACTGAGCTCGACTCTGCGCATCGGTCCAGGCTCTACGCCGTCGATCCCATAGTGCCCAGCGAGGGCCTTGTTCAGGTAGGTGTAGTCAGAATCGATGAGCTCCAGCAGGCTCCTGTCCTCCCGGACGAGTCCGTCAAAGAACAGGACGGTCTCCTGAACCATGGAGCGCTTCAGGGGAGCGTGGATCCCAGAGAAGCGCCGAACGTCCGTCGGCTGAGTAGGGACCTCACTGACACCTAGCCACCTCGCCGCGAAGCGCTCACCCAAGGAGACAGCCTTAGGGTCATTCAGCATCCTTTCAACCTCAGCCTCAAGCCCCACTCCATCACTGAGCGCGCCAGACGCTGCCTTCGACAAGAGCCCATCATCAGGCATCGTCCCCCAGATAAAATAGGAGAGTCGAGTAGCGAGCTCCCAGCTCGAGACCGGCCAAGGTGTCTCCTGATCGCGGTCTCCCTCAACCCTAAAGAGGAAGTGAGGCGAGAGGAGGACGCTAGAGATCGCAGCGTGCGGGCCGGCGCTCTCCCAGAGCTCGGCCCGTGAGTCCACCTCGCCTTGGAGCGGTGGCCTTCTAAATGCGCGCTCCATCCAAGCGCGAAGACTCTCCGTCTCCACCCCCGAGCGCTGAAGCCCTAAGCGTGTGAGCCCCTCAGGGTCTCTCAAGAGTTGATCCACGACGCGGCCCGTAGCGAGCGTGAACTTCTCGGCGAGCTCAGGGGCCATAAACAGAACGTCACCTTGATTCGTGAACCCCTCAGAGGACGCGTCCATGGGGAGATCCCGTGACGCGTCACACTGAATGAGTAAGAGGTCATTCACAGTGCTCGCATATTCATCGCGGTCCAACCTCCTCAGCGTGGGCCGGCCAGGGTCTAGGGGCCCAGCGCTGAGGAGCGCCGCGAGCTCCTTGAGCATCGCGTTGCGATCTTCAGCGGTGACAGCCTCCCCTTCGTCGCTTGGGGGCATGTCGCCAGTCCTGACCCTGCCCAGCATGTCGAGCGCAGCGTCCAAATCCTCGGGGTCAAAGTCAGAGAGGTCAAAGCCAGCCTCTGGATCCTCAGAGCCATGGCAAGAGACGCAGTGCCGCTGCATCAACGCCTCGAGGTCCCCTCCAGTGTCATGAGCTGCCAGAGCAAAGGCGGGCAGCGTCAAGAGTGTGAGCGAGCAGCGGATAGCGGGCAGTGACATCCTGCCCCTCATGCTACCTAGGACCAGCAGTCCCTAGGCGATATCGCTGCTTCAAAGCCTTAGCCCTGACAGAAGTGTTCATTGGCACATCCCACAGGGGCTCCACGAGCTCTGCCTCCCAAGCAGCGTGGAGGCCGCGCAACTCATCGAAGACGCTCGGGTGGTCACGAGCGACATTCCGCTCCTCCCGGGGGTCTTCATCCAAGTTAAAGAGGAGCTCGATCTCGCCCATATAACCGTAGTACTTCCACGGGCCACGGCGGAGGGCACGCTGCTCGCCAAAACGCCAATAAAGCACACGTTCAGCGAGCTCTTTCGTCTGCCCAGACAAGTAGCCGCTGAGGTCGACGCCGTCCATGCCAGAGGCCTCGTCAGCACCAGCCAACGCCAACGCGGTTGGGGCGAAGTCGAGGGCCGTCACAGGGTGCTCTAGCGTCGCGCCTGCCTTGATCACGCCGGGCCATCGCGCAAAGAAAGGGACGCGGATCCCTCCCTCCAAGAGGTCGCCTTTCTTGCCAGAGAACGGATCATTCAGTGACCCGTTCTTGTTCGTCTGCCCGCCGTTGTCGCTGATAAAGAAGACCAGCGTCTCGTCGTCAATCCCTGAAGAGCTGAGAGCGTCCATGACCTCGCCGACTCCCTGGTCCATAGACGACATCATCGCTGCCAAAGTGCGGCGGGTCTCATCCTTTATCGCAGAGAACCTCTTGAGCTCATCAGGCTTGGCCTCCATCGGCGTGTGCGGACAGTTGTAGGCGAGGTAGAGGAAGAAAGGCTCTTCGTTATGACGCTCAATGAACGACGCGGCCTCATGACTGAAGGCGTCAGTGAGGTACTCACGGCAGACCTCCTTGACGCCGTCACGCTCCACGGCAGGCGTCCTCCTGCTAGGGAGGTACCTAGAGCCGCCGCGGAGGAAGCCATAGAACTCATCGAAGCCTCGGCTCATGGGGTGAAACTCCTCCTCTTCGCCAAGATGCCACTTCCCGATAGCTCCGGTCGCATAACCTGCAGCCTTGAGACGCTGGGCGATGGTCCGCTCAGAGACCGGCATTCCGGGGAGCGGCTTCCCGTCAAGGAGCTCCTGAGCGCTGACCGAATAGCCGGGAGGGACGTTCATCTCAAACCCGAACCTGCTCTGCGAGCGCCCGGTCAAGATCCCCGCACGGGCAGGCGAACACTGAGGGGCGCTGACATAACCCTGCGTCAGTCGCGCGCCCTCTCTCGCGAGCTGGTCGATGTTTGGAGTGAGGATCTCTTCGCTCCCATGAATGCCCAGGTCTGCGTAGCCGAGGTCGTCAACGAAGATGAGGACGATGTTGGGCTGCTTGACGGGCTCGGGCGCTGAGGATCGCTCATCAGAACCGCAGCCGAACAAGGCCCCTAGAGAGAGCACCGAGAGGACACCGAGCCTCGCGCGAGCAGGCTCACCCATCAAAGCGCCCGCACCACTGGCAGTCACAATCGAGCTCGAACCAGCCGCGATCGTCCGTCTCAGGAACGTCCATTGTGTACCCGAGGGCAGCGAGCTGGGCTAAGGCGTCAGCGTCCTCATTACCGGAGCGCGCCAAGGAGCTCCCTCGCGTATCCACCAACCAGGCAACGAGCATCCTTCGCAGCCGCGCAGCCTGCTCGCGCTCTTCATCCACGAGGTCAACGAGACAGCCGGGGTCGCTAGATATCCTGAAGAGCTCGACCTGGTGATGCGAACGCGTGAGAAGTCCATGGTAGTCATGCTTCCTCAAGTTCAGGGTCAGCTGCCAGCCCTCGTGAATCACGGCGGCGCACTTCCCATTCGCGGAGAAGGAGAAGCGCGGCTGGGTGCTGACCTCGCCTTCAACCGCCCCAAGCAAGCTCCGTCCCGGGAAGTCATCGGCCTGGAACCCAGACAAGTCGAGGAGGGTTCGGCCGAGGTTGATGTGCTCCACGGGAGAGTCAACGACAGCACCCTCGGGACCGCCCGGCCAAGAGAGAAGGAGCGGGACATGCAAGGTCTCTGGGAAGAGCCCGACGTGTGAGAACCAGACGCCGCCGCCGCCGAAGCTCTCGCCGTGATCCGCTGTGAAGGCGGTGACGCCTGCCTTGAAGCGAGGGAGGTTGAGCAAGCGCCCGAGCTGTTGGTCAAGGTAGTCAACCTCAGCCCGGTACTGAGTGACGGCAAACTCAGGGTCCTTCAAGCCCTGGATCGCGCCGTTCAGCCAGCGTGGATGCAGCTCGGCCTCCGCATGAGCGGTCGCGCTGAAGGGGTCCTTGTCCTCGGGGTAGTACCTCCCATCAAACTCCCCTGGCGGACCATAAGGAGCGTGCGCGTCAAAGAGGTGAAGCCAAGCGAAGAGGGGGCGCCCCTCAGCATCGGGGAGCCAAGACTCCAGGACATCCAAGCTGACCTCTGCGTCCCACACCTCAGAGCGAGGCGCGGCGATCCGATCGAAGCCTTGCCCGAGCCCGGTCCCCAAGGGGCCAAGATGCCGAACGCTCGCGACGGCGAAGGTCATGTACCCGTGCTCACGAAAGCGCTCAGCGACGGTCAGCGCCGCTGACGCCATGTGGCCAGTGTTGGTGATGATGCCTGAGTCCCGCGGCGGCGTGCCCGTCATGATCGCGACGTGCGAGGGAGAGGTGACGTTGGTGGAGCTGAGGCAGTCCACAAAGCGCACACCCCGACTAGCGAGCGCGTCCAAGTTGGGGGTGTTGACCTCAAACTCTGAGTCAGCGACGCCGAGGACATCGGCCCTGTGAGTGTCGGATGTGATCAAGAGCACGGTGGGCGCCGCTGACGCCTGGGTGGAGAGGAAGGGAGGCTCGATCAAGAGCGCGCCCGGGGCCTCACCCTGAACCTCCATGGCGGCCTTGATCCAGACCTCTTCCCCAGAGAGGGGCGCGAGGTCAAGCGAGACAGGCGCCCACGCCTCAGGCGCGGCGATCCGCCCTTCGAGCTCGATGACACGCTCGACGACTTCGCCGTCCAAATCCCGCGCTGTCACGAAGAGCTTGGGGCGCTGGCCGGGGAACCTGTGCTTGTCGGCGAGCAAGGCAGAGAACGTCAACTTCGCACCGCTCGACAAGGGAGCGACGCCCTCCAAGGGCATATAGCTCGTCATCCCTATGACCCTCCTAGCCTGCCCATCAGCGCTGACAAGCTCCCCGCTCAGACCGGGCAGGAGAGCGTGGATTGGGAGAGAGACGAGGTCCAAGCTGTGAAACTGATATTCAGGTTTGAGGCCGTCAACAATGACCTGCACCTCCGTGATTCGGAGGTCTCTTCGTCTAAGAGTGGGCAACTCAAACACCACGACCTGAGCTTGGGGGCTGCGATCGAGCGGGACGCTGGGGACCCCGAAGACGCGGTCCCCATCACGCAGAAAGACGAGCTTGGCCCGCGCCTGCTTTGTGCTGGTCAGGGAGACGACGATCTGGTTGAAGGCTCGGACGTCAAAGTCGTCATCGAGGGACCAAGCGCGGTTGACCACTCCCTCGCCAGCCTCATACCTCTTCACCAATGTGGGCGCCTCGTCTATAGCGGCGCTCACCTCTGGTGAGGGGCTGAGCTGCACTCTGTGGTGAAGCGCGCGCTCGCCACGGCGATCGTCCCCACCAGAATCTCCGCAGCCAGCGAGGAGCAGCGCTGCGAAGAGAGAGAGGCTTTGGCTAACGAGCTTCATAGCATGTACGGATTCGGCGCATCCACTTGGAGTCTAGACCAGGAAATAGGCCTAGAGCTGAAGCGGAGCGTAAGCGGATGCCCTGATTCGCAGACATGCTCCAGATCGCCCAGATCACGGTCCAGAACGAGGCACAGCGCAAAATTTTCCGCTAGCACCAGGCCTAGCGTTCACTTGGCTTTGGGCGCCTTATTCTTAGGCGTAGGCTTGTCCGGCGAGGTGCCCCATTTCGCCGCCCGATCACGCTCATGGCCGCTGCGGTCATAAAAGATGCCCTCAAGCTGTGGCGTGTGAGCGTCCATAGCGAAGCCTTTGAGGCGCTCAAGGACCCCGACCTCCGATAGCGCGAGGTCCTGAGCCTCGCTGACATCACGCCCGAGGTGATAGAGCTCCCAGGCCTTCCCCTTGCCAGGCCTCACAGCCTTCCAAGGTCCCATTCGCACTGCGCGCTTTTGCCCGAGCTCCCAGTAGAGGTACTCGTGTGCTCCCTGTCTTTGGGGATCCCCAAGGAGAGTGGGACTGACCGAGATCCCGTCGATGTCGGTCGGAGCAGTGGCCCCCGCGAGCTCCGCGAGGGTGGGGAGCACGTCGCCGAAGTACCAGAGCAGGTCACTGACAGCCCCACCCTCAATCCTGCCTGGCCAGTTCGCGATCATGGAGACTCGCAGACCCCCCTCGTAAAGAGTCCCCTTCCTCCCCCGGAACTCAACGCCCGTGCGGGGGTCCACGTTGGCGGCATGGAAACCCCGCGGCGCCTCAGGGCTCTTGAAGTAGTCGTTCCCTCCGTTGTCACCGCAAAAGATGATCAAGGTGTCATCACGCAGACCGAGCTCATCGATGAGGTCGACGATACCCCCTACCTGTCTGTCGAGCATCGTCACCATCGCCGCGTATCGTCGGGCGGACTCCGGCCAGGGCTCGTCTGCATAGAGCGCCCACGCTGGGTCATCATCGGGTATATCGAAGAGGCCGTGCGGCGGAGTCAGCGGGAGATAGCAGAAGAAGGGACCATCAGCGCTCTCGCGAATGAACTCCCGCGCCTCCTTCACGATCTCATACTGCGAATAGGTGCCTCCGCTGCGACCGCCGATGTTCCCATCGAGGGGGACCTCTTCGCTGTTACGGATGAGGTACGGGGGGTAATAGCTGTGCGCGTGCACTTGGTCGTAGTACCCAAAGAACTCATCGAAGCCGTGCTCCTCAGGGACGCCGGTAGATCCGCGCCCACCGCAGCCCCACTTACCGAAACCTCCGGTCGCGTAGCCCGCCTCTTTGAGGACAGAGGCGATGGTCTCCTCTCCTTCGCGGAGCGGGGTCCCGCCCCCGTTCGTCCTGACGGAGGTGTGTCCGCTGTGTTTGCCGGTCATCAAGACACAGCGCGTCGGAGCGCAGAGTGATGATCCTGCGAGCGCCTGCGTAAAGCGCATGCCCCCAGCGGCGAGCTCATCGATCCTTGGTGTCTGAATATACGGGTGCCCCATGTGCGAGAGCTCGTAGTAGCCCAGCTCATCTGACATCACGTAGACGATGTTGGGGGGCCGCCGAGGGGCCTCGTCCTCGCCGATGGACACGCAAGCCAAGGAGCCGAGGCAGGAGAGGGCGACTGCCAGCGCGACGGGAGAATGAGCCATCATCTTTTCGGCGCGGCGAAGCGCGGAAAAGCGGTGCGGATTGCGGCGGCGACCTCCCCGGCGAGGGCCTCCGAACCGTCGGGAGTGAAGTGGACGTTTACGGGACGCTGCAGCTCACCGAGCTGAGGGAGGATGAAGGCATACAGGTCGTTCACCTCCACCCCGAGCTCACTCATGAGCGCCACAGCCGCAGCGTTGTAGCGGAGGACATCCCCTGGGTCCCGGTGCGGCCTGACGCCGCCCTCCGGGACAGGGGTCGTCGTCGCGAAGATGACCGTCGCGTCTGACTCAAGGAGCTCGCAGGTGATGCCGCGGAGCTGTCCGGCGTACACCTCAAGCGGGGCCTGGTTGGGCGCCTCAGGATCATTTGAGTTCGCGCGGGTGTCAGGGTTTACCCGCTTCAGATCGTGGAGACCGAAGTTGAAGTGGACGACATCAAATGGGCCGCCCTCGAGGTCGAGCCAGCGCTGAATGTGGTCCTTGCCGTAGCTCGTCCCAGCGCAGTTCTCCGCCTTCGCTCCATCCTCACGCATGGGCCGCACGACCACGGCCTCATCTCCGAGCGCTCGGCGCACACGCTGGGTGTATCCGATCGAGATCGAGTCGCCCAAGATGAGGACTCGAACTGGACCGCTAGGAAGCTCTGCCTCGCCTGGGCCTGCGCAGCCGAAGCAAAGGATGAGACAGACGGCAGCAAGAGCTCCCTTCAGCGACACACTTGAGGCGCTCAGGAGAGCGCCCTTCAAGCAGCACCTAGCCGGCTCGCTCAGGAGCACTTCGCGCTATGCGTCGTCGGCGGAGCTGATGGCGGCTGCCCTCTTGCGGGCTCCGTACCACCCGGCGAGGAGGACGAGCCCCATAAGCAGCGGAATGGTCCACGACGATCCGGAGGAGCGCAGCTCCTCCCGCTCACTCGCGGCAGCAAACACTTGACCAGGACCGGGACTAGCGGGCCCCGAAGCGAGCGCGCCGGAGGAGTTGGCCATGGAGACAGGGCTCATCCCTATGGCAGCGACGACCTCATCCGTTAAGTCACGAATCACGCGGCCGTCGCGGTGAGAGATGGACTTCCACATGCTGCAGTTTCCACTCTTACGCATGACCTTGGACCCGACCCTGCGGACGTGATCAACGGCTCGCTGCCGAAGGATTTGCCCCTCAGCAGATCGAGGGTCGATGCCCCTGCTGTCGAGGTCTTTCATCTCAGGCGTAGCGTCGAGGACCTCCTTGTATTTAACGACCGCAGGGTCCGTGACGTGCCTCGGGTTAGAGAGACCGCAGATGTTATTCCTCGCCTCCGCGCGCCACATCGAGGCGCCAATGGCCTCTTGGGCGACCGCTGTAGACGGGGCCATACTCAGGAGAAGAACAGAGATGGGGAGAACGAAACGCATAAGTAACCTCCAAAGGTCGTTTGCCTCAGCGGCATTCGAGGCAGGTCATGAGGCTACCACGACAGGAGCATGGGAGCGAGAACGCCCTTCACCAGAGCGTCGCAAGAGGGAATCCGGGCACCAAAACAGCGCTCAAGGGCTCCATCAGGCTTGTTATGCAGGAAATGCGAGGAGACAAAATTGTCCGCCTCGCTTCGAGAGCTCCATGAAGACCCTCGGCCTCAAAGCGGAGCAAGTCGGTGACTAACTGACACGCCGACTCAGCGCGCACACAAGAAGCGATCAAGTCAGCGCGCGCCTTCGGGACCACACACACTCAACGACGTCCGCTAAGAGCCCTCTATGCAAGGTTGGGGCAACTCACTCACAGACCCAGGTCTCACCTGGACGCCAGTGTTGGCGCTCTCACAGGCGGCGAAGGCGAGCTCTAGGGTTCGCAGGTTGTCGCGGGCCGAGTGCAGCGGCGGCCTGTCCTGTTGAACGGCGCACAAGAGTTCACACATCGTGCCCTCGAAGCCCGTGGTGAACCAGTCGCCTGAGAGCGGGATCTGCGCCCTCCCTTCGGCGGCGCGGACCGTCACCTCCTGTCGCTGGAGGTCAGGCCCCTCAGACATGAGCGATCCGGCTGAGCCCCTGATGAGCGTGGCGTCTCGCTGATGATCCGCGCTGTCGCCATCAAACGCGATGCGCACGCTGAGATCGGGGCCAACCATGAAGACCTCGGCCTTCATTGGCTGCGGAGACCGCTGCCCCTCGGAGAAGGCGACCGTGGCGCTCACGCTTTCAATCTCCCTAAAAGCGGTGAGGGTCGCGACAAAATCGAACCAGTGAACGCCGAAGTCGAACAGCACAAGAAATGGGGTCTCATCGAAGGCCGTCCCGACCGTCCAAGAGTGGTCCCAGGCGATCGAGAGGTCGACCTCCTCGACGAGACCGATCACCCCCTTCGCAGCGAGCTCGCGCATAGCGGCGAGGTGAGGCGCCCAACGGCCGTTCTGGTTGACCGCGAGCTTCAGCCCCGAGCGCTCAGCGAGCTCGACGAGGCCCCTGCCTATGGTGAGGTCCAGAGCGAAGGGCTTTTGGCTCAAGACGTGCTTGCCCGCTAGGAGCGACTCCTCGATCAGCAGAGCTCTCCCGGCCGGATGAGTGGCGATGTCCACGACCCGGACAGAGTCGAGTTGAAGGAGCTCCCGGTGATCGGTGAAGACCTGCGCCCTAGGGTAGAACTGCTTCGCCCGTTCAGCGGCCTTAGAGGGGTCGCGGCTGCAGAGCGCGACGACGTCAAGGCCGCACCGCCGATAGGCAGCGAGGTGACTCTCGCTGATCCCGCCGCACCCGACGAGGCCGATCTTAGGCGTCGGATCTTGTGGCTTCGGCGGAGCGAAGTTCAGCGCGGGGAGCTGGAGGTCACCGCAGCCCTCATCAGCACCGATCAATCGATCAGCTCCACGGTGCGTCCGAGGGAGGCGCTCATGACAGCAGAGTCAACTATCTGCTGCCCGACCCGCGCCATCTCAGGCGAGAGGGGCCCCTCGATCTCTTGGCCTGTGTCGATGCAGTGAAGCATGTACTGGACGGGGTTCTCAAAGGGAGCGCTCTGGGCATCCACCGGCAGGATGAGGCCCTCTTCCTCGTCCCTCGTCTGCAAGCGGACGGTGTCCTCGTAGTCATAGCTAGTGATTGTTCCTGCGCTGCCGATGATCTCGAAGCCGCACTTCGGTTGAGGCTGATGCGTCCATGGATCCGTGAAGGTCCCCCAGCGGGTCTCGAAGCGGCAGAGGCCTGACTCGTAACGAGCGATCGTGATTGAGTGCTCGTCGACCTCCAAGCCCTCAGGGTCATCGGCCACTGTCGTGATCGAGACCGGAGATGCCCCACCCATAAACCACGTCCCGAGCGTCGCCCCATACCCCAAGTAATCCAGCAGAGAGCCGCCGCCCTTCTCACGCTTGTAGAACCAACTCTGCGCCTTCTCCTCAGCGCGAAACTCTGCGCTGGTCTCAATCTTTGCCTCCACGTGATAGAGCGGGCCGCGGTTGCCGTCGTAGTAGTTGACGCTCTGCACCTCACCGATCCGCCCCTCGTCAACGAGACGCTTCGCGGTCACGTGAGGCGGATACCAAGCCAAGGGCCAGTTGATCGCGAGCCTGCCACCACCGCGGGCCATCGCTCCAACCATGGCGTCAGCGTCAGCCAAGTTCGACGCGAAGGGCTTCTCTAGCATCACGTGACAACCGAACTGAGCGATCCTCTCTACCCACAGCGCGTGCTCTCCCGTCGCGGGGCAGAGGATGACGAGCTCTGGGCTCGTTTGCTCCATACACGCTCGCCAGTCTGTGAACACTTGACTGGGTTTGAGCCCAAAGGAGGCGATGGCGCTCTCCATGCGCTCAGGCCGCTCGTCAGAGACCCCGACGAGCTCAACGTCGGGGTGTTCATGGGCGAAGCTCAGGTTGTCCCCCATGTGCATGTGATCAAAATTGATCCCTACGACCCGCCTCATTTCACTCATCAAGCGCCTCTCATCTCTGAGAGCTGCTGTCGCCCTCTGACGAGGACCTCCCCGTCTGGGAGGACCTCAAGGGGTGAATACCCAGGATGGTGATGCTCTTTATAGGGGTCATTGGTCTTTGTGTTGTAGCAGCCAATCAAGGTCAACCGCGCGTCTGGGGAGGTGTTCTTAAGGGATCGGTGGAGGGTGTTGGCGTGAAAGAATGCGGCGTCTCCAGGAGCGAGCTCCACATCCTCAACAGGCAGCCTCTTCAAGGTCTCTTTGACCCGCTCAGGGTCGGCGCACACTTGGTCGTCAACATCGACGTGGTCTAGGCGTCCGAGCAAGTGCGACCCTTTCACGACCTCAAGGCATCCGTTCGCCCGCGTCGAGTGGGTGATCGCGACCATGCAGCTAGCCATGTCAGGCCTGAGGCATCCGTTCTGATACCAGTACCCGTAGTCCTGGTGCCACTCCCAAGCGCCGCCCACAAGAGGCTCCTTTACCATCACCTTGTGGTGGTAGTGGTAGACCTCTTCGCCGAAGAGCCCAGACATAGTCTTGGCCATACGTTCGGAGCGCACGACCGCGCTGAAGACATCATCTCGAAGCTCATTGCGAAGAGACAACAAGGTGAGGTTGCCCTCAGCGTCGTGGCGCTCCAGACGCTCAGGGTCGTTCGGGAGAAGGACCTCTGTGATGCCGCGCAAGACCTCAACCTCCTCCTCACAGAGCAGGCCATGAACGACGAAGTACCCGTCCCTCCAGAAGGACTCACTGTCAGCAGGCGTGAGGCTGTAGGCCCCCATCAGCTTCGACCAACCCCGCCGTTAACGGTCGAATCAAAGACTCGAACTGCGGCCCAGTTGTCCTTGTTCTCTTCAATGAAGGCGTTGTGCTGAGGCGCGTCCTGGTAGACGTCGTGAGCTTCACGCCCGTCAAAGACGACGTGCAAGGCTACGTGGAACTCAGAGTCATTGACGTCGCGGTCGAGACCGGGTTCGCGCGACCCCACGCTGAAGAAGAGCACGCCAGGGTGATCTCGCAGGTGCGCGTGGCATGAATCAACGAGTCGGGCGGTGGCCTCAGGCGAGCTGTCGACCAAACTAAAGAAGACGTCGTGGGAGAGCATGGCTATGAGTTTCCACCCTAGACCTGCCTGTCGCAACGCTTACGCGAAGCAGATCCCTCCGCAAAATCTCGACGCCCCCGCTAGTGATGCGGCGGCACCTAGCCCTCGCGCGCGGCGATCGCCCCACCAAAAGAAAGCGTCTGTTGCACTAATTGCTAGTTTGTATAGACTGGGCACCTAAATGGGCGAAATAATCACAGACAAGGCCGTCATGCGAGCGACCGGGAAGACCTGGAACCAGTGGTTCGAGGAGCTCGAGGACTCACCCAGCAAAGACATGGGAGAGAGCGCAGTACAAGCATGGCTGACCGAACACCACACCAACATCGGTGGATGGTGGTGCCAGGTGATCACCCGTCGCTGGGAGTCAAAGAGAGTCGCTAGCGCAGCTGAGCACTCATAGGCCAACCCTCAGGTCTTTATCTGAAGAGCTTGGCCTGTTGCAGGGCGTCAGCGATAAGCAGCGCCTTAGCTCTGTTACCACCCGGCCGCTGGTGGACATAGTCGGCGAAGAACTTGGCGTGTTCATCCGGATCAGAGCTGAACGAGGCGGACGCGTCTACGAGCAGCGCCCCCTCCTCTGCCGCGACGGTCCGCATGACCTCGTTGTGCTCTTCGGTGCCTCCGCAAAGGAGCTCTAGAAACGCCTCCCCAAACCCTCCAGCGTCGCCATCAAAGGGCATCGTCATTAAGACGGGCGTAGCCCCGTCAGCGAGGACCAAACGACAGAGGCGCTGCAGGTTCCCGCGATAGCCCGAGACGGTCTCAGGCTGGAGCTGCTTGAGAAGCTCGACGGAGCGCCCATCCACCCGCCGGATGACGCGCTCCCTGATCCCGACCAGCTCTTGATCCTGGATCCTGTGGGCCGCCCATAATCTGCTCCAAGAGATCAAGCGCTTGTCCCACGCAGAGAGCTGCGCGTCTTCCCACGGGACGCGGTAGTGCGTGTAGTCAGAGCGATAGCCAGGATAGAGGCGCGGCCACACATCGTTCACGGAGTGATGGATCACGACGACGTCAGGCTCATAGCGACAGACAAGCAGCGCATAGTTCACGAGTGACTCAGCGGAGGTCCACCCGTTCACGCCAAAGTTGAGGACCTCTACGTCCGCCTTGAGGCGTCGGTTCATCATCTTTGAGAGGAGAAATGGATAGGTGTTGCTCCGGTCCGCCTTGAGCCCGTCTTGGGTCGTAGAGCCGCCCAAACACGCGATCCGAATCACCCCAGGGCTTCGGTCAACGGGCCACTCCTTATCGCTGAACCCATCCGCGTTGACAGCCTCCCCCTGGAGGGCATAACCAACAAAAGCCTTGGGCGTGAACATTCCCCTAACGCCGCTGTCAGCGTACTCACGGAAGGAGGCGAGCCGATGGCTAGACAGGGTCCAACTGTCAGGCAACAGGCCCAGCGCGGAGAGCCCGCGAAAGCCGAACTCAAGCGAACAGACAGCGATCAAGACCCCAGCAACAATGGCGACAACGCGCCCCTTAAGCCCCTTCGCAGATTTCGGGTCAGCACTCATCATCTCAAGAGCCGCTCAAAGCTCCTCTCTGTACTTCGGCAGGCTCACGGCGCACGAGCACCCTCTCGAGCGAGTCAATGCCTACCGATCCCCCTGGTCCCAGCACCGGGCAGAGACCTACGACCCCCCTTCGCCCCAGGCCCTCTTAGTCAGCGCCGGGCCCAGCCCCCTACCAACCAGCGCCAGGCGCGTGCCTGAATTGATCTGCCGGGATCTCTACGAGGGCTTCCCCCTCCAAGCCCCAGCGAGCGCTCAGTGATTCAAGCCCCCCGGCTTCGAAGTAGGTGACGCGTAAGGGGTAAAGCCCAGCCTCCAAATCAATCGTGCCTGTAGTAGGCGTACTGCCATGCAACCCGTCACTGTCAACGACGAGCAGGTCACGTACGAAGAGCTGGGACCCGTCATCAGAGCTCAGCTCAAAGACCCAACGACCGGCAGAAGGCACTCTCACCCAAGCCATCAGCTCTAGATAAAACTCGTCACGCCCGACGCGCTCATCAGGGAGCTTCACGTTGGAGACGACCCCGCCCTCTTTGAGCGCCCCCGGGGCGAGGTTTGGGAAACGGAAGAAGCGCCCGCTCTTACCAGCCCAGAGACAGCCAGGCGTGAGGTCCTCCCAGGCGGGGACACCCCACTCGCGCCTGCTGAAAGAGATCATGCGTCGCCCTGAGCCGCGCTCTACATCCAAGGACAAGCCGCCTGAACGAGAGAGCCAGAGAGAGAGGTCGACCAAGGACAAGACCCTGACGCCATTGACGCTCAAGACGAGGTCCCCCACCTCCAACCCAGCGTGTTCGGCAGGGGAACCAGCGGCGACATCTACGACGCAAACGCGGCCGTCGCGATCCCCACAAGAGAACCCAGTCTCAAGACCCGTTCGCCACTCAGGCGCGACCCAGCCAGGGAGCACATGAACCAAATCTTCCACAGGGACAGCGAGCCCGAAGGCCTCTGTCTGGAACCTCCAACGGCCCAAGTCCCTGTCGAAGAGGCGCCCTTCCTCATCTTCAGGTCCAGCCGCCATGACCAGCTCCTGACCAGGCTTAGCTGACTGCACGCCGACCACGTGTCCGTCCACGTCCAAGATGGGGCACCCTGAGCTGCCCCGGAGAGTGGGAGCGCCATGTATGAGCTGCTCTGGGACCAAGATCTCCCCGATCATTCCAGGCACTGACCGGCCGCCAAAGACCCCGGTAGTGACGACAGGGAACATCCCTTGCGGCGCCCCTACAGCCAACACTGGCGCGCCCAGGTTGAGGTCAGCGCTCTCTCCCAAGCGCAAGAAGGGCAACGCGTCACCAGCCTGAAGTTGCAAGAGCGCGAGGTCCCTAGAATGCCCTGCTGCGACGACCTCAAAGGGATAGATGCCACCTGCGACCTCTGCGTGGCCACCGAGCGAACTCCCCACGACGTGCGCGTTCGTGACTGCGAGACCAGACGGATGAATCAAGAAGCCGCTCCCTACGCCTCCGCTCTCAGAGATCACCCGTAAGACCGCGCGCTCTCCCTGAGCGCCCACCCGCTCGCTCCAGACTTGCTGGGGAGCGGACTCAGGAGCGCCAGCGCCGGCGCATCCCGTGAGCGCGCTGAGCGAGAGCAGGAGAGAGATTCGACACAGAGTCATTTAGCCCTCATCAGTGACTTCGCTTTGAGAGGCGGTCTCTGCGGCTGTCTGCCGCGGGTAGATCGAGAGGGCCCGGTGGACCGCCTCGAAGACCTCGTTCCTGAGGCCCACGTCGAAGGGCATGACCTGCTGATACAAGAGGAGGATGAGATCCCTCTCTGGGTCCACCACGTAGTGAGTGCGAGCGACCCCGCTCCACCCATAGGCGCCCTCCATCGCCCAGCCCTTGTGTTCATTTCGCTCAGCGATGACTTCAAACCCCAAGCCGAAGGGATTGAAGACAGGGTGAGGCGCGCCCGCTGCAGAGCTCGGGCTGGTCATGAGCCGAACGGTTCGCTCCCTGAGGTAGCGCCGCCCCTTCCACTCGCCGCCATCGAGGAGCATCTGCAGGAACATGAGGTAGTCCGACATAGTAGAGACCAGCCCGCCACCACCGGATGGATAGGAGGGAGGGCCGCGATAGGAGGCCCACCCGCTCTCGTCCACGCCCGAAACCTTGCCCTCCTCGTCGACCTCGTGGAGCGCGGCGAAGCGTGACCAGTCCTCTTCTTCGACAAAGAAGCCCGTATCAACCATGCCCAAAGGAGTGATCAAACGCTCCTTGAGGAACTCCTCAAAGGGCTGGCCAGACACGACCTCAACTACCAAACCCAAGACGTCTGTCCCCGCCCCATAAGTCCACATAGCCTGGGGTTGATGAACGAGCGGGACCTTCGAGAGCCGTCTGCTGAAATCAGCTAGCGACTTAGGGCCACCATCATAGTTCATCTCGGCCTCATAGAGCTCTGGGTACGGGGGCAAGAGCCAGTCGTAGTAAGGGATCCCAGACGTGTGCCTCAAGAGGTCCCTAATCGTCATGGTGCGCTCTGCGGGCACGATCTTATGCCCAGTCAAGGTGTACTTACCGACGACAGGCTCCCGCCACTCGGGGAGGTAAGCAGCGACAGGATCGTCCAAGCGGAGCTTGCCGTCTTCCCAGAGCATCATCGCAGCGACCGAGGTCATCGCCTTGGTCATGGAGTACACCCTGAAGATAGAGTCCGTACGCAACGGACGCCCGGTGCCGAGCTCCGCCTCTCCGTGGACCTGCAAGAACTCGACGTTCCCACGCCGCACGACGAGGAGCGCCAAGCCCGCAGAGTCCCCGTCAGCCACTGCCCCCTTGAGCAGCTCATCCACCTCTTGGAACCGAGCAGGCACGCGCCCTTCGCCTGCTGCGAAGCTTGAGATCCCGTGGGAAGCGCTGACGCAGGCCGACGCGAGCAACAAGAGCGGCGAGACGCCGGCGAACGACAAGAGGCGCGAGCGCAAGCGGTTCACAAGGCGTCGATCAGTTTGAGCTCGTCTATTTCGCATCTTCAAAGGCCTCATCCAGCATACAGAGGACATGAACCGCGTCAGAAGGCCCAAAGACCAAGGGCGGCTTCATCTTTACAACGTCATGGTCCATACCGTCCGTGGAGAGGAGCACGCCGCGGGCGCGCATCCCCTCAACGACGGCGCTCGCGAGCCCAGGGGCAGGGCATTTCGAGGCTCGATCTTCAACACAAGCGATCCCAAGGTAGAGGCCTAAGCCGCGCACATCACCGATCCCTTCGTGCCGCGAGCTGAGCTCTGCGAGACCCTCAAGCATGGCCGCCCCCGTCTTGAGCGCGTTCTCCCGGAGCCCCTCATCCTCAATCACCCTGAGGACCTCGTCCGCGATCGCGCACGAGACGGGGTTCCCACCGAAGGTGTTGAAGTACTCCATGCCAGAGTCGAAAGAATCAGCGACGGCCCGAGTCGTGACCACAGCCCCGATAGGATGCCCGCCCCCAAGAGGCTTGCCGATCGTGACGATATCCGGGACGACGCCTTGCGTCTCAAACGCCCACCAGTGACTCCCCACGCGGCCACATCCGACCTGAACCTCGTCGGCGATGGCGAGTCCGCCCTTCGAGTGAACCGCTGCATAACACGCGGCGAGGTACCCGTCGGGGAGGACCAGCTGCCCACCACAGCCTGGGATGGACTCAGCGATGAAGGCGGCGGCGGACCGACCGCGAGCGGCGCTCTCATCGAGGAGCCGAAGGACATCCTCTGCGTACCGTTTGCCAGCGTCATCGACCTCATATCCCCACCGGCCGCGGTGCCTGTCTGGGAGCTCTGCCACGAGGACACCCTCAGGACACCCCGCTCCGCCTGCGCCGCCAAACTTATAAGGAGAGAGCTCCACGAGCGCGTCGGTGTTCCCGTGGTAGCCCGCGTCAAGGACGACCCAGTCCCCCTCACCGACGTGGGCTTTGACGAGACGCCTGGCTAGCTCGTTCGCTTCCGAGCCCGAGTTCACCAAATAAACGACCTCTAGAGCGGGCGGTAAGGTGGAGAGCAGGCGCTCGACGAAGCTCATCCGGACATCGGAGAGATACCGGGTGTTGGTGTTTAAGGTGGCCATCTGCGCCGACGCCCTTTCGACGACGCGGGGGTGACAGTGCCCCACCTGCGGCACGTTGTTCACCGCGTCAAGGTAGCTCCGCCCGCAGGGCTCGAACAAGTACCGCCCCTCTCCGCGCACCACCTCGAGGGGCTCCTCGTATGAGATGCTCAGGTTAGGTCCCAACGAAGCGCGGCGCCGACCCAATAAAGCCTCGCTCTCAAGGGTGACAGGAGCACACAGCTCAAGCCCGCAAGCCGACGCGAGCTGGGCGTGCACAGCTCCGCGATCAATCCGCTGAAGCACGGCTAGGAGAGCGACAGCAGACTGTGAGGTCACTGAGAGATACTCATTCTCTGGCTCTTCTGCCCGCTGCTCTGCAGCGACGACAACGCTCACGCAGAGGCGCAGCTTCGCGAGGTCAAAGACGAGCCCGAGCTCCTGCTTTGGGATCGGGTCTGTTCTGTGATACCCCGTGACAAACTCGATGAGCGCCGCGATCGGATCCTCCTCACCCAACATGAGGTACGCCGCGGCGATGGACACCTCAGCCAAGATCCAGCTGCGATCGATGTCCCCCACATCCAAGAGCCCGCACGGCCCCGCAGCAGGGTCGCACTCCCCGACCAGGATGTTGTGGTCGTTAGCATCACCGTGGATTACTCCGACACGAAGGGAAGACGCGCAGGGAGCGAGCGCCACCTCAACGCCCGCGAGCGCCTCCCTGATGACGCGGCGCTCGTGTGGAAGCTTGAGGCTCTCTTCACCGGCCCAGGCCACCTCGAGCCCTCGCCGGAGATCCCACTTGAGGCCGCGATCCAAGGCTGGGTGCTCCCAGCCATCGAGCGCGACGCGGGCGCGACCGAGCTCTTCGCCTAGCTGAGCGGAAAGACCCGGCGCTCTTGACCCCGCGTGAGCGAGCGGCACTCCCTCTAACCAACGGACAGCCCATGCCTTATGCGAGCGGCCATCGGCGCCTTGAATCGCGGCCCAAAGCTCACCCGCTTGGGTCTTAAGGGCGCTACCAACAGCGAGGTTCCCCCCCGCGCGAGCGAGCAGATCGAGGGCGTCAGATGAGAGCTGAAGCTCCTCCCCTGGAGCGTCAGTGATCTTGAGCACGATGGCGTCCTCACCGACTCCAACTCGATAATTCCTATCCCTATCCCCGGGGAGCTCTTCGATGTCCCCAGACACCCCCCAGAGCCGAATCGCGGCCTCTAAGGCTGCCTCAAGAGGCACGTCAGGCCGCCTGGAAGGCCGGCTCGCGGGGGATTCGTAGCTCATAAGCAGGAGTCTATCCAGGTTGTCTCAATTCTAGCGCTTCGGGATGCCGACAAACGAAGACGACCCCCCGCAACAGCCCACCACCCCCATGAGACGCCTAATCCCCCTCTTAGCACTCGCTATCGCCATAGCCCCCTTCGCATGTGTCGTGGAATCCGATGGAGGTGGAGGGAGCGGTGGCGGCTCCTCAATTAGCGCCACTGTCCTCTTTCCTCCGAACGTCTCGGCGACAGACGAGCACATCCTCACGGTGAGGGGCGTCGCCACAGGTGACATCGACGGCATTGAGGTGGGTGGATTCGATGCAGAGTCATCTGACGGCTTCAGCACATGGACGGCGGACGTGCCGATCGATGCCCCTCAACAGACCTTCACCGTCGTGGCGTTCCGTGACGGACATACGCCATCGTTCAGCCTCGACTCATTCACCATCACGAGAGATCCGCTCGTCGGAGCCAAGCTCGATCACATCGACATGGACCCGGGCTGGACGACGATCTATGCGTACGCGAAGAACCCCGACCTCAACGCGGCCGCTTCGGAGACCTGGGCGACGCTCGCGATCGAGCCGATCACTGGCCGCACGCTCGTCGTGTCTGGATGGGGAGTAGGGAGCGGCCCAGCCCTCACCTCCACAATAAGGGTGATCACGGCAGCGTCTGGGACAGCGGACGTGTACCTCATCGACACCGCGGCAGAGTCCGTCATACATGTCGACGTCATCAACGGCGCTCGCACAACGATCGCCAGCCCGTCGATCGGCGCAGGGCCGGACCTCGACAACCCCAAGTCCGCGCTCTTTGTTGAAGACCACGAGCGCCTCTACATCTTCGATGACGGCCTGGACGCGATCGTCGCTGTCAGCGTCGCGACAGGAGATCGGGTGGTCATCGCGAGCGACGCGATCGGCGGCGGCGCGTCGCTGCACGGCACCAAGGACATCGCGTACGACCCCAACAGAGAGATCCTCTATGTCTCCACGCCCAGCCAGGCCGGGATCCTCTCTGTCAACATCGAGTCAGGAGCCCGGACGCTCGTGTCCGGAAGCACCACCGGGAGCGGGCCCCCGATCTCCTCTGTCAAAGACCTCGAGTTCGACGACGCCCTTGACCGCATCATCGCGTTCGTCCCCAACGGAGCGCGACTGTTGACAGTGGACCCGGCGACAGGCACTCGAGTTGAGCTTCAGAGCTTCCCTTGGGCCGCTGCAGACGACGTGACCTACAACCCCATCTCGCAGAAGGCGTGGATACACACCGAGGAAGAGCTCCTCATGTCCTACGACCTCGCGACCGGAGAGACACAGATCCTCCACTCCTTCGCGTTCCCAGGGACAGGGATCTTGGTCCCTACGAACGGACCGATGGCTTACGACTCACGACGCGACAGCGTCCTCTTCTTTGGTAAGGAGGAAGACTCAAACACTCTTCGCGGCCTCTCATTTGAATCTGGGTCGGAGTTCTCTCTCGAGGCGTATTACCCGACGACAGAGCCGATACCGGTCGGGATCTCCTTTGATGACCGCCGAGATCACTTGCTCGTATTGCAACCAGGCCCCCTAGGCATCTACGGGCTGGACCTGGATGACGGGGCGATGACATACATCTCTGGCCCAGGAAATCCTGGAGACCCCCCGGCTGGAACAGGCAGCAGCTTCGACGATCCGACGGGGATCACCATCGGGCCGGGAAACCGACACGCGGCGATCGCTGATGGCGGGAGCGCGAACGGAGTGATCTTTGTTGATCTCTTAACCGGAGACAGGTCGCTCTCCTCTTCCAGCATGAGCGGATACGGCCCTATTTGGAGCGAACCCAGCTCGATCACAGCATCCGATGGGAGCGCTACGACTTGGATCTGTGACCCGGAGGCGAGGATCTACAGCGTTGATCGCGAGACCGGCGGGCGGACGCTCATCGGAGACTACTCAGGAATCGCAGGCGTCACCTCCCTCACGCGCGTCCTCCACGACGAGAAGCAAGACACTCTATATGCGCTCGACGAGAGCACAGGGACGATCTTGAAGGTCAACCCGCAGACTGGTCTCGCCTCCATCATCTTTGGGCCGGGGACCTCAAACAGAGGCATACACATCATCCCATCGAACTGGGCCATGGACACGACGCGAGGAACGATCATCTTCGCGACAGAGTCCCCTGCCAGCCTGCTGATCTATGACCCCCAGACGCGGCAGTCCGTGCTGGTCGCGCGCTAATCCTCCCAAAGCTCACGCAGCAGAGCGTGCAGCCCTGGATCATGGCGCTCTAGCTCACCTCGAACGAAGGGGTAGTAGTCGTTTGTGCCCAAGTACGCCTCCGTCCCTTCCGCGAAGTACTCCTTGTGGTTTGAGAGCGCGTAGTGCCGATCAAGCCTCCCGCGCAGCCTGAAGGTCTCTTCGTAGTCGCCGCTCTCCACAGCAGCATCAAACAGCGCGATGATTCTCGGCTCATCAAAGCCGAGCACGCGGTGGTGATAGGCGTGCGCGAGCTCATGCATGACCACCCAAGGCTGGGTACGAGTGACCCCGAGGAACATCTCTGGATCGCTGATCTCAACTCCGAGCGCGCGCCTGGGGTCATAGCCATGCAGAGAGAGCCAGCCCGCGTCAGGGTGATAGCACATGCCCCCCAAGCGATCATGAGGGTCGCTCGGCTCGACCCAAATAGGCACCTCTCGCAGCGCGTCTAGGCGCTCACCTAGCACCGCTCGTTCGACCTGATAGAGCTGAACGTCAAGGTGCACAACCACGGCCTCGGCGAGCGCAGGGTTCGACCTAGCCCACTCTCCATGCAAAAAAACCGGCCACCCCCTGACCCTGTGGAGCTCGTGAGCGGACTCCTCGGCGAGGGCGCAGAGCGGATCTAAGTCCCCGGGGGCGTGACAACTGGGGTTGAAGAGGGCAAATGAGAGGGCGATAGCGAGACTTCGGAGTTCCATCCCTCCTAGGGTGCCCAACGTGCTGTGTGGGCTCAAGCCACTGGATGTATGCTTGGCTTCACTATGAACATATCCCTCCTCCTCTTCGCAGCCTTAGCAGCCCCCCAAGACGACGGCCCTCATGACCTTGGAAAACCAGCACCGCCCCAGGACCCCTGGGTGGAATACGTCGGGCCTGAAGACCTCCCTGGCGCAGGTCATAAGGTGCTGCTCATCGCTGGAGATGAAGAGTACCGCTCTGAAGAGGCGCTCCCGATGCTCGCTGCGATCCTCGCAAAGAGGCACGGCTTCCACTGCACCGTGATCTTCTCGACTGATCCAGAGACCGGCGAGATTGACCCCATGAACCAGGTCCACACGCCTGGGCTCAGCCTCTTGGCGGACGCGGATCTCGTCATCCTCTTCACGCGCTTCAGGGAGTGGCCGGACGAGGACATGGAGCACTTCGCTGAATACGTTGAGTCGGGACGCCCGATCATCGGGATCAGGACAGCCACCCACGCCTTCAAATACGACCGCAACCCTGAGAGCCGCTTCGCGAGCTTCACCTCCTTTAACAACAAATGGAATGGAGGCTTCGGCAAACAGATCCTCGGGGAGACCTGGGTCAACCACCACGGCGGGCACGGCTCACAGAGCACCCGCGGTGTCATCGACCCTGCCAACGCAGAACACCCGATCCTCCAAGGCGTCACGCACGCGTGGGGACCGACAGACGTCTACGGAATCCGAGAGCTCCCCGACGACGCTCGCGTCCTGCTCCGCGGTCAGGTCCTGAAAGGCATGTCTCCTGACGACGAGCCCGTCGAGGGAGCCAAGAACGACCCGATGATGCCGCTCGTCTGGACTCGCGAGACGAGCCTCGTCGGCCTGTCTCCGGAGTCAAACGAGCCGGACGAGGACCTCACTCGGAGGATCGTCTGCACGACCCTAGGCTGCTCACAAGACTTCCGCAGCGAAGGCCTCCGGCGCGTCCTCATCAACTCTGCCTACTGGTGCCTAGAGCTTGAACACCTCATCGGCGAGAAGAGCGACGTCACCTACGTCATGAAGTACGAGCCGACTCCCTTCGGCCACGGCCGCTACAAGCGTGGAGTCAAAGCTCAGGACCTCGCGATAAAGGACGACTGAGCGTAATGAGCCCGCTCCTGGCCCTCATCCCGCTCCTCTTCGGTGCGCCTGATGCGATTGACGACCTCAGCAAGGAGAGCGAGCGTCAGCTCCTAGAGCGGATCCGTGAGAAAAAAAACAAGACCGGCGCGGGTGTGTTTGAAGAGCTCGGCAAAAGAAAGACTCGAGACTCCCTGAACGCGCTCGAGACGGGGTTCGCGGAGCTCACCGCTCTCCCCGCGATAAGAAACGCAGCCAAATCTTTCAGGCACTTCAAGGGGATCGAAGGGCTAGAGAGGAGCTCGATCAACACGCTCTACGCCGCGACTCAGGACAACAAAAAAGCCATCAGGCGAAATGCTGCTATCGGGCTCGCCCTCTTCCCTGAGGCCGCGTCCACCGAGCTCAACCGCATAGTGGACCGCTCAGACGACGAGGTCACGAGAGCGAACGCGCTCGCAGGCTTGCTCCCCTCGCTCGCTGCCACCGGCGGCAAGCGGGAGTTCAAGAAGGTCACGCAGCACATAAGGACCACCTCCTCCTTGACGCGCGCCACAGGTGTGAAGGCGTTCCAGACCTTCTTGGAGTCAGGCGGCGCCAAGCTCTTCAAAGGGGCCCTCTACGATGACGACATCCGCCTTGAGACGAGACGAATGATCGCTCTAGCGCTTGAGGACTCCCCTGCTGAGGGCGTCGACGACATCCTGCTCGACGGGCTCAAAGCTGAGGAAGGTTCCCTGGTCTATCAGCTCCTCATGACGCTCAACAGCCGCGGGTGTGACGACTACGGCAAGTCCCTAAGGCGACTCGTCCGCTCCGATGACCCCACCATCCGCCGCGTAGCCCTCATCACACAAGCCGAGCTCTATGGCGGGGACCCCACATACTTCGACAGGCTCTTAGACCAAGCTGCTGACGACGACCCCGTCGCTAGGGCTGCCGCTGCGATCTCCTTCGCGACGATAAGGACCGAAGAGTCTCTAGCCGCCCTACACGAGCTCCTAAACGACGACTACGTCGCCGTCCGGATCGAGGCGGTGGACGCGATCCTCACAGCCAGACACCCCAGCTCCATCTCGCCGCTGATCGACCGCATGGCGCTTGAGCAAGGAGCGGTCCGCCCGATCATCGTCCGAAACCTGCAGCTCCTCACTGGCGAGGACTTCGGGAACTCAACACAGATGTGGCGCAATTGGTGGAGGGATCACGAGGCCGTGTTCAAACTCCCTGCCCTCGACGAGGCCCGAGCCGCTGCCGAGGAGCGCGGCGACAGAAAGGAGAAGAACTCCACAAAGGCCTCCTTTTATGGGATGCGCATCCTCAGCAAGCGGTTGTGCTTTGTCATAGACAACTCAGCCTCCATGAAGAGCAAAACAAAGTCTGGGAAGACCCGGCTCAAGGCCATGCAGGAGCAGCTATCAGCGACCATCACGAGCCTCTCGGACGGCACATTGGTCAACCTGGCGTTCTTTGCTGCAAAGGTTTTGAAGTGGAGCGAAGAGCTCCGGGTGCTCAACGCCTCGTCTCGTGAGGAGGCCATTGAAATGATCAACGACATCGGCATGGGGTCCAGCACGATGACCTACGAAGGTTTAATCGCTGGCCTAAACGACCCTAGGGTGGACACCATCTACCTCCTCACGGACGGTCAGCCCTACGGAGGTGAGTACCCGAACAGCAATGACATCTTGCGTGAGATCGGGCGCGTGAACAGCATCCGCCACGTCGTCATCAACTGCATCTCTGTAGGACGCGACAGCGGCTTCCTGGAGAAGCTCGCGGCTCAATCCCACGGTAAATACGCGCGAGTTGACTGAGGCATGAGAGCAGCCCTGATCCTCCTCCCGCTCTGCCTCAGCGTCGCAGCCTCGCGACCCGCGGCGGTTGCGGCCCCCTTGCTCCCTGATGACCTCTCAAAGCGCTCTGTCGAAGAGCTCCTCGCAGAGGTCCGAGACAAGAAGAACTGGGCCAACAAGGGCATCTACCGTGAGCTAGGGACTCGCAGCACCCAAGCCTCCTTTGACGCGCTCGCCGAGTGCACCAAGATCGTCACGAGCCGGTGGCACCTGCGCTTCTCGCATGAGGCCTTCGAGGGCTTCAAGTCTTCTGAGGAGCTCTCTGGGCAAGCGATCGAGTTTCTGCAGAGATCGGCGTGCGGCAGCGAGCCCATGAGGAGCAGCGCTGCCGCGTACGGCTTGACCCTGTTCGGTGAGCCAGCCTTCACCGCCCTTGGCAAAGTGCTCAAGTCCTCAAAAGACGCCAACACGCGCTCGGCAGCGATGGCCCCTCTCCTCCCCGGAATGGCAGCCAAGGGAGACAAAGCCGACTTCAAGACCGCATACGAAAACCTCGTCCTCACTTACAGGGTTCACCGCGCGCTCGGCGTTGACACCTTCAAGGCCTTCGCCGCCTCCGGGGGAGTCCAGCTCTTCGAGAAGAAGTTGGCCGACAAGAAGATCAGCGCAGAGGTCCGAGGGATGATGATCACAGCGCTTGAAGAGACCCCGGACGAAGAGGCCCTAGAGCTCCTCATGAGCGGGTTAAAGGCCAAGGACCCGCGGATCCTCTACGAGACCCTCCGCGCTTTGGCGAGGCGCGGCACAGACATTCACTCAGGAGCGCTACAAAAGCTCACCCGGCACAAGGACCATGCCGTGCGTCACGAGGCGCTCGTATCAATGGCCCGCCTCTTTGCCGGTGATCCCAGCTTCTTAAAGAAGGCGCTCTCTCTCGCTGGGGACAGAGACCCAGTCGCGCGGGGCGCAGCTGCGATCTCGCTCGGTGAGCTCAGGACCCCTGAGGCCATAGACGCGCTCCACAAGCTCCTCGAAGACGAGGAATACACGGTCCGAATTGAGGCCCTCATGGGCGTCGCCATCGCACGAGAGCGCTCCTCTATTCAGCTGCTCGCCGAGCGCCTGGACGACCTGACGGGGGCCGAGCGTGACCGCACCCACCGCGAGCTCCGCCTCCTGACTGGGAGAGACTTCGGCACCACCTCAAGCAGGTGGGCGCAGTGGTGGCGAGACGAGGGCGCAGATTTCAGCGTACCGAGCCTCGAGGACGCGCTCGAAGCTGAGTCAGAGAGGGACGAGCGGCGCGAGTCCAACAACACACAGAGCTCCTTCTACGGGCTGAGCATCTCAAGTGACCGGGTCTGCTTCGTCCTCGACCTCTCTGGCTCGATGAACTTCC
Source organism: Deltaproteobacteria bacterium (assembly GCA_002719955.1). Lineage (GTDB taxonomy): Bacteria > Myxococcota_A > UBA9160 > UBA9160 > UBA4427 > UBA4427. Next base: position 2,142 of record PBFW01000057.1, on the reverse strand, counting down.
GCACCAAGAGCGGCGAGACCCGCCTGTCCGTGCTGAAGTCTGAGATGGAACGATTCCTCGGGAGCTATCCGTCAGGAGACCTCTTCAACATGATCTTCTTCGGCAACGACGCGCAGAGATGGCGACCCGCGCTGACATCAATGAATGACAAGGTTCGCTCTGCAGCGAAGGCCCACGTGAACGAGCTCGAGGCCCCAGGAGCCACGGCCGTATACGACGGACTCGCGGCCGCCTTTGAGGACCCCCTCGTAGACACCATCTACCTCCTCACGGACGGCGGACCTACCGGAGGAGAGATGGATGACATCGACGAGATCGTCATGGAGGTCAGCCGCTGGAACAGCCTCCGCCACGTGGTCATTCACACCGTCGCTGTCGGGAGAAAGAGCCCCCTCCTCGCCGCGCTATCTGCGGACTCCAACGGCCAGTACGCTGTAGTTGACTGACCCGTGCCCGAAGCTCGCGGCGCACCCCTATGAAGACCCCCCAGTCAAACATCCCTCCCGAGCTCGTAGCGAAGTACGACACCTCGGGCCCACGTTACACCTCATACCCGACAGCGCCGGTCTGGACCGACGCCTTCGGCGCCGCAGAGTGGGACGTCGCCCTAGCCGAGGCCGACAAGCGAGGCGACGAGACCATCGCCCTGTATGTGCACCTGCCGTTCTGTCGTGAGCGCTGCCTGTTCTGCGCGTGCAACGTGGTGATCACTAAGCGGGAAGACGTGCTCACCGCCTACCTCGATCGCCTCAAGCGCGAGATCGCCACGGTCGCATCCAAGCTCCCGAACCGGCGCAAGGTCAGCGGCGTGCATTGGGGCGGAGGGACGCCGACCCACCTGTCGCCGGAAGAGATCGAGGGGGTCTGGACATGCATCACCGAACACTTCGAGGTCCCTAGCGACGCTGAGGTCTCGATCGAGGTTCACCCGCCCGTCACTACTCGCGAACAGATGGAGACATTGGCGCGCCTCGGGTTCAACCGCGTCAGCTTCGGTGTGCAGGACATCGACTCCGGCGTGCAGAACTTAATCAACCGCAACCAGTCGCTCGAGCAGACAGAGGACGTCTTGAGCTGGGCGCGAGAGCTCAGCTTCAGCAGCGTCAACTTTGACCTGATCTATGGCTTGCCTGGACAGACCTTAGACACGTGGAACTACACGCTCGACCAGGTCGCGCGCTTGCTGCCGGACCGCTTAGCGATCTACTCCTACGCGCACGTGCCGTGGCTACATCCGCACCAAAAGCGCATGCCCGAAGACCAGCTCCCCAGCCCTGAGCTGAAACTTGAGCTGCTGCGCACCGCATCTCGTCGACTTGAAGCGGAGGCGGGCTATGTAGAGATCGGCTTTGACCACTTCGCTCTGCCCACTGACGAGCTCGCCACCGCGGTGAAGGACCGCAAGCTGTATCGCAACTTCATGGGCTACACGGTGAAGCCTGCGCGCGATTACATCGGCTTCGGCATGACGGCGATCTCCGAAGTTGGCGACGCCTTCACTCAGAACCACAGCAAGCTGAACCGCTGGAATGAGGCCATCGACGGAGGCCTTTGCCCTGTCGCGAAAGGTCACGCATTGAGCCTAGATGACCGCGTCCGCAAGCTGATCATCGAGCGCTTGATGTGCAGCCAGCAGATCACCTTCGCCGAGGTGGAGGAGCTGTCGGGGGAGCCTTTCAGCGAGCTCTTTGCGACCCAGTGGCAGGCCCTCAAAGATTTTGAAGACGACGGCTTGGTCGTGCGCGGCGAGCATGACCTCTGCGTCACCAAGCTCGGCCGCAACTTCCTGCGCAACATCTGCATGCTCTTCGACAGCTACCTAAAAGAGCAGCTACGCGAAGGTCGCTTCTCGAAGACCGTCTAGTCAGGTTTCAAACGCATCGACCCCCGCAAACACTCAGAGATGTACCTCGCTCTCTAAAGGAGCTGTGTCGTCTCTCCTGCGCCTGAAAAGCGCCCTCTCGTAGCGGGAGCAAACAGGCCTCTACAGGTTGAGATCGGCGCTCAAGGCGCAAGACCCCAGCGAGGACCTTCACCTCAGGTCTGCTTCAACTATCATGGGAACACCCCACCCGTGAGCCCTATGAACCCTGAACACATTCAACCAGCCCAGCCTTGGAGCCCTACGCGACGGCGCCTCAT
>PBFW01000056.1 GCA_002719955.1 Deltaproteobacteria bacterium | reverse complement strand
TCACCTTCCTTCGCGACCGCCCGAATAGCGAAGCCGAGAGCAGCCCGTCACTCGCCGAGGAGCCCGTTTGCGTGCGCGTACCGCTACCCGCTCGCTCCCTCGCCATTCTATTCGGAAAGGCTCGTTTCGAATGGGAGCACGCCATCCTCGCATACGACGTTGAATCGATCCGAACGAGCGTTTCCCTTCGAACGCTCAGCCAGTCGTTCCGGGCGACGGAGGACGGAAGGATCGTCGTTGAGCGGGCACACCAGGACGTCGGCTGATCGCGCCCCTTCCATGACCCTTCGGAGAGGGGAGGGAGCCGGGCTCACTCATGAGCATGGCAGCGACCCGGCGTGCGAGCGTGAACCCGCGAGGACACGTCGAACGCATTCACGATCGCCGACACAGCGGATCCAGAACGGCCCAAGATCTCGGAAAGTCAGTCACCCGTTCCAACGACTTCCGCCTGCGCCGAATCGAGTTCCTCGAAGACTTCATAGGCGATCTGCATCGACCGTAGCGCCTGCGGCGTACCGGCGTAGACGGCGCTGTGCATGATCACCTCACCGATCTGCAGGCGCGTGAGGCCGTTCGCGAGCCCAGCCTCGATATGCACACGAAGGGTATGCTCATCACGCAGCACCGACATGATCGAAATCGTCGCAATGCTCCGTTCCGCTCTCGAAAGACCCGGGCGAGCCCAAACCTCCGAGCCACCCCGATTGATCCACTCATTCCAGGCGGCCTCGATCTCACGCGGCGCGCGGTTCTTCTCGAGAAAATCCGCGGCCCCCTCCTCGATCGATCGCGCCCCGCCCTCCCCGTCTTCGACCGCCACCTATGTGAGTTCCCGGCGTGCGGCCGCATCGAAGCCGAGTTCACCAAGAACCTCGCCATCGTGTTCGCCGAGCTGCGGTGCGCGACGACTGATCTTCCAGGGGCTCGCCGGCAACTGATAGGGTGCTCCGGGATAACGGATCGAACGTCCGAGCTCGGGATGCTCGACTTCGACCTGGAATCCGCGATCGACGAAATGGGGGTTCTCGAAGGCCTCCTCGGGCGAAAGGATGGAACCAACCGTGATTCCGAGCTCTTGGGCACTCGTAAAGAACTCGTCCACGGGCAGATGCTCACAGATCAGCGCGAGCGCATCTCGCGCGCTGGAGTAGGCCGCCGTCACCTCGTCGTCCACGCCAATATCCGCGAAGCCGATCGACGCTCGATGCCGGGCCTTCTCGAGGAAGATCGCCTCGGGCAGTTGCGGGACAAGACCGAGCTCGTCGAGCCAATCAAAGAGATGACCGAAGCCCTCTGGAGTGCGCGGCGGCATGCCGGTCGTCGCATATCGTCCATCCTTGCTCTGGATCTGTACCGGCATCGTCATCATCGGCATCGCATGGCGCCCGGTCTGCCGAATCACTGTCTCCCCGGCAACCAGATAAACGTACGAGGACATCTCCGTCGTGATATTCGCTGCGGCGTGCATGCTGATATCGATGAACTGGCCCTCACCCGTAGCGCCGTGATAGAAGATCGCCGTCAGCGCAGACATGACCACATGATGGCAACCCGTCTGATAGCCCTGGTTGCCCCCACCCCGGATCGGTGGAATCGAATGATCGTCATAGCCACAGCTCCACGCCGGCCCACCGCCAGCGAGAATCGTCAGATCCGTGACCGGCTCGTCCCTGCGAGAATTCTCACGCCCAAATGGAGTCATCGACAGATGGATCAGATCCGGCTTGACCTTCGAGAGTTCGTCATAGTCGAGGTGAAGCGATGCGAGCCGACCCGGCGCTTCGGATTCGATCAGGACATCCGCCGTCGCAATCAGCTTCTTGAAGGCCTCGCGGGCCGCTTCACGATCGAGATCGAGGACGACGCCGCGCTTGCTGGTGTTGTAATGCCACCAGTGGAGGCTCCTCTCGGGATCCGGCACATCATCGACGAAGGGTGGATGATTCCGGGTTGGATCGCCGCCCGGCGCTTCGACGAGAATGACGTCCGCACCCATATCACCGAGTAGTTTTCCTGCGAAGGCGATTCTCTCGTTCGAGATCTCGACGACTCTCGTCCCTCTGAGCGCGCTCATATGACCCCCTCCTCATGAAGCTTCGCGATCTCTTCCGCGTCGTAGCCCAGAAGATCCGAGAGCACTTCATCCGTATGCTCCCCGACGCAGGGCCCCCCCTCCTCGATCTTCCAATCCGTCTTCGAAAAATGGACGGGCAACCCGTCCACGCGGACTCGACCCATCTTCTGGTGCTCGACTTGGGGCCAGAGCCCGAATTCCGATGTCCCGGGATCGTCGTCGATCCGCTCCTGCGGTTTTTGCACGGCGGCACTCGGCACGCCCGCCTCGACCACACGTCTCTGAATGTCGAATTTGTCCTCGTTCTTCGTCCAGGAGGTGAGCCCCGCCTCTAGGTCGTCCTGTTGATCGAGCCGCCCCGCCAGCGTCTTCCAGCGAGCATCCCGGGCCCAGGGCTCATCGATCAGACCGACGAGCACCTCCCAATCATCGTCGTTGCGACAAGCGATCGAGACCCAATCGTCATCCCCACGGCAGGCGAAGATCCCGTGCGGCGCCATCGGCGGCGACGAGCTGCGATTGCCCTCCGGCCGATCCCCCCGCCGCATCGGGCGCCCATTGACCGTCCAGTCGAGAATTGCCGGCCCATTCAGCGTGAGACCCGCTTCGGTACAGGCGAGGTCGACCCACTGGCCCTCGCCGGTTCTCTGTTTGTGAAGGAGTGCGTAGAGGATCGCCAGGGCCATATACATGCCCCCGGTGTGGTCCATATAGGAATACCCCCAGCCCGCTGGTTCGGAGTCGGGCAGGCCCGATGTGAAGGTCAACCCGCTCATCGCCTGAACGATCGGCCCCCAGGTCTTGTACGGGGCATAGGGACCCGTGTGACCGAATCCGCAATTCGAGACATAGATGATGTCTTCGCGAATCGAGCGGAGCTGCTCCCAGCCAAATCCCCATCGATCGAGAACTCCCGCCGCAAAATTCTCGGAGACGACATCCGATTTCTCGATGATCTCCTCGAGGATCCGCTTGCCACGATCCGTCCGAAGATTCAGCGTGATGCCCTTCTTCTGAACGTTGTGATTGTTGAAGCCCCCCCCGAAATCCGGGCCACGCCGATCGTCCACGAAGGGCGGCGTGTTTCGCAGAACATCCCACATCCCCTGATTCACCGGATCCTCGATTCGGATCACTTCCGCGCCGAAGGCCGCCAGCCATTTCGTCCCCCCGGCACCGGCAAGTTGCCCGGTAAAATCGCAGATACGAACCGTGCCGAGCGCGCTTCCGTTCGGAACAGCACTGCCGTGGGGCGAGGGGGTCTCGTTCGGTTGAGTCATCGAAGCCTTCTTTCGTCCAATGGACCGGAAATATCGCAGGCGGGACTGGAAGCTGGCCCGGATGGGGATCAGGCGTTCCCGAAAACGATCGGGAGCTTATCGAAGCCGCGGAAGAACTCGGAGCGAATCCGCACCACCCCGCCCTCATCGATCTCGAATTCGGGCGCGCGAGAGAGAAGTTCCTCGAGCAGCACGCGGCCCTCCATCTGGGCGATATGGGCGCCGAGACAGCGATGACGCCCATTATTGAAGGTGAGAATGCGCGGAGCCTTGCGGTGGATATCGAAGCGATCTGGATCGTCGAATTCGCGTTCGTCCCGATTCGCCGACACCCACAGATGCATGATCTTCTGCCCCACCGGAATTTTCGTCCCCCCGCCGATTTCGGTCTCCTGCTCCGCGCAGGCCCCCAACATCAGGGTCGGCATTTCAACCCTCAGGATCTCCCAGAAGGCGTCCTTCGCCAGCGACAGATCGGCGGCGAGCTCCGCGCGCTGTTCGGGATATTTCCAGAGCTGGTAGACGCCACCCGCAAAGACCTTGGGAAGCGTCTCGGTCCCGCCGACCACGAAGAGATAGAGATTGAACAGGATCTGGTCTGCGGGCAGCGGCCTTCCCTCGAAGCGATAGGCGATCAGCGAATCCAACAGACCGTCCTCCCTGGGCATCTCCAGTCGCTCCTGGATCCTGTCCTCCAGGTATCCATGCAACTCCGCCTGCGCGTCGAGCGCCCTCTGGTTCGGACCCTTGACGTCCGACGAGCGGTCGAAGGCGAGCCCAACGAGATCCGCGACGCGATCCGCGTCCTCCTGGGGAAGGCCGATCAACCTGAACGCGACGCGGACGCTGATCCGGCGACCGAGTTCTCCGTTGGCGTCGACGCGCCCCCGCTCGATCGCTTCGTTCACGAAAGTCTTGACGTGTTCACGCACGAAGGGCTCGAGCGCCCGTGTCGAGCTAGGCGAAAAGAAGGGCCAGAGCATCTTGCGTAGCGCTGTGTGATCCGGTGGGCTCATCGATGAAAGCGCCAGATTCGGTGGTTTGTCGGCGAGCAGGTCCTGGGTATTCGTCCCCTTTCGATGAGAGAAATGGCCGGAGCCGACCGCTTCCCAGATATCCTCGAAGCGGGACAAGAAATAACAGTCGAGACCCTCGTGATAGTAGGCCCGCGATTCGTCCCGCATGCGTTTATAAACGGAGAAGGGATCGTCGAAATAGGACTCGGCAAAGGGGTCGAACTCGAGCATCATTCACCTTTCGCGACGCGCGGGGCCTTCGAACACGAAACGGGGCCACTTGCGATCCCGCTGCTGGACGGGGAATATACTCTGAGTCATGCCGGAACGATTCGCCACCGACCGCCTCCGCGATGCACGGCAGATTTCCGGCTGGGCCGAAAGCGCCGACGTCATCGTCGTCGGGCTGGGCTCCGCGGGCGCCTGCGCCGCCCTCGAAGCCCATCGCGCCGGTGCACGCGTTCTGATCCTCGAAAAGCAGTCGCAGGGCGGAGGGACCTCCGCTCTCGCAGCTGGTCAATTCTACTTGGGCGGCGGAACCGCACTCCAGGGCGCCTGTGGCTTCGAAGACTCCCTCGAAGCCATGACGACCTACATGTCGATGGCCTGTGGGCCGGGTGCCCCCGAGGACAAGATCGACCTCTTCGTAAAGAATTCGATCGAGCATTACGACTGGCTCGTCGAGCAGGGCATCCCCTTTCGAGCGACTTTCGTCCCCACGACGGAGGCGACGAATCCGCCCGGGCCCGATGGGCTGACCTATACCGGGAGCGAGCCCGCCCACCCCTGGTGCGAATTCGCGACGCCCGCACCCCGCGGCCACAACGTTGAGAACGAGGGCGATTCGGGCATCGTCTTGATGAAGGTCCTGATCGAGGCCGTCGAGCGCGAGGGAATCGAGATCCTCACGAACGTCGAAACGACGAGACTCGCGATGGACGAGGGGGGGCGGATCGCCGGTGTGGGCGTTCGTGAGGGATCCGCCGAAGGAGCCCACGAATCGAGCCGGGAGAAATGGTTCGCTGCGAGTCGCGGCGTAATCCTGTGTACAGGCGGATTCGGGTTCAACGAGGAGATGCTCGCTCGTTATGCGCCTCCACTCCTCGGCTGTGCCGCGGTCGGCAGCGAGGCGGAGGACGGGCTCGGAATCCGGCTCGGCATGGCCGCCGGGGGCGATGCAATCCGAATGGACGCCGGCTGCGTGATGATCCCCTTCTCCAAGCCCCGTTCGCTCGTGAGGGGGATCATCGTGAACGGCCGCGGGGAACGCTTCATCAACGAAGACGTCTACCAGGCGGTCCACGGTGATATAGCGCTCAAGCGTCAGGCGGGAGTGTCCTATCTCATCCACGATGCGGATTCCTATTCGAAACCGCTGCTGCCCTTCCCCGACGCCGCCGAGGCCGATTCACCCGAGGAACTCGAAGAGAAGCTCGGCCTCCCTCCCGGCAGTCTCGTCACGACCCTCGAACGCTGGAACGAGGGGGCCGAGCGCGGAGAGGACCCGCTCTTCCACAAGGGCACCGAGTGGATCACCCCGCTCGAGAAGCCCCCCTTCCGGGCCATCGACCTCCGTCGCGAAGCCTTCCCCTATCCCTTCTTCACGCTCGGCGGCCTGCGCACCGACCTCGACGGCCGCGTGCTCACCCCCGAGAACGAGATCATCGAAGGTCTCTTCGCCGCCGGACGCACGAGTTCAGGCATTCCCGCCCAGGGATACAACAGCGGAATGTCGCTCTCGGATTGTACTTTTTTTGGCCGACGAGCGGGCCGCGCCGCCGGCACTCATCGGCCGACCCGCTAGTCGAAACCTCGGTCGAAATGCTCGCCCGGCGAATCGTGCCGAATCACAAGGACTCTGCCATGCAGATCGATCTCAGTCTCGGCACCAGTGTCGGTGTCGCGATTCGCGACCTCGAGCCCGTCCTCGAACTCTATAGCGAGGGGCTCGGTCTCGGGCCCTTCGAGATCGAGGAGATCGATGCAGCGAGCGCCCATTTCCGGCAGGGGGGTCAGGATCGACCCGCACCGTCGAAGATGCGCATTGCGACCGCCCCTCTCGGTATCTGTGAACTGGAGCTCATCGAAGTCATCGGCGGCCACCCACCTCACACCGATTTCATCCAGGCGCAAGGGGAGGGGATGAACCATCTCAACCTCGACAAGCTCACCGCCGAGGGATATCTGGACACGCTCAGCAAGCTCTATTGGCGTGGGATCGAACCCTTCTGGGGCCTCCCCTTCGGCTCCTTCTGTTATGTCGACAGCCAGGAAATAGGAGGCGTGGTCTTCGAAGTCATGGTCGGGAGCGGACACGCCGGTAAAAAGGGCCACAACCACCTCGGCCTCGCCATCGAGGAGACCCAGAAAACGATCGACTTCTACTCGAAGACCCTGGGACTGGGCCCCTTTCGTACGGGCGAGTACCCGACACCACGCGCCGTCTATCGCGAAAAGCGAATCGAGACGAATTTTCGCGCCAGTTTCTGCGACCTGGGCGAATCACGCCTTCGGCTCTACCAGATTCTCGAGGGCGATACCCCCATCACAGATCAGCTCACCACGAGGGGCGAAGGCCTTCATCATCTCTGTCTCCATGTGGCCGATCTCGATCGATCCCTCGCCGCGCTGGCGGCTACCGGAATCGAGGCGAATTGGCTCTGCCCTGAGCTCGGTATGGCCCAACTCGACACGGCCGCCATCGGAGGCATGATCTTTTCGCTGAGGCAGACGGACTGATTCTCGAAGTTCCCAGGACGTCGTGAAGCCCTCCCGAGCAGACGCGAGCCTCGAATCCGCTCGGCGACGACCTCCCGCGAGCCGGTTATCCTGGGGACATGAGCCAGACCGATCGCCCCCCCTCCGAAGAGGCCCTTCCCATCGACCCCGCCCGCCTCGGTCCCCGCCTCACCGATCGCAGCGCAATCGTGACCGGTGCGGCCTCCGGCATCGGACGCGCAAGCGCCCTGCGCCTGGCCGCCGAGGGCGCTTCGGTCGCCATCGGCGACATCGACGAGGCCGGCGCCAAGACGGTCGTCGCTGAGATCGAAGCCGCCGGCGGACGTGCGATCGCCCATCGAATGGATGTCTCCAGCGAATCCGAGTTCCAGAGCCTGATCGAGACGACCCTCGAGCGCTTCGGGCGCCTGGACATTCTGCACAACAACGCCGCCGCCCTCGGACACGCGAGCATCGGAGGCGACAACGGAATCGAATCCCTCGACGTCGACGTCTGGGACCGGACCCTGGCCATCAACACGCGCAGCGTCATGATCGGCTGCAAGCACGCGATTCCGAGGATGCTCGAGACGGGGGGCGGATCGATCATCAACACGTCTTCCGGCGCAGCGCTGCTCGGCGGATTGACCGGAACGGCCTACGCGACTTCGAAAGCCGCGGTGAATTGCCTGACCCAATACGTCGCCACTCAATACGGCAAGCAAGGGATTCGCTGCAACGCCATCCTGCCCGGATTGATCATGACCCCGGCCGTCGCGGTCGGAATGAGCCAGGAGGCCGTCGATATGATCCTCGACCATCACATGACGACGGAGGCCGGTCGGCCCGAGGACATCGCGGCCATGGTCGCTTTCCTGGCATCGGACGAGTCGCGTTACGTAACGGGCCAACTCCTGCGCGTCGACGGCGGGATCACGAGCCACGCACCGACCTTCGCGGACACGCGCCGCATGGCGGGAATCACGGACTAGCGGGTCGGCTCAGTCTCGGAAAACGGAATAGACGACCTGGCCGAAGGTCCATTCGGACGCCGGGCGACGACGATCAGTGCCTCCTGGCTGCGATCGTGCCCCTTCGGCAGGGAAGCCTTCATGACCACCCCGCATCCCTCGAGTTCGTCACCTGGGAATGCGAGCCTCGCCGCACGCGCGGCGCCTCGAGAAGACTCGGCGCCTTCGCGCCCACCCCACCCCATCCTCCATGAGACGGATCCGGTCGACCGCCGACGAATCTTCTACGGGGCCCGATGCGCAGCCGCGCGCGAAGAGCGGCTGGCAAGCGATGAAGAGCATCGATCGGGAGACGATAGGCCCTCGCTCGAAACGCATCATCGTACACGCGCCGTTTTCCTGGCGCCGAGGAAAAGCTCGGAAAGTTCCGGGCCCGTCTCGCGAGCCGAACGCCCCAACCGCGCACGAGACTCGCCCGCGAAAGTAGGTGTCTGGCGGCGGCCCCAATCGTCGAGCGTATGGTATTCGAGGTATAGCGGTCGAGTTCGCCGGCACTGATACGGCCGTCCAGATCTTCATCCGCCCAGCCACGAAGACCGTCCAGCGCAAGCTAGCTGAACACGGGACGCCGAGCGGCTGGAAGCGGTCCCGCGAACTGCTCGCTCACAGCGGCCGTCATCAGGGTCGTCCGCTTGTCGCTCGCCGGCTCCGAAGAAATCACGACGAGGGGCTGAAGACCCGCGACCAGCTGCTCGCCAGATCCGTTCTTGCCCGAAAAACAAGCGTCGAGGACGACCACGATGGCGGCGACGTCCTTCTCACCACCACTGATCCTCGCGACCGGGCGAGAGAGACCCGGCCATGAGATCTTCGGTCCCGAAGGAGGTGCGGTCGCCGCATTCCCGAGAGAGCGATTCTCCTTCCAACGGCCCGCCTGGACACGTCCATCCGGATGGATCGCGGTGCCGACCCCCGATCGCTTGCCAAATACCCAGGTGCCGACATGGGAGACGCCATTCGTGAACACAAGCGAGCCCCGACCGCGTTGCAGGCCCTTGCTGAAGCCACCCGAATAGCGACTCCCATCCGCCCAGACATAGGTTCCCTCGCCCTCCTTGCAATTCCCCACGGCGCAGCCTCGGATCTGAGCGGGGTTCGCCGCTGCGGGTCCCGAAGTTTTTGCGCCCTTCTGGGCCGCGCAGCGCGCCCCTTCCGGGGCATAGATCAGGCGTCCGCCGGTGCCGTACATGCAATGCGCGCCGCCTGACCGCCATTGCTGCTCTGGTAGCGAGAGGGTCCATGTCCGAACTGTCTGCTGCGCTGCTCGCGCTCCCCCTTGCTGAGCTGTTTTTCCAGCTTGAGGAGATTCGTGCGAGCGCGGCTCTCGCTTTCTCTGCGATCTCTCTCGTCGTGCGTCATCGCGCTGACGACGTCGTTCGCGAGCCGCCTCGCGCTCAGCGCGCGCGGCGTCGTAATCACTTTCCGCCACGACGAAGACCAGCTCGGGGAGGCTGCATAGAGGAAAGCAGGCGGTCGACTCACCTCAGCTGCCATGAGGCAGACGCCCGCCGTCGCCAGATCCGGCAGAATCGGAGAAAACCGGAATTTCGAGACACTGATTGCCGAACGAGCCATCTCGTGGTCCTCAGCCGACACCGGGCGCGCATCGCAGCGCACATCCGGCCGTCCATGAATTCGGTGAGCAAGCACACGAATCGACTGACGAATCGAGTTGCTTTACGAACCTGAGTGCATTTCGTCACGGCCACTCGATCCCGACCGCAGCGGGCCGGAAGCGCTCGTGCAGCCCCACTCCCGCGGCGCGTAGCTTGCTCGCGCTTGCTGGAAACGGAAGCCATCGGCACACTCCCTCCGTCCCCAAATCGGAGTTCCCGATGGCCCATTGGCACTACGACCGACTCAGCTCCCAGGACAATTCCTTCCTTCTCTGGGAAAAGGGCAATGTGCGGATGCACGTCGCCTCGACCAACATTCTTGATATCGGACCCCTGCGACGGGAATCCGGTGGGGTCGACATCGATCTAGTCAAGCGAGCCACCGAGAGCTTCCTTCACCTCGTACCGCGCTACCGACAGCGCCTCCATCAGATCCCGGTCTTCGATCATGCCGTCTGGGTCGACGATCCCTATTTCGAACTCGACTACCATGTCCGTCATACCGCACTGCCGAGGCCGGGCACGATCCAGCAGCTCAAAGATCTCGTGGCGCGCGTGATGGCTCAGCCTCTGGACCGTCGACGCCCGCTCTGGGAGACCTGGATCGTCGAGGGCCTCGGAAGCGGCGAGCAATTCGCGATGATCACCAAGATCCATCACTGCATGATCGATGGCGCCTCCGGGGTCGACCTCGCGAATATCCAGTTCTCGACCTCACCCGAGCCGCAGGACCTCGCACCACCGCGACCCTTCCAGCCGCGCCCCGCGCCACGCCGGCTCGAACTCTTCTTGAACGAGACGAAGCGCGCGGTGGGGATTCCGCTCGAGGTCGCGCGCGACTTTCGTCGATTCGTCGATGACACGGACGACCTCAAAGAGGACATCGAGACACGCGTGAATGCACTGACGCGCCTCTTCGGCATGGGCCTGAGCGCCGACGAAACCCCGCTCAATGGACGCCTAGGCCCACACCGTCGCTTCGAATGGATCTCGTGCCGCCTCGAAGATCTAAAGGCCATGCGCAAGGGACTCGGCTGCTCGATCAACGATGTCGTCCTGACGATCGTGACCGGCGCCGTGCGCGATTATCTGATCGCCAGGGGAACGGATGTCAAGGCGACCGAATTCAAGGTCTCTACGCCGGTCTCGGTTCGAAAGGAAAAGAAGAAGGGCGAGCTCGGAAACAACGTCTCCTCCTGGATCATCCCGCTTCCGATTTCGGAGGCGGATCCTCGCCGCCAACTCGAGATCCTTCGCGCGCTGACCGAGGAACTCAAGGAGACGAACCAGGCGATCGGTGTCCAGATGATCAACCAGGTCCAGGAATGGACCCCCTCGACCCTGCTTTCCCTCGGTGCCCAGGCGATGTCGGGCCCGATCAATACGATCGTGACCAATGTCCCCGGCCCCCAGATACCTCTCCATTTCCACGGTGCACGCCTGCGGGCCATCTATCCGGCCGTTCCGCTCATGCAGGGGATGGGCCTCGGGATCGCGCTCACGAGCTACGCGGGGACGATGGGCATCGGCTTCAACTGCGACCCCGATATCGTCCCGGACGTGGACCTCTTCGTCAGACGTTTCAGAGAATCGATGGAGCGCGTCGCGGGCGCGGCAAAGGTCGAAATCGGGCCGGTGAGTGACGACCCCAACCTCGTCCACGCCGCACTCTGATCCTCGCGAGCAGGACCCGAACGCCCTGATGCGGTCCCCGGCGGCCCGCGAGCGATTGCGACCCTGCGGCGGACGATCTCACGTTCTCTCCGGCGCGGGTTCGAGTATATTGGGACGATCCAGGCGAAGTCGGGAGAGAAACGCGAATGATGAGAACACCTGCTTTCTGGGTCGGCCTGTTGATTGGCACGGCACTTCTCAACGGCTGCCAGGCCCGACGGCTGACCCCCACCGACGCCATGTCCCGATCGGCCGAGCAGGCAACCGATGCCTACCTCGCCTACGAACGCGGGGACTGCGAGGCCGTCACGCACCGGGTCGATCGGGAAGAGATCGAATCCTGGGAAAGAACCGAGATCCGGTACTCGCTGCTGCTCCTCCATGGCTTTTGCCAGGAACTCGCTGGATCTGCGGGCGCCGCGATCGAGACCTACCGGAGCCTGATTCGAGACGCGCCTCTCTCCTTCGCCTCCGATGATGCCAGAGAACGCTTGCGAATCTTGCGCCTCTTCGAACGCGACCCCGACTATCCCGCATGGGTGGACGCCGCCCACGATCGAGCGGCTTCCGGAAGCAGCTCCCGCGTCCCGGTCGAACGGACCCCAGCCGCCTTCCCCCCCCTCGCCCGACGGGCGGGTATCGAGGGCTACGCGGTCGTCGAATTCGGCGTGACCCCTCGCGGCGATACCCATGCGCCGACCGTCGTCGATTCGCGCCCGCCGCTGATCTTCGACGGGGTCGCGCTCCGCGCCGTTCGCGAGTGGCATTACACGCGGGACGCCAAGGGCTCCGAAAGTTCGCGGCAAGTGATCCGACTAGTGTTCCAGCCGCAACCCGAGGAAACGCCGCTCCATTCAGAGGAAGCGGAGACAGACGGGACCGAGAACGGATCCGTAGTCCAATAATCGGCACCGACGACGGAATCTCTTCGAAGGGGAATCCTGGGGCCGGGCCATTCCTTCGCAGCATCGTTCCCGCATCACGAAGACGCGCCACCGAGAGCGACGAGGAGGGCGCTCACGAGCATCACCGTCGCTCCCACCGCGAGGAGCCCGAGCACGCTCGGATATTTCCGAACCTGCAAGAGCGCCCCGACTTCCCGGGAGGGGACCCCTGCACCCCTCGAGAAATTAGCGTACAGCGGCCCCCTCCAGCGCTGAGCCACCCATGCGGCCGTCTCGAGGGCCCACGCGACGCACAGCGGCCTCGCCGACGAACCCTTGTCCTTTTAACAAAAATTACTTTATTATTTTCGAATCCGAGTTCGGCCTGCGGCCCAGGATCTCGGAACGCCTCGAGCCGGATCCGAGATATCCTCGCGTCCCGCGCCGCACCACCGCCCCGGTCCGATCTTCGTCGATCCACAGGAGACTCCCATGAGCGCCAACCAAGAGCGTCGCCTCTTTTCAGCCGACTCCCACTGCGTCATCACGACGGAACACGTCAAGAAGAACCTCGCGACCAAATACCACCAGGCGTGGGACGACGGCATAGCGAAATTTGACGCCAAGCTCGACGAACTCCAGGCGGGCGACAAACTCGAGCTCGAAGATTTCGTCGACCTCGAAGCCGCCAGACACCCCGGCTATTTCGATTCAGCCGAACGACTGAAGGCGATGGATGCGGACGGCGTCCAGTGCGAGGTCATGTACTCGGAATTCGATTTCACCAGCAAGGTCTACCAGATCGGAGACGACTGGAAGGAATGCGCGAGTGCCTATAACAACTCGCTCTACGAATTCGCCTCCGTGGATCCCAAGCGAATCCTCATCACCTATCAGATGCCACTGATCGACGTCGACTACGCGATCTCGGAGATCCATCGACTCGCGGATCTCGGTGCTCGCTCGATCCAGATCCCAAATTTTCCGAGTGAGCTCGGTATGCCCGACTACCATGACAAGCGCTACGAGAAGCTGTGGAGTGCGTTCGAGGAGACGGGCATCGTCGTCGCAAACCACCTCACACTCAAGAACGCGCTCTGGGAGGTTTTCCGTCGGGATTGCACACCGCAAAAAGGCATCTTCACATCGCTTCCTGGCTTCGCCCTCGCCGAGACCCTCGGCTGGTATATCCTGACCGGCGTTCTCGAACGACATCCCGGGCTTCGCGTGGTCTTCGTGGAGCCGGGTCTCTTCTGGCTCCCGGGCTTCATCCGCTTCCTCGATAGCCGGATGGACGAGCACTACGAGTTCCCCGGCGTAAAGCTCCTACCCTCGGAGTATTTCAAGCGCCAGATGGCGGCCACCTTCGTCTACGAGCCCGAGGCGGTCGAGCAGCGCCATGCCCTCGGCGTCGAGAATATCCTGTGGTCCTCGGATTTCCCGCATCCGGTCTGCAACTGGCCGGACGCCAGCAAGAAAATCGATACGCTCTTCGAGGGTGTGCCCGCCGATGACGTCCACAAGATCACCTGGCAGAACGGTGCCAATATGTACGGAATCGAATAGTCCCAATCGAATCGCGCGACGAGCGATCTGGCGACCCCGACCCGATCGATGGAGACGACGAAGATGGCAGGCGTTCTGGACGGAATTCGCGTACTGGATCTCACTCGAGGGATCTCCGGACCGATGGCCACGATGTTGCTCAGCGATCACGGAGCGGATGTCGTACGCGTCGAAGCACCCGGTGAAGATCCCTTTCGCGCGCAACTGGGGTACCGGGCTTGGAATCGAGGAAAACGCAGCGCTCTTCTCGACCTGAAGCAGGAGAGCGACAAGCAGAGCTTTCTCGCCCTCGCCGCCCAGGCCGATGTCGTCCTCGAGAGCTTCGCCCCCGGTACGGTGGAGCGGCTCGGCATCGACTACGACTCGCTCGCGAACACGAACCCACGCCTCATCTATTGTTCGATCACCGGCTATGGACGCGGCAACAGCCACTCGGATCGTCCGGGTTATGACGCGCTCGTCGCGGCGCGCTCGGGATTGCAATGGGAACAGCGCGGTTGGGTCGGCGGATCCGCACCGCACCTCGCGGGCCGAGACCCGCTCTTTCCGGATTTCGAAATCCATTACGACCGACTGCAGGGCCCGCCGCGCGAGGGACCGATCTTCCCCGCCTCTCGCTTCCCGAGCCTCGGCGCCGCCTATGCGGCCACCGCCGGGATAAGCGCCGCACTCCGTGCGCGCGAACAGACCGGCCGCGGCCAACGTGTCGACACATCGCTTCTCCAGGGTGCGCTCGCCGCGGGCGTCATGGCTTTCGGCGTCGCCGAGAATCTCGACGCCGAACATTTCATGTCCTGGATCGGCGACAGCCGATCGCCCAAGGGCCTTTTCGAATGCAAGGACGGTCGCTGGGTCCATGCCTGGCCGCCGAACCCCCGCTTCATCCTCACGGCCGCCGAGGGTGACACGCTCAACGCGACACCGGACCTGACTTTGCGCGAGGACCCGGAACGGCTCGGGCTCGGCGTCGAAGAGATGTTCGTCCTCGATCACTACTACGAGCCGATGGCCCAGGCCATCAAGAAATTCACGGCGGACGAGTGGACCGAAGCCGCCGCGATCGCGGGCGTCTGCATGCAGAAGATCAGGACGCCCGAGGAGGGACTCACGGACCCGCTTCTGCTCGACGATGGCATCATCGCAGAGATCGATGATCCCGAACTCGGAGCGATCCGAACGGTGGGCGTCCTCTACAACCTCGACACCTCACCCGGCGAAATCCGCGGCCCCGCACCGACCCTCGGCCAGCACACCGAAGAGATTCGAGAAGAGGCGCGAAGAGCGACGCCCAATCAAGCAACCGATACGGGCAAGAAGCTCCCCAAGGGCCCCCTCGACGGCATTCGGGTGCTCGATTTCGGACTCGCTGTCGCGGGTCCCTACGCGGGGCAGGTCCTCTCGGATCTCGGCGCGGAAGTGATCAAGGTCAACGCGCTCTATGACTGGTATTGGCATTCGACCCAGATCGCGATGTGCTGCAATCGTGGTAAGAGCAGCATCGCCATCGATCTGAAGCACGAAAGATCCCGCGAGGTCATCGGCAAATTGCTCGAGTCCGCGGACGTCGTCATACATAATATGCGCTATCGAGCCGCCATCAAATTGGGCATCGACTACGCCTCGCTGAAGGAGCGCTACCCCAGGCTCGTCTATTGCCACACTCGTGGATTCGAACACGGACCGCGCGAAGAACTCCCGGGCAATGACCAGACCGGTGCCTGCCTCGCGGGCGTCGAATACGAGGATGGCGGCTGCGGGCGTGGCGGGCGCCCGATGTGGTCGCTCACCAATATGGGCGACACCGGCAATGGCTTCCTCGCCGCCATCGCGGTCTGCCAAGCGCTCTTCGAGCGCGAGAAGACGGGTCGGGGACAGTGGTGCGAGACGGCGATCGTGAACGCCCAACTCTTCAATACGAGCTACGCGATCGCAAGACCCGATGGCACGCCGATCCCGCGCCCCATGCTCGACGGCATGCAGACCGGTTTCTCCGCGGGGGTGCGGCTCTACCCGACGGCCGACGAATGGATCTGTCTATCCCTCACGACCGACGCGCATTGGGGAGCGCTCGCGGACACCTTCGCGCTGGCTGAACTCCGGGCGGGGGGACGATTCGCAACCGCGGAGGCGCGCGCCGCGAACGACGAGGAGGTCGCCAAATTGCTCGAGCATGCACTCTCGACCACGGCCGGAGCATTGGCCTTCGAGAAGCTCGACCGAGCGGGCGTCCCCTGTGAACTCGCGCCCGGGGATGCGGCCATTCGGCTCTGGCGGGAGAACAAGCTCTCCGAAGATCAGCTGATCACCCAATACGATCATCGTATGGTCGGCAAACTCGGCCATCCCGGCCTCGCCTGTCAGTTCTCCGACACCCCTGCGACGGTTCAGGGCGGCCCCCTGCTCGTCGGTGAGAATACGCGCGAGATCCTCGCGGATCTCGGCTTCGATGAGACGAGCACGAATGCGCTCTTTGCGGCGGGCGCGGTGGGGGACGAGACGGTCTATCCGGCGCTCTCCGGGGATCCGGACAGGGTCGCGATTTCTCCTTGGGAGCCCAGCTGATCTGCACCCCGCCGGCTATGCGTGCTGCGCCTCCAGGTCGGCTCGGTAGCTCCGAGCCGCCAGCCCGTAATGGAGCGCAGCCCAGAGCAATACGAGGTTCATAGCGGCCAATGCATGACGAAGCGCTCCCTCTCCGCCGAGGGCATCACTGATCCCTCCCGCGAGCGCCGGCCCCAGGCCGTAGCCGAAAAGATTCATCGAGAAGAGCATCACGGCCGCCGTCATCGCCCGCATGCGCGGCTTCACGAGCGACTGCGCGACCGCGTGCCCGGCGCCGGCATACATGTAGCTCCCGAAGACACCGAACGTGAGCGCAGCCACCGAGAGCGAGACGTGTTCGGTGAGATATCCCACCAGCGAAAAGGGGACCGAGGCCAGAGCGCCTATCGCGAGTGTCCAGATTCGCCATCTCGGATCACGCGGCGCGTGGCGATCCCCGAGCCAACCGCCGAGGTAGGTTCCCAACCCCCCCGCGACGCCCGTCAGCAACCCGATCGTGATCCCCGCCTCGGTGCTCGAGAACCCGTGCACCCGGACGAGGAAGGGGAAATTGAAGGTCGCCGTTGCGGCCAGCGTCAGGGTGTGAAGCGAAGAGGCGAGGATGTGGTGGCGCATCGAACGCAGCGCCCACAGGTAACCCAAGACGACTCCGACCGGTTCGACATCTTCCCCTCTTGCCCGCGGCGGCTCGCGCAGGACGAAGCGCGTGACGATCGCAACCGCGATCCCCGGCAACCCGACCACGAAGAAGACCGTGCGCCAATGCAGGACGTCCGCCAGATACCCACCGCCACTCAGGCCCAGGAGAAGTCCGATCGGTACACCCAATTGATAGGTCGCGAGCGCACGACCACGGCGGCTCAGGGGGAAGGTATCGGAGAGGATCGACTGCGCGGGCGGCGCACAACCCGCTTCTCCGACGCCGACACCGACGCGCGCTGCGAAGAGTTCGACATAGCTGCGTGCGAGCCCGCAGGCCGCCGTCATCAGGCTCCAGAGAGTGAGCGCCACCGCGATCAGATTGCGGCGATTTCCACGGTCCGCGATCCGCGCGATCGGAAGACCCGCGAGCGTGTAGAAGAAGGCGAATGCGATCCCGACGAGGACACCGATCTCGGTATCCGAGAGCTGCAGATCCTTGCGAATCGGCTCCACCAGAACGCTCATGATCTGGCGATCGAGCTGGCTCATCACATTGACGACGACGAGCATCGCCAGCGACCACTGGGCGCGCCGACGTCGGGCACCGGTGAACTCGGATTCCTCCATCATCGATGCCGTTTCAGCCCTTCAATAGCTCCTGCGCGATGATCAGCTTCCGCACTTCGGTCGTTCCGGCGCCGATCTCGAGCAACTTGATCCCCCGATAGAGCCGGTTGATCTCGGTCTCCCAGATATAGGCGACCCCACCGTGGATCTGCGAGGCGTGATCGAGAACCCTGTTGAGCGAATCCGCCACGTACATGACGGAGGTCGCGGCGATCTTGTGAACCTCTCCGCGCCCGCCCTCGCCGGGTGGGAGATCATTCAGCGCGCCGAGCGCATAGTAGTTGTAGATCTTCATCGTGTCGACGAGTGTGGCCATCTCTGCGAGTCGCGACTGGATCATCTGGAAACTGGCGATCGGCTCCCCGAATTGTTTGCGCTCCTTCGCATGGGCGATCGAGAGATCGAGGGCGCGTTCCGCCATGCCGACTCCGATCGGCGAGATCATGGCGCGCTCGAGATCGAGGCCGCTCATCACGCATTTAACGCCTTCGTTTTCTCGGCCGATCACGTTCGCCGCCGGGACCCGACAATCGTCGAATACGAGTTCCGCCGTCTGTGAACCACGGAAGCCCATCTTGATCATCTTCTGTGCGACGGTGACGCTCGGCGAATGCATGTCGACCACGAAGGCCGTGATCCCCTGGCTGCCCCGGTCGAGATCCGTCTTGGCATAGAGCAGACAGAGATCTGCGACGGGCCCGTTCGTGATGAAGAGCTTGCGGCCGTTGATGACATAATCATCGCCATCCCGAATCGCGGTCGTCGCCATCGAGCCGAGCGCATCCGAGCCTGCGCCCGGCTCCGTCAGGCCGAGGCAACCGATCGAGGTTCCATCCGAGAGCCCCGGGACATAACGCTTCACCTGATCGGCTGAGCCGTTGCGCAGGATATTATTCATACACAGGTTCTCGTGGGCGACCCAGGAGAGACCCAGCGCATGATTCCAACGCGAGAATGCCTGGAGCACGAGCCCGCTGGAAAAGAGATCGAGGGCGACACCGCCGAGATTGGCCGGGACCGTGATGCCGAGATAGCCCGCCGGGCCGAGGGCGCGGAAGGCTTCATCGGGCCACCACTCCTCGCCATCCATCCGCTGGGCCAGCGGGGCGAGCTGCTCCCGGGCGTATTGATCCGCCGCGTCGAGGATCGCCCGCTGATCTTCGTTCAAGCTGAATCCGGCTGACATGCCCCTCCCTTACTCCCGATCCGGATCGGGATCGGGATCGGGATCGGGATCGGGATTCTCGAAATCGGGACCCTCTAAACAGATCGAGAACTCCTCAATATTCTTGACTAGTATTTCACAATTCCCCCTAAATATCTTGACTTGCGCCTCTTTTTTATTGAGTCTTACTCAGTAAAGACGATCTATTCAATGGCCATGAGCGGATCGAAAACGGCTGAAGCAAGCGCAGGAGAGCGATGAACATGACGGAGCCGACCCCGCTCGCCGAAGACCTTCCCCGCTTCGCGCGGGTGCCCGAGGTGCGCGGGATCGCCTTGGCCGGCGCCGACTGCCGGGCCGACCTGCGGCGCGCGCTGCCAGGACGAAAGCTTCTCCAGCGGTGGTTTTCCGGGGCGGCGCGAACGCGGGATGCCAAAGGGGGCTGCAGGACTTTTCGCGAAGAGTGCTCACCCCATTTCGAGAGGAATTGAGACTTGGCGGCCCCTGTCCCCACGAAACGCCGCACTCGCAGGCCGCGTGCCGAGCGCGAAGCGGAAATCCTCGATGCCGCTCGGGCGGTCTTCGCCGAGCGGGGTTACGGAGCGGCCGCGGTCGCCGAGATCGCGGGCCGCGCCGGCGTCGTCGAAGGCACGGTCTATAGCTATTTCGAAACCAAGCGAGCGCTCCTGATCGCGGTCATGAAGGGCTTCTACGAAGACCTGATCGCGGACACCGAGTCGAGTCTGAGCGCCATCCGCGGCACCGAGAATCAACTCCGCTTCGTCATCCGTCGTCACCTCGACACCTTCACCTCGGATCTCGGTCTGTGTCGCGTGATCATCCGGGAGGCGCGGCCCGACATCGCCCTCTATGACGAAGCGATCCTCGAGCTGAATCGTCGCTATACGGGCTTCGCCCTTCGGGTCCTCGAAGAAGGGGTCGCGAGAGGGAGTCTTCGCGACGATCTCGTTCCGAGCGTGATCCGCGATCTTCTCTACGGCGGAATCGAACACGCGGTCTGGCGTTTCGTCTTCAGCGACGGCGAGCTCGATGCGGGGCAGCTCGCGGATCAATTGGCGGACGCATTGCTCGGGGGAATCGTGAAGGCCCCGAACCCGCCATCCGATGCGACGCTCCTTCGACTCGAACGGGCGGTTGCCAGGCTCGAGTCGAATCTCGGCGGCTGACACGAGCACGAGCGTAGGGACGATCTGAGATCGAACCCCAATTCAATCGAAGGCCGACGATCCGAAGGAGATGCAATGACACAGGTACCCGGAATCGAGAAAGTCCTCATCGCGAATCGCGGCGAGATCGCGCTCCGCGTCGCTCGCACCCTTCGAAGGCTCCAGATCGCGAGTGCGGCCATCGTCCATGTCGACGATGCCGAGAGTCCAGCGGCAGCAGCGGTCGACGAGGTCTGCCGGATCGACGCCGAAACACCGGTCGCGGCCTATCTCGACGCGGATCAAATCATCGCGGCCGCTCGGCGCGTCCACGCCGACGCCCTCCACCCCGGCTACGGATTCCTGGCCGAGAACGCGGATTTCGCCCAAGCCGTCGAATCCGCCGGCCTGAAATGGATCGGCCCCTCGCCCGACGCGATCCGGCTCATGGGGGACAAGATCGAGTCGCGCCGATTCCTGGGGAGCGCGGGGCATCCTCTCACGCCTTCCGCGAGCGAGGAGGACGACCCGACGACCTTTGCGGCTCGAGCCGAGAAGATCGGCTTCCCGCTCTTGATCAAGGCCTCCGCCGGCGGCGGGGGCAAGGGGATGCAGATCGTTCGGGAAGCGGGCGAGCTCGCTCCGGCGATCGATCGCGCCCGTTCCGAGGCCGAGCGCTATTTCGCCGATGGGCGGATCTACGCCGAGCGCTATGTCGAGGAGCCGAGACATATCGAGGTCCAGATCCTCGCCGATGCACATGGAAAGGTCCTGCATCTGGGCGAACGCGATTGCTCGATTCAGCGCCGCTTCCAGAAACTCATCGAGGAGACCCCCGCCCCGGCCTTGAGCGACGACCTGCGCACGAAGATCCGGGATCAGGCCGTCGCGATCGCGCGCGCCGCGGACTATCGAAACGCTGGAACCGTGGAGTTCCTCCTCGCACCCGACGGCGAGTTCTATTTCCTCGAGATGAATACCCGTCTTCAGGTCGAACACCCCGTCAGCGAAATGGTCACGGGCATCGACCTCGTCGAAGAGCAGATTCGCGTGGCCGCCGGCGAAAATCTCACTCTCTCCCAGGAGGAGATCGGCTTCGAGGGGGCGTCGATCGAATGTCGCCTTTGTGCGGAAGATCCCGACGAGGACTTCCGACCCGCGGTCGGTGAGCTTCTCCTGGTTCGACCGCCCGAAGGCCCGGGCGTGCGTTTCGATGCCGGCATCGCGACGGGCCAACACGTGACGACGGCCTTCGACCCGATGCTCGCGAAGGTGATCGTCCACGGAGCGAGTCGCGCGGAAGCGATCGAGCGCATGCGCAGGGCACTCTCCGAGACCATCATCCTCGGTTGTTCGACCAACGCCGCCTATCTCGAGCGGATCCTCGGCCACCCGGACTTCGCGGCGGGCAAGGTCGAAACGGGCTTCATCCCGAAGCACGCGGAAGCGCTCGCGAGCCCGCCGCTGGATCGAACCGAGCGCGCGACGATCCTCGCCACCGCCGCCCTCTCGAATCGCGACTTCATCGAACGGGTCGAAGCCGTTCCCGAGCCCCACGCGTCGATGGGCGCGTGGCAGAACTGATCCGCAAGGAAGGGACACCTCATGGGATACGACTTCGCGCTCGACGACGAAACCTTCACCGTCCATCCGATCCACGATCGCAGCCCCGCCACGCTCTCGATCGAGGGACAGGCTTTTCAAGCCACGCTCTCGTCGGGATTGGGGATCGGCGAGTATTTCCTCGAGATCGCCGGAAGGCGTGAGCACGTCTTCGTCGCGAGCCGAGGCGATCTTCATTTCATTCATTGGCGTGGCCGCGCCCATCGCGTCGAGGCGATCAATGCGCTCGACCGTGCGCGTCGCGCCGCCAAACCGACCGGCGGCGCCGAAATTCTGCGGGCACCCATGCCCGGAACCGTCATCGAGGTCGCCGCCCTCGCCGGTCAGGCGGTCGAGGCCGGAGCGCTTCTCCTGACGATCGAGAGCATGAAGCTCGAGACCGCGATCACCGCACCCCACGCCGCCCGGGTCGCCGAGATTTACGTGCCCGCTGGTGCCCAGTTCGATCAGGGCACCCCCCTCGTCCGTCTCGAAGCGCAGGAAGAAGATTCCACAGACCCGACGGGCCCATCCAAGGGAGAAGAATCCTCATGATGAGACGCATCGAAAGCCGTATTGACCCGCACAGCGCCGATTTCAAACGATTCCGCGAAGCCAACCTCGAACGTGTCGACGAGTTTCGGCATCGCCAGGAGGAGGCACGCTTCGAGCGGCCACAGCGCGATTTCGATCGCCTGGCGCACCACGGCAAACATTTCGTCCGCGACCGGATCAAGCAGCTCCTCGATCCGGGAACGCCCTTCCTCGAGCTCTCCTCCCTCGCCGCAAACAGTGAATATGACGGCGATTCGAAAGGCGGCAGCGTGGTCACGGGCATCGGGATCGTGAGCGGCCGTGAGGTCATCGTTCGCGCCGACGACCCGAGCATCAAGGGCGGCGCCTGGTATCCCCTGACGGTCAAGAAAAATATACGCTGCCTCGACATCGCGATCGAAAACCGACTGCCGGTCGTTCATATATGCGACAGCGCCGGCGGCTTTCTCCCGCTCCAGGCAGAGCTATTCGCCGATCGCGTCTCCGCGGGCCGAATCTTCCGCAACCAGGCCATCCTGTCCAAGATGGGAATTCCCCAGCTCTCCCTGGTTTTCGGGCAATGCACCGCGGGTGGCGCCTATATCCCTTCCCTCTCGGACTACGCGGTCATTCTCCGCGGCAACGGCGGCATCTTCCTCGGCGGCCCCCCCCTGGTCAAGGCGGCGACCGGCGAGATCGTCGACGCCGATACGCTCGGCGGAGCGGACGTGCACACACAGGTGAGCGGGGTTGCGGACTATGCGGCGAACTCCGAGGAGGAGGCGATCCTGCTCGGTCGTGAAATCGTCTCGCAATGGACGCGACCGGAGAAGACATCCATCGAGAGACGCGAACCCGAAGCGCCCCATTACGACCCCGAGGAGCTCTACGGAATCATCCCCGACGATATCAAGATCCAATTCGACATGCGGGAGGTGATCGCGCGCGTCGTCGACGGCAGCTATTTCCACGAATACCAGCCCGACTACGGCACGAGCCTCGTCTGCGGATACGCCTATATCTGGGGCCACAAGGTCGGCCTCCTCGCCAACAACGGGGTCCTCTTCAACGACTCCTCGCTCAAGGGCGCTCATTTCATCGAGCTCTGCGACAAGAACCGCACGCCACTCGTATTCCTCCAGAATATCACCGGCTTCATGGTCGGACGCGAATACGAGGCGCGCGGAATCTGCAAGGACGGGGCAAAATTCATCATGGTGCAAGCTGGGGCTTCGGTTCCGAAATTCACCGTCATGGTCAACGGCTCCTTCGGTGCGGGCAACTACGGCATGTGCGGTCGCGCCTTCGACGGTCGCTTCATCTTCACCTGGCCGAATCACCAGATCGGCATCATGGGGGCAGAGCAAGCCGCGAATACCCTCGCCGACGTCAAGATCCGTCAACTGGAACGTGCGGGACAGACGCCGTCGAGCGAAGAGATCGAGGCGATCCGCGGACCCGTAATCGAATCCTACGCTCGGGAGTCGAGCGCCTATTACGCAACATCGCAGCTCTGGGACGACGGGATCATCGACCCGGTCGACACGCGAAACGCCCTCGGTGTCGCGATCAGCGCCTCGCTCAACACGCCGATCGAAGAGCCGAGCTACGGTGTCCTGCGGCTGTGAGAGCAGCGGGCGGAACGGTGTCCAAAACGTGACCGAGACCCACTTCATTCGCTCAACTGGACAAATTCCCGAATCCCGGCTGGGATAGTGATCCCCTCCGAGCCCTGTGAGGGTTTTCTATCGCTGGCCGAGATCAACGCGCTCGGAGACATGACGTTCAGCGTGCTTGGCGAGAGCCGCGAGACGGATAGCTGGATCGTACCCGCCGCAGACGTTATGCCCGGCTCCGACCACGTCGAATTCCCTGCCATCGTCACACCCAGCACGGCCCAAACCCAATTTACTCCGGGCGCATCCTTCGCCTGGGCGGCAATGCTCGGCCTGATCGCCCTCACAAGCCGGCACCGCCGAGCGGG
This sequence comes from Deltaproteobacteria bacterium, assembly GCA_002719955.1. Taxonomy (GTDB): domain Bacteria; phylum Myxococcota_A; class UBA9160; order UBA9160; family UBA4427; genus UBA4427. Next base: position 112,866 of record PBFW01000056.1, on the reverse strand, counting down.
GGTTCCCACCCCGGGTCGATCAACCTCGCTCTTCAGAGGGAGGCCGCCGCCTCATCGGCGAGTCCCGGCGAATACCAGATCGGCGAAGTCCAGGCTCGCTCCTGGATGATCGGGGTATAGAAGGGCTCTTCCTCGGGGTCCAGACAACATTTCCCGAAGACGTCGCCCTGGGCGCCTCGCTCGTGAGCTTCGTCGGTGGCCGCCTGCGCCTGCTCCGAGCAATTCTCCACGAAGGGGTTCACACCGGCGGCCTGGCATTGGAGCGTGCTCCAACGACAGGTCGGATTCTCGACGACACGCACATAGTAGAAGCTCGCCTGGGCCGCATCGAAATCCGGATCTTCCCAGACCGCGCATAACGAATCGAAGCCGGCACCCGTCGGCCGACAGGAATTCGGGTCCACCGAAGCACCATTGTCGGCATCGCCCGCCACGTCGACCACGCGCTCGTGAGTCTCTCCTGCCACATCGATCCATCCCTTGATGATCTGGATTCGCTGAAGATCGGTTCCGGGATGTTCCGGAACGCCCGCATCCTTGAGTGCACTCACGAGAAATCGCATCGATGAACCGCCACCGGCCCCCTCGATCCGGCCGCCCATCGGCGTACCCCGGGCATAGGCGCGTTCGATCATGTCCGGCGCTTCGCAGAGACTGGGATCGAGATCCGGCCCCCCGAAGAAGCGCACCACCGGGCGGGTTCCGCTCGTGGCATAGGTTTCTTTGCGGCGCATCGCCTCGAAGATCGAATCGCGTGAGTTCTCTTCCGCCCAAACGACCGCGTGCCCACCCGGATTCGAGAAGAAATGATCCTGCACATTCCGGTAGCCAGCATCGCGCCGGCCGAGATGGCCGACGTAATTGTCCTCCTCTGCACCACCTGGCGTTGCGCTGTGGGTATCGGTACTCCCGATGAAGCCCATCTGGAAGGGATTCGTACCTTCTTTCCGAGCGAGTTCGAGTCCATCCTTGAGGACGTTGCGGACCATGTTCCGCTCCGCGAATTCATCAAGGGGCACGGGCGCCGCCAACTCGGTCATGACTTCACCGTGGACGGAACCCAACATCGTCAGGTTGTCCGCGACGACCTGCTCGAAGTTGCAGAGCTCGTCCTCCGTCAGGACGCCACGACCAGCCAGGCGATCGAAGCGACACTCGGAGGCGCCCTTGTGTTGGGTCAACTCGACGAGGGGCTCGAAGCGGAGTCGGTCACTCGCCTCCCGAGGGGTCAGCGGATCCCGGAACATCAGGCCGCCCGCGAGATTCGGGTTATGCGGAATCGCCAGAACATCACAGCCTATCCCGGCATCGAGGCAGCGCTCCTGCAAGAGCTCCCAGAGGATTGGAAATTTGTAGCTCCCGGTGTCGTAGGTCGAGATTGGCAATGCCGGAACATTCTCGTTTCTGAAAATAACATTGCGATGCATGTTGAAGGCGTTGGGGGCGTCGGTGTATTCGTAGCCGACGAAGCTCGTGAACCGGCATTCCGCGGAGCGGTCGTAGGCCTCCTCGGTCGCCGACTGGATTCGCTTCCAGGCGTTGCCCCCCGCTTCGTCGCAATCCGAAAGGATGCACGCAAAAGATTCGCTGACTTCTTCGCTGCTGATACCGCTGAGTGATGTCCACCAGCTCGCCGCCAGAAGCTGGGTCCAGTAATGCGAGGCACGCGTCATGATGCAATGGGGCCACCAGTAGCCGAGACGGCCGGCATCCTGGGTGCAGATATCGATCGGTGCCAGAAATTCGGAATGGTCCGTCACGGAGGCGAAATCGAGAGGGCGCTGGATCCTGGCCACGATCGACTGGTTTCCGTCTTCGTCGGGGAGCGTGATGGCTCCGCCCATCGCATAACGATACGCGTCTGCCGGATCGTTTCTCTGGCTCGAGATATAGGAGTCGAAGGAGTAGCTGCTATGGACGTGGAGATCGCCAAACATCGGTCGCCGCAGCCGATCGTAGTCCGCACAGGGTTCCCTCTCCTCCGTGCGCTCGAAGGGCGGTTTCGCTGAACCCATGGGGGGCGCAAGGACCAGGATGGCCAGCAGGGTGGGCAGAATCCGGAGGACAGACGCGCGGGGATCGTTCATGGCGGGAGCATAGAGGCTCGGCGCGCAGCGGGCAGGACTCGCCTGCGACGAGCGGTCAAGGCCTGCCGATCGGGGACGGGGACGCAAAATCCGATGGGCAAAATCCCCGCGGCGCCCCTCAGAAGAGCACGACTTCGTCGTATCGTGGCAGGGTCCTGAAACGAAGCTGCGGATCGCGCGCCCGCTTCTCCTCGAGGAAGGTGCGGGTCTCCTCCGAGCCGCTCGACAAGAAACTCGCGGCACGAACCTCACCCGTGAAGGGCCCTTCGATCGGCCCGGTCAGCGCATCCCAATGAATCAGAACCACATCGTGCGCTCCGCTCGTGTCCACGGTCTCGCGCCAATAGGACTCGCGATAATCCGCCGTCTGCGTCCCGAGCCCCCCGATCCCGAGAAAGACGACGTCGGCTGCGAAGCCTGCAAGCCCCCCCTCCTGGTAGCCCGCACTGGCCTGGATCAGAAAGGAGCCGTGGGGATGAAGCACATGGATCGCGTAGGGCTGCCCCACCCGATAATCGAAAGCGCCGACCGGTGGCACGAGGGGCTCGCTGATCCTTGGATCCGCGAGCGCCTGTTCCCGGACGGCGGGATCCGGGAATTCGAAATGCTTCGTCTCGATCAGGGTCAGCGTGAAGGCTCCGAAGCGCAGCGGCTGCCGGTCGACCGCGACGCGAATCCGACGCTCGTCGAGCCCCCAGCCTCGCCCGATATTCGCGGTCGACTCCGAGCCCAACAGGATCGCGCCGGTTCTCTTCGCGACCTCCGGTGCATCCATCGCATGATCGAAATGCGAGTGAACCGGAATGACGACCGCGAGTCGGTCGACCTCGTTTCTCGCGAGCCCCGCCTCGATCGCGGACCGATCGGGGGCGATCTTGCCCCCCAGAAGCGCCAACGGCCCGAAACGCGAGAACCAGCCGTCCACCATCCAGGCCGTCTCACCATCATCGAAGAGAAGCGTCGAGGTCCCCGTGAATCGAACGGTGACCGAACCGGGAGGAATCGTCGCATCGCCCTCTACCGCCCAGGCGGGATCGACAGGGACGGGCGCGAAAGTGGCGAGAAAATAAACCGCCGCGGCCCCGAACCCGAGCAGAATGAAGCCGAGTGACGCGAGAAGGGGTCGTTTCGACATGCATCGAAGCGTAGCGCTAGCCCGACGCATCCGAAGCTTCGACGTGTCGAACGACCCGTCGGCGCTCCTCGCCAGAGCCTCGGTATAATGGGGCATGGGCTGCGATCGGGTTGTCGCCGCTGCTCACACCTTGATGCTCTCGATCCTGATGGGACTCATGGGCTGCGCTGGACTCTCACGCGAGAAGCCCACTCTCGCCTACGACGCGGACACTTTTCGTGCGACGATCGTCGCACGGGTTCCGGAGATCAGCCCCGGACTCTCCCACGCTCCGCACGAGATCGACGAGGCCACGATCGAACGTGCCCGTCGACACGTGACGGCGATAGCCCGCGGCCCGGCGCGCATTCAGGCCCTAGTCGATTTTCTGTCCGCCCCCGAGCCCGAGGGTCTCGGACTCGTCTACGACTGGAGCGTTTCCGGCACCGCCGCCCGCACGATCGAACGCGGCCGGGGGAATTGCATCGCCCTAGCGTCCGTCCTCGTCGGCCTCGGGCGCGCCCTCGACTGGCCGATCTTCTATGCCGAAGCGCGCCCCCAAAGACCCGAAACCCAGGCCTTCGAGGAGGTCGTCGCGCTCAGCGACCATATGGCCGTCCTCGTCGTGGCCAGGAGCGTCCAGATGATCATCGATTTTGCAGGCCCGCTCGATGAACTCTACAGCGTCCGCCCGATCGACGATCTGACGGCCTACGCACATATTCTCAACAACCTGTCCGCCCAGATCGTCATGAGCGAGCACGCGACGGCAAGCGTGGCGGCCTGGCAAAGAGCCGCAGCGGGTTTCGACCTCGCGACGCGGATCGAACCCGAACTCGGCCGCGCCTGGAACAACCTCGGAATCGCGCTCTCGAAGCTCGGCCGCTTCGACGAAGCCCGCGACGCCTATCGTCGAGCGGTCGAACTCGATACCGCCTTCGGATCGGCGGAACGAAACCTGACGATGATGGAGACCCGAGCCCTCGGCGAGACGACCATTTCGAAGGGCCCTCTCCCCGAATGAGTGTACGATCGCCGCTCGACATCCGGCGAGCAGCGTCCCATCCAGGATCACCTAGACTCCGGCCACCCCCTCGAGAGCGCCGCGACCGCAGCCCCTGCGAATCGGCGCCGAGGCCCACCCATTGACCGACCCGATCCAGGCGATCGCCTACTACGCCGTCTTCGTCCTGGCCGTCACGGTTCACGAAGCCGCCCATGCCTGGGCCGCCTTGATCGGCGGTGACCCGACGGCCTACCGCGGGGGGCAGGTCTCGATCGATCCAATTCCCCATATGAAGCGTGAGCCCTTCGGCATGGTCGTGCTGCCGATCTTGAGCGTCGCGATGTCGGGCTGGCCCTTCGGTTATGCGAGCGCCCCCTACAACCCCGCCTGGGCGGAGCGATATCCCCAGCGCGCTGCGTGGATGGCGCTCGCGGGGCCGGGGGCGAATCTGGCGATGGTCATCGCCGCGGGGCTCCTGGTCCGAATCGGCCTCGCCCTCGGGCATTTCGAAACACCGAATAGCATCAGTTTCGATCAGATCACCGTGACAGCCGGCGATCCCTCGAGCCTCGCTGCGGGTGCGGCCTTCCTGCTCAGCATCTTCTTCTCGATGAATCTGTTGCTCTTCGTGCTCAATATGATCCCGCTGCCCCCCCTGGACGGAAGCGGCGCCATCCCCCTGCTGCTGCCGGAAGGTTGGCTGGCTGGATATCGACGGATCGTGCAGCAGCCGATGTTTTCCATCATCGGGATCGTGATCGTGTGGAACGTGATCGGGGAACTCTTCCGACCCCTTTTCTTCGCGGCGATCGGCCTGATCTATCCGGGCGTCCCATACGGTTGAAGATCGAGCGCCTGACCCTCAGGGAGCCCAGCTGGGCTCGCAACCGACATCGGGATCAGCGATCGACTCGAGCGACCGCCTCTCGCCTGCCACCCGCTCGTGGGGCTGAGCGAGGGCCATCTCCACCCGTCCGGGTTATCATCGACCACTCATAGATCGTAGACGGAGGAATCGAGATGAGAGCCGGAATCAAGCGTGCTGCGATCATCCTCTTCGTGGCCATGACGCTCGTCGCAGCCGCGCGACCGGGCACGTCCGCGGATCTCGACAGCGTGGCCGCAAAAACCGTCGACGTGGTCTTCCTTCGGCCTCTGGGCGCATTCCGATTGGTCGCGGGTGGCTTGTTACTGGTCCCGAGTTCTCTCCTCCACGCGATCATGTACCCGATCAACCGCGACAAGACCGTTTTCAGAGAGGATCTCGACCGCTATCTGATCGAGCCCTACGAATTCGGTTTCACCCGCCCGCTCGGAACAGACCTGGCAGGGAACTGAAGTCCACGGACGACGCGCCGGCGAATCGCCTCACGCGCTCAGCCCCCAGGACACCGCCCTCGCCTTCCCAGCCCAATCGATCTGGGGAGGGCGATGAGGTCAAACCGGGGTGCGCGTCTCCACATGGCTGAAAAGGCTCTGGCGGACCCGCGGATTCCTGAGCTTCCAGACCGCACCATCGATGAAGAAATGATGGATCGCGATGCAGGTCGTCAGGGCCAGCAGGAGGACCTTCGCCCTGGGCGTCGAGTACCAGCCGTCGCCGAAAGCGTGGGCGGCGATTGGCGGACCGTGCAGGATGACCGCGCCGACGAGGACGAGCCCGGCGTAGAGCAACAGGGCCCACAGGTTCCTCTGCCCCGGCGTCCGCGGCGCGGCCTCGGAATATCGATTCACCTCGACCCGCAGCGGAAAGGCCAGGTATTGCAGCGCGTGAGAGAGCTGCAGCCAGAAAAACCCTCCCGGAACGAAATACCAGAACGGGTACCAGAGAAAAAGCGAGGCCCAGGGCAGGATCACCTGGATCGGAATCTGCTCGCCCCGTCGGTAGGCGGAGACGAAGGCCCACCCACCCGCGATCACGCTGGCGCCGATCGTCGCGCAGGTCGCAACGAAGACCGCGCTATAGGCCGCGACGTAGGTATCCGGCGCGATGTAGCCGCCGGGGGGGAGACGACCGGTGAGCGCGAAGAGCACGTGGAGGACGAGCAGGCTCCGCGGTCCGGAGCGGATCAGGAAGCGCTCCCTGTCCGAGTATCGGACGCCGTGCAGATGGCTGAAGGAGGCGACCATTCCCCAGGTCTGTCCGGTGTAATGCCAGGCCAGATAGATCGAGCTGATCAGGACGAGCCACTGGACGAGGGCACCGGGCCTCGCCGCAAAGAAGCAGAAGCCGAGGATCGCGACCAGCGCAGCCGGGACATAGATCGTCGACCAGGGATTCGCGCGGATCTCGGCGGCCGAGGAGTAGAGGAGGCGGTACGACGCCATGAAATGGGGTGAATTGATCAGGATCGCCAGAGCGAACCAGTTGGCCTCGACGAAGCCGACCTCGCCCCCAAACGCGATATAGAGGAGGATCGCGCTCATCCCGACCAGAGAGAGACCACCGGTCAGGAGGCCATCCCAAAAGGGTGTCGTTACGGCTCGAGCCTGCGAACCGACCCGGTCCACTCCCCGTCGATCCTCCACGACATCGCTCACGATGAGGCCAGCACGGGTCGGACGCCGACCGAAAAGCCCACCCCCCGACGAAATGTCGATGCCCATCGATGAAGGGCGGGTTCGAGCTGAGATTCGACGGGCTCCAGAGGCGACTCCTAAAAAAAGAGGGCGGCGGTCCCCAGGAACAGGAAGGAGACCACCGCCCTATATAATCGGCCGAGCCCGTTCGAAGCGCTAGCCGTTGCGTCGCCGCAGCGCTCCGAGTCCGATCAGGCCAGCCGCGCCGAACGCCAGCATCGACGCCGTGCCCGGCTCGGGAGCCGGCTGCAGGTCGAGCGTGAGGACCGCGACACCGCCGAAGCCGAAGTCCGGGAGGCCACCCAGTACGCCCGCGAAGGGCCCGGTTTGGCGCACCGAAATGCTCGCCGACCAAGGAGTCACGAGCTGTAGCTTTCGTGTCGTACCGTGCTGCCCGGTCGTGCTGTTGGCGGCAAATTCGGCTGTCGTCCAGTCATGACCCGTGGCAGTCCGGTCCGTTACATAGCTACCTTCGTGGTCGGTGTGTACGACCCGGCCCGTGGTCCATTTCTGAAAAATCCCCTTGAAATCACCCATCGTAGTAACAGGGAACCCTCCGGCGTTGACTTGCGCCCCGTGGCTCCAGCCAAAATTCGCCGTGTAGGGAAGTTGGACGCTACCCGGGTAGACAGCCATATTGGTCGTGGTAGGTCCGGGGGTGCGCAGGCGAACCGTGTAGGGGAAACCCACTTCGACACCGACCGGAATGCCCGCATTGGCGGTGGTCGTAGCCGCCGTCCCGAAAATTGCAGGACCAGAGGGTAGGAAACCATCAATGTATTGTCTGACACCAAAGGTCCTGAGAGGGGCACCGGTCAAATTCAGACCGCCCCCGGTATTTTGCCCGAGCTGGACATGGCCTGCATTGTTCACCGGGACGCCGCCGCCGAAAGCGTTCGGGCCGGGCGTAATCGTCTGCATGCCGGACCTCAAGGGATCGTAGAAGCCGGTGGGCGTAAACGACGTATTCGTGGTAAAACCGCCGCCCGCACTGACGGTCCCGCCAGCCGCACCGGTAACTGCCGTGTGCGCTGCGTTGACCGCGTTTCCAGGCCAGACCTGTGTGCCGTGCTGCGCCCTGGACCGAAGTTGGTTATTGGCAAGCCACGGCGGAAAAACAAGGACGCAAGCCACGGGCGCCTGGCCGCCTCCGGTCATCGCGGTCATATTCAAGGGCGAGTAGCCGGCGAACATCACCGAAGCCGGCGAACTTGAGCCCTGCGTTGCAAAACCGAAGAAACCGATCGTCGCGAACGTCCCCGGGGCGTAGGGATTCGTTTGTGCACAGGCCGGAAGCCCGTTATTGGCGAGGTCGGGCGCCACACCGGTACCGAGCTTCGTACCTCCGGGCTGATTCTCCGGGTCACCGAAGCCGATCGCTAGAGTTCCTTTGTAAAGGGAAACGCCCGAAGCAACCTGGGAAAAGGCTGGCATCGCGAACGCGAAAAATGTGAACGTGACCGAGACGATAATGGCGAGCACCCGGCTCATCCTCGGATCTGTCGATTGCATATGTTACGCCCCTATGCGACACCGTTGTCGCTCCAGATTTAACGGCTCCCCAAATCGATTGGAGGCATCCTAGAGGTGAAATTCCGAAATGACATGAACGCTGTGAACTCGCGTAACGCCCCGAATCTCCCAATACAGATGCACCCTCAAGAGAGCCCCGAGCCCGATGACTCCCCTCCTCCGCCAGCGTGGCCATCACGTTGCCCGACAGAACAACGTCGAGTTATGAGGACCGCGCACAACACGAGAATCAGTCTACGCCCGACGCGATGAAAAAGTCCATCGGAATCGTGCGGGCTAGACGCCCCCTTGCTGACGCAGAGTCACTGTATTCGTATTCATTTCGCCTCGACAGACGTGATGCCGCGCCGCGCCGCGCACGCGTTCTGCCCGCGATCGTTGCCAGCTGTCTTCTGGTCGCGCTCGGTTCGATTGCGTGCGATCGGAACGCCGACGGCGATCGGATAACACCCCTTGGGGAGGCCGCAAAGGCCGCGGGTGAGCTGTCTCCACATCAGATCACGCGCCGGATCGAAGGTGCGAATCGCCTGATCGAAGCGACTCAATTCCAGGCGGCGGTCGATCTGCTCATGCCGGTCGTCTCTTTGGAGAATGTCCCGCCGACCGCTCTCGCGAAGTACGGTCTGGCCCTCCTCAAGAGCAACAAGCCGAGCCTCGCCCTCTGGGCACTCGCCCGCGCCGCCGAGGGCGCACCACCGGAATCCGACGTCGTTTTCGATCACGCGCAAGCGCTCTTTGCGGGCGGCGACGCCGGAGCAGCGATCCGAGAACTCGATCGCTTGATCGCCCTCGTGCCGGCGACGCCTCGATTGATTCGCCTGCGCGCCCACGCCCACAAACGTCACCTCACCCATGAGAAGGCCGTGGAGGATCTGGACCTCCTGATCGGCCTGGTACCGGGCGAACTCACCGCGCACGAGGCACGCATCGAGCTGCTCAAGAAGCTCGACCGCGTCCAGGAGGCGCGAGAGGCGATCGCTGAGCTCGGCCTGGGGCTTGAGGCCCATGGCGGCACGATCACCGCGAGGGGACGGCATTGCGCGGCGGCAGCCCTCTTCGAACACCAGCAAGACGAAACCGATCGCGCGAGACGGATGCTTCTCGCGTGCCTCGAGGTCTATCCCGCGGAACCCGACGTCGTGCTTCCCTGGATCCTCTTCCTCGATGCCGAAGGCGAGGAGGACGAGGCGACGGCGGCGCTCGAGAAGGCCTCCTCCGGAGCGGGGCGACTGAGGCAACGATTACGAATCGCCCTGGCCGACCGCTATAGCGCGAACGGTCGGCGCGAGGACGCCACACGCGAACTGAATCAGGCTGCAGAAGACCTAGACTCTCACCAACCGCTCCTGACCCTCGCCGATCACCGGGTGGCGTGGGAGGACTTTGAGGGCGCGCGTGAGGCTGTACACCGGGCCGTCGAGAGGCAGGTCGGTCACGCGCCCGGCAGCCCCGACTTTTCGTGGTCCTCCCTGCCCCGGAATTTTCGCTTCGCGTTCGGCGACATCCTGATCCGCGCGAACCAGCACGACGAAGCCGCGCAGATCATCGAGAGCCTCGAAGAAGACGCCCAGGAAGTGGTCTTTCCGCTTCTGCTGAACGCGCGCCTGGCGCTCGAACGAGGCACGCCCGAGAAGGCGCTTTCCCACTTCGAGGAATCGTTCCAATATTGGCCATCGAATGTGGGGGCCCGCTATCTCGCGGGTCGCGCAGCGATGGAGATCGGCGATTTCGACCGCGGGATGAGCCTCTATCAGGATGCGTTCCGGGCGGATCCCCGCCAATCCGACGCAGGCCTGGTCCTCACGCGCATGCAGATCGCGCTCGGGCGCGTCGGGGCGGCGATAGACTCGCTATCCACACTGCTCGGGGAGACGAAGGAAAACCCCGAGGCACTCCGTCTCTTCGGCAACCTGACCTCGGCGATCGGCGCGTTCGAGGTCGCAGAAGGGGCGCGAATCGAGCTCGTCAGTCGCTTCGGATGGCGGGATCAGATGCTTGCCGATCAAGCCGCAGAGAAGCTGGGCACGGCGGGCCGAGAGGCGGCCATCGCCGGCCTCGAGAACGCCGGATTATTCGAGCAGCCCGGCCACCACGAGTCTCTTTTTCTATGGTTCCGATTGAAAGCGGAGGGCGGCGAGCCCGAGCGGACGACGGCGCTCGATCGCCTGAGTGCGCTTCGCACCGAAGCCTCCGATTCGGCGGGTATCGAGCTCGCATGGGCGCGTATCTATCGCTCGATGGGCGAACCCGAGAAGGCGATCACAGCGGCTCGCCTCGCGGTGGAACGCGATCCGAAACTGCTCCCAGCCGGGATCGAACTCGGGCGCCTCCTGCTGGACGCTGGCGAGCCGGAGGAGGCGGCAAGCGCCTTCCAACGCGTGCTCGACATAGAACCCAGCCTTCTCGGTGCTGTGATGGGGCGCGCGGACGCGGCGATGCTGGCAGAGGATCGTGAGGAGGCCGAAAGAAGGTACCGCAGGGCGTTGGTCGAGCATCCCTGGCATAGCCGAGCGGCGCGTGCGCTGGCGCGCATCGGCTTCGAGCGCGACGACTTCGGTGAGCAGACACTCGTCTGGGCTCGATGGGCCGCGCGGTTCAACGAGGGCGATCCCGCGAGCGGCGCCTCACTGCTCGCCGAACTCCGGCTCGCGCGGAGCGAGCCGCGCGAGGCCGCGGCCGCGATCGCGGTCGCGATCGAGTCGACGGCAAGTGTCGATCCGAGGCTGTCATTCCTGATGGGTCGTGCCCTGGTCGAACTCGGCGAGCGAAATCGAGCCGCCGAGGCCTTCGAAGAGGCGCTGCGCGTGGGTGATTTTCCAGAAGCAGGCGAGGCGCGCGACATGCTCGCCGCACTTCGTTCAGAGGTGGATCAATGAGTTCCGCGTGCTCTCGTTCGGCCCTCGTCCATGCGCTGACGACGATCGCGCTCCTGGGCCTCGCTTGCCCCTCGAGTGACTTCGAGAATCCCGACACGCGACCGATCGGCTCGCTCGAAGATCTTTCGAGCCTTCCGGATCGCGACGATCTCAATATCCTCTTCATTCTGGTCGACACATTGCGCGCCGATCGCATGAGCGCCTATGGCTACGAACGGGAGACCACCCCATCGCTCGAATATTTCGCCCGAACCGGCATCCGCTTCGACGAACACTGGGCCCAGTCCTCATGGACGAAAACGTCCATGGCCTCTCTTTGGACGAGTCTCTACCCGGCCCGCACCGAAGTGCTGAACCATCGCGATGTCATTGCGCCCGCAGCTGAACTACCCGCCGAAATCCTGAGCGCCGCGGGTTTCGCCACCGCCGGGATCTGGCGCAATGGCTGGGTCGCCCCCAATTTTGGATTCGGCCAGGGTTTCGAGGTCTACATGACGCCGACGGGTCAGCAGGCGCCTTCGACGATGCGTCGGCCGACGGGGGCTGGCCGCATCGATGGCACGGACATCGATCTCGTTTTTTCCGCGATCGAGTTTATGCGCGCCAATGGCGACCGCCGCTGGTTTCTCTACCTGCACATGATGGATCTTCATCAGTACATCACGACCCCAGAACACGCGCTCTTCGGATCGACCTACTCGGACGCGTACGATAATTCCGTTCGTTGGACCGATAAGCAGGTCGAGATGATCTTGACCGAGCTGCACGCGCTCGATCTCGCAAAGAAGACACTCGTCGTCCTCGTTTCCGATCACGGCGAGGCCTTCGGCGAGCACGGGTCGGAGGGGCACGCACGAAATGTGCACAGCGAGGTGGTGCGCACACCCTTCATACTGATCCCCCCCTTTCTCATGAAGACAGGGATCATCGTTCCCTTTCCCACACAGAACATCGATGTCTGGCCCACCCTCTACGATCTCATCGGCGTGGCCGGCCCCGACCAGATGGACGGCACATCGCTCTTGCCGCTGCTGCTCGAACGACGCACAGCACCGAACCAGAACCTGACGATTTCTCACCTCGATCGCACGTGGGGTCAAAAGGACCGGGACCCGATCCCCGTTGTCGGAATCCGGGATGGTGCGTACCGCCTCATACATGACTCTCAGTCCCCGGATCGGGACCTCCTCTTCGACCTCGATGCAGACCCCGGCGAATTCGAGGATGTCGCGAGTTCGTTTCGTGGTATCGTGGCGGCTCTTCGCGCCCGAGCTGACGCATATCTCGCTCAGACATCACCCTGGGAGGGTGGTGCTCCTGAGATCGAACTCGATGACATGCACCTGCGGCAGCTACGAGCGCTTGGTTATTCGATTGAGGACTAATGACCTTGCTATCTCAATCGGTGCGCGCCGGAAGTGCAGTCGACGCCTTTTGTTATTCGTATTGCTTTCCGGACCACCCACCGTCTCTAAGGTCGTTGATTCGAGGCCTTGCGCTCAACAAGGAGCGCTTGCTGGCCCCTAGGCGCAATCGCGTCGGCCCCCGAACGCTCAGCCCCCGTCGACTCGCCAACACCTGGATCGCTGGCGCCATCCTCTTGTCGGCGCTTTTCGCCGATTCGGCCTCGGCCCAGGAAGCGGGGGTCGATCCCTTCGCCGGGATCGAGGAGATGATCGTCGTCGGCACGACATCCGCATCGCTCCTCCAGAGCGAGGAAGTCTCGGTCGTCGGATTCGATTCCGACTATCTGGAGGCACTCGGGGCAAGCGACCTTTCCGACATTTCGCAGTTCACTCCGAACCTCGAGATCCGCACGCCCTTCGCGGCCTCGAATCCGACGCTCTTCATTCGCGGAGTCGGTCTGCGCGACTTCAATGCCAATTCGTCGTCCTCGGTGGCCGTGTACAACGACGACATCTATATGAATTCGCCGGCGGGGCAGCTCGCCCAGCTCTTCGATGTCGCCAACGTGGACGTCCTGCGCGGTCCACAGGGCGGGATCTACGGGCGCAACGCCTCGGCAGGAGCGATCCGCGTCATCAGCCGAAAGCCGACGGGGACGCCCGGAGGCTACGTCAGCGCAACCTACGGTCGTTTTCAGCAGATCGACCTCGAGGGGGCAGCCGAAGCTGCGCTGGTTCCCGAAATCCTGTCGATGCGCATCTCCGGAAAGCTCAGCCGACGCGGTGGACACACCAAGAATCGTTGTGGGGATCCCAATTTCAATAGTCCGTTTCCCGGCGAACTCGGCCTCACCTCCTTCAGGCAGCGAGTGCATTTACAGTGCTTCAACCCGAGTGCAACTGCATCGACGATGTACGGCGGGCTCGGCTGGACGCCTGGAACGACCCCACCGGTCAAAGAACGGGTCAACGACGTCAGCAACTGGGCGATCCGAGCGCTCTTTCGGGCGGAACTCGACCTCCTGGACGGGCTCGACATTCTCGTCAACTTTCATGGCGGACAGAATCGCGGCGACGCGCGGCAATTCCAGCTGATCGGAGCGAGACAGGCGGCGGGGGCGAGAGAGCCTCGCATCGACAACTCGATCGCAAACAGGGACTTTCCCAGCGGATATGCAGACCCGGATAATGAGTTCCACGACCCGGAAATCGGAGGGGGCCCGCTGAACGGAATCATTCGAGATCCCTTTGGCGGCAAGCCCTTCGAAGGCGACTACAACAACGTCGAAAAGGAGAAACTCGATCTTTTCGGGACCAGCATCTCGACCACGCTTACCGCCGGAGATTGGACCCACAAACTCATCCTCGGGTACGAGTGGAATCAGCGTGATGTCACGCTCAATCTGGACGGCAATCCCTTCCCGAGCCTCGAGCCCATTCTCGAGAATACCTCCTGGCAGGTGACGGGAGAGGGGCGCGTCGGCTGGGACGCAGCGGACGGATTGAGCCTCCAGCTCGCCGGAATGTTCCTTTACGAATCGCTCGACGTGGACAACGAGTTCGAGATCAACTTCTTGGACACCCGGCTCCAATCGTACGAGATGTGGACTCGATATTATTCGGTCTATGGGGAGCTCGACTGGGAACCCAGCGAATTCTTGACTGTGCATGTCGGCGGGCGCTTCAATCATGAGAACAAGGAGATGAAGCTGGCCGGCCGCGGGATCAGCCGGCTAGCCCAGCTCATCAATCCGAATGGTGATTTCACCAACTTCATCCAGAACGAGAAGAGTGAAGCAAAAGAGCCCGGCGTCGCCTGGGACATCACGTTCAGCTACCTGCCCACGGATGACGTCACCTTCTACACGAAATATGCGCGAGGCTGGAAGGGACCCCATATCAACGGCCTCGTGCTCTCAAACGCGACCGTGAGTTCAGGCGAGTCGCTCACAACGCCGGTCGATCCCGAACAGATCGACTCCGTTGAATTCGGAGCCAAGACCCTCTGGTGGGACGCCCGCGTCAAGGCAAATTTTGCGGCCTTCTACTATGACTACAACGATCTCCAGGTATTCCGACTGCGGAACACGTCTGGCGGGTTGCCCGTCAATCAACTGATCAACGCGAAGGATGCAGATGTCCTCGGAATCGAATTCGATATCGACCTGCGACCTTTCGAGGGGATCGGTCCACCCATTCTCGATGGCTTCAACCTATTCGCATCGTTTGCGTGGTTGGACAGCGCCTACACCGACTTCGTGAACACGATCAAGTCGAGTCCGGGAGGGGTCCCTCCGATCACCGTCTCGACGACGATCGACTACTCGGGAGCTCAGCTCGTCAACTCGCCAGAATTCTCTTTCGTCGGATATACCCAATGGATCCTGCCGACGGCCCACGGTACTTTCGTGCCACGCTTCGACTGGTCCTTCAAGGACGACATCTTTTTCAGCCCGGAGAACTCTGAATTGGTCGGGCAGAAGGCATTATGGCTGATGAACCTTCGGCTCACGTACAAAGCTCCGAGCGAAAATATCGAGATCTCCGGCTGGGTGGAGAACCTGACGGATCAGACCTACACGCTCGACGTCTTCAACCTGGCCCGGTTTCGCGGGTCGATTCTCTATGCCATTGGCGATCCCCGAACCTACGGCATGTCCGTGAAAGTGACGTTCTGATGATATCCGACAGAAAAGGAGCCCAGCCAGACGAATGGTGCCGTCATGGGGCCAAGGCGTTTCTTGTTGCGGTAGCAATCCTTCTCCCCCCGACCTTGCTCGCTCTGTCCGGGTGCAATTCCGAATCGCAACTCGATTCGATCGACGAAATGCGTATCGATTCCGAAAGGATCGCGGAGCGGATGACGGCAGATCAAAGCCTGGAGATCGGACCCGCCTACCTGAAGGCGCTCAGCGAAGTAGATCCATTCGTTCGCCACATGCTTCTCGCCTCCGTGTATGGACGGATCGACGCTTCCAACTTCTCGGAATTTCGTGAAGCCTTCGAGGGGAAGCTGGACGCGCGCGGCGCAAACGAGGCGCGCGTTTTCGGGAACCTCTGGGCCAAGGTCGATGCGCAGGGCGCGGCGCGTGAAGTCATGAAGTGGAAGAGTTCCAGAGCCCACAAGTTCGCTTCCGAGGAGATCATGAGCGTCCTGGCACAGGGCGCGAAGGGGGAAGTGGCCATTCAGGCCCTTCGTGATTCCTCGGCCGAGCTTCCGGACGGTGTATTGAAGCTCGGGCAGGAATCGCTGGCCGTTGCGCTCAGCCGCCATCAGCAGCTCGAAACGCTGCTCGAATTACTGCAAGAGCTCGAGGACACCGATCATCAAAAACGACTGATCGCGCTCACGGCCATCGAAATCACCAGAGCCGATCGACACGGATTTGCCCGATGGGTCGAGCAGGTCAAGGATGACGATTCGGTCGCCATCGAACTGAGGTATGCGCTCGCCATGCAGGCGACTCAGCTTGAAGCCGGACGCAATCTCGAAGAGGGCCTTGCATGGTATCCGAAGATCGCGCACGAAGGGTATGCCGGAGACGCGCTCTTGATCATCGTGCAAATATGGGGACAGGATGACCCGGCTGCCGCAATGAAATTCATCAGGCAGCGACCCGAGTCCGAGAACCCCAGTTCCGCCAAACGGGCGGCGGCCTATCTCTGGCTGAAGCAGGACCCGGGCACCGCTCGGGTCGAGCTCGGCAAGGCGGTCAACCAGGACCCGACGATGAGTTCGGCCATCTTTCCGCTGGTGCAATACATGATGGTCCGCGAAATCGCGGAGGCCATGGAGCTGGCAAAGCAGCTTCCCGATCTCAAGGAGCGCGAGACCGTCCTGAAACAGGGCCTCGTGCGTTGGGCCCGGCTAGATCCGGACGGGCTCGACGCCTATCTCGCGAAGAACGTCATTTCCGGGTCGGTGCGCAAATACCTCAACCTCGGCCGATCCATGAATGCATCTCGAAAAAAGAACCCGGAAATAAAATGATCCTTTGGCGTTCAAGAATGGGCGAGACCTCTTCGAGCGTCGCCCGCTCGTTGGTCGGGAGGTCCATGCGGATTCGTCGACGCCTTGCCTTGTGCTTCCTCGCGTGCGCGGGTCTCGCCATGGCGAATGCCCCCTCGGTTGCGGCTGAGACTGCAGCCGAGAAGAAAGAGGCAGAGGGCTGGGTTCCAGCCCTTCGCCTGGGAGTCGGCGTCCATGTGCAGGGCCTGAATGGCAGCGCCTCCTCGCCGGACTCGCTCGATCCCATCCGCAACCCTCCGACCCTGCCGGGGGAGCCCGACCGAAGTTCCGCCAACGCCCCCGGCGACTCCGCCGTGACCGAATTCATTCGCGTTGGCATGCGACTCTACGCACCGGAAAATCTCCTCGGAGAGGGCGCGCCTCGCCTCTTCGCGCAGGCCGGAGTCGAGACGCCGCTCGACGACGGCTTCATCGCCGGCCGGTACAATTTCGATGTCGACATTCTCGATTTCGGAACCACGACCGGGGATGTCAGCGATTTCTGTCCGGAGGTTCCACCGACGACGCTCTGCTCCTACGAAGCGAGGATATTCGTGGATATCCTAGCCAACTGGCATTTCGGAATCGGGTCCGATTTCCGATTGCCGATCGCCGACGGCCAATATCATATCGTGCCGACGCTCGAATATTTTGGCCAGGCGTTCGAATCCGAAGGGACATTTGGAGTAACGCTCTCGCAGGGCCTCGGTACCGAAGACGATCCTCGCGTCATTTCCGAAAAGAGCCAGACCGAGTTCATCCATGGGGTCGCAGCCGGTCTGGGACTCGAAGTCGATGTCTGGGAGGCCGACTGGCTCGCGGCAAGGCTCTTTCTCAACGCCCGCGCCGCATGGCTGCTGACCGAACGCAAGGCGAGTTTTTCCGGAATGAACCCGACGCCGACCGTCAATTTCAACCAGGCCAACTTCTCGGCGCAGCCCTCCGGAATCGTCCTGACCATCGCCTCGGGGATCGAATTCCGATGGAAGGGTCGGAAGACTCGCTGAGCTGTTCGAGCGCCCCGCTCTTCCACCTCGGGTGCCCGATACTAGTTCACCCGACGCGCCCGATCCTTCCGATAGGGCTTGCGCAATTCCGTCTTCAGGATCTTTCCCGAGCGTGCTGAAATCGGTCTTCTCAGCATCGGGGTGGCCACTCAGGATCTGCAAGACCGCCGGAAAGAAGAGCGCATTCATCACCCGCCGCGCCTCGATCGAACGCAGCACCTCCGCGGGGTCCATCTCGTAGACGAGGACCGATTCCGCTCCCCGATAGAAACCACCGATCCCCCGACCGCTCCCGGCGATGGACGCGCAGAAACTGGTCGAGGGTCTCGAAGCGCACGATTCACTTCTCCCGTCCGAATCGGTCCAGGCTAAGATCGCTCACCCGGCCGGGTACGAACCCTGAATCCATCCCCGCAACCCGGAAACCTCCCAAGCTACGCGATCGGAGATCCACTTCGTGCCCAACGCGCCCTCCTCCCCGATCGCCGCAGCAGCCGAACCGGCTGGCTCCCTGCCGATCGGCCAGCTCATCGACCAACAATTCCAGTGGATCGCGGATGGCTTCTCCGGGATCGTGATGGTGAGCGTCCCCGTCGGCGATGTCGACCTGCCCCTGATCGTGGTCTGGCTGATCGCGGGCGCCAGCTTCTTCACTGTCTATCTCGGCGGGATCAATCTCCGCGGCTTCCGCCACGCCTTGCGCATCGTCCGCGGCCTCGAGGACGAGAAGGGCGATCCCGGAGATGTCTCGCATTTCCAGGCGCTCACGACCGCGGTCTCCGGAACGGTCGGCGTCGGAAATATCGCCCATGTCGCCGTCGCGGTCTCCGTGGGCGGCCCCGGTGCGGCCTTCTGGCTCGTCGTCGCCGGGTTCCTCGGCATGGCCTCTAAATTTGCCGAGTGCGCGCTCGGTGTGAAATATCGTCGTCAGAATGCCGACGGATCGTTTTCCGGTGGACCGATGTATTTCCTCACACGCGGCCTCGCCGATCGTGGCTGGCCCCGACTCGGCCGTGGCCTCGCACTCTACTACGGCGTCTGTATTCTGTTAGGCAGCGTCGGTATTGGAATGTTTCAGGCGAACCAGGCCTTCGTTCAGTTCGTAGCGGCGACCGGAGAGCAAGGGAGTTTCGCCGCGGATCAGGGCCTCTTCTTCGGGCTGTTCCTGGCAATCAGCGTCGCCGCCGTGATCCTGGGCGGAATCCGGGTGATCGCGAGCGTGACCTCCAGGCTCGTACCCGCCATGGCCGCGCTCTATATCGGTGCAGGTCTTTTCGTGATCGGCAGCAATTTCGATCGACTTCCGGATGCTCTCTCGCGGATCGTCGCGCAAGCGTTCTCGCCGGAAGGTGCGGCGGGCGGCGCACTCGGCGTGATCGTGCTCGGCTTTCGTCGCGCCGCCTTTTCGAACGAGGCGGGCATCGGTTCCTCGTCGATCGCCCATTCGGCCGTCAAGACCAAAGAGCCCATGACCCAGGGCTTCGTCGCCATGCTCGAGCCCTTCATCGACACGGTCATCGTCTGCTCGATCACCGCCCTCGTCATCACGACCGGCCTCGAGGCACACGAGTTGGGGACAGGGGCCGTGCACGGTGTAGAACTGACCTCCGCGGCCTTCGCGCGCGTCGTATCCTGGTTCCCGCCCGTGCTCTCGGTCGTCGTCTTCCTCTTCGCCTACTCGACACTGATTTCGTGGTCCTATTATGGTCTCGAGGGGTGCGTCTATCTATTTGGCTCATCTCGTGGCGTGCGCATAACCTTCAACCTCTTCTACTGCCTCTGCGCGATCGTAGGCTGCACGACGACGCTCGCTGCGATCCTGAAATTCGCGGACGCGATGATCTTCGCAATGGCCTTCGCCAATCTGATCGGGCTCTACTTTCTCGCACCAGAGCTACGCGCAGATCTCGATTCCTACTGGGCCCGGATCCGCGCCCGGAAGGCCGAGGCATAGATCGCGTTCGTGAAGGCGGGGCGCTCGTCGAAGGAATGCGGCTCATTGGTCGCAGCGTGTCACACGCACCGCGCAGAACTTGAACTCCGGGATCTTTCCGTCCGGATCGAGCTCGTCGAGGGTCAATAGATTGGCCGCCGCCTCCCGGAAATGGAAAGGCACGAAGACCGCGCCGCGGCTCTCCCGGGCCGTCAATCGAGCGATCAGGCGGATTCGGCCGCGGCGGCTCTCGATTTCAATCCAATCGCCGTCGTCGACGCCGAGTTCCGCCGCATCCTCGGGATGGATCGCCGCGAACGCCGCCGGCTCGATCGCGTCGAGCGCGCTCGCCCGACGGGTCATCACGCCGGTATGCCAATGCTCGAGCAAGCGGCCGGTATTCAGGACGAGCGGATACTCCTCGTCCGGCAATTCCGGTGCCGCCGTCCACTCGGCGGACACCAGCTTCGCACGACCATTCGGCGTCGGGAAGGCGTCCTCGAAAAGGACCTTTGGTCCCTCCTCGAAATCTGGATCCGGATTGGGCCAGAGCTTTCCAAAGGGTCCGAGATTCTGATGGCGAAGCGTCGCATAGCTGGTCGTCAGACCGACGAACTCCTCGAAGATCTCTTCGCTCCCGGAGTAGTTCATCGGATACCCGATGCGATTCGAAATGTCCTGAATGATCTGCCAGTCGAGGCGCGCCTCTCCCGGCAGCTCGACCGCGGGGCGGCCTAGCTGCACCCGTCGATCCGTATTCGTGAAAGTCCCCTCCTTCTCGAGATAGGCGCTCGCCGGGAAAATGACGTCCGCGAACTCTGCGGTCTCGGTCAAGAAGATGTCCTGGACGACGAGGAAATCGAGATTGGCAAGAGCCCGGCGGACCTTGTTGATATTGGGGTCCGAAAGAAAAGGGTTCTCGCCCATGATATACATCCCGCGAATCTGCCCCTCGAGCGCCGCGTGGGTGATCTCGACGACAGTGAGCCCGGGGTCGGGCGAGAGTTCGCATTCCCAGGCCGCCTCGAATTTTGCGCGGATATCGGGATCTCCGACGGGTTGATAGTCGGGATAGACCATCGGAATCAGCCCTGCGTCGCTCGCCCCCTGAACATTATTCTGCCCGCGCAATGGATGCAGACCCGCCCCCGCCTTCCCGACATTCCCCGTGAGAAGCGCGAGTGAAATCAAGCAGCGGGCATTATTCGTACCGTAGACGTGCTGAGAGATCCCCATCCCCCAGAACAGGATCGCATTCTTCGCATGACCGAAGACCCGGGCCACCTCACGAATCTTCTCGGCTTCGACGCCACAGATCTTGGCTACGCGCTCCGGAGGATAGGCGCTGACCCTCTGCCGAAGCACTTCGAAATCCTCCGTCCTCTCCGCAACGAACACTTCGTCCGTGAGCCCTTCTTCGATGATGACCTGCATCATCGCGTTGTAGAAAGCGACGTCGGTCCCCGGCTTGATTCGACAATGGTGATCAGCATGGTCCGCGATTGTCTCACGCCTCGGATTGACGACGATCAGCTTCGTCCCGAGCTTCTTCGCCGCCTTGAAGAAGGTGGCGGCGACCGGGTGATTCGAGGTCGTATTCGTCCCGGTGATCAGCGCGGCATCGGCGTTCTCGATGTCACCGAAGGTCGTCGTCACGGCCCCGCTCCCGATCGATTCGAGAAGTGCAGCGACGCTCGAGGCATGACAGAGCCGTGTACAGTGATCGACGTTATTCGTCCGAAAGCCCGCGCGAATCAGCTTCTGGAAGAGGTACGCCTCTTCGTTCGAACATTTCGCGCTTCCGAATCCCGCGAGGGCGTTTCCGCCATCCCGATCGCGGATCTCCGCGAGGCGACGTGCCACGAGATCGAGCGCCTCTTCCCAGCTCGCTTCACGAAAGGCCGGCAGGACTTCGGCGTCATCGACGATCCCACCGGGCTTGCGACGGCCGTCCCCCTCGCCCCGAACATCCCTCGAGAGCGCTCCCTTCGGATAGGCCTCCTCGCGCCGGATCAGCGGGCGAAGCAGTCGCTGGGGATGCACCGAATAATCCCAGCCATAGCGCCCCTTCACGCAGAGACGCCCCTGATTGACGGGGCTCTCGCGTCCCTCCGCGAAGACGATCGCGTTCTTCTCCCGATCCACATGATAGATCAGCGCGCAACCAACGCCGCAATAGGGGCATACGCTGTCGACCTGGTCGAGTTCGGCACGCGGTCGCAGAGGTAGATGAATCGGCCTGTCGACGAGCGCGCCCGTCGGACAAGTGGCCGCGCATTCGCCGCAGGACACGCAGCTGCTCTCACCCATCTCCTCGTTCAAGTCGAAGGCGATCCGCGTGCCATAGCCCTTGCCACTGCGTCCGATCACCTCATTGCTCTGAAGATCATCGCAGGCGCGCACGCAGCGATCACACAGAATGCAGGCACGATGATCGACCTCGATCACTTTCGAGCTCGCATCGACGCCGCGCGGGGTCGCTGCAGACGTTTCGTCCCGGGGCGGAAACCGCTCGCCCGTCACCTCGTAGCGTCGAGCGAGGGCCAGCAATTCGTTGTCCGCCAAGCGTGTCTCACGTCGATCGGCATCGGGCGGCGTCGGCTGGTCACACATCAAGAGATCCGTAATCGTCGCGCGATGACACTCGAGCTCCTCGGAGTCCGTCGTCACCTGCATCCCCGGCTCACACTGCCGTACACAGGCGGCGGCCTTCACCCGCTCGCCAACGTCGACGACACAGATCCGGCAGACGCCGACCGGATCGAGACTCGCCGTGTGGCAGAGGGTCGGGATTTCGATCCCCGCAGAGGTGGCCGCCTCGAGAATCGTCCGCCCCTCGCTCGCTTCGATCTCGATCCCGTCGATGCTGAGCTTCATCGATCCGACTCCCCGACACGCCCCGGAACTCCGCGTGGCTTCGAGTTCCGCGACGACCTTTCGTCGATGATCTTCACGCACTCACCCGGCCCGACGGGCACGCTCAGATCGCGCGCGCGATCGTGTTCCCCGAGCGACGCCATAAACGCTGGGGAGAGGTATCCGTCGGCGACGAGTCTCTGGGTTTCGGGCCAGCGCGCGAGGATTTCGCCGAGGGTTCCCACCGGGACCCGATGCCTCTGCCCCTTCAATGCGAGTGCAGCGCAGTCGCCAAACTCGAGTTCGGCGCTCGCCCCGGAATCCAGCGCCCGCACGCACTCGAGGTAGGCCTGCGGATGGTTGAAACCGAACCATGGCGGCGACGGCACGGGTCCTTCGAAGTCGACCGCTTCGAAATCGAGCGCTTCGAGTAACCGAAGAGGACGCCCGATACCGGCATCGAGCAGCCGCTCGGCCTCCTTCCAGGCCGCAGCGGGATAGACCGCGCAGAGCACCTGAACACGACCCTCCGCAACCGGGGCGCACGGCGTCTCTCGATCCAACATGGCCGAGACGAACGACCCGGTGAGGTAGGGCGCATCGGTGCTCGTCACGAATGCGAACTCCGACCGGATGGCCTCCAGACCCTCCCGGAGGCCAGCGAGTGGACCCCGTTCGGGATCGCGATCCCGAACGATGCGCACAGGCATCTCGGGCAGATCCAGGAACGCGGAGCCAACGACGATGATCTCATCCACCGCCGAGGCGAGCTGTGCCACCACGTGTTCGACCATCGACCGGCCGAACCAGGGAAGCCGGGCCTTCGCACGTCCCATTCGCGAAGAACGTCCACCACATAACACGATCCCTGCGCGGCTCACGCGACATCTCCCACTCGATCAGTCCAATCCGGCACGCCGGATCCGATCGGGGAAGCGCGACAGGATCGAGAGCAGGGGCGCGAGCGCCACCTGCCCAAGCCCACAGATGCTCGTCTGCTGCATCGTCTCGGCGAGTGAACGAAGCAGCGCTTCGTCGGGGAGACCCCCCTTTTCGATGATGGACACCGCTTTCTCGGAGCCCACCCGGCAGGGAACACATTTCCCACAGGACTCGTTACGAAAAAAACGTGTGATCGACAGAGCGATATCCAACAGATCCCGATCCTCGGCGACGAAGACCGCTGCACCCGAACCGAGCATCGACCCCGCTGCCTGAAGCGCATCGAAGTCGAGCGCCAGGTCGAGCGCTTCGGGCCCGAGGAAATGACTCGAGGCCCCACCGGGCGCAAGGGCCCCGACCTTCGCGCCATCGCGCATCCCTCCATGTGCTGCGAGAACGTCGGAGAAGCATGTCCCGACTGGCAGGAGCGAAACGCCGGGTGCGGCGACATCGCCGCTCACCGAGATGAACTTGTGCCCCGAATAACCCTCCAGCCCGAGCCCATGCCACCAATCGGAACCGTGATGCACGATCGAAGCCGCGTGCACGAGAGTTTCGACATTATTGATCAGGGTCGGCCGACCGTAGAGCCCGGCCGTGCCCGGAAAGGGGGGCTTATTTCGCGGTTCACCACGCCGGCCCTCCAGGCATTCGAGCAGAGCCGTCTCCTCACCGAGGATATAGCCCCCCGGCGAAACGAAGAGATCGACCTCGAAGGAGAAGTCCGTTCCGAAGATCCGCTCGCCCAGGGCCCCCAACCTTCGCGCCGAGCAGAGCGCCGCTTCGAGGCGTTCCCGCTCCGCACCGTACTCGTGCCGGATGAAGACGGTGCCGCGTTCCGCACCGACGCAGTAGGCCGCAATCGCCATGCCCTCGATCACGAGGTGCGGCAGATCGTGCAGAATTTCCCGATCCTTAAAAGTACCGGGCTCGCTCTCGTCCGCGTTGCACACCACGTGTTTGGGCATCGCGGGTTCGGCGGCGACGAGCGACCATTTACGTGCGGTCGGAAAAGCTGCACCGCCCATGCCGCGAAGGCCCGCGGCCTCGAGTCGCTCGATCGGAGCTTCGCGCGTTCCCGCCAGAACCGAACGAAGAATGCGAAAATCTGTGCGATCCCCTCCCTGTGAGGAATAGGGATCCGCGGCCGCCCAACCCCTAATAGGGCGTACGACGGCCCCCCGCGGGCCCTCGCCGGCCGCTCGGGAGACCCCTTCGAGATCCGAGGCATCGAGCACCCGATCACCGATCGCCGCCGCGGGCGCCCGATCGCAACGCCCGAGGCAGGAGACCTCCTGGACCTCGAATCCGCCTGCCACCGCCCGGCCTCGCAGAGCGGCACTCGCGGATTCGGCCCCCGCCAGTCGACATGAAAGATCGCGGCAGACTTCGACCTCGACGCCCTCGGGCTTCTCGCGCTTGAAGCGGGTATAGAAGGTAGAAATGCTCTCGAGCCGATGGAGGGGGAGCCGCAAGCGCGTGGCCAACGCTGTGAGACTCGACGACGAGAGCCATCCCTCCTCTTTCTGTAGCGCATCCAGAGCGCGAATGATCTCACTCAAGACGGAACCCCCGGGACGACCCACTCCGCACTCACGTCGGAATCACGACAGTCTACCCCATCGAAGTCGCTCACCTGCACCTCCAAGCGCCTTTGAAATATTCGACCGCATCCGCCCAGAAGCCCTACGTTCTGCCGGCCATGGAAAACGCGCAACCCGAAAATCATCTCTTTCGCATTAGCGACCACGACGACTTTTCCGAGATTCATCCCTCGGCCTACACCGGTGGTCCATGGAATGCGGCCCACCAGCACGGGGGAGCCATCTCTGCGCTGCTCACTCGCTCGCTCGATCGAATCGGGACGCCGGCGAAGATGCGGCTTGCCCGAATAACGATCGACATGTTTCGGGGCGTCCCCCTCACGCCCCTGCGGATCGAGACGCGCGTCGTCCGGGGCGGCCGGCGAATCCAATCGGTCGAGGCCAATCTCTTCGACGGCGACACCCAGGTCGCCCGCGCGACGGGCTTGCGGATTCGGAGCGATCATTCGATTCGCGAACTCGAAACATTCCCAGATCTGGATCCGGAGGTGGGTCGTCCGCCCAAGGTCGTCCCCGAGTTCGAATTGCGCTCCGGCGTCGCAGAGATCCCGCCCTTCGTTCGGGCGGTCGAACTCATCCCTGGGCGCCCAAGGGAATGTGGCGAGATCACGACGACCTGGGTGAGGCTACGATGCAAGGTGGTCGAGGGCGAAAAGACGGCCCCCGTGGTCCAGTTGGCCGCTCTGGTCGATTTCATGAGCGGGACCGGGAACGTGATGGACTACACGAAATTCACCTCGATCAATCCGGACCTCTCGATCAACGTGCTGCGGGAGCCCCGCTCGGACTGGATCGGGCTACAAGGCGTGAGCCACCGCTCGGCCGATGGCATCGGACTGAGCCACGCGACCCTCCACGACCTCGAGGGTCCGATCGGCCAGGCCCAGGCGTGCCTGCTACTCGATCGCCGCTGAAAGCGGCGCCGGCCTTTCACTCCGCTCGGAGAAGGCAGCGGATATGGCCAGAACGGGTAAGATCCCGCCCGGCAAAATCAACTCCGAAGAATCGGGCAGCGGCTTCCGGGCAGGAAGCGATGACAGGAGACTCAGATGGGCAAACTCGACGGACGCGTTGCGGTGGTGACCGGGGCTGGACAGGGAATCGGCGCCGAGGTCGCGCGCACCTTTGCCGCCGAGGGCGCGTGCGTCGTCGTCAATGACCTCGGCGCGAGCCTCGACGGCAGCGACAACGAAGGCACCCCCGCCGAAGAGGTCACCCGGGAAATCGTGGCTGTGGGGGGCAAGGCCGCCGCGAACAACTGCGATGTGACCGATCACGCCGCAGTCAAGAATCTGATCGGTCAAGCCATCGACGAATTCGGAAAACTCGACATCGTGGTGAACGTCGCGGGAATCCTGCGCGACGGCATGATCTTCAAGATGGAGGAGAAGCAGTGGGACGCGGTCATCGCCGTGCACCTCAAAGGCACCTTCAACACCATACGACACGCCTCCGAATATTGGCGCGGTCATCGTGGCGGCGAGTACCGCATCATCAACTTCATCTCGGGCTCGGGCCTATGGGGCGCACCGGCCCAACCGAATTATGCCGCCGCCAAGATGGGCATCGTCGGACTCTCGAATAGCTGCGCCTCCGCGCTGAACGGCTACGGCGTCACCTCGAATTGCATCGCCCCGGTCGCTTTCACCCGCATGACGGCCGCTCTGGAAGGGAAGTCGACCGTCATGAATTACAGCGCCAGCAACGAAAAGATCTCGACCAGGAACGTCGTCCCCCCGGTCGTCTGGCTCGCCGCGGAAGAGAGCGCGTGGATGAATGGTCGGATCATTCAATGCGGCAATGGCCGCATTGGCCTGATCAATGAGCCGGCCGTCGAGCGCGAAGTCACGACCCAGGGCGTGTGGGATCTGGACGTGGCTTTCGAAGAAATGAATACCGCATTCAAAGAGGCGGTCGTCTACCCGAACCCCTTCCGAAAACCGCAGGGCTGAGCCGCGTCGGCGACGCGGCGCGACGCCACCGGGTATCGCGAGCAGCCAATTTCCTCGACCCGGCGTAACGCGTAGGCAGAATCCCCGATTCTCATCCAGGGCGAAAGATCTGTTCCGAGGAGACGAGAGGAGATCTGCGGTGCGTTGGATCACGTTCTGTCTCGGCTCTCCGGCCGGAGGGCAGACGAAACGGATGAGGTCGTCCGGCAGCTTCCCGAAACGGCAAACCTGCTCCGCACGGCCCCGAGACAGCGGATCGAATCGATGCAGCAGGCGCTCGTCATGCTCGGCCACAAGCGACTCGCGCGCTGGCTGCATCTCCTCCTCTTTGCGAGCGACGATTCCAACGGATTTACGGAGCTCCTGTGTCAACTCTCGAGCGAGCGAAGCACGATCATTAAATCGTTGACCAAGGCGCAAACGGGTGGGGCCGATCCAGATCGCGCGGGCCTGACGGAAATCCTCTCGCTGACGCCAACACTCATGGATCTACACCCTAGGAGATGGTCCAGAAGCTCTCTCTCGACTACTCGATCGAGAAACGAGAAGAGGGAGGTTTCGAGGCCGTCGATCAGTTCCTGGGCAAACTCGACCTCACCTGGGAAGACCTCGAGCAGGCCGAACTCGAAGCGACGGCCTGGAGCAATCGCCTAACGACCGTCAATGCTGGAGGGGAGGGATCACCCCAGGCCCATTAGTTCGCGCTCTGCCGCCGGGATCGGGCAGCACTCCGATGGCTCAGGCCCTTTCTAGAGCCCGAGCCTCACCCCCAACCCGAGCGAATCGATCGTCTCGTCGAAGAACTGGCCTTCCGGCGATCGCCCGTGGTAGTAGCGAATAATGAATTCGATCCGACGCACGTCGTCCTCGGGGCTCGCCAGCCGAAGGCCCGCCAGGACGGAGACCTCCGGGATCCAGTCGTTCTCTTGTCTGAGCTGAAGATCGGTTGCGAAGATCGGCCTCAGCAATCCCGAGGCAAAACTCGTCGGGCTCGTCATTTCCACGCCGAATTGCGTCACGATCGGATCGTAGGAGGGGTGTGGCTTGACCATGATTCCGCCACCGCCATAGAGACGCAGCCAGCCGCGGGGTTCGTAGGAAGCGAGAAGATCGATCACTTCGAAGGACACGCTCTTGCGCGTGAGCCCGTTCTCGATCAGATACTCGTCACCGACATGTGAGCTGATATGGTAGATGCGGATCTGCGTCGTCACACCTTGCGTGAGTACGCTGCCCGCAAAGCCGATGAAATAATCCTCGTTCGAGAGATCGAAGGACGACGAGCCCATGTCGAAGATCGCATCGACCATCGCCTGAAATCCAAATTCCCATTCGCCCCAATCAGTTTGTGGGCTCCGCACGAAGGCGAAACTCTCACCGAAGCTGACGGCCGCGACTCGATCGAATTGATCCGTCCCGAGCCGCCATTGATACTCACCGGAGATCCGCGGCCACTGGACATCGGCGACCAGGGGCTCGAAGAGCTCGCCGCGCGGAAGGACGAGATAATCCTCGCGACGCTCGCTCCCATCCGCTGCCTTCTTCGACACCTCGGGTTCGGCACCGTGGGCCCTCGGCGATCCGATCGTCGTGCAGAAAAGCAGAAAAGTGAGCAACCAAATCAGGGGTCGCCCCCTCCTCGAGCCTCGAAATCCAACGCGGCATGAGTTCATGAGAGTCCTTTGCAGCAATGAAGGGAGCCAGGCATCGACCCTATGACCTCCCGCGCCGGGAAGGGAGAGGCGGGCGACACGGCGCGACGAATCGTCCTAATCGGATTCCGAATAATGGTAGACGCCCCATTGCCCCGAGGCCTCGGAGACAGCGAGCTCGAGCCGCTGGATCTGACTCTTTCCGAATCGCTCGCCGATGCGCTTCACGAGTTCGCGACCGATCCAAGCCGCCAGATTCTCGGCCGAGGTGTTGTTGATCGGAAGGACGATGATCTCGTCGGAGGGGACGAGATATCGGCACTCGCGATAGCAGATTTCAGTATGTCCATCGTCATGGGGCTCGACAGTGAGCCCGGAATGTTCGCCCGGGACGAGCCAATACTCATCGAGGCTGTCACAGAGTTCGCGAATCACGGGCTTGACCTGGGTGAAATCGATCACGATTCCCTTGTCCGTCAACTGCCCTTCGATCTTGGCATCGACGTAGTAGTTATGGCCGTGGAGCCGCTCTTTCGAGCCGTCGGGAAAGATCAGGAAATGCGCGCAAGAGAATTTGAAATACTCTTTGTGCATGTGGATTGCCCAGCGTTCGGTCCGCATTCGCCCAGTATGACACAATCCGACATCGACCCGGGTCTCCGAACCTCGGCTTGACCCGGGCGCTCCAAGCCCGGAAGCTCTCGTCGATGACGGCTCAGAACGCACCTCAGATCCTCGGTGTCTTGAATCTCTCTCCCGAGTCGATGGTCGAAGACTCGATCGCGATCGGTCCGGAGGCGATCAGCCATCGCGCAGCAACCCTCGCGCGAACCGGTGCGGACTGGATCGACCTCGGAGGTCGATCGATCACGCCCGACGCCCCGATGATCGACGATGCACAGGAACAGCACAGGCTAGGCCCGGCCCTCGATCTGCTCAAGGCACCCGGTTCGGAGCATTTCCACTATCGGGTCTCCGTCGATACCTGGAGCCCGGAGACCGCGCGCTTCGGATTGGAGCAGGGGGCGGATGGCATCAACTTCACCGGAAGGAGCCTCCCCGAACCCCTCCTCGACGCCGTGGCCAGTCGAAACGCGACGCTCTTCGTGACGTTCATGCCCTACGAAAATGCCTACTCGATGCGCGATGCCGAACCGAAGTCGGTCGGGCTGGAGGCCGTTCTGGACCATCTCGGTCCGAAGGTCGAGGCCGCCCGACACGCCGGTGTCGAGAAGATCGTCATCGATCCGAACCTGGGCATCATCCACCCGACCACCGACGACTACCAGAAGATCCATCAACAACTCGCGATCGTCTGGAACCTCGACGCGCTGCGCGCGCTCGCTTGCCCCATCCTCCTGTACGCAGCGCGAAAACCCGAGCGCCTGGCACGTATCATGATGGCCTCAGCGGTCCTGCACGCGGGCCCGGACTATATACGGACGCATACACCGGAGATGATCTGGCGGCTGCACCAGGGGAAGCGCTGAAACGGCGAAGCGCGGTAGCCCACGCGATTGGAGACCGAACCCTTCGCACCGCTCGGCGTCATCGACGTCGAACGCGGGTTTCGGCATTGGACCATCGGCTGGCTGATCGGGCTCTCGACCGGGCCGGATCGTCGCTCGGGCAACCCGGATACGCGGCGATCCGGAAGGCCGGGCGGGGACGACCGTCGAGGCGCGTCCGCGAAAGCGGCGCCTCGACTTCGCGTGTGACGGGAGTGGTCGGGGTGGGGAGATTCGAACTCCCGACACTGAACCCCCAAAGTTCAGACTCTACCACTGAGCTACACCCCGAAACGACGCCAATCACAACCCCAACGCCCCCTTCGAGCCGCGGGGATGAGGACGGGTCGGTCCCCATCAGTCTAACCGATCGAAGGCCTCATATTCTTTCGCCAGAAAGAAGACCTAATCTTCGGGCGGAGCGAAGGGCGCCTGCACGAGCCACCCAAGCAGGTCCCGAAGCGCATTCTGATTGATCTCGTGGCCCATTTCGTATTCGCCCCAGGCGGCTTGAATACCGAGGGATTCGAGCTTCGCCTGCGAATCCCGGCCCTTTTCGATGGCGACCATCGGATCCTGCGTTCCGTGAACGAGCAGAGTCACGAGGGCCGCCCGCGCCGGATCCGGCTGGAGTCCATCGACGATCAGATCCGGCAGCCAGGTCGAGAGTGCGACCAGCGCTTTGAATCGTTCCGGCCGGCCGAGTGCCAGGTCGTACGCCATCACGCCGCCCTGGCTGAATCCCATGATCACGATGCGTTCCGGATCGATCGGGTAGGCCGCGATCGCGTCCTCGACGAAAGCTTCGAGCACTCCGCGCGCAGCGACCAACGAAACCAATTCGATCTCCCCGCCGCCCGAAAGCGGGAACCACGCGTAGGCCACCTGCCCGGAAGCGGGCTCGATTTCGATCGGACCCTGGGGACACAGAAAGAGGACCCCGTCTCCCTGGACCGCCTGCCCAACGAGGGGCGCGATTCCGAGCAGATCGTGGGCGCTCGCCCCAAATCCATGCAGCGCAAGGATCGTCGGGAAAGGGCCCGCGCCAGCGGGAATATGGGCGGTATGCATGAGTTCCATCGATCTCAGTCTCCTCTTCGTTGCGAATCATCGGGAAGTTGGCCAGCCGGCCAAACGATTCCCCCCTGGGCCTGTAGCATTCAAAATCGCCCGAGACGCAGCGCGCCGGAGGGTACAGGGCTCGCCGGGTCGTGCTATCCATACGGGGCCGAAAATCGAAGCCACCCCGATGAATTCATGCGACTCCTCGAATTCTCGACCTCGGATGGTCCGTGCGGATCATCCGAAGCTCCGGCCCAACTGGGGCGACCGAGTGAAGCGAGTCCCGGCGCAGACGAGAACAGACTTCCAGAACGGAACCCTCCGCGTGGAACCACGTGGGTGCCACGAATCCGGGACCGTTCTCCCGACCGCAGGGCAGCGGACTCGCCTAGCGAGTGCGCTGCGTATGGGGACAATAATATGACCGACAAACCCGAGAGTCTCTTCCAGAAAGTCTGGGACGCCCATCGCGTCCGCGAGTTGCCCACGGGCCAGACTCAGCTGCTGATCGGAACGCATCTGATCCACGAGGTCACGAGTCCCCAGGCCTTCGCGATGATCCGAGAACTCGGCCTGCCCGTGCGTTTCCCGAATCGCACTTTTGCGACCGTCGACCATATCATCCCAACCGATGATCAATCCCGACCGCTGCAGGATGACCTGGCGGAAACCATGATGAGCGAACTCGAACGCAATTGCCGAGACCACAGCATCCAACTCTTCTCACCGGAGACCGGCGCTCAGGGAATCGTCCACGTGATCGGTCCCGAACTCGGCCTCACCCAGCCCGGCATGACGATTGCTTGCGGCGACTCCCACACCTCGACTCATGGCGCCTTCGGCGCGATTGCCTTCGGAATCGGAACGAGCCAGGTCCGTGATCTGCTCGCCTCCCAGTCGATGGCAATCTCCCCCTTGAAGGTCCGCCGCATCGAGGTGACGGGCGAATTGCGTCCCGGCGTCTATGCCAAAGACGTCGTCCTAGCGATTCTCCGCGAACTCGGGGTGAATGGCGGTGTGGGATACGCCTACGAATATGCGGGACCGGTCGTGGACGCGATGTCGATCGAGGAGCGCATGACGGTCTGCAACATGTCGATCGAAGGCGGAGCACGATGTGGCTACGTAAATCCCGACGAAAAGACCGTCGAGTACCTGCGCGGACGACGCTACACGCCGAATGACGAGGCTTTCGACGCGCGGGCCCAGGCTTGGCTCGCGATGGCGAGTGATCCGAATTGCCACTACGACGATCGCGTCGAAATCGATGGATCGGCGATCGAACCCTCGATCACCTGGGGCATCCATCCCGGGCATAATCTCGGCGTCAGCGAAGCGATCCCGACTCCCAACAGCGTTCCGAACGACGAGCGCGCGGGCGTCGAAGAAGCGCTGGAATATATGGACTTCACCGCAGGCGCCTCGATCGCTGGCACCCCGATCGACGTCGCCTTCATCGGTTCGTGCACGAATGGCCGAATCTCGGATCTGCGAGAGGCCGCTCGGGTGGCACAGACGGGCCGCGTCAAAGAGGGCGTGCGCGCATTGGTGGTTCCCGGTTCGATGGCCGTGAAACAGCAAGCCGAAGCCGAGGGCCTCCACGAGATCTTCCGGGCGGCGGGTTTCCAGTGGCGCGAGCCCGGTTGTTCGATGTGTCTGGCGATGAACCCCGATAAGCTCCGCGGCCGCGAAGTCTGTGCTTCCTCGAGCAACCGCAACTTCAAGGGCCGCCAGGGATCGCCATCGGGACGAACCCTACTGATGTCGCCGGCCATGGTCGCCGCCGCGGCAATCGCCGGGAAAGTCGTCGACGTCCAAAAATGCATTTGAGCCCGATTCTTCCCCGAGAAGAATCCGAGGGAAGCACCGAGAAGAGGAAAATCACATGGCCAGCAACGAAGACGTCCTGATCAAGATCGAATCCGTCGAGGGCACGGGCTGCGTCGTCCGGGGCGACGATGTCGACACCGATCGCATCATTCCCGCACGCTTCATGAAGGTCGTGACCTTCGACGATATGGGTCGCCATGCCTTCGAGGACGCCCGCAAAGCGGCCAAGGGCAAACACCCCCTCGACGATGAGCGTTTCTCGGATGCCTCGATCCTGATCTGCGGCCAGAATTTCGGCTGCGGTTCGTCCCGCGAGCACGCCCCCCAGGCGTTGATGCGCTTCGGATTCAAGGCATTCATCGGTGGCAGCTTCGCAGAGATCTTCGCCGGCAATTGCACCAGTCTGGGCCTGCCCTGCGTGACACTCGGCGAAGCGGATCTCACGAAGCTGATGGATGCGGTCGAACTCGACCCGACGCACACGATCTCGATCGACCTCCGGGCACGCCGGGTCAGCTCCCGCGCGGGTGAGATGGAAGCGGGCGCACCAGAGGGCGTCCGGCAACAATTCCTGGAAGGATCCTGGGACGCGACCCGTGTCCTGCTCGACGCGGGGGACGCAATCGAAAAGACCGCAGCGGCGCTCCCCTATATTGAGCTACCGGCCTGATCAGGGCGGGACGGTCCTAGCGTCGCTTGAAATCCGGATCACGCTTTTCGACGCAAGCGGTCGTGCCCTCGATGCGATCCTCGGATGCGAAGAAGAGGCCGAAGGCGCGCTGCTCCAGAGCGTGGACGAGCCGAATATCGGCGTCCTGCCCCTGCTGCATGATTTCCTTTGCGAGCCGGGTCGCCACGGGTCCGCGAGCGGCGACGGCCGCCCCCTGCTTCTCGAGATGAACACGCTCCGACCTCCTGGACCCCTCTTCTTCGCTTCGTCTGCGTCACCCAGCTGGCTCGTCACCCGCCTGACTCATCACCGCCTGACTTTCGCATCCTGCAGCGCCGAGCGCGGGAGGGCAAGGCGTCGACCGCGCGTTTCGGGTGCCGCCGGCGAGAGGGAGCGTGATAGACTCGATCGCTCGATCTGGATTCGTCGATTCGCCTCCAGGAGACCTCCATGGCCGCCGCCGCCCCGAAACTCTCGCTGATCGCCCTCGCCCTGGCCCTCGTCGGCCTGCTCGGCGCCTATCTCGGTTTCTTTTCACCGATGGCGGGCTTTCAGACCTTCGTCGCCGGAACGCTCCTCGGTGGTTTTTTCTGCACCGCCCTCGCCCTGATCGGCCTCGTCCTCACCCGTGGCGGCCGCGACCCGGCCGGACACACCCAGGCACTCGTCGGCCTTTCGATCGCGCTCGGCCTGCTCATCGTCGTTCTCGCGGCGGCCTCGACCGGCGGAGATGCTCCGCCGATCAATGACATCACGACCGATCTCACCGACCCGCCGGCCTTCGCGGACAACGCGCTCGTGCCCGAATACGCCGGTCGCGACATGAGCTATCCAGCGGAGTTCGTCGCGATCGTGCGCAAGTCCTATCCCGACCTCGAGGCGCTTCGGGTCGACGTCGGACCCACAGAGACCTTCGTGCGCGCGGTCGCTGCGGCCGAAGGACTGGGCTGGGAGGTGGTCGCCAAGGACGCCGGAGCCGGCGCGTTCTACGCGCATGACGTCTCGGCGATCTTTCGCTTCGTGGATGACGTGGTCGTTCGGATTCGCCCCGATGGATCGGGCGCTCGAATCGACGTGCGCTCGAAATCTCGCGACGGAAGGGGCGATCTGGGCGCCAACGCGACGCGAATCCGGGCTTTCTTCGCGGAACTCGGCTGAGGGCCTGAGCGAATCTCCCAAGACTCGTGATGCCTAGGCCCTCGACCGCCGGTGAGTGGAGCCGCTAGAGGTCTGGCCCCAAATCCAGCGCCCCGCAGAGGCGCACGATCGCGAGCATCGCGTCGAAGGTCTGGGTCGTGCGGGCCGTCGGGCCATCGAACGAGAGTTCCGCAAAACCTCCATCTCCGGCCTGCTCCTCCATCATGCGCTCCAGGAGTTCGACGAGATCGAAACTCGCTCCGGGCATGGCCTGGGCATCACAGGTCAACAGGACCCGCACCACCGCAACCGCATCGAGCTGCCGGCTGCGAAACCCCTTCTCGAGTGCGCGACCACACCATTGCAGGGCCTGATCCGCCTCTTCGTGGGGCACATTGGTGTAGAAATGAGCGTAGGCGATCAGTGCCGAATACCCCCCCTGCTCGACCGCTTCGGGTTCGAAACGCTCGGAGAGGAAATCACCGGCCGCCTCGAGATGACTCGGCCGCGACACCGGCGTGCGCCCGAGAATGCCGGCGACCATGCCGGTCCAGAAGATATCCGCCTGCTGCGCAGCGCGATCGGCCCCGATGCTCGGGATCCGATAGGCGCCATCCTCAGCCTGACGCGATTCGACAAAGCGAACGGCTCTTTCGACCCAGGCCGCGTGGAGGAACTTCGCATCCCCCGCAACGAGAAGCGCCTCGAGCGTCCCCACAATGCCACACTGATCCGCGTCGAGCGCCGCCAGATCGGTCGCGGGGAAACCGAGCCCCCCGCCCGAGACCAGAGTGCCGAGCGACAGACGACCGTCCTCGGCCTGCGTCTCCCCGAGCTTCGCGGCCAGATCTGCAGCGGGCCGCGCCGCACAAAGCACCTGGGCCCGCAACAGCGCCCATCGATCCGGCTGGGTCTCGAGAAAACGGTACGCGCGCTCGAGTGACTCCGCCGCGCGGCGCCGGAGTGCCTCGATGAACGCCGCGTCCTGCGCGGCACTTTCCCGCCCTTCGCTCTTGTCGAGATGCACGATGCTCACGCGCGGGAAAGTAGTCGCACTTCTCGCACTCCGCCGCCTGCCCGGATCCGCCCTGGCCGGCTAAGCTCCGCCCCGATCCATGAGCGATTCCCCCCCCCACGATACGCCTCCCTCCCCGCGCGGAGAAGAGAGGCCCGTCAACCGCCTCGGACAGGAGACGAGCGCCTATCTCCGACAGCATCGCCACAACCCCGTCGATTGGTATCCGTGGGGCGATGAGGCCCTCGACCGCGCACGTGAGGAGGATCGTCCGCTCCTTGTATCGATCGGGTACAGCGCCTGCCATTGGTGCCATGTGATGGAACGCGAATCCTTCGAGAACCCGGAAATCGCCGCTCGCATGAACGAATCGTTCGTCTGCATCAAGGTCGATCGCGAGGAACGCCCCGACGTCGACCAGATCTACATGGAGACGGCGCTCAAACTGAATGGTCAGGGCGGCTGGCCGCTGAATGCGATCTGCACCCCGGACGGACGGCCCTTCTATGTGGGCACCTATTTTCCGCCGGAGCGACGGGGCGATACGCCCGGCTTCCCCGAAATGATCGATGCGGTCATGACCGCATGGCACGATCAACGCGACCAGGTCGAGGACCACGCCGGCCAGATCGCCGCCGCCCTGGTCAAGAGGCCCGAGGGCGAGGTGACACTCGTCGCGGGCCCGGAAGCGATTCAAAAAGCCGCAAAGATGATCATGCGCGGCGCGGACCAGTCCCATGGCGGTTTCGGAAAAGCTCCGAAATTCCCGACCGCCACGAATCTCGAATTTCTCGCGGTCGCCCTCGACTTCCTGCCGCACAAGGAAGCGTCGAAAATCGCTCGTTTCCTGACCTTGGCCGCGAAGGAGATGTCGCGACGCGGCCTCTACGATCAACTCGGGGGCGGCTTCCATCGCTATTGCGTGGATGCCAACTGGACCATTCCCCACTTCGAAAAGATGCTCTACGACCAGGGCCAGCTACTTTCCTTCTACGCCGAACTCGCTCGCAGGGCCCAGGATCCAGCGGATCTCGCCTGGCCGATCAGCGAGACCGTCGACTATCTCCGCCGCGAGATGCGCGCCGAGAACGGCGCCTACTACGCGAGCCAGGATGCAGATAGCGAGGGCATCGAGGGAAAATTCTTCGTGTGGACGCCAGACCAGATCGCCGACTTGCTCGGGGACGAGGCGAATCGCTTCTGCACCGCCTACGGCGTCCGACGCGGGGGCAACTTCGAAAACGGAACGACTCATCTGATCGACGAGGCCCGTGCACCACGCGGCGAATTCGCCGAGGCGCGAGCCCGTCTGCTCAGCGCCCGGGGCGATCGGGTCGCCCCGGAGACGGACCGAAAACACGTCGCCGCCTGGAACGGCTATGCGATCTCGGGACTCGCGCGCGCCGCGTCAGCCCTGGGCGATGCCGAGATCCTCGACGATGCGACGCGGGCCGCGAATTTTGTCCTCGGGTCGATGCGCGACGACACGGGACGTCTCCAACGCGTTCACAATGAGGGCCGCGCCCACATCACCGCCTTCCTCGACGATCATGCGGCAATGCTCGTCGCTTGCCTCGACCTCCAGAGAGCGGGTGCTGGCGATCACTACCTGGGAGAAGCGCAGCGGCTCGCAGACGAGATCCTCGAAGGTTTCGGAGATCGGGAAAACGGTGCACTCTTCCTCGCACACAAGGACACTGATCGCCTGATTCACCGCCCGCGGTCAGACCACGACGGTGCGACGCCAGACGCCTCGGGGCTCGCAATTCTGGGCCTCACCCGCCTCGCCGCCCTCTCGCACGCCTCGTCTCTCAAAGCCTTCGTCGATCACGCGATCGCTGAGCAGAGCCTCTTTCTAGAACGCGTTCCCCAGGCCTTCCCCACGCTGCTGCGTGCCATCGCCCTGCGAACGAGAGGGGTCTCGGTCGCCGTCATCATCGCAGACCCGGATTCAGCAGAGGGCCGCGCCCTGGCGCATCGCGCCCGCCGAGTCCTGCGACCGGACGACGCGATCATCGTCGCGGCACCCGGGGCCCCGGCACCGAAGGGGCTTGCGGAGACCTGGCTCGAGGGACGCGAGGCCATGCATTCGCGCGCGACGGCCTATCTCTGCCACGGCGCAGCGTGTTCGCTCCCGGTCCACGACCCGGCGGAACTCGTCGCCGATCTCGTTCCCCAGGCCGGATCTATGGCCTAGCACCCTCATTCCCACCCCGACACCCATCGCTCGCGAGAACCCCCGGTTTCGAACTCATGACTCAGGATTAGACGATGGAAAAGAAACGCAACGCCCAGAATTATGGAACCGGCCACGACGACGGCCTCGAGCCGCTGGTCCCGCTCGATCTCGGTCAACTCGATTCTATAGACGCCCTGGTCTCGGCGATGTCGAATACTGCATTTGGCGGTCGGCGACTCGGCGAAGCCGCCGATACTCTCGAGGCGATGATCCGCGACGAGTCCTGTTTCCGGGTCGTCACGATCTCAGGCGCCATGACGATCGCCAAACAGGGACTCGTGCTCTGCGAGATGATCGAGCGAGGCTGGGTCCAGGCCGTGGTGGCGACAGGCGCCCTGATGACCCACGGCTTCGTCGAGGGCGCGGGTATGCTCCACTTCAAGCATCGCCCATCGATGCGCGACGAGGATCTCTTCGAACGCGGCTACAACCGCGTCTACGACACGATCGAACTCGAGAAGAATCTCGATGACGCCGAGGCGCTGCTCGACGCGGTGCTCTCGAAGATCGAACCGGGGACGACGATATGCAGCCACGACCTGCTCGCGCGCGTCGGGCAGATGCTCGAGGACGACGATGCGGGACGAGCCATCCTGCGCAGCGCCGTCCAGAAGGCGGTCCCGATCTACGTCCCGGCCTTCACGGACTCGGAACTCGGCCTCGACTTCGCGATCCACAACCGACGGCTGCGAGAGGCGGGCAAGACCCCTTTCGGATTCGACCCCTTCCTCGACCTCGAGGATTTCGCGGACCGGATTCGCGCTCACGAGACCCTCGGCATCTTCACGATCGGCGGTGGCGTCCCACGCAATTGGGCCCAACAGATCGCACCCTATCTCGAAATCAGCGCAGATCGTCTCGGAACGGGCGAGCCCGTCCGGCGTTATCGATATGCGGTGCGGATCTGCCCGGAGCCAGAACATTGGGGTGGGCTCTCGGGGTGCAGCTACAGCGAGGGCGTTTCCTGGGGCAAATTCGTGCCCGAAAGCGAGGGCGGTCGCCATGCCGAAGTCCACGTGGACGCCACGATCGTCTGGCCCATCATCGTCCGCGCGGTCCTCGAGCGGCTCGAATCACGACCGGCCGGAAGCAAAGCCGGCCGGTGATGCCATGAGCACGTACGCCGCGAACGCCGATGCCCCTCGCCAGATGCGCGCGGCGGTCGTCGGCGAGGACGGGTCGATCTCCTCGGCCTCGGTTCCGATCCCGGTTTGTGGCCCTCACGAAGTCCTGCTCCGGGTCGATGCCTGCGGTCTTTGCGGCAGCGATCTCCACGCGCGTCGGGGCGGCCGCTGGGCGCGCGGCCTGATCCCCGGCCACGAGATCGCGGGACGCATCGAAAGCCTGGGAGAATCCGTCGGGAAGGGTGGCGACGGACAAGCGCTGACCTCCGGACTCGCAGTCGTCGTCGAACCCCTCGAATCCTGTTCCCGGTGTCGGGCCTGCCAAGCCGGACGCGATTCCATCTGCCCCGACCTCCGCATCGCCGGCGTACATCGTCCCGGCGGCTTCGCCGAGTTCGTGGTCGTCCCCGCCAAGCGCGTCTTCGCTGTCGATCCCAGCATCGACCCGGCCATCGCCACCCTCGTCGAGCCCCTGGCGGTCGCACTCCACGCACTCGATCGGGCGGAATTCCGTTCGGGGGAGCGTGTCCTCGTATTGGGCGGTGGAACGATCGGACTGCTCTGCGCCTTCGCGGCTCGGACCTCAGGAGCCTCCGAAGTCGTGATTCGCGCCCGCTACGCGCATCAACGTCAGCTCGCGCTCGACCTCGGCATGGCCCGCCCCCACGACGCCGCGCTCTCGATCTCCCAGGACGGTCTCGAATCCCGCTTCGATCTTGTCATCGAAACCGTGGGGGGATCCAACGAAACCCTGATCGAGGCCTGCCAGGCGGCCAACCCGGGGGCGCGTGTCGTCGTTCTGGGGATCTTCGATCGAGATCCGCCCTTCGACCCGTCACTCGCACTCCAAAAAGAAATCGGGCTGTCCTGGGGGAACTGCTATCAGACCGGGACCATGGGCGACCCCGACTTCGCGCGGGCGGCCCGCGGACTGGCTGAACATCGCGACTCGCTCGGGCCATTGGTCACACACAGAGCAACCCTCGAAGGGGTCGACGAGGCGTTCGACCTGGCGGGCAACAAGGCCAAGGGAGTCGGAAAGCTCGTCGTGCTGGTCTCCGACCAGCGGGAGGAACGGCTTCGATGAGGGACACGGCCTCGACGGGCCCGACGACTGGGAACGATTCTTGCGGCTACCTCGGTGGTCTTTCCGGATGACCCGGATCCTGATCGTCGACGGCGAGTCGACCTAGCGCGAATACCTCGAACGATTCTTGGCCCGCAAGGGCCTGGGGGTGAGAACCGCCGAGACCGGAACCGGGACGATCGAAATCGCCCACGAATTCGCGCCGGATATCCTATTGGCCGATTGGATGCTGCGCTGCGAGAGGCACGGGATCGAGGTCGGGGAATCGCTGCGCCGTCAGCGACCCGATCTGCAAATCGTCTTGATGTCGGGCTTCCCGCCCGCAGATCTCCAAGCCGAAACCGCACGCGTCAGGATCGACGGCTTCCTGGAGAAGCCATTCGCTCTCGATGATCTGGCGAACGCCATCGACGCCGCCCTCGCCCGCACGAATTAGCCGCACAGTTCGTTGCGCATCGATGTTCTCGGTCAGGCCGCCCGGATCCAAGCGTGGCGCCCAGCGCGAATCCGTCCGCAGCGGATCGCTCGACCGCCACGCCACTCGCCCCACCCCACCGCCAACACAAACTCAGTGGGCGCTCTCGAAAAGGGACGGATCCGGAGTCTCTGCGAGCTCGAGCGACTCGTTTCGTTCGAGCAAGCGGTCGAAATCCCACGGACTCTGTGCGAGAAGTGCCCAGTTGCCGTCGCGATCGTGCACGACACGAATGCGCTCGGAATACTTGAAGTCCTCGGGATCGAAACCGGCCTGTGGCCAACGCGCCAAAGTGTAGGGCAGGCTCGAAAGCGTGAGGTCGACACCGTATTCCGATTTGAGTCGGTGTTTCATGACATCGAATTGGAGCGGGCCCATCGCGCCGAGGATCCAGCTCGCTGAACCGCCCTCCGGATCGCTAAAGAGCTGAACGACCCCTTCCTGAACCAATTGGCCGATCCCCTTCTCGAGCGCCTTGCGCTTCTGGACCCCGGCCACCTCGACGCGCATATAGGACTCGGGCGCAAAGATCGGGATGCCCGCGAACACGATCTTCTTCTCGTCGGCGAGCGTGTCACCGATCCGGAAAAGGCCCGGATCGAAGAGGCCGACGACATCGCCCGCAAAGGCCTCGTCTACGTCGGCGCGATCCTTGCCCATCAGGAGCGTCGAGTTCGTCAAGCGAATCGACTTGCCCGTACGCACATGCGAGGTCTGAAGTCCCTTGACGAAATGCCCCGAACAGATCCGCACGAAGGCGATGCGATCGCGATGGTCCGGATCCATATTCGCCTGGATCTTGAACACGAAACCCGAGAAGGGACGTTCCACGGGGTCGACCGGCTCGCCCGCACTCACCCGGGGCATGGGACCCGGCGCCATTTCGAGAAAGCGCTCGAGGAAGGGGTGCACACCGAAATTGGTCAGCGCACTGCCAAAGAACATCGGTGTCTGCAGACCGCTCGCGACGAGTTCGGTATCGAATTCGGCACCGGCACCTTCGAGCAGTTCCAGACCGTCCAGGGCATCCTGAGCGAAAGGGCCCATCGCCTCCATCACGGCCTCGGAATCCGGCTCGCCCGCGACGACCGTTTCATCGACGCGATGGGTTCCGTGGTCGCCGCCCGAGAAAGTCACCAGCCTGCGGTCGAGTCGGTCGTAGACGCCGCGAAAATCGCTGCCCGCACCCACGGGCCAATTCACCGGAACGACATCCATCCCGAGGACTTCCTCGATCTCACCCATGATGTCGAGGGGATCACGACCGTGGCGATCCATCTTGTTGACGAAGGTAAAGATCGGAATCTTGCGCAGCTTGCAGACCTCACAGAGCTTTCGCGTCTGGGGTTCCACACCACGCGCCGCGTCGATCAACATGACGGCGCTATCCGCCGCCATCAGCGTCCGGTAGGTGTCCTCGCTGAAGTCGGCATGACCGGGCGTATCGAGGATATTCACCCGATGTTCGTCGAACTCGAAATGCAGCACCGAACTCGAGACCGAGATTCCGCGCTGCTTCTCGAGTTCGAGCCAATCGCTCGTCGCATGGCGTGTGGCCTTTTGCGCGCGTACGGCACCCGCTTCGCGAAGCGCGCCGCCGTAGAGAAGGAGCTTCTCCGTCAGGGTCGTCTTTCCCGCATCCGGATGCGAGATGATCGCGAAGGTGCGCCGACGTTCGATCTCGCGGCGGATTTCGTTGGTCACCGGGACGGACACGATTCAGCTTCGCGATGCCTTGCAGATGGCTTCGATCGACGCGTCGAGCGTTCGGTTGAACTCGTCTTCCGGCTGCTGCGCGGAGAGCCCCTCGGTGAGCGCCCGCGAAAAGCTCGCGGTCATGCCGCGATTCGCACTGAGTCGCCGATTGGCCTCTTCCCTCGAGTACCCGCCGGAGAGCGCCACCACACGAGCGACGCTCGCGTGGGCGATATGCGACGAATAAAGATTCACCTCCTCGGGCAACGTCAATTTCAGCATCACCGTCTGATCATCGAGGGCGTCGAGCTGGCCCAGGAGTTGCTCGCCGAGGAGCGCCTCCGCCTCCGCTTTGTCCGACGCGTGGATATCGACCTCGGGCTCGATGATCGGCACGAGGCCCGCGGCGCAGATCTGGCGACCGACCTCGAATTGCTGCTCGACGACCCGCGTGATCCCGGTCTTGTTCGCACTTTTGATGACCGAACGCATCTTGGTCCCGAAGACGCCGAGCCGCTTGGCCTTGTCGAGCAGCGCCGCGAGGTCGGGCATCGGCTTCATGACCTGCACACCCTCGACCTCGTCCGCGAGTCCCTTGTCGACCTTGAGAAAGGGGACGACATTTTTTTCACGCCAGAGATACTCAGCGGAATTGCAACCGGCGATCTCTCCGTCGAGGGTATTCTCGAAGAGGATGGCACCGAGGATCCGGTCGCCCCCAAAAGCGGGGCTCTCGATGATCCGACAGCGCATCTCGTGAACACGCGCGAACATCTCTGCTTCGTTCGAATAGCCATCCTCGCCGACGCCATAGAGCGAGAGTGCCTTTGGGGTGCTGCCACCGCTCTGGTCGAGCGCGGCGATGAATCCGCTCTGCGTACTGATCTTCTTCCGCTGGTCTTGCTGATCACCCACGTGATTCATGCCTCTATCTCAAATCCGGGATCCGCTCAATCATGGCCGCAGCAACGCGGGCAGATGGCCGCGAGCAGTCTAGCAGGAGAAGGCCTCCGCGCGGATCAGGCCAGGAGGGTCTCGGCGACGAAGCGCCCGAGCGCCTCACGACGGCTCGCTTCGACGGCGCTGAACACGAGGCCCGTGTCCGGGAGGAGTTGGTACGTCGCCTCGGCTTCGACGACGATCGACGCGGATTGCGGAAAGAGGAGCTCGAGATGGAGTTTCTGGCCCAGTAGAATGGCCTCGCTGCTCCGAATCAGGCAGCCATTCTCGGAGAGCGAGAGGACCCGACCCTCCCAGTGGGAACCACGAGACTCGCAGAGCGCCCGAAGATGGGTCGGCACCCGCGGCGTCGAGCGGGGCCTGTCCTCGAAGACCTGCTGGATCAGCCGATAGAGGTCGTGAAGCCCGGCAGGGCGTTTGGCCGCACCGACGATGCGAGGATCGTCCCCCGGTGCTCCCTGCTTTCCGGTCAACAGAATGATCGGAAGGTGCGGCTCGCCACGCTGCTCCGCCGCTTCGACGGCTTCCTGCATGCGCTTTTCGTCGACGAGCAGGAGGTCGGCGCGCAAATCCGGCTGAGCGGTCTGCAGCGTGGCGAAGGTCTCCGGCAGCAGCATCTGATAGCCGAGTCGGCTCAGGATCACGTCGGTCATCGGTCCGAGCGCGTCGCCCGAGGCGTGATAGATGATCGTCCGGCTCGGTGACAGCGGCGCATGGGTGGGGGCGGAACTCAATTTGGTCATGCACGGAAAATCGGATCGACGCGTGCTCGCATTGAGGGCTTAACGACCCGAAACATAGATTTATCCCCTTGGGGATGCAGTTCTGGGGCTCGACCAAAATCGTGAGCTCGGGCGGGTCGTTTTTTTCCTCGAACGGGGGCATCCGATCGAGCCTGCTAGTTTGTGCCCGTGAAAAATATTGATGACGCAGTTGTGGGGAGTGTGAATCGCGACTTGGCTAGCTGGCTCGTGTCGCAGCGACTCGAGATCGAACGGGTCATGCAGGGCCAACTCGGCGCGGCCGCACCGGCCGCCTCCGGTCCCGAAGCCGAAACCCTGCGACGCTTTCGCACCTTTTCCTCGACCGCGCTGATGCGCGGGGAGGCGCCACGGCCGGTCCTCGATGGATTGCGGCCGAACGAGCGGCGCGTGATGGCGCTGCTCACGACCTGGGCCCAAGCCGCGACAGAACTCGCCGGACCCGATGGGCCCGTCGTCGCCGAGGCGCTCGCTCCACTCCTCGATGCCTTCCGACTCTCGATCCGAACGACCGGGACGAAGCGCAAGACCAGCGGTCGACCGAGGGCCACCCGCCGTGCGATCAGCGCCGCCATCGATCGCGTCGCCGATCTCTATTTCGCGATCGACGTCGACTCGGGCGAGATCC
This sequence comes from Deltaproteobacteria bacterium, assembly GCA_002719955.1. GTDB lineage: Bacteria > Myxococcota_A > UBA9160 > UBA9160 > UBA4427 > UBA4427. Next base: position 68,118 of record PBFW01000056.1, on the reverse strand, counting down.
TGGACGCCAACCCGGCGGCGGGTTCGGCGCTAGGCGTGGCGCGGGACGCGCTGATCGGAATCGAGTTCAACGCCTTCGTTCCAACCGATTCGCAAAGCCCCTGGTGGACCTCGCTCGACACGATCGCCGAAGGACAGGAGAGCATCGTCTTCGTCGCCTCGATGCAGGATCGCAGAGGACAGCAGCTGCGGCTCGAAGCCTCGGCGACACGCTATCTGCGCAGCAACCGAACCCTCGCCCTCGTGATCGCGCGACCGGACACGAAGGTCCACAGCCTGGTCGAGGCGCGACCGGGCACGAGCGCAAATCTCACCGACCCGACCGATGGGATTCAGTCGAGCTCCGCGTGAAGGAAGGGGATGACGCGGGCCCAGGCAGCAGCAGCCGCATCCTCCCGATAGGCCTCTGGTCGCGACCGATTCAGGAAGGCATGCCCGGCTCCCGGATAGCGATCGATCTCGAAAGACACGCCGCTCTTCGAGAGCGCCGCCTCGAGCGCAGCCACATCCTCGAGTGGGATGAATGTGTCTTCGTGACCGAAGGAAGCCAGAAGCGGCGTCGTGAGCCGACCACCGGCTTCGATCGGTGAGAGCGGCTTGCGGATACGATCCCGACCCGAGGGCTGCGCGAGCATCCCCTCTTCGTAGGAAAGGATTCCGTAGAACGCCACAGCCGCCGCGAAACGCTGGCCGAGACAAGCAGCGAGCAGCGTAAACGTCCCACCCATACAGACGCCCATGACCCCGATCTTGCGTCCCTCGCAACACGGCTGCGCCGCCAGCCAATCCGCAGCGGCCTCGAGATCCGCCACGATCGCCGGATCCGAGAGCGAACGGATATGCGCCCCGGGATCCTCGATCGAGAGTGGCGCCATTTCACGATAGAGATCGATTTCGACGACCGCGAAGCCCTCGCTGGCCAATTCTTCCGCGAGGGCCCGGCTGTGATCGGAGGGACCCCAGACATCGTGGATCAGGACCAGCCCCGGAAAGGAGTCGCCCACTGCGGGTAGATGAAAACCTCCGAACGCCCCGTCCTGAACGCGCGTGGGCCTCGTCATGTCGATCTCCCTGGGAATACCGGTGCAAGCGCAGACGGTTGGGCGGCGCCCGTCCGAACGCCGGCCTGCCCGACGCTATCCGCCTTGTGCCGCAGATTCCATCCCGCGCGGGTCGACCACGGCGCTCTCAGCCGCGAACCGCGAGTCGCTGGCAACGCGGGTGGGCGCTGACTAGACTCGCCGCCCCGTCGCCACCCCTGCGAGGCCCCCAGCGAGGAAACCCCATGCCCAAGCCCGACGAGACGCCTGAACCGACCCGGATCATCCGCAAGAAGACCGGCCATTTCCTGGAAGACTTCGAGCCCGGTCAGATCTTCCGCCACAAGGGCGGCAAGACGATCACCGAGGGCCTCTTCACGACATTCACCGAGTTCGCGATGACGACCCACCCCTTCGCCAAGAACGCTCGCTATGCGCGGGCCTACGGTTTCGAGGGGCTGGTCTGCCCCCCCGGCGTCGTCATGCTCGTGGCCTTCAGCCAAACCGTCGAAGACGTTTCCGAGAATGCCCGCGCGAATCTCGAGTATATCGACATGAAATTCGGTGCCCCGGTCTACATCGGCGACACCCTCGAGGTCGAAACGAAAGTTCTCGGCGTGCGCGTCTCCGCGAGTCGCCCGAACCTGGGCATCGTCCATGTCCAATCGACCGCCCGCAAGAATATCGGCGATGCCAGTGAGGCCATCGTGGCCACCTGGCAACGCAAGGTGCAGGTCTACAAGGGCGCCGATGACGCGGTCGTCGAAAATTTTTCAGCCGACGCGGACGAGATCGAATGTGAGCTCTTCATTCCGCCCTACGACGCGGGCGCCCAGCTCTCTGGGATGGCCCACCTGACCAGTGGCGACAGCTATTTTGAGGATCTCGAAATCGGGAGCCGGATCGAGCATTCGCGTGGACGGACTGTGACCGACGAGCACATCTCGATGACGGCGATCCTCGACAACACCAGCCAGGTCCACTGCAACCAATACATGATCGACCTCGACCCCAAACAATATGTAGGGGGTCAGCTGATCATCTTCGGCGGCATTCCCTTCACACTCTGCCTCGGCCTCTCCTGCCCCGATGTCGGGGACAACGCGCTCGGGGACATCATCTACACGACGGGACGTCACACGGCGCCTCTCCAGGCCGGAGATACGGTCTTTGCCGCCACACAGATCCTCGACAAATGTGATCTGCCCGGTCGGGACGATCTCGGAGTCGTTTCGACGCGACTCTTCGGACATAAATTCGTACGCGCCGAGGGGGAGACGTCTGGAGACGCACCCGAAGGCTGGAAAAAGGTTCAGATCTTCGAGCTCGACCGGCAGATCGCGGTCAAGAGGCGCTCGCATTACGCATGATTGGGGGTTCCTCGCCGAGGCGGGGCGCGAAGGGTCTGGGATCAGTGGGAACGCCTGCGGTGTCCCCGGACGGTGACTATACTCCGGGGCTCCACTGCGAGAGGGGCCCCACATGAGTACGACGACGACGCAGAACAGGCTGCTCGCGGCTGCCTACGACAATCCGCTGGTCGAGGCCGATGGGCCGCTACAGAGTCCCGGCGAGCTCGCGAATTGGCCGATGCTCAAGATCGCCTACCGAACCGACAGGGATCGCATCGCCTCGCTGCTCCCGCCCGGACTCGAGCCCGACGATTCTTCGCTCGTCCTAGTCACCTTCTACAACCTGCCGATCCAGAATGCACCCGAATACGGGATCGCCATCAATGTCGCCGCCAACTACAAGGGGACGGCGGGTGAGTACACGCTAGGCATCGGGATCAACCAGGAGACCGTCGTCTATCCCAGCAAGGAGCGATGGGGCCAACCCAAGTTCCATGCCGAGACCCAGTACTGGCGGCTCGGCAATGTCGTCGAAGCCCGCACGATCCACTACGGGCATACCTTTGCGGAGTTCAAGGGCGAAGTCGTTGGCCAGCAGGCGCCCCTGGACGAAGCCGAGCAGCGTGAATTCTGGGTCAAATACATGCGCGACTGTGATCTCACGCCGGGTAAATTTGATTTCGATCCGCATTTCGTCAACGTCTACACCCGGTTCAAGACGACGCATCTCGAAAAAGTCGAGGGCGAGCTGATCCTGCGCGATAGCCGATGGGATCCGATCGCGACGCTACTCCCCAAACGCGAGCAGGTCTCGGCCCATCTCTGGACTCCCGCGTTCCTCGATCGCAAGATCAGCCTCGGCGATCCCATCGACCCGGACAAGTTCTGGCCTTTCGCGGACACAATCGGCGGATCACGCTGGCCCGGCGAGAACGGCGCGCCTCCGGCGGTCTGAACCGGACCGGCGGCTTCAGCTCCTGGACCCACGTCGCGCTGGCCGCCAACGATCGATCGATCAGGGGGTCCGGTCGTAGCGCCAGGGTCCACCCTTCGTCATGGTCAGCCGATGTCGAGGACCCTCGACCGTGGCGTCGCTCTGTTCGTAGCCCGCATCGCCGTGCCACAGCGTCACCGGCCCGACATCTTCGACAACGGAGATCCGGGTCTGGAATCGTTCCGGCACGCGGTCCCCCACCGAAGCCAACGCCTCGTCGACCGATGACCACACCGAGAGTTCACTCAGGGTCACAAAAGTCGGTGGCGCCAGCTCGATCTCCTGTGCGCGCTGGCGCCGCAAGGCCTCCGCCGCCGACATCCAATCCGATTCATGGATCTCACCGTGATCGATCTCGACCCTGCCATCGCCCGCTCGAGCCACAAAGAACCACGTCAGGAAACGCTTGGGGGTGATCGGCGGCGGCGTCCAATGGGAGAAGGGCAGCATCTGGCGGGGATCGATCTCGAGACCGGTCTCCTCGATGGCCTCGCGCTCGGCGGCGCGCCGAGAAGCGCCGAGTTCATCGCCCTCGTCCACACCCTCCCAATCCTTGGGATCGAGGCGACCGCCCGGGAAGACCCACATCCCACCGAACACGATCTTCGAGTTGCGCCTCAACATCAGGGTCTCGAGACCCGTCGAACCGTCGCGAAGCAGGATCACGGTCGCAGCGAGTACCGGCGGCAATCCCTCTTTTCCCGATGTCGTCCACTTCTCGAGCGTGCTCGCGTGATCCCGCTGGCTCATGGGAGCGAGCGTAACACGGAAACTGTGCCGTTCGGGCTTCCGGATCGGCATCGGCGCGAACCGGGGGGGATCCGCGAATCAGAAGCTGCGGAGGACCAATGCCGCGCGTCCCGTCCCGACGGCGAGATCGACGCTCCAGCCATCACAGAGCTCCGCTTCGTAGTCGGGCGGTCCGAGTTCGACACGGTGTCCCCTGCGAGTCGTCGCGCTGGCCGCGTGACCGCCGAGCACGGTCAAGAATTCTCCCACACCGTCGGCGATCATCTCAAGATCGAGATCACCCAGCGAGGTCCCACACACGGCGATCGCCAGCGCCTCGGCGAAATCGAGATCCGACACGAGGGCGACCTCCAATCCGCAAACGCCCTCGAGCGAAACCGACACCCCGACCTCGGCAAAATCGGGCGCCGAATCAAATTCGCGAATCTCACCCAGCTTGGCCCGCAGCCGCGCGACCCTCATCAGAAGGCGAGGCAGGAGCTCGAGCAGGTCGTGCGTCACGGGATGACTCGCGAGGTCATCGGGCAGGTCGACCTCAGCGAGCTCGGCGAACTCGTATTGGGCCTGATCCGCCTTGTAGGCGTCGAGCAAGGTCCCGAGGCGATCGCGCTGGATGGCACCCCGACGCACGAGGGCCTCGCCGATCCGGAGCCGCCGGCTGCGCCGCCCCCGCCGCACCTCGACGAGCTGGTCGGGCGTCAAGAAGCCCAGTTCGACCGCCAACTCAGCGAAGTCCAGATCGCGATTTCGCTGCTCGGCGCTAACGCTGAGCGCCTGGCTCCGGGTCATGAAGCCCCGACAGATGGCGAGTTCAGCGAGCGACGCGTTCTCGCCTTCCATCAGCAGGAGGGCCTCACGCACATGGCTCGCGTCGACCTCGCCCTGATCGATCAGAAATTGCCCAAACAATTTGACCGACATCAGATCCGCTCCCCCTCCGCACCTATTCTTGGCAAGGAGCCACGGGCGTCTTCGATGAGGGATCCGGTGATTTCGGGGTCGAAGGGCTTCCCGAAGGCCCGAGAGGCTCCTGGGCGAAACGCTTGGTCGGCCTTCGCTGCATCGCCGCTCAGCGAGGACACCATCGCGACCTGGATCTTTCGAGCCACACGCTCCCCTTCGTCTTGCCCTCGGCGCTCCGGTCGAGGATTTCGCCCGCCGACTTCCGGACGGGACGGACCGCGGCGGAGCGCGGAGAGGGCTCTCTGATCGGTGCATTGGAGAGCCCGGTTGAGGGGGCGGGGGGCGAAAGGACGATTCCGAAAAGGCTGCTCCCCCTTTGCACGCGGAACGCGAGTCAGCGGCCCCGTTGTTGCCGCTCGGCGCGAAAAATCATAGAGTTCGCGGCCTTACGAGACGATTCGTCCCTCCGGGGCGGACCCGGGTCGCCCTAGAAACCGACGCCCACGCGAGACAAGCGAGACTTGGACGGCCACAACACCCGCCCGGGGGGTCCCGCGCGCCGCAGTTTTTCAGCGGACCCGGTTCGCCCCTGGGAAAACGAGAACCGGAGTTCGACCGGGCGCGCATCCCGATGCCGCTTCAGAGCGAATCCCGGAGTTCGGAGCCACACAACCATGCGATTCTACGAATACGAAGCCAAGGCCCTCTTCAGACGTCACGGGTTGCCGCTCGCAAAGAGCGAGATCGTGCAGGACGCCGCGGGCGCGACGGCGGCCTTCGAAAATCTCGGAGGAGTCCCCGTCGTCCTCAAGAGTCAGGTGCTCTCCGGCGGACGCATGAAAGCCGGCGCGGTAAAATTCGCTGACGACGCCGAGGAAGCGACAGCGGCGGCCGAAGCGATCAAGCCAATCGAGGTCAACGGCCAGAGGTGCCGTTCGATCCTCGTCGAAGAAAAATCTCCAATCGCACAGGAATATTTCGTCGCGATCACCTGGGACGGCCGTGCAAAGCGACCGGTCTGTGTCTTCAGCGATATGGGCGGCATCGACATCGAGGAAGTGGCCGAGGCCTATCCCGAGCATGTCTCGAAGACGCATTTTTCTTCGATCCTCCCCCTAACGCCTCGCATCGCCAAGGAAGCGGTCAGTGCCACTGGCGTCAGCGGGTCGGACCTGAACAAGCTCACCCCGATCGTCTTCGAGCTCATGAAGATCTTTCTCGAATACGATCTGACGCTCGCCGAAATCAACCCCCTCGCCCAACTCGCCGACGGTCGTTTCATCGTCCTCGACGGCCACATCGACATGGAGGCCGAGGCCCGCGGAGAGCACACGGCACTCCTCGACGAACTCGGAATCGGCGAAGACGAAACCCGCCAGGCCCGACCGCCCACGCCCTTCGAGATCGAAGGTGCGCGCGTGAATGCCGCGGACCACCGAGGCGTCGCGGGCAACGTCGTCGAATTCGACGGCAATCTCGGTCTCGTGATCGGCGCCGGCGGTGGATCTCTCACGCTCTTCGACGCGGTCCGCAATCAGGGCGGCCGGCCCGCCAACTACTGCGAGATCGGTGGCAATCCCTCGATGTCGAAGGCCAAGGAGCTCACCAAGCTGATTCTGTCGAAACCCGGCGTGGAGAAGATCGCGGTCATGATGAATGTCGTATCGAATACCCGTGTCGACATCGTGGCCCGTGGTGTCATCAAGGGATGCCTGGAGGCGGGCCAGGACCCGGCCGAGACGATCGCGATCTTCCGAATCCCCGGAGCCTGGGAGGAAGAGGGGTTCAAGATTCTCGAGAAATACGGCGTTGACTACTGTGACCGAAGCGTCTCGATGTACGACGCGGCCGGCCGCGCCGTCGCGAAAATGCAGGAGTAGGACCAGCATGTCGATTCTGCTAACCGGGGACACGCGTTTCATCATCCAGGGCATCACCGGCCGTGAGGCGATCAACCTCACGCGAGAAAATCTCGATTACGGTGCCAAGATCGTGGGCGGCGTGACACCGGGCCGTGCGGGCCGCGACGTCTATGGCGTTCCCGTCTACGACTGTGTGCGCGATGCCGTCGCCGCCAATGGCGGTTCGATCGAGGGGTCGATCGTTTCCGTCCCCCCCAGATTCACCCAGGACGCGATCATCGAAGCGCTCGAGAACGACATCAAGCTGATCGTCGTCGTGACGGAGAACGTGCCGCGCAGGCAGGTCGCCGTCGCGGTCGAGCTCGCGAAACTCCGCGGCGCACGAATCATCGGCCCCAACTGCCTCGGCATCATCTCGCCGGACGAATGCAAGATGGGCGGCGTCGGTGGTCCCGCGGCCAATACGCGTCAGGCCTACAAGAAGGGCCATATCGGAGTGATGTCGCGATCCGGTGGCATGACCACCGAGATCGCATCGACGCTGACCGCCGCCGGCCTGGGGCAATCGACCTGCATCTCGATCGGCGGTGATGCGATCGTCGGAACGACCTACGCCGAGCTGATGCCCTTCTTCGAAGCGGACAAGGAAACACACGCGATCGCGATCTACTCCGAGCCGGGTGGTCGCATGGAGGCGGAGCTCGCGGAGTGGGTCAAGCAACAAGAATCGCGACTTCCGATCATCGCCTTCATGGCCGGTCGATTCATGGACGAAATGAAGGGCATGCGTTTCGGCCACGCCGGCACGATCGTCGAAGGCAAAGAAGACACGACCGCGGAGAAGATCAAGCGGATGGAAGAATCCGGAATCCTGGTCGCCGAGAGGATCGAGGAGATCCCGAACCTGATCCGCCAAGGGTTGGCGCGCAAGAAGCGCTGAAAAGAGGAAAGACCATGCCCGGAGAATTCATCGACGTTCGCGTCGACGACGAAATCGCCAAGGACAAAGCGCTCGCAAAGAAGCTCGAAGAAATCTGCCCCGTCTCCATTTTTGTGGCCGAGACGCAGGGTCTGCGAATCGATGAATCGAACCTGGACGAGTGCGTCCTCTGTGATCTGTGCCTCGAGGCAACGCCCGGAGGCAAGATCGAGATCATCAGGCTCTACGACAATCAGTAGCCGGACAAACGACTATTTTCACCGCCCAAAAGAGAGACGAGCAGGAGGCTCCCCATGCGCAGCGCGAAAGACTTCTTCGAACCGATGGCCCTGGGTGCACCCGCACCTCTGCGCGAGATCCCCTTCAAGCCCTCTCGCATGATTCATTTCTTCGACCCGAGCAACGCGAAGATGGCAACCAAGGTCCCGGAGATGGCGACCCGATGTGACGTGCTGCTCGGCAATCTCGAAGACGCGATCCAGGCGGACAACAAGGTCGCCGCGCGCGAGGGCCTCGTAAAGATCGGTCGCGAGGTCGAGTTCGGCAATTGTCAGCTCTGGACCCGCGTCAACAGCCTCGATTCGCCGTGGTTTCTCGATGATGTCTTCACACTCGTGAGCGAGATCGGCGACAAACTCGATGTCATCATGATTCCGAAGGTCGAGGGCGCCTGGGATATCCATTATGTCGACCGTCTCCTCGCCCAACTCGAAGCGCGCGCCGGCATCAAGAAGCCACTGATGATCCACGCGCTCCTCGAAACAGCGCTCGGCGTCGCGAACGTCGAGGAGATCTGCGCGGCGAGCCCACGCATGCAGGGTCTCTCGCTCGGCCCCGCTGATCTGGCGGCCAGCCGCCGCATGAAGACGACGCGCGTCGGCGGGGGCCACCCCGGCTATATCGTGCGCACGGACCCCGATGCGAACGACCCCGACGCGCCGCGGGCGACCGCGCAGCAGGACCTCTGGCACTACACGATGGCGCGCATGGTCGACGCCTGTAACGCCAACGGCATCCTGCCCTACTACGGCCCCTTCGGAGATATCAAGGACACGGTCGCCTGCGAAGATCAGTTTCGAAACGCCTTCCTGATGGGCTGCGTCGGAACCTGGAGCCTTCACCCGGTCCAGATCGACATCGCCAAGAAGGTCTTCTCGCCGCCGGTCGACGAGGTTCTGTGGGCGAAGAAGGTCATCGACGAGATGGGCGACGGCACGGGGGCCGTCATGATCGACGGCAAGATGCAGGACGACGCGACGGTGAAACAATGTCGGGTGATGGTCGAACTCGCGCAGATGCTCTGCGAGAACGATCCCGAGCTGAAGGTGGCCTACGAGTTCTAGCTCGACGGTCGACGAAACCCTGCGCGCCCCCGATGATCTCATCCACCGGGGGAAGGTCCGCCACATTGGTACGAGTTCCTCCTAGCCCGGGAGATCGCGATCATTCCGTGGTCCCCGCTCGCGCGCGGCCTGCTCGCCCTGGCCTGGATGCTCTCGAAGCCCACCGTGACGGCAGCGAGCATCGGGGCCACGAAACTGGCCCATCTCGACGATGCGATCGCGGCCGCCGGATTGACGCTCACCGAGGAGAAGATCGCACGCCTCGAAGCAGCTTAAATCGGCCCCACCCGGTCAAGGGCGTCGGACCTACATCGATTTCACTCCGGTTTCGCCCACGCGAGCGGGCCGAAACCGGAGCCACCCGCGCCGGCGCGTGGCCTGCCGGGCGAGGCGAGATCCTGGTAGGCTGATAGCCCTCGCCCCAGCCAGGATCCATTGGTGAATCCTCTCGAAGCAAACCCCATCCCGCGACCATCGAAGATCCGCCTCGCCCTGATGGGCCTGCTGGCCCTGTCGATCATGATGCCGGTGACGCTCCCCGTCCCGATTCTGCGCGGGCTCGTCGGCGAGCGCTTCGAGGTCTCGGAATTGCTGACCTCGCTCTTCATGTCGATCAACATGATCGGCGCAGCGATCGCGGCCCCTCTCGCCGGTGCCCTCGCGGACCGGATCGGCCGACGCCGCCCACTGGTGGTCGCGGCGCTCCTGGTCGATGCCCTCTGCTTTGTCGCGATGACCTTCGACATGCCCTTTGCGACCTTTCTCGGGATCCGGCTATTCGAGGGCTGTGCCCACATCTTTGCGCTTTCCCTGGTCCTCTCGATCGCCGCGAGCCTCGGCGGGGCCCAGGGGCGCGGGCTCACGATGGGCATCACCGGCGCCGGGATGATGTTCGGCGTCGCGCTCGGCGCGCCGATCGGAGGCCTGCTCGGTCGGATCGATCCGCTGCGTCCCCTGTTGACCGGGGCGATCGTGCTCCTGGCGGCCTCCGCGTTGGCGGCCGCGACGCTCCTCGAACCGCTCGAAACGCAGAAGCGGCCGGGCGCGGGGGCGATCTGGAGGACGGTGAAACGGAATCGATCGATCATCGCGCCGCTCATCTTCGCCTTCGCCGACCGCTTCACCGTCGGCTTCTACACGACGACCTTTTCGCTCTTCGCCTCCGGGCTCCACGGGGCGGATCCGCCGAGGGTCGGCCTGTGGATCTCGGCTTTCATGCTGCCTTTTGCGCTGCTCTCCTTTCCGTTCGGCATGCTCGCAGACCGCCTGTCCAAGACGGCCCTGTTGTGTGGCGGCAGCGCGATCTACGGCCTCCTGACCGCCAGCCTCGGCTTCTGGCCGACCGATTGGATCGGACCCGGAATGGCGGTGATCGGAATGACCGCCGCGATCATGTTCGTGCCCTCGATGATCATGACGACGGACCTGACGCCGCCGGAGATCCGCTCGACGGCGATCGGCGCGTTCAACACGGCCGGAAGCCTCGGCTTCATCCTCGGGCCGCTCACGGGCGGGCTCGTATCCGAGGCGGTTCGGGCCCACCACGGTGTAGCCGCCGGCTACCAGGCGGCTTTCGGCGTGGCGGGGAGCGCCGAGATCCTGTGCGCAGTGATCGCGTTGCCCTTCCTGCTACGGCTGAGAGCGCGCGGGCTCACCACCTGAACGATCGTCCGCTCGTGTTCTGCACCGGATGAGCCGATGTCTGGGACCGTGTGTGTCGCTCCAAAACTCGTGTAGCGTCCCGCCTTCCCCAATTTGAGGATCCCAGAAAGAAATGACGTCGAACGCGAAAGGAGCGATCTACCCCGTGATTCTCTCGGGGGGTTCGGGAACCCGGCTCTGGCCGCTCTCCCGGCGCGCCTTTCCGAAGCAGTTGTTGCCCCTGACCGACGTCGAGGACACCCTGCTGCAGCAGACCGCGCTCCGGGTTCACGAGACCGGCGCCTTCGCGGCGCCCCTGATCCTGTGTAATGACGCCCATCGTTTCATCATCGCCGAGCAGCTGCGGGCCAAGAAGATAGAGCCCCTCGCGATCGCCCTCGAACCGGTGGCGCGCAATACGGCCCCAGCGATCGCCGCAGCGGCGATGATCATCTCAGAGATCGATCCCGAAGGCCTCCTTCTCGTCCTCCCCTCCGACCACGTAATTCGTGACCTGCCCGCCTTCCGCACCGCCGTCGACACCGCCTGCGAGGCCGCGCGGCGCGGCGCGTTCACGACCTTTGGGGTCGTCCCCCAGCATCCGGAGACCGGCTTCGGCTATATCCGACGCGGGCAGGCTTTCGATGGTCTGCCCGACGCCGCCTCCATCGCAGAATTTGTCGAGAAGCCGGACCAGGCACGCGCCAAAGCCTTTCTCGCATCCGGCGAATATGCCTGGAATAGCGGAATGTTTGTCTTCCCAGCGGGGTTCCTGCTCGAAGAACTCGAACGGCTGGAGCCCGAATTGGTCGCCGCGTGTCGGGATTCCGTCGCAAAATCGAAACGCGATCTGACCTTTACACGGCTCGACGAGGCTGCATTCGCCACTTCCCCTTCCATCTCGATCGACCATGCGCTGATGGAGAAGACCGAAGCGGCGGCGGTCGTGACGGCGGATATCGGCTGGAACGACATCGGATCCTGGGCGGCACTCTGGGAGATCGGCGAGCGTGACGAAGATGGCAACGTCACATTAGGCGACGTCGTTCTGCGCGACGTCGAGAACAGCTACGCCCGTTCGGAGCGCCGCTTGATCAGCGCGATTGGCGTCCGCGATCTCGTGATCATCGAGACCCCCGACGCGATCCTGGTCGCACCGAAGGAGCGGGCCCAGGAGGTCAAGGAAATCGTGGCCGAACTCGACCGCACGGGGCGGAGCGAATCGGAGCTCAACGCCCGCGTCTACCGGCCCTGGGGTTCCTACGAGGGGGTCGCCGCGGGCGAACGGTTCCAGGTAAAGCAGATCGTGGTGAACCCCGGGGCCAAGCTCTCGCTCCAGATGCATCATCACCGCGCCGAGCATTGGATCGTCGTCGAAGGCACCGCAGTCGTCACGAAGGGCGAGGAGGAAATCCTCCTGACGGAGAACCAGTCGACCTATATCCCGATCGGCGTGACGCATCGACTGGAGAATCCGGGCACGATCGACCTCACCCTGATCGAGGTCCAGTCGGGCTCCTACCTCGGCGAGGACGACATCGTCCGATTCGACGATATCTATGGCCGAGGAGGCTCCTGATCCGGCTTTTTTTGGCCTGACGCGAGTCGCCATCTCCGCCATCGCCCTCACTCAGATCCACGAGCCGTCCAGCCTGCCGAGATCGAGGCATTCGCCGAGTAGATATGAACGGTTCTGTTTTCACCACACTTTGGGCTCATCCCTCCCCGGAACTCGCAACTCGTCTGGCAGGAGGTCGACGACCCGAATCGTATCGGAAATTCTGGCAGGCGATACGCTGGATCCCTTTGCTCTTCGCGCTCCTGCTTTCAGCCGGCTGAACCGCTCGAGCTGGCCCGTTCGACTTCTTCGAAGCGAGCGTCGGCCCCAACAACATTCGTTCGATCGGCGCTCCCGCCACCGACATCCTCCTGAACCTCGACGATGCACCGCCGAGTGCAGAAGGCGGCGGCTTGTTCGGCTCTTCCGAAGCGCGAATCATCACGGCCGGAGACGTCACCATGACGGCCTCAGGACTCCGGTGCGACGCCGAAGTGCCCGAACCGCATATCGGGCTTGGCTTGGGGATCGGTGCGACCGCTCTCCTCGGGACCGACCGTCGCGGATCGAACCGACGCATGCGCGACTGATCGCGGCCCCCTCGCGACGGCGCGACGTGAATCGCAGCGAGCGATCTTCCGCGGCCGGAATCGAATGCGCCTATGAAAGCGTCAGCATCCTTTCGATCGGCATCAGCGCCTGCCTCGCGAGTTCCGCGGGAACCGTGACACAGGGCCCTTCGTTCATCAGACAATCGTAGAGTTTTTCGAGGGTATTGAGCCGCATGTAGGGACATCGGTTGCACGCGCAGCTCTCGTCCATCCCGGGTGCCTGGTAGAGCCGTTTGTTCGGCGCCTGCTTCAGGATCGAGTGGAAGACGCCGTCCTCGGTGGCGATGATCGAGGGGCGGTCAGGGGAAGCGACAGCGCGCGAGATGATCCCGGTCGTGCTCGCGATGAAATCGGCCTGATCGAGGACCGCCTGGTCACATTCGGGATGGGCCAGCACTTCCGCATCGGGATGTTGGATCATGAGCTTCGCGAGGCCCTTCGCACTGAAGAGTTCGTGCACGACGCAGGCGCCAGGCCAAACGATCAGATCATCCCGACCGGTCTCCTTGGCCACCCAGCGAGCCAGATGGCGATCCGGTGCGAAGATCAGCTTCTCGCCCTCGAATTGCTTCACCATCTTCACGGCATTCGAGGACGTGCAGATCAGATCGCTCATCGCCTTCACGCCGGCGCAAGCATTGATATAGGTCAGTACCTTGGCACCCGGATAGTCGGCCACGAAGGACTTGAACTCCTCCGGCGGGCAGCCATCGGCCAGCGAACATCCCGCCTCCATATCCGGAACGACGACGGGGATCCCCGGATTCAGGATCGCGGCGGTCTCGGCCATGAAGTGGACACCGCAGAAGACGATCATCTCACAGTCGATCTCCTGGGCTGCCCGCGCCAGCGCCAGCGAATCGCCGACGACATCGGCCAGGTCCTGGACATCGGATTCCTGGTAGAAATGCGCGAGGACGACCGCGCCCTTCTCGCATTTGAGTTCGAGTATCGCCTCTTCCAGGTCGGCTGGACGGGAAGGCTCCATATCTTGGGACATTTTCGAGGGTCTCCAGCGGGGCGCGCCAGGGGGGGATCGGGAGAAACGGAAACCAGGATTTTAGCGGCGCCTCCCCCGGACGCCTCAGGAAGGGGGTTCGATCAGGAGCGTCGGCACCTCGTGGACCGGATCCCGAACCGTGCAGACGCGTGTTCCGGGCTTGTTGCCCTCGCGAATCTTCGAGACGTCAAAGCCCTCGCCGACGAGCCGCGCCCGGATCGCGTCGATCTCGACCACCTGCCAGGCGAGTCCGCCCAAACGGTCGGATCGATCCGGCCGGGCCTCCGACCCGAGGCGGCCACCGATCTCGATCGTCGTGCCTCCGACGCGAAAGAAGAGGAGTCGAACACCGCGCTCTTCGAAGGACCTGTCAAGGGCGAGCCGGATGCCCAGTCCGTCCCCGTAGAAGGCGCGGGTCGCAACGGGATCGGGACTCATCACGACCACGTGATCCAGCGCGCGGATCCGCGCGGCCGGCTCAACGGCCGAACCTGCCGTGCCCCCGGTCGCGTCCGGCTCGAAGACCTCGCCGCAAATCAACTCGACGGGAAGGCCCCGGCTCGACCTCGCGTCGATGCGGTGGGAGCGCCATCGCCGAATGCTGAGCGCCCCCTCGGACACGCCTTCTTCGTCCGTGCTCGAGGCAATGCGCACACCGCGAGCGGCCAGCAGGGCCGAGGGGTCATCGTCCTCGCAAACCAGCCGAATCCCCACCTGCCCGAATCTCTCGTCCCCGGATTTGGCGCCCTCAGGCACGACTGCCCCCTCGAGGCCCGAGCGCAGCTCGAGCGTCATATTAGCGAGGGCGAACAGGACACTGCGGGTCCCACGCCGCACGTCGGACTCGATTCGGTGGGGGGCTTGCCCTAGGAGTCGGGTGTAATCGCGAACACCGACCTCGAAATCACGCAGCTTCACGACGGCGCTGTGCAGACCAGAAATCATCCCGGAGAACATCGCACGTCTTTTTCGCTATGCCCTGGCTCATGCGCGGAATTCCGGTCGCGGCAGAATCTCCTAGAACCGCCCCGGGTCGGGCGCGCGGACACGCGGCGCTCGGCGCATGGCTAGCGATCGCCTTGCTCGGATGCCAGGCCGATCAGCCCACTCGCCCGGACCTCATCTTGATCACGATCGACACGCTCTCCACAGAGCGCCTGGCGTGTTTCGGCGGTGAGAAGGAGGCCGGGCGTTCACTCTGCGCCCTCGGCAACGAGGGGACCCTCTTCGCCTGGGCAGCGGCGCCCGGGCGCGGCGAGAGTTCGTCCGCTTCGACCGCGCTGACGGGATTGGCCGCTCGGGCTCACGGTGTGGCGGATGATGGCCAGAGCTTCCTCGCCGATGCGCACACGACGATCGCCGAGACGCTCTCCCGGGCGGGCTATCGGACGGCCGCTTTCGTGGCGAGTGCGCGGTTGAACCGCAGCCGGCGACTCGATCAGGGATTCGACCGCTACGACGACCGCTTTGGCCGGCCGATGCATGCGAACACCCGTGAGCGCACCGAAATGGCCAGCTCCGTCCAGAGCTGGATCGCATCGACACCCTCGCCCCGATTCATCTGGATCCACCTGGGCCGGGCGGCGGAGCCAGTCCAACTCGATCGCCTGCTGTCTCGACTCTCCCACACCTTCGACGATGACGGCCGTGGGCCGGGCGTGCTCTTCGCCGCGCTGCGGGGAGAGGATCCGCACGGCCGGGAATCGCCGACGCTGCGCGACGCCACGATCCAGTGGTCGACGCATCGCGTACCGCTCATCTGGCGCCCACCCCCGACCCAGAACGCGAACCTCCCCAGGATTTCGCTCCGCTTGGCGAGCCCGATCGATGTGGCGGCGACCCTGCGTACCGCCGCACGCGTTTCGGGAGAGCTGGGTTCCGATCTGGACGAAGCGCTCTTCGAGGGGCGTGACCTGACGCACCTGGCGCGATCCCACGCCGGGGATGGCGAGCGCGAGGACCGCCTCGTGCTTCTCGAGACGAGCGCCGCGGGCGGAGAAGTGGGGCTCGCGAGCGAGACGCATCTCTACGTGCGATCTCACAGCACCCTCGATGGCTCCGGGCAGCCCGTCCCGACGGCTGAACTCTTCGACAGGCGCGCCCGCTTCGCGGCCCTTCCGATCTACGACCGCCTGCGCCATCCTGCGCCGCGGTCGGCGGCTCTCGCGCCCGGCCCCTGGCGTGAGGATATTCTCGACGCCCAGAGCCCCGTTCCCCGCCTGGAGTTCCATCTGGCGCGCCGACTCGACGAGCCCGGTCGCTCCGACCACCCGAACGGAGAGGATCCCCGATGAGTCGGCCCGCTTCCCGCAGCCCGCTTTGGGGCCCGACCCTCGCCGTCCTTCTCGGGCTGATCGGTGGCCTGGTCCTCGTCGGCATCGCGCTGCGCAACGAACGCTTCGCGGGCGCCACGGGCACCGGACTCGCCATTCGAATCAACGGCGTCGACGAGCGGATGGCGAGGGATGTCCTTCTCCCGACCGTCGGATGGGTCCTGCAAATCGCGCTGCCACCGGATCTGCCGATCGCGACCCGCGAGAGCCTGGTCGTGACGCTGCGTGCGGAGCGGACGGGGGCGATGATCGAAATCGCCGACCAGCTCGTCTCGCACGACGATTTCGCGACCCTCGTGATCCCCGAATCCCTCGGTCTCTACACGGGACTGCTCTCGATTCGGGCGACGCTCACGGACGAGGAGGATCACGAACTCGTCGCTTATCGCCGGGTGCGCATCCGGTCCTGGCTCGGCGGACCCCCGATCGGCAGTCGACAGATCATCCATTTCGATTTCACAATCGATCGAGACGACGACGGCCGTCCGGACTTCGAGCGCGATCTCGAACGATTCGGCCTCGCGACCCCCGAGCGCCCCGAGCTCGCAAGAATCGTCGCCGAGCGCATCGCCGAGCGGGCCCTCGCACGGGTCAGACGCGCCTACGATGCGCCGGACGATCCCAACCGAACCGGAGCGGCACGGGATCCGGTCTTCATCCGTTTTGTCCTCGAAGCCGACCCGGGACCCTTCGTCACACGTATCTGTGTCGGCGGGGGCAACATCGAGAACCCCGATTCCGTCGGCAACGTCCGCTTCGACCTCCGCAACCAACGCAAATCCTCGAAGGAGTGCGAACGCGAAGCGACCGCCGGTCTCTTCCCGGCAGAACTCACGATCTATCGGGAATCCGACCTCTACGCCGACGTCTTGGGCCCCTTTCTCACCGCGCGTGGCGGGGCCACCCTCGGCACGCGCGCCGCGGACGAAGAGCGGCTCTCCGCTCGGGGTGCTGGATCTCCGGGCGATTCGGAGAGCGCCAATGACCGCCGGGCGGAGATCGATCGCGCGATCTCCTTTGTGGGGGACGTTCTCGGAACCGTCATGGCCCATGAATCCGCCCACGCGCTCGGCCTCGTCCCCCCGGGCCGGCCCGGGGTGGGCCTCTTCGGTGGCGGAGAGAAGGACGGCGACGCCTACGCACACAACGTCGATGCATCGGGCGAGCGCCCCACCGAGGCCTGGCTGATGAACGCCGGGCGGAGCTTCATCCTCGAGGATCTAGCCGGCCTCGGCGAGGTCGGGGAGCTTCGCTTTCGCCCGCTCAACTACGCCTATCTCAAGGATCGCATCGTGATGATCGACGATCGCCGACCCTAGAAGCCAGTCCTCAGAGATCCCAGAAAAAATCCTCGTTCGTCATTTCGTCCTCGCCGGCCTCCGCCCGCGCTTCCTCGCGCTCGGACGGACTGAGCAGATCCTCTCCCTTCGTGATCCGCTCGACGAGCTCTTCGAGATCGCGCGTCTCCGTTTCCCAATACTGATCCGTTCCGAAATGCGGAAACGCATCGGGAAAGGCCGGATCCTGCCACCGCTTGGCGATCCAACCCGCGTAGAACACGAATCGAAATCCGCGCAGCGGCTCGATCAGCGAAAAGGTCCCCTCATCGAAGGAACGAAATTGGCGGTAGCTCTCCACCAAGAGGTGCCGCTGGCGATCCGCCTCGGCATCGCGCCCGGGCACCAACATCCAGACGTCCTGAACCGGCGGCCCGATGACCATGTCGTCGAAATCGAGAAAGAACCAGCCCTCATCGCCGCGCAGCAGGTTGCCGACGTGGCAGTCGCCGTGGATCGGCTGGACCTCGACGCCGCGGCTGCGCTCGCGATAGGTCTCGACGAGAGACTCGACGGCGCGAACATATCGAGCGCTGCAGCTCGGGGGGAGCCAGTCCCCGTCTTCGAGCAGATCGAGCGCTGCGAGCGGTGCGCTCTCGGGATCGAGGCGGCGACGATTCGGTGCCCCAAGATCCGCGGCGATCGCATGGATGCGCGCCATCAAGCGGCCGAGCACTTCGATCTGATCGTCGCTGAGTTCGTCGGGGGAGCGCCCCCCGGTGCGCGGCCAGATCGCGTAGTGGATATCCTCGACCCGGTGGAGCGTGTCGCCGTCGGGGAATGGCAGAGGAGCACAGACGGGGATCTCCGCCTCGACCAGAGCGGCCAGCAGACGATGCTCGTCGAGGATCGTCTCGCGCTCCCAACGACCGGGCCGATAGAATTTGGCGACGACGTGACGACCCTCTTCCAATCGAACGTCGTAGACCCGATTTTCGAGAGCGTTTAGCGCGAAACAATGGCCCGACGGAATATGCCCGGCGGCCTCCACTGCCTGGAGAACACGTTCGGGGGAGAGGCGGAAGAAGAATTCGTTCAGGTCCTGACCCATGGTCGGAGCATACCCCGCTCCTGGATTTGCCCTGTCTTCACAGTTTCGTTAATTTTTTCGACCACTTAGGGCCTCATCTCTCAGCTCGCCCCACACGCCCGTTTCGCCGATGAAGGCCCATCAGGAACGATTCACGGTGTACGCAAGCGTCCGCGGATCGGGCCCCAGCCGCCGATTGACCCACCCGAGAACGGAGTCCCCCCTTGTCGTCCGATCCGCCTTCCGATCGACCCGCTCCGAGAATCGTCGAGCGCGACCGCGCCTGGATGTTCCGAACCTATTCAGGCCATTCCTCCGCGAAGGCGAGCAACGCCCTCTATCGCAGCAATCTCGCCAAGGGACAGACGGGCCTCTCGGTGGCCTTCGACCTCCCGACACAAACGGGATACGACTCGGATCATCCGCTCGCACGCGGCGAGGTCGGCAAGGTGGGTGTTCCGATCTGCCATATCGACGACATGGAGGCGCTCTTCGAGGAGATCCCGCTCGACCGGATGAACACCTCGATGACGATCAACGCCACCGCCGCCTGGCTGCTCTCGCTCTATGTCGCGGCCGCCGAGCGTCAGGGGACGGAAGCCGCAGCGCTCCGCGGTACGACCCAGAACGACATCATCAAGGAATACCTCTCGCGCGGAACCTTCGTCTTCCCACCCCACGCGTCCATGCGCCTCACCAGCGAGGTCGTCTCCTACACCGTCGACCACGTCCCCCACTGGAACCCGGTCAACGTCTGCTCCTACCACCTCCAGGAGGCGGGCGCGACACCGGTCCAGGAGATCGCCTTCGCGATGGCCAACGCGATCTCCATCCTCGACTTCGTACGCGAACGCGCCGAGGTCGACCAGGAGACGCTGTCGCGGATCTTCGGGCGGATCTCGTTCTTCCTGAACGCGGGGATCCGCTTCGTCGAAGAGATGTGCAAAGGCCGGGCGATGAACCAGCTCTGGGAGGAGATCGGCCGCGACCGCTACGGCATCCGGGACGCCAAGATGCTGCGCCTGCGCTACGGCGTTCAGGTGAACAGCCTCGGGCTCACCGAGGCCCAGCCCGAGAATAACATCATCCGCATCGCCCTCGAGGCCCTCGGCGTCACGCTCTCGAAGCGCGCCCGCACGCGATCGCTCCAGCTCCCCGCCTGGAACGAAGCCCTGGGCCTGCCGCGCCCCTGGGACCAACAACTCTCGCTCCGTACGCAACAGATCCTGGCCTACGAGACTGATCTGCTCGAATACGAAGACCTCTTCGATGGTTCCCACGTCATCGAAGGGAAGACGGCGGAACTACTCGCGGCGGCGCGCGACGAGATGAATCACGTGCTCGAAATGGGTGGCGCCGTCGCGGCGATCGAAAATGCCTACATGAAGCAGCGCCTCGTCGAGAGTCATACCGCCCGCGTGCGCTCGATCGAGTCCGGTGACCTCCAGGTCGTGGGCGTGAACGCCTATCGGGAAAGCGTCGAGTCACCGCTCGTCGAAGCGGGGTCGAGTTCGGTTCTCAAGGTGGACGAGTCCGCGGAGCGCGAGCAGATCAAGCGGCTCGTTGCCTTCCGCGAGCGCCGCAACGCCGGCGAGACCAGACGCGCCCTGCGTCAGCTCGAAGACGTCGTCAAGAATGGTGGCAATATCATGCCCCCCTCGATCGAAGCGGCGAAGGCGGGTATCACGACCGGTGAATGGTCGCAGGTCCTACGCGACATCTTCGGCGAATACCGCGCACCGACGGGTGTCTCGGCGACGCCCCTGGCTTCCGCCAACGACGACGTCCAGGCGGTGCGCGACCGCGTCGACGCCCTCTCGACGGTCCTCGGCAGACGGCTCAAGATCCTGGTGGGCAAACCCGGTCTCGACGGCCACAGCAACGGCGCCGAGCAGATCGCGGTCAAGGCTCGGGATGTCGGTATGGAGGTCGTCTACGACGGGATTCGCCTCACGCCGCTGGAAATCGTGCAATCCGCCCAGGACGAGGGGGTCCACGTCATCGGACTCTCGGTCCTGTCGGGCTCCCACGGCATCCTCGTCAACGATGTGGTCGATCGGCTCCTCGAAGCGGGCCTCGGGCAGATTCCGGTCGTGGTCGGCGGCATCATCCCGGACGACGATGCGCGCAAGCTGGAAGAGGCGGGCGTACGCCGGGTCTACACACCCAAAGACTTCGATCTCACCCGCATCATGGCCGAGATCGTCGAGGTCGTTTCGGAGTCGAATGCCGTCTGAACATCCCGCGTCCACCGCCTCATCAAACTCCCGCGGGAGCACGGCCCCCGCCAGGGAACTCGCGGAACGCGTGGGGGCGGGAGACCGGGCCGCGATCGCCGAAGCGCTGAACCAGGTCGACGACGACCGACCCGAGAATCGCGAAGCCGCACTCGCGCTCCTCGATGCGCTCGAAACGCACCCCCACGGTGTTCGCATCGGCGTGACAGGTGCCCCGGGCGTAGGAAAGTCGACCCTGCTCGACGCACTCGTCTCCGGCCTGCGCAAACGCGGTCGATCGGTCGGCGTGCTCGCCGTCGATCCCTCGAGCAAACGCTCCGGCGGGGCCCTATTAGGCGACCGCATGCGCCTGCGCAGCGCCACACGAGAACCGGGCGTTTTCATGCGCTCCCTCGCAGCGCGGGATCAACTCGGCGGCCTCTCCGAAATCACCGGCGCAAGCCTCGATGTCCTGTCGAGCGCCCTCGACGCCGTCTTCGTCGAGACAGTCGGTGTCGGCCAATCCGAGGCGCAGGTCATCGATCTCGTCGACAGCCTCGTCTTCGTCGCCCAGCCGGCCGCGGGCGATCTGATTCAATTCATGAAGGCCGGAATCCTCGAGTGGCCGGACGTCTTTTTCGTCAACAAATCCGATCTCGGAAATCTGACCGACCGCGCCGCCGCCGAGCTGCGCGCCGGCCTCGATCTCGGCAGCCGGCGCGATCCGGACCACTTGCCCGCCGTGCTCTGCGGATCGGCACGGGAGGGCATCGGAATCGAGGCGCTGATCGACGCAATCGACGATCACCGCCAATACCTGAAGGAGAGCGGGCTGGGCGAGATCCGACGCCGAGCGGGCCGCGATGCGCGCGTCCGATCTGCGCTCGCGACGCGTTATGGGCGTTTCGGTCTCGAAAGACTGGAAGCGGGCGCCATCGAATCGCTCACCGCGGACCGGCCCTCCCTCTCCATCGACCGACAGATCGACGATCTCGGTCGGCGCATCGAAAAGGCGCTCGGGTCCGATGGCCCGTGATTCGCGGTTCCTGCGACGTCCGTCGGGGCGTCCTCGCCGCTCCCTATTCGTCCGGATCCTGCGCACGACCCTGCTCGCGCTCTTCTTCGCCCTCCTGTTCGGATTCGTGGTCGGGACATTCCTGCGTCGGGAACTCGACCACCCGGTCCGCTATATGGGCGAATTTCGCTGGGGGGCCCCGATGACGCTCGGGCTTCGGTATCTCCATCGAGCTTCGCCTCCGGACTCAGTCGGGGCGGCCGACCCAGGCGAGATCGGAGAGCCCCTGCCGCGCGTTTTCGTGTCGCGCGATCACGAAGAAGAGATCGGATAGTCGGTTCAGATAGCGGAGCGAAAGCGCCTCGACGGACTCACCCTTGCTCCCCGCGAGGCCGACGACGGTCCGTTCGGCCCGACGGCAGACCGTTCGAGCCACGTGAAAAGCGGCCGCCGATGCACTCCCGCCCGGCAGGACAAAGGTCTCGAGGCTATCGAGTCCACCCTCGAGCCGATCGATCAGGGTCTCGAGCGCCTCGATGTCCACCGCACCGACACCGCGGATGCCCGCCTTCTTGCGATGCGCGGGATCCGGCGTCGCAAGGGAAGCGCCGAGATCGAAGAGCGCGCGCTGGATGCCACGCAGGGATTCGTCGAGCACCGGATCCGAACCCGCCGCGATCGCGACGCCCAGCGACGCATTCAACTCGTCGACCTCGCCGTAGGCCGCCACGCGCAGGGCATCCTTGCCCACCCGCTCGCCTCCGAAGAGATCCGTCTGTCCCCCGTCACCACGCTTGGTATAGATCTTCACTTCGCGATCATAGCCCGCGGATCGCAACCACTGGCCGAAATCGATCGCTCGGGGTCGGCGGCGAAAGGATCGGCACGATCTCAGCTGCGGCTCGCGAGTTCGGCGTCGACGAGGCGCGCGAGATCGTCCTCTCCCCGATCGCTTGTGGGGTCGGGGCGCGCGGAAGACACCTCGGCGCTAGGAGCAGCCAGCGGACTCGGGGGGCTGCTCGAAACGACGACGCGGCGAAGGACGAGCAAGGCGATGCCCCCGAAGAGCACGAATCCGGCGACCGGAAAGATATAGGCCCAGAGCGTGATTCCCTCGGCCGGCGGGGCCCCGAGGATCTCGTCTCCGAAGCGCTCGATCAGAATTTCGATGACCTCTTCGCGCGTCGCACCCGCGGCCTCCTGAGTCACGATCCACTGCACGAGTTCCGCCGCCTGCGGGCTCGGACAGGACGAGAGCGTGCGACCGGGACAGTACGGGCTCATCAATTCGCTGCCGAGGGCGTAGCCCCAATCGGCAGCCTGGGCGACACCCGCCACGAGTGAAAACGCCAGCACGAGCAAAACGAGCAGCCACCCGCCACGCGAACGATCTCGGCGCCGCGCGCCGTCTCGATTCAATCGGTCGTGCATGCTCGAACCCTCCATCGATGGATTGCCGCCCTCAGCCGCGCGCGGATCGTGTCGCCCGCCCACGAAAGCCAGCGAAGGGTTGCGCGAAGGCTCCGACGCTCAGATATCCCAGTGCAGGGCCATCGATTCGTCGGTGTCCGGCCCCATGGCACCCCCCATTATCTGACGCGGGGCTTCGGCCATCACGCGCGAGCCGGGCGGGACGCTCTCGGTCAAGAACACGTTGCCCCCGATGATACTACCCTCACCGATCACCGTTTCGCCGCCGAGGATCGTCGCACCGGCATAGATCGTGACATCGTCCTCGATCGTCGGGTGGCGCTTCTTCCCGCGAAGCGCGGAAGCGTCGCGGATCGACGTCGCACCGATCGTCACGCCCTGATACAGACGAACGTGCTCGCCGACGACCGCGGTCTCGCCGACGACGATGCCCGTCCCGTGATCGATGAAGAAATAGCGACCGAGTTGGGCACCCGGATGAATGTCGATTCCGGTGCGGTCGTGGGCATACTCGCTCATGATCCGCGGCAGGAGCGGGACGCCGTAATTGTAGAGTTCGTGGGCAATACGGTGGATCGCGAGCGCCCGAATCGTGGGGTAGGCGACCACGATCTCGTCGTAGCCCGCCGCCGCCGGATCGCCGGCATAGGCCGCTTCGACGTCGTAGGACAGCAGTTGACGAAGCTCGACGAGCCGCTCGATGAAGCGAACGGTCAACTCGGCCGCATCCGCCCCACCCTCGGGCAGATCGACCTCCTCGAGCAGCGCATGGAGCCCATCGGCCACGATGGGCAATTCCGAGCGAATCTCCTCGGGGTCGACACGAAAGCGCAGCAGGCGTTTGGTGCGATCGACCCAGGCGAGGACCTCGCTCGGGTCGAGAATGCCGCCGCAGACCGTTTCCGAGAGCACGGTCTCGTCACAACCTGCGAGTCCCTCGACAGCTGCCTCGAGGACCTCCGCCGGGCAGCTGAACGCTTGATCGGCGCCTCGCTCGGAGCTCACCCCCGCCTTGCGCATCGACGTCGGCATCGGATCACTCGCCATCTTCAGACTCCTCCATCCCCGCGTGCGCCCGTCGAGAATCGACACGCTGGCTGGGCGCGCTCAGGGGATTCGGCGGTCCGGAAGCCCGGGTCTGATCGGGCCCGCCGCCGTCATAGAATGCCCCACATCGCCCGCCGCCACACCTCGGCGTCGACACGCTCGGCGGAGGCGCAGAGAACCGGCAAGGGGCCGAGCGAGCCCCTATCCTCGCGGACAGTTGTCCGCGCCGCGTGGGACAGCATCCTGGTTTCGCGCAGCCAACACCCGGAACTGCACGACCATTTCGCTCGGGGGTCCGATTGGGCACCATCTACAGCCATTCACGACTCTCGAGTTTCGAGAACTGCCCCAAGCAGTTCGAATTCCGATATATCCAGAAGATCCCGAGCACATCAGAGGGAATCGAAGCCTTCGTCGGCAAGCGCGTCCACGAAATCCTCGAGAGGCTCTACGTCTTCGTGGGCCGCGGCCAGATTCCGGGCGTCGAAAAGGTCATCGACCGCTACCAGAAGCTCTGGGAAGAATCCTATGACGCCGAACGCGTGCGGATCGTGCGCGAGGGGACGCCGCTGTCCTATTACCGGGAGCTCGGGGAGAACTGCCTGCGCGGCTACTATTTGCGGCACTACCCCTTCGATGACGCTGAAACCCTGGGTCTCGAAAGACGTGTCCTCTTCCCCCTCGATTCGGCCGGAAAATATCGGATGCAGGGAATCATCGATCGCATCTCGCGCGCCCGCGACGGCGCGATCGAAGTGCATGACTATAAGACCGGCGCCCGTGTCCCCCCCCAGCGCATCCTCGACCAGGATCGCCAACTCGCCCTCTACCAGATCGGTCTCAGCCGCGAATATGGCGAGGACACGCCCTTCCGGCTCGTCTGGCATTACGTCGCCAAGAATCGCATTTGTTCCTCGACCCGGGAACCGGAAGAACTGGTCTCCCTGCGAGAAACGACGATTCAGCGCATCGACGAGATCGAGGCAGCCACGACCTTCGAGGCCAGGAAGATCGCGCTCTGTAACTGGTGCGAGTACAAGGAACGCTGCCCGCTCCACGCGACACCGGAGACCCTGGCTCGGCTGGAAGCCGAAGAGAAGGCCGTCGCGGAGGCAGCCGCTCTCGCGAAGGCCGAGGATGACCGTCAGCTCGACCTGCTCTGAGGCCATCTCTAACGCGAACCCGATCAAGCGCGCGATCGACCCTCGGTCTCCACCCCCGTTCGGGTCTCTGCTAGCCTGCGGTCATGGGCCTCCAAATCGAACGTATCCCGACCTTTGGCGACAATTACACCTATCTCGTCATCTGCAACGAGACGCAGGAGGCCGCGATCGTCGACGCCCCGGAAGTCGATCCGGTCGTCACGCGCGTCGAAGCCACCGGCGCCGACATCAAGCTCATCCTCTCGACCCACCACCACCCCGACCACACGATGGCGAACCCACAGCTCGCCGAGCGATACGATGCCCCGGTCTACGGGCACACGACGGATGCCGGGCGGAGCCCCGCCCAGACACTCGGGATCGACGAGGGCGACGAGATCCGGATCGGCAACCAACGCGGCCGCGTGCTCTTCATCCCATCCCATACCTCGGGCCACGTCGCCTACGTCTTCGACGAAGCCAAGGCCGTCTTCACCGGCGATATGCTCTTCGCAGGCGGCTGCGGACGCATCTTCGAGGGCGATGCCCAGATGATGTACGAAGCGCTCTGCGTGAAGCTCGCCGCGCTACCCAACGATTATCTCGTCTATTGCGGCCACGAATACACCGAGGGGAACCTCAGATTCGCGCTGACGATCGAACCGGAGAACCCCGACCTCAAGGAGCGATACGACCGGGTTCGCGAGATCCGCGCGAACCCGGCAGCGGATTGGCACGACGCGACGCCCGCTGAGATGACGATCCCCTCGTCGATCGCGGACGAAAAGGCGACCAACCCCTTCATGCGTTCCGGGTCCGCGCAGGAACTCGGCCGCATCCGCACGTTGAAAGACTCGTTCTGATGCCATCCGCCGGCCAGGGACGGAGTCGCGGGTCTTGAAGGAAGCCGATCTGCCGGACGGCGCGACCCCGATCACCACCCGGCATCGCGTCGCTTTCTACGAGACGGATGGAATGGGCATCGTGCATCACGCCAACTATCTGCGCTTCTGCGAGAATGCGCGCATCGTCTGGCTCGAAACCCATGACAAGAGCTACCCGGAGTGGCTCGCGATGGGCCTGCATTTCGCGGTGACTCACGCCGAGCTCGATTTCAGGCTCCCCGCGCGCTTCGACGACGACCTCGAGATCACGACCTGGCTCGAATGGGTGCGCGGCGCTTCGCTCGCGATGGCGTACCGAATCGAATGCCAAGGGGTCCTACTCCTCACGGGCAGAACGGAACACGCTTCGATCAATGGCGAGGGACGCGTGAGGCGGCTTCCCAAGGAAGACCGCGTGCGCCTCCGAAAACTCGCACGGCCCGATTCTGGGCGTTCGCTGCCAGACGGCCGCTGAAGATCGCGAAAAGATCCGCCTCAGCTGAAGCGACGAGCGCCGAGCCGCTTGCGCAGATCCCCGACACGAAGCCTCAGCTCCTTCTCGAACCAGTCGGACGTTGCCTGAATCACGCCAAGCACATCGCCCTGCCCGGACCAATGCCCCCTGACGACATCGGGGTGAACGTGGTTCAGGAGCCTCGAAAGACAGGCGGCGACGATGAAGAGATCATCGAGAAGCCCGATGGGTCCGATCAGGAGCGCCGGCAGGACATCGATCGGCGACAGCACATAGGCGACGCCCGCGACGGCGATGCCCTTTTCGAGGAGCGGGACGCGCGTGTCGCGCAGGAGACGCAAGAGCAGGATCGTGAGGTCGGGCAGGAGCAGGACCAGATCCCGCGTGCCGGTGCGGGCCTTCGGATCCGGCTCGACGATCCGCCGACGCAGACGGTCATAGAGCCGCTGCTCTCGGGGGTTCAGCTCAATCGTCACCATCGGCTCGTTCACCGCCCACTCCCGAGTTCACGACCGCGACGCATCTCCTGCAACGCTTCGTCGACATCGCCCCCCGATTCACCACCGAGTCGTTTCGGCCCGGCAGGAGGGGGCGATCCCGCCGCCCGCAGGAGCCCGACATGCGCCTCGCCATCGAGTTTGTCATCGAGCCGCAAGCCGAGCAGAGCCGCAATCGTCGGAGCGACGTCGACGAGTTCGAGGGTCGGAAGACGCACCCGGTTCCTGATTCCGCGACCCCAGGCAACGAATCCCACCGCCCCCTCTCCGGGCCCCCCGAGCCGAAGCGCACCGGCACTCCCGCGCACACCAGCGGGTCGAATCGCAGCGCCCGTGAGTTCCCCTCCGATCGAATAGCCTGCGGCCGCGACCAGCCCGAACCAGGCCTGCGGATCTGCCCCTGCGCGCGCGAGTTCCTTGGCGGAAACGACTTCGAATGCACCGCTTCGCCTGCCCTCGGCTTCGAGGACCTCGCGCGCCTCGAGCGCGTTGGCCGCGTCTCGGGCGTAGACGTAGGCGGAGCGTCCGTGGGAACGCGCGAGGGCCAGCCAACTTCGCACTCCGGTCGAGGAGCGGGGGTCACGACCGATCAGCCCGTTGCGAACGAGCGCGACATTCGGTGCGACCGAAGAATGAACCGGCTGGTAGGCGACATCGCCGACGACGAAAATCGCCGTGTCGTCGAGCTGACCCGCCGCCGCGAGGCATCCGACGATCGCCCCGATCCCGTCGTCCACACGAAGCAGCGCTTCGTCCGCCTCGACGGAACCGAAACCCATCGCGCGCTGAGCCGGATCCGTCTGTTCGAGCCTCAGCAGCCAGAGGCCCGGATCGCGCTCGGAATCCACCACCCGGCAGACGACCTCGACGAGCGCAGCATCCTTCTCCGCCGGCGTCGGCCAGGTCGAGAGATCGCGTCCCCTCGACGCCTCACCGGTCGATGTGCGGCGCAGATCCTCGGCGGCGATTGCCTCGAGCGCTCGAACGATCAGCGGACTCGATCGGGGCCGAATACTGTCGAGCCAGCTGCCGGCCGAATCCACCTCGGGCACGATCAGTTCGACCCGCGCTCCGGCGGTCGTCGGCCAGCCCAGGGACAGGACGCCTTGGCCGATCGCCGCGTCCCAGAGCGGCGTGGCGCGAAGCAGCTGGCTGTCGAGGAAGGGCAACGCTCGGTCTCCCTCGCCGTCGAGGGTCGAGTCGGCCACGATGCCGTGGCCAGCCGGCAGCCGCCCGGTCGCGAGCGTGGCGTGGCTCGTGCGGCTCGCACCGGGCGAGGGCGGAAGGGCATCGATCCCCATCGCACCCTCACGCGCCAGCCGCGCCAGATTCGGCATGCGGACCCGCTCGCCGTCGGCAGCGGCACGGCCCCAAACATCGAGATAGTCCGAGGATTCCAATCCCGCCACGGTGATCAGCAGGACGCGCCGCGGCAGCCCAGGCGCTTGCAGCGCCGCCTGCCGCGGGTCCCACTCGTTCAACTCGCGATGGCCCTCGAGCGTGGGCGTCGCGCAACCCCAAACCGACAGCGCACAGACGACCAGAATGATCGCTCTCAATCCACTCCCCCCTCATACGCGGACTCGCCTGCTCGGCCGATCGTTTCCGGCCCCCGCGTTCCGGTACGATGCGGGAGCCGATCCGCCCTGTCGAGCGAGCAGCGTAGATTCTTTTTCTCATTTATTTTCAAACAGTTATGGACATCCCGGGGAGCCGGGGAAAGCTTGATCGCGTAAGATCGGCAGCGTCATGGAGCCGAGCACAACCTACGAAGAAGTCGAGATCCAGCTGCCCGAACCGATCCACGGACTCGACCATCTGAGCGGTGTTCTCGGAATTCCGGAATGGTGGCCGACCGGAGAGCGGACCGCCGTCGTCTTCGCGCATGCCAGCGCAAGCGATCACCAGGACCCGCTGATCACCGCCCTCACCACGGCACTCACCGAGCGCGGCTGTCTGACGCTCCGTTTCAATTTCCCCTTCGCCGAGGCGGGCAAACGCAGCACTGCCGACTCCCCTGCCCTGCTCGAACGCGGCTATCGGGCCGCCCTCAATATCCTCGGCCGCGATCCGACCTCGCTTCCCGCCCGCTTGATCATCGGGGGTGTCGGTCTGGGCGGACGCGTGGCCGCCAGACTGGTCGCCGATCGCCTCCTTGCGGATGGCCTCTTTCTACTGGGCTTCCCCCTGCATCCCCAGGACAAGCCGGGCAAGAGCGATCCCGACGTCCTCTTCCGCACGACCTCACCGACACTTTTCGTGCAGGGCACGCGCGACCGACGCTGTGACCCGACGGCGCTGCGTGCCGCGCTGCGCCGGGTCGGTGCGCCGATCGAACTCTACGATGTCGAGGAAGCCGACTCGAATTTCCAGGTCCCACGCAAGTCGGGGCGAACGAACGAGCAGGTCCATTCAGAAATTTTCGGTGTCCTCGCCAACTGGATCGAGCGCCGTCTGCTCTGAATCGCCAGAACCCGCTGCGCCAACGCGATGCAGCCCTCGCCCCGCTCTGACCGAATCTCATGTTCCCCAGCCAGGAGTGCCCGAATGGCCGAAGCCAGCGATCTATACTTTGCCCAGCAGAAGGTCGGAGAGATGGCCAACCTCGCCTACCTGATCGGAAGCCGTGAGCAGCGGAAAGCCCTCGTGGTCGATCCCGCTTGGGATGTCCAGGGCTTGATCGATCTAGCCGCCCAGGACGACGTCGAGGTCGTCGGCGCCCTCGTCACCCACTATCACCAAGATCATGTGGGCGGCGAAATCTTCGGCCACAATATCGAGGGACTCGCCAAGCTGCTCGAGGTCGCGCCCGTCCCGATCCACGTGAACAAGAACGAGGCCCAGGGGCTCATCCAGATCACGGGCGTCTCCACGGGCGATATCGTCGAACACGAGGGCGGCGATCTGCTCGAAATCGGCGGGATCGGCATCCGTCTGATCCACACCCCCGGCCACACGCCCGGCAGCCAGTGCTTTCTCGTCGAGGAGCGTGACCAATCGGGACAACTCGTCTCGGGCGACACCCTGTTTCTGAACGGCTGCGGGCGAGTCGACCTACCCGGTGCAGACCCGAAAGCGATGTACGAAAGCCTCGAAACGCTCAAACAGCTCCCCGACGACACGACGCTCTTCCCAGGACATCTGTATTCCCCCGAAGGGCACGACTCCCTGGGCGATCAGAAACGCACCAATCCCTATCTGCGGGCGGACGACGTCGAGATGTTCCTGAGTTTCATGGGACAATGATGCGCACTCTCCCATTCCGACACGCGGCGGCGCGAAACCCCTTCAGCGCAACGATTCGGGGCGCTTCGCCTTGCGAAGCACCCCTCTCTACTCGTTGAAATCCACACCTGCGGGCGGTAGAGTCGCCCCGTTCGAAATCCCGGCCCTTCCGCGTCGAGATTCATGCATATAACTGCATCCCATTTATCGGAGGCTAGCCCCCCATGAAGGTCATGGTGTGCCTGAAGCAGGTTCCCCATCAGGACGCACGTCTCGACGTGAACGCCGATGGAACCTGGATCCAGGAAGACAACATCAAGTTCGAAATCAATTCTTATGACACCTACGCCGTCGAAGAGGCCCTTCGCCTCAAGGACGCGGGCGACGCTGAAGTCGTCGTCGTGTCCATCGGTCCCGACCGGGTGACCCAGGCTCTGCGCACCGCGCTGGGCATGGGGGCCGATCGCGCGATCCACGTCAACGACGACGCGGCGCGCGGTACGGATGCGCTCGGAACGGCCAAGATCCTCGCCGCTGTCGCGAAGGAAGAAGGCGCCGACATCGTCATCGCCGGCCTCATGGCCGAAGACGACAACGCCTCGGCGATCCCGCCGATGGTGGCCGAGCTCCTCGGCTACCCGTCGGCGACGGGCGTGGTCGCAACCGACTTCGGTGACTCTTCGGTCAAGGTCGAGCGCGAACTCGAGGGCGGTGCGCTCGAGGTCGTCGAACTGCCGAAGCCGGCCCTGATCGCGATCCAATCGGGTGCGAATCAGGTCCGTTATGCCTCGCTCAAAGGCATCATGCAGGCCAAGAAGAAGCCCGTCGACGTCAAGACGCTGGCCGACCTCGGCCTTGCCGACACCGCCAGCGCGGCCCAGAACAAGAGCACCATCAACAAGATCTACGTGCCCGCAAAGGGCGACACCGCCGAGCTCCTCGAAGGATCGACGGACGAAGTCGTCGGCCAGCTCGTCACCAAGATCAAGGAACTCGGGCTGCTCTGATTCGATTTCCCGAGCGCTCCTGCCCTCTCGGCCGCGCCGTGCGCGACTTTGGACGGGCGCTCGAGAAGCGGGTCCGAGTTCATCCGTGACCGACCGTCGCCCCACCCATAACGTGGACCCCGCGGCGGATCAGAAAGGAGAGAACGATGGGTACCATCCTCGTCGTTGCAGAAATTCAGAAGGGCGCGATTCGCGAGGCGAGCTATGAGCTCGTGAGCGCGGCGCGCTCGGTCGCCGAAGCGGGCGGGCACGAGGTCAACGGCCTCGTGATCGGTTCGGGTGTCGGCGATCTGGCGAGCGAGTTCGCGAGCAAGGGCGCGGGCAAGACGCTGGTCGTCGATGACGCCGCCGCCGAGAACTACAACGTGGATGTCTGGAGCAAGGCGATCCGGGCAGCGGCCGATTCGACCGGCGCAGATCTGATCCTGATCTCGAACACGCCCGCCGGTTGGGATGTCGCGCCGCGCATCGCAGCCGGCCTCGACTGCGCTTTCGTGTCCGACACGATCTCGGCCGAGAACGGCGAGGGAGGAGGGTTCAACTTTCTCCGGAGGATCTTCAACGGAAAGCTCGACGCCGAGGTTTCGACCTCGGGTCGCACGGTCGCCTCGATGCAGCCCGGCGCGCAGGCCGCGTTCGAAGGTTCGAGCGAGGGCGGTACGGAAGCGTTGTCGGCGGATCTCTCCGCCACCGCGAAATTCGTCGAGACCAAGATCGCCGAATCGACTGGCGTCGACCTGACGAAGGCGGACATCATCGTTTCGGGTGGCCGCGGTGTCGGCGATCCGGAGAAGTTCACGGAAGTCATCCAACCCCTCGCCGAGATCCTCGGTGGGGCGATGGGGGCATCCCGCCCGGTCGTCGACGCGGGCTGGCTCGACCATCCCTATCAGGTGGGCTCCTCGGGGCAGATCGTGGCGCCGAAGCTCTATATCGCCGCGGGCATCTCGGGGGCGATCCAGCACCTCGTGGGAATGAAGGCTTCGAATTTCATCGTCGCGATCAACAAGGATCCCGATGCACCGATCTTCGAAGTCGCGGACGTCGGCATCGTCGCCGATCTCTTCGACATCATCCCGGCTCTGACCGCAGCGGTCTCGGAGGCCAAGGGCTAGACCCCTTTTCCGAAGACCTCGAATCTCGAAGAACGCAGGAGGCCCATGGATTCATTCCGTGGGCCTCCGCTTTTTTCGGTGCGCCTGCCCCGAGCAGGCGACGACTCATCAGTGGATGCCCGGCGGCGGCCCAGGTTTATTCCCCAGACATTGCGACAGCCTGCCCGCCCATCTCGAAATCGACGGTCGAAAGATCGAGACGACGATTCGGGAGATCAGCCTCGGCGGAGCCTGCCTCCTGGGAGGCTCCTTCGGAGACGAAGGAAGCGAGGGCGGGCTCTCTTTCGAGGTCGCTGACCGGCGGGCCGATCTGCCGACGCGAACGGTCTGGACGGCGCCCGACACGGACGATGCGCCCGGCGTCTGCGGCGCCTCCTTCCGGGAAGTCGATCCCGATTCCGGCAAAACCCTCGACGAACCCTTCCGTTCAACCATCGCCCGCCCCTCATCCACTGAGGGTCCAACAGAACCACGCTGTGCGACGCGGGGTCATTCGCTTCAGATTCCGAACGACACCCGGTGTTCGCCGGCTCCAAGTCGCCTAACACAAAAGACCCGGTCCTCGCGTGCGCCTCCATCGTCGCCCGCACGTCCGGCCCCACGGTCGCGACTGTCGAGCCTCGCCCGGAGAACGAGACGCGTATGCCCTTCCTCCTGCCCCTGCTGCTCCTCTTTCTCGCCCTTCCGACCGCCGCGTCCCCACCTCACGAACTCGGAGCGCGACGCGACCCTAACGAAATGGGCGCGGGTGGACTCCTTTTCCAGACGCAGGATGGCTTCCGGGAAGCCCCGCTGCTCGCAACGGATGTCGAGATCCGGGTCGCGGGCCTGATCGCGCGAACCCATGTCACCCAGAGATTCACCAATCCGACCGAGAATTGGGTCGCGGGCGTCTACGTCTTTCCGCTTCCCGAGGGCTCCGCAGTCGATTCCCTTCGAATGCGAATTGGAGATCGCCTGATCAAGGGACAAGTCGCGGAACGCGCACGCGCCCGATCGGCCTATCGCAGGGCCAGGGCCGAGGGGCGAAAGGCCCGAATCTGACCGGGGGCGGAGTGGGGAAGGCGACCCAGAGGAGTTCGATTTCCCAGCCGGTGGCGAGGGTCCTGATCGGCCGACTCCCTCAGGGTGGGACACCGGCCGCGTTATTCGTTTCGATCGGAAGCCTGCTGCTAGGCGGCGCTGCCCTCACCTGGCCCTTCGCAAGACGAGGCGCTTCGGACCTCCGCTCGAAGGTCGGCCCCACCCAACGGGATCGCCGATGAACAGGCGACGAAGACCGGACACGGCGAGACTCGCTGTCTCCGCCCTCGCCTTCCTGGGTATCGCATTCGTCGGCTGGGGTCTCTGGATCCCGGCCAAGGCGTGGGCGGCGCAGGTATTGATCGCGAGGACCTGGGACGAAATGTGCGGCGGAGGGACCGAGCTCCGACCGTGGCCCGGGGCCGACATCTGGCCCATTGCCCGACTCCAGCTGCCCGGGGGCGGGAGAATGCTCTACGTGCTCGCGGGCGCGAGTGGTCAATCCCTCGCCTTCGGACCGGCCCACGTGGCCGCGAGCGCCCGTCCGGGGGAGGCGGACAACGTCGTCTTCGCCGGCCATCGCGACACCCATTTCGCAGCGCTCGAAGATCTCGATCGCGGTGACGAAATCGTCGTCGAAGCGCTGGACGGAGTGACTCGCTACCGGGTCGAAACGATGGCCATCGTCCACGAATCACGGGTCGATCTGCTCGAGCGAACCGGCCGCGCCGAGCTGACATTGATCACATGTTTTCCCTTCGACGCGATCGTGCCCGGCGGACCGATGCGATTCGTCGTGCACGCGGTGGCGATCGACGCCGGCCCTGGAGATCCGCCTAGATCGAATAGACCGGCGGATGCGCGCCGGTGACGCGAACGGTCTCACCCACAAGCGTCTTTCCGACGAGTGTCGGAAGCGTCTCTTCGCTCGCCACCGCCACGACGCGACGCCCGTCGGAGAGACTCGCAATGATCGGGGCCGCGGAGGGATTTCCTACGCGGTCGT
Organism: Deltaproteobacteria bacterium; assembly: GCA_002719955.1. Lineage (GTDB taxonomy): Bacteria > Myxococcota_A > UBA9160 > UBA9160 > UBA4427 > UBA4427. The sequence goes on along the minus strand of PBFW01000056.1, from coordinate 33,342 downwards.
AGACGACCGTAGCGCCGTCGACCCTGGCCTCGCCCTCGGCCGCATGTACGACATCGAGGGCGGAGACTCCGATTTCTGCCTGCTCGGCGGACGTGTCCGCGAGCACGAAGCCCGAGGGCGGCGGCTCGCTGCCATAGATTCCGAGGGAATGCTTCGAGAGGACGCCACCATTGCCCGAGGCGTATCCGAGTCGGCGTCCGCCACCCGTCCCACCCGCCTCGCGCAAGCGAAGTGCGACCGCGGCGATCCCATGACTCACGTAGTTGTTGCCGGGGCCGCCGAAGAAAGACATCCCACCGGTCTGGGTCAACCCACGCGTATCGTCCCAGGAGAGTCCGATCTCCGCCGCGCCGATTTCGACCGCGACCGGGAAGCACGAGTAGAGATCGATGAAATCGATTTCATCGAGCCCGACGCCCGCGGCAGCGAAGGTGGCTTTTCCGGCGGCCCGAATGGCCGGGGATGCCCCGAGATCCGGGCGCGCGGAGGGAAGCAATTCGGCATTGGTCGCACCCGACCAGGCAAATACGCATTGATCGGCCAAACCGGTTTCCTGGGCGATCGCCAGGTTCGTCACGAGCAGCGCGCTCCCCTGATCCACGTTCGCAAAGCTATTCATGCATTTCGTGTAAGGCTCCGCCGTGATGCGATTCAGGGGGGATGCCTCGGCGATCTCTTGGGCACTGCGAGCCTGCTGGAACCACGCGAAGGGATTTTTCGCCGCCACTTCGCTCGAGCGACTCATGAAGGCGGCGATTCGCTGGCGCGATTCTTCGGGGGAGGTCCCGAGTTTCGCGGCGAGTGCGCTCTCGAAGATCGGATAGGTATCCGAGGGACGAAGCAGATTCGCCTCGACCTCCGCGGGGCCGAGCATGCCCCGAATCGAGGCGCCGACCACGGTGTCCCTGGGCCCCTCGTCCTGCGATCGATCCTGGGTGGCGGCGCTCAGGAAATCGCTGCCCGGATCCGCGAGTCTCATCGATCGTGTCGCCTCGGCACCGACGATCAGGGTCGCCTCGAGGTCTCCCTGCGCGATCTCCTGGCAGGCCCGATTCATCAGCCACTGTGGGGTGTTGCCGCCCGGCGTCGTCGTTTCGCAAGCGATGCCCGCGAGCCCGAGTCGCTCGGCCACCTCGGTCGCGGGAGCCAACCCGACCGGAGAAAACGAAACGGCCACCATCGTCAAGCGCTGAATCTTGTCGACCAGACCGGGCGCATCCTCGAACGCCGCGCCCGCCGCGCGGTACGCCAACTCGACGACGTTCGTGACCCCATCGCGTTCGATCGATTGCCCGATTCCAACGAGGACGGGGATGCGGCTGGGGTCACGACTCATATCTGCGGTCTCCGAGGTTGTGAACGATCCGAAACGAGAGCCCCCCCCCGCCGTCGACGATCATCGTGATCTTAGTCATTCCTGGGCACCTCTGCGGGGGCCCTTGGAGGCTCCAAATCGGACTTCCCGAAGCCCTGGGACGGCGCCCCGAAGAAGCAGAATCTGGATTGTCCTCCCCAGAGGATCGTCGGAGATCGACACACCGGATCAACCCGTCCGAAACGTCCGAAATTCATCGCTCCATCGCGGGCTCGTCCCCTACGTGAAGGCAGGCAGAAGTCGCCTGCCGTTCGGACCCGGCACCGTCCAGGCGAGAGCGGTCGACCTCTGCGGTCACGTGTTCGGGAAGGAAAGAAGGTCTTCTCGAGGCAGCTCGGGCGCTGCACTTTAATTGGGTGCACGCTACCAGGCCGCCTAATAAAACCGGCCTGGTCAAGTGCATAGAGGGGAAAAGGGCAGGAAAATCAGATAGTTCGTGACAGGGGGACAATGGGCCTTGCGCTATATTCGGCGGGGCGCGGCTGAATGGGTGGCTGTCGACCCGCGGTCTCTCGGACATCGCGATTTCCATCTCTCAAAGCTGAAACGAAAGGAGATCTCCAGTGGACTCACTCGATTCGATCACGCGTTTCCTCGGTTGGTGCAGTGTCATCAATATCGGGATCCTGGGTCTCGCGGCGCTCGCCGTGGCGACGATGCGCGGCATGATGACGAGAATCCATGGAAAACTATCCGGACTCGGCGAGGGCGACCTCGAGCGCGCGTATTTTCAGTATCTCGCGCAGTACAAGATCGCGCTCTTCGTCTTCAATCTCGTTCCCTATTTTGCCTTGAGAATCAGCGAGGGCCTCTGAGGGTCGCGTGACGATCTTCGGAGATCCGGGGGCAAGAGGGAGTCGAGCGCGACCGCCCCCCCCCGAGAACCGGGGAAGACGAGCGGCAAGCAGCGGGCAGAATGACCTGGAAAGGCGTGGATCCCCCGTTGGGGCGCATTCGGCTGTCCCGAGCGGCTACCCCGCAACGAGGCGGGTCGCGAAGGGCCCGACGACTCTTTTGGGCTAAAATCGACCGATCCGAGCGCAGGAAGCGGATCTTCTAGCGAGGGATCGGCCCTCCGCTATCCTCGGCGCCCGTTCAGCCCCGGTAAGGGTGAGCGCTTGGGCGCTCATCTCTCCTCGAATCGCGGGATGAATCGCAGAACCCGAAACCGAAGGATCGAAACATCCCGCTCCAGCCAGAACGGCGGCGCGAGCGATCCGCACCAGGGCGAACCCGATGGCGACGATCGACACATCTCAGTTCAGGAACGGCCTCAAGATCGAACTCGACGGCCAACCCTTCACGATCACCTATTTCCAGCACGTGAAGCCCGGCAAGGGAGGCGCCTTCGTCCGCACCAAGGTCAAGAACCTGCTGAACGGACGAACGATCGATCGCACCTTCCGCTCCGGTGAGAAGATGAGCGAGGCCGACATCGAAGAGAACACGATGCAGTACCTCTACCATGATGGCGAGAACCTCGTCTTCATGGACCAGACGACCTTCGACCAGATCCCGATCTCACCCGACGTGGTCGGCGACCAATTCGAGTTGATGCTCGAAAACATGAACGTCGATATCCTCTTCTGGAAGGGTAACCCGGTCAACGTCCAACTCCCGAACTACATCGAAGCGAAGGTCACCCAGTCCGACCCCGGCGTGAAGGGCGACACGAGCTCCGGCGCGACCAAGCCCGCGACGTTGGAGTGCGGTGCCACGATCAACGTGCCCCTCTTCATCAAGGAAGGCGACGTCCTTCGAGTCGACACGCGAACACGGGAATACGCCGAGCGCGTGAATAACTAATTTCAGCCAGGGACGAGGAATCCGAGGGGAAATGTCGGCTGCGAAACCGAGACGAGCCATCGTCCTCTCCGGCGGCGGTGCGCGTGGCGCCTACGAGGCGGGGGTTCTCCGTTTCATCCTCGACACCCTGCCCAGTCGCGCGGGGATCATCCCCGATTTCGAGATCGTCTGCGGGACCTCGGTCGGTGCGATCCACGCCTGCTTCATCGCGGCGACCGCCGACGAAACTGAGCGCCGCGGCGAACGACTCGTCCAGATCTGGGACCGCATGCGAGTCCACGAGATCTTCAAGTTCACGACGCGCGACTTCTTCAGGCTCCCACGAAGAATATTAGGTGTGAAGCGCGTGGCGCAGCAGCTTCGCGAGGGTCAACGACCGGATCGCCTCTACGGACTCCTCGACACCGAGCCCCTCGAACGGCTGGTCCTGCAGTCGATCCCCTGGCGAGGCATCCGCCGCAATGTCCGCTCGGGCCGGATCGATACGGTCTGCGTCGCGGCCACCCAGGTCGCCACCGGTCGAGCGGTCGTCTTCTGTGACAGCAATCGAGCGGAACTCCCGCCCTGGGCGAGCGTCAGCAATATCCGCATGCAGCGCATCCGACTCTCGCCGCTCCACGCCCTCGCCTCCGCTGCCATCCCGCTGCTCTTCCCCTCCGTGCGAGTGGGCGCTCGCTACTACGCGGACGGCGGACTGCGACTCAATACGCCCCTCGCCCCCGCGGTCCGTCTGGGCGCGGACAAGATCCTCGTGATCGGCTTGACCCATCCCTCCGACGCCTCGGTCAATGAAGCGACCGCTCAGGAACGCACCGCGGAATTCGGAAACCCGATGTACCTCTTCGGCAAGGTGTTGAACGCGTTGATGCTCTCCCCGATCGAGACGGACGTCGCGCGGCTGCATTTCGTCAACAATATCCTCGAAGCAGGCGTCGAAGCCTATGGCGACGAATTCGTCGGCAAGCTGAACGCAGAGCTCAACCCGGACAGCTCGCTCAAGCTCAAACGAATCGAGGACCTGGTCATCCGTCCCTCCGAGGATCTCGGTCGGCTCGCGGCCGAGGTCGTGCGCGATGATCCCGAACTCGACTTCGGTGGCTTCGTGGGGATGCTGCGTCGCCTCACGGGTGCGGGGACGACGGCCAAGGAGGCCGACCTCCTCTCCTATCTGCTCTTCGATGCAACCTATGCGCGACGCCTGGCGGAAATCGGCTACCGCGACGCCGAGGCGCGCGAAGACGAGCTCGCCGAGTTCTTCCGAAGCGAATAGATCTTTCCGAGCGCGCTCCGGCGCGGGCTGGGGCCGAACCCCGGACAACACCTGTGACAACGGGTACGTTGGGCCCATGCGAGGCGACCAGCTCGCACGACAGTGGCTCTTGATCCAGCGGCTCGCACGGAGCCGCGCTGGCACCGGTCTGGACGAACTCGCCGAGGAGCTGGGCTGTGTCCGCCGCACGGTCTACCGGGACCTCGATGCGCTGATGTATGCCGGCTTCCCCGTGACCAGTGAAAAACGCGACGGCAAGGCGTATTACCGTTTCCTCGACACGTTCCAGATGGGACAGGTTCCCTTCACCCCGGATGAGCTGCTCGCCCTGGCATTCAGCGAGGACCTGCTCAAGACCCTGGAGGGCACCGTCTTCCACGATTCGATCCAGGCCGCGCTCGCAAAGATTCGTGCCGGCCTCGGTCCCGAACTCTCGGGCTATCTCGCACGGCTCGGCGACGGCTTCCGTGTATTGCCCGGTCCTCATAAACGTTATGCGGAATTTCGAGACACGATTCGGACACTCAACGAGGGCGTTCTCGAGAGTCACACCCTCGAAATGCGATATCGAACCGGCCGTACCGGTGAACTCTCGACCCGCCAGATCGATCCCTACAAGGTCTGGTACCACGGGGGTGCGCTCTACGTGATTGGACACGATCACCGCTCGAAAGAAATCCGCACCTTCTCCGTCGATCGCATTCGCGCGATCGAGGACACCCTGGAATCCTTCGAGGCGGCGGGGGGATTCGACTTCGATGCCTATACGGCCTCGAGCTTCGGCGTCGTCGCCGAGCCGGCGGTCCATATTCGAATCCACTTCAGCTCGGATTGGGCCTCTTTCGTGAGCGAACGCGAGTGGCATGCGAGCCAGACCGTTACGCCGCTCGCCGACGGCGGGCTGGAGCTCTCGATGGAAGTGGGGGGCAGCCAGGAGATCGCCAACTGGGTGCTCTCCTTTGGCCGAGGCGCCACGGTTCTCGAACCAGACACCCTGCGCGAAGAGGTCCGTGCCTCGCTCTCCACCGCGCTCGCGAACTACGACGACTGAGCCCGGCGGCCCCACCACAAGCCACTCCCGGCGGCGGACCGTCTTTCTCGGTCGTTTCCTGGCAATCAAACCGCATCACGCGTGCACATCGCGGCACCGCGCAAGATTCCTATCCGCTCCAGCCCAGCGCGGCTCGATGAACGGAGGGGACCCGCCGGACCTTCGGCGGAATCTTTGCGGATTTCACCTCCGACGCGACCCCCGGTTCCGCGACCCGAGCGGTCGACGACCGCAGTACGGCGCAACGCGTCGGCGACTCGGTCACGCGCGCCCGCGACAAAGCCGAAGCCCGCCGCGAGCGCATGCTACGCGACTGAAGTCCGCCGGATCCGAAGGGCCGCCGCCGAGCGATCGTCCTGGCTCAGGCCAGGAGACCGCTGCGAATGAACTCCGAAACTTCCCGACGCCGCCGCTCGAGGGTGGAATCGGAAGCATTCGACGCAGCGCTCAGGGAATCGCCGAGATCGCCCGTGGCGGCGTGGAAAACGACGGTTCCGATCACGCTCGAGATCGCGTCGCCGACCGAGACGGGACGAAAAGCGCCCCTGGCGATCCCCGCTTCGAGCAGCCCGCGAAGGCGGTCGACGATCGCGGCGAGTCGCCTTTCGAGGGGCATCTGCTCAAGTCCGGGCCCGAGGGTCGCCGCCCGCATCACCGCCGGAAAAGGCTCTTCCCCGAGAAGCGCCCGCATCGTCAATCGACCCGCCGGCCGATCATCCGCGAGCGCCCGCATGAATGCGTCGATCCACTCTTCGAGGCGCTCGCCAGGCGCCTTCTCCGGCCCCGGGACCGCTTCGAGGCCCTCCGCGATCCGCCCGAACACCCGATCGAGAACCGCGGAATAGAGTAGGCGTTTCGTTGGAAAATGATGGAATAAGCAGGATTTGCTGAGCCCGGCCGCGGTCGCGAGTTGGCGCATGCCCACCCCGGCATAGCCGCCCGAAGCAAAGAGCCCCTCGGCGACCTCGAGAATCGCTAGCCGGCTGTCCGGTGGGCGCGGGAAGACGGATGCGGGCTTCGGTCGCTCGGCGATTGGCGGCATGCAGCCAATCATATAGACCGACCGGTCGGTCTGCCACGACATCCATACGGGGCCTGGATTCGCGGAAATCTGCCGCCTCGGGAACCGATCCACGGCGAGTTCGTCCCAAGTCATCGGGCGGCCAGACGTCCAGAATCGAGAACATCCACAACAAAGCCCCAATCCTGCTGTGATTTCGACGGCTTCGGGCAGGAGTTGAGCGCCGGATCCCGCTATTGTCCCGCCTCGCCCAACCGCACGGCCGCCGATCCCGAAGAGCCGCGCGCGATGGCCCCTTGGCAGACCCAGATCGCAGTTCCAATCGGGCGTGAAACTCGCCCGCACCACCCGGATTGCCTGACCGATCCGCGACTACGAGTAGATTCCACGATGTCCTGGCTGCCGGAATTCCCGTCCCCGACCCGAACCGCATCCGCGCGGTTCGCTGGGGCGTTGGTCATCGTCTTCCTCCTCTCTTCCTCTCTTTCGGCCTCGGGGCAGGTGCTTCTGCTCCCCGAGGACGAGGGTCCGAAGACTTTTCGAATCGGTGAACTCGAACTCGAGTACGCGCGTGAGCGCACGAGCGAGCCGGCGCTCGATGAGATCACGCCGATCACCGTTGAACTTCGCCGAACCGAGGTCGGCTGGGATGCACCCCGCGAAGACGAGCCAGGTGAAAGAGTCGAGGTGGGCGGGCCGAAGAGTCCCGTTCTCGATCTGGAAGTGGGCGGGCTCGTCCGCGTCCTCGGCAGACTCGTCGCCCGCCTGAATGAGGCCGGTCTCAGCGGCGTCGATGTGCGTCCCTCGGCGCGCGATTTCGATCTCGAAAACGAACGCGACCTACGGCCGCCGGATCGCGAGAACCTCACCATCGTCATCAGCGTCGGCCGCATCTCGAGGATCCGCACCATCGCCGTCGGCGACCGGGTCAAGGGTGATTGGAAGATCGACAACGAGGTCCACACACGTATTCGCGAATCTTCGCCACTCCAGCCCGCCGAACTGGAGGACGAGGACTCGACGGATCTGGTCGACCGGCACGCGCTCGAGAGGTATCTCTTTCGACTCAATCGCCACTCGGGCCGACGCGTCGAAGCCGCCCTCTCCCCCGGCGAAGACCCAGGTGATGTCGTCCTCGACTATCGCGTGCTCGAATCGAAACCCTGGTACGCCTATGCGCAGGTCACGGACACCGGTACACGCCGCACGAATCCCTGGCAGACCCGCCTCGGCTACACCCATCGCCAATTGACGAACCGCGACGATGTCCTCTCGATCGACTGGTTGAACGTCAGCCTCGACGAGGTCAACGCCGTGAGTGCGCGCTATCAGGCCCCCTTCTTCGGGAAGGAGCGCCCGGCCTGGATGTCGCAACGCCGCGGCGATCCCGAGTGGATCGAGTGGCTCCCGCGCGACGAGATCCCCTGGTGGGGTATCGAACGCCTGCGCTGGGAAGTCAATTTCGCAATGAGCAAGTCACAGGCGGGACGGTCTGCGACTCAGGTCGGCCTCGCGAACGACCGCATCACGAGCGCCCAATACCAGGCCGGTGGGCGATTCATCTACGAGGCCTTCCAACTTCGCAATCTCTTCATCGACTTCTATGGTGGCCTCTCCTTCCGAGATCTGGACGTCAACAACCGAACGGTCGATGCGGGTGGAGACGCGCTGCTCGTGATCCCGCGAATCGGCGTCCACTCCGAGCGCATCAGCCAGATATCCAATTTTCAGTTGGATCTATCCGCGAACGGCCAGATCAACCAGATCGACTCCGGCAATCTGGACGCGCTCGGTCGCGACGAGGCGGACGAGAAATACGCTATCGTAAATTTCAATCTCGGTTACTCGACCTTCCTCGAACCTCTCCTCCGGCCCGAGGCCTGGCGCGACCCTTCGACCCATTCGAGTTCGACGCTCGCGCACGAGATCTCGTTCGGGATTCGGGGACAATACGCTTTCGACTACCGCCTGATTCCCCAGTCGAATGGCTCGATCGGGGGGCTCTACAGCGTGCGCGGCTACAGCCAATCCGTCGCCGTGGGAGACACCATCGCGATCGCCTCGGCCGAATATCGCTTCCATTTTCCGCGCGCATTGCCCGTCCTGCGACAACCTCTTCGCCTCCCCTTGATCGGCGACTTCAGAGCGGCCCCGCAACAGGTCTACGGCCGACCGGATTGGGACCTCGTCCTGCGCGCCTTCGTCGATGCGGGCCACGCCGTCCGAAACGACCAGCATCGAGTCTCGGTGGGGGCGACGGAGGATGACCAGACCTTGATCGGGGCCGGCGTCGGGGCCGATCTACAGATCCGCTCCAACCTGCGCGCCCGCATCGACTGGGCAACGGCCCTCATGAACACGAACGGTGACATCGCCAACGGTGCCAACGTGGGACAGAGTGAGCTCCATGTTCTCTTCAGCATTCTCTACTGAGTCGCCGCGGCACGCCGCGAGAGAAGCGTCGCGCGAGGGTTCAGACCGCCTCGTCAGCCGATTCGAGCGCGGGGTCGCCCGTGTTCTCGTCGTCGCCCTGATCGCGATGACGCCGGCGAATGCCTTCGCGAGCGACGCGTTCCCTTCCGCAGACGATGCCGTGATGCTGACCGATGGCGTCATCGACCAGACGCTTCCGGGTGAGACGACCATCACCTCTTTCGTGGAGAACGGGCAGACCCTCTGGACGGGCGGTCTCGACCTGCCCAGCGACCACACCCTCAATTTCGATCTGGTGAGCGACGGCTCCACCCACTGGAATCATGTCGGTGGCGACTTTTCCGCCCACATCAACGGTCATGTCGTTTCAGGGCCCAACAACACCATCGTTTTCGCGAGCCCCTTCGGCGTTTTCGTCGACAGCGAAGCCATCCTCGACGTGGGCACCCTCGTCGCGGTCGGCGCCGACGTGCTGAACCACGATCTCCAGCGGGACGGCCCGGCGCTGATGCTCACCGGGCCGGTCGAGAACCAAGGTCTGATGCGCGCGACGGCCGATATCCTCCTCTACGGCACCAGCGTTCGCAATCGCGGGGAGATCCTGGCTCCCGATGGCAACATTCTGCTTCTCGGCGCCGAGGCGATCCATTTCCCCGATCTCGAATCGATCGCGGAGAGCCTGATCAACCCGGTGAATTTCCTCGTCGCGTCCGGTGACGGGACCGTCGACAACGACGGCCGCCTCGAAAGCCAGAATGCCGCTCTGCTTGGCAGTCGGGTGGCCAACCATGGTGAGATCGAAATCGCGGACGGGTCCCTGATGATGATCGGGGCCGACGCGATCTACGTGAGCCAATTCGACAATCCCGTATTATTTCGCCTGCCCCACGCCACCGCCCAGGCGCGTGCCGACTCCGACGACCCCGAATATCGCGTCGCGAACCACGGTCAGATCAATGCCGGCCTCGGCCACGTCCGCCTGGCCGCATCGGACCCCCTCGGCTGGGGAATCCGCCAGGGCACGGGCACCACCGGAACCTCGAGCGAGCAACCCACGATCGTCGCCCGAAAGATCGAAATCGAAGGCGGCGAAGAGGGCCGCGTCGAGCTCTCGGGCCACCTGGACGCGACGGGTCGCGGAGAAGGCGAAGTCGGAGGCGAGATCGACATCACCGGTGGCTACATCGTCGTCGCCGATGCCACGATCGACGCGTCCGGAGATTCGGGCGGCGGAACGATCCAGATCGGCGGCGAAGAGCAGGGCAAAGGTGCACTCCGGCGCGCGCGCGCCCTGCTGATGGACCAGACGAGCGAGGTTCACGCGGACGCCCTGCGCGATGGTGATGGCGGCCGCGTCATCCTCTTTTCCGAGGACCTCACCCTGATCGAGGGGGGGATCTCGGCCCGCGGCGGCGCGGAAGCGGGAAATGGCGGCTTCATCGAAACCTCCGGTCTCGCGAATTTTCAAATCACGCAATCTCCGGACGCTTCGGCGCCCAACGGCGAGGGAGGCGATTGGCTGATCGACCCCTATGCCATCAGCATCGTGGCCGCCCTGACGGACTCCACCTGCGCGGACACCAGCGGCAATTGTCTGGAACACGCCCTCGAAGTGATCCTGGCGCCGAATTTCGATAGCGCGGCCTTCGACGACGTCCTCCGCACCGTCGCGCCGCCGATGATGGGTCAGAATCCGAATCAACTTTCGGTCGACCTCCTGACGCGCGCGCTCACCAGCGGGATGAATATCACGCTCTCGACGGAGGCCTTCGATCCGGAAGCGACTCCGGGCATCTACAGCGGTGAAGAAGACCTTCCAGCGGGTGGACGCGGCGACATCACCGTCGATGCACCGATCGTGATCAGCGACAGCGACAGCCTCCCGGGCACGACGGCACGTCTCACGCTGCTCGCGGCGGGAAGCATCTTCGTCAACGAGGACATCAGCGTGGGGAGCGGGTCGAGTGCCCTGACACCGAACCAATCGCTCGCGCTCGAGTTCCGCGCCAACGACCAGGCCCAACGCGACGCGAATCAAGCCTTCGGCACCGATCAGCTCCGGGGCAGCGTCAACATCGACGCCAATATCCGAACCGGAGGCGGTCAACTCATCGCCTCCGGCGTCTCGGTCAGCCAGTCGGCGGCGAGCACGATCGAAACCGACGGCGGCACCGTCGACCTGATCGCGGGGAGTCTGAACACCTCCCACGGCAGCGAGATCTTGACGCGCGATGGGACCGAGACCGAAATCGACGCCACCACAGGTGCACCCATCATCGACCCGATGACGGGTGAGCCCGCAATCATCGCGATCACGACCACCGCCGACGCGAGTCTTCGCATCGCGGGAACGATCGACACGACACGACCGGACGACGATCCGGACACCGGAGGCGAGATCAGGCTGATCGCCAACGGACTCCTCGTCTCGACGGTCGCGGCCGGAAACGACCGTCTTTCGATCGATACCGGACTCGTCGAACTCACGGGAACATTGATGAGTGGCGGGGGCGACATCGCGATCGCGGCCGGGATCCCCGACTCGACCTTCGCCGGTTCGGTCGAAATCACCAACGGATCGATCCTATCCGAGGGCGGGAACGTCTCGATCGACGCCCACCGCGTCGATGCGCTCGCCGATCACGGGGCCTTCGACATCACCTTTGTCGAGGTCGGCACCCGAGGTGAGGGCGGCGAGATCACCGCGACCGGTGCGATCACGACCGGGGGCGGCACCCTCGCGATCGGATCCGCCACGACCCAGCAGATCTCCCTCGATGGGACCTTCGACACGACCGGCGGCGATACCGGCGAAGACGGGCTGATATCGATCGTGGCCCACGACGCCTCGGGCGTCATCGCGGAGATGGACCTCTATGGACAGGGCCAGATCTCGATCGGTACCCACGCGGCGACGACGCTCGCGTCCGCGGGGATCCGAATCTCCTCACGGGAGATCACGACAGCGGAGAACAACGATCTCGTCACGATCACGGCGTCCGGGACGACGACCGCGACCATCTTGGAATCCAACCTCGGGATCGATTCCGATCCCAACGATCCCAGCGACCTCTCCTCCGCGAGCGAAGGGGAGGTACGCTTCGATGCCAGTCGGCAGATCGCCTTCAATGCCAACACGCGGATCGAGGGCGACAGGGTCCGCATCAATGTGGCCCCCGACCCGAGCCTCCTCGGCGACGTCGAAGAAGCCGAAATCGCTGCGATGTTGCCGGACGAACGAGACACCCGGCTCACCTTCCACGGCAGCGGGGGAATGATCGCCTCCAACGGGGTTCGGCTCCAGAGCGATGATCTCTCGATCTCGATCGGGGACGGCACGACCGTCAACGCGAATCTGGAATTCGAAGAGACCGAAGACCCCGTGGGCTCCGGTATCCCCAACGCCTTCGGCTACTCGCGCAGGACTCGAGGAAACTACGCCGGCCTCCAGCTGAGAGATCAGGATGGGACCGAACGCCCGGAGGTCCTCTCGATTCGGCAGGACGGCGACCTCCTCATCGGGGGCACCGCACCCCTGCCGACCACGCCGGGCGAGATCTTCTTCGGGCAGAAGGCGGGGACGGGGGGGACGACCGGTGCCTTTGCCGACGCCCTGATCGGTGACAGGGGCCAGCGCATCACGCTCGAATCGAGCGACGGCACGCTCACCGTCGAGGACGCCGCCGGACTGAGCAACGACATCGCCATCGACCCCAACCTGATCGCGACCCGCACGAATGACAACGGCCTCAGCTGGGTCGTACTGAACGGGGGGTTCCTCTTACCGCCCCCCGTGGATCCCGACCCGGAATCGATCATCTTCTCGGGCGGTTTCCTGGGCGACAGCGCGTTTGACGTCTTCGGGCTGACCCTCTCGACGCCGCAGAACCTGACGGTGACGACCGAGATGGCCGACGCGATCAGCTTCGCCCAAGATCTCGTCTTCCAGGCCGGCCGGAACACGGACGTCGACGGGGCGGCGGACAGTGGGACCCTGACCGTCGCGGACGGAGTCGACCTGCAATCGAGCGATCGACTGGCGCTGCAGGCCGGCGCGAGCGGCTTTGGCGATCTGGTCTTCCTGGGGTCGATGACCACGACGCTGGCCGCGAATGATCTCGAGCTTCGCGCCGGCGCGGGGCGCGACTCGCTGAACACCGACGCCGCCACCCGATCGAAGATCACGGGTGTCCAGAACGTGCAGATCCGAGAGGCGGGGGGGGCCGACTTCGTGAGCACCGGTGCGACCGGGCTCTCCTTCGAATTCCGGCAGGACGCAGCGATCGATGACCTCGGCCTGCTCCCGACTTTTGCGAACTTCTCGGCCGGCACGATCACGTCGTTCGACGGGGTCGGAGCGGCCACTCCCGTCTCCTATGCGTTGCGCTCGGATTTCGGAACGATCAACCTGCGATCGACGACAGAAGCGGTCGGCGATCGCTTCCGCGACACCGCGCTCTCCCTGATCGGATTGCAGGGGGTGGACGCGGCGCTTCAGGTCAGCGACGACTTCAGCTTCGTCGGCCCCTCGATCGAACTCGGTGGCGTCGGCGACTTCACCTTCAGCGACACCCTGGCCCAACGATTCAACCCGACCGGCCTCCCGGCCGAGGCCCGCGAGCGCGTCACGCTGCGTGCCGCGATGAACGGCCTCGGAACCCTATCCTTCGGGAGTGGCGCGACCGTCACCGCCCCCCGGATCGAATTGATCGCCAGCGACGGAATCGGCAACGACAGCTCTGGCCGAATCCTCGTCGGCGGGGCCTCCTTCGACCTTTCCCCCGTCGGCTCGGTCACGGACCGTATATTCGTCTATCAGGAAGACGACGATATCCAGGTGATCGACCTCCCGACGGAGGCTCAATTCATCGGGAACCTTCCAGATCTGCTGCCCAATATCCTGGCCATCCGCAGCGACGGCGGCAGCATCGACATCACCCAATTCGAGATCGCCAGCCTCGATCCCGGCAGCGGCGATCGGATCAGCCCGCTTCCGATCAATCCCGACGTCCAGACTCGATTGATCCTCGAGGCCAACACGATCGAACTGCTCACGATCGACGGCGGCGACCTCACCCTCACGCCGACGGAGGCGCTCGACGATCCGCTGCGAGAAATCAAGTTGAGAATTCGCGCCAACGAGCTGACTCTCGGCGCCCTCCTGCCCGCCGTAGGCACCGGTCGGGTCCTGCTCGGTGGACTCGACGCCGACGCCCCGCCAGCGGGTCTGCAGATCGACTCCGCCTATGACGCCGAAAGCCTGCTGATCGAAGCCTTCGATGCGACGAACGAGATCGCCACGACCACCAATCTGAGCACCGCGTCCCAGACCGATGGCGTTTCAGGGATGTTCGACCTCACGACGGGACGGGGCCCAACCACCCTCATCATCGACCAGGAGGGTCAGGTCACCCCGGACGAACTCCCGGACCGCTTCGCGATCTCGGGCAACCTCCGACGCTCCATCGAAGACGAGCGGGACGGAACCGCGATTCCGACCGCCTATACCATCATCAGCCGCCAGGAATCGGCCGAGGTCGCGCCCGACAACGTCAGCGGCAGCAACCTCCTCCTCGGAAGTGCCTATGCCCCCCTGCTTGGGGACATCCTGTTCGGTGCTGGCGGCGCGGGCGACCTATACGAATTCGCCAATGTCGGCGCCTACACGACGGAGTCGATCACCGTCGCGGACGGCGTGACGATGAATTCAGAGGATTCGATCATCCTCGCGGCCGCTTTGGTCGATGGCCTTCCGACGACCGCCTACACACCGACGGCGGCGATGGGCAACCTCGTATTCGAGGGCATCGCGAGCACGACCCTGATGGCCAACCGAATCGAACTCTCCGCTGGGCCCGTCGAGACCGTTACGAATCCCGACGTGGACAACGAGGACATGACCGGCACGCCAGACGGCAAACGCGACGAGATCGTTCAAGGGGCCCTCGCCCAGGTCGACCTGAGAGGCCTCGCCTCCGTCACGCGCAGCGGGAACTCGGAAACATCGCTCTTTTCGGTTCAGCAGAGCCGCGACTTCGACCTGAGTACCCCCGGTGCCGAGGGAGATATTCTGACTCCGCTCACCGCCGCGGGCGTCCCGCGCCCCGACGAGTGGAACACCCTCGATCTCTCATCGATCCAGGGTGAGCTGACCGTGGTCACGCCACATCTGATCTCGCCTTGGACGGATCACTTGATACTCGGCCGAATCGCGGAAAACGCCAAGGTCATCGTCGACACGACCTTCGCCGACCCCTTCGCCGCCTCGAGCCCACAGGGCTTCGACGGCCAAGTTCGAATCGAGTCGAACGACGTCACCTTCCGGACGAGCGTTGCGGGCGAACTCTTCCTCGACGCTCCGAATCTACGGCTGGTCGGTGGCACGGTTCTCACAGGCCTCGAGTTCCCCGAACACCTCGCCCGCCTTCGGTCGGATCCCGACGCGATCGAACGACCCATCGTGCGCGTCCTTCAACCCGGCGATTTCTCGTCCACACGGCTCGTTCGAGCCGACCGCTACTTGAGACGCGACTTCAGTTTCTTCACCGGAGAGAAGAGCGAAACCCTGCGAGAATCGCTCTCCCAGATCGATATCGAACTCACGACGACAGGCAACGATTTCGTGCTCGGAGACTCTGTCCGCGCCGGAACCTCATTCAGCAACCTGATCGTGCGCACGAACGGTGGTGTCGCCGACCCGAACGGAAATATCCTGATCCAATTGACCGGGCTCACCCCCGGCTACACCTTTGACGACTTCGCAGCGCCCGATCTCGACGCAACGGACTTCGCCGCGCTTCAGCTCGCCTCCCTCGACCTCGAAGCAGGGGGTGGCGCAGGAAAGATCACCATCACTCCCTTCTCCGCAACCGGTGGCCCTCCCATGATACCGACCGCCGATGATCTGACGATCGAAACGAGCGGGGACCAGCGCTACTCGGGCGAGACCGTGCTCGAGGAGACGCTCTCCACGAATGGTCGCAGCATCCGATTCACCGACGATATCTACCGCGATTCCAGCGTCTCCATGGAAACCGATGCCGGCCTCATCCTCCAGGCGCGCGGAGAAATATTTTTCGAGGAGGACATCGGAACCTCCACGGATTTCGACCTCTCCGACGTCCGGGAGCCCCTGATCCCCGACGAACAACTCGGAAGATTGTGGGTGCTCTTCGATTCGGACAGCACGGCCAGCGATGCGACCGTCCAGTTCGGACGCAGAGTGGACTCTTCAGATGATCCCATGGTCGAGGGGGATGGCGATGGCGTCCAGGAAACGGCGATCGATTCGGATCAACTCGTACGGGTCGACGGCGAAACCGTCTTCTTGGCCGCCGCCCTGAACGAGCCCGACGATCCCGCGAATGCCGATGACGGCAACTTTCTCACCGACCTGCGCAACGATCTCGGAAGCGCCCCCGACCTCGGCACGGCGAGTACCGGAATCGTCGCCGTACTCGCCGAATACGGGACCGGCCGTGTCGACCTCGTCCCCCATGCCACCATTGGCAAGAGCAGCGGCAACCTCGAATTCGAGAGCCTGATGGGGGGTCCTTTCGTGATGGGATCGGGCGAGCGGCTCTCGGTAGGCGGGCGGATCACAATCGACCATCCGGGAGCGGTCGTGACCCTCGGCGACGTATCCGCGCTCGAATTCATCATCGGTGGCATGGCCCCCCCGAGCGAGATCGGTCTCATGAAGCGCAATGCCGGCACGACCTTCGGTCCGAGGGGGACGAGCACCCAGGACGGCGGTTCGACGATTCTCGCCAACATGATCGACTTTGGTGGGGTGACCCCGACCGCCGAAGGGATCGGCAAGGAACCACGTTTTGGGGTCGTGGACCCCTTCGATCCGACCCTCCCCACCTTTCTCGGTCGCTTTCCCGTCCTCGCAATTCTGCCCAGCGGCGGCCTGATCGACGAAAGCTACTTTTCCTTCGTCGGGACCGGCATCGACGATCGGGTCCCCTCGCTCCTCGGGCTCGGTAGCTCCCGCTCGCAGCTGCCCGGTGCGTTCGGCCCCACCGTCGTCCCGACCCCCTCGCGCAAATTCAGGGAGGCCTCGCCGCTCTCGAACGCAGATCGATT
Organism: Deltaproteobacteria bacterium; assembly: GCA_002719955.1. Classification (GTDB taxonomy): domain Bacteria; phylum Myxococcota_A; class UBA9160; order UBA9160; family UBA4427; genus UBA4427. Next base: position 16,295 of record PBFW01000056.1, on the reverse strand, counting down.
GACGTCGCTCGCGATCGACGCCCACGACACTCCCGCAGAAGTGCTGCTCGCGCGTCTCGAAGGGGTCGCGGTCATCGACGACCTCGCCCATTCCAAAGACTCTTCAGCCAAGCGGGGCAAGGTCGCGATCACGGGCGCACGCCTCGATCCACAGGATGCCGAGTCCGCGATCTCCCTCTACGAAGAACTCTTCGGAACCGACGGCCAACGCACGGGTGAGGTTCGAGACGTCCTCCAGAGCGCACTCGACCGATACCTCGAAATGACACGCGCGCGCCGCGTGATCGGCTTCGAGCTCCGCCGCTTCGTGAAGAACCGTCCGAGCTCGCTTCTCGAGGCCTATACGACCCTCGACCAGCTCGACGCCCTCTTCCGCTACCACCGCCGACTCGGGCTTTCCCCCGGAGAGTTCCGTCGAATCCAGCGTGGCTGGCTCGAGCAGATCCGGCCCGATGGAATCACCCTCGAGGAACTCGCGGAGGCAATCCATCCGTCGCGGTACGTCAGGGGCAGCGATATTCTCGACATCTTCGGACGCTAGGGCTGCCAGACCTCGACCTGCCCGAGACCCTCGAGCTGCGGAATCAGCATTTCGGACGGGCCCAGTACAACGATCGCGGCGCGATCGGGGTGGAGATGATCCGCGGCGGCTTCACGCACGTCCTCGAGGGTGACGGCCCGGAGGCGACCGCGATAGGTGTCGAGGGAATCGCTCGGAAGCCCGTAGATCTGCAGGTTCACGAGCGAAGACAGGACCGACCCGCTCGTCTCGAGAGAGAGCCCAAAACGCCCGACGTTGTAGCTGATGAATTTTGCGAGTTCCTCCTCGGTCATCGGCCGCTCGCCTCGAATCCCTTCCATCTCCTCGAGCAGGAGATCGATCACCTCGCGCACCTTCGCGACCCGCGTAAAGGTCGACACCGAGAAGGGGCCCGGCACGCCGCGCAGGGAATACCCCGAGCCAATGCCATAGGTGAGTCCCTCGTCGGAGCGCACGCGTTTCATGAGTCGCGACGAGAATCCGCTGCCGCCGAGCGCGTCGTTCATCAGGGCGATCGGGATGCGCTTGGGCTCGGTTCGGGAGATTCCCTCGTGGGCAAGCACGATACGAGCCTGGCCCAGCTCTGGCTTGTCCACGACGATCACGCGCCGTGCCAGGGGAGTTCTCTCGGGTGTGGGCGGCGTATTCTCAATCGTCGAGACATCCGGAAGGTCACCGTAGAGTCCTTCGACCTCGGCAACGAGCCTCTCGCTGTCGACATCACCGACCGCCCAGAAGATCGTATTGCGTGGCACGAAGCGGTCCGTCCAATAGCCACGCGCATCCGCGACCGACAGGCCCGCGATCGTCTCCATCGTTCCACCGCGCGGCAATCCGTAGCGATGGCCTTCGAAGAGCGCACGCAGCGTATGCCACCTGATCAATGTCGCCGGATCGTCCTGCGCACCCACGAGCCCCGCCTGATGTTCCGCGACGGCCTTGCGAAACTCTTCCTCGTCGAAGCGCGGCCGAAGCGCTACATCCGAGAGGATTTCGAGCAAGAGCGCGCGATCCTCGGATAATCCCGAGAGCGAGATGCCCGTGGTGTCCCAACCCGCAGACACGGAGAGCGAAGCCCCGGCATCCTCGACGACCTGGGCCAGCGCAAGCCCGTCTCGGTCGCCCGCACCCCTTTGCATCACCTCGGTGGCGATCGCCGCCAGACCCGCTCGGCTGGGATCGACGCTGCCCGCACCGCGACGCAAGTCGAGTCCGAGCGAGACCCGCGGCAATCGATCGTCCTCGAGAATCATGATCTCGAGACCATTGGGCAGCACAGATCGATGCAGCGTGCCGTCTCCGACCACCGGTCCTTCGACGGGCGGCGGCGGGGGAAGCTCCCACGCCGGGCGCGAACTGAACTGCAGCGAGCCGGATATCAGGGAACAAGCAGGCGCGAGCAGAAGCGCCGCGGCGGCGAACAGACAACGCAGGCCGCGACTCATCGTATCCCCCCCACTCGCGCAGCGGCGGGTTTCGATTCCGTGTTTCCCGAGCGATCCGGCTCGCGTGGGATCACGCGAACGATGCTGCGGAACTCGGGCTTCAAGTAGGCCGCAACCACACGCTGGACATCCGCCGGCGTCACCGCACGGATGGCTTCGATCCGCTCCGAAAGCGGGCGGACGCGACCGAAGGCGACGATCTCCCGGCCGATCCGGCTCGCCATCGAATGATTGGTTACGAAGCGATTGACGAGTGAAACCTCCATCTGTCGTCGGGCTCGAGCCACTTCCTCTTCGCTCACGCCCTCGCTCCCCACGCGATCGATCTCCGCCATGAAGAGCGCCTCGACCTCGTCGAGGGAAACACCCGGCCGTGCACCGGCGGACGCGTAGAACATGCCCGCATCTTTGAACTCCCAATAGCTGCCATGCGCGTAGAGCGCCTTTTCATGTTCGTAGACGAGGGAGCGGTAGAGGCGGCTCGACCGGCCGCCGGACAGAATCTGGCTGGCGAGGTCGAGCGCTTCGCCATCAGCGTGACCGGTGGGCGGCGCGTGCCAGCCTGCGAAGAGGAGCGGAATCTTGGCGTCGAAATAGACATCGGATCGTCGGGCTCCGTGTTGGGGCACGACCGTCGTCGGGTTGCGCGGAATCGAATCGGCCGTCGGCAGACGTCCGAAAGCCCGCTCGATTTGCTTCATCGTCGATGCGGTCTCGAAATCACCGACGATCACGACCGTCAGATTGTTGGCGGCATAATAGGTGTCGAAAAAGGACTGGCAGGCCTCCACCGTCACCTGCTCGACATCGCTCCGCCAACCGATGACCGGCCAACGGTAGGGATGGGCCTTCCAGACGAGAGCGGTCAACGCTTCGAAGCCGCGACCGTCCGGGGTATCCTCGGTCCGCAGCCGACGCTCTTCGAGAACGACCTCGCGCTCGCTATCGAGCGTCGATTCGGAAATATCCAGGTTGAGGAAACGCTCCGCCTCGAGGTCGATTACCAGGGGCAAGCTCTCCGCTGTCACATCTTCGTGGTAGACGGTCACGTCGTGACTCGTATACGCGTTGATGCGACCGCCGCGCTCATTGATGAGCTGAGCGTGGACCTCTTCACCGATATTCTTCGATCCCTTGAACATCATGTGTTCGAAGAGATGAGCGGTTCCGGTATAGAACGACTCGTCGGAGGATCCCGCATCGACCCAGATCTGAACCGCGACGACCGGCGTCCGATGGTCCTCGAGCAGAACCACCCGGAGACCGTTGTCGAGTTGCGTTTCGAAGAGACGCTCGATCGGATCACGAATCGTCGTTCGACCCAGGTCCTCAGCCGACGCACTCCGAACGCCGAGACCGAAAACGATCGCGACGCAAAGAACCGTCCCCAGCGTGACGACTGCGACAAGGGTGACAGGAATCGACGCGGCCATCCCCTGCCGCGGCCTCGAACCGCGAGAAGGGCGAGATCGGTAAGTCATGGCCCGGGACCGTATCGGCTGCGCCCCGGGGTGTCGAGCGTCGATCGCTGGTCCGAGGTGAAGAAACGCATTCGAGCGACGAGGGGCCCGGACCCGAAAAGTAGCTAACTTCGACTCCTCGCCGGGCCAGCGTTCGGAACGACCGAGACCCGGGCGGATCGAAGAGGATGGATTGAATGAGCCCCATCGAAAGTGATGAGAGCCTGGGCGAATTGCTCGAATCGGCGACGACCATCGCGGTCATCGGAATCAAGGACCGACAGAGCGAGGATGCGTTTCGTGTTCCTCTCTACATGCAGCGGGCCGGTTACCGAATCGTTCCGGTCAATCCGAAGCTCGAAGCCGTCCTCGATGAGACGTGCCATCCGAATCTCACCGAGGTCTCGGAACCAATCGATATCGTGAACCTCTTCCGCGCCTCGGAACATGTCCCGGGACACGTCGACGAAATCCTCTCCCTGCAACCGCACCCCAAAGCCGTCTGGATGCAACTCGGCATCCATCATGGGGAATCCGCCCAGCGCTTGCGCGAAGCCGGAATCGAAGTGGTCCAGGACCGCTGCATCATGGTTGATCACCGCCGGCTGCTCGGTGGTCGAACGGGGCCCGAAGGCCGCGGACCGACCGAGGGGCACGCATAGCATGGGACGCGGTGACGGCGGAGACCGGCTCGTCTACTCGAGCGAGCAGGGGCGGATCTGTCCAGCCTGCGGACGCACGGAGACGCGCTGCCAATGTCGCGGCAAGGGCGCGAGGGCGCGTATCAAGGCGCGCGAGGACGCCGAAAGCGCCAGGTCGAGCGACGGCATCGTGCGCGTCGGGCGCTCCACCAAGGGTCGCCGTGGGAAGACCGTCTCGACCGTCACGGGTGTCCCGGTCGACGCCGATGATCTCGCCGCGCTCGCCGGGGAATTGAAACGGCGTTGCGGAACCGGAGGGGCGCTCAAGGAGGGCGTGATCGAAATCCAGGGGGACCACCGGGATACGCTGGTCGAGGAACTCGAAAAACGCGGTTTCAAGGTCAAACGCGCCGGCTGAGTCCCCCGACGTCGTCTCCGGGCCGCACACACCCCTCCTCGATTCGCGACCGCCCCCCCCGACTCCGTCACATCACTCCGATCGCGTGAGGGCGAAATAACTGCCCATCTCGCGCCCCTTGCGCGTGGCCGAGCCGATCGTCACATGCTCCGAAACCCGGCGCAGACGATCGACCATGAAGCCATAGACGAATCGCGCGAGTCCACGCTCATTCGACCGGATCTCCGGCCAATCCGACGGCTTGGTCTCGGGCAGGCGGCGATAGTCGACGAGCACCTCCCGGCGAGCGATATCCTCGACAGCCACGAAATACCCCGGCCCCGTCACCGGGGAAAGGGCCTGGAAGTTATAACCGGCGAGCGCCACGGGGGCGCCCGCCTCGTCTCCCGGCAGGCGGCAGAAGCGTTTTTCAAAGACCCGAAAGACGGGCAGCGTGTTCAAACCGAGGTGTCGCACCTCCTCCAGGTCGGCACGGCCCGACGGGACCAGGTCCGATAGGGCGACCGGGGCGAAACCGTCGACCTTGCGGTAGAGCGTGCGCTGCTCGGCGCGCCCGAGAGATCGCACGAGCGCGACGCGAAGTTCAGCGGTGAGGCCGTCGAAGATCTCGGCGATCGCCGCAGAGGCGACCCCCGGATCTCCCACGCTCTTCGAAAACGCTTCATGTGCGCTGCGCAACTCGGCTCGATCAACGCGCTGGGCATGGGCAACCACCCTCGACCTCTCCCGTCCCGCCATGTGGTGGCATCGGGCAAGAGAATACCGCCCAGGCCATGCCCGCATCAGCCGCAAACGGCCCGCGGAGGACCCACATCGCCTCATCCGAGGCCAGGTGACCGCTCCACGATCAGCCCTTTCGGATTCGCAGAGATCGGCGAATCGCCGCTGCGCAGAAGGAAACCGGACTCCCCAGAGGGGAAACCCCTTTTCAGTCAAGATCTTCCGAGCACGGTGGCGAAAGCGCACGGAGCAAGCCTATATCCCTGACGACAATCAGTTTTAGCACTCCACCGACCTGCCATCGTGATGCTCGTTCCGCTACCTTGCCAGCGGTCCAGACCCCCGCTTTCCTCCACTCCCTCGCGATCGGCCGCAACCAGCGTTGCCACGGAATCGAAGAGATGAGTCGAGCCTGACGCGGGTCAGACTCTGACGAGACCCACCAGTTCGCCCCCTTATCCGCTTCCGCGGGGGGGCGCGAGCGAGCTGGCGGATCGCTCTGAGGCCCGCCGAGGCAAGCGCTCTGAACGATTGATCGCGCGCGCGACCTCCGCAGCCCCCGACCGATCCCACGGTCCTCCGAATGAGCCCCGGGACCGAGCGGACACGGCTGACCGCGAGCAGCTGGCCGCGCACGACTGGGAAACCGCAACCAGGACGCTTCGCCAATACCACGAAGCGCCACGACAGAGAGAGAGGAGCCAATCATGTCCGAAACCGCCCAACTCCGTATCGGAGACAAGACCTTCGAATTGCCCGTCATCGAGGGCAGCGAGGGCGAACGCGCCGTCGACATCCGAAAGCTCCGTGCCGAATCCGGCTATATCACCCTCGATCCCGGCTACGCCAACTCGGGCTCGTGCCAGAGCGCCATCACCTTCATCAACGGCGAGGAGGGCATCCTCCGCTATCGCGGCATTCCGATCGACGAGCTGGCCGAACACTCGAGCTTCGTCGAGGTCACCTACCTCCTGATCTACGGTCGGCTGCCCACGCAGGCAGAACTCGACGAGTTCGGATCGACGATCGCTCGTCACACGATGCTCCACGAAGACTTCAAGAAAATCTACGCGGCGCTTCCGAAAGACGCGCATCCAATGGCGGCCTGCGCGGCCACGGTCGGGACGCTCGCGACCTTCTACCCTGACTCGCTCGACCCCCGCGACCCTCGTCAGGTCGAGATTTCCGCCCACCGCTTGATCGCGAAGCTTCCAACACTGGCGGCCTACGCCTACAAGCACTCCGTCGGCCAGCCCTTCTTGTATCCCCTCAACAGCCTCGACTACGTGGGCAATTTCCTGCGAATGATGTTCGGAAATCCGTGTGAGGAATTCGAGGTCGACCCGGTCGTCAAGAAAGCGCTGGATCTGCTCTTCATCCTGCACGCCGACCACGAGCAGAACTGCTCGACGAGCACGACGCGGCTGGTCGGGTCGTCGATGGTCAACCTCTTCGGAACCATCTCGGCCTCGATCAATGCGCTCTGGGGCCCGCTGCACGGTGGTGCAAATCAGGCGGTGATCGAGATGCTCGAGGCGATCCACGAGGATGGACAGACCGCTCGCGAGTTTCTTGAACGCGCAAAGAGTGGCGACGAGAGCGCGCGCCTGATGGGCTTCGGCCACCGGGTCTACAAGAACTACGACCCGCGCGCGAAGGTGATCAAGAGGGCCTGTGACGACGTGCTCGAGCGCATGGGCATCCACAGCCCGCTGCTCGAGATCGCCAAGGAACTCGAGGAGATCACGCTCAAGGACGATTATTTCGTGGAGCGCAAGCTCTATCCGAATGTCGACTTCTATTCGGGCGTCATCTACAACGCGATCGGCACCCCTGCGAATATGTTCACCGCCATGTTTGCCATCGGACGCCTGCCGGGTTGGATCGCGCAGTGGAAGGAACTCCACGAAGATCCGGCCTTCAAGATCGGCCGACCGCGCCAGATCTACACCGGCCCGACCAAGACCGCGTATACACCGATCGAGAATCGCTAGGCGGCAGGCAGCGCGATGGGTGAATCGGGCGAGACGTCGGGCGAGTTCCCCCGGCGCCTCGGTTCGTTCACGACGGCCCGCGTCACGGCGGGTCGCGTGGAGCGCACCGAACGCCACGCGGCAAGGCTGCGCCGAGACGCGAAGCGACTCGGGCTCCCTCTTCCCCCCCGCCTAGAAATCGAAGATCTCTTTCGAGAAGCGGCCGCTGCCGCCTTTGGCCGGGGCGATGGCATCGTGCGAATCGAGTGGTCACGCCCGCCGGGCGGCGGACCGGAGCTGATCCCCACACCGAGGCCGCTGGGATCGGTTCCCCGAAACTGGCGGGCGAAGATTTCACAAACCACCCACCCGGGCCGCGAGTTTCGCGCGAACACGAAATACGTCGATGTGCTGGCCTACGATGCCGGGCGAAGAGAGATGCGAGAGACAGGATTCGATGAGGTTCTACTCTTCGACGCCCACGGCCTGCTCGTCGAGGGCGCCCATTCGAATTTCCTGGTGGTCACTCGAACCGGACGGCTCGTCACGCCCGACCCCGCTCTGGGCGCCGTCGAAGGACTGGGCCTGACGATCGTATTGGAGAGCCAGCCGGAGATCGCTTTCGCCCGGCTCCGCCGCGAAGATCTCGAGAGCGCCCGCGAGTTCATGTCCGTCAACGCGGTGCGCGGAGTCATTCCCATCATCGAATGGAATGGAAGACCCGTCGCCAACGGGAAGCCCGGTCCCTGGGCCGAACGCTTGCGTGCGCCCTTCACCCAGCCGAGCGACTGACTCATCGATTCCCAACATGGACCCGGCGACGCGGGTCCTTAGTTCATCAAGTCCTTCGATCCGAAGACCGAAGTCAGCACGTCCTTGACCGAGATGGGTCCGACGCCGGGTGTCACCTCGAGCATTCGCTGGGCGAACTCGGGGGCCTCGGCCGTCGGAAATTCATCGCAGAATTGACCGAAGATCCGCACTAACACTTCGGCGGCGCGGGTGGCGTCGACATCTGACAGGTAGAGCACGGCCCGCTCGCGGGTCATGCGAAAGATCTGGTCCTCGACGCGCAGGGCGCTCTCGAGATAGGCCAGATAATCGGGGAAGAGAAGATCCCCTTCGTCCGCCGCAACGCCGACGACGACGGAGCAGACCGCGTGGGCCTCCGCCAGCTCGGAGACGCGCGCAATCATCTGGGTGAGTTTGCGGGGATCGTCATTCATTTCGCGTATCATCTGTGCTTCGACCATATCAGTCCCCGTATCGACAGCTTCCGAGAAGTTCTGAAGACCCGATCCCATTTGCACCCGACGAGTTCTCACCCGTGGGGGGATCAGCGCCGTTCGAATGCATGATGGCACGCGCGGCGAGCACGAACCCAACTCAAGCGATCGAGCGCCTCCTTCTCTAGAGTCCGCCCGCCGACGATCGTCGCGTCCACCCTTACTCATCCCACGCCCGATGCGCCTCGTTCTCCGTTCGCCCCCTGACGAGGCCGCATCGGAAGCGGGCGGGAGAACCTAGATTCTTGGCTCGTGACCAGACCTCCAATGAGTTGCGCTCCGCCTCGCCGGCCCAGCGCCTGGCGCTGGGATTCTTCGCCCTGGCGGGCGTCACCTACATCCTGATCGTGCTCGGCGCCCTCGTTCGCGCGCACGGTGCGGGTCTGTCCTGCCCCGACTGGCCGCTTTGTTTCGGAGAGGTCATCCCGCCATTCAATTTCAAGATCGCCTTCGAATGGGGCCATCGCGTCCTCGCGGGCAGCGTCGGACTCGCCTTTCTCGCCCTCGGCCTCCTCACGCTCCGACTCCCGGAGCTGGGCGAGCGTATGCGGCTCAGCCTGTTCGTGGCCACGCTGCTGCTGGCGGTACAGATCGTTCTCGGTGGCCTGACCGTCCTCGAGTTGCTCGCCTCCTGGACCGTGACCTCACATCTCGTCACGGGCAACGCGTTCGCCCTCGCGGTCGTCCTACTGGGTCGTCGACTCTCGCGACTCTCCGCGGTCGATCCCAGCCCGACCCCCGCCGATTCCGGCCAACGCGCCATGACCTCCTTGGCCGGCGCGCTGCTCGCCCTTCAGATCGTCCTCGGCGGCCTCGTCTCGTCTCATTACGCGGGCCTGGTCTGTCCCGATTGGCCGACGTGCATGAACGGGGAATTCTTCCCGACCTGGACGGGCATCCAGGGGCTCCACCTATTCCACCGCAGCCTCGGCTACGCCGCTGCCCTGGCGATCGCCGCGGCTGCCTGGCGAGCGCGCAGCCATCCGGGCAGCCGCCGCTGGCTGGCCGTCGCCGCAGTCTTCGCCCTCGCACAAGTCGGGGTGGGCGTGGCCAACGTCCTGCTCCGGCTCCCGGTCGAGATCACAGCGCTGCATTCCGCCCTCGCCGCCGGTCTGGTCTGCAGCGTCGGGGTAGGCGTCCGCGAGGTCTGGCGAGGACCCTGATTCCGAAGATCCCCGGCCCGACAGGATCTCGACGGCGGTCCGCCGCCCGGGGTGCTACCTCACTGCTCGCCACCGGTCTCCGCTTCGACGTGGACCGGCCCTCAGGAGACATCATGATGCGACCCCATCAGATCATTGCGGCGATGAGCCAGGAGAAATTCGACCAACTCCTGGGCCAGCTCAACGAGGACAACCCCGAGGTCATTCGCGGAACCACCCTCGCCGCCGCCCAGATCCTGAAATTCCGCCCCAAATTCCTGATGAAGCAGGCGCCCGCCAAACGCATGAAATCGATCCGGCAGGCGGTGTCCCGCGCGAACTCGAACCATCTCGCCGAGGAACTCCTGGCGGTCTACTTCCTCAAATGCCGACTCCCACTGCTCACGGAATGGCTCGACCTGATGGGTCTTGAGCATGAAGAAGGCGTTCTGACCCAGGAAGAGGTGCCCTGCCCCGAAGCCGCGGATCTCCAGGGCAAGGTCCAGCAATTTCGCAGCGCGGACGGCGAAGACGACCGCACGCTATTGCTGCGGGTCTTCGCCGCCCAGGCGGCGATCGAGTGGCCGGCCCTCGACGAGCTGCTCGCGGCCGAGGCCTGAGCGCAGGCCTACTCGCCCTTGAAGGCCTCGAGCAGCGTCTTCATCTCGATCCCGATCGAATCCGGGATCACGTAGTCCGCATCCGAATGAATCGCATCCCAATTCGCGGCGATCTCCTCGGCGGTCGGAACCACGCCCACACCCGAGAAATAGCCCTTGCCCATCCCGACGAAGATCCGCGAATATTTGCCGCCCCCGACCGAGTAGATCGAGTGCGTCTCCTCACAGGCCTCGGAACAGAGGTAGGTCACCAGCGGCGTGACCTGTTCCGCCTTGAGATTCTCCGCCATCGGTCCGAGCAGGTCCTCGGTGAGCCGGGTGCGCGCGATCGGTGCGATCACGTTCGAAAGGATATTATTCTTCTTGCCCTCGACGGAAAGCACATTCGAGAGGCCGACGAGGCCCATCTTCGCCGCACCGTAGTTGGTCTGGCCGAAGTTGCCGAAGAGTCCGGCGGCGGAGGCCGTGAAGACGAAGCGACCATAATTGCGCTGCTTCATCGCTCGAAAGGCGGGTTGAGAGACGAAGAACGCACCCTTGAGGTGAACATCGATCACCACCTCGAGTTCCTGGGGTGAGAGCTTCGCGAAGGATTTGTCACGCAGGATGCCCGCGTTGTTCACAACGATGTCGACCTGACCGAAATTGTCGAGGGCGGTCTGGATGATCGCCTCACCGCCCTCGGGCGTGGAAACCGAGTCGTAGTTCGCAACGGCGGTTCCGCCGGCTTCGCCAATCTCCTTGACGACCCCGTCGGCCATGCTCGATCCGCCGCCGGATCCGTCCGCGGCGCCGCCGAGATCGTTGACGACGACCTGACCGCCGCGCTTGGCGAACTCGAGGGCATAGGTCTTACCGAGACCGCCGCCGGCACCTGTGATGACTGCGACGCGGTCGTCGAAGCGGATTTCGCTCATTTTCTGGGCTCCTGTCATGGGAATGGGTGGTAGTTGGGTGGTTATACTCTGGGCGTTCGGGGCTCGACCCGATCGCGTGCCCGGCGACCCGCTCGAACCCTTCGAAACCCGAGAAATGGATCTTTTCCATCTGCCTGCGGGCCGGAAACAGCCATCGGGCTCGGCGCGGGGCAAGAACCCTCGAGGCCACTGCGAACCGGCGCAGACCATAGCAGCAGGATCGCGACCCTCGGATGGCAAGAACTGACTTCGAGACTGCACGCAAAAACCGAATCCCGCGGGAAGAGACCAGTAACTCAGTCAACCCGAACCGCGTACTTGAGAACGGCGATTTTTTCAGACCAAAGGAGCCAACGAACATGAGCCTCGTCGAGCACGACGCACCGACTTCGCCCCCCGAATCCATTCGGCTCGACGCCGAAGGGGCCACTCGGGAGCGCTACAGCGCCGCCGCCCAGGCTCGCGACACCGCCCTCTGCTGCCCGGTCGACTACGACCGCCAACTCCTGGAGGCGATTCCCGCCGAAGTCATCGAACGCGACTACGGATGCGGTGACCCCTCGCGATATGTCCGGGAGGGCGAGACCGTGCTCGATCTGGGGAGCGGAGGTGGCAAGATCTGTTTCATCGCCTCACAGGTCGTCGGTCCGAAGGGGCACGTCATCGGCGTCGACATGAACGACGAGATGCTCGAACTCGCGCGACGCAGCGCCCCGACCATCGCCGAACGGGTCGGGCACGCGAACGTGGAATTTCGCCGCGGCCGGATCCAGGATCTCGCGCTCGATGTCGATCGTCTGGAGCATTGGTTGGGCGAGCATCCCGTCCAGAACCTCGACGACCTGACGCGGCTCGACGAGCAAAGGGAGAGGCTGATCGCAGAGCACCCCCTCGTGCGAGACGACTCGATCGACCTCGTCGTCTCGAATTGTGTCCTCAACCTCGTACGTGAGAGCGACAAGGGGCAGCTGATCGAAGAGATATTTCGCGTCCTCAGACCCGGAGGCCGAATCGCGATCTCGGATATCGTGAGCGACGAAATCGTCCCCGAACATCTGAAGAACGATCCGGAACTCTGGAGCGGCTGTGTTTCCGGGGCCTTCCACGAGTTCGATTTCCTGCGGCGACTCGAAGCGGCGGGCTTCTACGGCATCGAGATCGACAAATGGGAGGGGGAACCCTTCGCCGTCGTCGAGGGCATCGAATTCCGCTCGGTCACGATCACCGCAATGAAAGGCAAGGAAGGCGTCTGCCTGGAAGCGGGCCAAGCGCTCCTCTACAAGGGGCCCTGGAAGCAGGTCGTCGACGATGACGGCCACATTCTGGAGCGAGGCGTGCGAATGGCCGTCTGCGCAAAGACCTACCGGATCCTGACGGGGGAGCCCTACGCCGGCCAGACGATCGGGATCGAGCCCGCCGCGGCCATCCCCGAGGACGAGCGAGGCGCCTTCGATTGTGAGCGGACCGAGCCACGCCACCCGCGCGAGACCAAGGGCGCCGACTACAGGATCAACAAGCCCGCCTCCGATTCGTGCTGCTAGGTCGCCGGGAGCGACGCAGAGAGGTGCGCGCGTGAGTTCGACGCAGCCACGGCTCGACCCCATGCATTTCGACGATCACCTGAAAAATCGGGGGATCTCTCGGCTGCGGCGCGTCGGAATCGATACGCTCCAGCTCAATATCGGGCTGCAATGCAACCTCGCCTGTCACCACTGCCACGTGGACTCGGGCCCTAAGCGAAAGGAGCGGCTCGACCGACGCGCCATCGGTCGGGTCCTCGAGCTGCTCGAGTCGAATCCCGCAATCGAAACCCTCGACATCACGGGCGGCGCTCCGGAGATGCATCCCGATTTTCGCTTCCTCGTGCGAGGTGCGCGGGCACTCGACCGACGCGTGATCGACCGATGCAATCTGACGATCCTGCTGGAACCGGATCAGCGGGGCATGGCCGACTTCCTCGCGGATCAGCGCGTCGAAATCGTCGCCAGTCTGCCCTGTCATGGACTCGAAAACGTCGAGAGGCAGCGCGGGCGCGGCGTCTTCGACGGCAGCATCCGGGCTCTCCAGATCCTGAACGGGCTCGGCTACGGCAAGCCCGATTCGGACCTCGTTCTCGACCTCGTCTACAACCCGGTCGGCCCCTTTCTGCCCGCCTCCCAGGCTTCCCTCGAGGCGGATTACCGAAAAGAACTCGGCTGGGGCTTCGGCATCGTCTTCAACCGCCTGCTCACGATCACGAACATGCCGATCAAGCGCTTCGCCCATGAACTCGAGCGCGAGGGGCAATTCGAGACCTATATGGGCCTGCTGATCGACAATTTCAACGCCGACAATATCCCCGACCTCATGTGTCGGCATCTGATCAGCGTCGCCCACGACGGCGCGATCTACGATTGCGACTTCAATCAGGCCCTCGAGATTTCGCCCCCCGGCGAACGTCGGACGATCTTCGACGTCGATGACCTCAGCGCGCTCGTGCAGAAACGAATCGCGACATCGGCGCATTGTTTCGGATGCACGTCGGGTACGGGATCGAGTTGCAATGGGGCGCTCAGTTAGGCGGCAAGACCGGATGACCTGGCCGCTCGGCGGCTTTGACTATCCGAAAATATCGAGGAGTTGGCCGCGCATCTCGGCCCCGACTTGAAAGACTCGCGCAGAGGCCGAATACTGGGTACTGGCCTGGATTTGGCCGACGACCCCGCGTGCGAAGCTGACCGGCGCGGGATCGCTGCTCTGCTGAACCCGCACCCTCGAACTACCACCCGGCTGCGATGTCTGCGCGACACGCTGCGGACGAAAATCCTCGGTCAAGAAAGTCGCGACGTTGTGCGCCGAAGCGGCCACGCGAGTCTGTGCGCTCTGCATCCCGGAGAGCGCGATTGCGAGGGATTCCATGCCCGTCCGTATCGTCGCGGTTGGGATCGAAAGGCTGACGCCCACGTGGGGCGGATCACGGACTCTGCCCGGCAGTTGCCGGGGACCTGCCCGCGCCATGCGAACGGGGCTCAAGCGAATCACCTCGACGCCCGAGCCAGGTTTGCGTAGTCTGACCAGCGGACAGGGGTTCGGCCCATTTCCTGATCGATCAGGACCGGCGCACTGAGACGACGAGTAAGGGATACGACGAAATGGCCGTGCGAATTGGAGTCGGACTCGGAGGTTTCCCCTTCGATACGATCGACGAGTTCCGGACCTGGCTCGATGTCTGTGAAAACTCCGAGATCGATTCGATCTGGCAATCGGATCGGGTCATCTCGCGGGACCCCTCACTCGAGCCGATGACCCTGCTCTCGATCGTCGCGGGGGCGACGCGGCGGCTCAAGTTCGGAACGAACGCCGTCGTGCTGCCCTTTCGAGACCCGATCACCTTCGCGCGCCAATGCGCCACGCTCGATCACCTGAGTGCCGGCCGATTCTTCCCAGCCGTCGGAATCGGGGACCGGGACGCCCCGGAATGGGAGGCGACGGGTCGCAGCCCGAAAGGGCGCGGTCGTCGAGCAGACGAGGCACTCGAAGTGATCACGCGGCTCTGGCGGGCGGAGAACGTCGACTTCGAGGGCGAATACTTCTCTCTCCGACGCGCGACGATCACGCCCAAACCCAAACAACAGCCACTCCCGCTCTGGCTGGGCGGATCCTCGAAGGCCGCCATCCGGCGAACCGCTCGCTACGGCAGCGGCTGGCTCGCGCCCCTCCAAGCTCCCGAAGAAGCGGGCGCGACGGTCCAAGCGATTCGACGAGAATGCCAGCGCATCGGTCGGCCAATCCCGGATGATCATTACGGCGCGACGATCCTGTTTCGGATCGGTGAGGGAGCCGAAAGGCCGGAGCCGTCGCGAGGGAATGCGGCCAGGAAGGGTGCGCCTTCACGGGGTGTGGCCTACTCCAAAGGTGACGCCTCTCAAAACGGTGACGCCTCTCAAAACGGTGACGCCTCTTCCGGGATGCGTGAGCGAATCTCTCGAATTCGGGCGATCGGCGATCCGAGCGAAGTGTTGTCGCGCATTCGCGAGTTTCGCAGGAACGGAATCATGAAATTCATCGCGATCCCGATCGCGCAGACCGGCGAAGAGATGAACCAACAATGCCGCCTGCTCTCGTCGGAGGTCATCCCGTACGCGAACGACTGATCTGCGACGAAACCGGCGCGGTCGCCTCGAATCATCACGGGGTGCTTCCTCGACGAGCAGGGGTTTGTTCAGGTCGAGCCAGGCCGCGAAGGCAGGCCTGATTTCCCCTCTCCGACCTGCTGCGTCTTGCGCGAACCCGCTACGGAGCCTAGAGATTGCGGTCCGGTGCGACGAGCCACTCCCAACTTCCGCGGCGGTGTAGCCGCGCGATGGCGAAGAGCAGTAGGGAGAGAGAATAAAGGAGCGAGCGTGTCCCTGTTGCGATTTCTCGGCCTCGGCAGCGACAAAGCCGGCCGCGATGCCGAACCCACGAGCCTCATCGAGATCGAAAAATCCCTCGAGACCCTTCCGCCCGAAGAAGCACGACTCGCTGCCGCGTTCGCCTATCTCCTGGCCCGTATCGCGGGCGCCGACCTCCGCATCGAAGACGCCGAACGCGCGTCGATCGCCCAGCGCCTCGAAAGATTCGGCGAAATGAGCGCCGAACAGTCGCGACTCCTCGCCGATACCGCCGTCCGAGTCGCAGAGCTGCGCGGTGGGAGCGACGATCACCTCGTCGCCCGAGCCTTCCGCGACATGACCGAGCGCGATGAACGCCTGCGCCTCTTGCGATGCCTCTATGCCGTCGCAGCAGCCGATAAAACGATCTCGACGGTCGAGGACAACGAGATTTTCGAGGTCGCGACGGCGATCGGAATCGCCCGATCAGATGTGATCGCGCTACGCTCGAAGTGGAAGGAATACCTCGGATCGATGAAGGCACTTCCGGGCGAGCGCTGATCCGCTACGCTCGCGCCGCTTCGAAATCCGTCAAAAGGGGAGACTCGCCACATGGCCGCACGCAAGAAGACCACCCGAAGAAAAGCAGCCAAGAAGGCGAAGACGACCGCCCGCAAGTCGGCCAAGAAGAAGGCCAAGAAGCAGGTCAAGAAAAAGGCCAAGAAGAAGGCCGCAAAGAAAACGACCAGGAAGGCCAGCAAGAAGAAGGCGGCCAAGAAG
>PBFW01000055.1 GCA_002719955.1 Deltaproteobacteria bacterium | reverse complement strand
TCGCCGATGGTCACGCGCGCGATCGCGCGGGCGCAGAAGAAGGTCGAAGACCGCAACTTCGAGATCCGCAAGAGCCTCCTTGAGTACGACGAGGTCATGGACACGCAGCGCAAGCAGATCTACGGCACCCGCCAAGAGGTGCTCGAAGGGTTTGACCTGCGCGACAAGGTCCTGGCGATGTTCGACAGGGCGGTGCTCCGTGCGTGCGAGACATACGGGGGAGACGCAGACGGCTTCGCTGGTTGGTTCCACAAGACCTTCGGCGGCGAGGTGTCCAGCGACGCCGCAGCAGGCGCGGTCGCGGGCGAAGACGGCGACCCCACCCACGTCTTCGAGCGACTAGAGGAGCTCTACGACCAGCGGCAAGGGACCGTCGGAGAGGAGACGATGCGCAAGCTTGAGAACTACATCCTCTTGAACGCCATCGACTCACGCTGGAAAGATCACCTGCACGCGATGGACTCCCTGAAGGCTGGGATCGGCCTGCGCGGGTACGGACAAGTGGACCCGAAGACCGAGTACAAGCGGGAGGGCTTCGAGCTGTTCTCACGCCTCTTCGAGGCCATCGAGGATGAGGTCACCAGCCTCATCTTGCGCATCCGCCTCGCCGGCGAAGAGGGCACCCCCGCGCCCTCTACCAGCGGAGAGCTGGAGGCGAAGGGGATGGGGCCGGGCACAGAGCTCGACGCCGAGGCGATGGCCAGGCGTCAGGCGGCTGCTCAGGGAGGCCAAGGCAGACGGCCCGTGCAGCGGCGCGCGCTCCCCGCTAGCCAAGCCTTTGACGCGATGCGCCAACAGCAAGTGCAAGCCCAGCGAATGCGGGCTGCGCAGCAGGCGCAAGCGACGCAGCAAGAGGGGGGAGACAAAGAGGCGGCGCCTGCGAAGACTGAGGCAGCGCCCGCTGAGGCCGCTGGCTTCGAGGGCGTGGGGCGGAATGACGCGTGCCCTTGCGGGAGCGGTAAGAAGTTCAAGAAGTGCCACGGTAAGGCGGAGGCCTGATCGGTCTTGGGAGCGCAGGAGGGGGGCCAACGAGCGGAGCCAGTTCGCCGTGAGAGCTCACTCCGCGCCTGGCTCTTGCACTTCGTGTATGACCTCTTGTGGGTCATCTGCGCCCTCTTCTCGTCCCCATGGTGGGTGACGCGCTGCCTCATCAACTCGACCTTTCGAAGGCTCGTCTGGGAGCGGCTCGGCTTTGAGCTGAAGAAGGTGCGGGCGAAGGGGGCGGCGCCCCGCGTCCTCGTTCATGGGGTCTCCGTCGGCGAGGTGAAGGCGGCGCAGTCGCTCGTAGTGGGGCTCGAAGAGAGCGGCTATGAGGTCGTGATCTCAGCTACCACGGACACTGGCGTGGACGTCGCGAGCAAGGTCTACGGGGGAGACCGGGTGGCGCGCTTCCCCTTGGACTTCTCTCCCGTCGTGCGACGCTTCCTGCGCTCCCTGCGCTTGGACGCGGTCGTCCTCGTCGAGCTAGAGGTCTGGCCCTCCTTCCTCTTGGCAGCCAACCACACCGACATCCCCGTGGTCGTCGTCAACGGTCGGATCACGGCCCGGAGCTATGAGCGCTACGACGCCTTCCGCTACCTGCTCCCCCAGTTCCATCGAATCTCGATGTTCTGCGTTCAAGACGAGGAGTACGCGGCTCGCTTCAAGGACCTCTCCAGCCAGGCGCGCCGGATCGTCGTCACGGGGAACATCAAGGTCGACGCGCTCCCGCTTGAGCTGCGCGCCCCGGGTGCGGAGATCCAGCAGTTGGTGTGTGGCGAGGCCTCACGCCAGCTCGTCGTGGCGGGGAGCACTCACGAGCCAGAGGAGCGTTGGGTGGTGGATGCGTGGAGGGCGCACTTCCCCGACGCAGCGCTCGTCCTCTGTCCGCGCCATCCAGACCGCTGCGATGAGCTCTCAGTTCGCCTCGGAGGTAGGGTCCAGCGCCTGACGGAGCTCCGCTCCAAGGGGGAGGAGCGAGATGAGTCCCGCGCGCTCCTCATCGACACAGTGGGGGAGCTAGAAGAGATCTATGGGCTCGCCGACGTGGTGATCGTGGGCGGGACCCTGGTTCAGCACGGCGGCCAAAACATGATGGAGCCCGCAGCGGCAGGGCGGGCTGTCATCCATGGGCCGAGCTTCGAGAACTTTGTTCAGGAGGCGCGGCTCTTGGAGCGCGCAGGCGCCTCTAGGGTGATCGCGGGGGAGCATGAGTTGGGTGCGACAGTCCGGGAGCTCTTGGCAGATGACTCTCTACGGAGCGAGATGGGAGAGCTTGGAAGGGCCGCTATCGCTGGTGAGAGGGGCGCTACGCACGCAACCCTGGTGGCTTTGGAGGAGATGCTTCCCAAGGCTGGGTCAGGGGACGTAGCCGCTGGCTGAATAGGACGCTATGCTCTGCGATCCGCGCGGCGGCACTGAAGTCAGGGAGCCCATCTGACGAAGGTTAGAGAGACCCCTGACGCCCCTCATGGCGATCCGGGGAGCAAAGAACACATCAAATCCGGCTCAGAGAACCCTTTAAGCCCCATCAAGCCCCATCAAGCCCCCATGGCACGATCCCTCTTCACCTCCGAATCCGTCTCCATGGGCCACCCCGACAAGGTGGCCGACCAGATCTCGGACGCCGTCCTCGACGCTCTCTTGGAGCAGGACCCGAACAGCCGCGTCGCCTGTGAGACCATGGTCACGACAGGCCTCTGCGTCCTCGCTGGCGAGATCACGACGAACGCCCGCGTTGACTACCAGGACATCGCCCGCAACACCCTCAAGCGCATCGGCTACACCTCCGACGCCTACGGGATCAACGGCGACACCTGCGCCGTCATGGTCAGCCTCGACCGCCAGTCGCCTGACATCAGCCAAGGAGTGACCGAGGGCGAGGGCCTGCACTCTGAGCAAGGCGCTGGAGACCAAGGCCTCATGTTCGGCTACGCATGCAATGAGACGCCCGAGCTCATGCCCTTCCCGATCCACTACGCACACCGCCTCGTAGAGAAGCTCGCTGACCTCCGTGAGTCAGGCGAGGTCTCCTGGCTGCGCCCCGACTCGAAGAGTCAGGTCACGGTCGAGTACGAGGACGACAAGCCGGTCCGCGTCCACACCGTCGTCATCTCTACGCAGCACGACGATGACGTCGAGTGGCAGACGATCCACGACGAGCTCATCGCCAAATGCATCCGCGAGGTCATCCCCGCAGAGTGCATGGACGACGAGACCATCTTCCACATCAACCCGACCGGGCGCTTCGTCGTCGGTGGGCCTCACGGTGACTGCGGCCTCACTGGGCGTAAGATCATCGTCGACACCTACGGTGGCATGGGCCGCCACGGCGGCGGCGCGTTCAGCGGCAAGGACCCGAGCAAGGTCGACCGCTCTGCCGCGTACGCCTCGAGGTGGGTCGCCAAGAACGTCGTCGCGGCCGGCCTCGCCGACCGCTGCGAGGTCCAGCTCTCCTACGCCATCGGCGTCGCCCAGCCGCTCTCTGTTCGCGTCGACACCTTCGGCACAGGCAAGGTGACTGAAGACGTGATCGAGTCCGCGATCTCACAGGTCTTTGACCTCACTCCTAGCGGGATCGTCAAGGCGCTCGACCTCTTGAAGCCTGGCTACGAGCGCACCGCTTACAACGGGCACTTCGGACGCCCCGAGTTCTCCTGGGAGGACACCTCCATGGCGACGGCGCTCACCGAGGCGGCCGGCGCACCCGCTAGCTGATCCCGCAGGAGGGACGATTCGGCACAGGACCCCTGACGCAGACGCGCAGGGGTCCTTCCTTTTAGTGACTCAGCCGAGTGGATGGGGTAGAACGGTCCTGTTGCCCCTCACTATGGGCCGCAAGTCCCTACCCCTACGGCCCAATGAAGAACCTCAAGAACACCTCTCGCAGCGGCTTTACGCTGATCGAGCTCCTCGCCGTCATCCTGATCATCGGGATCCTGATGACCTTCCTGGTGCCCAGGATCATCGGCGCCGTCGACCAGGCCAAGGTCACGGCCTGCAAGGCGAACATGAACGAGATCTTCAAAGGGATGATCGAGTACCACTCGAAGTACAAGCGCCTCCCGAAGCACTCTGGCGTGCGCTTCTTCGGCTCCCTGGTGCGAGACGAGGTCTTCGAGGCAGAGGAGTCAGACGTTCGACGCCTGACCTGCCCCGCGGTCGAGATCTCCTTCCTTGAGGGAGGTCAGTCGGAGGTGCCGCTCGAGGAGTGGTTCACCCGGGACAACTTCGACCTGCTCGACGGTTACTGGTCTGCATATGCCGGTCGCGACATCGACAACCACCCCCTCAAGAAGTTCCCCGCGGGTAACTCGGAGGTGCTCATCGCAGACGACAACGACCAAGGCGGGATGAACCACGAGACGACGACCGTCGTGCTCTTCGGTGGCGGCACCGTGACGACCTACGAGCTCGTGCTCTTGAAGGACGAAGGGGTCCTCGACCCCGAAGAGACGGTCCTTCTGGTTGGGCCGGACTCGCCGGTCGAGAAGCTCCAGAAGCTCTCTCTCGACTAGCCCCCTCCCGCTAAGCGGGCTCTGATGAATCCCCTCGCACTCATCCGCGCGCTCCGTCCACACCAGTGGGTGAAGAACGGCTTCGTCCTCGCGGCGGTCGTGTTCCAACTGGCAGAGGCGAAGGAAGCGCTCTCACTGACAGATGGTGTCAGGGGTTCGCTCCTGGCAGTGGTGGCGTTCTGCCTTGGCGCGAGCGCGATCTACCTCGTTAACGACGTCCTCGATGTAGAGCACGACCGCAAGCACCCGGAGAAGTCGAAGCGCCCGATCGCCGCTGGCGAGGTCTCGATCCCAGTCGCGTTGATCGCGTCTGTGCTTTGCGCCGCCGGGGCCGTCGCCATCGCCCTCCAAGCAGGGGACTTGGGCGCCGCAGGCGAAGGCTCGACCTCCGCAGTCGCCATCTGTCTTGGGGTCTACGTGGGGCTGAACGTGGCTTACAGCCTGCGCCTCAAACACGTGGTCCTCCTAGACGCCTTCTGCATAGCGACGGGCTTCCTCCTGCGCGTCAAAGCTGGCGGCTTCGCTGCGGGCGCCTTGGTCTCGCCCTGGCTCCTGCTCTGCACCTTCTTCCTCGCCCTCTTCCTCGCGCTCTGTAAACGGCGCGCAGAGTGTGACCTCCTCGGCGAGGCGAAGGCTGAGCACCGCAAGATCCTCGGTGACTATGAGGTGGGCTACCTCGACCAGATGGTCACCGCGCTCGCCGCCTGCACCATCCTCTGCTATAGCCTCTACACTGTGATTGAGGCACGTGAGGACGCGGAGCTCTTCTGGACCGTGCCCTTCGTGGTCTTTGGTCTCGGACGATACATGTGGCTTGTGCAGCAGCAGCAGGGGGGCGGGAGCCCCACGCGGGTGCTCCTCGGCGGCGATCCGATGTTTGTGATTAACACACTCGGCTGGATGGTGACGACGGGATGGCTCCTGTTCTCAGAGGTGTGACCACCTAGAACGACCGGGCTAACCTAGTCACAAGCAAGGCTCATGCGCTCCCTCAGACCCACCCTCACCGCCTGTCTCCTGCTCACTCTCCCGGCCGCCTGCGCTTGGCTCGGTGCGGGCGTGGACGTGCCCGCTCACATGAGCCCTCGAGGGCTCGCAGAGACCCCCTCGAGAGGGCTCGGGAGCTCAGCACACGAGCAGTCCGTGATGAAGAGTAGCTATTGCGCAGACTGTCACCCGGCCATCTACGCCGAGCACGAGTCCAACACCCACGGGCGCGCCTTCACGGATGAGGAGGTGCGCCTCGGTACCGGACGCTTCAGCCAGGGTGACTGCATCAACTGCCACACGCCGCGCCCGATCTTTGAGACCGGGATCGGGCAGAACCCGCTGCAGCGTCACCACAACCTCCTCGAGGGCAACACCTGTATGACCTGCCACTGGGCAGAGGGGGTGGACTACTCGCTCTTTGAGGGAGGCTTGGACTGCCAGACCTCCTTCGAGGACCGTGTCGGCTCCGTAGAGGCGTGCGCCTCCTGCCACCGCAACCACGGCACGCCGTATCAGTGGGAGCTCTCGCCCAAGGGGAAGCTCTCTGATCGCGATTGCATCGAGTGCCACATGCCGATGAGGCACCGGCCCGTCGCGGTGGGTGAAGAGCCGCGTGAGGTCCGCTCGCACGACTTCTCTGGCGGGAGGACCGCTTCGCAGCTCTACCGCGCGTATGCATACGACGCTCAGATCGAGGGCAACGAGGTCGTCGTGCGCCTCTCGAACCGCGGCTCCGGCCACAACTTCCCGACCGAGCTCAAGCAGCGCGCCGTGGAGTCGCTCGTCATCTTGCGAGACGCAGCAGGGGTTGAGGTGGCGCGCTCACGCATGGTCTTCCGCGATCCGTACAAGCGGCCCTATGGGCTGACTCTGCCGGTCAACACGCAGATCCCTTCCGGCGAGACCCGCGAGCATCGCGTCCCGATCGGCGTGAGCAACGGGACGGTCGAGTGCCAGCTGCACTACAAGCTCTACTACCCGATCGAGGACTATCACCCCGGCCTCGCCCGCCGGCTGGAGTCAAAGACCTTGGCGTTCAGCGAGCTCGACCCAAATGAAGAGCCCGTGACCACTGACCCCGAGGTCGTCTTGGTCACCCCCGATGGGATCGCCCCAGAGCAGGCCGGCCCGGCGAACCTCGTCGACTTTGCCCGCCCGCCCATCGGGCAGGTGGAGGTCGAGATCCCGACAGGAGAGACCGCCAGAGACATCGACGAGCTCATCTCTCTCTTCCAGTTCCCGGTCCCCGCGGCGGCGACCGTAGCTCGTGGGCGGCTCAAAGAGATCGGCGCGCCGGCGATCCCCGCGCTCATCGAAGCTATCGGCTCCTGGGACAACAAGACCTGGAAGCAAGCGATGAGCGTGCTCGAAGAGCTCGGTGAGGAGGCCGCACCTGCTGTAGTCGCAGCGCTTGAACACGAGGAGCTCTACATTCGAGTCCACGCCGCCGCGGTCGTGACACGGATGCAGTTGGGGAGCTCGCTCAAGGCCAGCGCTCTCGCGCTCTCGCGCTCACTCACTAGGACGAACGCTCTAGACAGGGCCTCCGCTGCTGAGGCGCTCGGGACGCTGGGGGTGAGAGACGCCTCGGCGGATCTGAGGCGCCTGCTCCGCACGGACCCGGACCCAGACGTGGTGCGAGCCGCAGCGCGCGCCTTGCTCGCCTTGGACGATCGCGAGGCTACACCAGACCTGCGCTTCGCCCTCGAGCGCTTCGAGTGGGTCGAGTTCAGGCGCGAGCTCGCGCGCGCCCTCGCGGCGCTAGGGGACCCGAGCGGAGTCCCGGTGCTCTTGGCTGGTTTGGATCACCACGACGAGCTGATACGAGAGAGCTTCTTCGAGGCCTTCTTTGACGTGACCGGTGTCCACATGTGCTACGACTCGTTCGGCCCGCGCGATGAGCGCTTGGTGGACATCGCGAGCTTGCAGGGGTGGTGGGCGCGCTATGGCGGGGAGGCTGCCTTGCGAGGTGTGCACCAGGTGCCCGGGGCGACGCAGAAGCAGGTCCTGAAGATCATCGGCAAGATCGGTGATGGCGGAGGAGCGGCCGACCGCGCTGGTGACCAAGAGCTGCGCGCACGCCTCGTGGAGATAGGGGATGACGCTGTGCCCGGACTCTCGCGTGTGGGCCTCAAATACCCTGCCGGGTTCGCTGACAAGCGCGCGATCTTGTGTCAGGCCCTCGGCGACATCGGACACCCAGACGCGGTCCCTGCACTCATCGGAACCCTGCGTGACCCCGTAGTCAGCGTGGCTGCGTGGGCTTGCGATGCGCTCACTCGAATCAACGATGACCGCGCCCTGCCAGCTCTCCAACGTTACCACCAGCGCCTCTTGTCTCTCTCTGCTCGTGGCGGCATCCCTCCCTCGGCGGGATCACCGGAGGCCTTGGTCGCGCTCGCAGCGGGGGCCTGCTATCGCTTCGGCGACGACCGGGTCGAGTCGGATCTCGTCGGGCTCCTCCTCTCTGATGACGTCACCGCGAGAGGGATCGCCTTGGAGCACCTCAAGCGACGCCACGGCACAGAGCTGGAGCTGGATCCTGAGAGCAGCGCCGATATGAGGCGCCGTGCTGTGGAGCGCTGGCAAGCTGGTCGCCGATGAGGTGGACTTGCCGGAGCGCTAGATCGCGTCTAACCTGATTTATTGAGGTAGGGCCTTGTGTGTGCTGGAAGGCCGGAAAACACGCACCAAGTACGGCGCCCTAGCCGGAGTCCACCTGGAAGCACTGCTTTGAAGATCGCACAAGCCATGTCGTCCTTAGGGACGGAGACCGCCTTCGAGGTCCTCGCCAAGGCGAAGGCCCTCGAGGCTGAGGGGAAGGACATCGTCCACCTCCACATCGGGGCCCCGGACTTTGAGACGCCGCCGAACATCGTCGAGGCTGGGCGCAAAGCGCTCGCGGATGGGTGGCACAAGTACACACCGGCCAAGGGCATCCCGGAGGTGAGGGAGGCTGTGTGTGAAGACATCGAGCGCTACCGCGGCGCAGATGTGCACCCGGATCGTGTGCTCATCGCGCCGGGTGGGAAGCCGACGCTCTTTTACGCCATCCTCATGTTCGGCGAACCCGGCGCGGAGATCATCTACCCGAACCCCGGCTTCCCGATCTACGAGTCGATGATTCGCTTCACTGGCGCAGAGGCTGTGCCGATGCGGCTCGCTGAGGAGAACGGATACAGCTTCTCTGCGGAGGAGGTGCTCGCACAGATCACCCCGAAGACGAGCCTCATCATCATCAACACGCCCGCCAACCCCACGGGGGGCGTCGTGCCGCGCGCCGAGATGGACCGCTTGGTCGCCGGCCTCGATGAACACCCAGAGGTCGCGATCCTCTGTGACGAGATCTATTCACGCCTCCTGTACGACGGCGAAGAGCACGTCTCGATCCTCCAGTACGAGTCCTTGGCTGACCGCGCCATCTGCCTCGACGGCTGGAGCAAGACCTACGCCATGACAGGGTGGCGGCTGGGCTGGGGCGTCTGGCCAGAGGAGCTCGTGGCAGAGGCTGAGCGCTTGCAGATCAACTGCGCCTCCTGCGCCAACGCCGCGACCCAGGTCGCGGGTGTCGAGGCGCTGCGTGGCCCCCAAGACGCCGTCGCCGAGATGTGCGCCGCCTTCGATGAGCGCCGCAAGATCATCGTTGAGGAGCTGAACTCCGTGCCGGGCTTCACCTGCATGATGCCCAAGGGAGCCTTCTACTCCTTCGCGAACGTGACAGGCACTGGCTCCTCATCGAAGGAGCTCGAGGAGCGCTTCCTCTACGAGGCGGGCGTCGCCTGTCTCTCCGGGACGAGCTTCGGGAGCTACGGCGAGGGTTACCTGCGCTTCAGCTACGCGAACTCCGTGGAGAACATCCGTGAGGGAGTCCGCCGGGTCCGTGAGTGCTTGCAGTCGACCTGAGAGCTTGACCATGAGCGCCTCTGACTTTCGCAGCGACACCGTCACGCTCCCCTCAGATGAGATGAGGGAGGCGATGGCCTCAGCAGAGGTCGGAGATGACGTCCTAGACGGCGACCCGACGGTCGGTCGCCTCGAGGCAGCAGCGGCCACGTGGCTCGGGAAGGAGGGCGCGCTCTTCGTCCCCTCTGGGACGATGGCCAACCAGGTGGCGCTCGGTTCATGGACGAGCCCCGGTCATGAGGTCATCTGTGAGCGGGGAGCTCACATCGTGAATTACGAGGCGGGGGCGCCGGCAGCCTTGCACGGCCTCCAGCTCCTCACGCTCGATGGAGACCGCGGCGCCCTGGACGCGGAGGAGGTCAAGCGCGCGATGCGTTCGGACTTCATCCACTGCCCTGACACAGGGCTCGTCTGTATGGAGCAGACGCACGCTGACTCAGGCGGCAGCGTCGTCCCGATGGAGGCGATGCGGGCTGTCTACGCTGTCTGCGAGGAGGCGGGGGTCCCTGTCCACCTCGACGGTGCGCGGCTGGCGAACGCTGAGGTCGCGAGCGGTGTGAGCGCGGCCGAGTGGGCGGCGACCGCCGATTCGGTCTCGGTCTGCCTCTCCAAGGGCCTCGGGGCTCCCGTCGGATCTGTGATCGCCGGGGACGCCGCCTTCCTAGAGCGGGCGCGCGTCGTCCGCAAGCGGCTCGGTGGCTGGATGCGACAAGCCGGGATCATCGCGGCCGGCGGGCTCTACGCCCTCGAGAACAACCGCGAGCGGCTCACCCTCGACCACGCCCTCGCCAAAGACCTCGCCGCGCGCTTGGATCGCCTTGAGGGCCTCTCCTGCGACCCAGAGGACGTCGACACCAACCTCGCGGTCGTGCGCGTCTCGTCGCCCGCGCCTGCTGCGAGCGCGCTCGCGCAGGCGCTCGGAGAGCGCGAGGTCCTCGTCTATGCCCTCACGGCGGACTCCTTGCGTTTCGTGGCCCACTCAGGCGTAGGGGAGGAGGACGTCTCGCGCCTAGAGGCGGCCCTCCAAGAGATCCTCGGTGGATGACCTAGCAGGACACCTGCGGGGTTATCCTCTCTGTCGAGTCAGCGCGTAGTTAACGTCCGCTAAACGACAAGGAAGCAGAGAACCTCCATGGGCATCTTCAAGGCATATGACATCCGCGGGATCCACCCGACGGAGCTCGACGCAGAGATCGCACGGAAGATAGGGAGGGCCTTCTCGGCCCTCCTGGAGCCAGGTTCGGTGATCGTCGGGCGGGACGCCCGAGTTCACTCCCCGGAGGTCTCTGAGGCTGTCTGCGCTGGACTCTGCGACGTCGGGAGAGACGTCATTAACATCGGCTTTGCCTCCACGCCGATGGCCTACTACGCGATCGGATCGCGCGAGGTGGCGGGCGGCATGGTCGTGACAGCGAGCCACAACCCGGGCGAGTACAACGGGATGAAGCTCTGTCGAGAGGGCGCGCGACCGGTGGCATATACGACAGGGATCGACGAGATCGAGGCAGCCTGTGCTGACGAAGGTCCCCCCGCGAGCGAGAAGAGGGGCGCCTTGACGCACCTTGACCTGCTCGCCGCTTATCAGGTCCACGTGGCCTCTTTCGCCGAGCTTGAGGTGCCTGTGAAGGTCGCCATTGACGCCGCGAACGGCATGGCTGGGCACACCCTCCCGGGCATCCTCGAGCTCATGCCGCAGGTCCAGGCGGAGACGATGTTCATGGAGCCGGACGGGACCTTCCCGAACCATGAAGCCAACCCGCTGAAGGAGGAGAACCTCGACCCCGTGCGGGGTCTGATCGCCTCGAGCGGCGCGCGCGTCGGTCTCAGCTTCGATGGCGACGCAGATCGCTGCTGCTTTGTAGACGAGGCCGGAGTGACCGTGCCTGCAGACCTCATCACCGCGCTCCTCGCTCGCGACCTCCTCGCGAAGGGTGGCCCGACGCCGATCGTCTACGACCTGCGCTCCTCCTGGGTCGTTAAGGAAGAGGTGGAGAAGGCCGGCGGCCGCGCGATCCGTGACCGCGTCGGACACTCCTTCATCAAAGCGACTATGCGTGAGCATAAGGCGCTGTTCGCCGGCGAACTCTCAGGGCACTTCTACTTCGCTGACAACTACACGACGGACTCCGGCGTCCTCGCGATGATCTCGGTCTTGAACCTGCTCTCGCGTCACCCTGACACACCGTTCAGCCAGCTGGTTGGGGACCTGCGCCGCTACCACCAGACGGGAGAGATCAACTTCCGGGTTGAGGACACTGAGAAGGCCATGGCGTCCTTGCGTGAGACCTTCCCTGACGGTCGCACCGATGACCTCGACGGCGTGACCATCGAGTGTGGCGAGCTAGGGGACGCAGAGTGGTGGTGGTGCAACGTGCGCGCTTCCAACACGGAGCCTCTGCTCCGCTTGAACCTCGAGGCTAACAGCGCAGAGCTCCGCGACCGTCGCAGAGATCAGGTGGTGGAGCTTTTGGGAGACCCGGTCTCATGAGGCGAAGCAGGTGGCCCGCGATGGCGCTCACTGCCGCCCTCGTAGCGTGCTCAGCTGAGGCTGAGGAAGATTGCGTGGTGAAGGGGGTCGTCGTCGACGTACAGGACGGAGAGCCCCTCGTGGGGATCCGTGTTGAGGGCCCAGGAGGCACGAGGGCAGTGAGCGATCCGCGGGGTCGCTTCATTTTGACGGGCCTTGAAGAGGGCCTAGAGGGGAGCGTGCGGGCGTGGAGATCTGACGGTTGGGAGGGCAAAATCCCTCTCAGACCACTCAAAGCGGGCTCCCTGGAGGTCACTTTGCGACTCTCGCCCCCGCGGGAAGACGCTCGCTCCTCCGAGGGCGAGTGAGCGGTGTAAGCCTCTGATTTGAAGAGGTTTACGACGCCGCTTTGGCCCCATTTGAGCGGCTGAGCGAGCTAGCTCGGAGTCAAGGCCTGGTCGAGGGCCCCCTGGAGGCCCATGAGAGGGGCGTCGAGTGGTCCGAATCAGGTCCCGGTGCTGCCGCAAGTCCAGGATTTGCCCCAACTTGTGGCCGTTCCGTGGCCGATGTACCCATCGCTAGCCCCCCTTTAAGCACTCGACCTCAATTTTCACATGGCCCGTCCCCTATACGCGACCCTCGCCCTCTTCCTGACCCTCTCGACTCCAGCGAGCTCACAAGACTCTGCTGAGAACGACTGGGCCCTTCTCCTCGAGCAAGACGCGCGGATCTCCTTCACCTCGCGCACCGAGTTCGCTGCGCTGACGGCGATCGACGGCGGTGGCTTAGATCAAGACACCCGCGCAGCCGCGCTGTTCGCCCTCGGCGCCTCCGGCTCGAAGCGCGGACGCGCGCTCCTTGAGAAGTCACTGACCGCAGGCTCGCTGCGGGAGCGGTGCGCAGCCGTCTTGGCGCTCGGCGAGCTCGGGGTCGGCGTACACCCGCTCCTTGAGGGCCTACGCGAAGATCCGGACCCGCTCGTCTCAGAGTGCGCGTTGCTCGCGCTCATGCGCACAGGCAGGTGGGCCGCAGCTGAGTATGTCGAGGCCGTCTCCGAGAGCGGAGATGAGGCTCGGGCTCAGATGGCAGGGAAGCTGCTCCTCTTCACGACCGACACCTGCGACAGCGAGATGACCGCAGCCTCTGCCCTCTACCTTGAGTTGAGGTGGGACGCCGCGAAGCACTACGGCTTGGTCGATGAGCGCGCTTGGGAGGTCGTCTTGATCGAAGACCTCGCGAAGGACCTAGACTTCTTGAAGGGCTTCATTCTGAACGCCGCCGCCGACAGCAACAGGCTCGGCACCCAGGATCACTTCCGCTCCCTCGTTGAGACCGAGCGGAGAGACCGCGGCGCCGCCACGAAGCAGGCGCTTTGCGCGGCGCTGCGCGCCATGCCCGAGGAGGTGTCGCTGCTCGTCGAGTCAGGCCTCTGGAGCCCAGAGTGGGGCGTGCTGCTCCAGGAGATCCGCGACCGCAGACTCGAGAAGTCCACGGTCGGTCTCCTCAAGATCGCGACAGAGGTGCCCTCCATGCGCTACCGCGCAGTCAGCCTCTTGGTCCGCGCTGGGTACAACAAGGCTCTCGTGCCTGTCCTCGAAGAGATCGAGGGCGGTGACCTCGGCCCCAGGCAGCTCATCTGGTGCTGCGAGGCGTTGGGCGGGACTGGTGACGAGGCTGTCCTCCCCGCGCTCTACTCCATCAGCCAGAACCCGAGGGCTGACATCGCCGCAGCGGCCAAAATCCAGCTCGCCAAGATGGGCGACGAGGACGCCGCGGGCGAGATCTCTGCCATATTGAATGATCCGGAGTCAGAGATTCATCGGCAGGTCGTCGACTGGGTCTCGACCGGTGTTGAGTCACCGGTCCTCGCGGCGATGCTCTTGGAGGCCTTGCCCAGCCTGAGGGGGGGCAGAGCGCTTGAGGCTTGCACCTCACTTTCGCTTGAAGGGAGCTCTCAAGGGCTTGAGTACCTGCGTGAGATCCTCGTCGCGGGCCTCCCTAGGGGTCGTTTTGGTGTGAGAGCGGTCGAAGCGCTCGAAAATTCCGGCAGCGTCGAAGACCTCGCCTACATCAAAAACCAGTTCCCTCACGAGCGAGACGCGCTCGTGAACGAGGCCCTCGCCTTGGCACTGTACCGTGCGCGAGACCCCCGCATCCTCACGCTGATCCGCGCTGGGATCTGGGACTCAGTCGAGTTCGATCAGAGCGTGCTCGCTAGCGCGCTCCTCATCGACGTCGCTGGAATGAGGGCGCTCATTGATGAGGCGAGATATGAGCCTATGCTCAACACAGAGACTTATAGAGCGCCCAAGTTCCCCCGCAGAGTCGGCTATGCGCTGGGTCTGTGGGGTGGGCTTCAAGCGCTTGAGGACCTCAACAGCGAGGTCTCAGACGTCCGCGAAGACGTGAGGCACGGCGCCGTACTCGGCGCGCTCGCTTCGCGAACACACTGAGCCTCGGGGTGATAGGGTCTTGAGACGACGAGCCAATATTCAGCCAGCGCGCCAGGAGGAGAACACGTGATAGAGAAGACCATCGCGATGCTCGGCGTGCCCATGGACCTCGGCGGAGGACGCCGAGGTGTGGACATGGGTCCGAGCGCCATTCGAATCGCCGGCCTCGAGGGCCGCGTGCGAGATCTAGGCTTGAAGTTCGAAGACCGGGGTAACGTCCCGGTCGATCAGCCAGAGTCCTTGGACCCGGTGGATTCAGACGCCCGCTTTCTCGACGAGATCGCCGGTGCTTGCGTAGACCTCAGGGATAGGGTCGGAGAGCTCTTAGCTACGGATCGCTTCCCCCTCGTGATCGGAGGAGATCACTCGATCGCGTGCGGCACGGTGGCTGGGCTCAGCCGGCACCACCACGAGCGTGGCGAGAAGATAGGCCTCATCTGGTTCGACGCCCACGCAGACATGAACACGCCGGAGACCTCTCCCTCGGGCAACATCCACGGCATGCCGCTCGCGTCGTGCTTGGGGCGGGGGCCTGCCGCCCTCACAGAGCTCTCTGGGAGCGCGCCCATCGTGAGCCCCGAGAACGCCGTCCTCGTCGGGGTCCGGAGCGTGGACGCCGAGGAGCGCCGCCTCGTCAAGGAGTTCGGCCTCGAGGTGTTCACCATGCGTGAGATCGACATGCTCGGCATCCACGAGGTGATGAAGCGCGCGATCGAGATCGCCACCCGGGGCACGGCTGGGTTCCACCTCTCCTTTGACCTCGACGGCACAGACCCGAGCGTCGCTCCTGGCGTCGGGACACCGGTGCCCGGCGGGACGACCTGGCGTGAGTCTCACTTGGTGATGGAGCACTCCGCCGCGAGCGGCGCGATGCTCGGCCTCGAGATGACCGAGATCAACCCCATCCTCGACGACGGCAATCAGACCGCGCAGGCGGCCGTCGAGCTGATCCTGAGCGCGCTGGGTAAGTCCGTCCTCTAAGGGAACGCAGCTTGTTCGCAACCATCAGAGACCTGATCGCTCACCGCAGACTCCTGCGTGAGTTCGTCGTGCGCGACCTGAAGGCGCGCTATGTGGGGTCGAGCATGGGCTTCTTCTGGTCCGTGATCTTCCCGCTGCTCAACCTCGCGGTCTACTTCATCGTCTTCCGGCTGATCATGGAGGTCCGCTTCGGCGACAAGATGGGCCCCGAGGCGTGCGCGTTCTGGATGCTCTCCGGGATCACAGTCTGGACCGCCTTCGCTGAGACGATCTCTCGCAGCACCAACTGCCTCGTGGAGAACGGCAACCTCATCCAGAAGGTCGTCTTCCCCTCAGAGATCCTGCCGGCCTTCCTCACGGTGAGCTCTCTCATCAACATGCTCATCGGGATCCCGTTGGTCCTGCTAGGGGTCGGCTTCTTCATCTTGAAGGGGGACACGGCAGGCTTCGTAGAGGTCGAGACCGCTTCGCTCGCGCTCTTTGATGGGCAAGTGCTCGCGCCGCCGCCTGACCGGACCCTGCGATGGGGGATCTCGATGATCTGCCTCCCGCTCCTGATGCTCGGTCAGGGAGTCTTCACCCTCGGGCTCGGCTACTTCCTCTCCACCCTGAACCTGTTTCTGCGCGACACCTACCACCTCGTCGGTGTGCTCGTGACCTTTTGGATGTTCGCGACGCCGATCTTCTATCCCGTGGAGCTCGTGCAGTCGGCGCGCGATGGTCAGTTCGCCTTCATCCTGGACATCAACCCGATGCACTGGTTGATCGAGAGCTATCGAGAGGTCCTGCTCTTTGGCGAGTGGCCTCCGCTCAACTTCATCGCCCCCTTCCTCCTGGTCGCGTTCTTTATGTTCGCTGCGGGCTCGACATTCTTCCGCTCGCAGAAGGCGCGCTTTCCGGACCTCCTCTAATGAGCGCGACCAACGACAAGACAGGCGAGCGAGGGAGCACCACGAGCGCGATCGTCGCCAAAGGCATCGGCAAGGCGTACGAGATCTACGACAAGCCGATCCACCGACTATGGGACCTGATCCTGCCCGGCGGACCGCGCTGCCGAGAGTTCTGGGCCGTGAGGAACGTCTACCTCGACGTCCCGCACGGCTCGACCGTGGGCATCGTCGGGGAGAACGGCGCGGGTAAGAGCACCCTCTTAAAGCTCCTCACTGGAGTGACCCAGCCTACGACCGGCACCATCGAAACGAACGGCCGGGTCGCGAGCCTCCTCGAGCTCGGCGCAGGCTTCCACCCTGAGTTCTCCGGCAAGGAGAACATCTTCCTCAACTGCTCAATCCTCGGGATGAGCCAGGAGGAGATCGAGGCGCGCTATGAGTCGATCGTGACCTTCAGCGAGCTCGGGGACTTCATCGATCGGCCCGTGAAGACCTACAGCTCGGGGATGTACGTCCGCCTCGGCTTCAGCGTCGCGTCGAGCGTGGACCCCGACATCCTGCTCATCGACGAGGCCCTCTCTGTCGGCGACGAGCACTTCAAGGGCAAGTGCCTCAACTGGTTGAACGAGTTCCGCGAGCGCGGCAAGACCACGATCTTCGTCTCTCACGACCTCGGGGCTGTGAAGAGCATGTGCCAGAACGTGGTGATGATGGACCGCGGAGAGGTCATCGAGCAGGGCGACGCCGAGGGGGTCTCCGATGCCTACCTGAAGCGAATCAAGGAGCGCGGGAACGAGCGCTTGAGCATGCTCAATCGTGGAGAGACCGAGTACCCGTGCTGGGGCACAGGCGAGATCGAGGTCACGGCGATGGGGATGTTTGACGACGAGGACAAGCACTCGCACGTCTTCCAGACAGGCCGGCCTTTCGTCGTCCGGCTCGAGTACAAGGCCCTCAAAGACACCGCTCAGCCGGTCTTCGGTCTCGGGATCTACCGCTCAGATGGCACCTATGTGAACGGGTCGAACCACCACTGGAGGGACGAGCCCATCGCGCTCGAACACGTGGCGGCCGGAGAGGAGGGGACGGTCGAGATGAGCTTTGACTCCATGCCGCTCCTCGCCGGGCAGTACTACCTGACGACCTTCCTCTACGATCACAGCAAGGCCTCACCGACCGCCATCGATCATCGCGAGCACGCCATCACCTTTGAGGTGGTGGACGGCGCGAAGCATCAGCACGGCCTGCTCTATCTCCCCACACGGTGGAGGATGGAGCGTCGATCCGACGGCGGGGAGGTCACCCGAACGGAGTCAGTCTCATGAGCAAGGGCGACACGAGCCTCCCGTTCGACCAGTACCAGCGCTACCGCTTGGTCGCGGACCTCATCGAGAGGGTTCGAGAGGGCCGCGGGCCGCTGCGAATCCTTGACGTGGGCGGCCGGACTGGACTCCTCCGTAAGTTCCTGCCCAGAGACCGCGTGGACATCGTCGACCTAGAGGGCTCAGAGCTCAGCGGCCTCGTCTTAGGGGACGGCTCCCGCCTGCCCTTCGGCGCAGAGAGCTTCGACGCGGTCGTCTCCTTCGACACCCTAGAGCACATCCCGACCAAACGACGCGCTGCCTTCGTCGAGGAGTCTTGGCGCGTGGCCAAGAGCTGGGTCATTCACGCGGGTCCCTATGAGACACAGCGTGTCGCCGACGCCGAAGCGAGGCTGCGCGGCTTCCTGACAGAGAAGCTCGAGCTTCATCACCGGTATCTGGAAGAGCACCACCTTCACGGCCTCCCCAAGCGGCGCGACGTCGAGGCGCAGCTCGGCCAGCTGGGCGGCGAGGTCGTGAGCGTCGGGCACGCGAACATCGAGCGCTGGCTCGGTCTGATGTGCCTCTCGATGTACATGGACCGGGACGCTCCGCTGCGCGGACTCGCGGCTGAGTTCCACCGCTTCTACAACGAGGCGCTCTATACCCACGATCATGACGGAGAGGTCTACCGCCACGCGGTGGTGGCGGCCTTCGGCGGCGCGCGCCTGCCTGACACGGAGGGGCTCTTCTCTGAGCACTCCGCGCCGGCGAACGCGACGAAGCCGATCACAGCCCTGGCCAAGGAGTTGATGCGCTTTGACGTCCAAAGGGACGCGATCACTCCAGAGTGGGAGCGGCTCCACGAGGTGAACGCTGCGCTCGCCGATGACATCGGGCAGCACGCTGCATCTCTGAGCGATGCGCGCGAAGAGATTCAGCGCCGCAAGGACATGACGAAGCAGCTGCGCCTCGACGCGCGCGACCTCCGAGCAGAGCTGAAGGCGATCGCGCGAGAGGCGCGCGAAGAGCGCAAGGCCTCGGCTAAGGCGCTCAAGGCTATTGAGCAAGACCTCGGCGGAAATGTCCGCGCGCGAGAGGCCTTAGAGGGCGTCGTCAGTGAGCGAGAGGCAGAGCTCGAGCTCGTCGAGAAGGAGCTCGCGCGCGAGCAGAGCGAGAGCGCAGAGAGCATCGCCGCGCTCGAGGCGGATCTTGAGAGCCACAAGGATGTGCGAGCGCAGCTTGAGGAGCTCCTCAAGCTCAGGGACGCTGAGGGTGAGAAGCTCGCCCTCGCAGCCCAGGCCCAGGGCGAAGAGACCGAGGAGGTCGTCTCTCAGTTGAAGGCCGAGCTTAAGGCCCATCAGGAGGCCTCAGGCGCGCTCGAGAGCCAGTTCCACGGCCTGAACGAACACATCCATGTCTTGGAGGAGTCGCTCGAGACGGAGCGAGAGGGCGCTCTAGAGACGATCGAGGCGCTCGAACAAGACCTCGCTGCGCACAAGGACTCGCACGCTGAGATGAGCGCGACCTACACCGGGCAGGTGGAAGCTGTCGAGACGCTCGAGACAGAGCTAGAGCGCGAGCGAGCCGCCACCGCAGAGACGATCGAGGTCCTCGAGCAGGACCTCGCGGGGCACAAGGACTCACACGCTGAGTTGGAGCGCGAGCGAACCGCCGCCGCAGAGACGATCGAGGTCCTCGAACAAGACCTCGCGGGGCACAAGGACTCACACGCTGAGATGAGCGCGACCTACGCTGGGCAGGTGGAGGCTGTCGAGACGCTCGAGGCTGAGCTAGCGCTCGCCCTTGAGGGGGCTCGAAGCTTGGAGGGGGAGATTGAGAGAGAGCGCAAAGAGATCGACGAGGCCAGGGACGAGTTCGAGGAGGAGATCTCATCTCACCGAGAGGTCATCGCTGAGCTCAACTCAGAGCTTGAGCGAGTGCGCTTCGTGGCGTCCGGCCTCGAGAAGCAGCTCTATGAGGCGCGCCAGGAGTTCGACTGTGTGCAGGGAGAGCTCTCAGCTGATCTGGGCACTCATCGAGAGACGGTGAAGGAGCTCGAGGGGTTGCTCCAAGAGGTCTACCGAGGAGCGCTAGACCTCGAGGCGGAGCTCGCGCGGGAGCGCGAAGAGGTCGGCTCGATGCGGGCTGAGTATGAGCAGCAGTTGAGCGATCACCGGAGCTCCCTAGAGAGCCTGGAGGAGCTCGTGTCTCAGGCCCAGGCGGATGCTGGGAGGATGCATTCAGAGCTTGAGCGCGAGCGTGAGGAAGGCCTAGAGGCCCGCCGGGCGCTAGAGGCGGATCTGAGCGGCCACCGAGCGCTCGTGGAAGAGCTCCAGGAGGTGTCACGGGCGACCGAGGCCGCTCTTAAGGCACGAGAGGAAGAGAGCGCGAAGGCGCGAGAGGACGCCGACCGTATACGCGAAGAGTCAGCCGAGGTCGTCGAGGCTCTTCAGCAGGACCTGCGAGGGCACCAGGCTGTGCTCGCTGAACGTTCCCAAGAGCTCGAGGCCGTCCGTGACGCGCTCGGAGGCCTCGAGGGAGAGCATGAGGTCGCGCTGAGAGCCGCCCAGGAGAAGGCCACGGCAGAGCAGCAGCGCCTGCTTGAAGACCTCGATGTTCACCGGGAGGTCATGGCTGATCTCCGCTCAGAGCTCGAGAAGAATGTGTCCGCCCGTGAAGGCGTGGAGGTAGACCTTCGGCGAGTCGAGGAGATGGCACAAAAGATCGAAGGTGAGCTGCGCGGCACCCAGGACGCCCTCCTCGACAGCGTCCAGGCACGAGCGGGGGTCGAAGCTGAGCTTCAGGTGCTCTCGGATGAGCTCGGTGGAGAGCGAGAGACGCTCGCCTTTATGCGTAAAGAGATGGGGAGCCGCTGGAAGAACCTGGTGCGCGCCTTCTTGGGGACGAGGCGCAAGTACTAGGCGCGCGGGTCCTACACGAACGGGAAGAGGATCGGGATCAAGAAGTACGCGGCGACGTACTCAATGAGCGTGAGCGGGGCGCCAGCACGGAGGAAGTCCTTGTAGCGATAGTCGCCGGGGCCCATCACCATCGTGTTCGCCTGGTGGGCGACCGGCGACATGAACGCGAGGCTCGCGCCGGCGAGGACCGCCATGAGCAGGGGGCGGTCGCTGATCCCGAGGCCAGCCGCCGTTGAGACCGCGATCGGTGCCATGATCACCGCTGACGCGATGTGGGTCGTGAGCTGCGTCAGGACCCCTGTGATGATGAGGAAGAGTCCGACCAAGAGCTCATTGCCGAGGTCTTCACCGGCGAGGCCGGTGATTACGGTGGCGACCTGGTCAGCCAAACCGGTGACCTGGAAGGCCTTGCCGAGGGCGAGCATGCCGCCGATCAAGATGAGCGCCGTCCAGTCCATAGCCTGGTACACCTCGCGAGGCTGCACGACCCGGGCGGCGACGAGGAAGAGCGCTCCCGCGATCGCAGCGACTGAGATCTTCATGAGACCCAGGAAGGCCACGAGGAGGACCAGGGTCAGCGCGAGGACGGTGATCAGGCCGCCCCTGCCGATGGGCTGAAGCTCCTTTTGCTCGAGGATGAGGAGCTCTCTGTCACGCTTGGCGCGCTCGATGTCGCGCAGGTGCCCTTGGATGAGGAGCGTGTCTCCGACCACGAGGCGCGCTTGTCGGATGCCGCTGGCTTGGAGCTTTCCGCCCTTCGAGAGAGCGATCACGTTGAGGCCGGAGTGCTCTTGATACTCAGAGCCGCTGAGGGATTGACCCACGAGGGTAGAGCCAGGGGGGATGACGGCCTCGACGAGCGCGACGTCTCCGGAGTGGAGGCGGGTCCCGCCCACGTCGACGCTGCCAGCGTCTTGGAGGTCGAGGTCCCTGCGGATCTTGAGGATCGCATCAGGCTCGCCTTGGAGGACGAGGGTGTCGTCGGAGCGGATGCGGTTGTAAGGCCCCGGGGCGAGGATCGAGCTCGCGTCAGGTCGCACGATCCCCAGGACTGTGACGTCGTGGTCTTTTAAGAACTCCGCGTCTCCCATGGCGCGGTTGATGAGCGTGCTTGAGGGCTTCACGAGCATCTCGGTCACGAACTCACGCACGTGGTAGTGCTCGGTCAGAGACTCGTCCTGACGTTTGGTCGGGAGGAGTCGTAAGCCAGGCCCGAGGAAGTAGAGCGCGCCGACACCTAAGAGAGCGAGACCCAGGATGGAGAAGTCGAAGAGGCCGAAGGGCTGTGAGCCGCAGTCGATGAGCACCTCGTTCACGGCGAGGTTCTTGGAGGTCCCGATCAGGGTGACCAGTCCTCCTAGGAGGCTGCCGAAGGCGAGGGGCATGAACAGCCGCGAGGCTGGGATCTTCGTGTCACGCGAGACGCTGCCCAGCACGGGGATGAGGATGGCTACGACTCCAGCGTTCGATAAGAAGCTAGAGAGCACCCCCGAGAGCAGGACAATGCGGAAGACGAGCGAGCGCTCAGAGGCCTCGTCTCCTCCGAGGAAGCGCTGCCCGATGGACTCGGTCACGCCCCAGCGCGTGAAGGCGGCGCCGAAGACGTACATGGCGGCGACCAGGAAGACGGCGGGAGAAGAGAACCCGCTGAAAGCCTCCTCTGGGTCCAGCACGCCGGTCGCGGCCATGATGACGGCGACTCCAACGGCGATCACCTCGTAACGGAACGCATCTGTCACGAAGAGGATCAGGGCCGTCGCGAGGGTCGCGATGACGATGAGGGAGGGGACGTCCACGGGGGGTCTCTGCCCAAGGATGGCACCAGACTCCGGGTTGGGCAAGGCGAGCGGTACGGGGATTCGGTTCGTTGGGAAGGCTTGGGAAGATAGGCTATGAGAGTACGGCCCACAGGGCCCCTAGAGAGCCATGTCATTCTCACCCATAGATGTACACCGCCTCGCGTCCCGCGTCGGGAGCTGGCTGACCTGCGAAGGCCCTGAGGCCGACGTGGTCGTGTCCTGCCGAGTCCGCCTCGCGCGAAACATCGGTGGCTACCCCTTCGTCCCCAAGCTGGACGAGAGGTCCGCCCTCGACCTGTGTGAGATCCTCCGTCAGCACCTCCTGAGCGTCGAGCTAGATGGCGAGACCTTGTGGGTCGAGATGAAGGACGCGCCGGTCGTGCTGCGCTTGATGCTCCGAGAGCGGCACCTCATCAGCAGAGACATGGCCCCCGTGGAGCAGTCGACGAAGACCTTGCCCGGTAGAGCGGTCGCGTTCGGCGAGCGCGAGACCCTCTCGATCATGGTCAACGAAGAGGACCACCTGCGCGTCCAGGCGATCGAGGCAGGCTTTGACATCGACAGCGCCTGGCGCTCAGCTCAGTCCGTAGATCGATTGCTCGAAGGGCGAGTGCAGTTCGCCGTGAGCAAGCGCCTCGGTTATCTGACGGGATGCCCTACGAACGTCGGGACGGGCTTGCGCGCATCGGTGATGCTGCACCTCCCCGCGCTCGGCCTGGTGCGGAGCGAGCTCGAGAAGGTCTTCGCTGCGGCGCAGCGCACAGGGCTCGCTGTGCGCGGTCTCTACGGTGAAGGGAGCAAGGCAGCGGGGGACTTCTATCAGGTCTCGAACCAGGTGACGCTCGGTCGGACCGAGGACGACCTCATCGAAGACCTGCGCTCGCTCGTCCCGGTGATCGTCCACTTTGAGCGCAAGGTGCGCGCCGCGCTCCTCGAAGATCAAGGCGCCGCCCTCAGGGACAGGATCAGTCGCTCGATCGCACTCTTGCGCACCTCGCGCGCGATGCCGACCGAGGCTGCCCTCGCTCACCTGTCCAACGTGCGCCTCGGCAAGCACCTCGCTATCGATGAGGGGCCCTCGATCTCCCTCTTGAACGAGCTCGGCATTCAGGTCCAGAAGGGCCACCTCCAAGCGCTCGCCCCAGGCGGCGCTGACGCAGACGAGGTGCTAGACGTCTCAGAGCGTGACCGCTTCCGCGCGGGCTTCCTCCGCCAACGGCTAACGAACGAGGGCCCTGGTAGGGGGCCCCAGATATCGTCGTGATCGACCGTTTCCACCGTAACGTCACCTATCTGCGCATCTCGGTCACCGACAGGTGCCAGATGAGCTGCAGCTACTGCACCCTCCAGGAGGAGCCGAAGGAGAGCCTCTCAGCGCGTGAGATAGGTGAGCTCGTTCGTGTCGCGGGCGAACGCCTAGGCTTCCGCAAGATCCGCCTCACCGGCGGCGAGCCCCTCCTGAGACCCGACCTCGCAGAGGTGGTAGAGGAGGTCGTCGCGACCTCGCAGATCGTGGAGGTCGCGATGACAACGAACGGCCTCTTGCTCGCAGGGAGGGCCGAAGAGCTCGCCAAAGCCGGGCTCCGCACTGTGAACGTGAGCCTAGACAGCCTGGACCCGGCGCGCTTTCGTGAGCTCACGAGCTCAGGCTCATTGGACGCGGTCGTGGAGGGGCTGCGGGCAGCACGGCGAGCAGGTATCCAGAGGCGCAAGCTGAACGTGGTCTTGCTCGGCGGGGTCAATGAAGAAGAGGTCGTTGAGTTCGTGCGCTTTGCGATCGCAGAGGACGTCGAGGTCCGCTTCATCGAGCATATGCCGATGGATGACTCGCGCCTGACCTCTTGGCGGGTCGACCCAGATGAGATCCGCGCGCGGCTCCGTGAAGAGTTCGGGGAGCTCCAGCCTGTCGCCACCGACAGGAGCGGAGGGCCCGCCGAGCTCTGGCTCGTCGGGGGCGCCCGGGTCGGGTTCATCCGAGCGATCTCAGGGCCCTTCTGTGACCGCTGCAATCGCTTGCGCGTGACCTCCGAGGGCAAGATTCGTTCCTGTTTGCTCTCTGGCGGAGAGGTGGACTTGGCCGGCGTCCTGCGCGGGACGCTCCCCGAAGAAGAGCGCGCGTCGGCGCTCGCGACCTTGTTCCAGACGGCGGCTGACGCCAAGCCGCCGGTCTATGAGCTGATGCGTGACGGGGCGGTCCCCATGCGCCAACTCGGGGGCTGAGTCAGCGGAGAGGCGCTCAGCGCTCGAGGGCTGCGAGGACGCGGACTCCCCCGGAGTGCTGCCGGAGGGCGCCGCTCGGACCGAACTCGATCGATCCACCAGGCGTGAGGCGCGTGTCGAGGCGCGGGCCGAGGACCCACCCTCCAGTCTTGTAGCTCTGGGGGATCCAGAATCGAATCCCACCGTCTGTGAGCTCCTCGTAGAGGATGCCTGTCCTGTTTTGAATGTGGTACTCACCGAAGCGGCGATAGCCCTCTTCGTTCAGGCCACGCCAGGGGCCCGCTGTCTTGGACTCGTCGTCCTCCCAGCCCCAAGAACCGTCTCCGTCAGGGTTGCCCTCAGTGTTGCTCTCAGGGGCAACAGGAGGCGCCTTGTGGCCCTCTTCGGTGGCAGGAGCGATGTCCTCAGTGACGAAGTGAACAGGCGCTGGGGCGGGCTCTGTGCTTAGAGGCGTGGGCTGGACGATGACCTTGATCTCCTCGGGCGATGTCGCGGTCTGGGAGGGGGCGGGGGCCCTCTCGACGCGAACCGTGACCGGCTTTGGCGGCCCGGCGACCCAAGGCCAGTCCCTGTATCCCCAGGACGCGACGTCCTTGGGCTCTTTACGCCAGGGCCACGTCCACTCAGGGCGGCCTTCGAGCTCTGCGCTTTGGTCTCTGCGAGAGGCGCTCGGCGTCGAACCTAACCTGACGCTTCTCCCGATGACGCCCCTCTGCGTCGGTCTCGTGTGCGCCTTCGAGCCCTCCCATTGGTAGTCGGCAGGGGTGCCGGCTTGCTGGTGGACCTCAAAATCACCTCCGGCGAGGCCGCGGAGGATGAAGGCGCCGGGAGGCATCGAGACGCTCCAGTCTGTCCCCAGCGCTATCGAGAGAGGCCCTCTGCGCGCCTCAATCACGGCGCTCGTGACGCTGTGGAAGCTCCACTCTAGCTCACCGTCCGCGTCACAAGGCTCCCACTCGAGCTCGCAGGGACCGCTGAGCTCAATGCTCGCCCGTCCATGCCAGCGCAGGGTGGCGTTCGCGCTCGCCATGAGGGAGAGGTGTCCTCGGCCTTCGACCCACTGTTCACCATCAGCGACTCTGAGTGGCACAGTGCTCTTTTCAGCGAGGAGCGTCCCGTGTCCCTTAGTGAGCTCAACGAAGACAGGCTCGGAGACGGGGAGGCTGACGTGAGCTTGAGAGGTCGGACAAGCCAACAGGAGGAGGGCTGAGGTGATCATGCTTGGCACCTAGGCGGCGCGGACGGCGCTTACGAGGGCTTGGAGGGCGGTCGGGAGGTCGGCAGCGACGAAGGCAGTGTCCGTCTCAAGGGAGCCTTTGATGCAGTCGCGCTCACCCAAGATGCCTGCTGTGAGGCAGCCCGCGCGCCAGCCCGCGGCGAGCTCGAGGCTCTCATCACCCACGACCCAGGAGGTCTTGAGCTCGACGCCGTCGGCTTGCTTGGCGTGGTACATGGCCCCGGTGTTCGGGAGGCGGTACACCGACTCTTTGCGATGCCCAACGACTCCATCGCTCGGGTCGTCAGTGCACGCGTATGACCGGGCGACGCGGACGCCGTTCTTGGCGAGGTGTTGAAGGAGATCCGCCTCGAAGCGCTCCCAGGTCTCCAGCTCGACGTGTCCGTGGGCGACCTCGTCTTCATTGCCGAGGAGATAGATCCACC
The DNA here is from genome assembly GCA_002719955.1 of Deltaproteobacteria bacterium. GTDB lineage: Bacteria > Myxococcota_A > UBA9160 > UBA9160 > UBA4427 > UBA4427. The sequence goes on along the minus strand of PBFW01000055.1, from coordinate 6,277 downwards.
AGCCCGCTTGAGAGGCGCGGAACAGGGCTTCCACGGCTCCAGGGACCAAGAGATCGGGTGAGAAGCGGCAGGCGCCCGGCGAGGTGGGCGAGAGGAGCGTGCCCCAACGCTTCAGGAAGAGCGCGCGGCGCGGGCCCTGCGTTCCTTCGAGCGGGTTGAGGTGGTTTGAGTTGCTAGTGGAGTGGTGCATGAGCGGTGTGTTTAGTGGAGGACCTTCAGTTTTTCGGATGGTTCCCGCTCGGATTTCAGCCAGAAAAGCTGCTTTCCTCACGGACCCAAAGACCTGTCATCGCGGGGTGGAAAAGGCTTCCGGATGACGCGTAAGGAGCGCCCACTTCGAGCCCTTGGGGCGAGAAGGGAGGGAAGTTCGCTAGCCCAGGAGGCTCTGGGCGAGATACGCTCCGAAGCCCACCGCGAGGTCTCCAGCCTCCCTCTCCATGCAAACCGCGCTACGCATAGCCCTCGTGCTCGACCCCATCAACCTTCGGACGAAGGCTGGTGGGCATGCGCCGATGCTGGCGCGAGCGCTCCTCGGCCGTGGCCACCACGTGCGCGGCTTCGGCGTCCCGGCCGCAGCGATCCCACACTCAGCGTCGGACACGCCGCCTGGCGAAGGAGGCCTGCGAGGCTTCGGCGCGGACGCGATCATCGCCTATGACGCCCTCTCGCCCTCTGCGGTCAGGGGCGCGCGCGCTGCGGACAAACAGGGGGTCCCGCTCCTTTTGGTGGAGAGCGCGATGAAGCCGCGAGGAGGAGTCCTGGCCCGGCTCTGGAATCGCATGGGTCGAATCCTTTGGGGAGGTTACGTACGAGCGAGGGCAGCTGGCGTCATCGCCCTCGACCCAGTCGCTGCGCGCCGCGCCGTCGACATGGGCTTCGCGCCTGAGCTGGTCCGAGTGCTCCCCCAAGGAGTGGATGTGGCGCAGTTCAGGCCAGGTCTGCTCTCAAGCTGGCTCCCGACACACCGCGTCTACGGGAGGATCTTGCTCTACGTCGGGCGCCTAGATGACGGGCGAGGGATCGAGGTGCTCGTGGACGCCTTCGCCAAGACGGTGGGGCAGCGCCTAGACTGGAACCTCGTGCTCGCGGGTGAGGGGCCGCGCGAGCTCTCTCTGCGCGCGCGCGTCGATCGCCTCGGGGTGGCCTCAAGAGTTCACTTCTTCCCGCGGCCCCAGTCTGACGAGCTGCCGGGCTTGATGGGGGGCTGCACCCTCTTGGCGGTGCCCGCTACGACCGATGATGTCCTCGGTCGGCAGATCCCGCGCGCGATGGCCTGCGGCCTCCCGGTGGTCGCCTCTGATCGCCCGAGGCTCTCCGCGCTCTTCAAAGATGAAGAGTGTGGTCTGCTGATCAAGTCAGGGGACGTCGCCGCCTGGGAGGCAGGGCTGATCAAGGCGGCGGGCTCGCCCGCTAAGCGGATGCGCTGGGGAACACAAGCGAGAGATGTCGCGGTGAAGGTCCTCAGCTGGGACCGGATCGCAGAGGGGGTGGAGGAGGAGCTCCTCGCCCTCCGTGAGGACGCCGTCAAAGAAGACGGGGGCGTCGAGCTCGCACCCGACGCCCCCGCCTCTGAGTGATTAGACCAGCGCTCAGTCCGCTTCGGTCGCCTCGCGCAGCTCGTCTTTGAGGTACGCCATGTCGGCTGAGTACTGCTTGACTGCCTCGCGCGTCTCGTCAGCGATCTCTTCGAACTCGAAGCAGACCTTGACGCCGTCGGCGCGCTCTTCGACCTCTTTCGCGATAGCGGTCGCTTCGCAGTAGCCCTTCTTGAGGAGCGGGAGGCGGAACTTCAGCTTCCACTGGGTGCCGATCGCGAGCAGCTGACCCATCTCAAAAGGAGAGAGGCCGCTCGTGCCTCCGCTCCAGGTGAAAGACAGGCCGCTCTCGTCCAGGCTCGCCATCCTCGCGATCCCAGACCAGCGCCCGCCGAAGCTGTGGCCGTGGACCGGGTTCACAGGGGAGCCGGACCCACGCTCTTCTTCAGTGATGAAGTGCTCGACGCGGGAGAGGTCTGTGGGGGAGAAGATGACGCTCGACTTGTCGACCTCGAACTCAGAGTCGCCTTGCGGCTCAGGGGTGTCGAGTCCGAAGGCTGCTGCCGCCGCCTCGTCGGTGTCATGCACGGGGATCACCCGGTCGAGTCCGACCTTCTCGATGATGTCCTTGCAGAAGCGCGAGGGGCGCGCGATGAGCAGGTGTCCGCCATTTGCGGAGAGGATCTTGGAGGCCTTGATCAGGCCGCCAAGAGCGGTGGAGTTGATGAACTTCACCAGTCGGAGGTTGAGGACCACGTGGCAGACTCCGGCCTTGATCAAGCTCTCGACCTCATCCTGGAAGGCGGGGACGTAGTAGGTGTCGAATTCACCTCTAAGGTGGAGGATGGCGTAGCTGTCGCGGGGTTCGACTTGAATGTGCATGTGTTGCTCCGTTGTTCAGTGGGATCGCCCAGGGAGGGTCGATCTGCGGCACCCTTATTGTCGAGACCAAGCTGATCGAGGCAAGGGGTGTACTGGAATTTGCCTGTAGGCCCCTAGGGGTGATCGCTTAGACTGCTCCTCAGCGATGTTCTTCCGAAAGAATAAAAAGACCGAGGGGTCAGCGCCGCCCCCCCCCGCAGCGCAAGGCCTCGCCTCATTTGACTCTGGTTCCACCCAATTTCTCACCGGAGACGCGACCAAGGACCAGCGCTCTGTGGAGGAGCTCCTCGAGTCGATCGCCAGGATCAGCGCGATGGTCTCAAAGGTGCGCGGCCCAGAGGACCTCGAGCGGCTGCTTAGGACGATCGTCGACACCTCGATAGAGCGCACCAGGGCCGAGCGAGGGCTCTTGATCCTGGAGCAGTCAGGGGGTGAGCTCATGGTCCGCGTGGCGAGACGCTTCAGCGGCGACGAGGGCGAAGACGTCGAGGGGGACGTGAAGTTCTCGGCCTCGACCGTGCGCAGGGTCTTGGACGAGGAGGACCCCGCGCGAGACACCTTCGATCCAGACGCAGACGGCAGAGACCTCGGCGCGAGCATCGTCGACCTCAAGCTGCGCGCCCTGATGTGTGTGCCGCTCTCGATCGGCCAAGGTGTAGAGAGCACCCGCGGGGCCCTCTACGTCGACTCGAAGATCGCGGCCCGACAGTTCAACGTCCAAGACCTCTCTTACTTCCAGGCCCTCTCGCAGCAGATCTCTATCGCGGTGGACAGCGCCAAGCTGCACATCGACTCCTTGGAGAAGGTGCGCCTCGAGCAGTCGCTCGAGATCGCGAGCGCCATCCAGGGAGGGCTCATGCCTTCCATACCTGAGGACGTCGATGGGCTCGATGTCTTCGGCTGGTATCAATCGGCGGAGCGGACGAGCGGCGACTTCTACGACTTCGCCCCGATGAAGGACGGCCGGCTCGCTGTCGTCGTCGGAGACGCGACGGGGCACGGGATCGGTCCGGCGCTCATCACCGCGTCGGCGCAAGCCTCGCTGCGCTCCTCGCTGCGCTTCATCTCAGATCCAGGGCAAGCGCTCTGCATGTTGAACGAGGACCTCGCCGAGCGCCTCGAAGATGGGATGTTTGTGACCCTCTTCCTTGGGCTCTTCGGTGTTGATTCTGTGACTTATTTGAACGCGGGGCACACCCCTCCGTTGATCTGGCGCATGGAGACCAAAGAGATCGAATCGATCGCAGGCGATGGACCTGCGCTGGGGATGATGGATGAGTTTCCCTACGAGACCCCTGCGTCCGTCAAGTTGAACCCTGGGGACGTCTTCCTCGCGATCACGGACGGGATCGCCGAGGCTCGCAGCGGGCCTGGCTCCGAAGATCTCTTCGACGAAGACGGCGTGCGCGAGGTGCTCTCGTCCATGGCTGGCGAGGGGAAGGAGGCGAGGGAAATCGGCGAGGAGCTTGTTCACCGAGTCCTCGAGTTCGCCGCTGGAAACCGTGAAGACGACATGACCCTCGTCGTGGTGCGCTGCACCGACTGAGGAGGGCTTGGGCGACCCCGGGGCCACGGCGATGACTGAGGCGCACGCGCTCCCTTGTCCCGACGTCTCGGTCGACGCCGACCTCTTGCAGCGGGCGCGCACCTTCGCGGCGCGGCTAGAGGTCGGAGGTGAGCTCCGCGAAGAGGGCGGCAGAGGCGCGCACCTCTTAGGTGGAGAGGAGTTCGTGGGGCACAGGCCATACAGGGCCGGAGAAGACTTGAAGCGCCTGGACTGGTCGCTCCTCGCGCGGCTCGGGCAGCCCTTCGTCAAGGTCACGAGGCGGGAGGCTGGCGAGGAGTGGGCCGTGCTCCTCGACGCGAGCGCCTCGATGGGGGTCGGTCCTCCCGGAAAGCTGCAGCGCGCGTGTGAGGTGGCAGGCGCGCTGGCTGTCCTCGGCGCTGGTCGCGGGGCGAGGGTCCGCATCTTGGCCTCCTCCGGCGCTGAGCTCTTCCTGACGCGCGGGCGCGCAGGAGGAGAGCTCCTCACCTTCTTGAACGGGCTGCGCGCCGAAGAGTCGGCTGGGATGAGGAGCCTGGTCGAGAAGGCTGGGAGGTTCAGGGCGGCATCGCGTGTGTTCTTGGTCGGAGATCTCTTAGACCTCGAGCCGCGAGAGGCCTTGGGGCTGGTGCGCCGCGGGAGGACCTTGGCGGCCGTCGGCCTCTTGGCCCCCCTCGAGTTTGAGCCGGGTCAGCTGGGCCGAGTCGAGTGGTGGGACCCTGAAGAAGAGCAGCGCCTCGTTTTGAACGTCGGGCAAGAGTCCTTGCAAGAGTACGAGATGAGCTTGGGAGCACACGTGGACGGCTGGCGTGACGCAGCCGCGCGGCACCGCGCTGCCTTTGGTTGCTTCGACACACGCGCCCCCTTCGAAGAGATCCTGCGCGGGATCTTGGGGGCCTGAGCCCATGGGCTTCGAGCTCGCTGGCTTGATCTGGGAGCGACCGCTGGCGTGGTGGGGGCTCTGCCTCCCCGCGCTCGTCCTCCTCGCCGCGAAGCAGCCGCTCCGCCCTCGCGTCATGGCGACCGGCGCGTTGAGCCTCTGGCGGCGGGTCTTGGAGAGCCCCGGGGGAGGCGACGGTGAGCGCCCGCAGGTGCCGCGGGGGATATGGTGGTTGTGCGCCGGGCTCACCTTGGGGGTCTTGGCGATGGCTGGCCCGCGCTCACGCGCGGCGGGCGTCACTCGGACCTGGACCGTTGTGGTCGATCGCAGCCCAGGGACTTACCTTGCGGTCGATGCGCCTGCGACGACGACACGTCTGACCCACGGGCTTGAGCTCTTGGAGGAAGAGTGGAGAGGTCTCGTTCGGGATGGGGACGTGGTGCGCTGGTTTGACGGGACAGAGTGGGTCGAGAGCGCTGACTTCCCTGAGCCCTGGCGCTCCGCCCCTCGCGCTCCTAGGCGGGCTCCAGACTGGGAGCGGTGGGATGCGCCGGGGAGCGTCTGGTTGTGCGCCCGCCCGCCAGAGAGAGAGCCCAGCGAAGCGTCGCTCTGCGCGAGCGGTGGCCGCGCTGCGCCGGGACCCGTGGCTATCGACGGGGAGGACCGCTTGGACTGGTCCGGTGGGCGCTTGGTGCGAGTCATCGGCGGCGCTCCTAGGCGCTGCGTCCGGGTCATCGATGTAGGCGGGGACCTCGTCGATTTCATAAAGCTGTGGGCGGAGGAGCGCGGACTTGAGCTCACCTCGGGGGCTCCCTCTGAGGATGACGTCCTCCTCATCAGCGGGGGGAGTGTCAGCGGAGGCGTCACCTCTCAGAGCGGCGCGCTCACGATCGGGATCGCTGATGAGTCGCTCGGGGAGAGAGACCCCGCAGAGTTCGCCCTGCTCTGGAGTGAGCGGCTGGATGAGGCGTGCATCCCAGCGGCGGGACTCTCTCCCGTGAGCGGGCGCGCCCCGATTGGGAATGAGATCTGGAACCCTGGGAGAGCACCCGATGAACGCAGTGACGGCGGCCTCCCCGGTCGCGCGTGGGAGGGCTGGCTGGCTCTCCTCTCCTGCGGTTTGGTCGCGGTCGCCCTCGTCGGCTTCCCGCGCTGAGCGCTCAGCAGGTGAGCGCGGGGGGAGCCAGAGGCCCGCACGCAGGGCGTGCGTAGGCGAGCTCATGGGGCTGCGCGTCACTGTGCATGCTTCAACCTCTCATCAATGCTTGGGCGCGGCGGTTCACGCAGCCCTGTGTCGCGATGCTCGGGATCTTTGTCCCGCAGGAGCTCTCACTCCCCAACGCTGGCTTCCAGTATGACCTCAGCGGATGGGCGGTGACGGCGCCCACGGGCTCCGTAGCGCATGACACCGCCCCAGGAGCCCAAGCCGGCTGCGCG
>PBFW01000054.1 GCA_002719955.1 Deltaproteobacteria bacterium | reverse complement strand
ATTGGACCGTGGGCGCCCATGCCGGTCAGGTCCGGCCCCACCTTCTTGCCGTGGAGTCGTGCTCAGGCTACACTGGGCGTAGCTGCGCGTGGCGCGTTCGTCGCCGACGCGGCGACTCCGGTCAGTCACAGAGAATCGCACCATGATCGAATCGCTCAAAGCGACGTGTCTCCTGGTCTCGCTCGCCGTCTGCGGTGTTGCTCAGGACGCGGCGGTGCCCAAGGCTGCGGCCTGGGTAGTCGGTGAAACCCGCGCCGAGGTGGGAGCTTCCAGAGTTCTCGTCATGACGCTGCCGGAGAAGGCGGCGAAGGACAAGACCTTCGCGGTCGACGTCGTACCCCCAAGGGCGCTGAAGGTCCTGGCGCCGTTGCGAGTGCTGGCCGGCCACCGTGTTGCCTATATGCGCGTGCGGCCCGAGGTCGTGGGCGACGCGACGCTCTCGGTGCGAGGCTTGGGCAAGTCGGGCCGGCTGCAGTTGCACGTAGGCGCCGCATCGACGGAGTACGCGACGCCGCAGTTCGTCAGCCCCAAGGCCCGGGCATACCTGTGGGGTGACGTGCTCGTCGGTGGTCGGATCGCCGGCCGTCGACCAAGCAAGGCCCGGCTTCTGCTCGGCACCAAAGTCGTCGCCGAGAACGCGAACTACGAAGCCATCGATGGCATCTGGCGGTTGCGCTTCGCGCTTTCGGTGGCGTCGCTGCCGGCGGGAGCCGCGCAGTTCACGATCCAGACCACCTACTCGGACGGCAGCCAGCGGAGCAGTCGTTCCCTCGGTGTGACCCTGGTCCATCCGGCGAAGGGCCGGGTCTCGATCTACGAGACCGAGGATCTGGCGCGAGCACCGCTCGCCAAGGGTGTGCGCGATCGGCGGCGGTCGCGGGTCGGCAACGATCGCAAGGCCAGCGGTGGGCGCTACACCTTGCACATCGCCCCCGACCCGTACCCCTCTGTGCGAGTCGGCAAGCCTGTCGCGAAGGCGACCGAGAACAAGAAGGCTGCCGGCAAGAAGACTGCCAAGAAGGGGAGCGGTCGAGCGCAGTGGTACCAACTAGCCACCATCGCCAGGGGCAGCTATGCCGGCGGAGCCTGGCCCACGGTCGGTGTGATCGTCGACAACGACCGCAACCGTCCGCGGACCAACACGCCGCTGCTCGATGAGGACTGGCATCGCGTGATCGTCGGCAGGCCGTTCTGGATCCCGGCGGGCGAGCACATGGTCGGGCTACGGTTCCTGAACGATGCCTACGTGGCCGGGATCCTCGATCGCAACCTCTCTCTCGATCGCATCGAGTTCCTGCCCTTGGATCTAGAGGAGGAAGAATTCGCTGCGGTTCATCTGAACCGTCAGGCCTTTGGGCGAACCGTTCCGGGGACGTTCTTCGTCCGGGGTTACGTGACCCGTCCGGCCGCCGAGCGGACCCGTCCGCTGCGGACGCGGTTGGTGCTCAACGGCAAGACCCTGGCGAGTCAATGCAGCGATCGGCTGCGGTTCATCGTCGGCACCCAGGCCATGACCGCCGGTGAGAATCATCTGCAGCTCGTCACGGTGCTGCCGTCGGGTCGCGAAGTCTCTTGCGACCCGGTGTCCTTCCGATGGCAGGGGAAAGGTAGTCGGGTGGACAACCTGCTGCGGTACACCGCCGCCGACAAGAAGTTCAAGGCGGCGAGTCCCAAGGTGCTCTGCTTCGAGAAGGGCGCACCTGACGGGTACGTGTTCCGCTTCACCTCCAATGGCAGCGCGGTGCTCGACCTTCCCGAGGATCTCGTCGGGAGCTTCGATCTATCGCTCTACATGCATGGCAAGGGCTACAAGGGGGCCGCGAAGGCGCGGGTCACCCTCGGCGACAAGGAGCTCAAGGTGTTGGACGCGAACAGGTCGTGGCGGAGCCATCCCGCCGGTCGCATCCAACTCGTGAAGGGTCCCAAGCGACTCACCGTCGCGTTCGTCAACGACCTCAACGAGAAGGGCAAGGGTGATCGCAATCTGTCGTTTGGTGCCTTCGAGCTGCGGGCGGTCGACCTGCGACCGGACAAGGTCGGCCCCGCGATCTCCCTGCAATACCCGAGACCCGGCGCCAAGATCGGTTCGGTGGATGCTGTGGTCGTCGACGTCAGCGATGCCTCCGGCGTGCGCGATGTCGCCGTGCTGATCGATGGCAAGGTCGTGCCCGGCGTCTACGAGCGGATGGAGGGGCGGATCGACTCCCGGGTATGCCTGCCCTTCACCGATCGGCGGTTGCAGCCCGGGATGCACAAGCTCTCGGTGGTCGCCTCTGATCGCTTCGGCAGGAAAACGACCAGCAAGGCGTTCGATGTCGGGATGGTGGACTCGCCGGATGCGTCGCCCTTTGCGCGGGCCGTTCACTTCCTCAATCGATTCGGCTACGGACCCGAGCCGCGGTTGCTCGCTGAGATCCTGCTCTCGTCGCCAGTGCAGATGCTGCGTCGGGCCCTGGCCAAGGGACCCGACCGCCAGGCTCTGCGCGGGTCCGAGGTGCGGTTCCCGACGGGAACGAGTGCCAATCACATCAGCCGCCGCGTCGTCGACATGGCGCGCCGCAACGACAACCCGATCCGTACCCGTCTGCTGTTGTTCTGGGAGAATCACTTCACCACCTGGATTCGCAAGGTCGGTGCCCAGTCGGAGTGGGAAGAGCACCTTCGCTTCCAGGACGTGGCCAGCGCCGACTTCGGCAAGCTGCTGCGCACCTCCGCGCACAGCCCGGCGATGATGCTCTACCTGGACAACACGCGCAGTTTTGCCGGGCGGATCAACGAGAACTACGCCCGCGAGATCATGGAGTTGCACACCCTTGGCGTGACCGGGGGATACACCCAAAAGGACGTCGAGGCGCTCAGCCGGGTATTGACCGGTTGGTCCGCCACGTCCGACTCGGGGCGACAGGAGTTCGCCTTCCTCGCCGGACTTCACGATCGCTCGGCGCAGACGGTCGTCGGCTATCGGGTCCCGGCCGTAGCCAGGGAAGCATCCGGCGCGAAGGCCTGGGCGTTGTCGCGGGACCGCGGCGAGACCATGTTGGAAGTGCTCCTCGCCCATCCGTCCACGGCGCGGTTCCTGGCGAGCAAGCTCGTCGCGCACTACGTGGCAGATCCTGCACCGACCGAGCTGGTCGACGACGTGACCGAGACCTACCTGCAGACCAGCGGTGATGTTGGTGCGATGTTGCGGACCATTCTGGGGTCAAAGGCATTCGCGACGGCAACGCCGGGGGGCAAGGGAACGGATCCGTTCGAGTTTGCCCTGCGCCTCTCCCGTCTCGGTCGGTGGGACAATCCCTGGGACATCGGCACGCTGCTGGATGCGGTACAGCGACTGCCGATGGAGCGTTCGACACCCGACGGTTACCCCGAAGAAGCCGCGGCGTGGTTCGACTCGAGCAGCACACTGCAGCGTTGGCGTTTCGTCGAGCGGGCAGCGGGTTCGATCCGCTGGCAGTTGTTCCACGGCCCGGCCCGCACCAGTCGTGCCCTGCGCGACCCGAACTGGAACCAGGCCGTGATCGACTGGTTGGCGGTGCGGTTCTTCGGTCGACGCCTCACAGCCAAATCCAATGCGGCTGCCCTGAAGATTCTCGCGGATGGCAAGGGAGACGTGGGCACGCGTATCGGCCTGGCGGTCTCCATCCTCGGCCAACTTCCTGAAGCTCACATGCACTGACGGAGTCAACCATGACCATTTCCAGACGCTCTTTCCTCGAACTCTCCGGCTACGCATCGGCATTGGGTGCCGTCGGACCGGTGTCGCTCACCGATTCCGTCGTCGGGATCCCGGGCTTCGATTGTCCAGTGGCCAAGAAGAACAAGACGCTGGTCGTGCTGTTCTTGCGCGGTGGCGCTGATTGTCTCAGCTTGGTCACGCCGTACGGTGACAAGGCCTACTACGATCATCGGCGCAGCATCGCCCTGCCAGCTCCGAAGAGCGAGGCGCCGGCGGGGACCAGACTGCTCGACCTCGACGGCTTCTACGGTCTGCACCCGCAGCTGGGTGCTCTGCTCCCGTTCTGGAAGGCGAAGGAGTTCTCCATCGTGCACGCGGTTGGCAACCCGAAGAACAACCGCTCGCATTTCGTGCAGCAGGACATCTGGGAGACCGCCGACCCGGGCGTCGACGTCAGGTCGGAGGGGTGGTTGAATCGGCACCTGCAGACCTGCACCGGCGACGGACCGCTCCGGGCCGTGGGCGTGGGGGGGCGGTTACCTCGAGCTCTGCGCGGCAAGGCGTCTGCGGTCTCTATCCGCTCGGTCAAAGATCTCGCCTACCAGAACCGCTACGGCAGCGCGGACAAGATCGCCGACGTCCTCGATGATCTCTACGACACGAAGGGTGCCAAGGACATGAAGGGTGCCAAGGACATGAAGGCCAGGGCCGGTGGCGTGGTCCACGCCGCAGGTCGTGACACCATGTCGGGCCTGCGCGCGTTGGAAGACGTTGGGCGTGCGGCGTACAAGCCGGACGCCAAGGCCAAATACCCGGCCAACAACCGCATCGCCACTGCACTGAGCAACGTGGCGCAGTTGATCAAGACGAACGTCGGCCTGGAGATCGCTCAGATCGACTACGGCGGTTGGGATACCCACCGCAACCAGGGCGCGCTATCAGCGGGCACGTTCGGTACCCTGGCCGGCAACCTCGGCGGTGCCATCGCGGCATTCGCCCGCGACCTCGGCGACCGGATGGAGGACGTGATCGTAGTGACGATGACCGAGTTTGGCCGCACCGCCCGGGAGAACGGCACCGCGGGCACCGATCACGGCCACGGCACGGCGATGCTGGTACTCGGCGGCGGCGTGCATGCGGCCCACAGTGGCGGCAAGGTGCTCGGCAGTTGGCCCGGCCTGGCCCCGGAGAAACTCCACCAACGCCGTGACCTGCAGGTGACCACCGACTTCCGGGACGTCTACGCGGAACTCCTCGGCGAACACCTGGGCAACATGGCCGTGGCCAAGATCCTCCGTGGGCACAAGGCCAAGTCGGTGGGGCTGCTGTCGCGGACGATCTAGCCCGCAGTTCTCAGCAGATCTCTGCTGCGATGGCACAACGACTCGTGTTTACTTCTTGGGACTCGGTCGGCTATCCTCCTCGTGTTCACACGCACTCGCACTGTCTCGCTACGAGACTGGTGAGAAGTGTGGGCTAGCCGACAACCGTTGAAGTAACCACATGGGCGAAGTTACCAAGAGGGACGATGCACACGACGTGGTCGTCATCGGTGGGGGGCCGGCGGGTGCCGCCACGGCTACGTTCTTGCAGCGCCAGGGGCACCGGTGTGTGGTTCTGGAGCGTGCGGAGTTTCCGCGTTACTCGATCGGTGAGTCACTGATCCCGCACTCGTACGGGACGCTGGCGAGACTCGGGTTGCTCGAGAAGCTCCAGGCTTCGCACTTCACGCCGAAGTTCAGCGTGCGCTTCGTGTCTCCCGGCGGCGCCGAGTCCCGGCCGTTCTTCTTCTCGGAGACGATCGAAGGCGAGGCCTCCCAGACCTGGCAGGTGGAGCGCTCCGAGTTCGACCAGATGTGTCTCGAGCATGCCGCCGCCGAGGGCGTGGAGATCCGCTCGGATACGATGGTCGACCGGGTGGTCTTCGACGGTGATCGCGCCGTCGGTGTGCGCGTTCGTACCGGTGGCGTTACCGGCGAGATCGGGGCACGGGTGGTCGTCGACGCTTCGGGCCGCGCCACCAAGATCGGCAATCAGCTCGAACTCAGGCAGCCCATCCCGACGCTGCGCAAGACGTCGATCTGGTCGTACTACAAGGGCGGTGCGCGTGGCGAGGGGTTGGACGCGGGAGAGACGACGATTCTGCTCCTTCCCGAGAAGTCCTGGGCGTGGTACATCCCGCTGCCCGATGACATTGTCAGCGTTGGGATCGTCGGCGCCCCTGACGTGGTGTTCGCCGACACATCGTCGCCGGAGGATGCGTTCGCGAACGCGATCGCTGCCAGTGACCCGCTCTCCGCCCGGCTCGCCGACGCCTCGATGGTCGCTCCGGTGCGCGGTGGATCCGGTGTCCTGGCCTACCGGAACACCCAGACCGTTGGCGATGGTTGGGCCATGGTGGGTGATGCCCGCGCGTTCCTCGATCCAATCTACTCGTCCGGGGTGTTCTTGGCTCTGGAGTCTGCGGAACAGGCTGCGGCATCCATACACGATGGCCTGTTAGCCGGCGACGTCTCTGCAGCCGCGCTCGGCACCTTCGAGAATCGGCTGAACGATGGCGTTGGCGTGATCAGCAAGCTCATCCACGCGTTCTACGATCCGCAGTTCAGCTTCGAGGGGTTCCTCGCCCGTCACCCGGATCAGCGCCGGGCGCTCATCGATTGCCTGGTGGGCGACGTGTTCAAGGACATGAGGTCATTCGTCTCCGCGCTCGAGACAATGACGGCGTAGGCTGTCATTGCGGTACGAGTCCCAGGGTGCATGTGTCCCACTCCGGGATACCTACCGCAACAACCGCTCGCCGTTCTACCTGGTCGCCCTGATACGCCGCCAGGAGATGAAACCCATCGCGCCGGAGCCCCCGTCCACGACCTGTCGTGGTCGTGGTCGTGGTCGTGGTCGTGAGCGGCGCGGCGTCGGGTTAGTTTCCCCGATTCACCACGGTGACATCTCGCCGTCGTCGCTCCGGGGTGACGCGGAGCGACTGCACCTCGCCGTCGCGAACCTCGCACTCGATCACCGTCTTGTACGGGGCGTGGAGTTTGAACGACGCGTCCCAATCCTCGGGCCAGGCAGGTAGCAGGTAGACCTTCTCGCCGTCGGTCTGCAGCAACATGGACTGCAGGGCCTTGAGCAGGATGCCGCCGTGGTCCTGGTCCGGGATCCAGTCGTAGTTCGGCCCCCAGAATGCGTCAAACCTGGAGCCCTTGTGCTTGCTGCGCGCTCGCCGCACCAGGTTGTCGCGGGCCTGGTCGGCGAGACCGAGGTAGGCCATGAAGATGTCATCCTGGCGCCATCCGGAGTTGCCCTTGTCGAGGCGGTGGTCGAGGGCGTGAATGCCGAGTTCTACCCCTGGCTTTTCGAAGGCGATCCGGCGGAACGGGAAGACGGCGTACAGCTCGGGGTTCTCGATGTTGCGCTTGTCGGCGAACCGCGCCGCCGGTGCCAGCATCTGCTGGCCGTCGACGGCGTGCAGTGGCAGCGGCGGTAACTTCGCCTGGAACGCCAGCAGGAAGCGACGCTGGGTGCCTGGCGGCGGATCGTCTGGGAGCGCTGCGGTCGGCAGCGCCAGGAGTCGATCCACGATGGCCTGGAGGCCGGCGATCTCGGGCATCGGGTTGGTGCAATCCCAGAACGTCTCCAGCGCCTGCGATGGGTGCATCACCAACTTGCCCTGGGCATCGACGGTGTAGTGCTGGTCGAAGAACGTCAGGACGGCATCGGCGGCGGGCAGCAGCATCTCCTGCAAGAACGCACGATCCTGCGTGTGCTCGAAGTAGTCGAGCATCATGAAGACGAGCTCGGGGCCCGAGACCCATTCCCACTTGTGCCAACCACTCGTCTGTAGCTTGTCCTTGCGTTCTGCAAAGGGCACCGGGCCGTAGGTCTTGGTGAAGACGTCACCCCAGAAGTAGATGCACTCGGGAATGAACGCGCCGTCGTGACCGAAGTACCGTCGTGTCCGGTGACGAAACAGCGGCATGAGTTTCTGGCCGTACATCTGAAACAGCGGAGACATCATGTCGAAGTCCCCGGAAGTGCACATGCTGATGTAGGGTAGCCGCGTGTTCTGCCACCAATACCCCGGTCCCCAGCGGCGGTAGTCGGCGTCGCCCGGGCGACCCTCGTGTGGCACCGTCAGGATCGACCCGTTGAACTTGATCGGGTAGCGCCCGCGTCCGGCGCAGGCGTTGACGAATCTCTGCAGCGCGTAGGCACTGCTGACGATCTCCGCATCGCGTCGGTGGTTCGCCACTCCCGTGGGCTCGGTCGCATCCATGCGCGCCACCGGCTTGCCCTGGTGATAGAGAACGATCTCGTCGGCATCGACGACGACGGCGACGTGGCTCCACTCGCCCTTCTTCAGCGGCGGTGTCCCGGGAGTCAGGGCCGCGGTGGTCACGGTGCGTCGGCCGATGATCGCGCGGAGGTGTCCCGCAGGGTGGATGTCGAACAACACGCCGTCGTCGCCACCCGGCCTGATCTTGTCGAAGATCCGGCCGCCGTGTCCGTTCGGCTTGATCCATGCCTCGACGGTGAGCGCGTCACGGGTCGCGGTGTTCTCCACCGATGGCAGGAGTGTTCCCGCCGTTGGGATGCCGCTGTAGAGCGCGACCTGTGGCCTCGCTTCTGGCTCGTGATGCCCGGCGAGCCTGCGCAACTGAGCCTCCTCCAGGGCGATCCCGACGATGCTGACCCGACCGAACTCGCCGCCAAACCGACTGCCGCCATCCTGGTCGACGCCGATGCGCGCCGGATGGGCGTTGCGCGGGATGGCGGCGGACGGCCTGGCCGGGTGCGGTCTCGAGACGTGGATCCAGCTGCGATTCCAGAACGTTTGCCACCAGCGCTCGTGGGCCTCGCGCCGCGTGGCGAACGGTATGCCCGCGGTGTGGTCGGCGAGTGCGTCGACCCGCCGCAGCCACTCGTTCGGCGTCGCCGCGGGCTCGGTGTGCACGAAGATACTGAAGCGGTGCCGTTGCGATGCCGGGGACCGCAGCCGTCGATCATCGACGCACTCGCCGCCGTCCGCCGTGACCAGCGCACCGAACGTGCGGTGCAGCAATGGATCGACGCGGGCGAAGCCGTCGAGACCTTGGGTCTTCGCCGTCAGGGCTGGCCCGATCGATTTTGTGTTGTGGTGATACCAGCCGATACGCTCGACTTGCTGGCGCAGGATCGTGTCCGGCTCGACGATGATTGGCGTCTTTGATCCGAGCAGCACGTCGCTCACCTCCGCCGAGGCCAACGTCTGTCGCTCAGTTCGCCATGGCTCGAGGGTGACGGTCACATCGACGGCCTTCGAACTCTCGGCCTCGACGTGAACCACCGGGTGATTGGCGTCGACCCACACCCGGAAGGCCATCGAGTTGCCCGGTTCCCCAAATACGATGCGCACCGTGCCGTCCTGCAGACTCAGACGCTGGACGAAAGCTGTGCTCGGGTCGATCGCGGGGGCATCGGTCGCCGGCGATCCGACGAACGAGAACCGCAGACGCCCCAGCTTGAGGAGCCGTCCGTTGTCCCCCCAGCTATCCGTCTTGCCGATATAGAAGAGCACGTCGCCGTTCGGCTCGGACCAGACGTTGAGGCTGATGTCGCCATTGCCGAGAGGCATGGAGTCCAGCGGCGAGGTCCCGGGGGAGGTCCACACCACGTCGAACTGGTCCGCAGCTCCGCGTGCTGTCGACGACGTCGGCACGCAGGAACCGAGCAGGAGACCCAGGGCGACACCGACTGGAGTACACTGGCGCGTATTCCGCCTGAGATCCTGAGCTGTCATGCGGCCTTGTCTTGGTTCAGAGCGATCGCAGGTACGCGACGAGGTCGTCGATCTGCTGTGGCGTCAGGTGCGAAGTCCGGCCGTGCTTGTCGTTCGGGTTGTATTCGACCACGACCGCCCGCAGCGTCGCTGCGAAGCCGTTGTGGAGGTAGGGGCCGGTGCGGTAGATCTCGACCAGGCTCGGCGTGTCGAACTTGGCCGAGCGGTCGAGGTCACCTCTCGTTCCGACGTTGTGCACTCGCATGTCGGTGAGATAGGCTCCGTCGTGGCAACGCGAGCAGCGCGCCTTCTTGCTGGTGAAAATCTCGCGTCCGCGCTTGGCCGCGTCGGTGAGTTTCAGATCGGCGTCGCGGTAGGGGCTCGGCAGCGGCTCCAACGAACGGATGTAGGCTTGGACCGCTTCCTCTTCTCCCGGCTCGGGCTGCCGCATAAGGAAGTGGAAGCTGGTCAGCACACCTTCTCCCACGTCCTTGCGGACGGCGCGCCAATCCATCGGTGGCGTGTGCTGTGCCTGGAGCAGCGACTTGTTGTTCTTCGGGTTGCCGACGCCGTCATGGGTCTGGTCCCAGTTGAGTCCGTCGACCCGACCGTTGTTGGGATGACACGTCGCGCAGCTCAGCCAGTGTTGGAAGCACTTGGTCGCGTCGTGGAAGATCATCTCGCCGAGCCGCGCCCGGTCTGGTTCGACGGCCTTGCCAAGTTGTGCGGAGCCCGCGGCCTTGTCATTCTTCGCGTCCAGGAACAGGAGCTTGCCGGAGTAGTAGGCGGCGGTCGCCAGAACGCTGCCGTCCGGTGACACCGCGAGACCGCGCGGGCCGAGCCCAGTGACGGGAATGCGTTCGATCAGGCCGGCGCTGGTCAGCGCGGCGAGGTCATTCGCCAGTGCGAAGCGGAGCTTCTCGTCCCGCCTGATCCGCAGCCAGACACTCTCGGTGCCGGGGTTGCGCTTGTCCCTGCGAGCCAGGCGATGCTCGTCGGGAAGTCCTCCGGCGAGGTAGGACTCGAGCCGCGCGAGATCGAGCTTGGCGATCTCGTGGACGCCGCTGAGCGAAACCCACAGGTGCTTGCCGTCGGCAGCCCAGGCGACGCCGGTCGGCTCGCCGTGCAAGGCGACCCGGCGTTCGACCTGCTTTTCGGTTGCGTTGACCAACCACAGGGACGCCGCGGTCCGGTCGCTGGTGGCGACGAGAGAACCGTCGGGGGAGAAGGCGACTTCGTACGGGGAGTGCCACGTGGTCAATGGCACGTCCTCGGTGTGCGCGATCACGAGTGAGAGGAGCGAAGCACCGGCCAGCGTGAACAAGCCGAGGGACCTTGAAGAGACGAGTGTGACCATGTGGGACCTTTGCGTTGGAGTCTCCAATGCGGTGACCGCATCGGTTTCGAATTCGCGAGGGCACGCGATCGACGTCCGTGGGGACCGCTTTGGAGGGTGTGTAGGATACTACATCTTCGTTGGGAGTTCGTGGCCCGATCGAAGGCGTCGGCCCAGTGGTTGGACGACCATGTCTTCCGTTCACGTGATGATTAGAGGTCCGTGAGTCGCTTGTTGAAGGTCCCTCCGAATCGTGTCATCCTGTCGGCCATGCCGAATCTGCAGGCCTCATCATCTCTCCTCGCGCTTCTCGTGCTGTGTCGGTTTGCCTTCGCCGCCCCGCAGGCGGTCGAAGAACTCGCAAAGCGGATCGAGGCGGCGCCGAAGACGCACCCCCGACTCTTCTTGAACAAGGAACGCGCCGAATCGTTGCAGCGGCGGATCGCCGCCGATCCGATTCTGGCCAAGGCCTTCGCATTCGTGAAGAGTTCAGCCGACGCGAGTGTGGAGGTGGACCCGGTCACCAGGCAGAAGGTGGGGCGGCGCTTGCTCGGGGTCTCGAGAACCTGCTTGAAGCGCGTCGTATGCCTGGCCTTCACCTACCGCATGACCGGTGACGTCCGCTACGCCAAGCGGGCACAGGTGGAGATGCTCGCTGCGGCGGCGTTTGATGACTGGACCCCGAGCCACTTCCTGGACGTCGCCGAGATGACCGCGGCCCTGGCGGTTGGCTACGACTGGCTCTACGCGGATCTCGACCCGAAGGCCCGCGCGATCATCCGTGCGGCGATCGTCGAGAAGGGACTGAAGACATCCCTGCGCGGCGGTTGGTGGGTGAAGACGACGAACAACTGGAATCAGGTCTGCCACGGCGGCCTGAGCGTGGGGGCGCTCGCGGTCCTGGAAGACGAGCCGGAACTGGCGACGCGGATCGTCGCGCGGGCGGTGAAGAACGTGCCTCGTGCCATGCGCGAGTACGAACCGAACGGTGCCTACCCCGAGGGTCCGGGGTACTGGACCTACGGGACCTCGTTCAACGTGCTGCTGATCGACGCCCTGCGCTCGGTTCTCGCCACGGACTTCGGGCTGACCGCAGCCAAGGGATTCCTCGAGTCGGCGGACTACTACCTCCAGATGGCTGGGCCGACGGGACTCCACTTCAACTACTCCGACTGCGGAGCGAAGGGCGGTGTCGCCCCCGTCATGTACTGGTTCGCCGCGCAACGTGACCAGGCGTCGCTGCTCTGGCGTGAGCGGACGGTGCTTCAGGATTTTCTTCGCGACACCAAGGCCTCCGCGACCGGAGCGAATCGCCTGTTGCCATTCCTGCTGATCTGGGCGCGGTCGATGGAGGAGGTCGGGGCGCCCGCGGCGACGCACTTCAAGGCATTGGGCCGGACCCCGGTCGCCGTGCATCGCAGTGGTTGGAATAGCGACGCCACCTTCGTGGCGGTGAAGGGTGGCTCGCCCGGATCGAATCACGCCCACATGGACATCGGCTCCTTCGTGATGGATGCCGACGGCGTACGGTGGGCCAGCGACCTCGGTGCGCAGAGCTACCACAGCCTGGAGTCGAAGGGGATCAAGCTCTGGGACCGCGGGCAGGGCGGCCAGCGCTGGACGATCTTTCGCTTGAACAGCGACGCCCACAACACCCTCGTCGTCGACGGCAAGATGCAGATCGTGAAGGGGGTGGCGCCGATCGAGGATTACACCTCGAAGGGCCCCATGCCGCACACGATCGTCGGTCTGGGCCGTGTCTACACCGGGCAACTCGCGGCAGCCAGACGCGGCGTCGGGCTGCGTTCGGACCGATCCGTCCTGGTGCAGGACGAGATCCAGGCCCTCGATCGCGAGGCGGCGACCACGGTGCGCTGGGGCATGGTCACCAGGGCGAAGGTCGAGAGCGTTCGCGGCGGGTTGGCCGTGTTGACCCGAGGTGGCAAGCGGCTGACCCTCGTCGTTCTCTCACCGCTTGGTGCCAAGCTCCAGATCTACAACACGGAGAAGCCCCGAGCGTCCCACGATCATCCGAATCGTGGCACGTGCATGATCGGCTTCGAAGTCGAGGTCGCCGGATCGGCCAAGCAGCGCCTCGCCGTGTTGCTCACCCCCGGCTCCGTCCGGGTGAACGGCCCGGAACTCACCCCGCTTGCCGACTGGTGACCCACAGCGCGTCGCTCGCCGGCATGCAGAAGGCACCGGCGCGTTCAGCTACGCCTTACCGGCTGCCGCGAGGTTGCCGAGGAGGGCCTCGACACAGGCGGTCGCAAACGCCGGGTCGTTGATCACGACATCGAGTTCCACCACGGGGATGTGCTTGTGGAGGGTCTCCCGCACCGCATCGAACAACGCGGCGTCGGCCTCCGGATCGTGGAACGGCTGCCCCTCTGCGCCGATGACGCTCATCGCTCGCCGCGGGATCATGAAGGTCACCGCCGCGGTCGACAGATTGAGCTTCTCGGCGATCCGGATGCCCAGGGCGCGGCTCTCGTCGACCGTGGTGCGCATCAGCGTCACCTGGGGATTGTGCTGATAGAAGCGCCGCCCCGCGAACACCGGCGGCACGGTGTCCGGGCCTTGGAAGTTCACCATGTCGAGGCAACCCGGCGCGACCACTGCGGGCACGCCGTGTCGCGCCGCGGCCTCGAGTCTGGTCTCTCCGGCACCGAGCACGCCACCGACCAGCTCGTCGGCCCACTCGGTGGTGGTGATGTCGAGCACGCCAGTCACCATGCCGGATTCGACCAGCGACTCCATGGTGCGCCCGCCGACGCCGGTGGCATGGAACACCAGCACCTCGTAGCCGGCCGCGGTCAGCTGTCGGCGCGCGGCCTCGACGCAGTCGGTGGTGTTGCCGAACTGGCTCGCCGCGATTACCGGCCGGTCCTCGCCCTCGCCTCGCAGGGAACCGATCTCGACCATGCCGCACACCGCCCTGGCCGCCTGCGCGAAGATCCGCCGCGAGATCCGGTTCAGGCCGGCGATATCGACGATGCTCGGCACCATGACGATGTCCTTTTGCCCGACGTAGGCGGATGCATCGCCTCCGGCGAGAGTCGACACCATGACCTTGGGCAGGCCGATCGGCAAGGCGCGCATCGCGGCGGTCGCGATGGACGTTCCGCCGCCGCCGCCCAACGCGATCACACCGTCGATCCGTCCCTCGGCGACGAGCTTCGACAGCAGGATCGGTGCGGCCTCGGACATCGCCTGTATCGACGCCCCGCGATCGCGTCGCGCGGTGAGTGCCGGCAAATCGATGCCGCCTGCCGCGGCGACCTCCTCTCGCGTGATATCCGGGGTAATGGTTGGCGCGTCGAGGGTACCGACGTCGATGAGCAGCGGTTCGTGTCCGGCGGACCGGATCTGATCGGCGAGGAACGCGTGTTCGACGCCCTTGCTGTCCAGCGTGCCGAGGACACCGATCGTCGCCACTGCGCTACCGACCTCCTGCGGTTGGTCTGGCGATCAAGAACGTAGCGAACACCAGGGTTCCTCCCCGCTGCGATCCACGGTCATCGGCTCGCCGCTGTCGGCGGGCGAGAGCACCGCCAGGAACTCCAGGGTGTCCTCGCCGGCGTTGAAGGTCGCGTGCGCGATGCCCTCGGGTATGTGCACGACGTCACCGGTCGTCAGGATCCGTCGCTCACCTTCTACCCATTGCTCGGCGGTGCCGGAGAGGACGTAGAGGATCTCCTCCATGCGGGGATGATCGTGGAAGTCGTGGAACCCTCCGGGTGGAAACTGCGCGCGCACGAAATTGAGCTTGTCGGTATCGACCAGGTCGGGGCGACAGTACCAGAGGTGGTTCCGACCGAGCACTTCCTCGACCTCGGCCTCGGCCTCGTGGACAAATCGATGGGTCTTGTTCTGCTCCGCGGTCATGATCTAGTTGCAGCAGGTCACTTGCCCGACGCCCACTTGACGGCGTTCTGCAGGAGGCGCCGGAATGCCGGCAGTTGATGGCTAGCACCGTCGTGTCCCAGGGTGATGCACACGATACGGGCTTTCTTGTGTTTGACGACCCAGACGATCGGGAAAGTTATCTTGCTCTTCGGGCTCGTCGCCTGGGCCAGGACCTCCATGGCCGTGCCCTTGGGATCCACCTCGTGACGGTACAGCTCGTCCTTGATGCGGAACTTCGCTGGTACGCCAGCCATGACCGGATGTTCGCCTGCGGTCACTTCGACTTCGAACTCACCGTAGCGGTCGTGGCCGCGGGAGCCGCCGCCGACGATTCCGCGGTTGTACTCGGGCCAGTCCCGCCAGTTGTACCAGAGGGCTGCGTGGACGAGGACCAGGCCCTTGCCCCGGTCGGCGAACTCCATGATCGCCTGACGTACCGCTTGGCTCGGGATCGCCTTGTTGTTGGACAGGTACAGGACGTCGATCTCGGGAAGCGCGGCGAGGATGTCCTGGGGTCTGTCCGTGTAGCGAACGGATGCCGCACCCGGGCTTGCGTTCAGGATGGCGGTGTCCTCCCGCTTGAACCAGCGATCGAAGTCGTGGGACGATCCACCACCGACGATCAGCGCGCGGGTGCCTGCGCCCCAGTTGAACTTCCGCGGCCCGGCGCGCCGTCGTGCCGCCGCCTGGCGTTGCTGGACGGTCTTGGCGTCGGCGAGCTCTGCGGTGACCGCGAACGTCGTCGTTGCCACGTGGTTGTCGAAGCTCGATAGCTCGACTCGCGTGATCACGCCCTCTCGGGAGAGCGGAACCGTGAACCAGCGCACCTGCCGGGTTCCGGTCAGGCCCGGGACGAAGCGGGAGCCCGGGACGTCGTGGCGACCGATGTAGTCGGCGAACTCCCGGCCGTTGCGAAACACGTGAGTCTCAGGGTTGCCGTCGGCGAAGTGCACCGTGGCCTGCATCGCACGAACTTTGTGTAGCCGGTCGCCACCGAAGGGGTAGCCCCAGCCGGCGACGCCGCCCAGGAAGTGCAGGGTGTTGGCGCGAAAGCCGACGTCGAAGTCGGCCTTCTGCGGTCGGGACTTCGACGCCGCTCGGTCGGGGCCGCCCTTGAGCACGATCGTGTTCCACCCGGTCGCGTTGGCGGCCGGGTTCACGACCTTGAACGGAACTCCATCGACGTTGATCGTGCCAAACTTCTGGAAGCTCCACGCTGCTTGCCGGGAGGTGCCGGCGAAGACATCGGTGCGGCTGTCGGCGGAGAATGCCTTCGACAGATCGATGATCCGGAAGCGCTTGCCGTCGAGCGACGTCATGTACGCAAACACATCGCGCAGCACGTCGGCGCCTAGCACCCCGAGTTGTTCGGGCATCAACGAGAGACCGGTCGATCGGCGGTTGCGGATGTCGCGCTTGGGGATCTCGACGTCGCCATCGACGTGGCGCAGGACCAGGGTGCCGCGGTTCTCCGAGACGATGATACCGGTGTGGGCCGCACCGTCCTTGGTCTCGACGCTGTGCGCGATGTAGTTGGGCTCGACCGCCCGATTGGGGTCGATCACGTGAGTGAGCAGATCGATTGGACCGTGGGCGCCCATGCCGGTCAGGTCCGGCCCCACCTTCTTGCCGGTCTTGTGGAAACGATGGCAGGTCCCGCAGGCGCTGGCGAACAGTGCCTTGCCCCGCACCGGGTCGCCGGGTGCTCGCACTGCCGTGGCGAACTTCTCGATCAGGGCGATGCGCGCCGTCGCCGCCGGCCCGCGGAGCTTGGCGATCAGTTGGTTGGCGCGTCGGGCGACCGCCGGCCGTCCGTGGGTGCGCAGCCGATGAACGGTGGTGGGGGTGAGCGTCGCGTGGCGGATCGCTGCGCTCTCGACCAGGTCGAGCAGGGTCATCGTCCACGCCTCCCGCTTCAGGATCAGACCCATGGCCTGATCCCGCAGGCCGGGAGGCAGCTTCGGGTAGGCCGTCGCCAACACCGTTCCCACGTCCTGGTCGGCGGTTCGTCCCATCGCGGCGATCAGCTGTACCCTGGTCGTCTTCGGCGTGGGATCGGCGACGAGGAGCCTGGCCAGGGCCGGGAGAATCGTCGCGTTGAGGTCGCGCATGGCCAACAGGTCGACGGCGAGCGCCGCCTGCCGCGGCGGTGGTGTCGAGGAGTCGCCCAGCTGCGCCACCATGGACGCCAGCCTGGGGCCGACCTCAGACCGCAGGACCCGGTCCCGATCCCAGCGCTTGACGAAGGGCAGGGTCGCACTGACCACGGCGCTCTGTTTCGATGCGAGCAGTGTTCGGAGTGCGGCTTGCAGGTCAGCGGAGAACGGTGCCACGACGGCCGGCGGCAATCGGGCGTGCAGCGTGGCGAGGACCACTTGAACCGCGCGGTGTCGAGCCGCCGGCTGGGTCGCGACGAGTTGCACCAGCGCCGCGGCTTGGTCAGGCTTTGCCGCGTCCGCCACCTGTTCGGACAGCAAGGTCAGGAAGTCGCCCTTGGCGTCGCCGCTCGCCGCGAGGATCTGCCGCGCAAACAGCAGCGGGTCGCCGTGACTCGCGCCGGCCACCGCCGACCGGGTCCAGGAGTCCTTGGAGTTCGCGAACAGTCCAACGAGATCGGCAGCGAACTCGGCGATCGAGTCGGCCTCTTGCAGGGCGAGCACAGTCAACAGGCGCACCCGGGCGTCGTGGTGGGCCAGGCCTGCGCGGAGCACGTGTTTGGTCTCGCGATCGAGGCGGGCCGTGGATCGGGCCTGCAGGACACCGGCGACCAGCATCAGGTTCTTCACGATGGCGGTGTTCGTCTTGCTCTTGGTGTTCGTCGTCGACCATACCGCTTGCAGTTGCGCGGGCTGCAAGTTGTTGGTTTCGCAGAGGATCCAGAGGGCGTGAATCCGCGCTGCGGGGCTGCCTTCGGTCAGGAGTGATGCCAGTGCCGGGACGCTACCGGCGGCCTTCGACTCGAGGAGCAACCGGTGCGCGGTCATCCGCACCTGTAGCGCCGGGTGGGACAGCGCCGCGACCAGCGAGGCCGGTTTGGCCGGCGAAGAGGCGAAGAACGGCGGCGCTTCGAGCTTCTTGGCGAGCTTGTGATGCACGCGCCAGATCCGTCCCAGGTCGTGGTTGCGATCGGGGCGCACCGCGGCGTTGCTGCGTGGACTGTGCGGCGGCCGCCGCGTGTCGTTGTGGATGACCGCCTGGTTGGAGAAATCGACGACGTACATGGCGCCGTCGGGACCGATGCGCACATCGATGGGCCGGAACCACAGGTCGGTGCCCATGATGAACTCCGAGTCCTTGTCAGTCTCGTCACGACTCGCGGTGAAGGTGACTCCGTGGGGTCGGATGACGTCCCGGTGGACGATGTTGATGGTCGGCTCGCCCATGAAGTACATGCCGTCGTACTCGGCGGGCCAGGCGCCACCGTTGTAGACCGCGCCACCGGCAGCCGCGGTGAAGCCGCCGACCTGATCGATCTGCACGTATGCCGCCTTCTTGTAGTTCATCAACGTGAACGACTTGCGATGGTCGTTCATCACGCCGGGGCTGCGCGTCCCCCGCACCCTACCCCGGGAGAGGGCGGTCTCGCTCATCACCACATGATTGAGGTGATCGCCGCTGGTCGCCTGGGTGAAGAAGATCTCGCCATCCCAGTCGATCGCCAGTCCCCAGGTGTTGCCGTTCTTCGAGCAGACCTGTTCGAACGCCGACCCGTCTGGACGAAACCGCACGACGCCCGAGCCGATGGTGCCGAACTGCTTCTTGCCGTCCCCGGATGTCACGCGCCCGCCGCTGTAGCCATGGGTTGCGTAGACCCAGCCGTCGAGTCCCCAGCGCAGGTTGTTGATCACCGCGTGGGTGTCTCGGTGTCCGAGGTTGGCGTAGAGCGTCTCCCGCCGGTCGGCCTTGCCGTCACCGTTGGTGTCCCGCAGCCACAAGATCACAGGGGCCTGCGCGACGATGACGCCGTCGCGGTGAAGCACCATCCCGGTGACGAGGTTCAGTCCACCGGCGAACACCTGCTTGTTCTCCATCCGACCGTCGCCGTCGCGGTCTTCTAGCACGGCGATGCGGTCACGCGGTGGGGCCGCCTCGTTGTCGTGGAACGGATACTCCGGGGTCTCCGCGACCCACAACCGACCGCGGTTGTCCCAGTCGATGGCGATCGGGTTCTCGACCAGGGGCTCTGCGGCGACCAGCTCAATGTCGAACTTTGGCTGCGGTTGGATCTTGGCGTGCGCCTGCTCGGGTCGCAGGGGGCCGCCGGTCGGGTAGCGCAAGCTCGCAAGTTCATCGGCGGTGACCAGCGAGTCCGCGTCGCGCTTGCCGGCCCAGGCGATCCCACGCAGCAGGATCGCGCGGTGGTGGGGTTGATTGAAGTTCTTGTGCTTGTGGCCGGGGATCGACACGAATGCCCGGTAGTCGTCCTTCTCGTAGACCCACATCTGCGGTGCGAGGTCGTGAATACTGTGGAAGGCCCGGGCCAGCACCCGCGCCTCGGGCATCATGTGCAGCTTGAAGTAGATCTCGTCGTCGAAGAAGAAGTTGCTGGCGCCGCGGGTGATCGGGTGGTTCTCACGGGTGTAGTAGAGGCCGACGTCGCCTTCGTACCACTTCGAATGCCGGTGCTCCCAGGCGCCGCCGATGACCGTCTTGAACCAATGCGGGTCGTGACCGCAGACCGCGTCATGAATGACCACGATGCCGCCGCCGCGCTTCAAATACGCGATGAAATCAGTGCGGTGCTTGCCGGTGATGTCGCCGGCGTTGGCGGCGTACATGACCAGCACGTCGGTCTTTGCCAGTGCCTCGGCCGATGGGAAGCTCAGCGCACCGGTGGCCTTCGCACCGCGCGCGTTGAGCAGCTTCGTCCAGTCGGTCAGGAAGCGCGGGTGGTCGTGTGCGCCGGGGCCGTGGGTCTTCTTGCCGGCGCGGATGAACACCCGCAGCTGCTGGGCGTTGACCTCGGTCAGGGTGGCGAGGCTGGCAGACGACGCGAACAGCGTCGCCAGGAGAACGGAAGTCAGCTTGGATTTCATCTGGACCCCTCACGCTTCACCGGGATGGCCTTGAACTGTCTGGTCAATTCCGTCAACGACTCCTCGATGGCCATGCGCTCGAGACTCGACGCACCGACGAATCCCACCGCGTCGGTGACCCGGTTGATGTGGGCGGCGTCGTCGGGGGTGTTGATAGGCCCGCCGTGGGCGAGGAAGAACACGTCATCACGTACCGCCGCCGCACCCTCGAAGATCGCTTGGCAGCGCGCCGCTGCATCGTCCATGGAGCACACCGCACCAGTGACACCAATCGTCCCACCGATCGTGGTGCCGACGTGGGCGATGATCGCGTCGGCCCCGGCCTGAGCCATCGCCGCGGCCTCCTGGGGCGTGGCCACGTAGACGACGCTAAACAGGTCCATCTTGTGGGCCAGGCCGACCATCTCGACCTCGGCGTCGAAGCTCATGCCGGTCTCTTCGAGCACCTGGCGGAAGTGGCCATCCACGATGCAGTGGGTCGGGAAGTTGTTGACGCCGGAGAAACCCATGTCCTTGACCTGCAGCAGCCAGTGCCACATCCGCCGCCGCGGATCCGAGGCGTGGACACCGCAGATGACCGGGATCTCCTCGACCACCGGCAACACCTCGAACTCACCGATCTCCATGGCAATCTGGTTGGCGTCACCGTAGGCCATCAACCCGGCGGTCGAACCGCGTCCCGCCATGCGGAAGCGTCCGGAGTTGTAGATGATCAGCAGGTCGGCGCCGCCGCGCTCGATGAACTTCGCGCTGATGCCGGCGCCGGCGCCGGCTGCGATGATCGCCTTGTCGGCGTCGAGGGTGTCGTGCAGGCGATCGCGAACCTCTTGACGGGTGTAGGGGTTACCTTTTCCGGTCCAGGGATTGGGCATCAGGGTCTCTTTCGTGCTTGGGGGGAGATGTTCGATCTCGACAATCGGGATCGCGAACGTCGAAGGGTGGGGATGGTAGCGGAGGAGGGTGGGCGTGAATCCAGAATCTCGGCACGAGTTCTTCCGGGCGCGGCAGGGATCGCCTCGTATCTGCGCCGACGATCCGGTTACTTCACCACCCGCATCACGCCGTGCATGATTCGCCAGTGACCGGGAAGCGTGCAGAGGAACGGGTAGTCACCAGGCTTGGCCGGGGCGGTGAAGTCGAGGGTCATCTTCGAGTGGTCATCGATGACCGGTGAGGCGAACAGGATCTTGTCCGAGCGCGGCACGTAGTGCTGTTTCGCAGCGTCCGGATCGCCGGCCAGAATGTCGGCGAGGCGGCCGACTTCCTCCCTGGCACCGATCTTGGTGAAGACGATGTTGTGGGGCATGTTGTCCGGATTCACGAAGCGAAGGACGAACGGTCTGCCGGCCTTGACGGTGAACATCTTGATGTCGTACTTGAGCTGTTCGGGAACCGACTTGATCACCACGTCGGCCTTGCGCGGTTTGGGCTCGACCGCGAGGAAGCGCAACGCGTAGCGGCGCTTGTTCGTGTGCCGTTGCAGTCGACGGAGTTCGTAGGCTCGACCATGGACAGGGAGGCTGTCCACCGGGAAGTAGAGCACGTCGCGATGGCCACTGGACGCGGCCTTGTATGCGGGGCCGCCGTTGCCGGAGTGGGCAAAGACGTCGCCGGCTTCCACTTGCCAGGTATGTGCGAAGTCGATGGTCTTCGCGCCGTGGTTGCCGCTCGCGGTGAAGGATGCCGCGTTGACTACCGTGTACTTGCCCTTCTTGCCGCCCCGGAACTGGTAGACGGTGAAGCGCTTGCCACCGTCCGCCTTGGTCTGGAACGCGATTCCCCTGACCTGGTGTTTCTTTGGCGACGGCGAGCCGAGGTAGACGTGAAGGTAGTTCGCCGCGGTGTCCTGCCGGAGGTCCTGGAACCGAGGCTTCTCCTTGTCGAGTCCCCGAATGAACTCCCCGCCGGCCTTGGAGAGAGTGGTCCCGCTCTTCAGGGCGGCGCGCCAGTAGGGGTCGGTGACGCGCCGCGTCTGTCGGATGTTGAAGGCGATCTGCGGGTCCGTT
>PBFW01000053.1 GCA_002719955.1 Deltaproteobacteria bacterium | reverse complement strand
TCAATCTGGGTTGGAAGATTCCGCTCGGTCCTGGGCGGGATCTGCGAGGATCGGCTCATCGACAGCTATTTCGACGAGCGCGTGGCACAGCGCGAGCGCGGCTTCCCGATCGGTGAACCCTTACGCCAACCCCGGGTGTGTGTGTGTCGGCGGAAGGCGGTGGTGATCAGGATGGGGCTCGACGAGTTATTGGGCCTCGAGTTCGCCCTCGTGGGCCGAAGGGCTTCGGATCTCGAGCTCAGCGCGGATGCCGCGCGCATCGCCGATCGTCTCGGGATCGCACGAGTCGCGATCGAAGACGCGCGGGTCGTCGAGGGCAAACTCGATCGCATCTTCCAGAAGACCCCGGCGCTGCTCGTCCGCCCAGACCGCTACGTCTACGGGGTCGTCGACACGGAGATTTCCATCGACGACCTCTTCCAGGAATTGGCGCAGCAGATCGCGCTTCGACCCGTCTGAGCCGCGACCCGAGAGCTCGTGAGCTAGAGACCCAATACCTTGCGTGTCGATTCAGCGATCCGACGCGCCATCTCGCTCGGGCCCTGCTCCATCAATCCCACATTGAAAACCTCGGGCGCCCAGATCGGGTCCGCTCCGATCTCGTCGAGGATCCCCAGGATATCGGGCCAGTCGACCCCGCCCTCGCCCGGCAGAAGGCGGTTCGTCATCGACTCCATCATCAGATCGTCTCCCGAGTCCGCCGCGGCCGTATCGTCGAGCTGGACACAGTGGATGCGATCGCCGGGAATCTGGCGCAGCGTCTCCGGATCGGGTCCCCCCGGCTGGCGCAGCCAATGCCACGTATCGACGACCAGACCGATATTGTCGCCACCCGCTTCCTGAACCAACTCCCAAGCACTCTGGATCGTCGGCAGACCCGTCCAGGGAAGCCATTCGATACAGACCTTGAGCCCGCGATCCGCGCCCATCTTGCCAAGCAACGCGAGGCCCCGGGTCGCCGCCGCCCGATCGATCTCGGGCGCCATCACGACCCCGGCCACCGCCTGCGCGCCGTAAAAAGAAGCGACCTCGAGGGTCCCACCGCATTGTTCTTCGATGGTCGACACATCACCGCTCTCCCATCCGATCAGCGATTCGACGACGGGCACCGAGAGCCCGCGATCCGTGTGCCATGCCCTCACCTCTTCTGGGCTCGTCCCCGCCCCGACCGCCGCGAGATGATGGAAAGCCCAGAGCGAGGCGCCAGCAAAACCGGCATCCGCCGTCGCGTCGACGATCTGCTTCACCTGATCGGGCGATATTTCCATCGATCCACCGACCAGCGGCGCGTTGCAAAGGATCAGATTCTCTTCTCGTGCGGGACTCATGGGGTCTTCCTCCTTGGGGCGCTCGATTCTAGTCGCCTTTCCCGGACCTCGCTGCGCCGGCGCCGGCCTCGCGCCGCCGCGAGGATACGATCGGCCCCACCCGATGTCCCCATCGTCGACCCGTCAATGCGCTCGGACGGGTTAGACTCCTGAGCGATGCCCGGGATGCTCACCGCCGACCTCTCCTTTCGACCTCTGGCCGATGGTCCGGATGCGATCGACCGAGCCCATCTCTTCCCGGCGACGACTCGGTCCCGATTGGTCGCCCCCCAGCCCGGCGGAGAACGAACTTGAAGCCTGCCGTCCCCCTCCACGGATATTGCGACCCACGTTTCTCGGAGGTCCGAGGGGTCTTCTCCGACAAACTCGCGAGCGACGAGGTGGGCGCATCGATTGCCTTCACCCTGAACGGAGAATCGGTCGTGGACCTCTGGGGCGGCTACACCGCGAAACCGTCGGAGGGTCACGCCCACGAATGGGAGCGCGATACGATCGCCAATACCTACTCGACGACCAAGGGCATGACTGCGCTCATCGCCCATCGCCTAGTCGAGCAGGGACGCATCGATCTCGACGCTCCGGTCGCGCGCTATTGGCCCGAGTTCGCCCAGGCGGGCAAGGGGGAGGTCCCCGTTCGCTGGCTCCTGAGTCATCAGGTGGGCCTCCCCGCGATTCGCAAGACGTTGCCCCCCGAGGCGCTCTACGACTGGAACGCGATGTGTGAAGCGCTCGCCGAGACCGAACCCTGGTGGAAGCCCGGATCGAAGCACGGCTATCACCCGGTGACCTACGGCTTCCTCGTGGGCGAGGTCATCCGGCGAGTGGCCGGCAAGAGCGTCGGTCAGCTTTTTCGTGAGGATGTCGCCCAGCCCCTGGGCGCAGATTTTCACATCGGACTCCCCAGCGAAGCGCACGCACGGGTTTCCGACCTGATCGGCAGCATCGCCCCACCGCGCTCGACGGCGCCGGCAAAGGAGGGACAACCGATCGCGCGGATCAAGGGCCCCCTCGGCGACTTCATGCGAGACATGGCGGACCCGACGACGATGACCGGGGCAGCCTTCAACAACCCGAGGATCAGGGCCGGCGCGCACAACTCGCCGCAATGGCGTCAGGCGGAGATCCCGGCGGCCAATGGTCATGGCAACGCGAGAGCGCTCGCTCGGATCTACGGCGCCCTCGCCTGCGGCGGCGAGGTCGACGGCGTGCGGCTACTCGAACCGGACTCGATCGCGCGCGCACGAACCGAAGAGGCGGAGGGCCCGGATGCCACGCTGGGACAGCTGCCCATGCGATACGGCCTCGGCTTCATGCTCCGGAGCGACTTCATGCCGCTTTCTCCGAACAAGAGCGCCTTCGGCCATCCGGGGGCCGGGGGCTCGATCGGCATGGCCGACCCGGACGCGGGCGTCGGTTTCGGCTATGTCATGAACAAGATGAGTATGGGCCTCGTTGGCGGGCCGACCGGGTTCGCGGTTCTGAAGGCGTTCTACGAAGCGCTTTGACCGGGGCTTGCCCACCGCGCGGACCGAGGAGCATTCAAGCAATGTCGGGGAACAGGTCGGACGATGGATCGGCGGGAGAGGTCGATGAGCGGCTTGCCAGCGGACAAGCCTGGCGGGATTTCTGTGACACCCTGAAAGAGGCGGGGGACGAGATCCTCGCGGCGGCACCGAGCGACGACTTCGATCGCGCCGAGGGATATCGCTACCTCGCACGGATCACCAGCCATTTCCTCAGATCGAGCCTCGACGAATCCGACCCGGCCAAATCGGTCCTCTCGACCACCAGCCCCAAGATCGGCCTCGACAACCCCGACTACGTCTACGCGAGCGCGCGCCTCTCGCCCAGATACGTCTACAAATTGACGGGGCGCATGAACGACGTGGCCCTGCTCGGAATCGGTGCCTTCTCCGGCGCGCTCGGCACGCCCACCGGCCTGGTTCGAGATCATTATGTCACCACCAACGAGCTCGAAATGGAGCAGGGCCGCTTCGAACTCCTGATCAGCCGCGAGGAGCAACCGGGCAATTGGCTCCCGATGGGCGATCAGACCAATTCGCTGAGCATTCGCCAGACGGTCCTACGGCGACGCGAAGAGAAGCCGGCTTCGCTCGAACTCGCCCGCGTCGATGCTGGAGAGCGACCCGCCCCACTCGATCCGGCGAATTTCGTCCAGACCGTCGATCGCGTAGGCCTCATGGTCAGCGGCATCGTCGGCCAATTCCTCGCATGGACCGCCTCCTTCCAGGAACACCCCTTCGAGATTCGCGAGATCGACCCGAAATTCCTGGCCACCGCCCAGGGCGACCCGAACACGACCTATCATTACAGCTATTGGGAACTCGCGGACGACGAGGTCTACAGCGTCGTGCTCGAACCCCCCGAGCGATTCGACTACTGGAATCTGCAGATCGGGAACCATTGGCTCGAATCCTTCGACTATCACCACTATGACACCCACGTGAACCACGAGACGGCCGTCCTCGAAAAAGACGGGAAAGTCCGAATCTCGATCTCAGCACGGGATCCTGGACGGCCGAACTGGCTCGATACCGCGGGACATCGGCGCGGCGCCCTCGCACTTCGCTGGGTCGGTGCCGACTCGCCGCCTCCGCGGCCTCGCGTTTCGGTCGACAAGATCAGCACCACGCCCTTCGCGGGATGAATCCGTGCCCCACCCGGGGTAACCACCGCCCCACTCGGCGACCGTCCCGAAAAACGAATGGGCGGGCGGCCCGCCAGACCCGTGGCAGTCGAGAGTCCCTTGCTATCGTCGGCCCATGGCCGACTACGCATTCGACAAGGACTTCATCCCCTTCCTTCCCGAACTCCCCACCGTCCAGGACTATTCGACGGTCGAGAAGATCCAGGCGGTGCGGGCGATGCGCGACGACACTTTCGTATCCGCCCCGCCGCGCGACGATGTCGCTACGGAGGAGCGGGGGATCGCGGGGCTCGGCGATGCCCCCGAAATTGCGATCCGGATCTACCGCCCCAAAAACGGCGCTGATGGGCCACGACCGGGTTTTCTCGAGATCCACGGCGGCGGCTTCATCCTGGGCAATGTGGAGATGATGGATGGTTGGTGCGAAATGATCGCCGCGAAGGTCGACGCGGTCGTGGTGAGCGTCGAATATCGGCTCGCGCCGGAGGCTCCCTTTCCAGCGGGCATCGAAGATTGCTATGCCGCGCTGTCCTGGCTGCACGCGCACGCCGCAGAGCTAGGCGTCGACCCCGAGCGGATCGCGATCGGAGGCCAGAGCGCCGGGGGTGGACTCGCCGCGGGACTCGCCTTGATGGCACGGGACAAGGGTGGACCCGCGATCTCTTACCAGCTGCTCGAGATTCCAGAGCTCGACGACCGGCTCGACACGCCCTCGATGCTCGCCTTCCAAGATACGCCCTTCTGGAATCGACCGAATGCGGTCTACAGCTGGCAACATTATCTGGGCCCGGATCATGAGGGAGAGCCCTCCATCTACGCGGCCCCTTCTCGAGCCGAGGATCTCTCGGGACTTCCGCCCGCCTACATCTCGACGATGGAATTCGATCCATTGCGGGACGAGGGGATTCGCTATGCGATGGGGATGCTCGAGGCCGGCGTCTCGGTCGAGCTTCACAACTACGCCGGAACATTCCACGGCTCCGCGTTTCTACCGCAGGCCGAACCAACCAGGCGAAATACGGACGAGATTGTGCAGATCCTTCGGCGCCGACTACATCCCTGAGGCGAATAGAAATGCAGACACCAGAAGGTTGGGATCCCTCGCATAACCCACTCTTGCAGACGATGGGTTTCATTCGAATGATCGAGGTCGACACGGAAGAGGGCCGGGTCGTCGCCGAGTACGAAGCCAAGAAGAATCAATGTCACTCGGGAGATATCATCCAGGGTGGGTTCATCACCGGCTGGATCGATAATGCCATGGCGATCGCGGCCATGGCGAAGGCCAATTTCGAGCGCGTCTCGATCTCTCTCGACATCAAGGTTTCCTTCTACCGCTCGGCGCATCCGGGCATCGTCGTCGCCGAGGGCTGGATCGAGAAGATGGGGGGGACGACCGTCTTCGCGGAGGGCCTCCTGCGCACGCCCGAGGGCGAAATCATCGCGAAGGCCATGTCGACGATCGCACTGAAATCGATGCGCCCCTAGCAGGCGGGGCGGTCTTCACCCGCTCGGCGGCCATAGGCACGGTGACCGGGACCACGCGTCCCTGCCCTTCAGCCACCCCGGGACTACCGACTTGCCGCTTCGCCTCGCTAGACTAGAGCGCACCCCACGGATCGGGGCCGCTTCCATCCCCCGGCGGCCACGCGCACGCCACAACGATCGAAGACCGAAGGAGCCCAGCATGGCCGAAAACGCGATGACCGAAAAAGAGTTCAAGCAGCTGCGAAGTTTCATCAAACCCTTCTCCGGCCTGAACAGCTTCGTCTACAAGCTGACCGGTGGACGCCTGATGGGCAAATTCCAGGGCCGACCCGTGGTCTTAATCGAGATGAAAGGCGCGAAATCGGGCAAGACGCGCACGATTCCGCTCATGTACGTCCCCCACAAGGAAGGCGTGATCATCGTCGGCTCCCAGGGCGGTGCACCCAAATCCCCCATCTGGGTGAGAAATATCCAGGCCGATCCGAATATCGTCGCCCAATTCATGGGCAAGCGGATGAAACTCGTCGCCCGCCAGGTCGATGATGCCGAAAAGGAAGAACTCTGGCCGATCTGCGTCGAGCACTATCACGAGTTCGCCGACTATCGCGCGCGAACCGACCGGAATATTCCGGTCTTCGATTGCCAGCCGGGCTAGGCGCCGCCGGTGATACCCGGTGCCGGAGGCTTCGCGTATTTGCCCAGGTAGTGATAGTCGAACCTGGGTTCGGCCTTCTGCTGCTCGTTCAATTCGTAGATACGCTCGTATTTCGAATCTGCGATCAGCCAGCGGCCATCGACCTTGAGATAGGTATCCCAGTAGATCGCTGAACCCGTCGTGAAGAATTTCTGATCCATGACCCACATATTGTCGGTCAAGTACCAGACACCGGTTGCCCTGGTGGGACTCAGGATCTCAATCTCCGGATGGTGGCCGTTATGGTGACCGACGGATCGAGTGTGAAAGGACTGGCCGATCGAGGCCAGGTATTCCTCGCGCCCTTCGAGCTTCCATTCATAGGTTCCGCCGATGAAATGGACTTTTACATCGGGATGGAACAAGTCGGCGAGTTCTTCGAAATTGCCGGTATCGATGCAGCGAAAATAGGCATGTTTGACACGGCGAATGGCCTCCATGTCGAGCAGGAGCTGCACGGCATCCCGCAGCGCACCCGGGCTCTCGTCGGCGATCTCGAGGGGTATTCCATCGACGATTCCCATGCCGCTTTTCGTGAGCGTGGGCGCGTCCAACTTCTTCGCTTCAGCCATTCTGCTCTCCTTCTCCGAGTCGAATTCGAATCGAGAGCCTAGAGGGAATCCGCCACCCCCGCCGCCTGCCGGCGGACACGGCATTCGACCACGAGGGCGAGCGTTTTTCGATCACAGCCGACCCTCGACCGATGGTGGGCGGGTTCGAGTGGCTATCCTCTGCCCGATCAGGTCACGACCGGGAAGCTCCGATGCAGACCACCCAGGACGCACCGACGAAAAGACTCCGCTCCCTGGACGCCGCGCGTGGATTCGCCATCGTCGGAATGGTCGCCGCCAACACGGCCAGGGCCGTCGAGCGGGCCTTCCCCGGCGGAGATCCCTACCCGACGCTTCTCCACGCGCGCTGGGTCGGCGTGCATTTCGCCGACATCGTCTTCCCCCTCTTTCTCTTCTTCGTGAGAATCGCGATCGCACTCTCGAGGGGAGAGCGCCGCGAAGAGCCCATTGCCTGGCATCCCATCCTCAAGTGAAGCCTCTTGCTGATCGTGCTCGGCCTGTGCATCAATTCTATTTCATGGCTCGCCTTTCCCGGCGTGGGTCCCGGAAACCTGCTGGAGCGGAATCTCAACATCGCGGCCTGGAGCGACCTGTTGATCCTCGGTGAGGGCCGTCTCTTCCCCGACGCCGCCGGTATTCCAACTTGGAGCGCTGGAGCCCTGCTCTCGCTCCCGGCCACCGCGGTGATTGCCATTTTGGGGACCCTCGCCGGCGAGTGGATCCAACGACATGGCGAAGGCCCCAAACGCTTGATCCTCGGGCTGCTCGGTGCCGGTACCGCCGCAATCCTGTGCGGGGTGGCCTGGGGCAGCGTCCACCCGATGATCAAAGCGATCTGGACGGGAAGCTTCGTGCTATTCGCTTCTGGAATCGGGCTGATAGCGACGGCCCTCTTCTACGTTTGGATCGAGTGCAAGGATCGACACGGGGCAATCATTCGTGCGCTCGAGATCATGGGCAGGAATTCGATCACCGCCTACCTCATCCACGTCTTCGCCGTCATCGTCGCGACGCTGGCGCTGCGCGACGGTTACGCCAGACTGGCGGCCCTCTCCTCACCACAGATCGCAACGTTCGCGGTCATCGGCGCCATATTGGCGATGGTCTTCACGCCGACGTGGTGGATGAACCGGCGCGGCTGGATTCTTCGGATCTAGAAGTCATCCCATGACTTCTAGCGTCCCGGACGATGCCCAGGCTTCTTGGACTTGAAGGCACCTGTGCGCTTGAAGCCCTTCGGCTTGTTGGGGCGGGGACGATGTCCAGGGCTCGCGGGGCCGGTCGAGGGTCCATTGCGCGAAGGGCGATCCGGGCCCGAACGCAACTCCTTTTCCTCGGCACGCTTGATGACGATTCCCGGGTCGCGCGCGTCGGGTCGGCGGGCGCGCGCTTCGAATCTGTCGGCGACGTCATTCGCAACACCCACGAAGGAGACTCGCGCCGACACCTCGATCATGCCGACCTGATGACTCTCGATTCCTCCCCGGCGACATACCTGTCCCAGAAGTCGTCCAGTCGTCGCACCGCTCTCCTCGCCCCAGCTCACGAAGAAGCGGGTGAAGTCGGCTGCCTGATCCCGATCCCGCCCGCCCCCGCCGCGGCCCGGGCGCTGGGGTCGCTCGCGACGCTCATTGCGATCCGGGCGCGCGTTCTTGCGCCCCTGCTCTCGCTCGCGATCGGGATCGAAACCGACCACCCTCATCGGCGCACAGTTCACTTCGGGCGCGGCGAGATCGAGCAGCGTCGCGGTCACGTGAATCGGATCACGATCCTCGAGAAGCTGCTTCGCGTACATCATCTGCATCTCGGTGGGCGTGTGTTCGGCGAGCCGCTCGTGGAGCAGGCGCCGCGCCTGTTTGCGAAGAGCCTTTTCGACCTTCTCGGGAGTCGGAATGGGCTGCCAGGAAATCTCGATCCTCGCGTATTTCAACATCCGCTTGACGCGGCCCATTTCGGAGGGTGTCGCGAAGAGCATGCTGCGTCCCGTCTGCCCCGCGCGACCGGTTCGACCACTTCGATGCGTATAGGCATCGGGCGTGCGGGGCGGATCGACGTGGATCACGATCGAAATTCCGGGAACATCGATTCCGCGCGCGGCGACCTCCGTCGAGACCAGGATCGGGAGCGTCCCGTTACGGAAGGCGCCGAGCGTTCGCGTGCGCTGAGCCTGAGCGAGTTCGCCGCTGAAGGGCGCAGCTCCGAAGCCATCGCTGGCCAGCTTCTCCGCCAATTCCGTCGCGTCGACGCGACGATTCACGAAGAGCAGACAACGTGAGTCGCCCGCGAGAAGCAGGATATTCACGAGCGCCGGGTAGGTCTCGTGACGCCGGATCGCATAGCCGATGTGTTGGATATCAGCGTTGGCAACCCCGAGCTGTGTTCCCTCGAGCACCAACGGATCCGATTGATATTGATTCGCGAGCGCCAGCACGGCGCGCGGAAAGGTCGCCGAGACCAGATGGCTCATGCGCTCTTCGGGCAGCTGCTCGAGAATCGCTTCGAGTTCTTCGCGGAAGCCCATATCGAGCATCTGATCCGCTTCGTCGAGCACAACGTGTTCGATCCGGTCGCATCGAATGGCGTTGTTGCGCATATGGTCGAGCAAGCGACCCGGCGTACCGACGACGATCGCCGGTCCGCGCGAAAGGGCGCGGCGCTCCAGCCCGATCGACGTTCCGCCGGTCACGACCTCAACCCGCAACTCATGAAGACTGGCATAGAGCCAATGCAATTCCTCGCGGACCTGCGCGGCGAGTTCTCGCGTCGGAACGATCACCAGGGCCGCCGGATGTGCGACCCGATCATTGGGACGGGTGGCGCTGACGGATTCGTTCTGGCGAATGAAATGCTCGGCGAGGGCAATCCCGAATGCGACGGTTTTGCCCGAACCGGTCTGAGATGAAATACGCAGATCTCGACCCTCGGAGGAGGCCTCGATGACGGCCTGCTGGACGGGGGTGAGGCTCTCGAAGCCCTTCTTTTCGAGGGCAGCACGGATCGGCGCGGGAAGGCCCGCGAAATTCTCATTCGTCGTCATGTTCTCACTGCTCAGTGGAGTCTCTCGAGGACCCCTTTCTGTCGATCGTTCGCCGCGCCCCGATTGCTGAACCCTCTCGGGGGCAAGGAAGGGAAAGGAACGGAACAGACTCTGGGCCTGGAAACACTCGGATATGTCGATCTGGGATCGAGTTCGGACTCGAAGAGGCTCGGTCAGGAGCGTGTTCCCTCTTCGGTCTGTTTTCTTGGGAGGGCAATCTAGCACATCGATCGATGGGTGATCACATCGAGGTCCAACGGATCTCAGTCGAGGGGCAGAGATTCACCCTCAGGGAGTGCCACCTGGAAAACATTGAGTGTCATCGAAACGAGCGTGAAATAGCCGAGCACGAAGACCAGCTCCCTTTCCGGAAGCCGCTCAGCCAGCTCGGAAAAGGTCTCGTCCGACACCTGGTCGCGCTCGAGTAGCTCGACAGAAAACCGGTAGACCGCCGCGTCCGTCGGATCGGAGAAAGCGGGCCCCTCGCCCGCGTGAATCGCCTCGACTTCGACGCCCTCTTTGCGCGCGATCTGCGCAACGGCCAGCCGGGGAACTCACCATGTCTCCGTTACCCTCACCATGAGGTCCGGGAACGAGGGCCTCGGGAAGAGAATCTCAGAGACGGGGAGAACACCGATGGCGCTCAAGATCATCGAAGCCCATGTACCGCCGGAGCTGGCAGCGGACGCGCGCGAAACGCTCGCCGAGCTCAGTCAGCAGACCTGGAGCGAGGATGGCGGACGCTTCGGCAAGGTCGTCCACGCCATCCTGGGTGCCGAGCGCTCGGGGATCGCACTCGACACGCTTCATGAGCGCATCGCCGACCGCGGCGGTCTGATGGTTCTCGTCGAGAGCCTCGATGCCGTCCTGCCGCGACCGCCCGCCGCCAGCTCACCGAATCGCGCGGAACACCTCCGAAGCGCCGCAGCCGTCAGCCGCGAAGAGGTCTACGCCAGCATCGCCGATGGTGCCAAGCTGCATCGCCACTACCTCTCGCTCGTCGTCCTCGCGGCCATCGTCGCGGCGATCGGACTCTCCCACGACAACACGGCCGCCGTCATCGGGGCGATGGTCGTAGCGCCTCTGCTCGGACCCAATATGGCGATCGCGCTCGGCCTCGTGCTGGGGGACCCACCTCTCGTCCGACGTTCGCTGATCACAACTGGGGCCGGGTTCGCGCTCACGCTCATGATTGCGATGGTCCTCGGCCTCGTCTTGGGTGTGGACCCGTCGATCCCAGAGCTCGCCTCACGCGCACAGGTCGATGTCTGGGATCTCGTACTCGCGTTGGCGGCGGGTTGTGCCGGAGCACTCGCCTTCACGACGGGCGCCCCCACCTATCTGACCGGCGTCATGGTCGCGGTCGCCCTGCTCCCCCCGACGGTCGCTAGCGGCATGCTTTTCTCGGCAGGGGAATGGCGCAGCGCCCTCTCGGCCCTGCTTCTGGCCGGGGGCAACGTGACCGCCGTGACCCTCGCCGCCATCCTGACCTTCGTCTGGCGTGGGATGCGCCCCCGCAATTGGTGGCTCGCGGATCGCGCCCGCAGCTCGGCGCGGCGGGGGATCGGAGTCTTCGTATTCCTGTTGATCGTGCTGGGAGCGATCATCTATTTCGCCGGTTAGCCTTCTTATCGGTTGGCCGCACGAGCGTCGTTCGGATCGCGGGGTGCTCGCTCAACGCTGGCTCGCTTCGAACGCCGCGTTTCGAGCCTCGAGATCTTCCCAGCGTTCGGTCAATCGAAGCGCCTCGGCCTCGGCGATCGCGAGTTCACTCTGGAGTTCAGCGATTTCTTCGTGAGGCAGTCGATAGGTCTGCGGATCCGCGAGGCGGGCCTGGAGGGCCGCTGTGATTCCCTCCGCCGCCTCGACCGATTCGAGCAGACCGTCGAGTTCTCGACGTTCCTTGTGGCTGAGCTTTTTCGGCCGAGCGCGGGACTCGGCCGACCCCGGGGCCAACGAGGTGACCGACGCAACGCTCGCCGGATTCGACTTCTTCGCCGCGCTCGCAGGGGCTCCGGATCCTTTCCGGTCAGCTCGCTCCCGAAAATCCGAATAATCCCCAACGAAGTATTCGACCCGCCCCTCTCCCTCGAAGGCCAGAATCCCGGTCGCCACACGATCGAGGAGCCAACGATCGTGGCTCACGAGGATGATGCTCCCACCAAAATCGAGCAGCATCGCCTCCAGCGCACCGAGTGTGGCCACGTCGAGGTCATTCGTCGGCTCGTCCAGTAAGATCAGATTGCATCGCTTTGCGAGCAGCCGCGCGAGACAGACCCGCGCCCGCTCCCCCCCGGACAACTCACCGACCCGTAGTCGCTGCTGCCGGCGGTCGAAGAGAAAACGCTCGAGATAGCTCCCGACCGAGAGCCTCTCATCACCGATCGCAATTTCAGTTGCGTCGCCGACGGCCGCCTCACGAAGGCTTGCGCTCGGCTCGAGTTCCGAGCGGGCCTGATCCAAATAACCGATCTGGGTATTCACGCCCCTGATGATCTGGCCCCCCATCGGCTCGAGTTCTTCGAGGATCGCGAGCAGAAGGCTCGTCTTGCCCGACCCGTTCGGACCCACGATTCCGATTCGATCCCCGGCGCGAAGTGCGAGCTCCAGGCCTTCGATCAGACGTTTGCCATCGCGCTCGATCGACAGATCCTTGATGTCGAGGATGGTCTTGCCGAGCCGCTCGGATCGCATCCGCAGATCCGCTTGGCGGTCGACCTCGGGCGCCCTTTCTTCGAGGGCCGCTTCTGCGCGCGAGATCCTCGCTTTCTGCTTCGTCCCACGCGCCTTCGGTGCACGCC
Source organism: Deltaproteobacteria bacterium (assembly GCA_002719955.1). Taxonomy (GTDB): domain Bacteria; phylum Myxococcota_A; class UBA9160; order UBA9160; family UBA4427; genus UBA4427. The sequence goes on along the minus strand of PBFW01000053.1, from coordinate 52,838 downwards.
GCAACCATTCGACTTCGCGGCGCAGAAAATTCTGGGTATTCCGCCAGGTGCGGTCGGCGTGCGCTTCGCGCTCCGCCTTGCCGAGCAGATAGCGTGCATAACCGCCGTCATAGCTGTCGATACGGCCGTCGTGGATCTCGAGGGTGCGGGTCGTCACGGCGTCGAGCACCCTGCGATCGTGGCTGATCAAAAGGATCGCGCCCTTGAAGCGATCGCGCAGGTATTCTTCTAACCACTCGATCGTCGCGATGTCGAGATGGTTCGTCGGCTCATCGAGAATCGCGAGCGACGGCTCGGCGACCAGGAGGCGAGCCAGCGCCACCCGACGCGCCTCACCACCGCTCAGCGTGTCGACCAGACGGCTCGAATCGACGATGCCGAGATGTCCGACCGTGGCTTCGGCTTCGTGTTCGCGCTCCCAACCCCCATGACGCTCGAGGGCCTCCCCGATCTCTGCCTGCTCCGCCGCGAGCCGAGACTGTTGGCTCGGATCATCCGCGGTGGAAAGCGCCTCCGTGAGTTCGTCGTAGCGGCGACGAGTCGCGCTCCATTCGGTCAGACTCTCGAGCACGACCTCGCGCACGCTCCGCCCGGGCTCGAAATCCGGTTCCTGGGGGAGATACGCGATCGTCGCTTCCCGTCGATACGAGACCCGACCACCATCGGACTCCTCGAGCCCCGCGAGCACGCGTGCCAGCGTGCTCTTCCCGGATCCATTCTTGCCGACCAGACCGACCCGCTCGCTCCGCCGAATCGTCAACTGGACGTCTTCGAAGAGCGTTCGGCCGGCGACGAATCTGCGAAGTTCGTGAGCGTCGAGAACGGGCATGGGCCCGGACTGTCGCGCAATCCGCTCGGATCGGCCCGCCTGCGCTCGAAGACGCAGGCGGGTGCCCTCATCGTCTTCTGGGTGGCACCGTGGATTCGGATCTAGAATTTCGAGAAGAGCTCGTCGCCCAGCTTCTCGAGACCCGATTCGACGTCATCCTTCGTGAAACCGGGGGGACCGATCACGAATCGGCTGACACCCAGGTCCTCGAGACGCTTCACTTCATCCGGTGTGGGCCGGCTGCCACCGCTGATCTCGACCTCGCTCGAATCCCGCCCGATGCGAGCACATTCCGCCTTGATCTCGGCGATACATTCCTCGAGCTTGTCGGCCTGTCCCGGGAAGAACCCGTCCCCCAGACGCGCCGCCCGGCGCGCAGCCCCTTTCGTGTGTCCGCCGATCACGATCGGAATCCTGCCCCCGACGGGTTTGGGATTCGACTCGACCGCCGTCCACTCGTAATAATCACCCTTATGCGAGGAAGGACCCTCGCTCCAAAGGTCGTGCAGCGCCCGGATCGACTCGTCCGTGATCGAGGCGCGCTTGTCGAAGGGCACCTTCATCGCCTTGAATTCTTCTTCGAGCCAACCGATCCCGACGCCCAGGATATGGCGGCCCCCGGAGAGCTGATCGAGGGTCGCCGCCTCCTTGGCGACATAGAAGGGGTGTCGTTGGGGGAGGATGATGATGCCAGTCGCGAGCTTGATCGTCTTCGTGACCGCCGCAGCATAAGCCAGCCAGACGTAGGGGTCCGGAATCGGGCTCTCTTCCGAACCCGGCATCCTGCCGTCCTGGCTATAAGGATATTGCGAGGCATAACCCGTCGGCACGACGACGTGTTCGACAGTCCAGAGCGATTCGAGACCGACGGATTCCGCAGTCTGCGCGAGATGGGTCAATCCCTCCGCCCGACCAAAGGGGCCGGCGTTGGCGAATATGAGCCCGAATTTCATGATGAGACCTCCTGGCAATTGAGGCCGCGCGCAGGCAGCGCGCGAGCGTGGCGGGACAGTACCCCGAATGCGAAAGGACCGGCGAAGACCGGGGGTCAGCGGGCCCTTGAGCGCCCCGATGCGTGAAGAAGCGCTGTTGCGCTCCGCGCCGGGATTACGACGGCGGCGGGCGCCTCGGAGGCAGGCGATCGTTGCGCGGAGGCGGCCTTCGGATGCGATGAGGGCGGGGGGGATGCGGTCGCTGCCCCCGGAGATCGGGACGGAGCACCTGGGGGGGGCGTACACCCGGATCCAGGGCGCGGAACATGGGGCGCTCCGCGACGCGCATCACACGCCTCAACCGGAGCGTCTCGCCCGCCGCTTCGCGAACACCGCGCACGCGGACCCGCTCGCCGCTGCGGATCGTCGCCGCTCCCTCACCGACCGAGAAAGCAACGCCCCCCACGGCCAACACGCCCGCCTCGTTTCGTTCGACATAACCCTCGAGGTCGACCTGCCGAGCATGGGCCGACGCAACCGGCGAGGCTCCACGTCGACTCGCCTCCAGTCGACCCAACTCCACATTCCAGGATCCCTGCACGATCTCACGTCCACCTTGGTGGGGAGCCGATCGGCCCGACAACCCCGACCCTTGTGAGGGGTCGAACGCGAGCGGAGCGATGAGCGTACCACCGATCCGAAACGAAGATTCATCGACCGACATCGGCACGCCGCGCGTCAGGTCCGGCGTGGTGCTCGGGGCGGGGACGATTCTCGAGGCGACGACCGTTCCGTCGGATCGACGAAGCCCGCTCACGGCGACCCGCGCGCCCACCTCGATCTCGCTCCGAGCGTGATCGGCGAGATACTCGAGCGAGACGCGCTGACCCATTACATCGATGCCGTCGCCTCCCGCCGCGGTGATCGGGCCGAGCACCTCGTGCTGAACATCGATCTCTCGGGCGTAGACGCCGTCCTCGCGCGTTTCCAGGTTGATGCGAATGACCTGACCGACCGCGAGATCCCCCACGGCCGCCGATACAGCATCGATCGAAACGGCAACCGAATCGTCGTAGCGCACGCGCCCACCGTTCACGCAGACGCTTCCGAAGCCCGTGATCGTTCCGAAGAGACCGGAGCCGCCGATGCCGTCGTCCGGGCTTTCATCCGCCGGTATGTATCCCGATCCCCCGATCCCGTCGTCGTCGCCCGGATCCGAGCCGAATCCCGATCCCCCGATTCCATCGGCTCCGGCCGCCACCAGATCGTTTGTGCGGGGTGACGCGAGCGACTCCGCGGTCGCCCAGCCCTCCTCGGAACATTCCGCAAGAACCCGTTCCCCAGGCAAGAGCATCATGACGATCAAGAGCATCACGGGGATGCACCGAGACGGAACCGCCCGACGAGAGGATCCGGTGGCGAATCGACTAATCTGCATCACCCCCTCCTTCCGGCACCTCGTTCAGGGCCCTCTCTGCACTCGATCCAGAGACTTCCCCAGCCCCCTCGTTCGTTGGCGCATCGAATTCGTAGACACCGAAGGTGATGCGCCGATGATCCAGCCCCTCGCTTTCCCCTCGCTCCGCCGCCCCTCGTTTCAATTCCCGCGCGCGATCGTTGATCCGAACGAGAACCTCCTGACCCGCTTCGCGCGCCAGCGCCGACAATTCCTCGACTGCCGCTGACGGAAGGGAGCCGTAGTGGACACTTCTTTCCAGAAACGGGGATTCGTCGGAATCGAGGTTGCCCGCAGCGGCGGCCAGATGGTCACGTAGATTGCGCCCGACATAATGCGCCTTCTCCTCGAAGCCCCGCGAAGGCACGAATGCTTCTGATTTCAGGGCGACCGCACCGTCCTCGTCGATCGAAGCAATCCCGAGCCGAAGCCACTCGTCAAGTACGGAACGCGGATGGATATCGACACTGACGGAGTTCACCAGTCGCTGAAAAGAAGGGATATCGCCCTCGTCGCTCTGCCGACGAAGTGGCCTGGGCCTCCCTTCGTCATCGATCCACGGCGCCTCCCCGGTCCAACGCGCCACGATCTGCGCGCCGAGGGTGATCGCCGGAGGGGTCGGCGCCTCCCCCGGAGCAGCCTGCTCCTGAATCCGCTTGACCTCCCGCCGATGGATGCCGGTCAAGAGGCTCAAGCGACTCACCGTGAGCCGCTTGTCTTCGAGGGGGAAGTCCGAAGTCGCCACTTCGACATAGAGCGATTTGAGCAGTCGCGAGACGAGGGGATATTGAACCTGCCGCGAGACCAGGAAACGCACCAGCGGCCGGAGCATGCGCCGCAGCATCGCGACGAGCACAGCGGCGGAATCCACCGAAGGCGGGGACTCGGATCCGCTCATCGGACCCTTCCTTTCAGCGCGAGCAACAAGTGCCGACTCTTCCATCTCATCATGGTGCAAAGCTCACGCTCAGACCGACGCCATAATCTGGCGACGCGTCCGAAAGACCAATGACGCCATAGGGTCCAAACGACCACCGCTTCGACCCTGCGAGAACAAGAAAGGGGACGATCTCGTGCGCATCGGGTGTCGCACCGGAAGTCTCCTCGAGCCAGTCGTAGGAGACACCCGCCGCCACGAGATCCGTGAGCTCGACGCTCGCCCCCACCGACGCAAAGAAGCGGTCGTCGAGAGAATCACTCGTATAAAATTTTCGCCCAAACGACGTGAAGGGGGTGACCGGCCCCCATTCCCGGAAGCAGTCGATGCGTGTCGCGAATCCCCAGCCACCGGTACCGAGTTCGTTCTTCGATCGCGTGGGCACCGTCAGCTGCACTCCCAATTCGACCAGCGGAAGCCCCGAGGCAAAGGGATCCAGGACATAACTGGCCGAGACCAACATTTCTCCGACACCCGAGTTCGTTTCCGACTCGAGAGGCATGGGAGCCATATCCAATAGAACCGACGTCGGCCCATCGCTCACGATGAAGGGGACGACGGCCTGCACTCGAAAACGATCGTAGTCGGCGATCACGCCGAGCGGCATGTAGAAGAGGGTCGAATTCCGAGCCAGACCGTAATCGCCCCGGCTGAAATCGAAGCCGGCGGTATAGGTCCAGAAGACCGAGTCCCAGAAACTCGGCGGGATTTCTTGCCGCTCCTCCGCTCGAACCAACGAGGCGCACACCCACCCCACGACGAGTGCCACACCGAGGGACTGGAATCGAGCAGGCTTGGGGCGGGGGCGCATCGAAATCCGAAACTCCTTTCGCGGGGATGAGGCCGGCTCCGCGGCACGGCCAATCGGGGCCGCCCGCCCAATCGAGGCATCGTCGATCGAATCGTCCATTTGTAAATGGTACTTTATACCATTAGACGAGGGGGGGCCTCCAAACGATCCCGCGCGACGAGATCCTCTCAGCGACCGGCCATGCGCGCGCAGGATCGGATGGCGGGCGCATCGGGACGTCGTCTGAAACGGAGGTTTCGAGCCGCTACGCTACGGCGCTCCCGAGCAAACCTGCAATGGACGACCCCATGCCCGAGAGCCCCACTTCCTCCAATCACGACCCGCTCCCCTCCGAGCCTCGCTCGCTCGCTTCGATCGACTCCTGGTGGGGAGAGTTCGACGTGGTCGTCGTCGGATTCGGCGTTGCGGGCGGTGCAGCCGCCATCGAGGCGGTGCGCGCAGGCGCCTCGACGCTGATCCTCGAGCGCGCGACGCGCGGCGGTGGCGCGACGGCCCTGTCCGAAGGAACGATCTATTTCGGTGGGGGCACGCGCGTCCAGAAGGCTGCGGGCTTCGAGGACACGCTGGAGAACATGCACGCCCACATGAAGGGGGCAGCAGGCCCGACCGCCGATCCCGAAAAGGTCCGGCTCTATTGCGAGAATAGCCTCGAACATTTCGCATTCTTCGAGAGCCTCGGCATCGAGTTCAAGGACACCTACTACGATGAGAAAGTCATCTTCCCCCCCACAGACGATTGCCTGATCTACTCCGGCAACGAGCAGGCCTATCCATTCTCCGAAGAAGCGACCCCCGTTCCCCGCGGCCACAAACCCAAGAAGGAAGGCAGTGCGGGGGGCCATATCATCGAGAAGATGATCACTACCTTCGGCGCGCTGGGTGGCACGATCCAGAACGAGTCCCGCGTGCAGACACTGATCAGAAGCGATACGGGGCGCATCGTTGGTGTGATCGCCAGAGTCGAGGACGAAGACGTCGCGATTCGTGCGCGACGAGGTGTGGTCCTCACGACGGGCGGCTTCATCATGAATCGCCCAATGGTCGAGCAATTCGCACCAGATCTCGCGGACTGCAATTACCCGATCGGAAGCGACGGATGTGACGGCAGCGGAATTCGGATGGGAATGGGTGTCGGCGGTGCCGCGATCAACATGAGCGAGGGACTCATGACGACACCCTTCTTCCCGCCCGTCGGCCACATCAAGGGGTTGGTCGTCAACAAACATGGCCAGCGTTTCATCAACGAAGACTGCTATCACGGCCGCGTGACCGACGCGATCAAGAAGAAGGCGGGTGGAACGGCTTTCTTGATCGTCGACGACGATACCTATGGACAATCAATGGGCGGCTACAAGATCGTCGCGGTCGAAGAGACGATCGAAGATCTGGAAAAATCTCTCGGCATGTCCGAAGGACAACTCGTCCACACATTCGCGTCCTATAACCGCTTCGCCGCAGAGGGTGTCGATCCCGTCTTTCACAAGGCAAAGAAATACGTCACGCCGCTTGATCACCCACCCTTTGCCGCACTCGACCTCTCCGTTGGCAATAGCGTGTGGGCCGCATTCACATTGGGTGGACTCGACACGAGGCCTACGGGTGAAGTGCTGACAGTCGATGGACAAATCGTCGAGGGTCTCTACGCCGCGGGCCGCACGTCGGCGGGCCTCACCCGGTCGGGTAGCCATTATGCGAGCGGCCTCTCTATTGGCGGAAGCAGTTTTTTTGGCCGAATGGCCGGAAGGAGCGTGGCGGCGGCAGACTGATCGGCTGCGATGTCTCCTGCCCTTCGCAACACGTCCACAGGCGACGGTCTTTGACAGCCTTGAGCTGACTTAGAGAAGCCCGTCATGAAAATCGCATTCGCGAACACCGACGAAGCCGATCGCTCCCTTTCGGTCGGAACGCCGCGAGTGGGAATCCGATCGGATCTCAGTTGAAATGCCGAAGAATATCCTCGGCAAATCGTTCCATCAGCGCCTTCTTCTGATCGAGGGTCGACGGACCGTCGAAGGCAAACCAGAAGGGCAGATGAATCCCCGACGTCATTCCCTCGTCCTCCAGTCTGCGAAAGAGATCGACATCGGGATCCGCATAGACCCCGACCAACGAATCGAAGGGCTGATCACTACGCCCCGCTTCCACACGCAGCCGGGCGATCTCCGCCAGCACACCCGGCACATCCTCTGGCTGGTTCCCGGCCCCGATCCAGCCGTCCCCGACTCGAGCCGTTCGGCGTAGAGCGACGGGGGCCGTTCCACCGAAGTAGATCGGAATCGGGTGGCTCGGCTTCGGGCTCACCACGATCGGGTCGAAGTCGAAGAACTCCCCGTGGAACTCGAAATAGTCACCGCTCCACAGCCCCTGCAAGACCGCGATCATCTCATCCATCCGCCGGCCTCGGCTGGCAAAGTCGACGCCATAGATGTCGAACTCTTCCTTCATCCATCCAACACCGACGCCCAGCACGAAGCGCCCCTGGGAGAGGATGGACAGGGTCGCCGCCTGCTTCGCGACCTCGATCGGATCACGAAGCGGCAACACGTAGACCCCACAAACGAAGCGCAGCCGCGTCGTCACCGCAGCCATCGCCGCCGTACTCGTCCACATGTCAGGATATTCGCTCTCGGCGGTCTGGGGCGGGTAGCCTGACTCCGAGTAGGGATAGTTGGGCGTCATCGTTCTCGGATAGAGCGCGTGATCGGCGCCGATGATCCCCCCGAAGCCGAGCTCGTCCGCAAAAAGAGCAACCTCGCAGAGCTGGTCGGTCTCGGCCCAGGTGATCGACTGCCAGAACTTCATCCGCGTCTATTCCTCACGCCTTTCGCCACGCGCGCACGCAAGAGTGATTGGCGCAAGCGGATCCGCCGGAATCCATGAAAGGTGCCGCGCCTCAGCTCGCTCCTAGCGAGACGCTCCAGGCTCGGATCGATCTCGTCGGGGTCTGGCTAGTTGAGTCTAGGCTTCGTTTCTCTCCCGCGCAGACCACTGGTCGAGAGCGCGGATTGGAGTTCCTCGAGACAACCCTGACAGAGCGAATTGCTCATCGTGCTGATGCTGGGTCTCAGAATCGTTTGCAATACGGTTCCGCACCAAGCGCAGGCCTTTCCCATGATCACCCCCTTTCCTTCATCGAGAAGGAATATGTCTCGCGTGCCTAGCCACCGCGATCGTGAAGAGATCGGCTCCCCGGGCCCGTCACCCACGTGGCCCGAGCATCCGGCACGCACCCTCCCACTTTTCCGGCATCTACGCCGCCTGTCGATCCGGTCTTTCCCTGATAAGGGCCAATTGATTTCTCAAGAGGCTCCAGGTCTTCGCACGCGCGAAAAATAGCACGCCCTTCGTTTCCCCCCTGCTCGGGTGAGAGCGTTTGAACTCACCCACAAAAGCGGCGACACTCAGCGCACGCGCCTTCCTGGCACGACAACCGGGGCGCTGGCGGCTGGCACCCGAGGCTGTGAACGGACCGAGCCGCGGAGCGGGATCAAGATGAGTGATGAATCAGGGCGGCACCCGATGCGGGTCTGTCTGGGCTTCCCCCCTTTCGCCCAGGAAAAATACCTCGAGCGCCTCGCAGCGCTCGGCGGAGTCGAAGCAAGCGTGTTGCCAATCGATCCCGAAGCCGATTGGGCGACCGAGCCCGCCGGCCATCCCCACACGGAGCCTCCCTCCTGGGCGACCTCCGTCGCCGCGGAGCGCGAGGCCGTCCTCGCGCAAGCCCATGTTTTGACGACGCTCCACACACCGGATCGACTCTCCGAGCGGGCCCCGAACCTGCGCTGGATTCAGGGCGCGGGCGCGGGAGTCGAACAGTTCTCGACCGCGGGCGTCGCACAGGATCGTGTCGTCCTCACGAATTGTTCTGGAGTGAGTGCGGGCTCGATGTCCGAATGGGTGATCGGCCGGCTGCTCCAGGTCTGGAAGCGTTTTCGCGAAGCCGACGAGTTCCAGCAGGGCCACCGATTCGAGCGCAGTTATGGCCGAACCTTCTCTGGGTCGACGATCGGAATCGTCGGGCTCGGAGGCATCGGCAAGGCCGTCGCCTCTCGCGCCCGAGCGCTCGGCTGCCGCACCCTCGGCTTGAAACGAAGCGCACGCCCCGGCGATTCCGCCGAGGAGGTGGACGAGCTCTTCTCGACCGATCGACTCCACGAACTGCTCGCTCAATCCGACGCCGTGATCGTCGCCGCACCGGCGACCGCGGAAACCCACCACCTGATCGATGCGGCCGCCCTCGCAGCGATGCCACGGCATGCGATCCTGGTGAACGTCGCGCGCGGAACGCTGGTGGACGAAACCGAACTCGTCCGAGTCATGCGCGAGGAGCCGCTGGCTGCGGCCGTGCTCGATGTCTTCGACCCGGAACCCCTCGATCCCTCCAGCCCACTCTGGGATATTCCGAATGTCTACGTCTCGGCGCACTCCTCGGTCGCCGTCGACCGCTACATGGACGACGTCTTCGAACTCTTCTACGACAACCTCCAGCGCTTTCTTCGCGGGGAGGCGTTGCGCAACATCGTCGACATGAAGAGCCTCGGATTCGAATGATGGATCGAAGATCGAGAAACACCGACGACGCGCAGCAGAAGCACGAGTCCTCTTCGGAGCCAAGGGACCCGGCGGACTGAGCGTTGGTCTCCCAATCCCCCAATCCACCCCACCCTTTTCCGCATCGCTTCGATGCGGCCTGTTTCGAGACACGCCTTCGCAGAATCGGAGCCCGCGAGCCCTTCCTATTTCCGGCCGATGACGTCCCCGAGCATTTCAAGCGCTCGAGCGTGCTGCTCTGTTTCTGGCGGCAGGACCGGGATCTACGCGTGCTCCTGACCAAACGGGCGGCGACCCTGCGCGGGCATCCCGGGCAGATGTCCTTCCCAGGCGGTCGTCTCGAAGACGGCGAAGACTGGGTCACGGGCGCGTTGCGCGAAACCGAAGAGGAGGTTGGAATTCCACGCAATCGAGTCGAGGTGCTCGGTCGCCTCGACGATGCCTGGAGCGGTGCGGGGCATCTTCTCGTCCCCGTCGTGGGCTGGCTCGATACTCGACCGACCTTCACGGCGAACCCCGCCGAAGTCGAAGCGATTCACACACCAAGTGTGTCGGCCCTCTTTGACCCCGACGTCTTCACACGCGAGGAAGCCAGGATCGGCGACGATCTCTACTACAACTCGACGCTGCGCTGGGATGAGGGAAGCGTCTTCGGCCTCTCGACCGATCTGTTGATCGAGGCCGTACAATGGGCCATCGGTCTCGAAGAACATCACGGCCCCGGCCGACTCTCGAGCCTGCGATCCTGGCTGCACTGGAGGACCGAACAGGAATCCGAATCGACCGCCGATTCGAGACCCGAGTCCTCACTCACGAATCGCCCCCGCAACCGACGCGCCTGATCTGCGAACGACCCCACAGCGGAACCCCATCCCGAGCGGGTCGGTGCGGCCTCGAAGCGAAATGAGCGAAACCCATCACCGCGCGGACTCTCTGGAAAAGGTGTTCAGCCCTCGACGGGGATCGAAAGCGGAAGCAGCATCTCGGATGCGACCCTGGAACCCGCCTTCCGGAATTCCTGTTCGACAGCCTCGTTCACGACCTTTGTCACGTTCGAACGACAGCCGCCACACCGCATGCCCGCTCCGGTCGCGCACGCGACGTCACGCGTCGAACTGGCGCCGTCCTTCACGAGGCGACGGATCTGGCGGTCGCTGATTCCGCGACAATGACAAACGAGCATCGGGGCTTCCCTCATCGATTCGATTCGGCCAGACCCGGCGAAGGACCGGTCCGGAAGAGCTTGAATTCTATTGCGGGAGAAATTGAAAATCAATGTCGATTTCATCCAAGGACCCAAAAAGTTGACATTCGAGTCAATGCCTCTCCAGTAGCCGGGGCGGTATTTTGAAACTGAATATCCACTACTTACGGCCCCTCCGACCGCGGAACCCCACCGCAAGTCCGGCCCGGCGCCCACTCCTCTTCGAGAGCGCTTCCCCGAACGACTCTGGGGCGCCGAATCGACGCGCTCCTGGCGCACGCTGGATCGGGCTTTCCCGCGCGCTGCCCCGCCCGCGCGGGACGGATAGAATGATCCGACCCAAAGGAGAGAAGATGAGCCCTGACGACCTCGTGGAGATCGAGAAGATCAAGCAGCTGAAGGCGCGCTATTTCCTGTTGATGGACCAGAAGCGCTGGGACGAATGGGCGGAGGTCTTCTGCGAAGACGTCACGATCGACACGACCGAAGAAGGCACGCCGATCCTGCACGGACGCCAGACTTTCAAAGATTTTCTCCCGCCGATCCTGGAGAAAGTGAGGACCTGCCATCACGGGCATACACCGATCATCCAGCTGACGGGACCGGATTCGGCCGAGGGCACCTGGGCCATGGAGGACATGCTCTGGTGGCCCCAGGGATCCCCTTTTGAGCATCTCTGGGGTCTCGGCTGGTACGAAGAGAAATACCGCAAGGATCCGGACGGGGAATGGCGGATCCTTCATCTCAAACTGCGGCGCATTCGTGTGGAGATGGACGGGGTCGAAGCCGGTACCGGGGAGCGGCCCGCCGGGGGCGAGCCTGCGCAGCGAATCGAAAACTGAGGAGCGCATGATGAGCAAACTCGAAGAACTGGTAAATCCCGGCCGCACGGCCATCCTGACCATGGAGATGCAGCGCGGCGTGGTCGGCGATCTCAGCGCCCTGCGTGCACTCGCCGACGTCGTTGATGCACAGGGCGTCCCGAAACGCCTCGGACTCCTGTTGGACGCGGCACGAAGCGCGCAAATCCCGGTCGTCCACTGTCGCGCGGCCTTTCGCACCGACCGCCGGGGCTCCTACGCAAATGTGCCGATGGTGAATCAACTCCTCAAGAACCCGGACCATATGCTGCTCGGCGAAGCAACGACCGAAGTCATCCCGGAACTCGGCCCCGACGCGAACGATCTCGACTCGGTCCGCCTCCATGGCATGTCCCCATTCATCGGAACCCATCTCGACCCGACACTCCGCTCCCTCGGTGTCGAGACGGTCGTCGCGACCGGTGTTTCCCTGAATGTGGGTATCCAGGGTGTCGTCATCGAGGCGATCAACCACGGCTACCATGTCGTCCTCGTCAAGGACTGCGTGGCGGGTTACCCACCGGATTACGCGGAGGCCGTGCTCGAACACAGCCTGGCCCGCATCACGACGCCGACGACGGCGGAAGAACTCGCGTGTCTGTGGAACTGATCGAGATGGGATGCGAAAGAACTCGATGACCTGAGGCTCGGAGATTTCTGACACGACGACCGCAGCCGAAGGCCCGATCGATTCCCAGGTCAACCGCGACGATTTTCACGATTGTCGTTTCGTCGGAGAGCGCACCGATCAGCGCGCTCTCCGACGGCCAGATCCTCTTCAAGGTCGATCGTTTCGCGCTCACATCGAATAATTTTCCCTATGCCGCTGCCGGCGATCTGCTGAACTATTGGGGATTCTTCCCGCGCCCCGATCGCTGGGGACGCATCCCGGCCATGGCCTTCGGTGACGTCATCGATTCTCACCACTCGGATGTCGAAGTCGGTGCGCGCTGCTTCGGGTTCTTCCCGATGAGTCGCACCTCCTGATCGATGCCCAACCTAACGAACTCGACATGGTCGATGGCGCCGCCCATCGAGCGGACCATGTGCCGGTCTACCGAGGCTACAACTATGTGGCTCCCGACACCGTGGGTCCCGACGCGCTCTATGAGGTCGAACGCGAAGACCAAATCCTCCTTCTGCGCAGCCTCTTCATGACCTCGTTTCTGGTCGACGATTTTCTCGCCGACGAGAATTTCTACGGGGTCGCGACAGCGGTCGTGACGAGTGCCTCGAGCAAGACGTCGACCGCGTTGGCCCACCTGCTCAAGGTCCGAGCCCAGGGAAACGTGATCGGTCTGACCTCGGGCCGAAACCGAGAATTCGTGAAGGGGCTCGGCTGCTATGACGATGTCGTCCTCTACGACGAACTCGACGCGATGCCCGACCTCGTATGGAGTGAGGGTGCGGTCATGATCGACATGGCGGGCAACGGCGAAGTCATCGGCGGAATTCGCGAACGCTTGCGGGAGAACCTCAAATATTCCTGCACCGCCGGAGCGACCCATTGGGAAGCCGAACCCCGCGCGCGTGAGCTGCCGGGGCCGCGACCCGAGTTCTTTTTTGCACCCGGTCGAATCGCAAAACGGACGCAGGACTGGGGCGCCGGGGGTCTACAGGAACGGATCGGAGCCTCCTGGAAGGAATTCACCGCATTCAGCGACGTCTGGATGAAGATCCAGCGCCACGTTGGCCCCGAAGCGCTCGAACGAGTCTGCCGGGAAGTCTTGGGCGGCGCGCTCGATCCAAGCGATGGACATATCATCAGCCTCTGGGCGTAACGGGGCAACCCGGCGGTCTGCTTCTGCAAATCCGACCGAGGAAGTCTGCGGAAGAGATTCGCCCGATCACGAACATGCTCCGGCTGCAGATCTCATTCGCCCCGCACGTCGAATCGATCGAGCGCCTTCCGATATTCCGACATCCCCTTGTAGAGGAGGAGGGCCGCGATCAGATGAGCGGTGAGCGTCGTCCATAGGAGCGACCAGCGAATCCCCTCGAGTCCGTAGAGCTCCTCGGAGAAGACGTAGTCCGTCATCGCACCGACGATCAGCGGGCCGATCGCCAGACCCAGGAGATTCGTCACAAAGAGGTAGATCGCCGACATCTGCCCACGCAGATTATTGGGCATCATCTCCTGGAGTGCGGCCGGCGCAACTCCGAAGGGCATCGAAGCAAGAAACGCTGCCGGCGCAGCGCAGACCATCGCAAGGGAAGCGTCGTCGATCATGGGAAAAGCGATACCGAAGGGGAGCCAGATCCAGGCTGCAAAGAACCCCACCCGAATCTTCGCGTCTCGATATCCCCGTTTTCCAAGCGCGTCAGCAATCACACCACCGAGAATCGCCCCACTCGCCGATCCGATAAAGACGATCAAGCCGTAGACGAAACCGAATTGAGCCACGTCCCAACCGTGAACGCGCTTGAACATCGAGGGGAGCCAGGAGCCCGTGCCGTAGCTCGAAAAGGAGAGCAGCGCGAAACCTACGTTATGCGTAGCGAGTGCTCTCCAATTCTCCTTCGCATAGGCGTAGACTTCGGAAAACGGAAGATCCGTTCTTCCATCGCCCATGCGAGACGAGATCACACCACGCCGAAGCGGTTCGCGCACCGTCAGAAGAAGGAGTGGGACAACGAGCAGGCCGGGAAGCCCGATGATGATGAAGACCTTCTGCCAACCGGGAATGACTCCAAGGATCGGGATCTGCCAGGGAGTCGTTCCCCGCAATATCGAAACCGCCTGACCACCGATCAGATAGGCGAGCCCCGAACCGAGGTAGATTCCGCTCGCATAGATCGCGATCGCCCGCGCGAGTTTCGCCCCAGAAAAATAGTCCGCGATGATCGAGTAGGCCGACGGCGAAAGAGAGGCTTCCCCGACTCCAATACCGACCCGCAGAAGCGCCATGCTCCAGAAATTTCGCGCAAATCCGCAGGCAACGGTCATCACGCTCCAGAGCACGAGGCCCAGGGAGATCGTGTGCTTGCGGCTGCGTGTATCCGCGGCGCGTCCGAAGGGGATTCCGAAAATCGTATAGAAGACCGCGAAGGCGGGCCCCATCAAGAATGCGATCTGCCAATCGCGATCGATCGACAGGCCGACCTTCAGGTCGTCGACCATCAGACTCAGGATCTGCCGATCGAGAAACGAAAACAGGTAGACCAGCATCAGCACGCCGACGACGTACCACGCATAACCTTCGGACGGTCCTTCAGCGTTCGTCGACGGCAGGCTCGCCCCCTGAGATTCCGATGAATCCCAGGGGGCGCTGGTCGAATCCTGGCTCATTCAGCCTCAGGCGATCATCGAATGTTCATCGAAGGGCGCTTCGCCGCGACCGATCTTCTCGGCCCGAGTGCGGAGCGTCTGGCCGGCACCCTCGATTCCGAGCATCGCGACGAATTTGTCGGCCTTGAGATCAGCGATCAGCGCGGTGGCCAGATCGTCGAGATCCTGGAATTGGAGATCCATGCCCGTCTCTTCCGCGTGTTTCATGAACGCGCCCATCAGGTCCTCGGGCTGTCCCGAGGGCTTCTCGCGCGCGAACTCTTCCGGTCGATTGCGCGCGCAGCTCCAGATTCCCGTCTTGAGCAAGCCCCCCGACGGGTAGAAGATCGTCGCTTTGAGGTTCGGATGCTGTTGGCTGAACTGCGCCGCGAGGCACTCCGTGATGATCGAGACGCTGGCCTTGCTCGAGGCGTAGACGGACTGCCCCGCCATCGGCGCGATCCCCCCATCTCCAGACGAGGTGTTGATCACGTGGCCCTCTTCGCCCCCCGCGATCATGCGTGGAACAAAACTCTGGATACAATGGATCACGCCCATGACGTTCACCCCGAGGACCCATTTCCAGTCGTTGATCGTCGTCTCCCAGACATTGACCGAGGGCGCGCCCACACCGGCATTATTGAAGAGAAGATGACAGGCACCGTGCTCTCCATAAACCTGTTCCGCGAGTGCCTCGACCGATTCCGGATCGGAGACATCGGTCACGATTCCCGTGACTTCGCCCCCGCCCTGGGACAGCTCGGTCACGACCGCATCCAGCGCTCCCTTTTCGACATCGGAGACGACGACCTTCGCGCCCTCCGCGAGGAGCCGTTTGGCGATCGCCTTGCCGATATCGCCGCCGCCTCCGGTGACGACGGCAACTTTGCCCGAGTAGTTCTGCATGAGTTTCTCCTTGGCCTTCTCGAGCGAGTGGCCCTTCGTGTGGATTGAATCCAATTCCGGATGCGGAGCGATCCGCCTCCGTCCCTCCGACCATCAGGCGGAGCGCTGACGCTCCCCGATCGCGGAGTAGCCGATGGCCGTCGCGCTCGCGAGATCCATCGCGTCCGTCATGTTCATCTCCCCCGTTCTTGAAAACAGCTTCTCGAGGGCGGAATCGAGGCTCTCAGCCTCGATCTCGTAGATCGCCAGATAGCGGCTCGGCACGCTCTTGCCGACTTCTCCGAGTTGTGAAGGCGCGACGGCGAATCGCTGAGCTGCGACGAATCCGTCGGTTTCGAGCACTTCTCTCAAGTGAACTTCGTCGTACCACTTGTTGTATTCGGCGTCTTGATCCGGCTTTGGTTCAGTAAAAACGATCAGTCGATGGACACCCATGACTTCCCTCCTCTGGCAAGAGCGGTTGATTCGGGTTGCAGCTCGTCGTGCTGATCGTCTCGCCCACGAGCATCTCCGCACATCGTTCAGATCCCGGCCTGCTTCATCACTCGTTCGAGCCAGATATCGGTCCGCACCGCGGACGCGGCAGCCATCTGTGTGGGCAGCCCCTGAAATCCATGTGGCGAGTCCGGATAGACCTGAAGCTCGACATCGACGTTCGCCGCCGCAAGAAGTGGTGCGAGGAACAGCGAATCGTCCCGGAGGTGGTCGTAGCCGCCAACGCTGATCAGGCTCGGCGGCAGACCTTCGAGATTAGCAAAGAGCGGTGAGATGTCGGGGGCTCGCCGTTCTTCCTCAGAAAGGCCCGGCGTGAAGCAATCGACCATGAAACGGAGGTTGTCCGGATCGAGTACGTCCTTGTGGCCCCCGTTATCCCGCTGGCTCGGCGTCCCATTCACGTCGTACCAACCGAAGACTAGATTCAGGCCGAGGAGTCGATCAGCGGCCTGAAGACGATCCCGAATGCGAAGGGCCGTGACGAGCGTCAGATGGCCGCCGGCAGATTCGCCACCGATGAACATCCTGTCCGCACCGAATTCCGTAGGGCCCTTTTCGAGCAACCATTTCGCAGCGGTCTCGCAATCGTCGGGCCCCGCTGGGTAGGGATATTCCGGCGCGAGTCGATAGTCGACGCTCACCACCGCCAGGTCGAAGTCGTCAGCGAGATGTTGGTTGGAGGGATCACTCATCTCCGGATGACCAAGGATCCAGCCACCCCCGTGCAGGTGCAGGAAAAGCCCGCGGGCCTCACCCTTCGGCCGGAAGATTCGCACCGGCAGATCACCCGCAGGGCCCGGAATCGTCGAAAGCTCGGCCGCCTCGGAAGGCTCGACCTGCATCGTTTCACCAAACGACTTGCGGGCCGCTTGCGCACGCTCGACCGGATCCATATCAGCGGCGAATTGCGCCAATGCCGGAATATGCTGCAGGAGCGCACGAGCTTCTTCCCGATACCCCTCGAGTTCTTCGTCCCAGAGTCGCAATTTCAACCTCCTCGGTATCGGTGTCCAGCGCACCCGCGAGACGTTCCTCGGATAAGTCTAGTCCGGTGTTTCTGGAATTCACCTGATCGTTTTCCCGAGATCAAGAACGCCGGCAGGGTCTGAATACGGATCCGGAACGCGATTTATCGCGGTCTCGGCAGGAAATTGTCAGCAAGTCGCATATCCGAGTCGAATGATTTCGAAATGAGCTGGAAGAACGCCTCAAGCGATCCATCGAGTGTCCGATAAGCGCATCCAAAGGAGCCCCCCGACATGCGACCTAGACCACGATTCGTCCTCGCAGCGCTGCTCGCGCTCGCGTGGACCGGTTCGGCCTCGGCCGGCACCCTCGATACCGGCCCAGCGATAGATCCCGGCGTCTTCGCGTCGATCGCCGCAATCCAACTCGACGACGCTTTCGAAAAGTCGGCCGGGCTAGAGAGTGATGATTTCCTGCAGCGCCTCGGCAGTCCGACGTCGATGGTGTGCACGAATACGGGTGTGCCGCAACAGGTCGAGACCTGCATCGTAACCGCGATCGGCACCCCGAAAACAGAGATTCCCGAGAAGCTCGCACTGAACTGAATCTCGTCCAACCCACTCCGACCGCCACATCGGTCTCGATCCGGTTCTGGACGAAGAAGGCGGTTCGACGCCGAAGGCTTTCCGGCTCCCTGCCCGCGGCCGAGGTTGCGCGTGACGAGACGCGAATCGATCTAGCCGCAGCGGATCAACGATCCGCTACGGCTCGGCGCGCCCAGCGGCCCCTAAAGAGCCATCCCAGCATCAAGAGCGCATTCGCGACCGAGTAGGTCGCGTTCGCGATCCACATCCCCGATGACCCATATTCTGGACGACCGGACAGATAGATCGCGAGTGGCGTACCGAGACAGATCGCCAACACGAGTGAGATCATCATCGGCGTAATCATGTCCCCTGCGGCCTGAAGCGTTCGGAACGCGACGAAATAGACTCCCCAGAAGGTGAGGATGAACGAGACATAGCGGAGATATTCACTCGCCTCCGCCGCGACCTGCGCGTCGCTGGTGAAGATCGCGACCGCGGCGTCCCGGAAGAAATAGAGCAGCACAGCGCCCGGCCACAGAATCGCCACCTCGACCGCGGCTGCCGCCCAAACCGCCCGCCAGGCTCGATCCGGATCGCCCGCCCCGAGATTTTGCCCCACGAGCGTCGCGCAGCCGTTCGCAATCGGGAACGCGATCATGACCGCAATCATCTCGATCCGCAGCCCGATCGTGTACGCCGCCTGCACGTGGCTGCCGAGTCGCCCGGCCAGCAACATGAAGACCATGATCATCGCCGAGCGTGCGACCATCTGGAGCGCGGGCTGCCACGAGGTTCCCACGATCCGGGCGAGGGTGGGCCCATCAGGTAGTAAGTGGCGAGCACGCAGATGCACACGGCTGCGCCCGCTGAAGAGCGCCCACATCGCGAGGACAAAGGAAAATCCACCGCCGATCGCCGTTCCATAGGCGATCCCGGCGACGCCCAACTCGGGCATCCCGAATTTCCCGAATGCCAATGCCCACTCGAAGAAGATGATGACGGGGACCTGTGCCAAACCGATCAACATCGGTGTCGTCGCGTCCCCCGAACCGACCAGAATGCCATTGGACGCCTGGGCGAACATATTGAAGGCGAAGAAGAGGAAAGTGATGCGCGCGTAGGTCTCGGCCATGGGAACGGCTGCATCATTCACGATCAGCGAGACGAAGAACTTGGGAAAGAGTCCGACCGTCACGATCGCGAGCAGGGCGAGGAGACCGGTGATGAGAAAACTCTGGCCTGCGACGTGTTCGGCCTCCTCGAGTCGTGACCGCCCCACCGCGAATGCGATCATCATCTGGATCCCAATCGAGAGTCCAAACGCGGAAACCTGGAAAACCTGCCGCAGGGTCTGATTCGTCGCGCCGGCCGCAGCCACCGCTTCACCGCTGATCTGCCCGAGGAAACGCAGATCGAAGAGTTGGAAGAGCGCCATGCCCGACGAGGAGACGACGGCAGGCGCGGCCAGCACGAGGATCGACACGAGCAGCCGCCCCTGCGTATGATCGCGCTGGGTCAGTTCGTGGAGCACACGTGCGAAGCCTGATCGCACATTCGTGGGCAAAGTGGATTCGGTCATCTACCAGAAGGTAGTCAGAATCATCTCCGGTGGAATCCTGTTCTCGATCTCTTCGTGGAGCTTCGGGAGAAGCGACCAGTGGACCCCCGGGCGCAGATGGTGTGCGGTGTGCAAGCCCAGGTTGCAGGTCAGGAAATTGAAGATGGCATTCTTCCGATTCATGCTCGCATCGTAATGATCCGTCGGATAGTGGCCGGCATGGTGTTCGTAGGTCGCCCAGGACGTGTGGCAGAGCGCGATGAACGAAGGAATCAGCAGTACCAGGAAGGCATTCACGGGATTGATGTAGAGCGCGACTGCGATGATCACGTAGAGCGGAATCTTCATCAGCAGGAAGGCCCGGAGGAATTTCGGATATTTCCATCCGACTCGAAAGATGTCGAGCTGATGGTTCAAGATGAGATCGATCGTGTATTCGACCCGGCCCATCTGAGAACCATCCGGGCGAGTCCAGTTCGACTCATCGGGCTCCGGATGAGGGGGCTGGTTGAGATAATTCCGATGGTGACCGAGGTTGTGGTGCAGCACCCAACCGAAAGGACTGATGCCGGTCTGTAACGCCAGGACTAGTTCGTAGATCCGATTCAACCACGGCGAGCGGAACGTATTGAAATGCTGATGGTGATGATTGATCGCTGCAATGAACATGCTTCCGATCGCCAGCGGGACGAGGCAGATCGCAGCCAGCCAAGGCGGAGCGAGAAAGAAGGCGAGCGCATGCAACGCAAACATCCCCAACACGAACGAGACCGAGCGACGATCGGCGCGGTATCGGAGAACCGAGCCTTTCTTGGCTTTGACTCCCTTCGATTCGAGAGAGACCTCGACTGCCGGGTCGACAGCGGGCGCAGAGTCGGCAGAGACGCGGTTATCGAGGTCGATCGCAGCGTTCATGGATTTCAATCATCTTTCGCGGGGGCATCGGTTGATGAAGCAGAGGCTCGAACGAACTGTTCGAAATCTGTCGAATCGACCGATCTCTTCGTGATCAAGACAGGACGCGAACGCAGATGTAGCTGAATCGGTCGGCTCGGAAAACGATCGAACAGGGCAGCTACGTAAAAGCGATGTAAAATTCGGAGTCACCGCCCCGAACGCTCCGCAAGGGGGCCCTGATACAATTTGCTGCACCACCCCATGTGCCATCCAAAGCGCGCGGCGACCCACTTAACGCGTTCGAACGAGCCCTGCTCACCTCCGGCACGAGGCCCTCGACGAGACGTTCGACCACAGGGTCGAGAGGGGCGTGCTAGAAATCCGAGATGAGCGTCGCCCCGAAGGTCGTAGCGGTAGTGAATATCACCGAGGATTCATTCTCGGACGGAGGTCGCTACCTAGCCCCGACAGCGGCCATCCAGCATGCCCGCGCCCTCACCGAGAGCGGGGCGGATATCCTCGAACTCGGACCAGCCTCGAGCAACCCCGACGCGACACCCGTCTCCGCAGCCCTTCAGATCGAGCGACTCGCGCCCGTCGTGGACGCGCTCCGGAGCGGGTCTCTTCCCCTCTCCGTCGATGCGACGGATCCCGAAGTCCTGGCCTGGTCGCTCGAAGCCGGTGTGGCCCTGCTGAACGACATCCGGGGCTTCCCCGAACCGGAAACACAGGCCCGCCTCGCCTCGGCCGAGGTCGACCTCGTCGTCGTGCACTCATTGCTCGAGCGGGAACGCGCCGTGCGCACCGAGGCCTCTCCTGAGGAGGTCCTCGGATCGATCCAACGATTCTTCGACGCGAGACTCAACGAGCTCGTTCTCGCCGGCGTCGCCGAAGAGCGACTCATCATCGACCCGGGGATGGGATTCTTCCTGGGCAGCGACCCCGCAGCGTCGGTCGCGGTCCTTCAACACATCCCCAAGCTGCGTGCGCGCTTCGGCCGCCCCGTGTTCATCTCCGTCTCGCGCAAGTCCTTCCTTCGCGCGATTACCGGACGGGGGGTGGATGAAATCGGTGCAGCCACACTCGCCGCGGAACTCCACGCGGCCCGTGCCGGGGCTGAATACCTCCGTACCCATGACGCAGGCGCTCTGCACGATGGATTGATGATTCTCGAAGCGCTGGACGAAAAACGCTAGGCCGTCAGGAAGATTCCGCACGCGAGAAACGCACCGGAAGCGCTGATGACTCCAACCAACTCGATGGCGTAGTGATGGCGGGGCGAATGGGAGCGCATTTCGGGGCGATCGACCACGAGGCCAGGACGAAACCTACCAGCGTCAATATATACATCCAGCTTCCCTGCGGCCGAAGCGCGCAGGCAATGATCTCGGTCGGGTCGAAGCCTCCGATCATCTCATCCTCATCTGGGGCGTCGAAGGGATAGGACACCCAACACTAGAGAGGGGTTCAGGATTTACCTGATCCACCCGCGCGACCTCGATTTCCACGCCTCCTGCCGCATCGCACGTTCCGTGGGCAGTCCGATCGATCTTTTCGATCGAATAGCACACAACGTGGGCATCCTGCCCCTCGAGAGGCCACAGGGAACCCGGAAGGGCGGATTCGGCGTTCATGAAATCGGCCACGATCGCGGCCCAGTTGCCGGCAAGTTGCGGATCCAGGAACAACAAATTCTCCAGGGGGATCGTCGAGACTATTTCTTCTCCTTGGCGACCCCCGGAGTCGAATACGTGAAAGCGCGGCCGTCGCATCACCGGAAATCGGACACAATTTTCATGCGTGCATCGTCGGCCAGCCGAATTCGACGAGAATCCTCGTCGCCAGGGATCGCACATCGTCCCAATTCGGATCTTCCCGGCGCGCCCTCTGCGTCCACAAATCCGCATCCTTCGCGCCCACCATAGCCGCGACTTTCGTGTCAAGGGCCTGGAGCGCGAGCATCTGCGCCTCACTCGGCAGCGTGCTGAAGCGATCGACGAAGGCCGTATAGGCCTCGTCGAATTCGAAAACGAGGTTCTCGGACAGACCGGGGTGGGACGGCTGGTCGCGAAGGGCCCCCGCCGGCTCCGCGAGAGAGAGAACGACCCGCCAGAGCCGGAGAGATCGACCCTCGGGCTCCTTGGCCGCGACCTCGAGCGAACTCATGCGCCCCCCGACCGACTCGCGTCGACGCTGCGGGTTCCAATCCCCGGCACGAAAGAATTGCGAGCGCCCAAGGGGGAGATCACTGCGAGTTCACCGCCTTTCTCAAAGAGCCACGACGCCCTTGCGCGGCACGCCCTCCGTTCGCCATCGCCCCACCACCGCCATCAAACCGGCACGCGATAGCCAGCAAGCCACCACGCCTCGATCACGGTTTTGTGTCCGATCGCGAGCGTACCATGCTCCGCAGATCTTCCTCGCGCGTCCGCGCTTTCTCTTTATGTAGCCTCGCGAGAAACACCTAGTCGAAGATCGGGAATTCTTGCGTAGTGTATTGAGTCGGGTCGATGGCCGCCCGCCGGAACGATTCGCGATGGTTCGTGCAGATCGGTGCCGATCGATCCGCCGCTAGTGCGCTCGAGCGCGCGGGCTCAACACGCTCGTCTACGACCAAGATTCAGAAGCGCCCGACACTCGCCATGCCACGCGACTGATGGCTCGCGCAGCGGGGGACCGCACCGATCTCCGAGCCGTCTCGCGCAACTCCAACGCGCTCGGACTCGACGAGAGCTTCCTGAGTCTCGACGTTCTCGACGACGGTAAACGCCTTCATGCGATCGACGTTCGTCCCCATCTCGGACTGGCTATCGATCGCGGACTGGCTTTTTCCGGCATGGATACCGGGGCGCTGGCACTGGATATCGCCATCGGTGAGCACGAAATCGCTGATCTCGAGGCCGCCGAGAGTCGCCGAGGCTTCGCACTTCGCTTCTTCTACCCGACCGCGCAGGGATGCCTCGAATTCGCCCCCGTCCCCTCCCTGCCGAAGGGTTCTTCCAGAGTCGAACTCACGGGCTGGCAGTCCATCCCACGCTCGGAGAGCCGAACACAGGTCGACTGGGAGAAGGACGCGGGGCAAGCCGTCGAGCGCCCGCGATCGACGGCCGATCGCATCGCCTGTGTATTCGCCGAATCGAAAGATCGAAACACCGCCTGGATGTGTGCCAACGAAATCGATCCCGAGCCGCTCTTCTGTGTCCTCGAGTCGAATACCGAAATCACGACGAGTCAGCCGATCTGCCAATGAGACCGACGACACCCTGAGCGATCGATTCGAAGGGCAATTCTCCGGATCGCCTAACGGTCGAGTTCGCCTATCCTGCCACGCGCTTCGAAGGCGGATCGGATCGAATTCATGTCCTCGTCCATCAGGCGACGATAGGTGTCACCATCACGCAGCCAGACCGGATCCGTACACTCCCACGCTTCGTCTCTCAGAACGCGCTTCAGGATCTTGTTCGTCTCGGTCGAGGGAAGCTCCTTCGCCACCCTGATATAGCGTGGCGCCATTTTGGTCCCGAGATCCGATTGCTGAGTCAGAAAATGCCCAAACGCCTCTGCGTCGAAGTCGAGACCGCTTCGCAAGATCAGCGAAGCCATGCAATCGTCCCCGACGTCCGCATTCGGCACAGCATAGACCGCGGCCAACGCGACGTCCGCATTTCGGCAAAGAATCCGCTCGATCGGGCCAGCGGCGATATTCTCACCGTCGACACGCAACCAGTCCATATTGCGCCCCGCAAAAAAGAAGAAACCATCATCGTCGCGATAGCCGAGATCCCCGCTCCAGTAGATCCCGTCGCGGGTCCGCTCTTCGTTCGCTTCATCGTTTCGCCAATAGCCCTCGAATTGCCGAGCACTCTGGGTGCTGACGATTTCGCCGATTGCTTCATCTGAATTCAGCAATCGTCCATTCTCTCCGAAACGCGCGCGCACACATTCCTCGCGCGTCTCCGGATCGAGTATGAGCGTCCCAGGAGGAGCGACACCGAGCGATCCGACCGGCGTATCGGGTGTTCGACCGATGGCGATCCCGCCCTCGGTCGAACCGTAGGAGTCGACGACCTCACATCCGAAACGGTCGGCAAAGCGAGCAAGATCGTGTTCCGCACCCTCGTTCCCGAATGCCGTGTGCAGCGGATTATCTGCATCATCGGCCTTGACCTGGGTCGCAAGGATATAGGTCAGTGGCTTGCCGACATAATTGAAATAGGTGACGCCGTAGCGCCGCACATCGGGCAGAAATCCCGATGCCGAGAATTTGCGGCGAATCGCCCAGGATCCGCCCACCGCCATGATCGGCGCGACACCGGCCATATGTGCATTCGAATGAAAAAGCGGCATCACGAGATAGCCGCGATCGGAGGCACTCAGTCCACGCATCTGGCTGAGCATCTTCCCAGCCATCGCCGTTCGAGCAGAAGAACAAAGCGCCGCTTTGGGCTCTCCGGTCGTGCCTGATGTAAAGATCAACATATAGACCGCGTCCGGGTCGGGCTCGATGTCGGGTGCGCCCGCGCCCGCGAACGCAGCGATTGATTCCTTCCAGAAGGAGCTCGCGATGTCGAAGCGACGGTTCTCCGGAACGTCGAGGACCAGACCTTCGAGCAGATCCGCGTGTCGATCCTCGGTGATCAGGATCTGGCAATC
This sequence comes from Deltaproteobacteria bacterium, assembly GCA_002719955.1. Taxonomy (GTDB): domain Bacteria; phylum Myxococcota_A; class UBA9160; order UBA9160; family UBA4427; genus UBA4427. The sequence continues at coordinate 27,928 of PBFW01000053.1, read as the reverse complement.
GGTATGACGGATATCACGCTCGAGGCCGGCGCCACGTCTGGTCGGGTTGATTCCGACGAGTGTCGCGCCGGCGAGGACAGCGGCTCCGCTCAGGAATAGATACTCGGGCACGTTCTCGAGCAATACGCCGACGTGAAAAGGGGGGCTCGCATTGGAGGGGATGTCGCCGCGCCAGGCGATCAAGGCCTCGGCACGCTCACAACAGGCCTGCACGACCTCCCGCCAAGTCCACTCTTGATCTTCGAAGAAAAGCGCCGGGGAGTCGTCCTCCGCCCGCGCCAAGAGAAGGTCGCGCATCGTCACAATCAACTCGCCTCCGTTCTAGGGCAACAAGGCCACTTCGGGCGGACGGATACTGCCACAACCGGAGGCGAGGGAAGGCCTCGATCTCGACCCCATTCGGCTGGCAAGACTCGATGAAGGGAGTCAACCGGGAGGCTCCGTATTCGCATCACTTCAGCGAAGCGAACTCGTCGAGCCTCCCGATCCCCACATAGGGATTGGTCGGATTTCTTCCGGCTTCGATGTCCATGGCTCGGATGCCGAGCGCTTGTTTGGTCAGGTCATGGGTGAAGATCCAGAACCGATCAGCCCGCATTGCGTCGAGGATGTCACCAGCGACCTGGGTCGGCGTGATCCCCATCGCCGTGATCGCTTCGCGAAGCGGTGCGATCGTCGCGGTCTGAGAGGCAGTCATCTCCACACCGTCGTCGCGGTTGCGTTCAGAATTGAAGATCTCGGTCTTGACCAGATTCGGGCACAGGCAATGGACACTCACCCCCGTCCCCTCGAGTTCGCGAAAGAGCGACTCGGAAAGACCGACGACCGCATGCTTCGTCGCGGTATACATCCCGAGCACAGCGCTCGAGACATGCCCGGCTTCCGAAGCGGTATTGATGATATGCCCCTCGCCAGCCTCTTTCATGATCGGGCCGAAGGTCGTCACACCGTAGGCCACCCCGAGAAGATTGACCTCGACGATCCACCGCCAATCCTCGGGTGTCGTCTCGAGCATCGGCCCCGCCGGCGCGACACCGGCATTGTTGAAGAGCACGTGTACACCGCCAAAATGCGAGAGCGTTCGAGCCGCGAGATCCTTCACGGATTCGGGATCACGCACGTCACACACGACGCCGAGCACATCGCCGCCTGCCCCTGAGAGACGAGCAATCTCCCTGTCCAGGCTCCCCTTCTCGACGTCGGCCAAAACGACCTTCATGCCCTCTTTCAGAAATCGCTCGGCCACACCCAGGCCGATCCCGCTCGCGGCACCGGTCACGACCGCGACGCGGCCCTTGAAATCGTCCATGAAGATCTCCCTCATTCGCTCGCCGTCCCGAGGCAGGGTCCGGGCTTCTCCGCCCGGGCTCCATCGGCCGGTGGATCGAGTCTAGCCGCGCGCCCGCCCGCTGCCCGTCGGAATCGACACTCGGCTGCAGCCCCCATCCGCGGCGCTAGACTGGCGCCATGCCCATTCTCGACCGCTTCCGAATCGATGATCAAGTAGCCCTCGTGACCGGCGCGGGCCGCGGCATCGGCCGCGCCACCGCCCTCGCCCTCGCGGAGAATGGCGCCGATGTCGCGCTGGCCGCGCGCAGTGTCGAGGAACTCGAAGCGGTCGCCGAAGAAATTCGCAAGCTCGGCCGTCGTGCCCTCGTCGTGCAATGCAACGCCGCGAAGACCGAAAACCTCGAAATTTTCACCCAGCGAGCGGCCGATGAGTTCGGCCGCATCGATATCGTCATCAATAATGTCGGCGGATCGATGCCCAAGGATTTTCTGAAAACGACCGAAAAGGAATTCGCGGGTGCCTTCCATTTTAACGTGACGACGGCCTTCTCGCTCTCGAAGGCGGCGGTGCCGCATATGGCCGAGCGTGGCGGAGCGATCGTGAATATTTCATCCTCGATCGGCCAGATGACCGGCAAGGGCTTCACCGCCTACGGAACGGCGAAGGCCGCAATGACCCATTTCACGAAATTGCTAGCCGAAGATCTCGCGCCAAAGATCCGTGTCAACGCGATCGCGGTCGGTTCCACAGCGACTTCTGCACTCGAGACCGTGCTGACGAACAAGACCGTTCACAAGGCGATGGTCGACGCGACGCCGCTCAAGCGACTCGGCGAACCGGAGGATATCGCCCTCGGCGCTCTCTACCTGGCGTCGCCGGCCAGCGGCTACGTCACGGGGTCCGTCATGGATATCCACGGTGGCATCACGAGCGCGAACCTGGATCTGGATCTCGCCGGAATTTGACCGCTTTAGGACCAGGCGCGAATGGCTAGTCCTCGGTCACCTCTAGAATACCCTCGGCGATCAGTTCTTCGATCGCCTTCTCATCGAGATCCATCACGCCACTCGCGATCTCCCGGGTATGCTCACCGATGAGTGGGGCTTCGAAGAGCGTGATGTCCTGCATGCCGGTCGTATGGAAAGCGGGCCCCTCGAAAGCCATCCATCCCAACCCCTGCTGGTCGACCCAACGCGGAAAACCCCGCACCTGGAAATGGGGATCAGCAAGCTGATCCGAGGCCGTATACATCGGCGCCGCGGGCACACCGAACATCTGCAATGTCGCCGTCACAGTTCGCTTGGCTGTGCTCCGGGTCCACTCGATCAGCTTCTGATCGATTTCGTCGTGGGCGGCGAAACGACCTTCAGTGGTCGAGTATTGCTCGGCCTGAGCCCACTCGGGTTCTCCGAGCGCAGCGCAGAGCCGCTTCCAATCCAGGTCGTCTCGCACCGTGATCGCGACCCACTGATCCTCGCCAGCACAGGGATAGGAACCCCAGGGCGCGCCGCGTTCGTTTCGGTTCCCACGCGGCTGAACGCTGCCCGGATCGAGCCCCGCCTTGAGCATCTGGGTGCCGAGCATATTCACCACGCCCTCGGCCTGAGCGACGGAGGCGTGCCCTCCTTTGCCGGTCCGAAGCCGCCGAATGAGGCCCGCGAGCGCCGTGATCGAGAGCAGGCGCCCCGCTAGATGATCCGGAAAAATCGAGGTCCCCCCCGCCGGCAGCCCCTCTTCGGGATAGTCCCAAAGGTAGACGAGTCCGCCGATGGGCTGGGTGCTGGGGCCATAGCCGATCCAATTCGACCAGACGCCGTGATCGCCTAGGAGCTGGCTACTCGCCAGGATGATCTCGGGATTCGTTGTCGAAAGCTCTTCGTAGCCCACACCCATCGCGCTCATCATTCCGGTCGAACCATTCTCGGTCACGACGTCGCTCTGCTTGGCGAGTTCGTGTAGCAGCGCCACCCCTTCCGGCGTCTTGAGATTGACACCGAATCCACGTTTCGAGCGATTCGAGGAAGCGAAGGAACCACTCATCTCCGTCGACATCACCACACGAATAAAGTCGGGATAGGTCCGACTCTCTATCTTGATCACATCGGCTCCGTAATCCGCAAAGAAACGAGCCGCCTCGACACCCACACCACCGATTCCGAAATCAAGAACCCGCAATCCTTCGAAGGGACGCGAGGGGTCCGGGCGAGCGCCCAGGGGTGCGGGACGCGGATCCGACCAGAAATCGGCTTCGATCCGACTCGCGTGTTCCCCGAGGGCGGGTGGCCGCATGCGATAGCCCATCCGTTCGCGATCGAGTTCGAAGAAACCGGAGGCGATCGGGCCGGATGCACCCGGGGCGTATTCCGCGTCGACGAAGGTCCCGCGCGACTTGAAGTGGTCGTTGTCGATGACCTCGTTCGGCGCGAGAACCGGAGTGCAGACGATGCCGCGCTTCTGGGCTTCGAAGGAGACCTCTTCGTGGGTCATCGTCTCGAAGAGATCGCCGATCACAACAGCCAACGCATCGAGAATCTGCATTCGCCCGAGGAAGGAATCGTAGATCGGATCCTGGAGATAGTCGGGCTCGCCCAGCCACGCGCGCATCGCGTGCCATTGACGCGGCGCCATCATGACCAATCGAACGTATCCACCCTTGCAGGGGAAGATCGGATAAACGGGCCCCGAGCCCACACGCGTCTGCGGGGCGTCGATGCTCTTCGCTTCGTTCATCGAACCGTTGGAAAAGGACCAATCGGTCTGCTGGGCCACCGCCTCGAGCACGGATAGATCGATCGTCTGACCCCAACCCGTTCGTTCGCGCTGGTAGTAGGCGACCATGGCGGAGTAGGCGCCCATGATACCCGCGATGTCATAGGACAGGGCGGCGGGGGGGATGAGCGGCTCGCGTGCCGCGACCCCCGCCTTGAATTGCATCCCGCTGATGGCACCCATCGTCGAATCCGTTGCGGCCCAGTCGCGATAGGGACCCGTCTGCCCGAAATCCGAGATCGAAAGAACGATCAGATGGGGAAAGCGCTCCGAGAGCGCCGCCGGATCGAGCCCAAGCTCCGCCATGCGGCCGGGCTTCTCCGATTCGATCAATACATCGGCGCGAGCGAGCAGATCGATCAGCTTATCGCGATCGAGTTCGACATCCAGATCTAGCACCAGCCCGAGCTTATTCGAGTTGCGAGAGGCGAAATAAAGGCTTCGGCCCTCGGCGTCGAAGGGAGGAAGACTTCGCGAGCGGGCGCCGCTCGGCCCTTCGACGCGGACGACCTCGGCACCGAAATCGCCCAGGATGCGACCGGCGAGCTCACCCTTCTCATCGGCGAGGTCGACGACGCGAAGACCGGAAAGGGGGGATTCGTTCGGCATGCTCTCTTCGACTTCCTTCTTCCATGGAACGGGGTCAGTGGATCGACGGATGGAAACCCGGGTTCCTCGTGGGACCAAAGGCTACAGCGGTCGCATTGGCTATGAAAGAACCGATATCTCCAGATCCTGTTGCTCTCGAAGAACGGGATAGAGAAGCGCCTCCTCCCTCGACAGTCGGCGATGGAAATAGCGGATGAATTCGTCGTCCCGCTCGGGCCCGGAGGCGAAGACGAGCTCCTCGAGCTGAGCGTCGGCTTCCTGCCATGTCGATGGGCGCCTGCCCATCAACTTCGCCACGTCGTCGAGGTCCTCGGCTTCGAGGGCGGGGCCATGACGATCCGATCGATCGAGATAGACAGCGATTCTCTGCATCCGGTCGAGCCGATAGGCTTGCTCGCCATCCTCCCCCACCGCCCCCGGGTCGAGTAGGGTGGTCAATTGTTCGATGGCAGGAGAGCGTCGCGAAGGGCGCTCATCGGGAATCGACGGCGGATCGAGCTGGGTCCCGGTCGTCGCTGCCATGACCTCGAGACCGCAGCGGCCATAGCAGACATACCAGGCAAGATATTGGACATAGTTTGCCTCGGGAACTGGATCCGTCAGCTGCCCGGCGACCGAGAGCGGGTTGATCAAGGCAAATCGAATCGTATGGTAGTCGATCACGCTGAAGTCGATCTCGCGTCCGCTGATCTCGCCATAGCGACGCATGATGTCACCGAGTGGAATCAGCATGGGCTCGGTCAGGTTTCGGGTCCTTAGACTGGCGATATCTGCCGCGTAATCTCCGATATAGGCGAGTTCGAAATCTAGCAGCCCGGTCATCCGGGTATCGTCAAACATGAACTGACCACCGTCACAGACGAGAAATGACAGATCGCTGCGTTCCCTCGGGACGTTGCGCTTACACCAACCGAGTTGGAACTCGATCATCGGATCCGGCCTCGTCTTCGTCGCCCGATAGCTCCGCTCGAAAAGCAGGGTTTCCCCCAGACAGCTCACCTCTGGACTCTCCGGGCGGCGATAGCCAATCGCCTCGAATTCCTCGATCGGAATCGTGTGGATCCTCGCGAGTTCCGTCAGGTATTCGTCGAGGACCTTGATGCGATGCGCATCATCATCAGCGGTCTCCAGGCCAAAACGACCGGGGATCTTTTCGAGCAGCAATCCCGGCGGATCCTCACAGACACCGTGCGGGTGAGGAACCGTGATGCCGTTGCGCTCGAAGACTTCAATCACGCGCATCTCGCGCTCCAAGGGGCGGGTACTCGAATGGAATTCGCCGCGGGCGCCACGCCAATAGAGGGGCAGAATCTCGCCGTCTTCCTTCTCGAGCTCGAAGAAGCAGGCGGGACGCCAGCGGGGCTGGGCTTCCCACGCGATGACCCGCCCGCCGAGTCGACGTTCCGTCCACTCGAAGGCCTGCTGCCAATGCGCGGGCAGCGCCGTTCTCGTCAATGCATCTAGTTCTACTCGCATCGTTTCATTCCCCTCCGGATCGAGCGGCGGGCCACGATCGATGGCCCTCTCCGCAATCCCCGACGACGGGTGATGGGAACGCGTGGTCGATCCGACCCGAATCGTAGTGGGCCGCTGCGCTCGGATCGACGGCAGGAGAAAATTCGAGCCGAGGCTCAAGACAAGACACCGGCGACCCGAGGGATCCGGTACCGGCCGACCCGCGCAGCCCTTGTCGCGGAGTCTCCCGTTTGTACACCTCGGGAGTTGAATCCCGGGGCCCAGGATCGGAGTGAATCGATGGGAACCGCCGTCTGGATCGAAAAAGCGCAATTCCGAATGGACGCAGCGAGCGAACGAGCCGCCGTCGCGGCCGTCAAGGCAGCGTTCCCAACAGAATCGACCTTCATCTCACGTGGCATCCATGAAAAACCCGCCGCGTACCGCGAACTCGCGGCCGCCTCGACCTTCGCGGGAGCGATGCGCTCGGTGATCGGGCTCGGTGAACATCTGATCGTATACGAAGCGCCCGAAGGCGGTGTGAGCGGTATCGGTCGCGAAGGCATGATGGACGAGCTCCCCGCCCGCGCCATAGCCCGCTTCTTCGAGCCGATCGCCCCCTATGTCGAAACCGGCAGTTTCATCGAATTCGAATCCGACCACAGCGGGGTGTGGACGCGCTTCGTTTTCTGCGACGGCGGACTGCGCGTCGTCGAGCGCGAACTCGGAGCGGATGAAATGGGCGATTGGGGCGTGATCGAGCACGATCGAACGGAAGTCCTGCTCGATCCGCTTCCCTAGATCGAGTCGACGCCGGATGGTCGACTCCAGCCATTGATTCCCCGCCACCCCCGACCGATTCCGGGGCGAGCGATGGGGATCAGCGGGCGCCCGCGCCTCCGGCGGGCGTCCCGTCCCCGGTTTGGCCCGGTTGAAATCCATCCACATCGATCGGGTTCACCGCACAGATGAAGCTCGACGCCGAGGCCGCCCGCCACGCGCGCGCGAATCCCTCAGGCAATTCGTCCCGCAATATAGCCCCCGGCTCCAGGAACTCGACGATCTCGCCATAATGACGTGTCTCGAGCTGCGAGATGCGACGAATGATATGCCAGGGACGAAGTTCCTGCGGCGTCGCCAATCCCGCCGCTCCCATCAGATCGATCGCTGCGTGAACGGTCTCGCCGTGGTAACGCGCAACACGGAGATATTTCTGCTCGACGACCAGACCGCCCGTCAGGGCCGGATTCTGGGTGGCAATCCCGACCGGACAGTCGTTGGTATTACATCTTCGGGCCTGGATACAGCCCATCGACATCATCATCGCGCGTGCCGAATTACACAGGTCAGCACCCAGGGCGATCATGCGTGCGATCCCGAATCCGCTCGAAACCCTGCCGGAGGCGATGATCTTGATCTGGTCGCGCAGACCGATTCCGACCAACGCGTTGTGCACGAACGTGAGTCCCTCGATGAGCGGACTGCCCAGACTATTCGAGAACTCGAAGGGTGCGGCCCCGGTTCCCCCCTCGCCACCATCGACCGTGATGAAGTCGGGGACGAGGCCCGTCTCGAGCATCGCCCGACAGATCGCCAGAAACTCCCGCTGTTTTCCGACACAGAGCTTGAAGCCCACGGGCTTGCCCCCGGAAAGGTCCCGCAGCCTGGTGACGAATTCGAGCAATCCGATGGGTGTCGAGAACGCGCCATGACCGGGCGGAGAAACGACATCGGCGCCCATCGGGACCCCGCGAATCGCCGACACCTCCGGCGTGATCTTCGCCGCTGGAAGAATTCCGCCGTGCCCGGGCTTTGCGCCCTGCGAAATCTTGATCTCGATCATCTTGACTTGATCGAGCTGCGAGCGTTCGGAGAAAGAGTCCTCGTCGAAGCCCCCATCGGCGTTTCGGCAACCGAAATAGCCGGTGCCTATCTGCCAGATCAGATCACCTCCATGCAGATGATGGGGACTGATCGAACCCTCACCGGTGTTATGGGCAAAACCGCCCTCCTTGGCCCCCTTGTTGAGCGATTCGATCGCAGCGCCCGAGAGGGCACCAAAACTCATCGCAGAAATATTCAAGAGCGATGCCGAGTAGGGCTTTTGGCAGCGCCCTTCCCCGATCAGGACCCGGGGACGCGAATTCGTGGGTATAACGGGCACGATCGAGTGATTGATCCACTCGTAACCTACTTCGTAGACATCACGCTGGGTTCCAAAGGGAAGGGTGTCCCGGGCGCCCTTGGCGCGTTGATAGACGAGCGAGCGATCCTCACGATTGAAGGGCCGACCATCGATGTCGGATTCGACGAAATATTGCTGAATCTCGGGACGAACGGTCTCGAAGAGATAGCGGACATGGCCGATAACCGGAAAGTTGCGTCGGAGCGCGCGTTTCCTCTGGAGCATATCCACGAGACCGAGCAACACGATCGGGCCGACCAGGATGACGCCGTACATCGCCGCCGGCCGGTAGAAGCTCGCGACCGCAAGCCCCCCGATCGCGACGACAGCCGTCGTCACGAAGATCGTCCGAGCGGAGATATCGCCCTTCGAAACCCCCCAGAGGCTCAGGACCGCGAAGGGCCCCACGATCAAGTATGCGAAGAGCGCGGGCGACCATACGGAGCCGAGTGCGGCCAGGCTCGCGAGCACGATCACATTGAGCGTAATGAGGATGGCGTTCATGTTGGCCTTCGTCGCGATGGGTGGTGGAAGATCAGGGCCCCCTCTGATCGGTCGAACGAAGCGCGGACTCATGCTGAGTCCACTCGAATCGCCCAGCATGAAATGTTGCCCGGGTCGATTCGTCGGGGGAAGGCCTGAGCATTCTCTCCCAGCAAAGGGCCTTCATGCGCTAGAGCGGCTTCCAGCGCGGATCGCGCTTCTCGCGAAACGCCTGCATCGCCTCCGTCATGTTTCCGGTGAAGGTTCCGAGAACCTGTGTGCGGTTCTCGAGTTCCATCGCGTGTCGAAGACTCGGCGCATCGAGATTGGTCCACATGCCCGATTTCGTCATCCAAACGCCGTATTCGTTGTTTTGAACGATCAAGCGCGCGGTCTCGAGCGCCTTCTCGATCTCTTTCCCCTCGGCAACGACGCTCTGGACGAGTCCCATCTCGAACGCCTCAGACGCATCGAAGTGTCGACCGGTCGTCATCAATTCGAAGGCCCGTCCGGGACCGACGAGCCGTGGCAAAAAATAACTCGTTCCCACATCGCAGGACGAGAGGCCGACCTTGATGAAGACGGAGCCGAATTTGGCCGTGTCCGCCGCAACGCGCATATCACTCGCGAGCGCGAGCGCTAGGCCGCCACCGACAGCGGCGCCGTGCACCGCTGCGATCACGGGCTTCGGAAGCTCGTGAACGGCAATCATCATCTCGGCGATATGTTCCTGCATGCGGTAGATGAACCCGAGCTCGGTCATCCCCTCCGCTCCAGGCGGGCGATCGCCATCCTGGACCAGATCCGCTCCGGCGCAGAAGCCCTGCCCAGCACCATTCAGGACGACCACGCGCGTATCCCGATCGTGACGCAAGCGCTTCATCTCTTCCGTCAACTCGATCACGAGGTCCATGGCGAGCGCATTCCGACGCTCGGGGCGGTTGAGCGTCACGAGGGCGACCCCCTCTTCGATCTGCTTCGTCAGGATCGTCGACATATCCCGGGTCAGCCGATCCCGAAGGCGCGGGCCTGATCCTCGAGAAATTTCACGATCGCGTCGTCGACTTCCCCGCCCGCGGCCCCAGCCATATCCTGGTAGCCCCGCATCATGACGAGACGATCAACGCCCAGGTCCTCATAACGCTTGGCGGTGTCGCCATCGATCGGGCCGGGGGGGGTGATGGTGATCGTCAGCCGGCCCAGGAAGTCCGGCCGCTCGGTGCTCTTGGCCGTCTCCTCGAGCGCACCAATCATCGCCGCCGCGGCGGCGACGTCCATGAAGAAGCCGTACCAGCCATCGCCCTGGGAGACCGCGCGGCGCAGTGCCGGCGGCGAATTTCCGCCGACGATGATCGGCGGATGCGGCTTCTGGATGGGCATCGGGTGGGATTGGATTCCCGAGAATGTCGTGAATCGACCTTCGAAGCTGGGCTTTTCCTGGGTCCAGAGCGTGCGCAGGACCTCGATATTCTCCGTCGTTCGCGCGCCGCGTTCTTCGTAGGGGATGCCGAGTGCTTCGAATTCGCCGGGGACGTAACCCACGCCGAGTCCGAAGAGGAGACGGCCCTTGGAAAGGACATCGACGCCCGCGAGTTCCTTGGCCAGAACGATCGGATCGCGTTGGGCCAGCAGGATGATCCCCGATCCGATCTTGATCCGTTCGGTCTTCGCCGCGGCGAAAGCGAGGCTCGCGATCGAGTCGACGAAATTCGATTCCGGCGGAACGGGGGACGGCGGTTCGTGTGGATCGATCAGCACGACATGCTCTCCTGTCCAGACCGATTCGTAGCCGAGCTGCTCACAAGCGATAACGCATCGTTCGATCGAGTCGGCGTTGTTGAGCGCGCCGACGTTCAATCCGAAATATCCAAAGTCCATATCTTTCCTCTCGATTGCTTCGTTCTCTTCTTCGCGTCTCGCTAGCCCATCAGGACTTCGGACATCACTTGCAACGACGCCGGGTCCTGGGCATGAAGCAGGACCGTCGTGACGCGACTCTCCTTCCAGGCCTGCAGGCGGTCCTGGATGCGCTCCTTCGAACCGATCAGCGCGATTTCGTCGATGAACTCGTCGGGAACGGCCGCAATCGCCTCCCCACGCTCGCCCGCCATGAAATGGTCCTGAATCTTCTGCGCCGCTTCGGGATAACCCATACGCCCCATCAGCTCCTTGTGAAAATTCCGATCCTTCGAGCCCATGCCCCCGATATAGAAGCCGAGCATCGGACGTAGCGCATTTAAGGCACTCTCCATGTCGTCGGTCACGCTGACAGTCACGCCCTGAACGATGTCGAAATCGTCCGGTGCGTCGGTCAAGGATTCGGCGTAGACCTCCTCGCGATAGGGCGTGTACCAGAGTGGAAGCCAGCCATCGCAAAGTTCCGCAGCGAGTGCCACATTCTTCGGACCTTCCGCCCCGAGATAGATCGGAAGGTCCGCACGAAGCGGATGTGTGATCGGCTTGAGCGGTTTCCCCATGCCCCAGGCCCCTTCGCCCGAATAAGGCAAAGGATAATGTTCACCATCGTTCCTGACCGGTTGTTTGCGGCGCAGGACCTGCCGAACGATATCGACGTATTCACGCGTTCGAGCTAGGGGCTTGCTGAAGGGCTGACCGTACCATCCCTCGACGACCTGTGGCCCGGAAACACCCAGGCCTAACATCATCCTACCCTTGCTCAGATGATCGATCGTGAGCGCGTGCATGGCCGTCGACGTCGGTGTGCGCGCGGAGATCTGAACAATGGACGTGCCGAGTTTCAAGCGAGTCGTATGCGCACCGATCCAGGTCAGCGGCGAAAAAGCATCCGAGCCCCAGGCCTCGGCGGTCCAAGCCGAATGAAATCCGAGACGTTCCGCCTCCTGGGCCACTTCGATGAAATTTGGCGGGGGCTGGGCCTGCCAATATCCGAACATCACGCCGAAGCGCAGAGAGTTGCGTGAAAGGGGGCTATCGCTCACCAGATCGACTCCTGCCAGATCGTCGGAGGGGCCAATTCGCCGCGTCGCGCGACCCAAATCCGTCCAACCGACTGATTTTCAAATTGTTCCTCGCGGCAGCGCCTACACGCGACCGCGGGAGAGCGCTGATCATAGCCCCGTGATTCGATCCGGGGCCAAGACTTTCGAGCGGAGCAAAAGGCCCGGGTCGCCGCCCCAGACACCCTTGAGCCCGGCTCCCAATCGTTCGATCGATCCTCGATAGCTCATCTCGCTGGTGCCACTCGTGCGCCCGGACTCGACATGACGAGCGAGGGGGCGCTCCTCTTCGCAGTGGCTTCGATCGGGAGGGTCGTCGGGATCACCGCCCTCGGCCTCCTTCCCCAGGTCGTCTTCCTGCCCGGCAAGCTCTGGGCCCAGCTCTTGCCGGCCGATCTTCTGCATGCCCGACGCCTATCGATCGTATATCCCCAACCCAACACCGAGCGCCCAAACGAACTGACTCACCGGGTCACGCGAGCCTGCTAGTCTCGCTGTCATGGACCCGCGCATTTCCGCCCTGCTCGACAAAGAGGCGATCGAAGAGGTCGTCCTTCGCTATTGCCGCGGAATCGACCGTCGGGATTTCGATCTCGTCCGCGCCTGCTACCACTCCGATGCCCAGGACCATCACGGCAGCTTTTCGGGCGGCGTCGAGGAATATATCGCCTGGGTCGACAAATTGACGGCGCGCTATCGCTGGTCGATGCATCTGGTCGCCAATATCCTGATCGATCTCGATTTCGACCCCAACCTCAGTCCAGAACCACGTATCCGCGGCGGGAACGGCGATCGCGCCGCCTGCGAAACCTACGGTATCTCCCTCCATCGCAGCGACGACACCCGACCCTATATGAATCTCGCAACAGGCTTTCGCTACCTGGATCGTTTCGAACGACGCGAAGGCCGATGGAAGATCGCCGAACGCACGGCGGTCGGGGAATGGTCGATGAAGATCCCCGAGGAAGTCTGGTGGGAGATTCCGCAGGATCAGCTCTCCGGCAAGCGGGACGCGAGCGACGTGCTCTATGGGCTGCTCGCAAGCCTTGGCTCGAAGAGAGAATGATCGAGCCTCTTTCTCCCCGAATCAGTTCCAAACGAAAGGATGCCGCATGGCGCTAGAGACCCTCCAGATCGACAAGACGAACGCGATTGGCCGAATCGAATTGCGGCGCCCCGAGAAACGCAACGCCATCAGCCCGACGATGGCCATCGAGCTCACAAAGATCCTCACGGATTTCGAATCCGACCCGGAGGTGCGCGTCGTGTCGCTGCGTGGCGCCGAGGGCAATTTCTGCTCGGGGGGGGATCTGACGCCGAACGGCAAGAGCGCCCCTCGCTCTGGATCCCCCACGGCGAATACCCTGGACCTCATGAACCGCGTCTACGGAGAGACGATTCGCAAGCTCCACCGTTTCCCGAAACCCGTCGTCGCGATCGTCGAGGGGATCGCCGCGGGTGCGGGAGCGAACCTCGCGCTGGCCTGCGATCTCGTCTATGCGAGTCCGACCGCGCGTTTCTCTGAGATCTTCGTGAAGCGGGGCATCGCCCTCGACTGCGGAGGATCCTGGCTCCTGCCCCGCCTGGTCGGCATGCAGAAAGCGAAGGAGCTCGCCTTCTTCGGAGACTGGGTCTCGGCGGAGGAAGCACGAGCGATCGGTCTCGTGAATGCGATCTTCGACGGCGACAGCCTCGAAGAAGCGGTCGAAGAAAAGCTTCGCCGACTCAGCACGCATCCGCCGATCGTGCTCACGCAGATCAAACAGAGTCTGCATCGAGCGGCATCGGTGACGATGAACGAGGCGCTCGAAATCGAGGCGCTCGCTCAGGCAGCATGCGCCGCGACCGAAGATTTCGCGGAGGGGATGAGCGCTTTCATGGAGAAGCGAGAACCCGATTTCAAGGGGCGTTAGTCGATCACGGTCGATCTAACCACATCCGATTCGGAGTCGGGCTCGGACTCGGACTCGATGGTCCGTCCGATCTGCTGCATGGACTCGCGCTTGCCGCTCAAACACATCCGGACTTCCTGATCCTTCTCGAAGGCGAAGGGGTCCGCCACGAACTGAATCGAGAATTCATCGGGAGACGCTTCCACGACGACGGAGCGGCGCAGGCGACGGGTATCGCAGGTCGGCTCCTGGAAAAGGATATCGCTGCCAGTCTCGATCATCATCAACTCCTCCTTAGCTGAGTTGCCTATCGTCCGCAGGCTGTCCGCACCAAAAGGATCACCGTCGGTTTCGGCCGAGGAACTCTTCGGGTTGGTGGAATCACCCAAGCCGGTGCCCCGGTGAAACACATGATCGATGTCCGGCGATATCGGGATGTGCGAGACTTCCTCGCATTCGCACGCACACGACCACGGATCAATCCGATCCCGTCGACCTCTCGAACGAGAATTGATGCTCCCGTCATGCCCGACGACGATCCGACAGCGAATCCTGATGGTCCTACACCTCGAAGCGCCGCGACACGGCCCCGGCTCGACATCGAGCATCTCTTCGGAGATCAGCGTCCGTTCTCACAATGCCATGCGACGACCCTCGTCGCCCTCGAAGGAGGCGGCCTCCTCGCGGCGTGGTTCGCGGGCACGCGGGAGGGGCACGACGATGTCGCGATCTGGGCCGCGCGACGCAATCCGGCACCGACCGAGGCCGGGGGCGGCTCTTTTCTCAACACCCGCTGGAGCGAGCCCACCCGAATCGCGAAGGTGTCGGACGAACCCCATTGGAATCCGGTGCTCTTCGCCCTATCTCCGGGCGGGCGGGATCTCGTCCTTCACTTCAAAGTTGGCCGGCGCATCCGCCGGTGGACGACCTGGTCCCAGCGGTCGAGAGATGGCGGTCAGACCTGGCAGGAAGCTCGGCCGCTCGTCCCAGGCGATCGAGGCGGGCGCGGTGCCGTCCGCAACAAACCGATCCGCCTCGCTTCCGGCGATTGGCTCGCCGGCGCATCAATCGAACGCTGGAGACGCTGGGATGCCTTCTTCGATCGAAGTGCGAGCGGCGAGGAGGATTGGACCGCGACTCAGCTCGTCGAGATCGATCGTCGAGAATTCGTCGGCAAGGGGCTCATCCAGCCCACGCTGTGGGAATCGCGACCGGGATGCGTCCATGCCCTCTTCCGAAGCACAGACGGCCGCGTGCACCGAGCGGACTCCAACGACGACGGCCTGACCTGGTCCCGCGCCTATGCCATCGCTCTTCCCAACAACAACAGCGGACTCGATCTCGCCCGTCTTCCCGATGGCACCCTCGCCCTCGCCTGCAACCCGGTCCAGGGTAATTGGGCGGCACGCACGCCGCTCTGCGTCCTCCTGTCGAGGGATAATGGCCAGAGCTGGCCCGGCCAGATCGACGTAGAAACGGCACCCGGCGAGTTTTCCTACCCCGCGATCATCGCGCACGGGAACGATCTCGCCCTCAGCTACACCTGGAATCGCCGCCGAATCGCTTTCGTACATATTCCCCACGCGCAGATTGCGAGCCGATAGGACGAAGCACGCGTTCCGACTACGGCGAGCGCCGGGGATGCCCCCCTCGGACCGAAGGCGGGCGACCCCATTCCAGAGCGACACCTCGGCGGGGATCCTCGCGCAACCGAAACCCCTATCCTCCCCTGGCATCCACACAGCCAGCAGGAGAGATCAAATGACTCATCCATTCGGGGCCGAAACGAGCGCGGAGGAGGCCGCCGCAGGGATCGACCTCTCGGACAAGACCATCGTCATCACCGGCGCCTCCGCGGGCCTCGGTGTCGAAACGGCCCGCGTCCTCGCTTCCCGAGGCGCACGAATCGTCAGCGTCGTCCGAGACGAAGCCAAGGGCCGTGCCGCTGCCGAAGCGATCCTCAAGAGCGTTCCCAAGGCGCGGATCGAATTCGCCGTCCTCGACCTCTTCGACCTCGACTCCGTTCGCCGGGGCGCCGACGATATCGCCAATCGCTTTCCCAAGATCGATCGCCTCATCAACAACGCCGGCGTCATGGCCTGCCCCCTCGGACGAACCAAGGAGGGCCTCGACACCCAACTCGGCACGAACCACCTCGGACATTTCGTCCTGACCGCGCACGTGATGGAAAACATCCTCGCCGGGGCACCCGCGCGAATCGTCAACCTCTCGAGCGGCGGCCATCGCATGTCCCCGATGCGTTTTGACGACCCCCTCTTCGAGAAGGAGGACTACAGCAAATTCGTCGCCTACGGACAGGCCAAGACCGCCAATATCCTCTTCAGCGTCGGGCTCGATGAGCGTTTCAAGGATCGCGGTGTCCGTTCCGTCGCCGTCCACCCGGGCGCCATCCATACGGAACTCGGACGTCACATGAGCGGCGAGGACGTCAAGAACCTTCTGAAGGGCAGACCGCAAGCAGAACCGATGAAGTTCAAGGAGATCACACAGGGTGCGGCGACGACGGTATGGGCCGCCACGACTTCGGAATTCGATGATAGGGGCGGCGTCTATTGCGAGGACTGCGGAGTCGCGCCGGTGATCGAATCGTCCGACATGAGTGAAGGCGTGATGTCGTGGGCGCTCGATAAAGAAGCCGCGAACAAGTTATGGGTGTTGAGCGAGGAGTGGTCGGGACAGAAATTTCCGAGTTGATCTCGAGCCCTCCGACCCGGTCGCCACGAAGGGCGGGATCCGATTTCGGTCCCCGATTCTCGGATGGATCGACCAGGCGACGGCGCGGTCCAGGTGATGCCCGGCAGCCGGTAGAGAGGAGAGCGCATGCGGTCCTGGCCCGAGATGAATCCCGACTCTGCCAGCGCACTCGTCGCGTTGGTGTTGGCATCGTTCCCCGCCCTTTTCGAACGCGGGCGAATACGACTTCTGGCTGGCCTCGCCCTCAGCCTTTCTCTCGTCCTCACGGCGGCTGAACATCCAGCCGATCGCGCGGAACTGGAGCGGTGGACCGTCCGAACCGAGACGGAAGTGTCCCGCCCGGACCCGCCCTGAATTCCGGCTGAATCAACACGGAAGCCCCCAAGAAAAAGCTTCGCCATCACCCCTGCTCCCTCGCTGCAGGCCGATCGAGTAAGCTCGCACGTGATGCCCTCGAGCGATTCTGAGAACGCCGCGAGAGAGATCGACGCGAACCGCATCCGCTGGCTTCTCGATTTTCGATTCGATGGAAGGGGGCGCTGACGCCTTGCCCGCCCGGGTCTCGCTCAAAGTCGCCCCCGGCGCGTCGAAGGAATCCGTCGACGGCTGGCTCGGGGAGACACTCAAGGTTCGCGTAGTGGCGCCTCCTGAGCGGGGAAAAGCCAACGCAGCGGCCGAGAAAATCGTTGCGCTTGCGCTGGGAATTTCCCCAGACGACGTTTCGATCATCTCTGGACATCACTCGGCTCGCAAGACGATCGAAATCCAGGGACTCTCCGTCGGGCAGATCCGATCTCGAACCGACGTGAGCACCTGGACCTAACGCGATTCTCTATTGCTAGGCCGATCCCGTTCGAAAAGTCCTCGTAGCGCCACCCGCTCCCTCTTCCCCTCTGTGGAGAAGGCGTCGGCAATCGCCGCGAGTCGAAGCTCAGCCGGGCCGAGCAGCCAGCAAGCCTCCTCGACCAGCTCTTCCAGTGGAGGCCCTCCCTCGAGATTGAGCGGACAGATGTCACGCCTTTCCACGACCTCGTCGTGCTCGTCTTCGAGAAGAAAACGCAGTGGAAGTCCCTGGCTCCGACAGAGAGAGGGGCGATCCGCATAGACACGGCAACTCCCCTCGCCATCCAGAAAGGCACAGGCGCCGATCGGGTGGGGCTCGGTGTCCCGAAGCAGATCCGGGTGGGCGCGGCAAATGCGCTCGGCTTCGACCGCCTCGACCGTCAGGCCGTCGAGGCAACAAGCGGAGCAGCCGGGACCACATCGCAGCCGCTCCGCATGTTCCTCGTTGAGCAGGTCGACCTCACGGTCGATCGCCTCATGGAGGGTTCTGAGGGACGCGAGCGCCGCCTCGGGATCAAGCGCCAAAGACACCCTTTTCCTTCAGTGCTTCGACCTTCGCCGCGTCGTAACCGAGCACATCAGCAAGCACCTGCGCGCGATGCTCCCCGACCGTGGGCGCCTTCGTCGGCGTAGGCAATTCTTCGTTCACGAACTGCACCGGGAAAGGCAACATGTCTGCACCGTGTTTTTCGTGGGGAAAAATGTCGAAGCGTTCCTGGAATTGAGGATCCTCGACGATGTCCTCTGGCGTGTTGACCGGGGCCATCGGAAAATTTTTCTCGTTCCCGAGATCGATCCACTCCTGGCAGGTCTTCGTCTTGAAGATCTGCTTCAGTTCCGCCTGCAGTTCACGGTTATTGCGAGCGTGATCCGCGTATTTCGAACCCGGCCATTTCTCGAAGAGATCCGTCCGGCCAGCGACCTCACAGAAATTCTTCCAGAACGCCTGCTCGGAGCACATGATCATGACGACGCCGTCACTCGCATCGTACATCTGATAGCGAACACCCTCCTTCATTCCGGCAGTCCCGACCGCGCGACGCTCGTAGTTGTCGGCCTTGTTTCCGGTGACCACGTCTTCGGGGCGGCGATAGGCCATGAACGATTCGGAGCGATACCAGTCCATATAGGCCGCTGCGTCGGACTGACCGACCTCGATGAATGCCCCCTCGCCAGTCTCGCGCGCGCGAATGATCGCCGCGAGGATCCCGAACGCGCCGAAGATCGGACCGGCATGGATGCCGATCGAGGCGTGTTCGGGGATATAACAGAAGCCCTCTTCGTCATAGGCCGGCCGGATGATGCCCGCCCAGGTATCGAAGGCGATGCCGTGCGCCGGGAGATTCTGGTAGGGACCCGTCATCCCGTAACCCGAGATGTTGCAGAAAACGATCTTCGGATTGATCTCTTTGAGATCATCGAAGCCGAGACCACGACGCGCGAGTGAACCCGGTCGCATCGCTTCGACGACACAGTCGGCGGTCTCCACCAGATCTTTGTAGACCTGGACGGCTTCGGGATTCTTGAGATTGAGAGCGATGCTCTTCTTGCCGCGATTCAGATGGAGATGCATCAGGGAGACACCCTCGATGATCGGCCAGGTCATATCACGGATGTAGTCGCCCTGCGGCGGTTCGACCTTGATGACATCGGCGCCGAGGTCGGCGAGGTGGGTCGTGATCCCGGCGGGGCCGAGCATGGAACTCTCGATGATCCGAACGCCGGCCAGGGGAGCGGGCTGCGAAGTCGACATGGGCGATTCCTATTCTGGGGCCATTAAATGACCGCGAGTTGTTTTCGGGCCGCGCAACGTACCCCGCTCGCCACCGGCGCTCAAGCGGAACCGCGTGCGCCGAAAGACGCTGTAGACCGGCGCGACCACCCCGCGGGAGATAATGCACCACCATCTGCGCCTGCCCCCTGCTCGATACGCGCGCTCCGCTCGTGGCCCGAATCTGCGGTTTGTCATGGAATGAAACCGTTCGCTCATTCGAACGTAATACCCACCATGACGCTGAACCCGCCTCCCATCTGGGTGTTCGGAGGGCCGCAATGAATGCGCTCGAACAAGGCTCGTCCCAACCCGGCCCGTCGCCGCCTACCCCGCCCGTGTCGGATCGAGACCACAAGCTCCTCGAACTCCTGGTTCACATGAGTCTGAGATTGCGACTGAGAAGTGTCGATCTCGAATCATCGACGGGATTATTTGGAAGAGAACTCGATCTCGTGGCGCTGCTGGCGGCCTCCGGGCCAACCAGCGTCAAGCGTCTCGTCGCGGATCTCAACCTCCCTCGCAGCACGATGACCGCGATCGTCGACCGGCTGCAGGCGCGCGGACTCGTCACCCGTCACCCGAATCCAGACGATCGTCGCTCGGTCGTACTCGAATCCACCCCCGCCGCCGTGGACGCGCTGCGGCGCTGCCATGAGAGCTTGATGGGGCTGGTCGGGCACATCAAGCAGGTCCTGCCGGAATCGGAGCAGGATGAGTTCACTCGGCTCGTGGGCAAGATGACCGACACCTTATAGAAGCCCTCCCCAGGTCGAATCTGAAGAGGAGATCGCCCCGCTCGGAACCGCTGCGGGACCCGTGATCACCGCTGCGCTCAGGGGCGATCGATACAAGCGATGAGTGTCGGTTCGTAATCCTCTGGCGCGTCGAATCCCATCAACGACAGAACACTGCTGGCCACATTGGCGAGGCCGGGCCTAGCACTTCCCGCTGCACACGCTGCCAGCGAAATCTTCGCCCCCGGAACGAATACATGAAAGGGAACCGGATTCAGTGTATGACTCGTCTTGGGCTGGATATCGCCCCTCGCGTTCAGCACCGGCTCACCGGTCCTCTCATCGATTTCGAACATGCAGTCCGCGTTTCCGTGATCTGCTGTGACGATCAACGCGCCACCCAGATCCTCGATGACGGGCAGGAGTCGCGCGAGTTGAGAATCCACGGCTTCGACCGCCTGAACGGTCGCCTCGAGATACCCCGTGTGGCCGACCATATCCCCGTTTGCGTAGTTCACCCGAGCCAGTCGATAACGACCGGACCGCAGTTGCTCGATCAAACGATCGGTGATCTCGGAAGCCCTCATCCCGGGCTGCTCTTCGAAAGGACGAGCGTCGGAAGCGACCTTGACGTAGGTCTCGAGATCTTCGTCGAAGGCGCCGCTCTTGTTCCCATTCCAGAAATACGTGACGTGCCCGAATTTCTGGGTTTCGCTGATCGCGAGCTGCGGGAGGCCGGCGCGAGAGAGGAATTCACCGAGTGTGCGATCGATGATCGGCGGGGCGACCAGAAAACGGGAGGGCAGATGCAAATCCCCATCGTATTCCATCATGCCCGCAAAGTGCACGTCGGGGCGGGAACCTCGATCGAAATAGGGTAGCTGCTCCGACTCGAAGGCCTGACTGATCTCGATCGCCCGATCCCCGCGAAAGTTGAAGAGGACGAACGCATCACCGTCGACGACGGGACCGACGGGCTTCCCCTCTCCCTCGATAACGACGAATGGGGGCAGCATCTGGTCACCGATCCCAGCCGACTCTCCTCGAAACGTTTCGATGGCCCGCCGACAATTCTCGAAGCCGCGACCCTCCCCCCTGACATGCGTCTTCCAACCGCGTTCGACCATCCCCCAATCCGCTCCGTAGCGATCCATGGTCGTCGTCATCCGGCCTCCGCCGGAAGCGATCCGATAGTCGCGTCGGGGCTTCTCCGAGATCGTTTCGAGCAATGCTTCGAGCGCATCGACATAGTCGAGGGCGCTCGTCTCTGAAACGTCTCGGCCATCGAGCAGAACATGGATTCGTGCGCGTTCGATCCCCTCCCGATCACAACGACGCAGCAGCGAAAAGAGATGATCGATGTGACCATGAACGTTGCCGTCGGAGAGGAGCCCCAGGAAATGGAATGTGGAATGACGATTTCGGACCCCTTCGACGAGGTCCCGCCAGACGTGGGCCTGGGCTCCCTCGAAGAGCGTTCCCTCCGCAATCGCCCCAGCGACGAGCTTCGCGCCCTGATCAAAAACGCGCCCCGCCCCGAGCACGTTGTGCCCGACCTCGCTATTGCCCATATCGCTGTCGGAAGGCATCCCGACGGCCCTCCCGTGAGCGACGAGCTCTGCGGTCGGTCCCGATTCGGCGAGCCGATCGAGCGTCGGGGTGCGAGCGAGCCAGACTGCATCCGACCCGTCGCGACGTCCTACGCCGACTCCATCCATGACACAGACGACGATGGGTCCCTTCAGGCCGGGGAACCGCGTATTCTTCTGGAGCGTCCACTCACTCATCGATCGAGTCCCCTCACCCGTCCTCACATGGCCGACCGAGGCCCGCGATCGGTCCGGATGATAGACTCGACGACGGATCCGCCCAACGACGGAGTGCGACCGTGACAGGAAAAGCCGCACTCGTCTTCGTTTTCGCGCTGCTGATCGCGAGTTGCGCGTCCTCACCCGACGCCGAATCGCGCAGCGCCCAGACTTCGACAAAAGCCGAGCGATCGACGACACCCCAAGCACCCGGCGAAGCCTTGCCCCCCGCTGAGCCTGGACACCCCGGAGAATCCGGATCGGGGGAGGAGGCGTCCGAGGAGACTGTCGAAACCGAGCCGGCCGACGACGAGAACGAGAAGAAAAGCGGTCCTGGGCGCGTCGTACTGGACACGGTCTACGACGACCGACGGGTCGGCGAAGATCAGACCGAGTCGATCGAGGCCGAACTCGGTCTGGTCGCAGACGAGGCGCTGAACCGATATGTACGGAGCGTCGCCGTCCGCCTTCTCCGACACGCTCCGAATCGGCCCTTCGACTACGAATTCAAGATCGTCGATCAGAGCGCGCCCAATGCGTTCGCGCTGCCGGGCGGCAAGATCTTCGTCTCCCGAGGCCTGCTCGCGCTCGTCACGAGCGAGGACGAACTGGCGGGTGTCCTCGGACACGAAATCACACACGCGGCTGAGCGCCACACCTCGGCCCGGATCGAGTACAACCGTCGCATGAATCCCCTCGCCATCGGCTTGCTGCGCGCCGCCAGAATCGCCGCCTATGGTCGCGACCAGGAAAGGGATGCCGACCGCGGCGGGCAGATCCTGGCCGCACGGGCGGGTTATGACCCTGAAGGAATCGCCCGCTTTCTGCGCAAACTCGATGCCTCGGAGCGCTATGTCGTCGGGTGGTCACGCTTGCCGAACTTCCTCGCCACCCACCCGACGAGTCCAGAACGCTCGGCGCTCGCCTCCAATCGGGCAACCACACTCGAGTGGAAACGCGTACCCGGCGTCGCGAGCGACAAGACGAACGGTTTCTACGAAATGATCGACGGTCTGATCATCGGGGACGATCCCGCCGGCGGACTCTTCGACGACGAGAACCGGTTCGTCCACCCCGAACTGCGCTTCTCGATCCGTTTTCCGCAGGGTTGGACGACGATGAACACTCAACAAGCCGTACGTGCCCTCTCACCCGCGCGCGATGCCCAGGCCACATTGACGGTCGTGGGGGGGGGCGACGTCGAGCTCTCCAAGGTCGTCGATGATTTCATCGAGAGCGAGTTCGAGGACATGCGGATCCACATCCGGGAACGGCGTGAAATCAAGATCGGCGAATTGCCGGCGATCCGAATCGAGGGGCGCGCGACGAGCGGCCTCGGCGCGCAGATGACATTCGTTCGCTACGGAGATCTCGTCTACCGATTGACCGTGCTCAGCGTGGCAGACTCAGGAACCCGATTCCGAGGCCGCGCCCGCGCATTCGCGCATAGCTTCCGTCCCCTCGACGACGATGGGGTCCGCTCGCTCAGGGTGACTCGGCTGCGCATCGCGCGCGCCCTCGAGAACGAGACGCTGCAGGCCCTCTCGACGCGAACCCGCAACGAACTCGAACTCGTCTTCACGGGCGTCCTGAATGGTCTCTACGCCTCCACCCCGCTCGCACACCGTACGCCGATCAAGATCGGAATCGCCGAGCCCTACCTGCCGAAACCGGAAACGGATCCCCCCGAGCAGGAGGGAGGGGGCGAAAGCGACGAGAGTGCCCCCAAGAAAGCGGAGAAGAGCCTGCGCGAACTAAAGAGCCACGACTGAACCGCGATCGAGGCGCTTGGTCTTCTCCCCTGCGATGCGTCTCAGGACGCGGTCGAGACGGGGATTCGCCTCGAGAATCCTCCGAAAACGCCCTTCACCCAAGACCACGAGCCAACACTTCCCCGTCGCGACGACATCCGCGGGGGCCACACGTCCGTCGAGCAAGGAGAGCCCCCCGAAGACATCCCCCAGTTCGAGCGTGTCGAGCACCTTGTTCGCTTCCCCCCTCTGCTCGATCACAGCGAGGGAACCGGAGAGAACGACGAAAAGGCCATCAGGCGGGCGGCCGGCTTCGATGAGCGTAGCCCCATCCTCGACCTCGAGGAATCGGAATTGGCGTGCGACCGCTTCGCGCTTGGCATGAACGAAGGCGAAGAAGAAGAGGTTCGTGCGCATCTGGCGATCGATCAGACGCGCGCGCAAGAAACGCAGAATTCCCTGAGCAACGCTCGGCGCTTCGTCGATCAATTCCCACACGACGCGGCGACCGATCGCGAGCAGCTTGCTGTCCACGAGCGCCTCGATGGTGGCATTACGCGGCTGTTTCGCCATCAGACCGATCTCGCCGAAGAATTCTCCCCGCTCGAGAACGGCGAGCTTTCGTCGGCGCGTTCCCTCGGCAATCGGGACGACTGCGCCGTCGACGACGATATAGAGGCTATTGGCCGGATCCCCCTCCCGAAAGAGTACCTGGCCCGCCTCGAGCGAGACGACGCGAACCTTTCGGATCAGCGTGTGCAGACTCGCGGGATCGAGCTCTCCGAAAAGAGGGATATTCGCGAGCTCCGCCCGAAGTGAAGCTCCACGTTCTGGCCGTCCTCCCGGCAGGCCCACGCTCGGGCGCGCATCACCGAGCCGGCAGAGGGATTGGGCGGTCGCAATATCCTTCAAGCCCTGGCAGGAGGACCATTCGTCGAGATGCAGATCGAGAGCGGTCTCGTCATCGAGGCAAAGCTTCCCGTCGATCGGGATCTCTTTGATCCGACCGGACGCCGCGTCGCCCATCCGGATCGAGCGCGCGCCCGGCACACATTCCGTCAAACGAAGCGAATCGAGCGGTGCCCCCGTCGTGTCTTTAGAAAGATCAGCGCGCCTCGAATCGGATGGATCCGGGCTGATCGTGGATTCAGCAGCGCCGGCCGGCACCGACCCGCCCCAGGAACCCTCGAGGTAGAGCAGATCCATCGTTTCGAGGGTGCCTGCGTCATCCGGCGCAACCTCGAGAATCGCATTGCAACTCGCGATCGCGTCGAGCACGAGCCCCTGATCGACCTGCAACTCGAGCGCTCGACGGAGCGCAGCGATCTCACCGGGCGTATCCGCCCGTGCGCGGAGCAGACGTGCCGCGCGCCAGGGCCAGTTCGGATCCTCGGGCTCCTCCTGCGCGAGCATGTCGAGTGCACCCAACGCGGCGTCGAGCTTCTTCGCTCTCAGAGTCCGCACCAGGCGCTGTTTCAGTTGTTGGACGGAGGGCATCGCGATCCTCTGCCCCATCCGTCATTGCAGATCCGGATCGGCTCACAGACCACCGCAGAACCCGATCAGGAACCGGCTCGAAGGAACACGAGCCGATGCGGCAGGGGGGGTAAGGGATCATTCGGCCGAGTGTGGGAGGTCGCGCGTGATGGACGTCACCCATCCCTCCCTCGTCCTCCGCGCCGCACAACCCCTGAACAGAAAATCCTGGACGCCCATGGGATGCTCGAATGCATAGGGCACGCGGGGGGAAGCGAGACACGGCCTGCCTAATTCCCGATCCCTTCCCAGGTCAGCCCAGCAAATTGACGCCCACGGCAATCTGCGCTGGTTTCTCGGGATAGGCAGGCCGTGAGATCTCGTTCCCTCTCTTTACTTAACACGGCGGCACCGGAGAAGTGGCAAAGAAAATTCGTCCCGCGGTCAATTTCCTGTGGGTTCCGGGCTGGCAACACGTAGGCAAAATTTGCAACTCAACTGGGCAAATATGCGGTCTCATTCAGGCTTTGCAGGCTGCGAACCCCCATCTCGGAAACCAAAAAACGGTGGCTGCTCGCATAGTCTGGCTCCAAAAACGCCCGGTTTTCGAGCCCGAGTACGCGCGCGGCGTAAACGTTGATCACCGAGCCATGGCAGAAGACCGCCACCCTCTCACCCCGACAAAGCGATGTCCACGCGTCGAGAGACTCGGCGACGCGATTCGCGATTCCAGCCAGACGGGAGGAGCCGCGATACTCGTCGAGGCGTGCGCGATAGGCCTCCGGGTCACGCGACTTTTGCACCTCGCGCGGTATGTAGCGATCGGCCTGCGCATTCGCGTCGCGCAAGCGGTCGTCGATGCTGATTTCGAGACCCGCCCGACGCGCCATTTCCTCGGCCGTCTGTCGAGCGCGAAGTGCGGGGCTGGAAAGAATCCGATCGATCCCCCGAAACGAAAGCCATCCCGCGACCGCCCGGGCCTGGGCACGACCGCGATCGCTGAGCGGAGGGTCGGCCGGTGAGCCATCGCTCCGGGCCTCCTCGATCGGCTCGGCATGTCGGATCAGGATCAATTCCATCGCCCGACCCTAGCGCCGATCGATGTGCGTCCCCCGTCGTGAAAGTCGCTACCCTGTCGGGGACAGGCACTCGCTCGATCGACGGCAATCGAGCGAGCACGCCCGCGTGGAGGGTATTCCCGGATGGCTTCTCTCGCCCCATTCGAATCCAGCTCGCTGCTTTGGATCCCCGCTCTCGGCGCCTTGACCGGCCTCGTGCTGCTGCTCGGGGGGAGTGGGCAGGCTCTCGCCCAAAACGCACCCGAGGATCCCGAAACGATCGAGGCAAGCACCCTTCCCAGCGCACTGCCCAACGTTCTCGCTCAGTTCACGACCGCAGTCGAAAACCGGGAGCCTGTCGATCAGGTCACGTTCGTGTCGAATGAGACTCGAAAGATCTTCCTTTTCTCGGATCTAAGGCGGCTCTCGGGACAAACCGTGACCCATCGCTGGATCTACGATGGCAAGACCGTTGCCGAGGTCCCCTTCGCTGTCCGCGGGCCGCGCTGGAGAGTCTGGTCGAGCAAGGAATTGCGGGAGGACTGGATCGGGGACTGGACCGTCGAAATCGTAGCCGGCGACGGCGAGGTCGTCGGAGCCGAGACATTCACGTTCTCGGCCCCGGACGCGTAGCCCGCCGCAGCGAGGCGGAACGCGGTGCCGGAGCGGATACCCGCTCGTTCCGCTTGCGGAACCCATCGAGAACGAGATCGACCCGAGACCGAATGGCACGAAACAGGTCGGCCTCATCCGGAGCACCGGTGGCCGTGCCTTCGCCCAGATCGACCCGGTTCCGCAGACCGGCGATCAGGCCGCCTTCGATCGCATCCTGCAGAATCTCGGCGAGATCGACGGCCGGAATATCCGCGCGAACACGTTCGCGTTTCTGTTCCGCCCGCAATCCCACCGCGAGCAGGCCCTCCTCGGTCTGCGGGGTTCCCACGGCCCGCCCAACTTCTTGCCAGGCCTCGAAACGAAGCGCCGGTTCGAGAATCGAGATGCCCGCGATCTCACGGCAGGCCGCACGAATCGCTGAACGCAGGCTTCCGTCCCGATCGAGCGAATCCGCGATCACCCTCGCCAGGATCGCCGCGACCTCACCGCGTACCCAGGCTTCCGCCAAACGCCCCTTCGTGGGAAAATAATTGAAGAGTGTCGCCTCCGAGATCTGACTCGCGGAGGCCACCTCGGCCAGTCTCGTCCGGCGAATCCCACGATCTGAAAACAATGCGATCGCATTCGCAAGAATCCGTTCGCGGGTGCGCGCCTTTTTCGAGGCTCTCGTCAGCCTGGACAATCCGACAGACATTCTCTCAATCCTCATTATTATAAATACTAGTAACTCTAAGTTTATGGTTACTATATTTTATTTCAATGCGGATCAATTATTTAGTTCTACCATTTCTGTTGAGTCAGGAACGCCCGCCCAATCGCAATCGTCCCCGATTCGGCCAACGCGCTTGGTTTGCGTTCGACCTCGGGGACCTCTGCTACGGTGCGGCGCCGCGCGACGACGGCCCTCCTCGCAGGGAACCAGAATGCCCATGACGACGACCCCCGCCCCAGAATCCGGCCGAACCCCGATCGACGATCTGTGCGATCGGCTCCTGCTCGAGCCCCTGGACCGAGACCTCTTTCTGGGTGATCCGGGGCCGGGAGAGGGACTCCTCTTCGGCGGCTTAGTCGCCGCTCAATCCGTTCGGGCGGCCATGGCGACCCTCGACGAACACGAGACCCGGGGAAACCCAGCGAGCAGTCTGCTCCACTCGATCCACGCCTATTTCCTGCGACCGGGGCGCTACGACATTCCGATCCGCTTCGTTGTCGACAGGATCCGTGATGGCCAGACCTTCACAACGCGCCGGATCGTCGCTCACCAGTCGGGCGAGGCGATCTTCAACATGTCGGCGAGTTTCGCGCGGCCCGAAGAGGGAATCAGCCATCAGAGGGCGATGCCGGAGACCGGATCGCCCGAGGGTCTCGAGGAATGGTCGATCTTGCGGGCGCGGGCGACGGGGGAGCCGGAGCCTGAGTCCCTGGACAATCCGATCGAGATCCGGGTCCTGGATCCGAGTGAATTCGCCGACGAGGGGCCGCGTGATCCCGC
>PBFW01000052.1 GCA_002719955.1 Deltaproteobacteria bacterium | reverse complement strand
GACATCCGGGCGGCGCCTGGTTGCTGACGAGAGATCGTTCCTAGACTTCCTGTCACGGGGGTGTCTTGAAGTGATGGACCGATCGCTCCATGATGCACTCCTCGTCGCAGAGGAGTCCGATGGCTCGCCCCCTTGAATTTGAGCGTGAAGAGGCTCTCGAAGCCGCCATGGACCTTTTCTGGCGGCAGGGCTTCGTGTCGCCCCCCCCAAAAAAAGAGAAAGCAGCTCCTGGACGCGAGGGCGATCGGATATTCGAGTTTCTACGCGACCTTCGGTGATCCGCGCTGACCGCCAGACCCGGATTGCACGCTCCCGGATGGATACAGAGAGCAGACAGGTACCGCCCGCTTGATCGCTCCTCCGGTCACGAGGCGGTGAGGCTGCTTCGCGCGGCTGAATCGCGATTCGCGATGTAAAATAATGCCGGCCCGAGGAGCAACATTGAAGACCGGTGCGGGACGCAAAGACGTTTATCGTTGAACAGGCAGAATATTCTGGCCTGCCGCCTCGTGCAGAACCGAGAGCCTCGACATCTGGATTCTCAACGGCGATCCGGCATTCGACGCGTCTCGTCCAGGGTGAACCATCAAGACGTTCGGCAATCGCAGTGAGAAGGGACAACAACCATGAATTCGAACGTCACGCTCGAAGACAAGTACACCCTTGAAGAGGGGCAGATCTATCTCAACGGGTCACAGGCCCTCTCCCGGCTACCCATGGCCCAGCGCCGCCGCGACCTTGCCCAGGGGCTCGACACGGCGGGCTTCATTTCTGGCTATCGCGGATCACCTCTCGCGCGCTACGACCACGAGCTGTGGCGTGCTCAATCCCATCTCGATAGACATCAGATCCACTTCGAGCCTGGGGTGAACGAGGACCTGGCGGCGACGGCGATCCTCGGGACCCAACAGATCGAGCAGCTCGCCGGTAGTCGGCATGATGGCGTCTTCTCAATCTGGTATGGGAAGGGACCGGGCGTCGACCGCTCGGGAGACGCGCTGAAGCACGGCGCCTATTCGGGGACCGCTCGGTATGGTGGCGTGCTCGCGATTGCTGGCGACGATCACGGCTGTCGATCCTCGACGATTCCCTACCAGAGTGATCAGGCGTTCATCCACTACGGAATGCCGATCCTCAATCCCGCATCCATCGCGGAGTATCTGGAGTTGGGGTTATACGGATTTGCGCTCTCGCGATTTTCGGGTTGCTGGGTCGGCTTCAAATGCATCACCGATACGCTCGAGAGCTCGGCCTCCGTTTACGTGAACGAAGCAGGCCTAGCAATCGAATATCCAGTGGACTTCGAGATACCCGAGAGGGGACTCAATATTCAGGTCGGACGGCCGCCTCTTTTGATGGAAGAAGATCTGATTAGGTATCGACTCGTTGCGGCCAAGGCGTTTGTAAGAGCCAACCGCCTCGATCGTGTCGTGCTCGAAAGTCCCCGGCCGAGGATCGGCATCGTCACGAGCGGAAAGGGCTATTTCGATGTTCTGCAGGGGCTAGCAGCACTCGGTCTCGATGAGCGTGCAGCGGGTGATCTCGGCATTACGATCTACAAGGTCGCGATGCCCTGGCCCCTCGAACCCGACGGGATCCTTGAATTCGTGTCTGGCCTCGAGGAAATCATCGTCATCGAAGAAAAGCGCCAGATCATTGAAGAACAGCTCTCCCGGATCGTGGTCAATCGGTCGGAGCGCCCCCGAATCGTAGGCAAAGAAGACGAACGTGGTGCGCCGCTCTTTCCATCCCACGGAGAACTTCCGCCTGACCTCATTGGCGAACTGCTTCGGCCGCGTCTGCGTGAGCTCGCGAAATCCGCCGGCATCCAGCTGCGGCCGAATGCCGAGGTGGCTGTGGCGACATCAAGCTCGGTCCTCGTTCGGGGGCCGAGCTTCTGTTCGGGCTGTCCTCACAACACTTCGACGCGGGTTCCGGAAGGTAGCCTGGCTCTGGGCGGAATCGGGTGTCATGGCATGGCGAGCTTCTTGCCCGAGCGAAATACTCCTGTGCTTCACCACATGGGTGGCGAGGGGGGCTATTGGATCGGCCAGGCTCCGTTCTCGGACATGCCGCATCTCTTTCAGAATATGGGAGACGGAACGTATTTCCACTCCGGCCTGCTCGCGATTCGCGCGAATGTCGCCGCCGGTACCAACATCACCTACAAGATCCTGTTCAACGGCGTGGTCGCGATGACGGGGGCTCAACCGATCGAAGGTGTCTCGAGCGACGGTGTGATTACCGTTCCGGAGATCGCCTGGCAGGTCCACTCAGAAGGCGCGAAGCGGGTTGCCATCGTCAGTAACGAGCCGGCGAGTCACAAGGCCAGCGCATTTCCGCCCGGTACCGAAATTTTTCACCGTGATGAACTCGACCGAGTCCAGAAGGAAATGCGGGAGCTGGCCGGGACGACGGTCATCGTTTTTGACCAGCCCTGTGCGGCGGAGCTGCGCCGCCGGCGGAAGCGGGGCACAGCCGAAGACCCCGACCTTCGTGTGGTCATCAATGAGAGGGTGTGCGAAGGCTGCGGCGATTGCGGAATCCAATCGAATTGTATTGCGATTGAGCCCATGGAGACCTCGCTGGGCCGCAAGCGTCGAATCAATCAGTCCGCATGTAACAAGGATGTGTCCTGTCTCGGAGGGTTGTGTCCGAGCTTCGTGACGGTTCGTGGTGGAACGCCACGAAAAGCGAATCAGGGAACGCAGGAGATGGCTCCCTCAGACGACCGGCTCCATACTCTTCCGCCCATTCTCCCTCCCACGACCCGTGAGGATTACAGCATGCTCGTGGCCGGTATTGGGGGGACGGGTGTCGTCACGATTGGCGCCCTCGTGGGAATGGCTGCTCATCTCGAAGGGAGGAGCGCCACCATTCTCGACAACACGGGAGCCTCGCAGAAGAACGGCAGCGTGATGAGCCATATCCAGATTGGAGCCGATTCCGTCCAGCGGCGCGCTCCTAGGCTGCCGAGATTGGGCGCCGATCTCCTGATCGGCTGTGACATTGTGGTTTCGAGTACGGTGGATGCGCTCGACACGATCGCACCAGGAATCACGAACGCCGTGGTGAACGAACACGTTGCACCAACGGCTGCATTCGCCACGCAACCCAGCCTCGATTTCTCCTCTCGCCGAATGCGGGATGACATCGAGTCTCGCATCGGTGATTCAGAGAGCGCCTTCGTCAACGCGACGCAGATCGCTACCAAATTGATGGGTGATGCAATCGCGACCAATCTCTTCCTTACGGGCTATGCATTGCAGCGAGGCTGGATTCCCCTTGGTTCTGCATCGATCGATCGCGCGATCGAGCTGAATGGTGTGGCTGTCGCGATGAATAGGCAGGCGCTCGCGTGGGGGAGACTCTTCGCCCTCGACCCTGACGCGGTGTTCAGCCAGATTCGGAGAGATGCAGAAATCCTGGACATCGACGCTGCGGAAGAGTCCGCAGACGCGATCACCCAACACCGTTCGAGCATCCTCACGCAATATCAGAGTGCGAAATATGCTCGACGCTATGAGGACCTCGTCGCCCGAGTGCGCCTCGCAGAGCAGAAACACATCGAGGTAGGCTCCGCTTTCGAGAAGGCGGTTGCCCGCTCCTACTTCAAGCTGCTCGCCTACAAGGATGAGTACGAGGTTGCGCGCCTATACTCCGATGGTCAATTCGCGCGCGACCTTGCTGCGCAGTTCGAGGGGAGTGTACGTGTCTCTCTGGAGCTTGCCCCACCGCTCTTCGCCAGACGGGATAAACTAAGCGGCCGACTCAAGAAGCGTTCCTTCGGTCCGTGGATCTTCCCCGTGCTTCGCGGCCTCGCGCGATTGAAGTTTCTTCGCGGGACCCCGGTCGACATCTTCGGTTATACGGCCCATCGGCGAATGGAGCGGCGTCTGATCGGTGAGTACGAAGCGACCGTGGAGGAGCTGATCGGGATTCTCACGCCTGCAAACCACTCGCGCGTGGTCGAAATCGCGGCGCTGCCCTCCCAGATACTCGGTTTTGACCAGGTGAAGGAAAATGCGCTCGCTGAGGTTGAAGAGCGGAAGTCCAAGCTCCTTGAGGAGTTGCGGAGTGCCACTTCGTGATTGCGGGTGATGCCTAAATCCGGCCGGTATTACGTCTACCGTGCCTTCTCTGTTGTGGATTCGCTCGGGCTCATCCAGAGCTTTCTTGTCAGGATGGCACTTTGGTGCGGTGGGTGTTTGGACGGCGGGATCGCTCCGGATCGGTCGACTTGATGCGGCCGCGCGATCCGTTTAGAAGTTTCGAGTTGTTTCCTGGATGGTGAGGACGACGCGAGTAGAGTTCGTGATCGGCCGTGAAATCAAGGTAGCGGGCAAGTTTTGCGGCTGGCGCATAGGCGCATAGGCGCATAGTCGAACTTCGTCGAACGGACTACGCAATTCGCGCGTATTCCCCGAATAGGCTTTGAGGAGGGCTGGGGCGCTCGACTCGAAGGGGGCCAGGAGGCCTTCGCTCCCGGATGCCCCGTCACATTTCGGCGCTACAAGGATCATGAATTCGTATTATTCTGGGAGATCATCTCGGACATCGCGCGCAATGACCGGATCTTCTCCGGCGGAGAGTGCAGCTCCGAACCGGAGGCAGACCATGTCACGTGTCTTTGACCACATCCCCGATAGCCACAAGGATATCCTCGAATCTGAGTGTTACGCGCATGTCGCGACATTGCGTCCCGACGGGCAGATTTCGAGCCATCCGGTGTGTCTGCTTTGGGATGGCGAATACGTGCGATTCAGCACGACGCGTTCGCGGCAAAAGGTGCGAAATCTCGAGGCGGACTCGCGCCTCGCGATCTCTGCGGCGCACCCTGAGAACGCGTGGCATTATCTCGAGATTCGCGGCACCGCAGAATTGGCTGATGACCCCGATCGGATTGCGATCGACG
Source organism: Deltaproteobacteria bacterium (assembly GCA_002719955.1). Lineage (GTDB taxonomy): Bacteria > Myxococcota_A > UBA9160 > UBA9160 > UBA4427 > UBA4427. The sequence goes on along the minus strand of PBFW01000052.1, from coordinate 71,773 downwards.
CGGTCGCCCAGAAGTATATGGGGCAGGAGCGCTATGACCTGGACCCGCCGGATACGGAGCGCGTCACCGTGACGGTCCGCATCAAGCAGGTCTCTGTCGAGTAGGTGCGTCAGGCGACGGCGGGCGGACGCGTGTTCAGCGGAGAGTCGAGGCCGGAGGAGACGTCGGTTGATCCTCTGCGGACTGAACACCTCGCGAGAAGAGGGGAGTGCACGGTTTGGGCCAAGCCACCGAGGATGGAATCGAATGATAGACGCCACGTTTCCCTACGAAAAGCAATTCCAGGAAGTGAAGGGCAAGCGGATCGCTTATGTCGACGTCGGTGAGGGTGCTCCCATCGTATTGCTGCACGGCAATCCGACCTCCTCCTACCTATGGCGCAACGTGATTCCCGAATTGACGGGTTGTGGGCGCGTCATCGTGCCCGACCTGATCGGGCAGGGGGATTCGGAGAAGCTGCCCGCCAGCGAGGGGGCTGATCGCTATTCCTTCCGCGTCGCCTACGACTATCTCGTTGGGTTCTTCGAGGCGCTCGGGCTCACCAGCAATCTCACGTTGGTGGTTCACGATTGGGGAAGTGGGTTGGGTTTTCATTGGGCCAGAAATCATCCCGATGCGGTCCGGGGCATCGCCTATATGGAGGCGATCGTTAAACCCATGACCTGGGACGACTGGCCCGAGAGCGCGCGCGGCATCTTTCAGGGATTTCGCTCGGAGAAGGGCGAGGACCTGATTTTGAACCGGAACATGTTCGTCGAAGCCGTGCTGCCCTCTGCCGTGCTGCGGGATCTGACGGAGGAGGAGATGGGTCATTACCGGGCTCCCTTTGCGACCCCCGATGACCGGCAGCCGACGCTGAATTGGCCACGACATATTCCGATCCGGGGGGAGCCTGCCCATATGGTCGAGCTCGTCACCGCGTACGGCGACTGGATGGCGGGGAGCGATGTGCCGAAGCTCTTCATCAACGCTTCACCGGGTTCGATTCTGGTCGGACCGCAGCGCGAATTCTGCCGAAGCTGGCCGAACCAGACGGAGGTGACGGTTCCGGGGGCTCATTTCATTCAGGAAGATTCGCCAGCCGAGATTGGCCGGGCGGTGGCCGAGTGGCTCGGGGCGTTCTGACGGCGGTGCGTCGGGCCCCTCGACGCAACGCCGCCCAATGAGCTGGGTGGACGCGTGCCGAAATCGATCTCGGACAACGCTTCGCCCGCAAGGTCTGCAGAATGGGATGTTCCAGGCATGGCCTTCGCCGGTGCAGACGGCGCAGATCCGCATCGTCAGACTCTGACGTTCCGCCAGGGCGAGTTCGGCGGAGATGATCCCCGCCGGTACCGCGATATTCGCTCAGGTCGATGCGAAGAACACTGGGCCTTTCGTCTCCGCCCTGTGCGAGCAGAATTCCTCGGATCCGTCGTCGAATATTCCTGTCACCATGCAGGACAGATCTGTGTCCGGGTGAGCGGGGCAAGCGTGTCCATGCCCGATCGGGGGCGGGCGCCGGATGAAGGGAGTGCAATGAAGAGGGTTGCGATCGGTCTGGGCTTGCTCGGATTGCGATTCGCCATGCCGCTGGTCGTCCTGCTCTTCGTCCTCCCAAGTCCCTTCGATTCGACGGAGCTGCGAGTTTGAAGCGGAGATGGATCGAGCCTCGACTATTGCACGCTTCCGATCCTCGATGGAGAGGGGCCGCGGGCCGTGGATATTGCGAAGGCGTTCACTCCGGGCTGCGGTTGGGATGTCTTTGCGATGCCTGTCCTGGCGAATAGTCATGAACCCCTCGCTACAGGGGTCGTCGATATGCGCGGACTCTGATTGGCCTACACGGGTTGGGTTGGCCCTGTGGAGCGGATCGAGCAGTGTGGAGATCGAACGGTTGTGACCTCGAGCGGTGTCATCCACGATTTCCACACCGATGGGACCCTCGCGAATGGCGCCCGCGACATCGAGCCGCCCGATTGCGCCAATACCTACGTGTCGATCGACTTCGACGAGAAGGGAGTGATGAATTTCCATCCCTTCGATCTGTCCCTGACGATCGTGACGCGTCGCATGGAGGGCGATGAATTCGTCTGGGCCTACCCTCGTGTCGGGGGGGGAGATCCGCATGCGGCGCATCTGTCGGATACCCGGGAGCGGAAGTGGCTCGAGTGCCGCGCGGACCCCTGGCTGAAGCGTTCTGTTTTTGGCTCGCTCAACCGGATTCGACGATTCCGTTTTTCGGGCGTCTGCCCATCGGGCCTTGTCCGTAGCTACGTCGCACAGCAAACTCCAGGGGTGGACCCCGAGTCGTTCCTCCAGTGCATTCGAGGAGTCGTCGTTCCCCGACGGTTTGCCACGCGTCTCGCGCGAGCGGGAACGATCTGCGTGCTCGGAATCGGGCTGGCATGCGAGGGCGCGATCGATGCGGATCGTGCAGGCGGGGGGGCGGCGGGCGAAGATGCTCCTATCCTCGCGACCGTCGACGGGAAACCGATCACCGCCGAGGCGACGGACACGCCTCTGCGACTCGAACTCCACGATCTCGATCAAGCGAAATACCGGGCGCGGCGAGAGCGACTCGAATCCCTGATCGCCGACCGCCTGGGTGCGGGCGTGACCCGGAACTCTGCCGAATGGAGAAGGCGTGTCGAATTCTATCTGGTTGCCCCGCCACCGCCTCGCTTCGAGATTCCGGGTGAAGGCGCCTGGGTTCGGGGCGACGAGGGCGCTCCGGTGACGATCGTCGAGTTCCTCGATCTTGCGTCTCCTCATTCCCGCCGACTTCAGCCTGTTCTGATTCGACTTCTCGGGCGTTATCCAGACCGGGTGCGAGTTCAGGTTCGGGATCTCCCCTTGCCCTATCACCGAAATGCCCGGCGGGCGGCGCTCGCCGCTCACTGCGCCGGCGAGCAGGGCGCCTATTGGGATTTCCAAGATGCGATCCTGCTCGAACAGCCGGCTCTCACACCCTCGGATCAGGCTCGATATGCGCTTTCTCTGGGACTCGATCCCGATCTCTTCGGATCCTGCGTGGATTCAGGGCGTCATTCGGTTCGGGTCGATCGCGACCTCTCCCTCGCGGCGAGTCTCGGGGTACGGCGCGCGGCGACGATCTTCGTGAACGGTCTCTATCTGAGCGGTCATCCCTCCTACGACGAAATCGATCGGGTCGTCCGGAAAGAACTCGTTCGGCTCGGGCTCGATCCGAATCCTTCGGACCCCCCGTTGCAGAGCGCCTCCGATGTGAACTCGAGGGCGTTCGACGCGCGACAATCTGCGGCGCGAACCGCGAGGCGAGCCGCATTGCCCCGGATTCCACCGGAGGAGCTGGCGGAACCGGAGGCGGTCCTCACGCTCACGCGCGCCGAGGTCGATCTCGCATTGAAAGATCGACGTGGACTCGACCGGAAGCTCGAGGCGAGCCGTGCCGAGTTTTCCGGCCAACGCCTGCTCTCTCTGCGTCAGGTCACCGAGGGCGATTTCTACGCGCGCCTCGGTCTCCAGGAGCGGGACGTTCTGATGGTGGTGAACGGAGAATTCCTGACCGTCGAGCACAACTGGATCTGGGACGCCTTCGAAACGCAGGCCGAGATCACCTTGCTCATCATGCGCCGTGGGCGGCCACATACCTTTGCATATCGGATTCGCTGAATTGGGTGCGAGCAGGTGGACGAAGGTCTGAACTAACGTGGATTCGAAAACCAGGCACCGGCGGCGAGTTGAGACTGACCGCTCAATGATGGATGAAAGCAGTCTCCGCCGTTAATCTCGTTCGCGCCGAAGGGGGTCGTGCCGATCGAGGGAAGAGACTCGTTGACGTAGTCGGCGATGACCTCGATCCCGTGCGGATTCTTTCCGTTCTGATTGCTCGTATAAGCCAGCGCGAGGTCCCGCAGAATCTCGTTGTAGCGCGGAATTCGCAGGCTGATTCCTTCCAGCCGCGTCTGAAGATCTTCACCATTCATTGGCGCATCGAGTGTCGCGATCTCGCAGACGTTGAAGGTATCCCTGAACGAGTCACAGTCGATATCGCTTGCCGTCTGTTGTTTGGCTACGCCGGCCGCGTAGAGATCCTGCACTCGCGGCACCCCCAGAAGATAGATGGTCGAGCCGACGGGAAGCGAGGTTGGATGGTTGAAGCCGACGAGCTTCTCGAGTCCGGCCTCGACGGCGCTCGTCCAGGTCATCTCGTCGTAGAGCGCGTTGGCGCAATGGCCCGGATCGACGCAATCTCGATTGCATACGTCATTTCCGCCGAGCTCGAGGACCACGAGATCCGGAACGGGAACGAGCGCGAGGATATCGTCGGCTTGATTCGAGAACGTGTCCCCTCCGCCAGTCATTTCAGCGCCGCTCTGTGAAACGCGGCTCGAGAGGATCCCGGAGCTGGAGCCGCCGTAGAGGTCGTAGAAGCTGTTGCCGAGCGAGCCACCGTCGAACCACGAATATTCGGGCTGATCCCCGCCAGCCGGGCAAAGAAGGCAGAGAAGACCCAGGAATCCGGCATTGCAGGAGCAGTTGGCGGAAAAGCCTTGAGTGATGCTATCGCCCGAGCCCACGATTCTGACCGGTGGTGGCGGCAGGGCATTGGCATTCTGACAGACCTGATCTGCACCGGGTGCGATCCCGACGATCGCTTCGCGCAGACGCTGGTGGTCGTTGGGTTCGCAATCGAGGCGGCCGCCGACCACACTGCATTTGTCTTCGTCTAGAGCCGTTGGCAGGAGACCCGATAATCCTCGCTGGTAGAGCGCGATGTCGAGCAGGTCGATCAGGCCGTCGGCATTGACGTCGCCACATTGGCAGAGATCTCCGATACCATCCGACGGAGGCCCATAGAGCCCCCCGGCATCCTCCTGGCCCGGGTTGGCCACATGAATGCAATTGTCGGACGCATCGGGAATACCGTCGGCATCGCTGTCCTGTGCGCTGGCAGAAGTGGCCGTGCTGAGAATCAAGGCGAGAATCAGCGCGGGGAAGGTGAGGTGCAGTCGGCCCGGGTGCGCTTGCCGTGTCTTGTGCGAGGCCGATCTCTCTCGTGAGTGCGTGAGGTGGCCCAGCCACACCAGGAGGAGGAGGCCGGCCGCGAGTTGGGAGAGGGTCTGTGGTTCCGGGGCGGCGATCGCGACCGGTTGGAAACTGGCTCGATCGAAGGAAGCGTCGACGGTGGTGCCTGCGGCGATCATGACCGACCAGTTGTCGTCGCCGACGTTCAGGTCGAGTTCGCCGATTCGGATCGGTCCGAGTTCTCCGTCGCTCGCGTCGCCCCCGGTCGCGGCGAACTCGCCGGCGATCGTTCGCGAGACGACGTCGCGTTGTGGGTCAGGAACGAAGGCCTGGATCGATGCAGTACCCGTCGTTTGAAGTAGGAATTCCCACGCACATAGCTCGTCGCCATTCCCGTCGACACAGGGCGCACCGATCGTCGAGCTCGACGGCCCAGAGTCGATGTAGAGGAAGAGTGTGATGGCGGGCGAGCCAGGCTCGATCGGAAGCTCGGCAGGGGGAATGCCGTCATCCGCGGGGCTGTGGTAAAGGATGGGGGTGCCCGCATGTGCGGACAGGCCCGGCACCGCGACGCAGATCAACCCGGCGAGCACGATCAGATGAATTTGGCTCATGCATTCAGAATACGTGATTCCACAGGTCTTTCACCGAGAATCTTTGAAACTGTGAGTATGGTTCAGACCACGCGCCTGAGGGGCTGCGCTATTCGACGCTGATCTCTCGGAGAGGCTCGCGACGACGGATTGAAATGCGCTCGTTATTTCTTCGAGACGCCCTGTCTCGATCCCGATTCGATCGGGAAAGGATCGCACCTCGCTCGTCATGGGCTGGCTCGCGTCGCTTCGACCGGTCGGGTTCGCTCCGGCTCGCCCTCTGCTGGCGTGGCACCAAGCCCCGGCCGACCTGGGTAATGAGGACGGTGTCCGGGCAATGGGCGGGAATCTCTCCGCTCTGGAACCCCTGGACGCGAGTTCCCACGCCGCCCCATACGTACCGTCGTGCGCATAACACCATTCGATTTGAGGGGTATCGAGGTCGTTGAGCGCGTTGCGAACCGGAGGTTGGCAGTGATTTGGTTGAGTCGGATGCCAGCAGATCCAGCCAGAGGTGGACCGAGCGTGACGAGAAGATGATGGCTCGCGAGTTCTCTGCGAAGGCCTCGGACGCCGGAGAGAGATACCCAGGCAGCGGTGCTCCGCTCGAGATCGGATTCCCCGATGGGCGCTGTCGGATCCCGTGATCGCCGGATCTTCCGCGGATATCGGTCCCGAAAAAACGAAGCGGCGAGCACCGCGGTCGCGCGATATCCTCCCCCGATTCGAGGCGGTCGTACCACCGGACCGCCACGCTCATTCGCGCTCTCGGTCGTCGAGAGATCCTCGCGTCGGAACGCCCTCTCGGGCATCTCGGCGTCCCTGGACGTGCGGAATGGGGTATGAAACCGAACGATCAGGGCCCCCGAATCGGGCCTTGAAGGCGAAGGTGATCAGGTTGACGGCACGCGCGAAAAAATTCGCCAGCAGCCCGCGTCAGAAAGCGGCGGCCGGCAAGAGAGCCGCCCCGAAGAAGAAGGCCGCAAACGCAAAGAAGAAAGCGGTAAAGAAGAAAGCGGTAAAAAAGAAGAAAGCGGTGAAGAAGAAGGCCGCCAAGAAGAAGGCCGCCAAGAAGAAGGCCGCCAAGAAGAAGGCGGCGAAGAAGCAGGCCGCGAAGAAGCAGGCGGCGAAGAAGAAGGCGACGAAGAAGAAGGCCGCGAAGAAGCAGGCGGCGAAGAAGAAGGCGACGAAGAAGAAGGCCGCGAAGAAGAAGGCGGCTGCGAAGAAAACACCCGCAAGAAAAGCTGCTGCCAAGGAAGAAGCCGCGGCGCAGAAGAAGGCGGTTCCGAAGAAGAAGGTGGCCGCCAAGAAGAAAATCTCAGTCAAGTCGGAGGGGCGGGCAAAGAAGATCACGCCGGGCGAGGCCGGTTTGACCGGGAGTGACGCGCCCGAGGACGCCGTGGCAATCACAGGCGACGGAGGGGTCGAGGAATCTCTGTTGCCGTTGCCCCCACCGCTGGTCCCGCCCGCGGGACCAGCGGAGTGGACGGCGGCGCGCGCGGCCAAACCACCCTCTGGTCCGCGTGCGGCCAAACCACCCTCTGGTCCGCGTGCGGCCATGCCCCGCTCGAAGCCGCAAGAGCCCGAGCGACCGAAAGGGCCGATGAGCCTCGAAGAGGCGTCGCGGGCGTTTGGTGTTGCACGCTTGCATCCGGAACAGGAGAAGGTGATCGCTCACGCGCTCAGCGGGGGCGATGCGCTGGTGGTATTGCCGACGGGTTTTGGGAAGTCGGCCTGCTTCCAGATTCCGTGCCTGATCCTGCCGCGGCCCGTCGTCGTAGTGTCCCCACTGCTCGCCCTGATTGAAGATCAGGTCACGAATCTCGAGAAGCGTGGGCTCCCCGTGGTTCGTTTCGACGGCACGGTCCGAGGGACGGCCCGCAAGCGAGCGATCGCGCGGATCGAAGAGGGCGGCCAACTGCTGGTGATGACGACGCCGGAGACCCTGGCCGGCGACGAGTTGCTGGCAGCGCTCTCGAAGAGCGGCCTCTCTCTCTTTGCCGTCGATGAAGCGCATTGTGCATCGGAGTGGGGACACGATTTTCGCCCCGCGTACCTGCGCCTGGGGACGCTTCTCGAACGGTACGGGCGCCCCCCCGTGATGGCGCTGACCGCGACGGCAACCGAATCGGTCCGCGAAGATCTGAAGCGCATCCTCGATCTTCGGGAACCGCTCGAGGTCGTGGCTTCACCGCATCGAGCCAACCTCGCCTTCGAAGTGATCGAGTGCGCCGGCGATGCACGCCTACGCGCGCTCGGGCGTCTGGTGATCCGCTTGCGGCGGCCGGGCATCGTCTACTGCTCGACGACGCGGGATGTCGACACCGTCTACGGCGCGCTCAAACAGATGAAGATCCCCGTCAACCGCTATCACGGGGGTATGAACGGGAGCGATCGCCGAGCGCAACAAGATCAATTCATGAAGAGCGGCAGACGAAACGTCATGGTGGCGACCAGCGCCTTCGGACTCGGTATCGACAAGCGCGATTTTCGCTATGTCGTCCATTTTCAGACGCCCGCTTCGATCGAACAATACGTCCAGGAGGCGGGTCGCGTCGGCCGCGACGGGAAGCGCGCGAACTGCATACTCTTGCACGATGGCGTCGATCGACAGATTCACGAGTTCCTGCTGAGTCAGAGCCGGACCGCGCCCGCGCAGCTCTATCAGGTCGCCGACGCGTTAGTGGCCTATGTGGAAGAGGGCCGCGAACCGGATGTACTCGATCTGGCGGCGTCGGCGCGGGTTGCACAGCGGGTGACGGCGGCTGCGGTCGCCATGTTCGAGTCGGCGGGTCTCGTCCGGATCGGTCGTGAAAAATCCATCGAAGCGCTCGTGCCGCACCAGGAATTGAAGCAGCATGCGCGAAGGCTGAGTGAACAACTGCGAACGCTTCGCAAGCAGGATGGCGAGCGTCTCGATGCGATCGATCGCTATGCGATTGCCGAACGCTGCCGCGGTGAACTTCTGGGCGAATATTTTGGGATCCCGATCGCGGAAGAATGTGGCGTTTGTGATGCCTGTCGCCGTGTTCCAGCGCGCCCCTCCTCTTTCTTCGACCCGATCCGCAAGAAGAAAGAGGCCAGGAAGAAAGGCGCGAAGAAGAAGCGCGGTGGGAAGAGGCGGCGCGGACGTCGCTCCAAACGAGCGGTAGCGTCTCAGGGCGATACTCCGCCGAAGCGCTCTTCGAGGCGGCGGCGCAGGAGGGGGCGCCGGCCGCAGGGATGAGTGCGCGCGCTCTGAGTACGCCGCGCGCGGTCGACCCGATCGGCCCGTGATACGACCTCTCGGAGAAAGGAGGTGGGTTGTCCGTTCAGCGAAGTTTCTGCCGGCTCTGTCACTGCGGTTGCCCGATCGAAGCGGAGATCGAGGAGGTTCGCGTTTCTCGTGTTCGTGGCGTTCCAGGGGATCCGGTCTTTCGTGGCCATACCCGTCAGAAGGGTCGCGAATATCCGGCGCTTCATGCCGACCCCGAGCGCCTCGTTACGAGTTAGAAATGCCAGTCCGATGGGAGCCTCGGCTGATTTCGCTCGAAGACGCGTTGGACGAAATCGCCGAGAAGCGCGCTGAGATTCGCGAAAGGGACGGAACGCGAGCGATCGTGCTCTATCCCGGCACCCAGTGTGGCGCCCATCCTTGGACGGAGACGGCGCGGCTTTTCGGGCCCGCGGAGCGTACCTACGCAGCCGCTAGCTGGGATCGCTCTTCCGGAATACCCATCAGGAGCAATCTACCGGCGGATATCGTTCCCGCGAAGGGCTGACGGGCCTGCTGATCGACTCGGTCACGACTTGTCTCGGTCACGACGTCAATTCGGTCACGACATCAATTCGGTCACGACATCAATTCGGTCACGACATCGACTCGGTCCGGATATTTCCCGGTGTGCGGGTGCGATCGTCGTGGGTCTTCAGCAGTTCACGATAGAAGCCGATCGCGATCGACACCGTGACGCCCGTCAGCATCGGCCCCTCGCGTTCGGTATCCATGGCGAAATGCGCTCGGTCCTTCCGATTCTGGAAGCGGAAGAGGAAATAGCTCGACGAATCGACGAGCCGCGAGAGTTCGATCTCGGCGATTGCTTCGACCTCGCCGGGCTGCGGCGTCAACTCGAAGGGCGGATGCACGAGCGCCACGATCGGTACCACACGGAACCCACTATGACTCACGTAGTCGCCGAGTCGCCCCAACACCTCGACGTGTCTGCGATCCAGGCCGATCTCCTCCTCCGCTTCGCGCAGTGCGGTTTCGATCGGTGTTGGGTCCCTCGGGTCTGTGCGACCGCCGGGAAAGACCCAATGGCCCGGGAAGGAAATCCCGTGGTGGCGCTGGGTCAGCAGCACGGTCGGCTCTGGGTCGCGCAGGACGATCGCAATGAGGATGGAGGCGGGGGTGGCTGTCCTCCGGTCCGTTGCTGTGACGCGGGGCTCGACATGCGGATTCTCGAGTTCGACGAGGCCGCGCCCGGTCGCGCGCTCGAAATGGGCGCGCAGGGAAGCTGCGGTCGGACGCAGGGGAGGGCGCGCGAGGGAGGTCTCGCCGATGCGGATCTTCTCCGCCTCATCGAAGTGGCGACGCATTTCCGGGTCGATCGAGTCGGGGGTCGCCGCTGCCCTGCGAGCCGGGTGTCGAGCGTCAGCCCGCAATGCTGGGTCGCTGAATCAGAAGGTCGTACCAGCGCTTCGTATTCGTGTGGGCATCGGTCATTCCGAGCTTGACCCAGCTCGCGAAGTCGGTCACGACGAAGGCACTGATATCGGCGACCGAGAACGAATCCCCCGCCACATATTCCGCTTCACCGAGGCGGGTATTCAGCATGTCGAAGAATTCGATCCCGCGCGACCTTCCCCTTTCTGCGAGTTCGGGGATCTGGTCGTAATTCGTCGGGCCGGTGATCGCGCGACCCACCATGCCCTTGCTTCGGTTGCGCAGCGCGTCGGCGACCGGCCAGAGCCCCTCGAATTCCATGCGCGCGTTCCAACCTGCGATCAGACCCTTCTCCGCGGGTGTCGTTCCGAGCAGCGGTGGGTCGGGGACGAGCGCTTCCAGGTAGGCGGCGATTGCGGCATTTTCGGTGAGCAAGAGGCCATCGTCGAGTTCGAGGACCGGCACCGTGCAGCGCGGGTTGATGCGTTTGAACGCTTCTGAAAGCTGTTCTGCTTTTCCCAGATCGATTTCGACCGTCTCGATCTCCAGGCCCTTTTCGGCGATGATGATTCGGGCTCGGCGCGGGCTCGGGGCGGTCTGGCAGTCGTAGAACTTCACGGGTCTTCCTCTCGGGGGCGATGGGGGCGGTGGAGAACGGGACCGGCAGGATCGAATCGGTGGAAAACGGATCATACTCGATTGACTGGATCCCTGTTGGTCGCGCCCCGGACATCGACCCGCTCGGGAGATGGCCCCTTGAAGAGGGGCGATCTCGTGGCGACGGGTGCACGATCGTATTCGTGCGCTCCGGGAGGGCGATCGGGGATTCGAGTCCCCGTCGAGATCCTTCTGAAGTCCAGGCAGGCGAATCGCGCCTCATTCGACCGGGGCGCCGGGCGGTCGGCCGATGATCCGGTCGAGCCCGAGATTCGAGACGCTCGCTCGAAAACGCCGTGAGCAGGTCGATGTGAGCCATTCCACGGGTACACCGGACGGTCTGCCTCCCGAGCGGTCGTGTCTGGTGCGGGGAGGCCGTATCCCCCGAGATTCCGGGTATCGTCCATGGCGTCGTCGACACATTTTCTGCTGCGGGCAATACGCTGCGACAGCTTCGAAGTGATCGGGGAGAAGAGGATGAAATTCGGCTTCGTTCTACCCAACCACCTCGGGGTCGAGGACCCGGCGGATATCGTCTCGGTCGGCGTTCACGCCGAAAACGCGGGCTTCGATTCGGTCTGGGTCAACCACCATGTCGTCAATGCGGGCTATGTCCGCGATCGTCTGGGCGATCAGCCCTATCACGACGCGCTCGTCCTGCTCACATGGCTCGCGTCGAAGACCCATTACGTACGCATCGGGACGAGTGTGCTCGTTCTGCCCTATCTGCATCCGATGGTGCTCGCCCGCGAACTCGCCACCCTCGACCATTTGAGCGAGGGTCGACTCGTTGTTGGGGTGGGCGTCGGGAGTCTGCCCAGCGAGAACGCGGCGCTCGGCGTTCCCTACAAGACGCGAGGGGCCTATTCGAATGAATTTATCGAAGTCCTGAAAAGTCTCTGGACCGAAGGCGAGGCGAGCTACGAGGGCGAATATTTCGAGTTCGAGGACGTGATCTCGTCCCCCAAGCCCCTGCAACGCCCGCATCCCCCGATCATGGTCGGGGGAAATCATCGGGTTGCGCTGCGACGCGTCGCGACCCACGGCGACGGTTGGCATCCGCTCATGCTCACGCCCGACGGCGTGCGCGAGCGGCTGGAATCCCTGCGAGGAGAAGCGGAGGGTGTGGGGCGCAAGGAGGGGTTGGGCAAGGTCCTGGTTCGTCTCGATATGGCGAACGTGACACCGGGCACGGTCGCTGACTACGAGGCCGCTGGTGCAACGGAGCTCGTGCTCAGTTTTTCGAACCCCGATGTCCAGGAAGCGCGGGCGGAGATCGATCGGTTTGCCGCTGCGATGTTTTGAAGCGGAGAAGATCGTCCGGGGAGTTCTTGATGCGCCTCGATAGCGCCGAATGCGTTCGGCGTAAGGTCCGAGGAGGTGGCGGCGGGTTCGAATCGAGGCCCCCCGAGAAGGTTGGACCGGAATGAATTTCGATGCTGGCCGGCGGGCGGGAAGCTTCGGGATGGACCCGTGCCCGCAAGCGACTCCGGTCGGCCGGTGAGGGGAGAAGCAAGGATGAAGATCGCGATGACGCTGCCGGGGATGGATCCGGGGCTCGACCGGAAGCGCCTCGTCGAGTGGACGAGCCGAATAGAGGATGGGCCCTTCGACACGCTCGCTTTCGGGGAGCGGATGGCCTTCTTCAATCCGGAGTTGATCGCACTCTTCGGGGCCTGCGCGGTCTTGACGGAGCGAGTTACGCTGCGTTCGACGGTCACAGTGATGCCGATGCATCATCCGGTCATGCTCGCCAAACAACTCGCCACTCTGGATGTGCTCTCGGAGGGGCGTCTCTCGGTGGGGCTCGGGATCGGAGGGCGGGAGGAGGATCTTCTGGCCGTCGGGGCCGATATGGAGCGTCGCACGAATGCGTCTCTTGCGCGGGATGTCGACACGATGCGCAGGGTCTGGCGTGGAGAGGATGTGGTCGGAGGGTTATTGCGCCCCGTCGAACCCCGACCGATCCAGGCCGCCGGGCCGGAGCTGCTGGCCGGGGCGATGGGGCCGCGTGCCATCCGGTTGGCCTCGGCCTGGGCGGCGGGTCTCTGCGGCTTCACCTGGGCCGCGACGACCGAGGAGATCGCACCGACCTTCGAATGGGCGCGACAGGCTTGGTCGGAGGCTGGGCGTGGAACACCGAAGCTGATCACCGGGTTCTGGTTCGCCTTGGGCGAGGGTGCGCGAGCGCAGATGTCGAGCCATCTCGGCTCTTACATGAATTGGCTCGCACCCGCGGAGCGTGAGGCGGCGCAAAGGAGTGCTGGATTCACCGGCGATGCGTCGGCCCTTCGCGACCTGCTTCGGCGCATCGAAGATCTCGGTACGGACGAAGTACACCTGGTTCCGACCTCCGGGGATCCGGATGAAGTGAGTCGTGCAGCGGATGCGATCGGAATCTGAGTATCCGACCGAGCCGCCCAGCAGCTGCCAGGGGAAAGAGGGGAGGGGTGTGCCGCGGGAACGCGTGTGTGATCGACTCTCGCAAAATCGAGGGAGCAGACGCATCGAGTCGAAATTCAGTCGAGAAATTCGAAACGAACCGCATCGGCGTTCTCGAGCAGCAGCTCCCGTTGCGCGTCGTCGAGTCCTCGTTCCGGATCGTATTTGAAGCCGCCGAGCTGGCTTTCCATGAAGGGCAGTCTCCGGAGGGTGCGCTCGCACACCTCTAAGAATTCTACACCGCCGGGCTCGATCAGCATTCCCATCACCGAACGTTGCCGCCCACGCAGCATCAGAACCGCCGGTCACGCCGAGCGAAAATTCTTCCGCCAGGCCTTCGTGTGCGGCTTCGAAATCATCACGACGATCGTGTCGCCCTCGTTCTGGTAGCCGGCGGGAATCGCGAACTCTCGAGCCGATCGCCGGCCGGATCAGGAAATGATCACCAGCGCAGTCGACGGCGGCCAGTGCAGGCGGGATCTCAGCAGGCGCATGATCAAGCCGTTCAAGGGTTCGATGAGGTCATTCAGGAAGATCACGCTGACTTCGGGGCGATGAATGGAGTCGAGGCTAGCGCGAAGGCGCGATCGAAGCCGAGCGAGGGGCTTGTTTGACGAATGTGCTCGTCTACGCTTTTCCGGGATTTGCTTCGGGGGTGCGATCAATGATCACGCGGCGGCGCTTGGCTCGGTTGGGATTGCAACGACTCTTCTTGTTCTGCTCGCTGGTTGCCCTGGCGGGTTCTCTGCTCCTCGTGGCCGGATGCGGGAGCGATCCTGTGGATCCCGAACTCTTCGCTGTTCCCGCCGCCTCGTCCGAACCGGAACGCGCGGCCTGCGCCCACCGCGATCCGCGACGCATTGCCCTCTTCGGGGATCTGCATGTCCACACTGCGCTTTCGAGCGATGCCTGGAACTACGATCTCGAAGTCCGCCCGACCGGCGCCTTTGATTTCGCGTTCGGGGGGGCGATCCTGCTTCCGCCCAAGGATGAGGCGGGGCGCGGCACGCGATCCGTACGCATCGATCGCCCCCTCGACTTTGCAGCGGTCACGGACCATGCCGAGTTCCTCGGCGAGCAGGGTCTCTGCACGGATCCGACCAGCCGGGCCTACGAGACCGAGAAATGTCGTGCGATTCGTGATGCGACCGCACCTACGGACTCGCCCCTCGGCTTGAAGATCATGAATCCCTTTCCGAGTCGCGAATCCGACATCTGTGGCGATGATTTCGCGGCGTGTGCGGCCGCGATCGATGCGGGTTGGAAGGAGATCATCGCCGCCGCCGAGAGATGGAACGATCGCTCGGCGGCTTGTCGCCGGACGGCTTTCATCGCCTACGAGTACAGCTCCCATCGCTTGGGTTCGAATCTTCATCGCAACGTGATCTTCCGCGGGAGCGTCGTGCCCAGGCGACCCCTGAGCTACATGGACGTCCAACGCGAGTGGGAACTCTGGCGGCTCCTTCAAGAGAATTGCAACGAGTCCGGTACCGGCTGCCAGGTACTCGCGATTCCGCATAACTCGAATATCAGTAACGGCCGGATGTTCGCGATCGATTATCCAGGGACGGATTCTCTCGAGGAAGAGGCTGAGCGGGCCGCGCTGCGAATTTCGATGGAGCCCGTCGTCGAAATCATGCAGCACAAAGGGGATTCCGAATGTCGCCGTGGGCTCTCGTCGGTCATGGGCTCGGATGATGCGCTATGCGATTTCGAAAAATTCGAAAACGCTAGTTTTCGCCGCTTCGGAGAGAAGGGCGCGCCGGATTGCTACGACGGACCGCTTGCGGATTGGGTGCCGCATCTCGGCCCGAGCTGCCTCGCCCGGCGTAGTTATGTGCGATACGCGCTCGCCGATGGACTTGCCGAAGAGGCGCGAATCGGAGTCAACCCCTTCAAGCTGGGCCTGATGGCGAGCACTGATACGCATAATGCATTGGCAGGGGGGGTCGAAGAGCGCACCTGGCCAGGTCATCTGGGGATCGCGGACGGCTCGCCCGAACGACGCCTCTCAGGCGGCGAAGCGGGCGTGATGGGGGATTACTCGAATGGGCCCGGCGGCCTGATCGGTGTCTGGGCCGAGGAAAATTCGCGGGCCGCGATCTTTGATGCGATACGTCGCAAGGAGGTCTTCGGAACGAGCGGTCCACGCATTGAGCCGCGCTTCTATGCGGGCTGGAATCTTCCGGAAGATCTATGTGCTTCGAGGGATGTGCTCGCGCGGGCTGAGCAGGGCGGCGTTCCGATGGGCGGGGATCTTCCGGCCCGATCGGGTGACCGGGTGCCCGCATTCGCCGTCTGGGCGACGAAGGATGCGGGCACGAAGAGCGCACCCGGGGGACTCCTTCAGCGCCTGCAGGTGGTGAAGGGCTGGGTCGATCGCGAAGGGATCGTTCATGAGAAAGTCGTCGATGTGGCGGGCGGGGCGAACGGTGCGGGTGTCGATCCGGCCACCTGCGAACCCCAGGGTACCGGTCACACCGACCTTTGCGGAGTCTGGCGTGACCCAGACTTCGACCCCGATCGTCGCGCCGTTTATTATGCGCGTGTCGTCGAGAATCCGAGTTGTCGATACTCGAGCTGGCAATGTCTCGAGTTGCCGAAAGAGGAGCGGCCTTTCGGGTGTGCGGACACGCTGATGGCACCGATTCAGCAGGAGCGCGCTTGGACGTCACCCATCTGGTATACCCCGGCCGTCGGTTGACCTCGGTCCCCCCCTGGGCCGCCCTTCTCTAGGTCTCGCCATCGTCCGATCGATGAGCAGGGGAATCTTCTCGATCGCCTGGATTCCCCAGGGGGTCGGTCCGTGCGCGATCCGGGTCACCGCGATGCGATGGGAAGCCGCTGAGCATGTGGCGTGGCGAGGACGAACCCCGGATCAGATCGAGCATTTTTGGCATAAGCGAGGCAAAATGGCACGATGTGGACTCGTCAGGTTGGATTGGGTCTGCTGTTGAGCGGCACAAGTCCTGCATGACCACCAGATGGGAGGTTGCGTTTTGAAACGATCGATCTTGGTGGTGGATGACGACCCCATCCTGCGGGAAATGGTGACGGATCTGCTGGTGGGTCAAGGCTATCAGGTGGAGTGCGTCGAATCGGCCCAGGAAGGGCTCGAAGCTGCGGGGAAGCGTGAGTTCGATTGCACCCTCAGCGACATCCAGATGCCGGGGATGGACGGATTCGAGTTCCTTGGCGCGATGCGCGAGGAGCACTCCGAAACTCCGGTCGTTCTGATGACGAGTTTTGGCACGATCGAGATCGCTGTCGAGGCGATGCGCCTCGGGGCACACGATTTCGTGACGAAGCCTTTCGAGAACGATCGATTATTGCTCACTCTGGAGCGCGCCCTCGAGAATCGGGTCTTGTTGGCGGAGAACCGCCGCCTGCGCGCAGCGGTCGAGCGAACGGCCTCTTTCGGGGATCTCGTTGGCAAGAGCGTTGCGATGAATGAAATCTATGCGCTGATCCGAAAGGTTTCCGGGAACGGCAGCAATATCCTGATCACCGGCGAGAGCGGGACCGGCAAGGAAGTCGTTGCGCGGACGATCCACTTCACGGGCAACCGGGCCGACATGCCCTTCGTTCCGATCAATTGCACGGCAATGCCGGAGGGGTTGCTCGAAAGCGAACTCTTCGGTCACGTGCGCGGCGCCTTCACTGGTGCCCATACCAACAAAAAGGGTCTTTTCGAGGCAGCGAACGGCGGGACGCTCTTCCTCGACGAGATCGGGGACATGTCGCCGTCGATTCAGGGCAAGCTCTTGCGCGTTCTTCAGGATCGAGAGATTCGGCCCGTCGGTGGCAACCAGTCGGTCAAGGTCGATGTTCGGCTCGTGGCCGCCACGAATCGGGATCTCAGGGCGGATCTCGCGACGGGGGTATTTCGCGAAGACCTCTACTATCGACTCAACGTGATTCCACTTCACCTGCCGCCGTTGCGAGAGCGGCCGGACGATATTCCTCCCCTCGCCGCAGCCTTTGTCGAGCGCCACTGTGGGGGCGAATTCCGTACGCTCTCCGAGAACGCCATTCGGAAGCTCCAGCGAGCGCCTTGGCCCGGAAACGGGCGGGAACTCGAAAACTGTATCGAGCGAAGCTTGGTCCTCTCGGAAGGGAGCGAGGTCCATGCCGTTGATATCCTGATTCCGGGCGACCCCGATCGAGTCGATGGCTCGCTCGAGGACGCGGTGGTTCGGCTCGCAAGGAAACAGGGTCTCACGCTCGGGGATCTAGGCGATCGATATGTCGAAGCGGTGCTCGAGTCCACAATGGGTCGTAAGAGTGAAGCTGCTCGAATTCTGGGCGTCAATCGTCGGACACTGTACCGGCGCGAGGAGAGAAAGAACGCGGTTCGAAACTGATCGGGGCTTCCTTTCCGAAAAAAGTCACGTGGAGAGTCTGGACTGACCGCCCTTTGCGTCTAGTGTTCACCGCGGAGCCATCGATGGACACTGAAGCGCGCCAGACAGCCGATCGCCTCGCCGCCATTCTCGAATCGGCCGTGGATGGAATCGTCACGATCGACGCGAAGGGAATGATCGATTCGGTGAATCAAGCTGCCATCGAGATCTTCGGGTTCTCGCGTGACGAATTGGTCGGTCGATCCGTTAATCAGCTAATGCCCTCGCCCGCCTGTGATGAGCATGACGCCTATATCGAGAACTATCTGAAGACGCGCAAGGCGAAGGTCATCGGGATCGGTCGGGAGGTCCTGGGGTGCCGTAAGGGCGGGATGGAGGTTCCGCTCTATCTCGCCGTCTCCGAAGGGCGCCACAACGGCGAGGTCCTTTTTACCGGAATCCTACGCGACCTGACCGATCTGCATGTCGCGGAGGAGCGGGCACGCGCGGCTGAACAGCTCGCCTCCCTCTCCCTGATCACCGCGGGTATCGCCCACGACATAGGCACACCGATGAACGTGATCCTCGGCTATGCGGATATGCTGCGAGATTCTCTTTCAGATCCCAAGGATCGACGTCGCGCCGAAGTCATCTCCGAGCAGGTGCGCCGCGTGACGGATCTGCTTCAGACGCTCCTCAACATCGCTCGCCCCCAAAAGCCGGTCTCGGTTTCCGTTCGTGTGGCGGAGGTGCTCGATCATGCGCTCGAGTTCTTCCGTGAGAAATTGCGGTCACGACAGATCGTGGTGGATCGTCGATACGAGGGCGATCCAGAGGTGCTCGGCGATCGGGATCGCCTCGAGCAGATGTTCCTGAACCTGATCGTGAACGCGGCGGATGCTATGCCAAAAGGCGGTCGGCTCACGGTGTCCGTCGAGTCCACGTCGAAAGACGGAATTCATATTTCGATCGAGGATACGGGCTACGGCATCGAGCCCGAAGCCCTCGGGCGCATATTCGAGCCCTTCTATACGAGCAAGGATCGGGGCGAAGGGACCGGGCTGGGTCTAGTCGTCAGCCGATCGATCGTGCTCGATCACCGTGGCACGATCGAGGTCGAGAGCGAAGTGCGCAAGGGCACACGCTTTACTCTTCACTTTCCCGCTTTCGAGCGCGCTTCTCGCACTGCTTGAAATCCCGACGAATCCGCTAGTTCGGAGATCGTGTCCGCGCCTCGACGCCTCGCGGAGTGGCAAATCGCCTCAGCCTTCCGTTTTTAGCCTCTTGCTGCGTCGCCACACGTGCTGGCACGCGTCTTGCTTTTTACCGGGGGATGTCGGACCAGGGAGTCGTTGATGAGTCGTGGTAGTCAGATCCTCGTACCGGTCGACTTTTCCGAGCACTCTCGGGCGGCCGTCGAGAGGGCCTTCTTGATCGCTGGGCTCTGTGAGGCGCAGGTCCGGTTGCTACACGCCCTCCAGCTTCCCCCATGCACGCTCGATCCGGAATTTTCGGGAGCGCTTCGCGACGAACTGAGGAATTCAGAGAAGCGAGAGTTCGAAGAATATTGCGAGAGTCTCAGGCGGCGAGGTTTCGAGTTCTCGGAGCGATTCGAGGAGCGCGATCCCGCTGACGCGATTCATGCCGCGGCACGAAGCGACGGGACACGGCTGGTCGTCATGGGGTCGCATGGCCGCCGCGGCCTCGACCGGCTGATCCTGGGAAGTGTCGCCGAGCGCACGCTCCAGGACGCACCGGTTCCCGTGCTCATCGTTCGGGAAGCCGAGCAAGAAGCGACGACAGAGATTCGCTCGATTCTCTTTGCGACCGACTTTTCGAAGGACGCGGAGCGGGTCGAAAAGATCGTAGGCCACTGGGCGGGTCGGCTCGGTGCTCAAGTCGAAGTTTTTCACGCGATTCGCGAGACCGCCGTTCTCTTCGCGCCCTATGCGGTCGCCGGATCGAGCGATTTCGAGGGTGAAATGAGAGAGGCCGCGATGCGCCGGAGCGAGCGGGTCCTCGATCGTTTGACGCAAGCGGGCGTTTCCTGCAAGTCGAAGATCGTCTACGGGCGCGCGTCCGACTCCATCCTCACGCGTGCTGAATCGACTGGGGCACAGCTCATCGCATTGGGCACGAGCGGCTATTCCGCTTTTCAGCGTTTTCTGCTCGGTAGCGTCGCTCAGCGCGTTTCCCGCCACGCGTCGTGTAGCGTGCTCGTCGCGGGGGCGGATTCGCGATCCTCGAGAATCTGACCGGAGCTAGATTAGCGGGCGATTCGATTGGCCGATCTCGTCCACATGGCCGATCCTCGACTCCGAGGAGAGGGTCCATGCCTGACAGACACAGCGATAGACACGGTGACGGATACAGAGAGGAACAAGACCCTCCGGAGCGCCCGGTTGCGATCGGGAAAGGTCGCGTTTCGAGGCGCTCGGCGCCCACCGCATCGGGCCGGACTTCCATGGAATTTTCCGTGATCGGGATGGGCACCTGGTGAGCGAGGCAGGGACACCCGACGGGGGGCTCGACTTCGAAACGCTCGAGGCGGTCCTGCCGCGTTTTACAGGGGCCGGCCCCCGCTATACCAGCTACCCCACGGTTCCCGTCTGGAAACCCAGCTTTCCAGAATCCGATCATGCACGCGCTCTGTCATCGTGTGGGCGGACGGGAGAGGTTTCGCTCTACGCGCATATTCCTTTCTGCCGGAGCCTCTGCCATTTCTGCGCCTGCAATCGAGTCATCACGCGGGATTCCGATCTGCCTGAGCGTTATCTGTCCGCGATCGGTCAGGAAATCCAGACGACCCGAAGCTCCGTCGAAGGGACACCTCAATGTATTCAGCTGCATTGGGGGGGGGGCACGCCGACTCATCTGAAGGCGGGGCAGATCGAGCGGCTTTTCCGCTCGATGACCGATTCATTTCCCCTGGCTCCGGATGCGGAAGTGTCGATCGAGGTCGATCCGAGGGTGACCGATGAGGATCACGTTCGCGCGTTGGCGGAATGCGGATTCAACCGGATCTCGCTCGGTGTCCAGGATACGAATCCCGACACCCAGGCTGCGATCCATCGTATCCAGCCATTCGAATTGACGCGCGCGCTGACGGAAATGGCGCGCAACGCGGGGATTCCGCATATCAACTACGATCTGGTTTACGGTCTCCCCCATCAAACGGAAGCATCCTTCAGTCGGACGATCACCGAAGTCCTTTCGGCCGAGCCCGATCGGATCGCCCTTTACGGGTACGCCCACGTCACCTGGGTCGCCAAGCAGCAGAGGGGTTTCGAGCGGATCGACCTGCCCGATCCGCGGCTTCGCATTCGGATCCTGCTTCAGGCAATTCGCCAGCTGGTCGGAGCGGGCTATCGCTTCATCGGACTGGATCATTTCGCGAAGCCCGATGATGAACTCTGCGAGGCATTCGATTCGGGGACACTTCGCCGGAATTTCATGGGGTATACCACCCTCGACGGTGTCGACACGATCGCATTCGGCCCCAGCGGAATCAGCGAATTGCCCGGGGCCTACGTCCAGGCACAGAAGAATCTGAGCGATTGGTTCGATCGGGTGGAAGGGGGTCGCCTCGCACCGGATCGGGGCATCTGGCTCTCGCGAGACGACGAAATGCGCCGCTGGATCATTCGACAGATCATGTGTCGAGGGAGACTTCGCGCGAGCGAAGTCGAATCGCGATTCGGGGGATCCTACCAGGTGGATTTCGAACAGGCGATCGATGGTCTCAGGGAAATCGAAAAGGAGGGTGTCCTCGTCCTCTCACCCGAGGGCGATCTCGAGGTGACCTCCCTGGGAAGGCTCTTTCTTCGAAATGTGGCGATGGCCTTCGACGCCTACCTCGAACCGGCAGCAGAGGGCGGGGCGCGGGTTTTCAGCCAGACGGTTTGAGCCAGGCGCTCGCCGCTGGCGCATCACCGAATCCGCGGTGTGCTTCGAGACCGCGGCGGCGATTCCCTGCCATCGTCTTGCCATCGTCTTGCCATCGATGTCGCCCGTCCGTCCGATGTCTCTCAGGCGGCGGCCGCCTCTGGCAGGCCCGACAGATAGTCTTCCGGGCTTTTGACCCGCTCCACGACCTCGAATGCATCCTCTCGCACGTGCTTGCGAGAGATTTGTTCCCTGACGAAGGCTTCGTCTACCTGGCCGTCCTCCAGGCATTCCTTGAGCAACGCGAAGAAGAGGCCCTCCTGCCGCGGATCGGGATGCTGTCGATAATGCCCCAGGAGCGAATGGTCTCCGAGCAGTCGCCTCCGCGCCCGAAGGATCCAGCCGAGCGGAGGGAAGCGGCGAAATTTGTCGGCGGGTGTGAAGTCGATGGGTAGGCCTGTCTTCCAGGGCTGTGTCCATCGCTT
The DNA here is from genome assembly GCA_002719955.1 of Deltaproteobacteria bacterium. GTDB lineage: Bacteria > Myxococcota_A > UBA9160 > UBA9160 > UBA4427 > UBA4427. Next base: position 49,734 of record PBFW01000052.1, on the reverse strand, counting down.
GGTCGTGTGCAGCATTTGCGTGGTGGTGTTCAGACGGTCGAGGTCGTTCCAGCCGCTTTCGAAGAGCCCGATGGATGAACGCGGTTCATTGCGGAGCGTGATCCAATCCTTGTAATCGAGCTGGCCCTCGAACATTGAATTGAATTGCTTTTCGACCTGCCAATGGGGGAGCTGAGCGCAGTCGAGGAGCATTACGCTCGAGGCCATATTCCCCTCGACGCTGCGACTCTTTCGATTCCTCGGGCGACATAGGATCGCCTTCCCCCGCATGTCCCGGTCGAGAAGATTCCAGACGTCGCCTACCGCGAAGACGTCTGGATCGATCACCACCGCTCGTCCGCGATAGCCCATGAGTTCGGGTGGCATGAAGCGAAGTGGTGTGAAGGATTGAAGGTCTTCGTTTCGCCACTGTCGGGCGATGCCATCCCGATTGAAGGACTGCCCCTCGCGTGCGCGAAGGAAGGGGTGATCCGCGTGTTCGATCGTTCGAACATCGAAGCGATCGTTGTTTTGGCTCCCACGCCTGATCGAGTGGACGCCCACGATCGCACCGAGGATTTGCTTGTGGTTCGTGTGAATAAAGACGCAGGGCTTCGGTTCAGTCATTTCGTTTCTCTCGTTGGTGTGTGTAGCGGGGGATTGCGGGCGGGTTCTACTCGGGCGATAACCCTGCACACAACGTGCCGATGTGACGCCATGCGGTTCTCTGAGGACGAGGCCGAATCGGATGTGTCATCGCACCTCTTGTCGAGGTGAAGCGGCACGCTCATTCGGATCGCGATGCGGGGCGACCGATGAGCCTGCCATCGCCCCGGTCGCCCACCCGCAATGATCGAGTCTAGCGAATCAACACTGAGCTGGTGGGGAGGGTGCTCGATCCGGCGCTCGGCCGTCTTTTCCCCTCCTTCCGCATCCCATGAACCGACCGTTTTTTTGGGGATCTCCCCGAATCCCGCAGCGTTCTTGGGAGCTGGCACGTACGGCGGGCGGGCGAGCGCCTATCGCGAGTCCTCGCCTGGGATGGGAGTGAACCCCCTGCGTGCGCTGGGGCGAAATATGAGGGGACTCGTTTGCGCTCAAGTCCCCAGAGTGGCCGACCGAAAGTAAAAGGGCTACACACTGGCGTAATAGGGCATCAGCCCAGCTGGGTGAAAACCACCCAGCGATCGATCGTAGCCGGCCCGCGACCCAAGATTTCGGTCCATGCCGGCAACCGGCTCCTCGAGCCGGGCCCGGGCCAAAGCAGAGACTAGAAAGCGAAAACGGCCCCTCGCGATCAGTTGTCGCTCCGTTCCTGTTGACGAACGGTGAGCAGCAAACGGCAAACAACAGGACCTCTCGACGTTCAGCGTCTCGAGCGCTCGACCTTCGACCAAATCGTCGAAGCAAGCTGCTCGTTCCCCCCGAGGTCTCGCCGAAAACTCACTCTCTCCCTTTTCTGTTGTCTGGGTTTGAATGCAAGATGAACCGTTCCGCGCGCCAATCGAGCGTGGGGATACGGTGGAGAACCAATTTGTCCAGCGCAATCGCGCAAGAAGCGGCGAAAAGCGGATTTGACCGCTTTCGCCTTGATTCAAAGTTGACCCGTGGCCTTGAGGCGGCGGGCTTTTCCGACCCCCGACCGATTCAGGTGGAAACCATCCCAGCCTGCCTCGAAGGACAGGACGTCATGGGCCTCGCCCAGACCGGAACCGGCAAGACCGCTGCGTTCGCCCTACCCATCCTGCAGCGACTGATCGAGGAGCCGGGCCGCGGGCCCTTCGTCCTCATTCTGGCACCGACCCGTGAGCTCGCCGTTCAGATCGACGCCGAGATCCGTTTGCTCGCCCGATTCACCGATATCGGAACGACGACGATCTTTGGCGGCGTTCCGGCGAGCACGCAGGTTCGCTTGCTGCGCCGGGATCCCGAGATCGTGGTCGGTTGTCCAGGGCGAGTGCTCGATCTTCTGAAGCAGCGAAAACTCGACCTGTCGGCCGTCGACACTCTGGTGCTCGATGAGGCGGATCACATGTTCGACATGGGATTCCTGCCCGATATCAAGCGTATCCTCGGGCAGTTGCCGCGGGATCGGCAGAACCTGCTCTTTTCGGCGACGATGCCGAAAGCGATCCGATCGCTTGCAAATTCGGTGCTGCACGACCCGCATGTCGTCGAACTCTCCCATTCCGCCCCCGCCGATCAAATCGAGCACGCGCTTTATTCGACGGACCCGAGCCGGAAACGGGCGCTACTCGAGAAGGTACTCAGTGAAGACGATTGCAAGACCGCAATCGTGTTCACGCGAACCAAGCATCGTGCCAAGCGCATGGCGATCCAGCTCGCGCAGGGTGGACGGAATGCCGTCGCGCTCCAGGGGAATATGTCCCAGGCGCAGCGCGATCGGGCGATGAACGGCTTCCGCAAAGGGCAATTCGACATCCTGGTTGCGACCGATATCGCGGCGCGGGGACTCGATGTCGCCGGTGTCGACTACGTGATCAACTTCGATCCCCCCAGTACGCCGGAGACCTATACGCATCGGATCGGCCGGACCGGTCGTTCCGAGGAGAGCGGCAAGGCGCTCACCTTCGTGACGAGTGAGGATCGTGCATGGCTGCGCGATACCGAGCGCATGCTTGGCGCGCCGATCCTTCGGTTAGCGACGCCCGATGTCCCCGCTGCACCGCCTTCAGCGAGTGGTCGGCGAGATGGAGGTCGAAGCCGTGGCGATCGCAGCGAAGGGTCTCGTAGTGAACCCGGGAAGCGCCGCTCACGTGGCGGTTCGGGATCTTCCGGTGGGGGTGAGGGCAAGCGTCCGCGATCCCGCGGTGGTCGATCCGGTCGCGCGCGTTCGCATTCGGCGCCCGCTCGCTGAGTCTTCTTCGAACCCATCAAACATCGCTTGACGGACACAGATCTGCTGGCGACCTTCGATCTTCCGGTCGAAGGTCGCGCTTCTCTGCGCGCTCGCTGACCGGCGAGTGGGCGAGGGGGTGGCATGTCGGACGTACGAGAGCAGCTGGAAGATCTGACACCGGAATGGAGGCGCGCCTTCGAATGGGTGGAGTCGGAGTTGGGCGGCCGAGTCTCCAATTTGCGAAAGCAGGGGCGCTGGCGGCCGGCCTATTTCTTCGATCTCGAACGCGAGGATGGGGAGCGGCTCGAACTCTATTTTCGAGGCGACCGCGGGCACGCGGAAGGCGAACGGGTCGATTCGGTCCTCGATCACGAAGCGAATATCTATCGGGTGCAGGAAGCGAATGGTCTTCCTGTACCGCACGTCTACGGCCTTTGCCCCGATCCGAAGGGCATCGTGATGGACCGTCTTCCGGGCGACTTCAACCTCGAAAAGGTCGAGGACAAGCGGGTCAAAGCGAAGATTCTCGACCACTACATAGAGATCCTCGTGCAGATGCATGGGATCGACGCCTCCGAATTCGAAGCCTATGGGCTCGAGCGGAGAGAGGGCGAACGCATCCTGGCCCTCGGTGATTTCGACCAATGGGTCGAACAGTATCGCAGAGCCAAGCGGCGACCCGAACCGATGCTCGAATTCGCCGTTCAGTGGATCTACCGAAATATCCCGACGGGTCGCCGTGAGGTGACTTTTGTGCAGGCCGACTCGGGCCAGTTCCTTTTCGAAGGCGAGCGGGTGACCGCGCTCCTGGATATGGAAACGGGATATCTCGGGGATCCACTCGCGGATCTCGGCGGGTTGCTCTGCCGCGATCTTGGGGAACCCCTCGGTGAGCTTGCGCCCGCCCTGCGACGTTATGCCGAAATCTCGGGACGTGACGTGGATTTCGATGTCGTGCGTTTTCACGGGCTGCGTTTCAATCTGTGCACGCCGTTGGTGATGGCACATTTCGTCGCCGGGGCTCAGCCTGAAGTCGATCACGCGATGTACCATGCCTGGTTCATCGTGTGGGCGCGCGCCGCGCTGGCCGGGATCGCGGGGCTGATGCGCTTCGAATTGCCGGAGATCGAGCCTTACGAAGTACCGGTGTCCTCTCGAGGAGCTGCCTATGAGAGCCTCGTTCATCAGTTGGGTGAATTGAAGGCGGGGGCGGAGGGGGACGAGGGGCGGCTCTACGAACTCGACAGATCGCTGCGGTTGGCACTCGCTCTTCAGCGCGCGGATGCGCTGGGACCGGTCTTCGATCAGCTCGAGCGGGAGGAGATCGGCGAACTCCTGGGTCACCGTGTCGGAGACCTGATCGAGGCGGATGCCGAACTCGAGAAACTCGTTCTCGATTCGGGACCCGAGCGAGACGAGGACTTTCTTCGCTATTTCTACCGCCGCACGCTCCGTGAACACGAACTCCATCGGCCCGCGCTCTTCGAGTACGTCGACCGCACGCTTCAGACGATCGGCTGAAGCCCCTCGTCAGCCCGTCATGATCCGCCTGGCGATGATCATGCGCACCCATTGGGGAAGCCACTTCGATGCGCGTCGCAGCCATCTCGCATCCGATCCGGCCATATAGAAGGCTTTTGGATTCGATTCGGTGAGGGCTCGGAAATAGATCTCGGCGACCTCGGCGGGCTCCTTGCCGGACCCCTCCATCTCCCTGGAGAGTTCGGCCATCCGGTCGAGCATCTCCCCATAGAGTTCGTTGGCCTCCGCAGGAAGTTTGGCGCGTGCCGCGGAACTGGCCTCCGCGGCGGTCTGAGTCATCCGGGACTTGATATGTCCCGGATCCAGGACGGCGACATGAATTCCAAAGCTTTCGACCTCGGCCTGCAGCTGTCTCGACAGCAGTTCGAGGCCGATCTTCGAGGCCGGGTAGGTACTCATCATCGGCATCGTGAAGAGCACCGATCCCGAGGTCACGTTGATGATCCGTCCACGCGCCGCGCGGAGAAGCGGCAGGAAAGCCTGTGCGCAGAAGATGCTTCCGTAGAGATTGACATCGATCGGGATCGACATCTCGTCGCGGTCGAGGAATTCGATCGGGCCGCTCGCACCGACGCCGGCATTGCAGACGAGGCCGTCCAGGCCGGCGCCACCGAGCTGCGTGGCGACGATCTCGGCCAAGGCGAATACCTGATCGCGATCACGTACATCGCAGAGGATGGCTCGAAGGAATCCGGATGCGTCCTTCTCGAGCCTCTCGGCGTCCGCTTGCGTCCGAACGGCCGCGAATACCCGCCAGCCCTCGCTGGCCATCCGCATTGCCGCCGCATATCCAGCGCCGACCGAACAACCGGTGATCACGACCGAGCGTTGATCCTCGTTTCGGCGATCCATGTGCACCTCCGTAGGGGAATCCGGACTCTACCAGGGCTGCTCGGGCACGTGGCGCGAAACAAGGGCGATCGGCATGCTGCGCCGCCACGGGTCGGTCTATCCTCCGGCTTCTTCTTTCAATGCGTTGGATCCGAGGAGTTGAGGCGAGCGTCATGCTGGCGGAACTTTCGCGCTCTCCTCCGATCTGCTCGCGGATCAGGTCGCCTTCGCAATCGATCAGCCCTGGGGTGTGTCGATCTGCGATCTCACGGTGCCGGCCTCGGGAGACGGTGACCTGCTCTAGAGTTGACAGCGCTTTCGGATGCGGGTCGATCGTCGATTCGCACCAGGTTTCGCCCGCCTCAACCCTCGACCCTTTCCGGGTCGATTGGAGAACTTCATCATGGTCGATCTCGAAGAACTCGAACGTCAGGTCGCCGAGCTGCGTGCTTTCGAGGAGATCAAGTCCCTCAAATATCGCTATTTCCGGGCGATGACCTACAGCGATTACGACACGCTCAAGGAGACGCTGACCGAGGATGTCGTCACGTCCTATTCGGATGGCGAGTACGTCTTTGCGGACCGCGAGAAGTTGTTGACCTTTCTGATCGACTCCCACGATCCAGATGCCCAGATCATCGCCTATTGGATGGCGGGTATGCCGGAGATCACCCTCGAGACTGAGCGTTCTGCGACGGCGATCTGGGCCATGTATCACTCTTTCTTCAACAAGGCGCAGGGTTTCGTGGACGAGATGTTCGTGTACTACGACGATCGGTATCGCAGGGAGGATGGCATCTGGCGGATCTCGGAGACGGGCTATACGCGCGTCATCAACCAGATCCTCGACCGCCGCGAGATGCCCTACAAGATGAAGGCCCCGTCCTGGGCGGTCGAGAGTGGTGGGGGGCTCAGCCTCGGTTCGTAGAGGTCGAGTGGGGTCCCCGATGGAGCGGTCGGTCTACGCGCTCGCCCCCGGTGAGGGATAGCCCGAGGTGAGGCCACCGTCGGCCACGAACTCCGAGCCCGTCGAGTAGGAGCTCTCATCGCAGGCCAGGAAGAGCGCGAGCTTCGCGATCTCTTCGGGCTTCCCGGTTCGACCCATCGGCGCCAGGTTGGCGGTGTGCTTGTCGAGCAGCGCGTGTGTCGCCGCGAGATGGCTCTCGTCCTCGACGGCGAGATGGGTGTAGATGAAGCCCGGGTGGATCGAGTTGATCCGGATATTGCGGTCCGCAACTTCTCGGGCCGCCGCTTTGGTCATCCCCCGCACGGCCCATTTTGCTCCGACGTAGGAGATGATGTTGTCCATTCCGATGAGTCCATCGATCGAAGAGATATTGATGATCGAGCCCCCACCCGCCGCCGTCATCGGCGCCACGACCGATTTCATGCCGAGGAAGACGCCGGTCTGAAGGACGTCCGTCACGCGCTGATAGCTCTCGAGACTCATCTCGTAGAAAGGAGCAGATTCTGCGATCCCCGCGTTATTGATCAGCGTCGTCACGCTCCCGAACGCGCTCACCGTCGCCTCGACCGCGGCGATCCACTGGTCCTCGCGCGTGACGTCGAGATGGATGTAGGTTGCACTCGATCCGATCGATTCCGACAGCGCCTTGCCCTCGTCGTCTCGAATATCACAGACGGCGACTTTCGCACCCTCGGAGGCGAAGAGGATCGCCTCCGCCTTTCCCATCCCACGGGAGGCGCCGCTGATGATCGCCACCTTTCCATCCAGCCGACCCATATTTCGTCTCCTGGCCGGGTTCACCGGCCTCTAGAAAACATCGAACGCGCTCCGAGTTTACTGCTTCAGGCCGTTTCTCGATTCACTGGTTCTTCGAAGGTCCAGAAAATCTTGTCGTAGAACATGGTCAGCGTGGCGTAGTTGCCCATGGTCATGTCCACGTGATGGGCGTGGTGAACACCGGTGATGAAGTCGATCGTTCGGTAGAACCGGTTGTCTTTGGGCAGATTCGTGAAGGTGTGATTGAGGGTATTCAGCTGCGTGAAAAGCAGCGCTGCGAGTACCGATGAGAACACGTTCACCGGGCTACCCTCGATCAGCGCCACGATCGGGATCGAAATCAGAAAGAGAGTGAGGCCCAGGAAGGTCTCGAGCGGATGGACATAGAGTGCATCGACGTGGGTGGGTTTGCGGGCCTGATGGTGAAGAGCGTGGATCTTGCGCAGGAACCCGTCGTGGAAGAGGAAGCGATGCGTCAGGTAATACATGAAATCGAAGATCGCGAGGATGGCCACGATTTCGACGATGAATAGCCACCAGGGCGGCATGACAAAGTTCACGGAGAAGGGCAGGATCGCGAAATAGAAGACGAGGTTCGTATACATCGCTGCCTTGTTGTTGACTTTGACCGCGGCACGGAAACTATCGCGAGCCATCTTGATCTTGTCGGCGGCAAAGTTGAGTTCACGCATCTCTGCGAAAACCGGGACGCTGAAGACAATCTTCTTGCCGATGATCGTGAGTGCGGTCAGTAATGCGACGAAGACGAGAGCGGCGAGCCAGTCATAGGTCATGGTGTGTTCTCCTGGTCGAGGTTGGAGGGGCTGGTCTAGCCCTTGTCGAGCCGATTGAGCATGGATGGAAATCGGTCCGACGAGCGTGAAGTTGAGTCAGTTTCCGGCCTCGAGCAGGGCGGCGAGTCGTCCCGCATCCTTCGGGCTGAGTCGCCGCCGCAGACTCGCGGCCAGTCGTTGGAGATCCGTCCCGGTCGCGTGGCCGTTGCCGTCGATGGCTGATTCGTCGGTGCGAGCCTGCGAAAGACGCGCCTCGAAAATTTCCTCTTCGAGATGAAGCGCCTGGTAGAGTTCACGCGCCGCGGATTGGAGGCTGCGCAGCCCGCGCACCCCGAGCAGATCGCGGAAGGTGTCATCCAATTCGTCGAGGGCGGCGACGGAAGCCTCGATCAGACTCGCGCCGCGCGCCGTCAACTGGAAGACGACGCCACGTCGATCACGGGGGTCGGCTTCGCGCTGCAGATAGCCCAACTCCTCGAGGTCCCGCGCCGTCGTGCTGATGGCTTGTCGACTGACGCGTTGGATTCGGGCGAGCTGGTTCACCCGCGCGCCCTCGGGTCCGATCAAGGGCAGAACCTGGGCGTGGGACATCTTGAGCCCGGCGTGTCCTCGCGCGGTCGTCGCCTCCATCAGATCCTGTTGCACTCGGACGGAAATGAGCGGAAGCACGCCTAAGGAGGGTGCCGAACTGGAGGAGGAAGCGGAATCTGAGCGGGCCGGGAGGTCGAGTCCCCGGAAGAGTGTGCCCAGGGCCTTCGCCAATCGCGAATAGGCTGCCACCCCGAGGAGTTCTCGATACTCGCCCTCGACGGTCAGAAGGATTCCGGCGGCGTCTTCGACGAGCGCTTGACCGTGTGGGGTCAGGACCGCGATGCGAGAGCGGCGATCTTCCGGGTCCGGTCTGCGTTCGAGGAAGCCCGCCGACTCGCCCAGGTTCACGAGTTGGCTGCAGGCCTGTGGGCTGATCGCGAGCTGGCGGGCGAGGGCGCCCAGCGGACGCGACTCGATCGCGATCAGAGCGAGTACGGGCCCGAGGCTCGGCCGCAGGTCTCGGTAGCCACGCTCTTCCGTCAGATGATGCGTCGAGCGGTTCTGGAGATCGCGTGCGATTCCCATCAGATGGCGCGCCGCATTGTCCCGGTAGCGCGACCAGACCTTGGACGGCGCGCTTCGTGCGGCGTTTCGCCGAGAGGGCTTCTTGCGGGTGGATACACGTCGCTTGACGGCGCTGGACGGGGGGTCCGCTCTCATGGCCGGAGAGTAATCGCCCAGAGTGGCTTTATCAATTGCCTTTGACAATCTCGTCGGAGTTGGTTGATCACCCGCAACCGGAGCCGCGGGGATCCGACAGTGAGTCAGGGGATCACCCCGGCTCGGCGGGAAGCGCAGAGGATCGTCGTCACTGCTTCGTTCGGGGAGGCGTGACGAAATATCCGGGGGCGATCAGGCGCACTCGTCTCGCTCGGCGCGAGCGATGTCGGCACGCAGATCCCGCGCCGAGAAGAGGAATCCGAGGGCGCCGATCGGCAGCAGCACCGAAGTGGCCACCAGCGCGTATCGGAGCGAATCCTCAGCATAGCTGGCAGTCAATGATTCACTGAGCTGGCCGACCAGGAGGGGCCCGAGGCCCATTCCGATCAGCGTGAAGGGCATCGTCCAGATTGCGTGGGCGAGTGAACGCATCTGCGGTGTCGCGATGGATTGAGCGAAGGTCGCCATGGGTGGCGAGAAGAATCCGAGGAAGAAACTGCCGATCGCGGACCAGGCGTAGGCGACCGGCGTCATGAAGCCCGCGATCTCGACGACGTGGTCGGCGGGCCACAACAGGAAAGCCACCAGGAATGGTGTGCCGAGTGCGATCGCACCGGCGCAGACCCACACCAGCCAGCGCATGTCCCGGATGGCCAGACGATCCGCGAGAGAGGCTCCGACCAGCGCGCCGATCGCGGAGGGCCCCGCGCCGATCAGGACGTAGACCCCGCCGAGCTCGGCTCCGGAAAGCCCATAGCTCCGGTCGAGGAAGCTCGGTTCCCAGAGGTTCCGTCCGGCGATCGCGATATTCGAGACGCAGGCGCCGGCGACGGCCCAGCGAAACGAGGAGAACGCGAAGAGGTGGCGCGTGGCTTCGACCGGACCGACGCTCGGCCCCTTTTTGCGAGGGGGCTCGCGCAGGGTGAATCGAACGAGGAAGGCCAGGGCGAGACCGGGGAGGCCAACGGCGAGCAGTGCGATTCGCCAGCCGTGGGTCGCGCCGAGGTAGCCGCCGACCACCATGCCGCTGGCGACGCCGAAGAGGGCGCCGACCGTGATGGCCGAGAGTGCTCGGGTGCGCAGCGAGGCCGGCGCCGTATCGCTCAGGAGCCCCACCGAAGGAGGCGACCCGGCGGCTTCCCCGATGCCGACCCCCATTCGGGTCGCAAAGAGTTGCCCGAAGCTCTGTGCCCCCGCGCCGAGGGAGGTCATGGCGCTCCAGACGAAGAGCCCGAGTGCGATCACCGTTCGTCGCGCGTAGCGATCTGCCAGCCAGGCCGCGGGCAGCACCGCCAAGAAGTGGACGACCGAGAACGAGGGCCCGAGAAGCAGACCCATGCTCGTATCACTGAGCCCGAGGTCGTCTTTGATGGCCGGGGCGAGGACCGAAAGGATATAGCGGTCGATGACGTTGAAGACACTGACGAGAAAGACCACGGCGATCGCATAAAGGACATATCGGCGTGAGTGGTCCGCGGGGGAATCGTTAGGCACGGGGGAACACTAGCAGGCCGTCTCGGAGGCCTGATGCGCCGAAGGACAGGGCTGTGGGGTCGAAGAGGTCGAGGCCGATCCGGCAAGGGCGCCCGAGAGGCGGTGTCAGGCGCTCGATCACGAGTTTCAGGGGCCACGAGGCATCGAGCATGGTCGCTCGCGAGGAAGGGCGCAGATGTGCGATGGTGTCGGAAGTGCTGGACGTCGAATCGGGCCCGATCACGCGCCGAGAGGAGGAACCGAATGAGTCAGGAATCCGGAATTGCTGCGGGCGTGAAGGTGGTCGAGATCGGCTCGAGTCTCTCGGTCGCCGTCGCGGGTATGACGCTCGCTGATGCGGGCGCCGAAGTCGTGACGATCGAACATCCGGAAGGGAGCTTGTTGCGCGCTGAAACAGCCTTCGCGATGTGGGGTCGAGGCAAGCGCAGCGTCGTGGCGGACCTCGCTGAGGCCAGTGGACGAGCGCGCACCCGTGGCTTGATCGCCGACGCGGATGTGCTCCTGATCGGCTTGAAGCCGGCCAGCGTCGACCGCCTCGGACTCGGCTACACGTCGTTTTCGGGTGAGGCACCACAGTTGGTCTATGCGGCGGTGACGGGTTTTGGCTCCGAGGGCCCCTATCGGGACGTGCCGGTCTACGATGCGGTGATGCAGGCCCGGGGCGGACGGATGTACGATTTTTCCGCGATGCACGACGGCGTGCGCCCGGCCTTTCCAGCGGCGCCCGCCGTCGCCTACGGCGCGGCGATGGCGCTCTTGAAGGGGGTCTTCGGAGCGCTTCGCGAACGCGAACGGAACGGCGGTCGTGGCCAGCTCGTCGAAACGAATATGGCGCGGGCACTCGCGGTCTTCGATCTGATCGGCTGGGCCCCCGGTGGCCCGCCGCCGCTACGTCTCGAGGACGTTCCTTTCCTTCCCTACAGTGTCGCCCGAACCTCGGACGGGATCTGGATCCAATTTGCGCAGAACGGTCCCGTGCTCTTCGCCGACTTTCTGAAGGTGCTCGGGCTCGAAGGGCAGATCGATTTTCTCGACGCGATGCTGCCGACCGTCGACAGCAGCGTGAAGCGCGCCCATCGCGAGCTCGTACAATCGCGGGTCGCCGAGCGCACCTGGTCCGAGTGGCAGGAGCGCTTCGCCGACGAACGCAACCTCTCCGCCGAGCCCTTCCATCCGCCGGGTGCGGCGCTCGCGCACCCGCAATTCCAGGCGATCGGTGATGTCGTCGACGTTCCGGATGCGACCGGTCGCACGACGCAGCAGCTCGGCCCCATCTTCGATGTGCAGGCGCGCCCGTTGCGGCCTGCCGGAGCCGCGCCGTCGCTCGGCGCGAGCGACGGCGGAGGGTCGGTTTTTGCGGGCCGATCCGAGTTGCCGAGTTTGGTGCTGGATGAGACTGCGCCGGGGCCGGGCCTGCTCGCGGGTGTCACGGTTCTCGAGCTCGGGATGTGGATCGCCCTGCCTTTCGCGGCCACCCAACTCGCGGAGCTGGGAGCGCGAGTCATCAAACTCGAGCCGCTCGATGGCGATCCGATGCGCGGGATCGGGTCGGGGGCCTACAAGATCGTCCAGGGCAAGGAATCGATGGCGATCGATCTCAAGCGCCCGGAAGCCCGAGAGATCGTACATCGGCTCGTCGCACAGGTGGATGCAGTCGTTCATAGCTATCGACCCGGTGTGCCCGAGCGACTCGGAATCGACTTCGAGACGCTCCGCAAGATCAATCCGAAGCTCGTTTATCTCTATAATGGCTCCTACGGCTCGCGCGGTCCGAAGAGTTATGCGCCGGCCTTTCACGTGACGGGTGGGGCGGTGGCAGGAGGGGCCTGGGCTCAGGCCGGAGCGGGCTGTCCACCGCCTGCGGACCTCGAGCTCTCGCCGGAGGAGATGGCGCGAATCTCGCGTCGCCTCGAACTCGCGAACGAAGCGAATCCCGACTTCAATTCAGCGGTGACGGCGGCAGCTGCGCTCACGATGGGCCTCTACGCGCAGCAAAAGACGGGCGAAGCCATCGAACTCGAGACGCGCATGATGTTGTCGAACGCGATGATGATGTCCCCGGATTTCGTCGAGTACGAGGGACGCCCCGCGCGACGCGAGGTGGACGCCGAGCTGAATGGCTTGGGGCCGCTCTATCGGCTCTATCAGGCGGCGGAGGGTTGGGTCTTCGTCGCAGCACCGCGAACGCGGGATTTCGAACGTCTGTGTACGGCCCTCGAAATCTCCGATGTGGCGAGCGACGAGCGGTTCGCGACGCCCGCCGGGCGCGTGGCCCATGCCGAGGCGCTCGTCGAGGCCCTGGGCGCGGCGATCGCCCAGCGAAAGGCCTCTGATCTCGAGGCGGATCTCAGTGAGCGGGGGGTCGCCTGCATGCGGGCGGACGAGGGCCCCTATCGCAGCTGGCTCTTCGAGCAGGATTGGGCCCGCGAGCAGGCTGTGATCGTCGATATCGAGCACTCGCAAGACGGGCCCTATACCCGGTACGGCGCACCGGTCACCAACGATCGGCCCGTCCCCTTGCGCGGAGCGTTCCCGTCGGGCACCGATACCCGGGCTCTGCTCGAGGAGATCGGCTTCGGCGGAGAGGAGATCGAGAGATTGTTGGAGGCGGACGTCGTGAGGGTGGCGGCCGACTGAAGCATCCCTGGCTCGTCGCCCCGCGTGAGGCGCCGATGAGGTCTGTCAATCCGCGGAGGCGAAGGAGACGACGATCTCGAGCCCGCCGGAGTTCGGACGGATGGCGTTTGCTGTTCCGCCCATTGCGATCGCGAGTTCACGCACCAGGGCCAGACCGATCCCCGTCCCCTCGGTCGCGCGTGTCAGCTCCTCGCCGATTCGGTAGAAGGGCTCGAATATGCGATTGAGCTGATCGGCGGGGGCGCCCGGTCCGAAATCGCGAACGCGAAGCTCGGCTCCATCAGCGCGGGGAGAGAGCTGGATCTCGATTCTCTTGCGCTCGGCGTCCCGCGCATATTTGAGCGCGTTGTCGACGAGGTTGAACACGATCTGCGTGATGGCATCCCTGTCGTAATGCACTCGCGGGAGAGCAGCCGGGAGATCGAGGACCAGCTCGAACCCCTCGCGTTCGGCGTGGGCGGACAGTTTTTCCGAAGCCGCTCGCACCGTCTCCGAGAGGCCTCCAACGACGAGATCCAATTCGCGACGATCCTGCTCGAGACGCGAGAACTCGAGGACATTGTCGATCAGTCGAGAGAGCCGTTCCGATTCGTCCGTGATCGTCGCGTAGTACTCGGCTCTCTTGCCCTCGGTCGCGACGAGTCCATCTCGGAGCATCTCGCCATACATTCGAATCGCGGTGAGCGGTGTCCTGAGTTCGTGTGAAACGGCGGCGACGAAATCGCTGCGTCGCTGTGCGTATTCGACGACGACCCGAGTCATGCGATCGACGGCGAAGAGCCCGATCACGACGGAAACCGCGAGCAGAATGGCGAGGGTGGGAATCGAGCGCGAGGCGGCGAGCGCCGGGAGAGGTTGAAGGTCGAGTCGCGCGATCAGTCCGTCGAAGGGTTCTGCAAACCGGTGCAGATAGCGATAATCCGCTTTTTCCGGTTGCGATGAATGGGGGGTGAAGTCGAGAGAAGCGCGTTCGGCTAGGCCGGTTTCACCGAGGATTCGACCGCCGAGCCACTCGATGAGTCTCGCGCGGTCGAGCACCAGGCCCTGCCGGTCGACGTGTGTGCCGCGCCAGGCCGAGCGGGTCAGGACGATGGCGCCGCCCGAGGTCGTCCGGCCGACCAGGGGGTCGACGGTGGTGCTCTCCGATTTCTTCTCGTGTTCATCGCGTGCCTCCGACGCCGGGTCTGCATCGATTCTCGGTTCGCGAGGCGAGGCGGCGTATGCGCCGTCGTCGAAACCAGCTGCGGCGCGAAGAGCATCGTCCTTGGCCGAGGCCGGTGCCCTCTCCAGCTCTGCGACGTGCGCCGCCCGCGTTCGCTTTTCGCTTCCCTTGGCGAGCGCCTTGTTCTGGCGCTCGCTTCGCAGGGAGCCCGCACGGTTCAGGTTCCTCAGAACCTCGTAGGGGCTTGGCTCAGCCAGGGCCTGGGCCCTCTTTTGGCCGAGGTCCTCTTCGTCGAGACCAGTGCGGAGGAGGGACCGGGTGCGGCCCGGCGCCGGTGTGCGCGCGTCGGCGCCCAGCATCCAGTCCTCCCGCTCCCGATCAGCCGAGCGCACGCCATCGTCGGCCACCGCTCCTGGGGTCAAGGCGGCCCGCAGCGCCCCCTCGATCTGTGTGCGGCCGTGGGGCTCGACCGCCAATATGTGCGTCGGGCCCGTTGCGGACAACAGGAACCAACCCAGGATGAAGGGTTCGTCGGCCCTCGCAAAACTCTCTGGAAGCGGCTCCGGCGCCGCGACGGATTCTCTTGCGTGATCGTAGTCGCTCGCGGGCCGCGACTCTTCGCGGAGGAGGAAATCGGAGAGGGTTCGTTCCATCTCGTCGAAGACGCGTTCGGCCACGGTCTCGTGTCGATGGGCCTTCTCGAGTTCGAGCGCCTCGGTTGCGCGCTGCACGATGAGCAGAGCGGGCAGACCGATCCCCAGCGCGAAGAGCACGAGTGTCCATCTGAGCCTGGCCATCGCCTAGCCCCGAAATCGATAGCCCTCGCCGCGGATCGTCTCGATGAGCGCTCCGTCGCGAGGGCCGAGTTTCTTGCGAAGTTTGGCGATATGCATATCGACGCTGCGCGTCTCGATGCGCTCGGGGTCTGGGTAGTCCCAGACCTCGCTGAGGAGTCGTCGGCGGCTCAGTATGCGCCCACGCTCCCGAACGAAGAACGCGAGCAGTTCGAGATCCCGGGAGGTGAGTTCGAGGACTTCACCGGCGCATTGCGCCGCACGCTCACTCGGCACGATCTGCCAATGGCCGAAGTCGAAGGGCGCCGGATCGCCCGAAGGCTCGCGGGCGGCGCGATCGCCGTCGGAGGCCGTCGCAGAATCCAACCCAGCGCCCGATCGTCGCAGCAGCGCTTCGACGCGTGCAACGAGTTCGGAAACCGAGAAGGGCTTCGTGACATAATCGTCCGCGCCGCAGCGAAAGCCTCGCAGGATGTCTTCTTCGGAGCCTCGCGCGGTGAGCATCAGGATCGGGAGAGCGGGCTTCTTCCCGCGCAGGCGCTCGCAGACATCGAACCCGCTGAGGCCCGGCAACATGACGTCGAGTACCACCAGGGCGGGCTCGTGGTCCGGGTCGAGCGCCAATTCGAGGCCGAGATCTCCACGGCCCGCGCTCGACGGTGCGTAGCCCTGGAAGGCAAGCACGTCGCAGAGCCCGCGCAGGATCGCCTCCTCGTCCTCGATGACGAGAACGGGAAGCTGCGAAGATTCCTCGTGCTGGCGTTCCATATTGGCTCCCGAGTCTATCCGTTATCGGCGGATCGTATGTAAACCCTTCGTAAAGTCGCTGGGGCCCCGCTTACGAAGCTTTGACGGAACGGAAAAGGCCGATCGCATATCCCTATCTCCATCGCCACGCGAGCGAGAGCCGAGCATTCCGCCGGCCGCTTGTGGCCGGAGAATCAACATGTCGCATTCCCTTCGAGAAGACCCCATTTCCCCGCCCGGGTTCCAGCGGAGGCGAGCTTGGCTCGTTGTCGCCCTGCTCTTTGCGGCGACGATCGCCGGTACGCACGCAGCGCGGCTCTGGGCTTTCACGATGAATCCCGCGTCGACCGACGCCAGGGATCTCATTCGGCACACACGGCGCGATCTACTCAGCTTCGAGGGACGCCTCGATCGAGGCGCCGTTCATGTAGGCAGCAGCGGTGAGATCCATCTCGAGTTGAAGGCGCGCGGTGCGGAGTTGCCCGAGCGGGCGATCCTACGACGCCCGACCGATGTCGTCGTCGTCCTCGATCGATCGGGATCGATGGGGGGCGATCCCATGGCGAAGGCGCTGGCGGCTATCCGTGAACTCATCGGCCAGCTGGGTCCGGAGGATCGTTTCGCCCTCGTCACCTATTCGAATGGCTCCGATCTGGTCGTGCCGCTGGCGCGGGCTTCGGATGCAGCGCGGGAGGTCTGGCCCCGGCAGCTCGGGGCGATCGCTGCGGGGGGTGGAACGAATATGTCGGCCGGCCTCGATCGGGCGCACGATCTCGTCGCGGCGACGCGCGCGGCGGGACGGGTCGCGCGGGTCCTATTGCTCTCCGATGGGCACGCGAATCAGGGTGACGCGACGCCGGAGGGCCTATCGAATCGATCGGGTCGAGCGGTCTCGGGGGAGTACGTGCTCTCGACGGTCGGGGTCGGGGAGGGTTTTGATGAACGTTTGATGACGCGACTCGCCGACGCGGGGACGGGCAATTTCTATTATGTCCCCCAGGTCTCCGTACTCGCAGGAATTTTTTCTGATGAGTTCGAATCGGCGCGGGCGACGGTCGCGAGTGCGCTCGAGATTCGCATCGAGACGCCGGAAGGCATCCAGGTCGTCGATGCCGCGGGTTATCCCATCGAAGTTCTTCCCGGTTTCAGCATCCTGCGCCCAGGTGCGCTCTTCGCCGGACAAGAACGCAGCTTTTGGGTGACGCTCCGCGTACCCGCTGAAAAGGCCGGGGCGGTGGCGCTCGGCGATATCCGACTCGCCTATACCCAGGCTTCCGGGGGCGCGCGACGGGAACTGCATTTGCCCGAGTTTCCAGTGATCGCGGCAGTCATCGATGAGAGGCAATTCGTTGCGAGTCTCGATAAGGATGCCGTTACGACACACCACGCCGAAGAGAGGGTGAATCGGATTCGACAGAGTGTTTCTGATCTCATCTCGAAGGGGGAGTACGACGCTGCGAGGCAGCGACTCGACGATGTGGACTACAGCGAGCTGAACGCACTCGGTATCGACGCTGAATCGACCGGGAGCTTCCGGGATGTCCAGGAGATCAAGAAGAAGGTCGAACGCGCAGCGGCCGCACCCGCGGCGAAGCAGACGAAAGTGCGCAGCCAGCTTGGCAAGGAGCTCTACGAAGCGGGGACGGACGGTCGCCGAAAGGGCGCTAAGCGTTAGGTCCCACCGGGTTTGCCCGCTCTTTCGGGAGACGGGGAGCGGGCTCTCCGGGTCTGCACTCACGGTGAGTGCAGCACGTGATGGAGCGAATGGCGGAAAGTGAGAGGTGAATGACGATGCGAGTCTTCGAACGGATCGGAAGAATGCTGCGTGCCGATGCACACGGGATGATGGATCAGATGGAGGAAAGGTCGTTGGTATTGCGCCAGCACCTTCGGGAGGCGGAGATCGAAGTCGCGCGAAAGCGGACGTCGATCGAGGCACTCGACGAGGAACGGCGGGACCTTCGCGAGGAAGGGCAGCGCCTGGAGTCGCAGGTCGCTTCGCTGGATGCCGATGTCGAACTCGCGAGGTCCGGTGATGATCCAGAGCTTGCTCGCTATGCCATTCGGCGTTTGATCCCCAAGAAGGTGGCGCTTCAGAAGCTGTTCGCCAGGGCGGCCGAGCTCGACGTGCGCCGGGCGCGATCGGTCGAGCGGCTCGAGGTGCAGGAGGTGCAGCTCGACGAGCTGCACCCCCGGGTGCGTGCAAACCTAGCGCGCTGTGAGGCCGACGGTCTCCCCTTCGAGACGAGCGATTCGGTGACGGACGAGGAGATCGAACTCGAACTCCTGCGTCGGCGGACGATGGATGTGAGCGGTGGCTCGACGGGAACAGGTGCGGGCGTCGGACGCCCGGCGGAGGAGGGGCGATGAGCGTGGCAGGAATCACATCGAGCCTTCTCTTCGGAGCCATGGGCGCGGTCACTCTGGTCTTCACGCAGCCCGTCTTTGCGCCATTCGTGGGTTCGGCCAATGCGCTGGCACTCCATCTCGCGATTTGTGTCGTCGCCTATGGAGTGTCGATCGGCCGCAATCCTCGCATGAGGCTCCGCAATGGCCTCGTCGGATCGATCGCTTCGGTCGCGGTTCTGTCGCTGGCGAGGAGCATCGACGGCATCGCGATCGGACTGACGATCGTGCTCGCCCTCGTGCGCACCGGTCTCGATGGTGAGGCCCGGACCGGTCGCACACTCTTTTTCGAGACGATCCTCGGTTGCGGGGCATTGGCCTTTTCGAGTGTTCTGGCCGCTCCTGGCGGGCTCGGGAATTCGGTGGCGCTGTGGGGCTTCATGCTGGTGCAGAGTCTCTATTTTCTCCTTCCCTTGGCTCGCCATCGGAAGGCTTCGCTCGCTGAGGGCGATCCCTTCGATCGCGCGCGGGGGCATTTGCTGGCTCTGCTCGACGAGATCTGAAATGGGCGGGGCATTCTGCACGGGAGGCGTTCGGGCTAGCCTCTCCGCATGCGCTTCTCGCTCGACCGGATTGCCCAGCCCTTCGTCGCCGTCTCCGAACGTTTCTATCCCGACCCCTTCGTCTTCGCGATCGTGCTCACTGCGATCACGTTCGCGGTGGCCGTCCTCGCCACCCCCACCTCGGCCGCCCAGGCGCTCGAGATCTGGGGGGTCGGATTGACCGGCTTCCTGGGCTTCGCGATGCAGATCTGCATCGTGCTCGTCTGCTCCCACGCGCTGGCCCACACCGACCTGGTGCATCGTGGGATCGAGCTCGTCGCGCGCTGGCCGCGGAGTGCGCCCCAGGCCTACGCCTTGATCGCGATCCTGGCCGGGCTGACGAGCATGGTGACGGGTGCGCTCGGGTTGGTCGTGGGTGCGCTCGGCGCACAGGCGATCGCGCAGGAGGGTAGGGCGCGTGGACTCCGCCTGCATTTCCCGTTGCTGGTGGCGAGCGCCTATGGCGGATTCGTCATCTGGCATATGGGTTATTCGGGGACGGCTCCGCTGGCGGTCGCCACGCCTGGCCATTCGCTGGAATCGGTGATGGGGATCCTGCCGGTCACGGAGACCACTTACACCGCATGGAATCTCGGGTTGGCGGCTCTCACCTTGACCGCCGTCGCTCTCGTGTGCAGTCGACTCGCGCCGCCGGACGAAGAGATCGTCGAATGGGTGCGGGAGAGCTCGGCCGGATCGGAGCCCGCGAGCCAGGCGTCTCTCGGGCCGGTCGGTGAGCGGCTGACGCCTGCTGATCATCTCGATCAATCGCGTGTTCTGTCATCCGCGCTCGGACTCTTGCTGCTGGCCTTCATCGCCTCGTGGTTCCGCTCCCGGGGTTTCCAATTGACCCTCGATCTCGTGAACTGGTCGTTTCTGTCGGCGGGTCTTCTGCTCGCACGATCGCCTCGCCACTATCTGCAGCTGATCGCGGACGCGAGTCGAACCCTCGGTCCGATCGTCCTGCAATATCCGCTCTACGCCGCGGTCGTCGCTCTGATCACGCGAACCGAACTCGTCGGGATCTTCTCGCAAGGCTTCGTCGCGATGTCCTCGTCCGAGACCCTCGGTTTCTGGGCCTTCGTCTCGGGCGGTGTCCTGAATTTTTTCGTGCCATCGGGCGGCGGGCAGTGGGCCGTGCAGGGGCCGATCTTTCTCGCGGCGGCGCGCGAACTCGGGGTAGCGGACGCGGTCGTGGTGATGGGCGTCGCCTATGGCGATCAGTGGACGAATATGATCCAGCCCTTCTGGGCCCTGCCACTGCTCGCGATCGTCGATCTCAACGCACGGGCCATCATGGGCTACTGCTTCGTGATCTTCCTGGCGGCCTTCGTCTGCCTGGGGGCCGGCCTGTTATGGCTCGGCTCCGGCTGATTTTCGGGAGCGGCAATTTCGTTACGCCGATACGCCCCGCGCCTCGAAGACCTGCTTCGCCAGCAGAATTCCGTCGATCGCCCTCGGGAATCCCCCATAGGCGACCATCGTGATCATGACTTCTTCGATCTCGACCGGTGTCAGTCCGTGATTCAACGCGGCACCGAGATGGATCTCGAGCTCGTGTTTCATGTTGATCGCCGTGAGGGCGGAGATCACGATCAGGCTACGGTCGCGGCGCGAGAGTTGGGGGCGCGACCAGACATCGCCGAATGCGTAATCCATGACGAGCGCGCCCATATCCCCCTGCTGCCCCATGATCGCCTCTTCGGTCGCCTTCTTGTCAAGATTCGGATCGCCTAGTAGGGTCGTCAGCACGTCGAGGCCCGCCGCGCGCCGCTTCTCGTCGTCCTGCACGATGGCGGGTGCTCGAGGCGTCGTGCGGGATTCGGTGCCGTCGCGCTCGGCGATGACCGCATCGACGATGATCGAACCGCTGAGGGCGAAAGGCAGACCGACATAGGCGCTCAACTGGACCATGATCTCGTCGACCTCGTCCACGCTCAGTCCATGATTGAGGCCGCCGGCGACGTGTTGCTTGAGTTCCATGTCGCGGCCCATGGCCGTGAGCGCCGAGATGACCACGACGCTGCGATCGCGGCGAGAAAATTGTTCGCGGGCCCAGATCTCTCCGCCCGCCGTCAGGTGGGCGAAGCTCCCGAGGGCACCTCGCGTCTCGAAGAAGTCGGCTAGGCCCTGACCGCCTTCGGGTGACCCTGCGATGGTGGATAGACAATCGAGGCCGCGCTCGGCACGGGTCTTGGAATCGCTCATGGGGCTCCTGGTCTGGTTTCGGGCCTTGTGGCGCCGGTTGGGTGGGATGATGAGTCGGCTGCGAAGGGCGAGCCAGTGGGTGAGGATCGGATCGAGATCAGGCGGGTCCTGTCTGGTCGGCCTCCGGGGCGGGCGAGTAGAACTGTTTTGCCCAGCGACGGAACTCCACCAGCAGCGTGTCCGCTTCGCAGAAGACGGGATCCGCCCGGTGGATCTTGTTGCCCCAGATCTGAAGGTCGTCGTAGATCCCTCGGGTGATGTTGGCCATCCACTCTTCGCCCATGACATCGGCGGCGTTGTTGGTGGTCGTCATCGCCCAGCGGGAGATGGTCGTGTTGCGATCGATGGGTGAGGTCGAGGTGAACATATAGAGCCCGACGCCGGGAATGCCGGAACTCTCGACGGTCCCGAGCCCGATTCCCCATGTATCGCGAATCAATTGCATGTCGAAGCTGCCCATTGGCGTCTGCTGGGTGGTGTAGCTGACGGCGTGCAGGACCCGGCCCTCATCCTCGAAGGAGATCTCGGTATCCGGCGTTCCGTCCATGTGGTGGACGTACTCGAAATGAACCGGATCGAGGTTGTTCTCGGCCATGTCCTGCATGTGGACGGGAATTTCGATGTCGAAGGTCCGCACCGGCGACCACTCCGCATCATCGTATTGGCTCGCGCGCGGGATTTCCCAACTCGGTGGTTTTCCTTCGGCGTGGTGCCACACGAAGATCATGTGGTTGAGTTCGCGGACATCCCACGCCTCGACGCGTGCCCGCGCGGGAATTCGAGCGCAGTAGGGGATCTTCGAACACTCCCCGCTCGCACCGTCGAACTCCCAGGCATGGAAGGGGCAGCGAACGGCCTCGCCCTGGATCCGGCCACCTTCGGCGAGATGGGCGCCCAGGTGGGGGCAGTAGGCGTCGAGCACTCGTGCTTTTCCGGAGCGGGTTCGGAAGAGCACCATCTCGTTGTCAAAATAGCGGATTCTCTGGACGTCCCCGATCGCGAGATCCTTGCTCCAGGCGACCGCAAACCAGCCATTGGGAATTCCGGGCGCGCCTCGGTCTTTCATCAACGGATCCTTTCGCGTGGGCAGCGCCCTCATTCATCCGCCCTCGGCGGACGGGGAGGGCGTGTGGTGTTATCGGCAGCGTTCAGAGCGTAGCGATGAATCGGGCGATCATCGCGTTCGTCTGGTCGGGCACTTCGAGCTGTGGGAAATGTCCCGAACCGACCGCCTGGCCGAACTGGACATCGCGGAAGGCCGCTGAAATCGCCCCTTCGTCCTCCGCCCCGGCCGTCAGCCAGAGGACGGGCTGTCGGATGCGTTTCGCGAGGGCGAGGGTGTCGATCGTGATACTGGCGAGTTCCTCCGCGGCGAGATCGAGGGGTGTCGAGAGGGCTTCGCGGATCGCTCGTCGGCCGACCGCTCCGGCCTGCGGGCTGAAGAGATCGCTGTACATGCGCTCGAAGGCGTGCTTTCCGTTCTTGCCGCGGATGGCCTCGAGCATGCCCCGGAAGGTCACGCCCGCCGGATCGTTCGGGTCGTCGAGGTCGGCGGCCGGATTGATGCGCGAATCGATCAGCACGAGCGCCTTGACACGGCCCGGGTCGGATCGCGTGAGTTCGAGGGTGGCGGGCACGCCCCCGGCATGACCGACGACGATGGCTTTTCGGATCCGTTCCTTGTGCAGGACCTCCAGGAGGTCGTTGGCGTGTTGGCGCGCGCTATATCCGGTCGCCGAGGAATCGGAGCGGCCGTGGCCGCGTCGGTCGATCGAGAGGACGCGATGCCGTCGACCGAAATGACGCATCTGCGCGTCCCAATGACTCTGTCTCGAGCACCATCCATGCACAAAGACGATCGTGGGTCCCCCCTTGCCACGAGCGCGATAGAAGAGTCTCGTTCCATCCTGCGTAGTATGGGTCGCCATGACAAAATCCCGTCAGAAATTCGCGAACTCGCGGAGTGCACCGCGCACATCGAGGTCCTCGATGACACATTGAGCGCGCTCGAGAAAGGACTTCGACAGAGGTCTGTTTTCGATCGGCTCGTCCTCGGGGAAGAGGACGAGCGGGCAAGCAGCGGGTGCCGCGTAGGCGGCGTGCACGCGGTGGAGCAGCCAGGCCTCATCGAAATCGAAGGGTGCACCACCGATCTTGACTCGCTCATCGAGATAGCGCTGGATCAATTCACGTTCGTGTGCGCGCCGGTTCTCGGGTGTGAGCGACATCGTGATGAAATAGCCGACGTCGCGCATCGGCGTTCCCAACTGGATCAGTCCCCAATCGAGGAACCCCACTCGGCCCGCATCGAGGAATAGATTCCCGATGTGGCTGTCGCCCTGGAGGACGGTCACCGGACCTCGCGCCCAGATCTCGTCGAGCTCGTGTCTGTGCTCAACGTAGAGTTCGGCCATTTCCGCGAAACCGTCGCGTAGCTTGTCGCGGTGGTTGTCGAGGCCGAATTGGAGCATCCATACGCCCATGTCGCTCTTGCGCCCCAGGATTTCGACCCAGCCGGCCTCCTTCTTTCGGTGCACCTCGTCCTCGAAGCGGATATGGAGTTCGGCGTAATCGCGCATCGCGTCGCCGGCCTGCTCGACCGTGATACCGGCCTCCGGATCGGCCAGAACGCAGTTCGTCGCCTCGAGATCCTCCATGAGAAGCACGAAGCTCCCGTCGGATTCATCAATCCTCGCCACGTAGGGGCTCGGGACGCGCATCGGGACATCGGCGGCCAGGTTGCGATAGAAGAGGGCTTCGCGTCGCCCCATTCCGGTCTGGTTGATCGTTTCGCGGCGCTCGGGGTCGAGCGGAAGCATCTTGAGGAAATAGCTCTCGGGCAGCGAGGACTCGCCCGCGTACGAAACGCCTAGGCGCGCGTTCGAGTTCGTGCCGTGATGGATTTCGAGGACTTCGACCGCCGCGACACGTGTTCCTGGAAAGCGCTCGCCGAGTGCTTCGCTCAACCATTCCGGTGTGACTTGGGAAGGATCGGCGGGTAGGGCAGAGGACTTTTCCATCCCTCGACACTAGCGAGGCCTCGGAGCATGCACACCGCCGGCTACGCGGTGCGCCGCCGTCAAGGTTCTCCCTTGGCGCGTCGATCAGGGGAGCGTCAGCGCGAGATCACCCCGACGTCGCGTCGGCCCATGGAAGCAAGCCGGGGTTTCTGGAGTAGACCGTGCACCAGGCTCCTCGCTTCGAACGATCGTGATCGTTTCCTGTCTTGTCTCCCTGCTGGTGTGTAGCGACGATGGCGGGCCCACGCGGCTCGTTCAGATCGGGCAGGGGATGCTCGATATGGCCATCTCGGACCGCTGGGAACTCGAACGTTCGACGGAGGAGGGGCGTATCTATTTCCACCGGGAGCACGAGGCGCTTCGGCTGCATATCTGGGGATGGGGCGAGAATATGGGTCAGCCCCTCCGCGTGACCGACGTGAAGAGCCTGGTCGGTCGCGAGTTGAATCTTGCCTATGGCGGTGTCTCGACGCGGGTGAGCCTCGGTGGCAATGCGATGATCAAATACACGCGAGAGCGGGTGGCGAATACGATGACCCCATTCACTCCGAGCAGCGGGTTCTGGCGCGACCGACCGGTTTCGATGATATGACGCGGGTCGAGATCAGCCTTCGGATCCCCGGCGATCTGAAGGCGGATCCGGAAATTGCGATACTGATTCAGGAACTGGACAGGCAGGCCGGGGACGCGCAGATTCCGCGCGCGTGCGCCGTGGGGGGCGAAATCGGCCATGGGCCGCACCACCGGAATCGAGTCCGGAGCTGCTCGACGGCAGCCCAGGGTTTCTCACCATTCGACGGGCAGGGACTCGATCCCATCGATCAGTGCGCTCGGCGTAAAGACCGGCGCGCCGCCCTTCACGAGCCGTAGATTCGGCAGCCGCGAAAGAATTCGTTCGAGCGTGATACGTATCTCCATCTTCGCGAGATTCGACCCGAGGCAGAAATGCGGCCCGAAGCCCATGGCGAGATGTTCGTTGGGCGACCGATCGATGCGGAAGGTATGCGGATCCTCGAAGACCGCTTCATCGCGATTCGCCGAGGCATAGACCATCACGACCGATTCGCCCTCGCGGATCTTCTGTCCCGAGAGCGTCGTGTCTTCGAGGGCGACGCGCCGCATCGCGCGGACCGGGGAAGACCACCTCAGGACCTCGTCCACCGCGGTGCCCCAGAGTGAGGGGTCCGCCATCAGCCTCGCGCGTTCTTCGGGATGTTGGAGGAGCGCGAGCATGGCATGGGAGATGCCGTTGCGAGTCGTCTCGTTGCCCGCGATCAACAGGAAGAGCGCCATATCCTTGATCTCGTCCGAGTTCAGTCGATCCTCGGGGTTGATGGAATCCGGTGTGTCCGCGAGTACGCCCTCGTCTGCGGCCTCGATGATCCGACTCAGGATATCGTCCTGGGGTGTTTCTCGACGCTCGCGCACTTTCTCACCGATATAGTCGCTGAGCTCCCCGACGAGCTCCGCAGATTTCGCGCGCATCTCGGGGCCCGTACCCTCCGCGCTCATGTGGATCATCGCGTCGCTCCACTCCCGAAAGCGCTGCAGGTCGCCATCTGCGACTCCGATCATGTCGGCGATGATCCTCATCGGGACGGGCACGGCGAGGTCCGTCACGAAATCTCCGCTGTGGCGCCCGTCGAGCGCATCGATCGCTTCGTCCGCATAGCGGAGTGCGCGCTCCGAAAGCGTGGACACCATGCGCGGCGTGAAGCCGCGGTTCACGATGTTGCGGTGACGCAGATGGGGAGCGCCATCCATCGCCTGCATCGAGAAATGCCCCTCGAAGACATGCCATGGCCCCTTGGGCTCGGAGGAGAAGATTTCGGAGTGGCGCGAGACATAGCGGACGTCGGCATGGCGCGTCAGGAGCCACCACTCATTCTTCGGGTCCCACTGAATCGGTGCTTCCCGCCGCAGCTCGGCCAGGGCGCGGTCTCGGGCTGTGGTCTCGTGAATCGGCGCCAGAATATCGTAATTCACCTTCATCTCTCGATCCTCGTGGGGTGGTGGGCGCAGGGAGTGTAACCAGCGGTTTCGAGCGGGGCATGCCCGTCCGATCCGGTGATCGCCGGCGTTCGCGGAGGAGATCAGCCAGAATTCGGGCTCGTTCTGAACTGGAGAGGGAGATGCCTCGATCGCTCGAGATCGCCCTGACGGTGACCGATCTGGCTTTTCTCTTCGATCGGGCGGTCGACTCCAGCATGATCCATCGGTCGTGATCGCGTAAGGTCTGGGTCTTCAGATTTGGGGCCGCGCCGGATGGCACGAGACGGAGAAGATTGATGACGAGTACCGAAGAGAAAGATCCCATTCGCGCGGGGCTCCTCGACCAGATTGGCAAGCCCTTCGGCAGTGGCGCTGCGATGCCCGCGCCCGATGAAGTGAATGTGCCGATGATCCGCCATTGGGTCGACGCCCTCGACGACCGAAATCCGATCTACCTCGACGAGGCGGTGGCCAAGGAGAACGGCTTCGACGGAATCGTGGCCCCCCCGGCGATGTTGCAGACCTGGACGATGGGACGGCCTCTCATCGAGGGCATCGCCGAGCGCGGCGGTTCGGCGACCGAGATCAAGGGGACGAATCCGATCACCCAGCTCGCCGACGAGGGCTTTGTCGGAACCCTCGCGACCAACTCGGAGCTCGAGTTCATTCGCTACCTGCGCCCCGGCGATTTTCTGCATTCGGAGAGCGAACTCGAGGAGATCTCGGAGCAGAAGACGACGGGCCTCGGTCAGGGTTATTTCGTGACTTGGGTGACGACCTATTCCGACGCGACAGGCGAAGCTGTCGGGCGCCAGCGCTTTCGCGTCTACAAATTCGCCCCGGGAAGCGCGGGTGAGGGAGGTCAGAAGAAGTCCGGGAAGTCGGGTGCCTCCGCAGAAGATGTGCCGACCGGTCCCCTCCTCCCGCCCTTCGATCTGAACGTGACCTCGACCGTGATCGTCGCCGGCGCGATCGCCTCTCGAGACTTCATGCCCGTCCACCACGATCCCGACTATGCCCGCGCCCAGGGCGCCCCCGACATGTTCATGAATATCTTGACGACGAACGGATATGTCGCGCGTTACGTGACGGATTGGGCCGGTCCGGCAGTGCGGCTCGAACGGGTCGCGGTTCGGCTCGGAGCCCCCTGCGTGCCCGGTAAGACACTCCACTTCACGGGACAGGTGGCGAGCGAAACGGTCGTCGACGGAGGACGCGTCGAGACCGTTCAGTTTGCGGCGGTCAACGATTTCGGTCCCCACGCGACGGGAACCGTGACCCTGCGGCGGCCCGATCGCTGAGAGGTGTCGCGATCCGATCAGATCGCGTCGATGATCTCGTTGAGCGTCGCGCTCGGTCGCATGGCTTTTTCGGCGAGCGCGATCTCCGGTCGGTAATAGCCGCCGATATCCTGTGCCGGACCCTGCGCCCCATTCAGCTCGCCGACGATCTTTTCCTCTTGGGCGGCGAGCCTCTCGGCGATCGGCGCGAAGCGTTTCGCCAGCGCCTCATCGGTCGTCTGAGCGGCGACTGCCTGAGCCCAATACATGGCCAGGTAGAACTGGCTGCCCCGGTTGTCGAGTTCGTGGACCACACGCGAGGGCGCCTTGCGGTTGAGCAGGAGCTGGGCCGTCGCGTCTTCGAGGGTCTCGCCGAGCAGACATGCCGCGCCGTTGTCGAAATGCTCGCCGAGGTGTTCCAGCGAGGCCGCCAGTGCGAGGAACTCGCCGAGCGAATCCCAGCGAAGGTGGCCCTCTCCCTCGAATTGCTGGACATGCTTTGGTGCGGAGCCCCCGGCGCCGGTCTCGAAAAGACCACCGCCATTCATGAGGGGGACGATCGAGAGCATCTTCGCAGACGTTCCGATCTCGAGGATCGGGAAGAGATCGGTCAGGTAATCGCGAAGGACATTGCCGGTGACCGAGATCGTGTTCTCACCGCGGCGAATCCGCTCAACGGAGAATTTCGTCGCCTCGACAGGGGGCATGATCTCGATCTGTAATCCGCTCGTGTCGTGGTCGCCTAGATAGGCCTCGACCTTCTCGATCAGCTGAGCATCGTGGGCGCGGTCGCGGTCGAGCCAGAAGATCGCGGGCCAGCCCGTCGCCCTCGCTCGTGTGACGGCTAGCTTCACCCAGTCTCGGATCGGCGCATCCTTCGCCTGGCAGGCGCGCCAGATATCGCCCGCCTCGACCGCGTGTTCCATCAGGGTTTTGCCGCGGGCATCCACCACGCGAACCGTTCCGTCCGAGGGGATCTCGAAGGTCTTGTCGTGGGAGCCGTATTCTTCGGCTTTCTGGGCCATCAGGCCGACGTTAGGGACCGTG
Source organism: Deltaproteobacteria bacterium (assembly GCA_002719955.1). Lineage (GTDB taxonomy): Bacteria > Myxococcota_A > UBA9160 > UBA9160 > UBA4427 > UBA4427. The sequence goes on along the minus strand of PBFW01000052.1, from coordinate 21,404 downwards.
CCCATCGTGGCCGGGTCGTAGGCGCCATTGGCCTGACAATCCTCGATGATGACCTGGTACACGCCTGCATAGCTACTGTCGGGGATGACCGCCTTGCAGTCCTGTAGATCACCGGCTGGATTCCACATCCCACCCGAGTCGCGAATCATCGGTGGCATCGATGCATCGATGATGATGTCGCTGGGGACGTGCAGGTTGGTGATCCCCTTGTTCGAATTCACCATGGCGATCGCGGGGCGGTCGGCATAGCATTTCTCGAGATCAGCCTCGATCGCCTTGCGATCCGCCTCCGGCAGGCTGGTGATCTTCTGGATCACGTCACCGAATCCGCTATTCGCATCGACCGCGAGTTCCTCGAGGGTCGCCCCATATTTCTCGAAGATGGGTGCAAAGAAGACCTTGACCGCGTGGCCGAAGATGATCGGGTCCGAGACCTTCATCATGGTGGCCTTCATGTGCAGCGAGAAGAGCACACCCTTCGCCTTGGCGTCCTCGATCTGTTCGGCGAGGAAGCGGACGAGCGTCTTCTTGCTCATCACCGTCGAGTCGATGATCTCACCTTGCAGCAGCTCGATGCCAGCTTTGAGCGTCGTCTTCGTTCCGTCGGTGGACGAAGAATGGACGATGTCGACGGAGGTGGCTTCCGGAACGGTCACGGATTTTTCGTTGTGACGGAAATCGCCGCCCTTCATCGTCGAGACGTGGGTCTTCGAGTCGCGCGCCCATTTGCCCATGCGATGCGGATTCTGGCGGGCGTATTCCTTGACCGCGTTCGGCGCGCGACGATCCGAGTTGCCCTCTCGAAGCACCGGGTTGACCGCCGAACCCTTGATCTTGTCGTAGGTCGACTGGATCTGGCGCTCTTCGTCGCTGCCGGGCTCTTCGGGGTAGTCGGGGAGGGCGTAGCCCTTCGCCTGGAGCTCGGCGATCGCGGCTTTCAGCTGGGGAAGCGACGCGGAGACATTCGGGAGCTTGATGATATTGGCCTCGGGGGTCTTCACGAGGGCGCCGAGTTCGGCCAGACCATCGGGTGTTCGCTGGGCCGCCGTCAAGCGGTCGGGGAAGACGGCGAGGATGCGACCGGCGAGTGAAATGTCGCGCGTTTCCACGGGGACACCGGTCGCGCCGGCGAACGCCCGAATGACCGGGAGGAAGGAGTGCGTGGCGAGGGCGGGGGCCTCGTCGGTCCAGGTGTAGATGATGGGGGGAGACTGGCTCATATTTCCTCTGGGATTACAGGGATTTACATTGAGCAAAACGCAGTTCTGCTTGGCGTGAAGGGCGTGGAGCTGCCGCTTTGTCCGCGATCGAGAGCCGAGGTTCTAACAGAATCGGGGCCGGGTCTCCATGGCTGGCGGAGGCCTCGCGTCCGATCGCTTCCCGCTAGCGGGTCCCGAGGTCGGCCAGGAGATGTTCTCTGACGATCGATGCCCACAGCGCGTAGCCCTCGGCGGAGAGGTGAAGTCCGTCGAAGAGGAAGAGTTCTCTGGGAGGCTTGCCGCCGCGACCCCGGTCGATCATCGGGGTGCTCACATCGATGATGTGGATTCCCGGATGCTCCGCCGCGATCGCTCCGATGAGGCGGTTCGCCTCGAGCATCGATGACCACAGCTTCCAACGAAGCCGCGAAGCCTTGATCGTCAGGTAGTAGATGGGGACCGTCGGCTGATCCTCTCGCACCTTTGCGACGAGCGCGCGGAAGTCGGCCTCGACGGTCTCCGGGCTCTTGCCCGCCCCGATATCGTTGTCCCCGGCGTAGACGACGATCGCCCGTGCTGCGTAGGGCGCGATGATTCGGTCTGCGAAATGGACGACGTGGTCCATATGCGCTCCGCCGAAGCCGCGATTGAGGACCCGGAGGGGGGCCATGTCGGCTTCGAGGGTCGACCACAGGCGGATACTCGAACTTCCCGTGAAAAGAATCAGCCCCTTGTCGGGGAACCGCGCGGCATCCTCGGCCTCATAGGCCTCGATCGTACTCTCCCAGAACTCGGCTCCGTCCATCTCGTCGCCATAGAAAAAAAAGAGTCCGCCGGCGACGATACTGAGGGCCACGAGGAGGAGGCTTAGGATCTTGAGGAAGGTCTTCATTGATTTTCATCCTCGCGGAGCCTGTGTGAAGAGGAGGCGGCCTCGCTCGTGGGGATTGCATAGCGGATTCCAGACGGATCGACGTGCCCTCTCCGCCGCGCGATGATCCGTAGGTCGACCGCGGTGGCAAGCGCACAAGCCTCGCCGCTGGCAGCCCTGAATTCGGAGACGGATGGACCCATCCGAGATCCGGCCCATGGGCATCCTCAGAAAATCGAAGGAGATCTCTCATGAATCGACTCGCAGGCAAGGTGGCTCTCATCACAGGTGGTGCCCGTGGACAGGGTGAGGCGGAGGCTCGGATATTTGCGGCCGAGGGGGCCAAGGTCGTGATCGCCGATGTCCTCGATGAGGCCGGCGCAAAGGTCGCTTCGGAAATCGGTGAAGCCGCTCGCTATTTGCATCTGGACGTGACGAACGAGGACGGTTGGGCGGACGTGGTCAAAGAGACGGTTGCGACTTTCGGGCGGCTCGACATATTGATCAACAACGCGGGCATCGTTCGCACGGGATATATCGAGCAGCATTCCCTCGAGGATTTTATGGCGGTGGTCAACGTCAATCAGGTGGGGGTCTTCCTCGGAATCCGCGCCGTCGTCGCACCGATGCGAGAATCAGGAGGAGGCTCGATCGTGAATATCTCCTCGAATGCCGGACTCGAGGGCGTCGAAGGTGTCGTGGGTTATGTGGCCAGTAAATGGGCCGTTCGAGGCATGACCAAGACCGCCGCGATCGAATTCGGGCAATACGGAATTCGCGTGAATTCGGTCCATCCGGGAGGCGTGGATACGCCGATGCTAGGCGGAGACGAGCTCGGGCATATGGCCGAGAGCGATCCTTTCCAAGATCAGCCGATCGGACGGATCTCCCAACCCGAGGAAATCGCACGCCTCGTTCTCTTCCTGGCCTCGGATGAGAGCAGTTATTCCACCGGGTCCGAGTTCACCGCTGATGGCGGTCGAATGGCGGGTCACCGCGATCGCGGGCTCGTCGCAGAATAGCGGCGGAGCGGGCGCGGCCGGTATCGGGCCGCGCGAGCCCCGATCGCGGAAGAACCGGAGACCACGAGGAGCCTGAGATGCCGACCCCCGCCCGAATCGCGATCCTACCCGAAGGCTCGGATACGCTTCGAGTCGACGAGATCACCCTCCCGGACCCGGGTCCACATCAGGTCCTCGTCAAGATCTTTTCGACCGGGCTCTGCCATAGCCAGCTGCACGAGATCCACGAGCATCGCACCAACGATGTCATGCTCGGCCACGAGGCGACGGGCGAGATCCTCGCCGCTGGCGCCGAGGTCGACCATGTCGTGATGGGCGACCGGGTGATCATCGGAGGGATCCCCCGCACGATCGAAGCGCCGACCCGTCGGCCCGAGAGCGCTCGGGTCGAAGAAGCGGGCGGACGTGTCGCCCTCTGCCAGGGTGTCTACACCTGGGCGGATCATGTGCTGCTCGACGAGCTCTACGTCGTGAAGGTGCCCGGCGATACGCGGCCCGATGTGAGCTGTGTCGTCGGATGTGCGGTGATGACCGGTGCCGGGGCGGTCGTGAACACGGCGAAGGTACGCGCGGGGCAGAGCGTGGCGATCTTCGGGGCAGGCGGTGTCGGTCTCTGCACGATCGCGGCCGCGCGGATCGCCGGGGCCGATCCGATCATCGCCGTCGATCTGGCCGACGAGAAGCTCGAGGCCGCGAAGCGCCACGGTGCGACCCATCTGGTCAACGCGTCGAACGAGGATGCGGTCGAGGCGGTTCGCGCGCTGACGAGGTCGGATACGGAGAGGGATATGGCGGGCTTGCCGGTTGCGGGCGTCGATGTCGCTTTCGACTGCATCGGGACGGATGTGACCGCGCGGCAGATCCTGCCTGCGACCCGCACGAAACCCCTGGGCGTCGATGGGCAGGGGCAGGCGATTCTCGTCGGGATCCCGGCGGACGATTTTCCTGTCTCGCCCCTCGATCTATTCCTGCACGAGAAGAAATTGACGGGGACTCTCGCGGGATCCTGCCGCCCGGATCGGGATATTCCGCTCTTCCTGGAGTGGTTCGAGCGTGGCGAACTCGATCTCGATGCGCTGGTCACCCGGCGCTACACGCTCGACGACATCAACGATGCGATCGCTGCGCTCTCGAAGGGAGAAATCGAAGGCCGCGCGATCATCGAGTTCTGAGTCCAGCGCCCGTGTCCTAAACGGGAACCGGCATCACCGACGGGAAGTCGTTGGGCCGGAGCAGGGCGTCGGTTCCACCATCGATGAAGAAAACGCTGCCCACGATGAAGCGTGCCTCGGGGCCGAGCAGATAACAGATCATGCTGGCGATCTCTTCGGGGCGGCCGTCCCGCCCGATCGGCATGGGGAAGAGGTCCATGGCCTTGCCGAGGATCGGGTCGGCGCGGCCTTCGGCGACCATCGCCGTTTCGGTCTTGCCGGGAGCGATCGCGTTCAGGTTGATTCCCTGGCCGATCCAGTCTTCGCTCACCGAGTTCTTTCGAATCCATCGAGCCAGCGCCATCTTGGTCGCGGGGTAGGCCATGATCGAGCCCGTCTTGTCGCCGATCGCGCGCGCGGCTTCCTCGTCTCCGTTCGTGAGGGCTTCGACGAGTTCCATCGGCAGACCCGGGGCGGTCGTGGTCGAATTCGAGCAGAGCCCGACCACCGAAGAGGCCTCGCTCCTGGCCAGTGCCCCGCGAAGGCCCTCGATCAGTTCGACCGACCCGAAATAGTTGAGGCTGACGAGCAGGCTGCCGGGTCGATCGGGCAATCCCGAGAGCCCCGCGCAGGGGACGAATCCGTCGAGGGTGCCGCCGCACCCGTCGAGAATCTGGTCGATCGCGGACTGGCGCCCCTCGGGCGCTGACAGATCCGCCGTGATGTCCGTCTTGTGGAGATCGACACCGATGACCCGGTGGCCTTCGTTGGTCAGACGTGCTGCGGTCGCCGCTCCGATTCCGGACGCGGCGCCCGTGATTGCGATGGTTCCCATGCGCTTCTCCCCTTTTTCAATGTGGCGTTGGAGGGCCGGAATCGGTCGAAGGGATGAGTCTAACGCGGGCTGGTGTCTCCTGGCCATCGCGTCTTTGGTGGACTCTCGCACGGTGTTGACGAGGGTTGACTCGGGGCGCGCCTTTCTGGAGCGGGGGATGGAGAATCGTCTGCCATCGGCACCGGGATCGGGTGCTTCCTGGCTCGAAGGGGCGCTGCATATCTTTCGTCGTCGTCCTCGCGACAGGTCGAACCCGATGATCGTCTGCGTCTTCGACGTCGGCGAGAATACGACGACCTTCGGTCATCCGGCCATTTCCAGGGGAAGCCGGACGGAGGCTTCATCCGTGGAGGCCTCTCCACAAAGTCGATTTCCACAGTTAGAGTCCGGCCTCGCCCCGAGCCCTCCCAGGAGAGATTCATGCGCTTTGCCTACCACGCCACCATGTGTGCCCCCGCTTTCTATCTGCCCCTCGCCCGCGCGGCGGAAGAGGCGGGCTTCGATAGCTTCACGCTCCCGGACAGCATCTGTTATCCCGAGGAGTCGGATAGTCAATATCCCTACAACGGAACGGGAGATCGCGAGTTCCTCGATGGCGTCCCCTTTCTGGAGCCTTTCGTGGCGATTCCCGCGATGGCCGCGATCACCTCGAAGATCCGCTTCACGACTTCGGTGATGAAACTCGCGATTCGCCAGCCTGTGATCGTTGCCAAACAACTCTCATCGATCGCGGTGATGACCGATCAGCGTTTTGCCTTCGGGGTCGGGATCAGTCCCTGGCCCGACGACTTCGCGGCCTGTCAGGTTCCCTGGGAGAAGCGCGGTCAGCGAATGGATGAGATGATGGACATCGTTCGCGGCCTCATGACCGGAGATTATTTCTCTTACGACGGCGAAATCTTCCAGATCGATTCGATGCGGATCTGTCCGGTGCCGCCCCAACCCGTTCCGATGCTGATCGGGGGACACTCGAAGCCGGCTCTTCGTCGGGCTGCTCTACGGGGAGACGGATTCATTCATGCGGGGGGGACCCTCGACGATCTCAAGCTGCTCATCGATGAGATCGATGGTCTTCGCAAGGAATACGGGAGGGATCATCTTCCTTTTGAATATCAGTCCATGGGGGTGGAGGCGTTCAGTCTCGACGGGATCAAGAAGCTCGAGGATCTCGCCGTCGGCGAGGCGATCGCGGGGTTTCGAAATCCCTACGACGGCACCCCGGATACACAGACACTCGAAGAGAAGATCGACCAGATCAACTGGTTCGCCGAGAATCTGATTCACAAGTCACGTTAGGCGATCGTCCGATCTTTCTCGGCCTCCGAGGCATCCAGCGGGAGATTGCGATCGGGGGTGTTCTGGGGTGGGGGATATCCAATCAGCGAGTTCCCACGAGTGATCGCATGTCCAGGGAGTCGAGCGAAATACTCGAGACGATGAAAATCGGGTCGCTTGCCATCTCGAAGCGGTGACTCGACCCCCCTACACTCCACGACATGAATTCGTTCGAGGCCGATGACGTTCGGGACGCCGATCCGAACGCGTGGGGAGATGGTACGGATCCCATGGAGATTCCGGAGAGGGTGCGTCAGGCATTCCCGGCGCTTGCGGGGCGCCTCGCTCTTCGGACGCTGTCGGGAGGTTTGCTTCACCGGAGCCTGCATGTTCGGGCGCAGAGCGGCGAGTATGTGCTCCAGCGCGTGAGCGACGTCTTCGCGCCAGAGATTCACGACAATATCGCGGCGGTGACGCACCATCTCAAAGAGCGCGGGTTCGCGACCCTGGAACTCTTGCCCACCCGGGATGGGGCGCTCTGGATCGATCTGCCCAGCCAGGGGCGTTGGCGATTGCTGACCCATCTCGCCGGCGAGAGTTTCGAGCGGATCGAGTCGGAGCTTCAGGCGCGCTCGGCCGGTGCGCTGGTCGGCCGATTTCACGCTGCCCTCGACGACTTCGACGCTCCGCTTGCGCCAATGGGAATTCCTTTGCGGAATACACCGCGCTATATCGATCGGTTGCGAAGAGCGCTCGAAGAACACACGGATCACCGTCTTGCGTCGGAAGTGCGTGCGATTGCGGCCTGGATCGAGGAGCGTTTGGCGCGGCTCGGCCCCCCCCCTCTCGTTCCAGATCGCGTGATTCACGGTGATCTGAAGCTGGCCAATCTTCTCTTCGAGGGTACGCATCCCCCAGAGCGCGATCGCGCGATCGCGCTGGTCGACTTCGACACGCTGATGTGGGCCCCGCTCTGGGGCGAATGGGGGGACGCCTGGCGATCGTGGTGCCATCGGAGAAAACCGGATGGGCGGGGTGCGCACTTCGATTTGGAGATCTTTGCGGCGTCGCTGGCCGGTTTCGTCCAGGGCTATGCGCGACCGCTCTCCCGCGCAGAGGCAGACTCGCTCGTTTTGGCCGCGGAACGGGTCAGCCTGGAACTCTGTGTACGCTTCGCGACAGATATGCTCGAAGAATCCTATTTCGCCTGGGACGAGGCACGATTCGAGACGGCCGCCGAACACAACGCATTCAGAGTGCGCGAACAGCAGGGTTTTTTCGACGCTGCAGCGAATTGTCGCGGGGTTCGCGCTGAAATCGTGGAGGGCGCAACGAGATGAGGGAGAATCCCTGAGACCGGCATGAATCCGCTGGGTGGATTGCTCTGGATCGGTCAATCCAGCATTTTCCTTGTTCGGGCGGGATTCTGCGACCCGATTGAGCGGTTTTAGGCGAGGGAAGAATGCGAAGAGTCGTCATCGGTCTGACCATCTTGATCCTCGTCCTGATCGTCGCGGTAGTCGTCGCGATCTTCAACGTGAACACGTATCTGGAAGAGAATCGCGAGACCCTGACCGGGCTCGCGAGCGATGCGGTGGGGCGGGAAGTGTCCTTCGAAGCCGCCGAAGTCGCATTCTCGAGCGGTCTCGCGGTTCGCGTCGTCGGTCTGCGGATCGCTGAAGATCCGCGCTTTGGTCCGCTGGATTTTCTACGCCTCGAAGAAGCCTATCTGGGCCTTCGAATCCTGCCCGCGCTTCAGCGGCGCATCGAAGTCAGTGGGATCCGCTTCGACGCACCCACGATTCGCATCGTCCAGACCGCCGAGGGCTTCAATTTCTCGGCTCTCGTCGGACAGGGCGAGGCGCCCCCGAATGAGCCGTCGCCCGCGGAAGAGGGGGCTCCACTCGCCGTCGCCATCGCGCTGCTCGAGATTACCGGGGGCACAATCCACTTCGAGGACCGTACGAGCTCGGAAGGGCTTTCTCTCGTGATCGACGGCTTCGAAACCTCGGGGACAGACCTGGCGTTGGAGGGTCCGATCGCGATCGGTTTTTCGGGACGTGCGCGGTCTGCTAAAGCGGCCGAGACCGGGCTCGCGAGTCGACTCGAGGGGGAGATCAGGCTCGGGAGCCTGGATCCGCTCGAGGGGACCCTTCGGCTGCAGAGTCCCACCTTCCATCCCGCGATCTTCGGGGTGCGATTCGAAGAAGGGGCAGCGGTCGAGCGGATCGATTCGCTCGAGATCGACGTGGTCCTGGCAGCGAATCCGGCGAAATCGGGTGTTCCGGTTCGCGTTCGGTCGCAGAATGCACGACTCGCCGGGTTCGATCTCGATTCGATCGCGGTCGACCTCGTCTATCACGATACGGCTCGTGGATCCCGGGTGAAGATGGATCAGGTGGCGATCGCGCTGGCCGGGGGCAGCGTCGATCTGACCGGAGAGGTTGTATTAGGTGAGCCGGATGCGTCGCCTTTCGATTTGATGACGAAGATCCAGAATCTCGACTCGGGCGAGCTAGCAGCTGCCCTTCTCGGCTGGCCGCCGGGCATGCTCTCGGGCAGGCTTGGCGGAGAATTGGCGCTGCGAGGTGACAGTCTCGAGTGGGAATCACTCAAGCGAAGCCTGGCGGGGAGTCTGCGCTTCGAGATCGGCGAAGGGGCGCTGGAGCAGGTAAATGTTTTGAACAGCCTGGTCGGGCGCCTCGTTGCCGATCCTGGATTGGGGCAGTTGGCGGCCCACTCGATTCGCGATGTCGCGCCGAATGCGCTTGCGGGGGATCGAACGCCCTTCGAGACGATCGACATGGCTCTCGAGATTGCAGAGGGCGCAATCACCGCCAGGGATCTCTCCCTCGAGGCGGGTGATTTTGCAATCCAGGCCGTGGGGACTCTCGGTCTCGACGGGTCGATCGCGGCGGAGGGAACGATCCGATTCTCGCAGGACCTCTCCCAGAAGATTCTGGCGAAAGCGGATTGGTTCGCTGCGATCCTCGCCGACGGAGAGATCGTGACCCTCCCGCTTCGCTTCGGAGGAACGACCGACGCCCCGAGTCTGATGCCCGATCTCGCAGCGCTTTCCCAGATGGCTACTGCGAGCGCGAAGAAAGAGGTGACGGATCGCGTGACCAAGAAGCTGGGCGACGCGATCTTCGGGAGGAATCACCGCACGCCCGAAGGAGACGCGGCCGGGGAGGCCGATCGGGATTCTGCGGAAGATCTGCTCAAGGAAGGCCTGGGGCGACTGCTGGGCCGCTAGGGAAGCGAATTCGGCCTCATCGTTTCGAGGCCGCTGATTTTGGCTGGGATCACTGGCCGGTCGAGCGGGTCGAGGTGGCCCGAAGCCATTCGTTCTCGATCTCTTCCCACCCTCGATCTCTTCCCAAAGGGGTGCGCGCCTAGATCGACTCTGTGCCGATGAGCATCGCCGCTGCCCGTTCCGCCAGGGCGACGATCACGAGATGCGTATTGCTGCGCGTGACGCGGGGAATCGACGCGCCATCGATGACGTAGAGGCCCCTCACGCCGCGGAGGGAGAGGTCGAGATCGAGGGGCAGCTCATCGCTCTCGCCCATCTGGCAGGAGCCAACGCCGTGGTAGAACGCCCCATGAGACCGGGCGATCCAGGCGTCGAGTTCAGCGTCACTCTGGGCCTCGGCACGCGCGAGCTCGCCGGGCTCGCGTGAGATTCCGGAATTCGCAAGGATTCGCGCCGCGAGTCGGTAGCCGTAGCGGAGGCGCTCGATATTGCGTGCGTCGCTCGGGAAGGGCCACGTAAAGACGCCCCGCTCATTCGCGCCGGGACCCGCCGCGGCGACCTCTGCTTCGCCAAAGGGTTGTTGGAGCGAAATGCTCAGGTTCAACTTGTATTCGTCCTTCCCGACCCGCTCGCACCAGGGTGTGATCTGGAGATCATTCGAATAGGGGCTGCCTTCCGCGCTGACCCGAGCCAGGACCTGGATGCCCTGATTGCCCGGGCGGATGAAGCGATCGCTCACCGGAGTCGAGAGTTCCAGCATCATATGGTCGGTCCAGTGGGCGCCGACGGCCGGGGCATCCACGAGCGGATCGATGGCGAGGCCCCGCAAGGCATCCGCCGGCCCGATTCCCGAACGCCAGAGCAGGGTCGGGGTGTGCAGGACGCCCGCCGCGAGGATCACGCGCGCCGCCTCGAGACGTTCTCCACTCGCGAGTTCGACGCCGATCGCGACGCCCCCGTCGAGCAGGACCTTCGCGACGAGCGCGTCGCCGCGGACCTCCAGATTCGCACGATCCAGCGCGGGATAGAGATGGGTCACGCTGGCGGAAAGTCGTCGGCTACCGTCACGATTCATCGGAATCGCTCCGACACCCGTCGTGTCCGGGGCATTGTGGTCAGGACTCTCGACGATGCCCAGCTTCGTGCAGGCTTCGTAGAAAGCACGATAGGTCGGATCCCAGTCGCTCTCGGCCCAGCGCAGGACCGGGATCGGGCCGGCGTCGCCATGATAGTCCGCCGAACCGAATTCACGGTCATTCTCGAGCTTTCGGAACCACGGGAGCATCTCCTCCCATTGCCAGCCCTTGGGCCAATGGATGAGATCGGCGGGCTCTGCCCGCATCGCGACGCCCCCGTTGATGCTGGAAGACCCACCGACGCCTCGCCCTCGCAGATAGGGAAGGACGCGTCCGTCGCTCGACTGGACTTCCTCGCCCCATTCGATCGGCCACTGGTAACCGAGGCCGAGGAATTCGACCTGGTCGGGCAGCGCGGCGGGATCGTGGGCGGGGCCCGCTTCGAGCAGGAGCACATCGTGCTGCGGGTCTTCACTGAGGCGCGCCGCGAGTACGCAGCCGGCAGATCCGGCGCCGATGATGATGGTGTCCAGACTCATATCTCTTTATCCCTGGCGGATCGACCGGGCTCATCGCGAGCCGGAGTCGCAGCGGAAAGTCGCGCTCGCAGAGCGAGCATAACCGAACGGGCGGCGGGGACTCGGAGCATTCTCAGTGACTGCGATGGCCCGCGCTGCGACGGGGGCCGCGAGATCCTAGGTCGGGAAAACCGCGTGGCGGACCCTTTCGTGGCGAGTGCCACGACCCTGGTTCTGCGTCGAACTCCGGCCGTGTGCCGCCCAGTCTCATTTCGTGTCGTCCGACCGGACATCGAGGTCATCGATCCGGCTGCCGAGGCGATTCCCATATATTCGATCAGCTCGACCACAGAGCCTTCGGGATCATGGCAGCACACGACCGACTCGACGCCGGCCTTGGGATCGGCGTTCCGGGGAGGGGTGATGAACGCGACGCCCTGGTTTTGCAGGTCCTCGTAAGCGGCACGCAGGTTCCGCGTTCGCAGCGCCATGATGCGTGGGACGCGCTTGGGGGAGGGCGGGTCATTCGGGTTCTCCCATCGGGGCTCGAGCCACTCGATCAGATCGAGGCGGGTATGGTGTTCGGATTCGCCCAGACCGAGGAGTGCCCCGCGGCCCTGTGCGGCCTCCATTCCAAAATTCTCACCCACAAATTGGGGCCAGATGACGTCGCGATTATCTCGCAATACCCCGAAGCCGAGCCGCTGATAGAATTCCAGGGAGCGCTCGAAATTCCAGGTGTTCACGACGAAATGGAAGAGCGATTCGACCGACCAATCGCTGTCCTGGATGGATTCGGTGGAATCGTTGGGCGAGGTGGATATGTTGGGCGTTTCCGGGTGCGGGAAGCGGGGCATCGAGGCGCCGATCGCGTGCCGCAATCCTCGCTCGACTTGAGGCGCCCCGCGAGGGTAGAATCGGGAGTGGAGGGAACACCATGATCCTGGATATATTCTCTGAGCTTCAGCGTGCAAGGCCGGCGGGAACATCCCCGGGTCCGGCATTCGAGCAAGAGGTCTTCCTCGATTCGATCGAACAGGCACGACTCGCGGACGAGCTAGGCTTCGGCTGTTGGTGGACCGTCGAACACCACGGGGCGGACGAATTCAGCTACTCCTCGTCGCCGGAGATGGTGCTGGCGGTCCTGTCGCAGGTGACCGAGCGGATCCATCTCGGCCACGCAGGTGTGCTCGCGCCCTTCAGCATCAATCATCCGATGCGCGTCGCCGAACGTGCGGCCTTCCTCGATCAGATGAGCGGAGGCCGGCTCGAACTCGGATTGGCACGCTCGGGGGGAACGGAATGGGAGACCTTCGAGGTCGACCCGGAGACGTCGCGCGAGCAGTTGCGCGAGGCGCTGCTGATGATGCCGAAAATGTGGACCCAGGATTCCTTCGAATGGAAGAGCGACTTCGCGACGATTCCGCCGCGCAATGTCGTCCCCAAACCGATCCAGCAGCCGCACCCTCCGCTCTGGCAGACCTCGACGAGCCCCGAGTCCTTCTATATGGCTGGATCGTTGGGTGTGGGCGCGCTTGGGACGACGCTCGTTTCGCCCCTCTCGACCCTGAAAAAATTGCTCGGTGAATATGATCGTGGGCTCGCCAATTGTGATCCCGCCGGTCATTTCGTGAATGCCCAGCGCTCGATCTTCACCTTCATGCTGTGCGCGGAAACGCGCCAGGCGGCGATCGACTCCGGTGCGGCCGAAGCCATCCTCTGGTTCATCAACGCGGCACCGACCGTATTTCACGTTCCGCGGGATACTTGGATCGATGCCATCCGGGGCGATTTCAAGGATTCATCGCCGGAAAGCGACGCTGCCCTCGACGCCCCCGAGGATTTCGAGGGTCTCGACCTGAACGATCCGGTGCCGGTGATTGCGCTCCTGAATCGCCAGCTCGCCGGTCACCCGATCGACAAAGTCGAGGCCTTCGAAGTGATGGAGTCGATCGAATCCGTGGTGATCGGTGACGTCGACGCGTGCGAGGCCAAGCTGAAGGGCTTCGCCGATATCGGCGCCGATCGCCTGATGTGCCTCATGCAGATGGGCGCTGTCCCCAACGAAGTCGTTATGAAGAGCATCCGCCTGACGGGCGAGGAACTAATTCCGCGCCTAGCCGACTGAGCTCGAATCGAGGAAAGGCCATGATCCGTCCATCGACCCTTTCAATGGGGCGGCGCGTGCACCCGTATGTGCTTCCCCTGCTGCTCGTTTTGTTTCTCGGTTCGACGCACCTCGGTTGCGTGAGTCTGTCCGGGGTGGACTCCGCGGTCGCTGTCGGGTCGCGAGTCGATACGACGACGGCGGAATACGCGGCGATCGACGTCCCGAAAGACGTTGACGAGCGGGCGCGGGATCTGATGAAGGCGCCGATCGAGCTCGTTTCGATCAACGATTTCGTCTTCATGGCACGAGGCGTCGGCAATGTCTTCTTGATCAAGACGGAAGACGGCAATGTCATCTACGATACCGGCGTGACTTGGCAGGCAGAGCAGCAGCGCGATCTGCTTCTCGCCATGGGCCACGAGAAGACGACCCACGTGATCGTGTCCCACGCGCACGGAGATCATAACGGCGGGCTCGAAGCCTGGAAGGAAGCACTCGCCGAAGGTGCCGAGCTGGTCGCTCACGAGCGCTACGAGTACACGAACAAGATATACGGAGACACCGACGAATATCTCTGGCGCGTGCGAACGGGCACGCTCTACCCCTCGCATAGTGCGGGACAGGTCGCGAGCTTTCGGAGCTACGAGCCGACTCGCACGGTCGATGTCCACGAGGACTATTTCTTTGAGGTCGGCGGTGTGCGTTTCCGGGCGATCGCGGCGGAGAACAGCGCCGAGGGCGAAGATGCACTGCTTCTCTGGTTGCCCGAGCATGGGCTCGTCCTGACCGGTGATTTCTACGGATGTCTCTACCCCATGGTCCCGAACCTCTATACGGTTCGCGGGGAGAAGACGCGTGATCCGATCGGGTATGTTCGCGCGCTCGACCGTCTGATCGATCTCGAACCCTCCATGATCCTGCCCGCGCATTTCGATCCGATCGAGGGCAAGGCCTATCTTCGCAAGAGCCTCCAGGTGATGCGTGATGGCGTCCAATATGTCTACGACGAGACCGTCGCGGGAATGAACGCGGGCAAGAGCGTATACGAGTTGATGGAGACGATTCGCTTGCCCCCCGATCTCGAGATCAGCCAGGGACACGGGAAGGTCTCCTGGAACGTTCGCGCGATCTGGGAGTTTCTCGCCGGTTGGTTCTATTACGAGGACGTGGCGGATCTCTATTCGGTTCCCGCGAAATCGATCTATTCCGACCTCGTCGATCTCGTGGGGGGAAGGGCACCGCTCGTCGAGCGCGCCCAGGCATATTTCGATTCGGGGGAGGGACTCAAGGCGCTGCGCCTATTGGATGTGGCGAAGGCGGCGGGTCCCGAGACGGCTTCGGCGCTGCGACTGCGACTGAAGATCGTGGAAGACATGCTCGATCATTCCGTGGCGACCCACGACAACATGAGCGAGTCGGGGATCCTGCGGGCGATGGTCGGCCAGACGCGCGAGGCGCTCGCTGCTCTAGACCGCTGACCGGACGGGCGCTCGCGGGCCTTTGGATGGGCTTTTGCGGAGATTTCGTCGCTTCCTATTTTCCGGCTCCGGCTATAGTGCCGGCCCATGTCCTTCGATGTCACCGACTTCAAGACCCTCATGCGCCTCGAATCCCACGGACCGGATGTGTTCGTCGGGATCGGGCCCCCCTATCCCTGGGGTCGCGTCTATGGGGGCCAGGTCGTAGCCCAGGCATTGCGTGCGGCCTCTGCCACGGTCGAGACGGATCACCGGGTGCACTCGCTTCACGCCTATTTCATTCGTGGCGGGGACTCCGACGAGCCGATCCGATACGAGGTCGATCGGATTCGAAACGGTCGCTCGTTTCTCACGCGTCGCGTTGTGGCCCGTCAATCGGTCGGGCCGATCCTGAACCTCTCGGCTTCCTTCCAGCTGCGTGAAGAACAGGTGGACGTGCAGGAAATCGAGATTCCCGCCGATATTCCTGCGCCCGACGAATTGCCACCGAATGATTGGGGGCCGATCCTCGAACGGAGAACCGTCTCCGACGGCTCTGGGACCGGCACGCGCGCCTCCTGCTGGCTGCGGGTTGCCCCCTCGATCGGGGATGATTCGATCCTTCAGGCCTGCGCCCTGGCCTATGCCTCGGACGATATTCCGACCGAGGCGGCGAGCCTTTCTCATCCGCGCCGGCCACCTCTCACCGCGGAATCCGACGAGTATGACCGCCTATTCGTGGGGGCAAGCCTCGACCACGCGATCTGGTTCCATCGTCCCGGTCGTCACGACGATTGGGTGTTGCATGATTTTCGGGGGCAGGGAATCGTCGGGGCGCGTGGGTTGGGAATCGGTCGGCTCTTCGCGCGGGACGGCACCCACCTCGCGACCGTGGTGCAGGAAATTCTGCTCCGAGAACGAACGCGTTAGGCGCCTCTAAAAAGGTGCCGGGAGGAATGGCAGGTGCAGGATTTTTCAGAGCGAGTCGCGGTGGTGACGGGAGCGGGGGCCGGGATCGGACGAGCCTATGCCCAGGCCCTTGCCAGACGAGGTGCCGCGGTCGCCGTCGTCGACATCGACGAAGTGGGCGCTCGAGAGACCGTCGCGCGAATCGAGTCGCAGGCGGGGGCGGCCGTCCCCGTCGTTTCGGATGTGGCTTCCGAAGATGACGCAGCGCAAGCGATCCAGAAGATCGTTGAGCAGTTCGGTGGGATCGATGTGCTGGTGAACAACGCGGGCCTTCACCTGGGTCGCTATAACGAGACGACCGGGCTTTCGATCGACGATTGGCGAAGGCTCTTCGATGTGAACGTGTTCGGGGCGCTCGTCTGGTCGAAGCTCGCGCGACCCCACCTGGCCAGGCGCCCGGGTGTCATCCTGAATCAGTCCTCGAACTCGTCCACCATGGGAGTCGGTGCTTACAGCGTTTCGAAGTTGGCGCTCAACGGCCTGACCGCTTCGCTCGCTCGCGAGTTCGAGCCCGAGGGAATCCGGGTCAATGCCATCGCGCCGGGCTTCGTCGAATCCGAGGCCGCCAAGGGAGGGCTCTCCGAGGAACAGAAGGCGATGGTGACGCGTGGCCAGATCACGAAACGAGTCGGCAAGGTCGAGGACCTGATCGGAACGGCACTCCTGCTTTGTTCCGATGAGAGCGTCTTCGTGAACGGGCAGACCTGGTTTGTCGATGGGGGCTGGCAGGTCGGGCTGTGATCATGCCGGATGGCTCCGTGCGGATCGGTCGAGCTGTCCCGGAGCGGAGTGGCTACGCTGGCCGGATGGTTCCCCTCGACCGTGGCCAGGTCTCGCTTCGTCTCTATCCCCACGCGCTGCCCCCTCGCGAATGCGTCGCCGAACTCCTGAGACAGGCGAGCCTCGCGGAAGAGGCGGGCTTCGATGGCCTGATGACCAGTGAGCACCACGGTGGCTTCCCGGGTTATGTACCCAACCCGCTTCAGCTCGCGGGTTGGCTGCTTGAGGCGACGGATTGCGTGTGGGCCGCACCCTGTCCTCTGCTCCTGCCGCTCTACCACTGGAGCCATATCACCGAGCAGCTGGCCTGGCTCGCGGTGCGTTTTCCCGGACGCGTTGGTGGCGGATTCGCGATCGGCGGCCTCGCCCAGGATTTCGAAATGGCGGATCTCGTCTACGAGGATCGGGTGGCGCGCTTCAAGCATGATCTGCCCCTCGTGACGGAAGCCTTGCGGGGGCGCGCCGCGTCGCCGCTCGCGGAGGATCCAGCCGTCGCCGCATGCAGGGCGGATCCCGTTCCCATGGTGAGTGCAGCCCAGAGCCCCGGCGCGGTGCGCCGAGCGGCACGCGTCGGGATCGGCGTGCTCTACGACTCTCTTCAGACGCTCGCCCGCATGCGCGAAATCTCCGACGCCTATTCGGAAGCGGGGGGGCAGGGGACGAGGATTGCGATCCGCCGAGTCTGGATCGGCCCACCCCTGGACGCGCAGGTCGAAGCCCAGATGGATTTCTACCGCGGCTACGCCACTTCGGATGCGCAGGCCCATTGGGGAGCGGGCGAAGAGCTGGTGTCGGGGGTCGATGGAGCGGAGGTGGCGGAAAAACTGCTCGAGGTCGCGGGTCGCGGGGGCTGCGATTCCTTCAACCTGCGGGTGCACGCCGCGGGCATCGATCCGGTGCGCGTCGAGGAACAGATCGCTCGTCTCGGCGCCGAAACGCTTCCGATGCTCGTTGCGGAGCTTCGGGGCGGATGACGGTCCCCGTGTCGAGCTGCGATCTCTGCCCTTCGAATGGACCTCTCCGATCCTGGTCGCGCGGGGAGCGAGGAGTGCTGGAGGTCATTCCTCGACGAAAGCATTCTCTCCGGCCCCTTCGAGCACGTGTTTCATGACCTTGCCCGTCGCGTTCCGAGGGAGCGCTTCGCGGCGGATTTCGATGAATTCGGGAACCTTGAAATAGGCGAGGTGTTCAGCGCAGAAATCGCGTATCGAGGCTTCCGTGGGTGTCGCACCCTGGTTCGGGACGATGACGGCTTTGACGCGCTGGCCCATCTCACGGTCATCAACGCCGTGGACGGCGACTTCGGCAACATCCGGATGGAGTTCGATTCGGTTTTCGATTTCCGCCGGATAGATATTCTCGCCACCGCGGATGATCATGTCGCGCAGCCGCGACTCGATATGCAGCATGCCGCCACTGATCCGGCCGAGGTCACCCGTGTCGACCCAGCGCCCCGGTAGGAAACTCTCGGCGTTCGCTTCGGGATTATTCAGGTATTCGAGCATGATGAGTGGACTGCGTGCACAGACGCGCCCGATGCCCTCGGCGGGAAGCTCCAAGCCCTCCTCGTCGACGATCTTGATCTGCACCGTCGGAAGGGGCGGGCCAACGCAATTCGCCGCGCTTCGGAGCATCGCGTTATTCGCATAACTGACGAGGCCCCCTGTCTCGCTCGATCCGTAGCCGGAACCGACGCTCCCTTCGAGATGGGGGAAGCGCTCGGCGACGGCTCGCAGGAGCTCGGGGGTCGTGGCCGATCCACCGACGCCGACGCTCGAGAAACGTCTGAGATCGAGTTTTTCGAGATCCGGATGGTCGATGAGGCGAAACATGTGGGTCGTAGCCCCATTCCAACTGGTGATGTCCTCCTTCAGGCTGAGTTCGATGATCTTGGCTGGATCGAAGCGTCCCATCGGCCAGACCGTGGTCGCACCGCCCGCCAAGGTGGCGGTCGTGCTCCCCATCGATCCAGACAGATGGAAGAGCGGGAAGGGGGCCAGGGTGGCGCCGGCTTCGCCCGCCGGCGGCTCGGTCATCGCACGCCGCGCACCGATGAAAAAGCTCGACATCGTAAAGGCCACGAGGGTGCGGTGACTGACCAGGGCCCCCTTCGGTCGGCCCGTCGTCCCCGAGGTGAAGAGGAGCAGGCAGGGGTCGTCTTCATCGATCGGGTCGGTCGGTAGCGTGGCGCTCGGGGCGAAGGTGCGCAGCGATTCGAAATCGTCCTCGAACGAGACGACGGGAATGCCGACCTCGCCCTCCATCTCGGCGAGGCGCTCGATGCGTCGACGATCCGCGAGCAGCAGCTTCGGCTGGCTGAGGTCGAGCCCATAGCGGATCTCGTCGCCCGCCCACCAACCGTTCATCGAGATGACGACCGCGCCCAGCGAGATCGTGGCCCAATAGGAGAGGATCCACTCCGGCGCGTTGGCGGCCAGGATCGCGACGTGGTCTCCCTTCTGGATGTCGTAGCGCTCGCGGAACGCCGTGGCGACCGAGGCGACGTCGGCGAGATGTCGGGCGAAGCTCCAGCGGCGCCCATCGGAGAAGACGATGTAATCCTTGTCGCCGTGTGCGGCGGAGCCCTCGAGCAGCTCGCGCAGCGAATGCGCGCGATTCTTGTACACGGCCATCGTCTCGCCGAGGACGACCTCTTCGGCCAACTCGAAGGGGCTACCCGGGGAGAGCAGGCGCGCCGTGGCGTCTTCGATGGATCGTAGTGCGGGGGCGTCGGTCGCCATTATTTGGTGGAGCTCCTGGGGAAATCGCCGGGATGGCGGGAGGCTGGCGACGATGGCGAAACGATCATTCGCCTCGGTGATGCGCGGTGTCTCCGGGATTCAAGCGGTCGGGCGATAACGCAGCAGAACGCCCTCGCCGCCGTCCGTGGGTTCGAAGACGGGTTCGACGCGCATCCCGATTTCGATTGCACTCTCCTCTACGCCGACCAGAGTCGTCGTCAGGCGAACACCTTCGTCGAGTTCGATCACCGCTAGCTTCTGGGGCACTTCGTCGGTGAAAAAAACGGCCGTCGGGGTTCGCGAGATCGTAAAGGCGTGGAGTTGGCCAAGGCCGGAGACGGTCGACCATGCGAGGTCCCGTGAGAGGCAGCCGGGGCAATTGGAGCGCGGATAGAAGATCCAGCGATCACATGCGTTGCATCGCTGCAATCGCACCTCTCCGGCGCGAAGTCCCTCCCAGAAAGGTTCTGAAGTCGGTGTGGCCAGCGGCAGCGGTTTGTTCATGGGATGTGGGGGCTCCGTGAATGGATAGATGAGTTTGTCGCCGTCGAAATGGGCAAGTCGGCCTCTGCTATTCGCCGCGCAGAATCAGTGCGGATTGTTCGCTCATGACGCCGCCGGTTCCCGAGACGTAGGCGGTCTCACAATTCGGGACCTGGCGGCCGTCGGCTTCGAGGCGGAGCTGATGAATCGCTTCGGTGACCTGAGACATTCCACCTGCGGCGCCTGCCTGCCCATAGGAGAGCTGCCCGCCATGGGTGTTGAGGGGGAAGTCGCCGGCGTGAGTGAGGTCGTGGTCCTGGACGAAGTCCATTCCGGCGCCCTTCGCGCAGAAGCCCGCATCCTCGAGGGTGAGCAGCGCGGTGATCGTGTAGCAATCGTAGATGCAGGCCAGATCGATTTCGTCGCGTCCCACACCCGCCATTGAAAAGGCCTGTTCGGACGCGGGGCCGACCGGCGTGTCGAGGAGATCTCGTGCATAGCTGGGTGTCTTGATCGTGAGGCGCTCGCCGCAGCCCTTCACCCAGACCGGCCGATGAGGGGTGTGCTTCGCCCGTTCGCGGCTCGCGAGGACGACCGCATGCCCGCCGGAGACGGGCATGACGATTTCGAGCAGGTGCAGCGGGTCCGCGATCATGCGGCTTTCGAGCACGTCGTCGATTGAAATCGGCTGGCCGCTGAAAACGGCCTCCGAATGTGCGCAAGCATTCGTTCGCTGATCGACCGCGAGCTTGGCCATCGCCCGCTCGTCGTATCCGTGCACCGCCTTGTAGCGCTGGGCGATGGTCGCGTAGCCCGCGTTCTGAGCGAGGTTTCCATAGGGGATGTCGAACTCGGCTTGAGGCGATCCGAAGGCCGGCGACGAGGCGCCGAAGGCCCGTCGAGGGTCGGGGTTCCCATCACCGCGCGGATCCGGCGGGGTCGGCCTCGACGGCAGCGCGCAGACCACGACGTTGCAGAGTCCGAGCTCGATGGCCGACGCAGCGCGCCACACCATTCCGACCGCATTCGCCCCCCCGAGGTCGATGAGCTCGGCGAAATTGACTTCGAAGCCGCAATACTCGGCCACGGTGGCGGGCACGAAACTGCCCGCCTCAGCCAATCCCCCCGTGACGAGACCATCCACCTCGGCGGCCTCGATTCCGGCATCTTCGAGGGTTTCGCGCGCGAGTTCGGCCCACTGCTCGAGATTGAATTGGGGCGTCCCCGTGAATTTCCGTTCCGGCTTCCAATCCGCCACGCCCACGACTGCTGCATTTCCATCGAGACCCATCGATTGTCGACTCCTTACTCTGCGGTGACTGAAGTGGCGGCCCTAGAGTAGCGGGCTCGAGGATCCGTGTAGAGCGATTCGCGGAGCCTCGCGGTGGCCGGCTGCGATCATCCCCCTCGTGTTGGGCAGGTCCGGACGCGCAAACTGAGCTTCTCGTCGTCAAGGACTCGCCCGCTCACCGAGATGCGCTCCGCCCGCTGGAAGCGAGTCTTGCATGCGCGCGTTGTGGTCCAAAGCGGGTCCCGCGGTCGGCGCGATCGGATCCAGCCGCCCGACGAGAAGCCTGACCCAAGACGCGCCTTGAGTCGATCTTCTAAAAGGGGTGGATTGGCTTTCGCGGCCGAACTTCCGGCTCGATCGTACGTTGGTG
>PBFW01000051.1 GCA_002719955.1 Deltaproteobacteria bacterium | reverse complement strand
TGACGACCGATGGAATCCACGACGTACTTGCGGCCGAGGTCCTCACCCGGACCATCGAAGCGGGCGTGCACCCGAGCTCCAGTCTGGAAACGCTTTGCGAAGAGCTCGTCGACCTTGCGCTTGCGCGCGGCAGCATGGACAACCTGTCTTGTCAGCTCATTCGAGTCGACGGTCTCCCACCGGACGACGCAGACCTACTCCAGAAGCAATTGGGGCGACTGCCATTCCCCCCGCTACTCGAAGCAGGTCTCAAGCTCGACGGCTATCTCGTTGAAAAAGAGATCCACGCGAGCAGCCGAAGCCAGATCTATCTCGTCACCGATCTCGAGAGCAACCAGCGACTCGTCATGAAGACCCCGTCGGTGAACTACGAGGACGATCCCGAGTACATCCGCCGCTTCGTCATGGAACCTTGGATCGGCCGCCGGGTGGCGCATCGCAACATCGTCGCCATCAAGGGCACGGAACGAAGGAAGACCTTCCTCTACTACGTAATGGAACACCTTCCGGGTCCGACCTTGCGGCAATGGATGAGTCAGCATCCGAACCCCGAAATCGGAGAAGTACTCGAGATCGTCGACCAGTTGATTGCGGGTCTGCGAGCGTTCGAACGAAGAGAAACCCTCCACCAGGACTTGAAGCCGGAGAACATCGTCTTCGACGAGCGGGGCGTCATCAAGATTCTGGACTTTGGCTCTTGTCGTGTGGCGGGAATTCAAGAGATCGACGCCGCAATGGATAGCGACCATGCTCTCGGCACCGCGCGCTATACAGCGCCCGAAACACGCGGAGGCGAGACTGCGGGGATCCGATCCGAAGTTTTTTCACTGGGATCGATCGTGTACGAAATGCTCACGGGAAAACTTCCGTACGGCGAAAAGATCGAGACCGCGAGAAGCGCACGAGCATTCGAAATACTCGAATACGTTCCGAGCCATCACCACAACCCAATGATTCCGGTCTGGATGGACGCGGCCCTTCGCAGTTCCGTTTCACTCCTGCCGCGCCGACGCTACGGTGTACTCTCCGAGTTCGCCTACGACCTTCATCATCCAAACCCCTCCTATCAAACTGAACACCGCCTGCCGCTGATTCAAAGGGATCCTCTTCGTTTTTGGAAGGGGCTGGCAGCGTTGCTGGCGGTCGGGTGGATCGCCACGGTTTTGTTTCTCGCGCGGTAGCCGAAATTCGTGCTGCACTTGGCCAGGGCTGCGCCGCCATCCGCACCCACCCGGGGTGTAGGTCGTGAAAGTATTTCGGACCACGATCTCTTCTTCGCGAAGAGACGGTTGCTGGTTTCGACCTAAGCCGCCTTCGCAGCCAGGTACTCATTCTTTCTTCGCATGATTGTTCTTCGCTTGACCTTCGACCGCTCGGTCAGCACCTCGAACGGCCTTTCGAAGTAGACATCGGCCGGCGTCACGTTTCCGATCGCCTCGTAAAACCGCTCGTCGTTGTAGTACGCGACGAAGTCTCGGATCGCAGCCTTGAGCTCCCGCGGGAAGCAGTAGTGCTGAAGCCTGCCACGTTCTTCATCGTCCAGTGGTAGCGTTCGATCTTGCCCTGCGCCTGCGGGTGATACGGAGCGCCTCGGGTGTGGGCCATGCGATCCCCCAGGTACTCGCGGAGATCGCCTGACCAGCTCAGCCCTCTCCATCGAAGTGTCTTGCAAATGATTCGAGCGCCCCGCGCGAGGGCGAGGCGTCGATCTTCTTGCCGTCGAAGGCATCGAGCCAGCGCAAGTGCCCACCCGAGATCAAGAGCCAGGTCGCGCGATCCATCTGGACCCGAACATCCGCCTTCTCCGGTCGCCCCGACTTCCATTCGATCACGCCACGGCGAATGAGGAGCGTGTGCTCTTCGCCAGAATCCTTGATCGTGAATCCGCCCGTGAGTTCGACTGCAGCACTCGACACCGGATCGAGTCGCGTGCCCTGAGCGCGAAAGAGAATCGAGTCAGGATTCGCAGCCAAAAAGCGCGGGTTCGCAACATCGACCGGTAGCCGATCGAGATCGATCTTCCCCTCCATCACGAGCGCTTCGGTCAGCAGGTAGTGGCGCAGATTCGACGTGTTCGCGTCATACGCGATCGTGCGCAAGATTCGAGCGAGCATCTGCTTCGCCTTCTCGTCGTCCGGGTCCGTATCGACGAGCATTCGCGCAAGCTCGGCCGCCCAGCCCCGATCGCCCTTCTCGAAGGCGCGCTCTGCGGCCTTCTGGACTTTGCGGCGACTCCCGATCAGGTCGAGAGTCTTCTCAGCTCGTTCCATAGGCGGGATGCGAACAAGGTCGACGACGTCTCCGCTCCACCAGCCACCCGCCTTCGTGTACATCTGCTTCGCGATCCAATGAAACTCGTGATACCGCTCCGCGAGGTTCGGGTCGTTCGCGAGATGGGGCGGTAGATTCGCCTCCATTTCCTGGGCCGCCTCGTCATGATCAAGTCGGCGGTTCACGGCGCGGATCGCCTGGTCCTGCATGTACTGAACGAGATCGCGGAAGTTTCGCAAGAAGTTCGTGACGTTCTCTCGCCCCGAAATCACGCGAAGATGCCCGGGCACCATGTGCTCGATCGGAAAACTTCGGTAGTGATCGAGCGTCTCGAGCGCTTCCCAGGACTGGCGGCCGAATTCGAAGCGCGGAGTCGCGATCGCAGGGAGCATCGGATAGGCCGCGTCGCCCACCATCATGACTTTCTCATCCGGCAGCCACAGCGAAAGCCCATCATCGAGATCTGTAAAGCCCCAGAACAAATGCAGCTTCACACCTCCGAGCTCGAGATCGAGCGTATCTTCAACGATGTTCGTCGGCGTGAGGTATGCAGCCCCGCCGCTTCCGACGGCGGGGCCGATTCCGGACCCCACGCTGCCTGTGATATCCTTCGGGAGCAGGTATCCCATCTGGTAGTAGGCGCGCATGAGTCCACGAGGGACGGCGGACTCACGCAGATAGCGCTTATAGTTTTTGCCCGCGTAGATCGGAATCTGCCCACGCTTGTCTTCCGGGATGAACGCATCCACACCGCCCGTATGATCGCCATGACCATGCGAGTAGACGACGCCGACGATTGGCGCGTCGCTCACCTCACGAATCGCCGCAAGTGCCGCTTTCGCGCGGGCGACTTCCCCTCCCGTATCAAAGACGAGAATGCCTTCATCCGTAACGATGAAGACGATGTTGCCAATGTCGTAACCAATCGCTGCGTAGACATGTGGGCTGACTTGAACGAGACGCGCATCATCGTTCGCATCCGAGTAAGCCGCGAACGCGGGATGAACGTGGGCCGTGGGCGCAGCAATTTCCGCCGAACCGACCATCGGCATGGAAGCCAGCAATACGCAGAGCAACGGGCCAAAGGGGAACGGTACGACGCGAGCGAATTGCCGCCCCCAGGGCGAAGGATTAGACACGGTCGAGCCTCCTCTATGGTCGAAGTCGAGAGCATCCCGAACTACGAACCATAGAAGGTGGCCTTCGCTGCGCCAGTGGCGTCGGATGCTTTCTGCTGGCCCCACAGCCGAAGAGAAGAGCTATTCCCTGTGAATCATCTCCCCAAGGCCCCCTCGCGTCAGACTTCCTTGACGAGATGGAGCTGCGCTTCGTGCCCATCCATCGACGCTCTCCACGCCTCGCAGCCCTCCGAGGCGAGCAGAGCGTCGCCGACTTGTGCCGCCGAGAAGGCATCGCCTCGAACTTGTACTACCGATGGAGCAAGGACTTTCTCGAGGCAGGCAAGAGGCAGCTGGCGGGCGACACGGTGCGCGAAGCCACCACAGACGAAGTCAAGGATCTACGAAGCGAGAACCGGGAGCTCAAGGAATTCGTCGCCGAGATCACGCTCGAGAACCGGATCCTCAAAAAAAGTCTGACGGGTCATGGCGAAGAGGACGCTTCGTGAGACGCACGGCCCTCGAGAAGATGGAGATCATCCGGCTCGTCGAAGGGCTGATCTGCCGATGCGAGCGACGCTCCGGCAGATGAACATCCCACGAAGCACGTTCTACGGCTGGTACCAGCGTTACATCGAGGACGGCTTCGATGGGCTTCACGACATCCAGTCCGCTCACCCTCGCCGCAGCGGTCCCCGTCTTGGCTCCGGTCGGCGCCGCGCTGGCGGCCCTGCTCCTCGCTCGCGCCGAAATGCGAAGAATCTCCAACCGACGCCCGCCCTAGACGAATCGAGCAGGGCCAACACGCGCAATTCGTCGGGCAAACTCGCGCCCTTCGAGGACCTTGGCGGTGGCAAAGGGCAGTATACGGCAGTGGCCGAACCGCCATCCGCCCCCAACAAAAACGCCCCCGACCTAAGTGGCCGGGGGCATTGGGAGAAGATGGAGCGCGAGACCGGGTTCGAACCGGCGACCCTCAGCTTGGGAAGCTGATGCTCTACCAACTGAGCTACTCGCGCTCCGCGGGGAGAATTTAACGGAATTTCAGGGAGTTGTCCCGGTGTCTGGAGCCGATTCCAGGCACCGGGATTCCCAGGATTTCACGTTTAGTGGCGATTGAGTGGCTGGACCGATCTCGAGCGCCAGCTGAAGCGCCATCGCGCATCTCGGGCTGCGGTGACGTACGCGCTCACCGACGAACCACTCAACGAGTCGACTCCAGAATGTGTAGACGACATGCGATGGGCAGCGCCCACGCGCGGACCTGGCGACCGCGTGATGCTCACCCGAGAAACTTCTTCCGACCAGCCCGAAGCCGGGACAGCGTAAGGAGCGATGGCGGACAGGGATTCCAAGCTGCCTTTTCGCGGTCGCCTCTAGGTAGCGTTCTTGAAACCAAGCCCCGCCGGGACCGGCCGGTCCCCTTCCTGGGGCAGTCGGGGCAACGGAGCACATCGACCTCGAAGACGCGTTGCAGGAGAGGGACAATCCGGAGGATCAAGGTGACCGAAGATCAACCTGAGATCAGGCGAAAGAAGAGCGTCATTGAGTACGCTGAAAAGATCAGGCACGTCGGCAAGGCTTGTCGGCGCTTCTCTATGAGCGGCGCCTGAGGGACCAACTCGAGGCGCGCAGGGTGTCCCCCGTCAGTGACGGAGCGGCGCTCGTGTACCCGCGCGCCTTCCGGCACCTCTTCGCCCTGGTCGAGCGACCGCCATTCGAGAAATACTTGCGTCGCTCCCTCGAACGCCATCGGGAAGAACTGGCGCCCGCTACCCAGTGACTTTCGCGGCGAGGATCATCCGGGTGATCCAGCGCGCGGATGGCCAGGGCAGCTGCGATGTGCATGGGAAAAACAAACCCCGGATTCGCTCAGAGAGAGAATGGGGAATCTCGCGGATTGGCGCGAGTCTTCTAGAGAGGCTCGGGGGCGGGGCGGACGAGGCTCGCCTCGACCCCGCCGACCCGCCTGTGCGACACTCGCCTCGTGTGGAAACGCCTCGCCGCCTGGGTGGTGACCCCTCCCTTCGTGCTCTGTTTCGCCCTGGTGCTCCTCGTATTCGAGGTCATTCAGCGGGTGGCCCACCTGTTCGGGCAGCGCCCCCAGGAGAAGGCCGCGGGCTGGCTGCAGGTCTGGCTCGTTCATTCGCTTCGCATCACGGGAATGCGCCTCGAGGTAGAGCGCTCACCCGAGATCCAGGAAGACACCCCCTACATCTTTCTCGGAAACCACCAGAGCATGTTCGACATTCCGGTCCACGGAACGGTACTGTTTTCGAATTTTCCCAAGTACGTCTCCAAAAAATCCCTCGGCCGGGGCCTTCCGAGCATTTCGTACAACCTCCGCTACGGGGGCAACGCGCTGATCGAGCGCTCGGACCGCAAGCAGGCGACCGATGCCATCCGCACGCTCGGCGAGATGGCCGAGGCGCGCCGAGTCTCCGTCGTTCTCTATCCGGAGGGAACCCGGGCCCGAGCGGGCGAACTCGGGGCCTTCAAGCCCAGCGGAGCGCTCACGCTTCTCGAGGCCGCCCCCCACCTGCCGGTCGTCACCCTGGCGATCGACAACTCGTGGCGGGTCATGCGCCACAACCTGATGCCGGTGCCGTTTGGCATCCGGCTGCGGCTCTACGTGGGAAGCCCCGTCGAGCGGCACCCCGACGAAGACCGCATGGTGCTGGTCGAGCAGGCCCGGACCGAGATCGAGAAGACCCTCGAACGCTGGCGCGCGAACGAGGCCGGCGCACCCTAGGGCTGGAGCCCGATCGCCAGCAGCGCTCCCAGGCCCAGGGACGCGAGGCCCCTTACGCGAAGAACCCACCGCGGGAACGAGCCGATCCGGTCGGCGTAGCTCTCCAGCCTCTTCCGCCCGACGAAGAGGACGGCGAACGCGCTCAGGCCAACGATGATCCCGAACCACGGGATGAAGTCGAGCCACCGCGCGACCCACCCGGCAAAGAAGAAACACGATCCGACCCCAGTCGCGCAGGACCACGTTGACGGGAATCGCGTGCGAGCCGAGAGCCTGGAGCCACGTGCAGCCAAGCACGACCACGGATTGCGCAGACACCACTAGGACCAGCCCCTGGGCCGCAACCCATCAACGGACTGTGGAGTGAGGTTCGCCACAGAGGGGGGGGCCATCGCCCCGACAGGTCAGTTCCCCTGCAGGTTCTTACAATTGTCGGACAAACTGCCTTTCAGGCTACGCCCCAGGGCTTGCGCGGCCTGATCTTCGAGAACAGAAATCTGCTTGGTGTCCCACGCGTAGGCATGCGGTTCTGCGCGCTCATCATAGGCTGAGCGACGTTTTTCATAGCGAGCAGCCATGCAGACGGCGTCGCGCGCTAGAAGCGCTTTGTCAATCGGGACATAGCGGGCGATACCTCCAATGATTTCCGCCACGTCGCCTCCAAGGATGCCCTTCGCGGCCAGGCGCCTGACAGGAGAGTGCCCGACGACGATACCGCCGTCATGGTTTATGCCGGTAAAGCCAATGGACTCTTCGACTCCAGGGACGAATCCAATGATCTTGCCGGTGCCGCGATCTAGCATGCCGAAGCCAGCTTCAACCACCAGATCACTGCCAAGGAAGCCCTGCGTCGCCCCGATGCTTACGGCGAGACCGTTTGGCGTGATGGTCGGTGTCAGTAGATTGGTGTTTCCCGTATTTGAGTAGGCATCGAGCGTTGCTTCCCAGGCGAGTTCGGCATGGTCGCCACGGTCGAAGAGCTTGAATATGCCGTGGGCGGTGACACAATAAAGTTCTTCGTTGTCTGAGGCGACAGCAATGGAGGCCGCGATCTGTTCGCCTACGTCATGGCGCCAGAGCTCGTTCAGTTGTCGGTCTAGTGCGATAATGTGGCCGTTCTCGTCGGAGACGTACAGGCGGCTGCCGTCATTACTCAGCGAGGGTGTCGCGCCAGTTCCACCATCGAAGTCATAACGCGCACTGACGAGAATTTCGTAATCTCCGCCGGCAGGGCGAAAGTCCAGCGCATAAATTGCTCCCTGCTCAGAAATGCCGTCGTTTGTGCCGTCCTCTCGATCAGGGGCTGTCGCTGCAACATACAGCCGCGCGCCGTTCGGATCGCTCGCGTAGAAGTTCGAGACTTCGGCGCCACCGCCAAAAATTGCCGAGAGAATGAAGGAAAACAATCCTCCCTGGATTGGCATTTCACCAAAGGCCTCGTTGCCTGCCCGGTTGCCCCTGTTGCGAATGAATTCACCCGGCATGTTCTGGTAGTTGCTTGGCGTCGGGCTGCCCGGCAGGAAATAGGGCTTTGCAAGGAGTTGTTTGCCAGTTTTCCGGTCCAACATGGCGATACCGCCATCGCTTGCGACAACGGAAAGCGCGTCGAGACCTGGAACGTAGTTGACACCCCAGGTGTGTGGCGAAACCTGGTCGTCGGACTGCATGCCGGTTGGCATCTCCCAGATCACCGTCCCGTCTGTATTGACCGCCCACATGGTTTCATAGGTGGCATGGAAGAGGGTCTGGCCGTCACTGTCAGCATCATCGAGGATCAACGGTGCGCCGTTGCCCTTGTTCAGCTTATAGCGCGGAAGTGTCCAGAGGCGTGCGCCAGTCTCGCCATCAATTGCGATCAGGCTGATATCTTCTTTGGGCAATATCGGGCAGAAGTACATGTTGCCGTGCTGGTCGATGGTTGGGCCTTCGGGTACATACATATCCGGCTCTGCGACCCATGCGAGTTCTTGGGTGGGCGCTGTTGCGGAGAGCACCTGGTCTGTATTGTGGATACCGCCGTGCATCGTCTGGAACACGGAGTTGGACGAGTACTCCAGGCTGCTATCCGCTACATTGGGCAAGCCTTCTGGCTGCCAGTCGGTAAGTCGTGGCTGCGAGTAGCTCTTGGCGGTGGGCTGCGAGTAGAACAGGGCGCAGCCGCCAAGCGTTAGCGACGCAGAGACCAACGCGGTATAGATGACTTTCTTTCCGCTCATGGACCAGGCCTTTCCCTTTCAGATGGTTAGCCGCCGTTGATGGGATAGCTTCGCGGAGCGAGTCAGGATCACTCGCATCCAATGCATCACTCAGATGCCCCGGAAAAAGCTGCGCCTGATCCTGTTCGTAATCCTTGAAGTCGACATTACCACTCATGACTCTCGTACTCCTCAAATTGGGAGTCTTGGGGCAGGCTCCTAGTCGTCGATGATCGCAGCGTTGAAGTTCCATTCGATTCGCATGACATCGACGTTTTTCTCCGATTTCGATTTGCCCGCCCGGTGGTTAGACGGCACGTGAGAGGCATCGGATGTGAGGCGGCCCGATACGAGATGCATCCCTCCGCCTGCGAGCGGCCTGCTGAGATGTAGAGCATTGGAGCCGGAGTTGTCATATAAGCCCGCTCGGACTCCATCGAAGCGCGGCCAGGGGCCGACGAAGTTATCGTCCACCGGGCCGGCATAGGCCTTGCGGTCCGGGTAGGAGCCTGCCCTAACACTGTACACCTCGTCGGTTTGCCCGGCTCCCCAGTACCAAAAGTGAATGGCCTTGAACTCCTCGAGCCGAGAGGGGTTCGCAAGTCCGTTCTCCGGCCCGCGGCCATTGGCTCGCACGAGGGAGCTGTATTTGCTGGCGTTGAGGATGTAGCCGAATCTCCGGTCAAACCCGCTGCCCGCTTCAATCACCTGGGGATCGCGAGGTGCCTCGGCGGGATAGAGGATGGAGGGGTCTTCCATGGATGAATCGACCATGCGGGTTTCGTTGCCATCGTAGAGAAGTTCGATGCGGTCGACGACCACCGGCACGGGATGAGAATTTCGATGGTGCCATATCAGGACATGGGGCACGGTGAGGCTGACGTCCACCGGGGAGGATGCCGGACCGGCCATTTGCTCGCCCACGGCGTGCACCACCACGCGATAGTCGGTTCCCACCAGCAGGGGGCCATTGCACTCAGCGATGAGCATGTGCCGATTGTGCGGTCCGGCCATGTACTGGCCTGCCGGCCCCATCTCGGTGGGAATGCGGTCGCCCGTGTACTCATTTGTTTGACTGGCCGCTTGGCGCTCCACGGAATTGAAGCATGTGTAGGTCTGCTGGGGATTGGTGGTGTTGGTCAGGAACGCGACGAATCCCTGCACGTCAGGCCAGTCCATCTCCCAACGGAAGCCGAGCGCGTTGTCCGCACCGACCGATTGGACAATGGTGGGCGCCGGAAGGGACGGATCGCAGCATTGGACCTCTGCAACGGTCGATGATTCCTGCTCCGATGCGCTCGCACTGCTATTGGAACCGGTGCTTTCGCCATTCAGGACCAGGCGGTATTCGGAACCAATGGCCTTGAAGGAAGCGGAGTTCGCCCAGACCGGGGCCGGGTGGTCGTGCTGGATCCATCCACCGCGCTTATTGCTGAGCAGCATGGGGACCGTTCTCCACATGCCGTCTCGTCGATGGAAGGCGAGGTCCGCAAGGCCATCTCCATCAAAGTCGCCCGCGACGGCCGAGACCTTCTTGTTGTTGACGGGCGCACTCACGGGGCCTTCGTGGGACATCCAGAAGCCGCGTCGATCGGAAAGCAGAACCGGTACGAATTTCCAGTCTTCTCCCTTGCCGTGAAAGGCCAGGTCGTCGGTTCCGTCCCCATCGTAATCGCCTGCAAATGCGACGGAGCCGGGGGCATGGGCCCAGTCCGGGGCCGGTGCGTTCTCGCTCTTCCATGAGCCATCGCGATTGGAGATGAGTCTCGGGACGTGCGTCCAGCTGGATCCAGGGGCGTAGAAGGCGAGATCGGTCACCTTGTCGCCGTTGAAGTCGCCAGCTCTCGCTACGATTCCGGGCAAACTGATCCATCGCGACGTAGCGCGATTGGTATCCTGCCAATAGCCGTCTCCGTGCCCGAACAGCACCGGAAGGCTGGCCCAATTCGAGCCTGGGTTGTAGAAGGCAATATCGTCGCGTCCGTCCCCATCGTAGTCACCACTGATGGCGACGACCCCGGGCGCGTTGGCCCAGGAGGGAACCGACCGGCTGTAGGCTTGCCAGCTTCCGTCCCCCACGGCTTGGAGAACCTTCACCTCCGACCAGTTGGAACCGGGGTTGTAGAAGGCGATGTCGGTGCGGTCGTCCCCGTTGAAATCACCGGTCACCGGAATCGAGCCACTCGAATTTGCCCAGGCGGGGGCCCGTTCGAAGGTTGTGGTGTAGGGCAGGTCCATCGGATCCAGGGCGGAGACCTGTTTCGCGGTTCGGATCATGCCCCCATTTACTCCGGGGGAGAAGAGAATCGGAATGCCTACCCAGTTGCCTCCGGGGTTGTGGAAGGCGACGTCTGTCGTGCCGTTTCTGTCAAAGTCGCCTTGAATGGGCACGCTGTTCTGCGCGGTTGCCCATGCGGGGGCGGATCGAAAGCGCGCGTTCCAGCCGCTTGCCCCGTCTCCGAAAAGCACTGGCACCGCATTTTGGTTTCTCGCGGTGTTGTAGAAGAGGATGTCGTCGGGATCATCTCCGTTGCTATTGGAAGCGGTGGCTTGGCCGGAGAGGCCCGCAGCAAAGAAGAGGAGGACGGGCGCGAGAGTTCGAAGGAGACGCCCTCGTCGTTTTTTCGGGCTAGCGATCTCCCGAACCTGGGCACCCCGTTCCCTTCTTGATCGATTAATCACGTCGAGTTCCTCCAGTGGTAGACCGGGGAGATTTCCCCGGCTCGGACCTAATCTGGAGGACCCTGAGTGGCGCCACTGTGAAGTACTTCACACGGGATCGAGTTTCCTGAGCAGACAGGAATTTCAAGCTGTGTTTTCCGCATCACCGACACTCGGCGATATGACAACCAAACCGCGGGTAGAGAGGCCTGCTCCCCTTTCTTGGGCACCTGGCTTGGGAGCGATCAGCTCCCACACGGCTTCCGCGCAACCCGAGTCGCCAGGCGCCGAAGAAAATCTGCGCGAGCGCGACCCGCACGGATCGCCGCGACGACTCCAAGCGGCGCCTCAAACCGCGAACCCGGCGACCGTGACGCCGATTTCTCGGGCCCGATTGCGCGATTTTTGTCGGAATCCCGCTGGCGGTGCGTGACTTCTCGCGGATCGGAAATCTCATGCCCGTGTGAAGTGGTTCACAGACCGCGGTTGAGCTGTACACGACCCTGAATCTGTGCGGAAACAAGGCACCCGAAGAGCAACAGGCTCTCGGCTTGGAGGAAAACAAAAGATGACCCGCTCCAGCGACGCGCAGACTCTCGACCGAATCATTGGAATCTCTCTCACCGCCGTGGGGCTCCTCCTCATTCCCCTCTCTCCAGTTTCAGCGGCAGAGGTGGCACTCGATACCTCCGATCTGTCTCCCGCAAAGGAGTCGCAGCTGCGCGAACTGTCTGGCGGCGAGATTTTCACGACTTCCGCTTGGAAGAAGGGTTCAGCACTTTCGGGTGCTGGGGGTCGGCTCGAAGTCGACGATATCGAGATCACTGCGAAAGACGCGTCGAGCTTCACCTTGTTCGCCAGCGACGACGAGGGTGCGGGCTATGAGCTCGACGTGGAAATCCGCGAGGATGGAGCGCTCTCGGTCTACGATCTCGATCGCGGCACGCTCGAGGTCTGGGAAAGGTTGGACCTTCCGGCCAAGAGTGATTCGCACGCACCCGCCGATGGCGAGGCGAAAGATTCCGGAAGCGCGCGCGTGCAGGCTCGAGAGCCGGAAGAAGGAACCGAAAGATTCGATTCCGAGCGGTCGAACTCGGGCATGACCTCCAACGCGCTGCTCCGATCGGCGGTTCGGAGAGCTCGTGCCACTCTCGCAAACGGACAGCGCGGCTGGCTGGGTGTCGAGAATCGCGAAATCCGAATGAATGTCCCCTCCAACCCCTATTCTCAGTGGCAGATCAACGCAGACCCTTCCGATCCCACTCTGGTGACCTTGGAACAGAACGGCATCTGCGTGACGCGCGACGAGGACATCCAGCGCAGAACACACCCCGGCCTGCGCGTCACGCCTCTCGCCTGCGTCGGCTCTCCGGAGCAGACTTTCCATAAGCGACGGCATCCGGCTTCCGAAGAATTCGAACTCTCTTCTCCCTGGAGCGGCTACTGCCTCGAGGCCGAAAGCACTGGGCAGGTGGTGATGAATCCCTGTTTCTCACGCCTGGGCATCCGGATTCCCGATACTGAGCAGTCCTGGCGTCATGCCCGGGATGGCGCGTGGAAGCTCTCCTTCCGGAACTTCTCGTTCATCGAAGGCGTGCACCGACAGGACGACGCAATCATCTACCGAGTGACTGCTGAAATCGACATCTCGGAGCCCTCGACCATCCGAACCCGGTCTTCGTTCGACGGCTTTTTTGGCGTCGAAGAGCACCTGGTCAATGGAAACGAATTCAGCCCCATCCCCGGAAATCACACCTTTCACGATATTCGCTTTGGCGCATCTCCAGGCACGACCAAAGCCATCGTCGTCGCTTCGGTCGCGTACGAAGAAGAACTCGGCGGCCTCTTCAGCTCTCCACCGCCGACCCTGTTGTACCGGTCGAATTTCTATCTCGAACGCGCGGTGAGTGATGCGTTGCGCCGTTCTCTGGACGGGTTGAGCGATTGGCGCGATTTGCGCTCGCACCTCGCGGATCCCGCCTTCACCGCATGGCTCCAACAGGACATCGTGGAATCGCTCAGAAGAATGGCACAGGGCGGGGAAACCAAGGACTCGATACGCCCGGATGCGGATTACATCTACATCGGCGCGGATGCCAAACTCTTCTTCTCTTTCGACGGCGTTCCCGGGACCGACCTTCCTCTCGAACCCGTTTCCCAGGGATTGCTCCGTCTCGACGACGGGCCGACCCGTGCCGAGTACTGGGTCCACTACAGTTTTGGCTACGCGGAGCGATGATCTTCGTAGAGAGATGAAGCTCGGCGCAGGAGGTGCACAGGTTTCGGCGGAAGCGAGAGCGGAGGCTCGATCATTCGACCCGCGGTCTACTCCGCGGCCCTGGCGAAACCGAGGCGTGCCGTCGATCCCGGCCATAGACCTCCGGCACTGGGATGACTGCCGTGCACTTGGCCCGCTCCACGGCAAAGCTCGAACTCACGCCGTGGATTCCATGACCGCGACCAGCTCCCTACTAGAGGCAGTCGTGATCTGCGATGTCGGAAACGAGCAGTTTGAGGAGACGGTAGAGCCCCCCCCCTGGGGTTCTCATCACCCCCTTTGCGAGACGCTCCAGCCATTGCTCGCTGTGTTGGTTGATCCGGATGTGTCCGTCGGCGAAATGATCTCGCGCCGAACTCGAACGCCTGACTCGGTCGGGATGGATGCGACGGCTTCTACTCTTCGAGGAGTTCCACGAAGGCGTCCTCCAACTCATCAACGTCGCCGTCTCCGATCGGCGAGAACTCCGTCTCTGCGAGCTCGAATTCAAGCCTCTCCGCTGCGTCGGCGATCACGTCGTCGGCCGGAGCTGACACCTCGACAACCGGCTCCGTCTCGAATTCGAGTATGGGGCTCGCGCTGATCTCATCGACGTCGAATTCGAACGCGTCGAGGCTCGGCTCGGAAGTCGGCGGCGAAATCGCATCTGCGGCTCCGAAATCCTGGAGGGTCGCTGCGAACCCCACATCTTCATCGAGCGGGGACGGAGAGCCGAGCGACGTCTCCATTTCAGGTATGAGCCCGAAATTCTCGATGGGTGGGCCCTGTTCGAGCGAGTGCATCGGGGTCGAGACGACCTCCTCCGTCGTGATTTCCATGGGGGGGGCCTCCGGCGGGACCGGGGCGGTCGTGTGTGGCCTGAAGGTCGCGCCCGGATCCGGCCCGATTCCGAGGTCGGCCGCTGCACGTTCGACATCCATGGGTTCAATGACCGATCGAACCTCGAGGTAGGCCTCGAAGAGCGCGTTGTCGGCGAGCGTGTTGAGAAGTCTCGGTCGGCCTCGACCGAATTTTAAAAGCGTCTCGATCGCCGGGGCGGTCAAGATCTCTGAATTTGCCTGAACGGTCGCCAGTCGGTGATTCAGATAGGCCGCAGCGTTCTCCATGTCGAAGGCCTGAAGTCGAACGCGGACATCGACACGCGGCATGATGCTGGCATCGTTCTCGACGAGCCGATCGAGATCCGACGAACCGACGAAGAGCATAGAGAGCAGACGTCGATCCTCGTATTCGAGGTTCAAGAGGCCGCTGAGTTCCGCAAATACGTCGGGCTTCATGATCTGGGCGTCATCCACCATCAGAACGGCGTGACGTCCATCTTCTCGAATGATCGCGAGATGCTCATAGATCTGCCCGAGCAGACCCGCGCGATCCTCGGCCGGCTCCTCGCAACCGATCTGCCGGACGAAGCGCTGGAGAATCCCGGTGGCGTCCGCCGCCCCCGGCAGCATCACGAGCAGGGTCGCCTCGAACACTTCTTCCTCGAGCGATTCGAGGATCCGTCGCGTGAGCAATGTCTTCCCCATGCCGCCTTCGCCGGTCAGGAGCGTGAGGCCCTTGCGCTGACGCAGGCCGCGCTCGACCCGGCGCTGGGCATCGCGATGACTTGCGCTCTCGAAGTAGAAGCGCAGATCTGGTTCGTTGCAGAAGGGGTCCTGGGGGAGCCCAAAGTGATGAAGATGTTCCACGAAGATTCCTTGCCCTGGCTGGAGGGAGTAAACGATTCGCCGCTAGACGAATGAGATCTTCTTGCGAGCACCCTTCTTGGGTGGCTTCGGCTCCTCCGCGTCGTCGACGACGGCGGGGCGCGTAGATTCGGCGGGGGCTTGGTCGGGCGTGTCCTCGATGAGTTCCGCTTGCGCAAGGGCGAATTCGGCTTCGCTCAGGACATCGTCGAAGGACTCGAAGGTCTCCTCCGCCTCGTCCGGGCCACCCTTTCCCCGATCCTCGTCGTCGTCCAGGAGTTCTTCAAAGGATTCGAGGTCCTGACCGGACCCAGCGGGTTCCTGCGGGCTTCCTTCGCCCTCCTCGAGCAGGGTCAATCGTTCGGCAGCACCCGGGAAATCAGCCTCGATTTCGAGCACACGGCGCAGCGCCGCGCAGGCGCGCTCGCGATCACCACCGCCCTCCTCGGCAAGGGAAAGATCAAAATAGACGCCGGCCATGCGATCTTCGGGAAGATCGGGCATCGCCAGCGCCTGCTCGAAGTGATTGACCGCGTCGTCGAAGCGCGAGAGGTCTCGCGCACAAAGACCCATCAGGTAGAGACTGTCGAATCGCCGTTCCGCCGAATCGAGACAGATCCGGAACTCCCCGATCGCGTCCTCGTAGAGTTCCATCTCGCGATAGGCAATCCCGAGGTCGTATCGCGTGTCGAAATCGTCCTCGTCGAGTGTCGCCGTCACGCCCTTCTTGAAATCGGAGAAGATCGAGCCGAAGCCGTCCTCGACCGTCGAGAGCGCCCCGGGTTCGTCGTTCTCCTCCGGCTGCGGCGCATCTTCCTCGGACAACACCTCCGCGAGCGCCGCGCGAAGATCGAAGGTTTCGGCCGCATCGGCGACGGTGTCGGCGTCGGTGTCGGCGTCGGCGAGGTCGACATCGATCTCGAATATATCTTCCTCGCCACCGTCGAGATCGAAAGGACCGGCGTCGGTCATCCCGTCGTCCGTGCCAAGCACGCCGCCGGTTTCGTCGTCGAAACGAGCCGTCGTCTCGAAGTCCATGCCAGGACGCGAGGCGCCCTCGGCCTGAGCGAGGGCCTCACTCGGTTCGTTTCCGCGGGCGGCGGCCACCTCGCCGATTCGCAACTGGGCGACCGGATGATTGGGGGCGATCGAGAGGACCCGCTCGAGGATGCCGACCGCTTCGTCGTACATCTCCTGGGCGATATAGAACTCCGCTTCCTCGAGTTCCTCACTGATCTTGGCAGTAGTGTAGGTCGTGCTCGGCCCTGCGTTCGATTCAGTCGGCGGACTCGTTCGTTCCGCAGCATCCAACTCGAAGCCTAAGGCGACCTCTTCGCTGCCTGTGTCCACCTCGTCCAGAGACAGCTCATCGGCATCGATTTCGAGCTCGAAATGTCCGACATCCTCCGGCGACGCATCGAGATCAGCCGTGCTCTCCTCGACGAGCGAGCCTGAATCAGCCTCTGCCACCTCCTCGCTGAAAGAACTCTCCTGCGGCGGCAGAGGATCAGAGGTCACCGAGTCCTCATCGATCTCGATTTCGAAGGGGTCGGGCCCGTTGCCGAAATCGAAGCCATCCTGGGTCTCGCTCGCCGCGACGTCGTCGACCCCGCTGTCCAGATCCAGATCCACTTCGACGTCGAGATCGAGATCGATCGCCGACGCAGAGGTCTCCGAGACCTGCGATGTAGTCTCGATGACACCGATGCGCTCGACCATCGCGGGATCGAGTTCGGCAATCCGCTCCTTCAAGACGTCGAGGGCCGCCGCATCTCCATCGCAGCGGATCCACTCCGCGGCTTTCAGCCAAATTCGAACGGCTTCGGAATCCTGGCCGTCCGCGGTGTAGGCCTCCCCGAGTTTCTCGAGTGCCACTCGGTGTTCGGGATCCTGGGCGAGCACGCCACGCAGACTCGCGATCGCCCGATCGCGTTTCCCGTATCGAAGATAGACATTCGCCTCGGCGAGGAGCTGATCGGGATCGCCTTCGAGAACGGGCATCGGTTCGATCGGTCCCGATGCCTCGGGATCCGGCTCGTCGACCTCCTGACAAGGTTCGAAAGCGGGTTCCTCGTCGTCGAGTTGAAGTTCGAGATCGCCTAGCGCCGGCCGTGCCGCCGCTTCGGGCTCGTCGGAATGGGTCGGGAAAGCTCCGTCGTCACCGATGAGTTCCCCGTCACCGAATGCGAGTTCATCGACCTCTGAAACATCGACGGCCATTCGCGAACGCGAACCCACCTCTTCGGCGGGCAACCGCTGCATCAATTCGCGGGCCTTCTCCTCGTCGCCCCGATCACGACAGAGCTTCGCGAGGCCGCGCGTGGCGTCGGCCAGCTTCGCGTCATTCCCCATCTGTGCGTAGAGATCGATGAGCAGCTCGTATTGCGGAAAATCGGCGGACTCGCTCAACGCGCGAAGCGCGAGCGGCTCCGCCCGTTCGAACTCCCCCGCCCCCATGAGATTGCGGACGAGGGGCACGAGGGCCTCGACCTGATCGGGTTGGACCTCGAGAATCCGCTCGAACACGACGATCAGCTGATCGCGGTCCTGCTGATTCGTGAGTTCCTCGACGACGGCCTGATACTCTGCGAGCGCCGCAGACGCCAAGCCTTCCTGACGGAGCAGCTCGGCAACCTTGAGCCGATTCGTCGTGTTCGTCGGGTCGAGTGCGGCCATCTGGCGCAAGAGTTCGAGCGCTTCGGGCTTGCGGCCCTCCTTGTGATAGCCGTCGGCAGCCGACTGGAGCGCAGCCGCCGCTTCGGAGTCGAGCCCCATGCGCTGATAGAGCTCGGAGAGCGACACGTAGGCGCCGTAATTCTTCGGATCGAGATTCAAGATCTGCTTGAAGACCGCGACGGCGCGCGCATCGAAACCGTCCTGGCGGTATAGCTGGGCAACCTTGCCGTATTGGGCGATCGCCTCTTCGTTCTGTCCCCAGCGCCGATAGGCGTCACCGACCTCGAGCAGGAGCTTCGCGTCGCGCGAGCCTTCGTCCAGGAGCCGGTTGTACTCCTTGAGGGCTTTCGCCTTGGCACCCTTGCTCGCGTGCTTGCGGGCCGCTTCCAGTACTTTTCGTTTATTGAGCGCCAATGAACCCTCAGCACGGCGAATGAGAACGACATCGGACCCAGCACACCGAGCGAGATGGGTCTTCGACTATTCGTATCGGCGAGCCGTGCGCCCCCTTGAGACGAGACTCTGGGGGGGGCACGCGACAGATCGAGTCGTTGCCCCATGGGGTCAACCGCCGTTCGCCGAGCCCCTCGAAGGCTCCTGCGCGCCCGACGTCGAAGCAAGGGAAGACCCCCCCCGCCAATAGCGGCGCTCGCACGCCCTCACGGGCGACCCTGGAACCACGAGAGAGCACGGAGAGGAGGTCGGGGAGGGGCCGCTCAGCCGTCGACGTG
Organism: Deltaproteobacteria bacterium; assembly: GCA_002719955.1. Taxonomy (GTDB): domain Bacteria; phylum Myxococcota_A; class UBA9160; order UBA9160; family UBA4427; genus UBA4427. Next base: position 32,929 of record PBFW01000051.1, on the reverse strand, counting down.
TCGGGCCAGCGCTTCCAGACCGAAGCGGTAACCATCGGCGCCCAGGCCGGACACGACGCCCAGGGCAATCGCCGAGACGAAGGACTTCTGGCGGAAATCCTCGCGTGCATAGACATTCGAGAGGTGGACCTCAACGATCGGCAAGCCGGTCGCGAGCAGCGCGTCTCGAAGCGCCACGCTGGTATGCGTGAACCCGCCCGGATTGATGAGGATGCCCGAGGCCACGCCCATCGCTTCCTGGATCCGGTCGATCAACTCACCTTCGTGGTTCGATTGGAAGGCGTCGATCTCGATGTCCAATTCCTTGGCGGCGGCATCGAGCGAACTGTCGATATCGGCCAGCGTCTGCGTCCCGTAGACCTCTGGCTCCCGGCGCCCCAACAGGTTGAGGTTCGGTCCATGGATCACGAGAATACGCTTGGAACTCTTGGACACCGGTCGACCCTCCGAATTGCCTCGAAACACCCGAGCATGGCGCCTGTGACCCCGTCAGAGCTCAGCGCGAATCTCCACCAGGCTTCGGCGGATGAGGTAGCGCGCCTTGCCCAGATTGCCATCCGGACCGAGCGCAAGCACCAACACCAGATCATCGTCGACCGTGTGGAAGATCAGGTTCACACGGTCCAATGAGATCATCACCTCGCGCAAGCTGCCCGTCCCGAGTGAATCCCCCGCCTTCGTCATATCCCCGAGAATGCGTCCGAACTCGATCCCCGCATTCGTGACATCGCCTTCGAGGGGATCGCGCACGTCCGGCGGATTCGACGCGGCCACCTGCGAGATCGCGATCCCGTCGAGCCCCATCAAGGCCCCAGCAAAGCCGCCACCGGATTCGTCCACGATCGATTGAAGAATCGCCTCGAAACTCATTGAGCCCTCCCCAGCTTGCTTTCGTCGAGGTTCACCAGCCATCGTTCGAGCGTCGCGACGACCACCTCGCGCGAGGGTCGGCCCCCGCCCGCGGTCCGGAATCCGATGGACTCCTCGTCCCGCCACGCGCCCGAATCCTCGGAGAATGCGGCGGCCGCCGTCGGTTCGAGCCAACCCGCCGTGTCGGACCAGACCGCGTCGGTTTCGGTCATCCGCGATTCGACACCAGCGGCCGCGGCGGCCGGCGGGTCGACCTCGCCCGGCCCACGATCGCCGGGGGCGAGTTCCTGGCCCTCGATTTCCTCGAGACCCGCCGGTTCGTCGCTCAGGATCTGCTCGGCCACGCGATTCACGTCGCGCATTTCGTCGGTCTGCGCCTCGGCCTGCGCGAACGCTCGCTCGAATTCATCGGGCTCGATCGGCGAGTCCAGATCACCGGCCTCAACCTCGGACCCCACCGAACCCGCCACGCCCGACGCTGCGTCGGGGTCCAGGGGATCGATCCCGCTCTCCGCCGCCCAATCGTCGAGCCCACGCTCGAGGATCGCGCGCGCCTCCGCGCCCTCGTCCGGCGCGAGCCGCGTGAGCGAGAGAACGACCCGGGCAGGCCATTCCGTCCCCTCGCCGAGGACGGCGATCGCGAGGTCAATTCGACCGGCTCGCCGGTCGCGCTCAGCGGATGCGATCCGTTCCAGTCGGTCGCGCCGCGTCCATGCCGAAATTCCCATCTCCACATTTCCCCCTGCAGATCCGGTTCCCAAGCGCCCGCTCAGGCGCTCCATCCAACCGGAAGGATATCCTGCGGGCGCAACGCCGCAGTACTCGACGAGCCGATGCCGTCCAGTACTACAAAATGAATCTTGCCGCCCTGTTTCTTCTTATCGACGGCAATGGCCGATAGGTAAGCAGATCGGGGCCTATCCGCTGGCCGTGTCGGCAATCCCGCTCGTTCGAGCAGATTCGTCAGGCGATCGCAGGTGCCAGCGGGGGCAAAACCCAGCGCCTCTGACCGATCCGCCGCAAAGACCATCCCGATCGCCACCGCCTCCCCATGCAGGACGCCCCGATACCGGGCGTGCTTCTCGATCGCGTGCGCCAGGGTATGCCCAAAATTGAGCAGCCGGCGGAGTCCGCCTTCTCGCTCGTCGCGCGAGACGACCTCCGCCTTGATCGCGCAGGCGCGTTCGAGCGCGGGCAACACCACCTTCGGATCGAGATCCAGAAATGCCTCGATTCGCGATTCCAACCAATCGAAGAAATCCGCGTCCCAGATCGCGGCTGCCTTGATCAACTCGGCTGCGCCCGCCGCTCGTTCACGGCGCGGCAGGGAGCGCAGCGTCGCGACATCGATGTAGACCCCTCGCGGCTGATGGAAGGCGCCCACGAGATTCTTGCCCTGCGCCAGGTTCACACCGGTCTTTCCGCCGATCGAGGCATCGACCATCGCCAATACCGTCGTGGGCACCTGTGCGAAGGGGATCCCCCTGAGAAAGGAGGCCGCCGCGAATCCGCCGAGATCGCCCGCCACCCCCCCGCCGAGGGTCACGACCGCCGATCCACGGTCGAGTCCATGATCCAGAAACCGGTCATAGAGCTTGCCGAGTTGGGCAAGATTCTTCGACGCATCACCATCCGGGACGACGATTCGTCGAACCCGGGAGCCCTTGGCCGTGAGGCCTCGGGTGAGCATCGGCGCATAACGCCTCGCGACGGTCGGTACGGTAACGAGAGCGATCCTTTCCGCCGCGAGACGGCCGGAGACACGCCGACCGATCGTGGTCAACCAGTCGCTCCCCAGTTCGACGTTGTAGCTGCGTTCGCCAAGGGATACGGGAACCTTCGCTCGCACACGCCCGCCCCCCGACAATCGACCGCTCGACGCCTTTACTCCCCCGCTCCCACTCGCTGATTTCTTCGCCGCCATCTGCTCCGTCTTACTCTCTCTCCGCCGCGCCCGCGGCGGTCAATCCGCCTGAAGGGCGACGACGATCTCGTCGACGACCTCTTCGGCCCGGCGTGAAGCATCGACCTCGATACTCGCCCGTTGGTAGTGGACCAGGCGCTCGGCAAGAAGCGACCGCAACCGATCTATCTGCCCACCACGGTCGAGCCCAGCCAGCAAGGGGCGGGTCGAGGCATCGCCAATCCGCTCGATCAGGATCTCGGGATCGGCCCTCAGGAAGACGACGCATCCCCGAGCGACGAGGCGCTCGGCCGCTCCGGGCTGCGAGATCGCACCGCCGCCGAGCGCGATGACCGCACCCTCCTGTGAAGCCCGCTCGATCGCCTCGGCCTCGAGCTCCCGAAAGCGAGTCTCCCCCTCGCGCTCGAAAATTTCACTGATCTCATATCCCGAGACGCGCTCGACCTCCTGGTCGATATCCAGGAAAGGGCGGCCCAGGCGTGCGGCAAGTCCCGGCCCGACCGTCGATTTGCCGGCCCCCATCATGCCGACGAGATAGATCGGCCTGCTCTGCGACGGATGATTCCCGGACACGGAGGCAGTATAGAAAAACGGGGGAAGCAAGCTCCCCCCGTCGTCCGAGGTCTCCGACCAGGACCTCACTGGATCCCGGTGATCGGGTCACCCGATCAGTTGCTGGCCATCTCCGGCAGCCGCACGATGCGCGGCGTCACGAAGACGAGCAGTTCCTTGCGATTATCGATCACGTTGTTGCTCTTGAAGGCGTTCCCGATGACCGGAATCCGGTGCAGATAAGGCACCCGACTCTGTGTCTTGCTCTTGGTGATCGTATAGATGCCACCCAGAACGAGGGTCTGACCATCCTTCACGAGGGTTTCGGTCTCGGCCACGTTCTTGGAGATCGCGGGAGATCCCGTCGGCGTCGGGACCGTTCCGTCCGGCGCGTTTCGAGTCACCTCGATCTCCATGATGATGCTCTCGTCGGCCGTGATATGCGGCGTCACGACGAGCGAGAGCACGGCGTCGATGAACTCGAGCTTGGCATCGCCCCCTTCGAAGGTCTGGAAGGGAATCGACACACCCTGTTCGATCCGGGCTTCCTTGTTGTCGAGGGTCACGATGCGCGGACTCGAGACGACCTTGCCATCACCCGTCGACTCGGCCGCCTGGATCTGGACATCGACCCGGAAGTCCTGATCGAGGATCAGGGCACCCATGGTCAGCAAGCCGGTCGGGACAGCCGTGATCGGATTGCCGAAGGCCAGACTGTTGCTGTCGATGAAGGTGAGATCCTCGCTGCCGAGATCCGTTCGCGGCGTATCCGGATCGAAGGCGTCCACGAACTGGTTCGTCTGAGCGCCCCACACGGATCCGAGCTCACGCGTAAAGTCGAGATTCGCCTCGACGATCTTCGCTTCGATCATGACCTGCGGCGTCTGGGTATCGATGGCTGCGATCAGCGCACTCGCCTCGTCGATCACGGAACTGATATCCTTGATGATCAACGTATTGGTGCGCTCGTCGAGATTCACCGTGCCACGAGCCGAGAGGAGCCGCTTGATAAGGCCCTCTGTGTCCTTCACCGAGGCGTAGTTCACCGGAAGCAGCTTGACCTCGAGATCCTCGAGCTTCTCCTTGTTGCGTCTTTCCTGGAGTCGTACCTCTTCCTCGGCCTTGAGCACATCCGACGGAGCGATCCGCAGCACGTTGCCCACTCGAACGAAGCCGAGGCCCTTGGTCATGAGGATGACGTCGAGGGCCTGATCCCAGGGCACCTCGACCAGACGAATCGTGACATTGCCGGAGACCTCGTCGCCCGCGATGATATTGAGATCACTGACCTCGGCGATCAGCCGCAGCACGTCCGCGATCGCCACGTCCTTGAAGTCGAGGGAAACGCGTCGTCCACGATATTCCTTGCCGTCGATCAAGCCGCCCTCTTCGAGCACCTCGATCGCCGCGGGCACCTCGACCGCAGCCGGAGCCGGAGCCGGAGCCGCAACCACCGATACGGGCGCGTCCCATATCGAGGCCGGAGCTTCACCATCCAACGTCGGGGGCAGCGTCAGCATCCCCGAATCGTCGTCGAAACTCGGCAACCCGGAGATCACCTCCATCGGCGCCGCAGCGGGCACCTCGGACATCGTCGCATCGGCCTCCATCGGAACTGGAGACACTGCGGCCATTGTCGCCGCCGCGGGTTCTACCGGTTCGGCGGCCTCGATCCCGAATGCGGCAAGCTCGTCGAGCATCGCCGCCTCCGTGGGTGCCGGGGCAGAAGCCAGCATCGGTGCCGGTTCATCCGTCGCCCCGGCATTCGGAAAGGCCGGCGGCGGCGCCGCGGCCGCGCCGAGATCGGCGAAATCGACGAAGATCATCGAACCCCGTCGGCTTACGACAGGCGCCTGGTCAGGCGCCCGCGTGAAGACCACGCGGACTTCGGGGACTTCGAGGTCGGGCTGCTGGAAAGCGTGAATCAGGGAAATCGGCCCCCCCGCCTGGGGGAAGATCCGGTCCGAGGCCGCTTCGCTGATCTGGGCGTTCTGGATGCTGACGACCAGGGTCGTCGCATCCGGCGCGCTCGTCGTATAGGTCACGGAATCATCGGAGAGGATCGCCGTGCGATCGAGGCCATTGGCTCGCTCGTAGTGGAGCCCATAGACCTCGGTCAGCTCGAAGGCCTCCATCGAAATTATCCCGGGCTCGTCGCCGGTTTCGAGCGCCTCGACCGGCGCGTCGCTGATCTCGAATACTTCGACCGGCTCCTCGTACTCTTCGACCCCAACCATGGCGGGCGCCGCGGCGAAGGTCTCGGTCTGCTCGTCGAACGTGTCCTCGAAGGCCGCCGCTGCTTCCTCGCTGAATGGGGTGAGTTCCTCGACAGGATCCGGTGTTGCACTCGCGATCCAGGTCGATTCCGAGGCCGCAAGGGCTTCGTTCATCGCCCGGCTGAGCGCCTCACCACTGCCGATCGCCACCCAGAGTCCACGGGTTCCGGGCATGACCTGCCGCCCCTCGAAACCACCGGCTTCGAGGCCTCCATCGACGACCACTCGGACCTTGCCCTCATGGCTGCCCACCCGAATCCCCGTCACGAAGCTGGAATCGACGCTGATATTGCCCGCACTCGCGGACGCCTCGAGTCCCATCAAATCTACGACCAGGCGCGCGGGATCCTCGAGCGTGAAGGCTTCGATGGCACCGATGCCACCATTGGTTTCGAGCGCCACCAGCACGCCGAGATCCATGGTCTCCACAGACATGCCGGTCAGCTGGGTCGCAGCCGGCAGCGGCTCGGAAACCGTCACCGGAGCCGTCGTCATCAGCGGCGAATCGTCCATGTCCATCCGGTCGGAGGAATCCTCGACGGTCTGCCAGGGCTCCACGTCGGGCATCTCGGCCGCGATCTTCTCATCGGCCCAGTCCGGAGACAATTCGGCGGTCATGTCGAGGTCGCCACCCAATCCTGCGGGGGAAACCCGGATCTCAAGCCCCTCGCCCGTCGAGACGACCTCGGCCTGGCCCGCGTCTGCCATCGCGATCTCCACCCGAGTGAGCGGCGCACCGCCTTCCTCTTCGAAGGTCGAGAACGTCACCAGGTCGATCACACCATCATAGGCCGCAATCTGCTGGGCTTCGTCCGGGGCCACGCCCATCGCGCTCTCCGCCTCGGCCTGATCCACCCCGACCAGGTCCACGACGACCAGGTTCGGATCGTCCAGAGTCGCCACCGAATAGGCCGGATCCTCCAATCCCGCGAGACGAATGATACTGCTATCCCCGTCCCGAGAGACCGACACTTCTGCGATCGTCTGAACCGTCGAGCTGATCGCAAAGCCCGTAGGCATCTGCGACGCAGCACAACCCATCACAGCAATGGCCACAACAAGCGTTGCCACCACGTTCTGGATTCCAATTTCGAGCCATCCGTTTCTCGGATCGACCATCGAGCTCACCCTCCTTGGCTCAGACGAATCCGCAATTCAACGTCTTTCGTCGTCCGTTCACCTGCGAAGTTCTCGTATGTCTCTTTGACGAGAACGAGGTTGTCGCCAATGTGAATTACCTGGCCATTATTCTTCCCGATCGCGGCGCCCTCTCGAATGATGAACGAACGGCCCCCCGGATCGAGGATCAGCGCGCGCGGATTCAGCGCGTCCCAGATCACGGCCTGCAATTCGAGCTGCCCCAGCTCGAAATCTCCGAGCGGTCCGAAATCCTTCTGCTCCGGACCATTGTCGACGAAGCGAATCGATCGGAACGGATCTCGCTTGTTACGCGGATCATAGAAATAGTCCCGCTCACCTGTCGCGTATCCTTCGGTCGACGCGGCGGCATCCGGTTTCGGAGGGGCCAGCTTCGCCCGTTGATTCACAGACTTCTCGGATTGCTTGCGATCCGCGAGCGCCTGCCTTTCGGCCTCGAAGTCAGTGACCGCCGGGGCGCCAATCATTTCCTCCTCGCCGCAGCCCGTCGTCATGAAGACGAGCGCTCCGACCAGTAGAAGCACCACCGCCCATTTCGTTTGCATCACAAGCTCCCCGCGTTCCCCGACTCGCGCAAACATGCATCAGGCCCCGTCACTGAGGAATCGGAATGTCGTCGCCCGACCCGAAACCTTGAGCTGAGTGGCCAACTGATTCTCCGAAGCGACCTTGATATCGAGGGCGCCCACGTTCACGATCCGTGGCAGGCTTGCCACCATCTCGAAGAACCGAGCCAGGTCGTGGTAGGAACCTTCGATCTCCAACTTGAAGGGCACCTCGGCGTAGAAATCCCGATTGACTTCCTGGTCTCGATCGATCGACTTGATCGAGACCCCCACCTTCTTGCCCGCCGTACTGATGTCCTGCAGCAGATCCTCGAATTGTTTTCGGTTCGGCAGCTGCTTCAATGCGAGATCCAGATCACGTTGCAAACTCGCCACTTCAGCTTCGAAGCCCGGAAGATTATTCGCGACGGTCCGTGCATTATTCAAATTCCGCTGGAGCCCGTGCGCCTTGAGTACGTAGGTCTGAAGCGCTTCTTGGGCGGGCTGGTACGACAGGTACCAGTACCCTACGGCGATCGACATGAGCAGCGCGGAGACCACCGCCAGACGGTTAGCCTTCGGTGCCTTGGCGAGCTGTTCAAGCTTTCCGTCAAAATCGATGTCGAAATCCAAAGCCATTCTTCCCTCCGAATCAGGACGCTGCCGCGGTCTGCTCGACCGGCGACTGCATGTCCGCGCGAATCACGAAGTTCACGAGGCGAACGCCTGCGACGACTTTGCCGCCGGAGGTCCTGTCGAGATCCACGTTCTTGAAGAATGGCGACGCGTTCAACCCGCGAAGAAAATCCGCGACGACGCCCGTGTCCAGACTCTGTCCCTCGAGCTTGATCCCCTTGCCCTTGGTCTCGATGACGGTCAGCCAGAGACGATCGGGCACCTTGTTCGAGAGCTCATCTAGGATTCGAACCGGGCCATTGCGGGCCTGTTCGAGACCGTCGATGACGTCGAGCTTGCTCTGAAGCTGCTGCTTCTGGCTCTTGAACTTGTTCACGAGCTGCTGCTGCGACTCATAGCGCTCGATGTCGGCTTCGAGCTGCACCACACTCGCTTTCGCGTTCGCAAGGTCACTCTGCACCCGCTTGTGTATGAAGAAGATGCCACCTCCAACGACGACCAGTCCCAATACAAGGACTGCAATCGTCTCTCGGAGGTCCGCTGCTCGTCGCGCTTCGCGGTGCGGGAGCAGGTTGATTTCCATCATCATGAATCGACCCTCCTCGTGGCCAGTCCGATTCCAACCGCGAGCAAGGGCCCGATGGTCTCGAGGTACTCGGCATCGAATCCCTTGCTGGGCAGCATATGCGCCAGCGGATTCATCAATTCGGTTTCGAGTCCTGTTCGCTCGCCGAAAGCCCTCGCGAAACCGGAGATCTTCGATCCGCCGCCGGAGAGCAGGACCTTCGAGATGCGGGCATCCGAGGCGGTCGCCGCGAAGAAGTCGAGGGATCGCGAGATCTCGCCGATCACGGTGTCCGAGACACTCCGCATGGCCTGTTCGACCTCATGCGGGATTACGTCCTGAACCTGGCCATTGTCCCCAACCCCACCGCCCATCTTGATGCGTTCGGCCTCTTCGTAGGAAACGGAGAGCGCCTTCTGGATCTCTTCCGTGTACTGAGCACCGCCAGTCATGATGTCCCGGGTGAAGGCCGGGATGCCATTGCGGAGAACGTTGATATTCACGACCTGGGCTCCGATGTTCACGAGCGCCGTCACGGCGTCGGGAGCCTGCTCGTAGTTGATCTCGTAGGCGTTCTGAACCGCAAAGCCCGCTACGTCGATCGCGATCGGATTCAATCCCGCCTCGGTGATGACCTGAAAATAGTCGTCGATCAGATCCTTCTTCGCGGCGACGAGAAGGACATCCATCTGGCCCTCCTCTTCATTCGAGTCGAGGATCTGGAAGTCGAGGTTGACCTCGTTGGCATCGAAGGGGATGTACTGCTCGGCTTCCCATTGGATCTGATCTTCGAGTTCTTCCCGCGTCATCTGCGGAAGATTGACCCGCTTGACGATCACGGAGTGTCCAGAAACGGCCGCCGCTACATCCTTCGCGCCGATCTTGCCCGCCTCGACCGCCTCGCGGATGGCGTCGACGATCGCGCTGGAGTTGAGAAACGCGCCTTGGACGATCGCTTCGGTCGCAAGCGGCGCCTGACCCAGGGAGCGAAGCTCGAAGCCCTTATCCCTGCTCTTCTGAGTAATTTCGACGGCCTTCACTGAACTCGAGCCAATGTCGAGACCGATGACCGATTCCTTCCCAAAACTCGACAGCGAAAACTTCATCCCGAGGATTCCCTCCGCGACCCTATTGCCAGTAGCTCGAGAACGCGTAATCGCCCGAGCGCTTTTGCACCTCCGGCGCGTCCAAGGGACCGAAAACCCGGTCCTTGTCGGAGACCTTGAGACCGAGGGCCAGAAGAATCTTCCGCTTCGTATCCAGGCGACACGGCCGCCCCGCCTCGACGCGATCGATCGTGAGCGTGGACAGACCTGCCTTCCGCGCCAATTCAGCTTTGCTCATCATGAGGTTCTCTCGGAACCTCTGAACCCGATTACTGCCCACCGCTCATCCTCCGCGACCCGTTCCCGTTCCATTTTGGTCGGGTCCGACTCTTGGCCTATCGGATCGGAGTTTCAGGGACTTGAGACACCTCGACGCCGGCTCATTGTGCGGCGGATCACATCTGATAAAAGCGCAACCGGATTGCAGAGCCGGGAAGCTCTGTGGCCGTTTCCCAGCGCGCAATTCATTTCAGGGTAAAGCCCTCGAGACCGATAAAGATTTCATGTTCCAGCGAATCCTGATCGTCGACGATGACGACGCCCTGCGTGAGAGCCTCGAATTAATTCTCTCGGCCGAGGGTTATCGCGTCCTCTGCGCAGGCTGTGGCGAAGCGGCGCTCGAGATTCTCTCGGAGTCCTCGGTCGACGTCGTGCTCTGTGACCTGCGCATGCCGGGCCTCGATGGATTCGACCTGATCCCACAGATCGGTCGACAACTTCCGAGCGTCCCGATCATCTTGATGTCGGCGCACGGAACCGAGGACCTCGCCGTCGAGGCGATCCAGCGCGGCGCATACGATTATCTCGCGAAACCCTTTCAGCCGGCCGAGATCCGCCTCACGCTTCGCAAGACCCACGAGCGCGAGCAGCTGCGGCGCCGGAGCGAACTCCTAGAACGCGACATGACCCGCTCCCTCGGCGAACGAGCGATCGTGGCAGCCTCGGACGGGATGATCGAACTGCTCGAGATGCTCGAGCGAACCGCCGCCTACAAGTCGACGGTGCTGGTGACGGGGGAAAGCGGAACGGGCAAAGAGGTCATCGCCCGAGCGATCCACCAACAATCCCCGCGCCGGGACCAGCCTTTCGTGGCAGTCAATTGCGGAGCGATCCCAGAGAACCTTCTCGAGAGCGAGCTCTTCGGACATGCCAAGGGGGCCTTCACAGGTGCGAATCGTTGCCATCGCGGCCTCTTTACCGAGGCGCACGAGGGCACCCTCTTCCTGGACGAGATCGCGGAACTCCCGACCTCACTCCAGGTCAAATTGTTGCGCGCCATCCAGGAAGAAGAGATCCGCCCGGTCGGCGAGACAAAATCTCGACAGGTCGATGTGCGCGTGATCGCGGCGACCGCCCGGGATCTGACCCGTGAGATCGCAGAGGGACGCTTCCGCGAGGACCTCTTCTACCGACTGAACGTCGTACGCCTCGAGGTGCCACCCCTGCGCGAACGGCGTGAGGATATTCCCCTTCTCGTCGATCATTTTCTCTCTCGCTTCCGCGACACCCTCGGCAAGAATATCCGACGCGTCAGCGACGAGGCCCTCGAGCTGCTCGTCGCGTACGCATGGCCGGGAAACGTCCGAGAGCTAGAGAATCTGGTCGAGCGGGCGATGATCCTGACCGACGGCGATATGATCGAGACCAATGCGCTCCCCTCCGTGGTCGAGTGTGGGTCCGAACCGGCGGGCGACGGGGAGGCCGACCGGGACGAGGACCTCGGACTCAAACGAGCGCGCCAGACCTTCGAGGCACAGTTCATCCGCAAGGCGCTCGCGCGGACCGGCGGGAATCGTACCCACGCCGCCAAGCTCCTCGAGATCAGTCACCGCGCGTTGCTCTACAAGATCAAGGATTACGGGATCCGTGACTAGCCCGGGTGCCTGAGCCGGCCCCCCGAATGGTGACCTCTTCGGCCTCCTCCGAAGACGCCTGCTCACCGATCGGTAGTCGAAAGTGAAAGAGCGCGCCCCCGAGTTCGCTGCGCTCGGGATCGAGTTCGACACTCCCACCCATCTCCAGCGCCAGCCGACGTACATTCGCCAGGCCCAACCCCGTCCCCTCTCCCGGCGGCTTCGTCGTGAAGAAGGGATCGAAGATTCGACCCGCCTCGTCCTGCCCGACGCCGGGCCCCGAGTCCCCGACCCGGCACACGACCGAATCGACCCGCTCGTTTCCGGCGGCCGCAGCGCCGCTCCGATCATCGTCGCCCACTCGACGGCGCGACCGATCGCCGGCGATCTCCAACCGAATCCGCCTGATGGGCTGGCCAGCCAGCGCTGCGGCTGCGTTGATCGCAAGATTCAAGAGGATCTGCGACACCAGACCGGCATCACCCATCGCGAGCGGGGCGCCCTCCTCCACCTCGACACTGAATTCGATCTCCGAAAAAGGCTTCTGTGCAGAAACGAGTTCCACCGCCTGTTGCGCGAGGGGGCCGAGTTCAATCGGCCCATGTTCGACCTGGGGCGGTCGTGAGAAATCGAGCAGCTGCCGAAGGATCACACGCACCCGCTCACCCTGCTCGCTGGCTCGTCCAAGACATCGCCGCCCCTCTTCGCCGAGCCCCTCGTCCCTCGCCGCGACGTCGAGAAAGGCCAACAACGCGCCCATCGGATTGCCGACCTCGTGGGCGACCCCGGCCGCGAGACTTCCAACCATCGCCAGGCGCTCGGCCCGGTCGAGCCCCTCACGCGCTTGCATCAGACTCGCGTTCGCACCTCGAAGTTCGAGGACGGCCTTCTCGAGCGCGCCGGTTCGCGATGCGAGCGCCTTCTGCATCTCGTTGAAGGCGGTCCCGAGTTCCGCAATCTCGCCGATCCCCTCGACAGGCAACGTGATCCCAGGGCTGCCCACGCCGATCTCACGCACCCCGAGCGCGAGACGATGGAGCGGTCCGACGACTCGGCGGCGAAGCAAAGTCACGCCGAAGAGTCCGAAGATCAGGACGTCGGTCACGAGCAGGACGATGATCACGGCGCCCGACACGGCCGCATCGATTCGCCCCGCAATCACACCGCGACCCGCCTGGCGCGATGCGGCGAATCGAATCGGCTCCCAGGGGGCTCCCGATTGGATCACGGGCGCTCCGGTCCGCGCCACCTCCACAGCGAGCGCGCGGGTTCCCTCGTCGATCAACTCGGCCGAGGCATTCAGACCCGATACCCGACCCTCTAGATCGATGCGCCACCAGATCCCGATGTCTCCCGGCCGCACCTCGAAGGATGGGTCCCGCGACTGGGCCACGAATCCCCGTCCGAGCAGCCCGTGCAGACTTTCCACCCGGGCATGATTGATTTCGAGGAAGACGGCGGCCAGCAGCGCTGTCCCGGTCACCATCACCAGGGCCAGCGAGAGGAGCACCTCGGCCTGGACACCCTGCCGATTCCCCACCTTCAATTCTCCCGCTTGGAATCCTCGACCCCGAGCTTCTCGAGTCGATATCGGAAGGATCGGAACGTTACGTTCAGCAGGCGCGCAGCCCGCTTCTTCACGCCACCGCTTTCGGCGAGTGCCTCGACAAGAAGCGATCTTTCGTAGTCCGCGACGAGCTCTTCGAGATCGACGCCCTCAGCCCCGATCCGAGGAGCACACGCGGCCTCGCGGATTGCGGTGACCGTCGGCGGCAGCATCTCGAGGCCGATCACGTGATCGCGTGTCAGCGCGACGGCGCGCTCGATTAGATTCTCGAGTTCCCGCACATTGCCGGGGAACGCGTAATGCGAGAGCAATTCCAGGGCAGCCGCATCGATCCCCTCCACCTCCTTGCCGAGCTCGTCCGCGAAACGGCGAAGGAAATGCTGTGCGAGGAGCGGGATATCTTCTACGCGATCGCGAAGCGGTGGCAGCGTCACCTGAATCACATTCAGACGGTAGTAGACGTCCTCGCGAAAACGCCCCGCCGCAACCTCATCCTCGAGGCGGCGATTCGTGGCCGAGATGATGCGCACATCGATCTTGCGGTCGACGGTATCGCCCACGCGCCGAACACTCTTCTCCTGCAGCGCGCGCAAGAGCTTCACCTGGATCGGCTGCGAGAGTTCCCCGATTTCATCCAGAAAGAGCGTGCCTCCGGAAGCCGCTTCGAAGAGGCCCTCCTTCGTCTGGATCGCCCCGGTGAACGCCCCTTTCACGTGACCGAAGAGTTCGCTCTCGAGAAGGTTCTCGGGGATCGCGCCGCAATTGATCGCGACGAAGGGCTGACCTTGCCGACTTCCCTGATCGTGAATCGCGCGCGCGACGAGTTCCTTGCCGGTGCCACTCTCGCCCGCCACGAGCACATTGGTCTTCGTCTCGGCGACTTGCGCGACCAAATCGAAGATTTCCTGCATCGCGCGGCTATGGCCGATGATATTCCGATTGCGCGACTGACTTCGCAATTCCTGTCTGAGACGACGATTCTCATTCGAGAGGACCTTCTTCTCGAGTGCCTTCTCGATCACGATGCGAAGTTCATCGACCTTGAAGGGCTTGGTCAGATAGTCGTATGCGCCTTCCTTCATCGCTGAGATCGCGCTGTCGGCCGTGCCAAAAGCGGTGACGACGATCATGATCGTTTCGGGCGACACATCCCGCGCCTCGAGAATCAGATCGAGCCCCGTCTTTTCCGGCATCTGCATGTCGGTGATCGTCAGATCGATTTCATCCGATTCGAGATGAACGATCGCGGTCTCGACGTCCGAAGCGGTTCGAACGTCGTAGCCCTCACGCCGCAGGAAGATCTCCAGGAACTCCCGCATGCTCTGCTCGTCATCGACGACGAGGATCCGTGCCTTGCTTTCCTCCATCAGAGGGACTCCGCACAGGCGAGGAACACGCGAAAAGACGTGCCCCCACCGGGCTCACTCGACACTTCGATCGAGCCGCCCTGTTGTTCCACGAGTCGCTGCACCGTCGCCAACCCCAATCCAGTCCCGTCCCGCTTTGTCGTGAAGAAGGGCTCGAAGATCCTCTCCTGGACCTCCGGGACGATCCCCGGCCCCGAATCCCCGATCTCGAGCACAGCCGCGCAGGCAGATCCCGTCCGCGCCGAGGTCGCCCCACCCTCCCTGTTACGGCCCGATTGCGCGCCCTCTTGAGCGACATCCTCAGGGACTCTCTCTACCCTCACCGAGAGGCACCCCGAACCCTCCACCGCCTCCACCGCGTTGTTCCAGAGGTTCCAGATCACAGCCGTCAACTGGGAAGGGTCGGCGAACACGACGATCTCCGGATCGAGGGCGAGCCGAACCTCGAGATTCCCCGCTGCGGACGCACCGCTCATCTGTGCGATCTCCTCGACGAGCGGAGCCAGACGTACGCATTCGGGTTTGCTGACCGCGGGTCGTGAATAGCGCAGAAAATCGCTGATCAAGACATTCAGACGATCGACTTCTCGCACCACGATCCCCATCAGGCGATCGTGCTCGGGATCAGCGAGCGTGGTAGCGGGGTCGCTTTGCAGAATCTGGACGCTGCCCGAGATGGACGCCAGGGGGTTGCGGATCTCGTGAGCCATCCGCGCGGCCATCTCACCCACAGCGGCGAGTCGCTCCGATTGACGCAATTCGAGCTCCATCGAAACGACATCCGTCACATCCTGAAAGATCACGACATACCCGACCTGTTCGCCTCCTTCGTCTCGCAGGCTCGAAGCCCCGAGTCCGAGAAAGAGCTCTTCCCCCCGACGATTTCGATAGGCAACACGATCTCGACCGACCGAGGGTTCTCCGGCCTCTTCGCTGCCCGCGTTGCGCACAACCTCGATCGCGCCGGGGATCAGCTCCTCGAGCGGCTCTCCTTTCGCCTCCTCTGCCGAAAAGCCCGTGATGCGCTCGGCTTCGGGATTGAAGGATGTCACGCAACCCCCTTCGTCGGTCGTGAGGAGCCCGCTCGTGATACTCTCGACGGTGCGCAGGTGGAGATCTCGGAGTCGACGCAGATCCGTCGTTCGTCGATCGAGGGCGGCCCCCGTTCGACGCAACTCCGCCGAAAGCATATTCGCCAAGATGCCGAGGACCAGAAGCGCGGCGGCATAGAAACCCCAATACGCGCCCAGCAGGGGCAACGACCGCGAGCGACTCGCCGCCCCCATCTCCGGCAACCAACCGAGCTCTGAACCAAAGAGCACGAACCCGTAGCCCAGCGCGGCCAGACCCGAACTGAATCCCACACCCTTTCGATCGAGGAAGAGTGCGCCGTAGAGCACGACCAACGCGTAGAGGAACGTGAAGACCGATTCGCTGGCCCCGGAGAAATACACGAGTGAGGTCACGATCGCGACGTCGATCCCCACCTGGAGCATCGCAAAACGAACCGGATCACGAGTGCGATCGATCATCCTGGCCGAAACGATCGTCGCCACGAAGGCCGAGACGACCGTCCAATAGACGCCCCAGATCCCCGGCCCCGCCTGCTCGCCCTCGATCTGGTCGATCGCGACAGCGAGGCCGAGACTCAATCCGGCGAGCAGAAGCCGCGCTCCGAGAAGCCAGCCCAGTCCGCTCCTCGCCTCCGAATCGACGCGAATGGCCCCGGCAAGACCCACGGCTACCCGTCCTTCTCTGTCCCCGTCAAAGCGCCTCGCAGGCGACCTCGGAGGGGGAGGTTCATGTGATGGTGTCGGCGATCGTGAAGATCGGCAGGTACATGGCGATCAGGATCGTTCCAATCGAGCCCCCCATGAACACCATCATGATCGGTTCGAGCAGCGCCGTCAGACCTGCAACCGCCGAGTCGACCTCGTCGTCGTAGAAATCCGCGATCTTGGTGAGCATGACCTCCATGGAGCCCGTCTCCTCACCGACCGAAACCATCTGAACCATCATCCCGGGAAAGATCTTCGAACCCCTGAGCGGTTCGGCGATCGTCTTCCCCTCGGAGATCGACTGACGCGTCAGCTGGAGTTCCTCTTCGATGATCATGTTGCCAGCGGTCTTGGCTACGATGTCGAGGCCATCGAGAATCGGAACACCCGAGGAGATCATCGTTCCGAGTGTGCGCGTGAAGCGCGCGACGGCGACTTTCTTGATGATATTGCCGAATACGGGAAGACTGAGCGCAAGCGCATCCGTGCGATAGCGGAACGCCGGGCTCCGCGTGCGAGCCTGAGCGAAGAGCGAAAAGGCGGCGAAGACACCGGCCAATACGTAGACGATATAGGCCTGCATCCAATTACTCAGCGAGATGACCATCTGCGTCGGCCCCGGGAGCGTCCCGCCGAAGTCGGCGAACATCTGTTCGAAAACCGGGATCACCTTGACGAGCAGCAGCACGATACACGCGAGAGCGATCACGGAAACCGTAGCCGGATAGACCATGGCGCCCTTAAGCTGCTTGCGAAGTTTTTCCTGCTTCTCGAGCTGTACGGCGAGACGATTCAGGATCGTATCGAGAATGCCACCGACCTCACCCGCAGCGATCAAGTTCACGAAGAGGTCATCGAAGACCTTCGGATGCTTGCCAAGCGATTCGGCGAAAGTGTGACCCGACTCGACGTCGCCACGCACCGCTCGAAGCACGCTCTTGAAGGTAATATTTTCCTGCTGATCTGCGAGGATCTGTAGACACTGGACCAGGGGCAGGCCGGCATCGACCATCACGGCGAATTGGCGCGTGAAGACGACCAGATCCTTGATCGTCACCTTGGGAGCGAGGAAGGGAAAGACCTCCGAGACATCCTTCGGCTTTTTCTTCACCTTGTCCGGAATGAGCCCCATGTTCTTGATGTGAAGCGCGACTGCTTCCGAGGTCGCTGCCTCGAGTTCGCCCTTCTTCTTGCCACCCGAACGCGTCTTCGCATTCCAGAGATAAATCGGCATCGGTCAGTCTCCTACGAGGACGAAGCGGAGCTTCGCGACATCATCGAAATCCTTGGTCACGATCGAGCGCTTCCGGTGCGACGGCGGCCTGCGGCTCCCGCCGCTTCCGGCCCCTTGTTGATCAGTGCCTGAAGCTCTTCGACGTCCGGGCTTCGCCCCTTGGCCATTTCCGCATCGACGAGCCGTCGCGTCACGAGAGATGCCAGACATTGATTCATCGTCTGCATTCCCGATCGGCCCTGCCCCACCTGCATGGATGAATAGATCTGATGGATCTTGTCATCGCGCATCAGCGCGCGAATCGCGGCGTTCGGAACCATCACCTCGAGCGCCAGAGCGCGCCCCGGCCCATTCGCCCGCGGCAGCAGCGTCTGACACATCACGGCTTCGAGCACGAAGGAGAGCTGTTGTCGAATCTGCGACTGCTGATAGGGCGGGAAGACGTCGACGATCCGGTTGATCGTCTGGATGGCGGAGTTCGTATGCAGGGTCGCGAAGGCGAGATGGCCCGTCTCCGCAACGGTCAGCGCCGCCTCGATCGTTTCGAGGTCGCGCAGCTCGCCGATCAGCACGACGTCGGGATCCTGACGCAGAATATATTTGAGGGCTGCCTTGAAGGATTCCGTATCCGATCCGATCTCACGTTGATTGACGATACAGCCCTTGTGGGGATGCAGGTATTCGATCGGGTCCTCGATCGTGACAATATGCTCGTTTCGCTCGCGGTTGATGCTGTCGATGATGCTCGCGAGCGTCGTCGACTTTCCCGAACCCGTCGGACCCGTGACGAGAATCAACCCACGTGGCTTCTTGGCGAGCTCCGCCACGATCGGCGGCACACCGAGTTCCTCGAAGGTCAGGATCTTGAAGGGAATCGCGCGGAAGGCGCCGGCGACATTGCCCCGCTGAACGAAGACATTGCCTCGAAAGCGTGAGAGCTTCTGGACACTGAAGGAGAGATCGAGCTCGCTCGTCTCCTCGAAACGATGTTTCTGGGCATCCGTCAGGACGGAATAGCAGAGCTGCTTCGTCTCCTGGGGACTGAGCGGGGGCATCTTGAGCGGATGCAGCTTGCCGTCGATGCGAAGCTGCGGCGGTGAACCGGTCGTCACATGAAGATCGCTCGCGCCCTTCTCGATCATCGTCTTCAGGAGTTGATGCATATTCGCCAAGACGAATTCCTCTCTCTTCTTGTTTCCTACTTATTTCCTACCCACCCAGGGCCTGGAACCCGCAAATCGCGGCCCTAGGACGAATCCGCTGCGCTGACCCGAAACACTTCCGAGATCGTCGTGACACCTTCGAGCATCATGTTGAGCGCACTCCGGCGAAGCGTGACCATTCCACCGCGAATCGCCTCGCGCTTGATCTCCGCCCCCGAGGCCCCGTTCAGCACGAATTCCTTGAGCGAGTCGGTCATGACCATGACCTCGTAGATCGCGACCCGGCCCTTGAAGCCCGTATCCGAACAGGCACCACATCCCTGGCCCTTCTTGGCCCGATAGGATTTGACCTCTTCATCCGTGAGACCGACGGTCGCCACCTGCTCCATGTCGACGTCCGGATCATCGCCGACGCACTCGGAGCAGATCCGGCGCGCGAGACGCTGGGCGACGATGCAGTTGACCGCCGAAGAAACCAGGAAGGGCTCGATGCCCATATTCAAGAGTCGATTGATCGTCGAGGGCGCGTCGTTCGTATGCAGCGTCGAGAGGACCATATGGCCCGTGAGGGCCGCCTTGACCGAAATTTCCGCGGTCTCGAAATCGCGAATCTCACCGACCATGATGATGTCGGGGTCCTGACGAAGGAAGGAACGGAGCGCGGCGGCAAAGTTCAGCCCGATATCCTCGTGCATCTGAACCTGGTTGATCCCGCCGAGATTGAACTCGACCGGATCCTCCGCCGTCGAGAGGTTCTCGCTCGTCTGATTCAGCTCGGAAAGCGCCGAATAGAGTGTCGTCGTCTTACCAGAACCCGTCGGGCCGGTGACGAGCACCATGCCAAAGGGCTGGTGGATACACTCCTTGAAATCATCGAGCTGAGCCTGCTCGAAACCGAGCTTCGTCATGTCGAGCTGCAGATTGCTCTTGTCCAGGAGACGAAGGACGATCTTCTCGCCGAAGAGTGTCGGCAGGACCGAGACACGAAAATCCATCTCGCGCCCCTTGCCCATCTTCAGCTTGATGCGGCCATCCTGGGGCAATCGCCGTTCGGCGATATCGAGTTCGGACATGATCTTGACGCGTGAGGTGAGCGCGTTCTTGAGCTTGAGCGGCGGCTTCATCACCTCGTAGAGCACGCCGTCGATGCGGTAGCGAACACGAAATGACTTCTCGTAAGGCTCGATGTGGATATCCGATGCGTTTTTCTTGATCGCGTCGGTCAGGATCAGGTTCACCAGCTTGACGACCGGTGCGTCCTCGGCCTCCTTCGCGAGACCGGCTGCGTCCTCTTCCTCGTCGCCGGAGACGAAATCGATTCCCTCGTCGTCGAAACCCGCCATCACGTCATCGAGAAGGTCTTCCTCGGGCTCGGCGTAATACTTCTCGATCGCGGCGCGGATGGCATCCTCGGACGCGACGACCGGCTGGATGTTGTACCCGGTCAGGAATTTGATGTCGTCGAGGGCGAAGATATTCGACGGGTCTGCCGTCGCGAGGATCAGCGTCGAGCCCGCTCGGTTGACCGGAACGACACCGTGTTTGTTGGCCACCTCTTCGGGGATGAGCGCGAGCACTTCGGCTTCGATCTCGAAATCATCGAGGCAGATCGAGGGAACACCGTATTGTTTCGCAACGAACTCGGTGAGTTCGTTCTCGTCCATGAAGCCGAGCGCTGTGATCTGCGCACCAAGTCGCTTGCCCTTGGTGGCTGCCTCTTCCCGGGCCTTGAGCAACTGCTCGGAAGAGAGCCGATTCTCTTTCACCAGCAGCTCTCCGATGCGCTCGTTCAACGGAACCCCTCCCCCACACGGCAGACGATTCCGCAGATCCGCGGAACCAACGCCGTTGGGTCACTTCGTGCGCGTTCTGCACGTCGCAAAACAAACGCAATCTCGCTGAGTTATCGGCGGAGAACCGGGTTGACTTGAACCCTGTGGACGGGCGGTCTCGGGGTTGCCCCCGAAACGGTGTGATGGGGGGCACACCCTGCGACGTAGGGGAAAGGACGCTCCGGACGGGCCACACCCCACGCCCGTTTCATCCTCGACGGACACTTCCCCGCTCGCAGAGGCCTCAGCAAGAACTCGACCTGCGTCCGTTTCGAAGCGCCGCGGGCGCGCGGATCAGAGGCTCAGGCGAATGCGCGCTTCGTCGACGTCACGGGCGATCTGCTCGCGCAAGGCGTCGACCGATTCGAAGCGTCGCTCGCCACGGAGCCGTCCCTCAAAAGTGAGGTCGATCTCCGCGCCATAGAGATCCCCGGAGAAATCGATCACATGGGCCTCGGCCACCAGATCTCGACCGTCGCGAAAAGTCGGGCGATATCCGACATTCGTGACGACCGGCAGGGTCTTGCCCGCCCATTCGCCCCCCCCGCGTACGCAGCGAATCCGCCCGAAATAGACCCCCGGGGCGGGCAGGATCTCGGTCTCGGGAGCCAGGTTGGCGGTCGGAAACCCGATCGTTCGGCCGCGTCGATCGCCTACGGCCACCTCACCGCGGGCGCAGAAGGGGCGTCCGAGCAGGGCGGCGGCCTCCTCGACCTCGCCAGCGGCGAGCAGCTCCCGAATCCGGGTCGAGTTGACGTCTCGGCCCTCGACGGAAACCTCGGGGACGACCGTGACCGAAAAGCCGAGATGCGGACCCCGATCCGTCAGGAGGCGCATCGAACCCTCCCGATCGCGGCCGAAATGGAAGTCGTAGCCAACGAAGACCTCGACGGGCCGAATCCGCTCGTGGATCAACTGCTCGACGAAGGCTTCAGGAGTGATTTTTGCAAACGCCAGGTCGAAGGGCTCCGCGATGACGGCGTCGAGCCCCAACGCTTCCAACGTCTCGACCTTCTGCTCGAAGGTGTCGAGCAGCCGAAGATCGACATCGGGCTGGAGAACCCGCCGCGGATGGGGCTCGAAAGTGTAGAGGACCGACTCGCCCTCGAGCGCATGGGCGCGCTCGATCACGAGATCCAGGATCGCCTGGTGTCCGCGGTGAACGCCATCAAAATTCCCGATGGTGAGCACCGGCCGCGTGAACTCACGCGTCAGATCTGAAATACCCCGAAAGATCTCCAACGACTACTCCATCCGTTCCATCTCTGTCCGCAACCGGCTCGTCCAGGGCGTGATCGGCGCGCCGAAGTCCGTCGACAACCTGCTAGACTCGCTCAAGTGCGGATTCTGTCGCACTACTTCGTCGGACGATTCCTAGGCCTCTTAGCGATGGTCCTTGCCGTCGCATTTCTCGTGTTGGCGACGATCGAACTCGTCCTGAATCTCGACGACGTCTGGGCCTTCAACGCCGCGCGTCTCTCCGCGACCGATCTCGCGGCCCCCTCCGAATCCGCCGGCGCAGCGGGATTCGCGCCCGTCGCCAATACTCTTCGCTATCTAGGACTCCGCCTCACGTCCTATTACCTGGCGGACGTCCTTCCGATCGCGAGCTTCATCGCAGTCTTCACCACCCTCGCGGTCGCCGGCCGCAGCCTGGAAATCCTGGCCATCGAGAGCGGCGGTGTGAGACCGATTCGGGTCATCGCGCCGATCCTGGCCACGGCCCTGATCCTATCGCTTGCGACGGCGGTTCTCCACGAAACGGTGATTCTCCGGGCCGATCGGATCTGGTCCGGCCAGAACCATGACCGCGAGAGCCAGATCGAATTCCGCAACGACTCCTTCTGGTATCACAATGGCGGGACCATCACGAATATCACCCACGCAGACCCCGAAACGCGAACGCTCCACAAGGTCGAGATCTTTGAACGGAGCCCGGAGGGACGGGTGCTCCGAGTCGTGCGCGCAGAACGGGTCAGGGTCGCGGTCGACGGCATCTGGCACATCGAAGACGCGCGTATCTGGAGATTCGAACCCGATGACATCCACGCGGAGCCGACCCTCGAAGAATCGGCCTCAGTCATCCTCGACCTCGGCGCCCTGCGAGGCGATCTCCTGCTCGGCGCGGATCCGAAGCTACTGACCCTTCCAGACCTCGCCCGCTACCTCGACAGTGATCCCCGGGTGACCCCCGCCAAGATCCGGCAGGCATGGGGGCGCTACCACCAGCGGTTGAGCAGCCCCTGGCTCGTATTGGCTTTCGCCCTGCTGGCGATGCCCTTCGCGCTTCGAGTCGATGGGCGTGGGCGAATTGCCGGGCCGGCGACCGCGGCCGTCTTCACTCTCAGCATCTATTTCCTGCTCGAGAGCATCGGTCGTGCACTCGCACAGGAAGAATTGATTCCGGTCGGGATCACCCCCTGGCTGACGATGGCGCTCTTCAGCATCACGGCCGCCTTCGGGATCTTCCAACGGGCGCGCTAGCCGGCCGCGGATCGCACCGGTCGATCTTGGCGCGGAGCGCCCTCGCCGAGCGGGAGTGAGCCGCTCGGACCGCTTGCGCGCTGCGACGTGCGCGGGCCGTCGGGCCCGGCCTAGGGGGCCACCGTCGACGGATCGAGGAACTTGAAGAATTCGTGATCCGGTGAAACGACGAGGGTCGTATTCTCTCCGAGCGTCTTGCGGTAGGCCTCGAGGCTTCGCACGAATGCGTAGAACTCCGGATCGTTGGTGTAGGCACTCGCGTAGATTCGCGCCGCCTCGGCGTCGCCCTCGCCGCGTGTGACCTCGGACTCGGCACGCGCCACGGCCACCCGCTCCCGCGCCTCGCGTTCGGCTTTCGCCCTGATCTCACGCGCCTCACGTTCACCGATCGCCCGCTTCTCGCGGGAGATCGCACGGCGCTGCTCACGCATCTGCTCGAAGGTCGCATTTTCCGCTGGAAGCGGAAGCTCCGTCCGATTGATCCGCACGTCGATCACGCGGACTCCGTTACCGGCGAGTTCCATCGTCGCACGTTGGTCGAGGTCGTTGAGGACCTCCGCACGCGCCAGAAGATCGGCCATCGACAGCGTCCCGACGGCATCACCGACCAGAGCCCCGACTGTCCGTTGAATCAGATCACGTGCTTCCGTCGTTCCACCCGGGAAGCTCCGACGGAATTCGAGGGGAGACTCGATCTGCCAGAGAGCGTAATAGTCGACGATCAGACGCTCGTTGCCGCCGATTTCGATCTCCGCCGCCGCGGCGTTGAGGTATTGGACCTTCTTGTCGAAGACGAGCACCTCATCGACGAAGGGAATCCGAACGAAGGGAAATCTCAGACGGGGAATCGGCTGCGTTTCGTAGAAGGCCACACCCGCTTCGGTCAGCTCCGCGACGGGCTTGCCCCATCGAAGGACGAGTCGATACTCATCCGCGCGGTTGATCACGATCGGCCCCCGATCGAATTGCGCTGCCCAGAGGGCCCCGACGATCACCGCGCCAAAGACCACCAGCAAGAAGAAGAACCTCATCGCCCCGCCCCCACCGCCGGCGGTTGATTCCCGAGCGGAAACATCGGCAACATATTCACCGTATTCGGCTCGACCACCATTTTCTCCACACCCGGCAGGATCTCCTCCATCGTCTCCAGATAGAGCCGCCGGCGCGTGACATCGGGCGCCGCGCGATACTCGGCCAGAAGCGCCACGAATCGCGTCGCTTCGCCCCGGGCCTCGACCACCTTCGCGCGCTTGTACGCCTCCGCCTGTTCGTGCATCTCCGCGGCCTCGGATTGTGCGCGCTGGAGGATCTCCTTGGCATCGCCCTCCGCTTGCAGACTCGAACGCTTCTCGTCCTGACCGGCGCTGACCACGTCCGCGAAGGCCTCGCGGACGGCATCGGGGGCCTGCGGTTTCTCGAGATTGATTCGGCCCACTTCGAAGGCGGCCGCATGGCCGACTTCGGTCACATAGCCCGTCAGCATCGTGCCGAGCAGGGCACGGGCCTCCCGCTCGATCTCGCTGCGATCCTGGGAGAGCACCGCGTCGATCGTGCGCTTTCCGATCACGTTTCGCATCGCGGCTTCCGTCGCATCGTGCAGCACGGCGCCCGGATCCGCCATCGAGAAACGATAGGCATAGGCATCACCCACCTTATATTGCAGCTCGTAGGCGACGTTCACGATATTGCTGTCCGCAGTCTGGATCGCATCGCGCTTGATCCGCTGGGCGATTTCGCTCTCCTCGGCATCGGAAGGCGTTCCCGGTGTCGTTTTCTGAAGCCTCGAGCCGAACGACTCGGTTCGAAGGCGGCTCGTATTGATGATCTCCGCGGATTCGATCGGCGGGGGAAGATGAACGAAAAGTCCCTCGATGCTGCGCGTGCGATCGAAAGCGCCAAACCGCAGGATCACGGCCGACTCACCGGGTTTCAGTGTATCGATCCCGCTCGCCCCCCAGGCGACCAATACGCCGAGCGCACTCAGCAGAACCAGCGAATTCACGATCGACCGCGTCACACCACGGCCCGCCTTGCCCGCCGCGTCCTGCTGCTCTTTCTTATCTGCCAACTATCGGTCCCCACCTTCGGTCCGCGGCACCGTCCCTCCACCGGACGACTCCCCCTTGTTTTTCCCCATCAGGAGTTGGTCGTAGAAGGGACGGATGAGATCCATCGGGATCGGGAAGAGCGTGGTCGAGTTGTTCCCACTCCCGGCGATCTCGGCGAGGGTCTGAAGATATCGGAGCTGCAGGCCCGAAGGTTCACTCGATAGCGTCCGGGCCGCGTCCGCCAGGCGTTGTGATGCCTGGAGTTCACCTTCGGCGAGCGTCACCTTGGCCCGTTTGTCGCGTTCGGCCTCGGCCTGCTTCGCCATCACGCGCTGCATCTCCTGGGGGAGATCGATCTGCTTGAGCTCGACGGCGCGCACCTTGACGCCCCAGGGCTCGGTCTGCTGGTCGATGATCTCCTGGAGCTGCAAGTTGATTCGCTCCCGATCGGCGAGCAGCTGATCGAGCTCTGCCTGACCGCAGACACTTCGCAGCGTGGTCTGCGCCAGCTGCGAAGTCCCGTAGAGGTAATTCTCGACCTGGATCACCGACTTTTCGGGATGCAAGACCCGGAAATAGAGGACCGCGTTCACTTTGACGGACACGTTGTCGAGCGTGATGACTTCCTGGGCCGGAACGTCCATCACGATCTCCCGCAGGCCGATCCGAACCATCCGATCGACGCCGGGGATGATCCAGCGAAGGCCGGCTTCGCGGATGCCAACATAACGGCCGAACCGAAACACGACGCCGCGCTCATATTCGGGCAGGATTCGCACACCCAGCAACAAAAGGACGAATGCGAAGACCAAGACGATGAGAATGCCGAACAATTTTCCCCTCCAATCGTCGAATCCGCTCGGCGGCTTCGACGCCCCTCTGCACCGAAGGTCAGAATCATATTCGGGAAAATTCCCGACCTAGGCGCCCTCGGTCGCCCTTCGCACACGCAACGTAAGCCCCTGGACCGAAATGACTTCGACCGCCTCGCCGACCGCGATGGATTCGTCCGCCGTGCAATTCCAGTATTCGCCTCGCACGAAGACCTTCCCCTTCGAAGGAGAACCCCTGTCCGAGATCGACGGATCGCTCGCCACTTCGCAGCGCCCGACCATTCCAATCATCTCGTCAAGCCCGGCAGTCTGCTGTGCGAAGAGCGTTCGCCCGAGACTGTAGGCGATCACGGCCCCAAAAAGCGCGAGCGAGACGGTCAGCGGGAAGAGCACCTGCCAGAAATCCACAGTCAAATCGGAGACCTCCGGTCGATCGAAGACCATCGTGCCCCCGATCAGAAAACAGGTGATGCCGGCCGCGAAGAGCAATCCGAACGAGGCGACGAACAGCTCCGCGATCAATAGCCCGACCCCGAGCAGCAGAAAGAGCGCGCCGATCCAGGAGAAGGGCAGGATCTGAAGCGCGAAGCCCAGCAGGATCATCGCCGCAACCCCGATCGCTCCGGGAACGATCAGGCCGGGACTCTGGAATTCCATATAGAGCCCGAGGGCCCCGATGGCGAAGAGGATCGTGGCGACGTTGGGGTCGGAGAGGAAATCGAAGATCGCCTGCAGGAGCGTTTTTTCGACCACGACCAGCTCGGCACCCGCCAGCGACATCGTGAATTCGTCGCCTTCCACTTCGACCACGCGGCCCTCGATCGCTTCAAAAAGCTCCGCCCGACCGTCCACGACCAGGTCGATCACTTGGAGTTCGAGGGCTTCCTCGGCGGTGACGGCGACGGAGTTGCGAACGGCCTCCTGCGCCCACTCGACATTGCGATTGCGCTGTTTGGCGATCGACTCGACATAGGCGGCCAGAAAATTCTCGATCTTCTGACCCATGACGTCCTGGCCGCCTTGAGAGCCTCCCTCACCCTCACCCTCCTGTCCGGGAGGCGGCGGAGAGGATCCACCCCCGAAAAGACTCACGGGATGCGCGGCGCCAATACTCGTCCCAGGCATCATCGCCGCCACGTTGGCCGCGAGTGTGATGAAGGTCCCCGCCGAAGTAGCGGTCGCCCCCCGCGGTGTGACGAAGACGATCGTCGGAACCGACGCGTTGAGCATCGCCTGGATGATGTCCTGCGTCGCAGAAACGAGCCCGCCCGGCGTGTCCAATTCGATCAGGATCGCGGAGGCGTTCGCCCCCTCCGCGGCCGTGATTGCACCGATCAGATAATCGGCGCTCGCGGGATTGATCGAGCCGTCGATGGAAACCACGAAGACTTCGCCCGGCGGGCTGGCCTGCACGCTCCATGCGAAAATCATCGCGACCACGAGGCCGACCCATCGGGCCGGCCGACACGAAGGTGGGAAGAGCCGCAAGCGAGGCACGCGTAAAGTCTTTCCGAACGAGTCCAAGTCGCTTCGCACTCGGGTCATCACCCCTCTCTCAACTTCTCGATCCGGTCAAAGAGCTGGGCGGCAACGCCCGGCTTCGGGAGCAGAGGCAATTCCTCGACCTCTCCATTCGGCCAGACGAAGAGGACCGCGTTCTCGTCCACATCGAAACCAGCATCGTTTCGCGAAATGTCGTTCGCAACGATCAGGTCGCAACCCTTGCGAACCAGTTTTCGCTTCGCGGCCGCGACCACATCCTCGCTTTCCGCTGCGAAGCCGACCACCGTGCGATCGCCCTTGCGCGCACTGATCTCTCGAAGAATGTCGGGATTCTGAACGAGTTCTAGGGTCATGCTCGCCCCCTCGGCGAGTTCCTCCTTTTTGATCTTGCGATCGGACACTTCGGCCGGCCGAAAATCCGCGACGGCCGCGGCCTTGATGATGATCGATGCCTCGTCGAACTCGGCGAGCACGGTCTCACGCATCTCGAGCGCACTTTGAACATCCACCCGACGAACGCCGAGCGGCGTCGGAAGGCTCGTTACACCCGCGACCAGAACGACATCGGCTCCGCGACGCGCGGCTTCGCTCGCAATGGCGAATCCCATCTTCCCGGACGAGCGATTCGAGATCGATCGAACCGCGTCGATCGCCTCGGAGGTCCCGCCTGCGGTCACGAGCACGCGCGCCCCCGCGAGTGTCGGCGGCACTCCCTGCGCAGCGACCGCCTCGGCGATCACCCCGGGATCGCTCATGCGTCCGAGCCCCTCCCAACCGCAGGCGAGTTCACCCGCGTCCGGCCCGATGACGGAAACACCGCGGCCGCGCAGGGTGGCAAGATTCGACTGGGTCGCGGGATGGCTCCACATATTCACGTTCATGGCGGGGGCGACCAGAATCGGAGCGCGGGTCGCCAACAGCACGGTCGAAACCAGGTCATCCGCGAGACCCTGGGCCATCTTGGCCATCAGATTGGCCGTCGCCGGCGCGACCAGAACCAGGTCGGCCCAATCTGCGAGCCCGATATGGTCGATTTTGCCCTCTTCTCCCGCGTCGAAGAGATCGCTGCGAACGCTGTGGCCAGAAACGGCCTGAAGGGAGAGGGGAGAAACGAAGCGACTGGCTTCCGGCGTCAGCACACACCGGACGAGGTGATCGGCCCGCCGCAGCGAACGAACGAGTTCAGGGGCTTTATATGCGGCGATCCCACCAGAGATCGCGAGCAGGATGCGGCGCGGATCCATGCGGGTCGTTCCTCCGCCTCAGCGACGTCTGCCGAGGAGACCCCTAGGGTACCCGCTCACGGCGGGAGGGGCCAATTGCCGATCCACCAGGCCGGCTTCAGGTGGCTCTCGCCTCGCCGAGCGTCCTAGCGACCGAGCCTCCGCTTGAGGGCATCCGCCACGGTCGGCGGAACGAACTCGTCCACGCTGGCGCCAAAACGCACGAGTTCCTTGAGCCGCGAGGAGCTGACGTAGAGATATTCCTGGCTGGTCATGAAGAAGACGATCTCGACGGTCGGCGCGAGATGCTTGTTCATCAAAGCCATTTCGAATTCGTACTCGAAATCCGACATCGCCCGCAGACCACGAATGATCGCGCTTGCCCCGATCTGCTCCGCGTACTGCACGACCAGGCCATCGAAGACCTGAACCGAAACATTCGACATGTCGGCCGTCACGGCCTCGAGGATCTCGAGCCGCTCCTCTGCAGAAAACACGGCGTTCTTCGATACGTTGCGCGCAACAGCGATCACCGTCTCGTCGAAGATCGCTCGACTTCGGTGAATCAGATCGAGATGACCATTGGTGATCGGGTCGAAGCTGGCAGGAAAGAGCGCGAGGCGATGTCCCGATGTCTCGTCCGGCATGTTCAGTTCACCCTCCAACGACGGTGGAAGCCTCCAACCACGTCAGCAGCGTGTCGCCGTAGCGACGTTCATTGACCACCCGCATGCCGGGTAGCGGGGGCAGAGGATGCCGTTTCGGCCCCTCGACGACCACTCGACCTTCGGGACCGAGAATCTCGCTGCCAAAGAGCGCCTCGAGCGTCTCCTCCCGATCCCCGTCCGCATAGGGCGGATCCAGGAAGACCAGATCGAATTGCGCTTCGGCATCGCCCGAGAGACGACGAAGTGCGCGCAGCGCTGGCGCCTCGAGGAGTGAAATCGATTCATGCTGGGCCGGGTCGAGATCGAGATTCGCGAGCCTGCGTCTGAGGGCACGAACGACGCGACGCGATCGCTCGACGAAGACGACTCGGCGGGCCCCACGGGAATACGCCTCCAATCCCAGAGCGCCGGTCCCGGCAAAGAGATCGAGCACACAGAGGCCTTCGATCGATCCCAGCGCAGAGAAGAGCGATTCACGGACCCGATCGCTCGTCGGCCGCACGCCGTCCGGAACCTTTCCAAGATCGCGGCCGCCGAGTCGTCCACTGATGATGCGCATCCGGCTTCCTCTCGTCTCTCGCTTGCAGCCTACAGACCGTAACGGACCTCGGCGCATCTGCCTGCCCGTTCGCGGCGGCTCGACCGCGCGGCCCGCTCCACTCGAGGCCGCGCGACGCAGTTGAGGGTTGCCCAGTCGAAGGACGGTCTATAGAGTTGCCGCGTTTCGAATCCCAGGAAGACCATTTTACGCAACATTGTGTCGGTCGGGTCGTAGGGGCCCGATCCTCGAATTCGGACTCCTCGATCTCTGCGCACGACACGCCTCGCGCAGATGGGCGAACGCGATCCGCAAACGAACGAACCCGCACCGGAAAGGACCAGGACACATGGCCAGTGCCGCCCTCAAGCGCATCAAGAAGAAGCTTCCCGAACGCCTTGCGGAGGTTCGGGGTGACCGGTCGCAGCGTCAATTCGCGCGCGATCTCGGCGTCTTCCAACAGAATGTGAATCGATACGAGAACGGCACGACCCCGCACACCGATTTCCTGATCACCCTGTCGACCAAGGAGAATGTGTCACTCGACTGGCTTCTTCTGGGCAAGGGCAAAATGCGCCGAAGCCGCTGACCCCCTGACGAGGGCTCGATCCGCACCGGATCGGGCCCTCCCCATGCGGCCTGCCCCGCGCGAGGCCGCCGAGGCGCCCTGCGCACCGCTTGCCGCTACGCACCTCATCGACCGTAAAGTGGGAACTCGACTTCCCTTCCCCCATCGGATCGTGCTTCCCGCCTCCGGCAACTCCCGACGGAGGCGCCGCTTTCCCCTGCTGAAACGCCCCCTCGTCCCTCCGAGGGCACGGCTCTTGCTCTTTCCCCTGTCAGCGCCGCGGGAGACCCATCCTGCGCACGAGCCTGAAACCGGGGTTGGAGCCAATCAAATGCTTCGTCTTTTTCTCGCGACGACGATCCTGTTGACCTGTGCCGACCATTGGACGACCTACCTCTGCCTGTACGCGCCGATCGATGGCTGGGCGGTTTCGGAAGCCAATCCCATCGCGGATTGGCTCTTCACCCGGGCGGGCCTGGGGATCGGCCTGACGATCGATTCGCTCGTCACGCTCGGCGCGATCGCCTTCCTCACGACGACCCAAATCTTCGACCGCAGCATCAAGCTGGCGCTTCTTGCGATCATCTGTGTCGCCACGGGCTATGCGGTCTTCAACAACCTCAGCGCGATCGATCGCATGGGTCTCGCGCCGTGGTCAGGGCTCGTCTGAGATGGACCGCATCTGGCTAGCCCTCCTGATCGCTTGCGCCCTGATCGCGAGTGCACTTCCCATCAAGCACGCACCCGCACCCGCAGCCGCAGCCGCAGGTTGGACGGGGACGGTGGATCGGGCCGATCGCGGGTTGCCAGCCGTATCGAGCGCCGCTCCACCCGAATCAGACTCGCAGAACGAAAGCCGATCCGCCGACGTCAGCGAAGAGGAGACGATCGTCGCGCAGATCCTGCAGCGCCTCGCGGTTCGGCACACAGCGCTCGCCGAACGCGAACGAATCCGACTGGCCCGCACAATCGCCCGCGAGGCCCGTGACCACAGGCTCGACCCCGATCTCGTCATGGCGGTCATCGAAGTCGAGAGCGCCGGCTATCACCTGGCACAATCTCGCGTCGGTGCGCGCGGGCTGATGCAACTCCTCCCCGCGACGGGCCGAGAACTCGCGGATAAGCTCGACATCGAATGGATCGGCCCGGAAACCCTCTTCGATCCCTTCATCAATGTGCGGCTGGGCACCGCCTATCTCCGCGAACTGGCCAACCGCTACGACGGGGATATCAATCTCGCACTGGCCGCCTACAACTGGGGCCCCGGACGAATCGACGGACGACTTCGCCGCGGCGCGGCCGTTCCCTCCAGATATATCCAGCAGGTCCGCAGGGCCACCGACCGCTATGCCGTCGCGAGCGCCGACCGCCCCTAGGATGCCTCCGCGGCTCGCGCTTGCTGATCAGTCGGCCTTGGCCGCCGCGGCCGGCGACTTGATCGGCGTATCGAGCAACGCGTGGGCGACACGATCCACCGCATCGATCGCCGCCGCGCTCCCGCCGCTATGCCCATTGACCAGGATCGAGAAGATCAAGGTCTCGCCGTCGGCGCGCTCTGCATAGCCCGAGAGCGATGTGACCGAAGCGTCCGAGAGCAGACCGGTCTTGGCGCGAATTCGGCCTCGCCCCCCGCGCAGACGCGTCTCGAGGGTGCCATCGAGCTCGGCGATCGGCATCGAGGCCACGAATTCCGCCCCCATCCGGAACGACGACCGACCGATCGCGAGTGCGGCGACCAGCATGCGCGGTGTCAGACGATTCTGGATCGAGAGGCCAGAGCCATCCACGAGACGGGCGTCGGTCAGATCGATGCCGAGACGGCCGAGCTGCCCACGCAGCGCGCGGATCCCCCCGACCCACTCCCCCTGCCGACTGGGTTCGCCGTCGAGCGGCACTCCCTCCCAGGCCCCGAGATTCTTGACCAGGGCCTCGGCGATCGAGTTATTGCTGTATTTCATACAGAGGGCGACGGCCTCGGCCAGGCTGCGTCCGGGGCGATCGAGGATCAAGGTGAAATCTTGCTCTGCGCGCGGACCCCGTCGGACATCCCCATCAACGAAAATTCCGTTCGCGTCGAGTTGATAGGCGAGTAGCGAGCCCGCATAGAGACCGGGATCGAGAACGCTGCGCGGAAAACGATCGACGTCGTCCCCCACCCGCACCAGCCCCTCGACGCGAACCACCTCGTCCGCCGGCCCCGGGCTCTTCTGCCCCTGTGCCCGTTCGACCGAGAGTTTCGGTCGCGCTCTGCGCGAGGCGGTCGTGGCGCGATTGCGAATTCGCAGATAATCCACCGGTGGATCAATATCGACATGTACCGGCTCGCCGACCGTGGCACGCGGCCAGATCGAGACGAAGAACGAACCATAATTCGCGGTCAACGCCCCGATCGGAGCGTGATAGGCACGCGCCGAAATGCGTCCCCAGCTCGGATGCCAGCCCGGAGTCTCGAAACGCGTGTCGTCGATGCGAAGATCCCCCCGCACACCTCGCAACCCCGCTCGTCGCAGGTCCGCTGCGAGTCGCCACCAGTCCTCGGAGTTCATCGCCGGATCCCCTCCGCCCTCGACAAGCAACTCGTCGACGAGGCCCTCGGCATCCGGCTCGGCGGACGCCCAGACCCGGGTCGAAAAACGAT
>PBFW01000050.1 GCA_002719955.1 Deltaproteobacteria bacterium | reverse complement strand
CTGATCACGCCGATCGCGATGGACAAGGAGCTTCGCTTCGCGATTCGGGAAGGGGGCCGAACAGTGGGTTCGGGTGTCGTCTCGGAAGTCATCGAATAACTGATTCCGCACGAGCCCGTGTGGCAGGGATTCTTGCTGGCTTGAGGACTCCTGCTGGCCGAGGACTCATCCTGATGAGGAAGACAAGGGCTCGCGAGGCGAGGGGCCGGGCGTAACGGCCGACCCGAAGCGAAATACGGAGAAGATCCATGGCAGATGCCGCGGCAACAAAGATTCGAATTCGGATGAAGGCCTACGACTACAAGCTGCTCGATCAGAGCGCGGGTGAGATCGTTGACACCGCCGTGCGCACGGGTGCCCGAGTGGCGGGTCCGATTCCGCTTCCGACGAATAAGAATAAGTGGACCGTTCTCAAGGGACCTCATATCGACAAGAAGTCGCGCGAACAATTCGAACTTCGGACTCATAAACGGCTGATCGACATCCTCGATCCCACGCCCCAGACAGTCGACGCCCTGATGAAGCTCGAGCTCGCAGCCGGTGTCGACGTGGAGATCAAGCTGTAGCCATGGCCACGATCGACGTCGTCAATCTCGAGAACAAAAAGGCCGGATCGTTGGATCTGTCCTCGGCGGTCTTCGAAGGTGAGGTGAAACCTCATCTCTATCATGCCGAGATCCGACGCCAGCTCGCCGAGCGGCGCTCCGGAACTCACAGCACCAAGAATCGTGCGCTGGTCTCCGGCGGTGGCGCGAAACCCTATCGCCAGAAGGGGACGGGGCGTGCCCGCCAGGGTACGATCCGTGCGCCGCAATTCCAAGGCGGCGGTGTCGTCTTCGGACCCGTGCCGCGGGGCTATTCGCATAAATTACCGAAGAAGGTCCGTCGAGCCGCGCTGCTCTCGGCCCTCTCCCAGCGAGTGCAGGAGTCAGCGATGATCGTCGTCGACGACCTGCAGGTCGAGGGATTCCGGACGAAACGGATGGTCGAGATCCTCGGCGCGCTCGGGCTCGGTGAGGGAACGACGCTGATCGTCATCGAGGACGCGAACCCGACTGTCGAAGCCTCCTCGCGAAATCTTCCTGGTGTTTCCGTGGTCCGGGCGGCGGGAGTAAACGTCTACGACCTGCTGCGGCACCAGAATCTGCTCATTACGAAGGCCGCCGTCGAGAGTCTGCAGGCTCGCTTGGCGGGTGCCGATTCCGGCGCTGGTAAAAACGAAGGAGACGCAGGATGAATCTCCACGACATCATTCAGCAGCCGATCGTGACAGAGAAGAGCAGCATCGCACGCGAGGAAGAAAATATCGCGACCTTCCGCGTGGCCCCCGCCGCGACGAAGCATGAGATTCGCCGTGCCGTCGAGGAGCTCTTCGAGGTGAAGGTGACGACGGTCCGGACGATGCAACAGCCCGGCAAGAAGAAGCGGGTTGGCAAGAAGGTCGGTCAGAAGCCGGCCTGGAAAAAAGCAATCGTTGGTTTGGCCGAGGGCCATACGATCGAGTACTTCGAGGGAGTCTGATCCATGCCGGTGAAGAAGTACAAGCCCACGTCTCCGGGGCGTCGCAATATGAGCGTCTCGGATTTTGCCGAGATTTCGCGCGGTGCGCCCGAACGATCTCTGACCACGGGGCTCGTCAAGAAGACAGGTGGCCGCAATTCGAATGGTCGAATTACCTCGTACCATCGAGGCGGTGGCCATCGGCGGCGTTATCGAGTCATCGATTTTCGTCGCAATAAGATCGGCGTGCCTGCCAACGTGGCGGCGATCGAGTACGACCCGAATCGCTCTGCGAATATCGCACTGCTCCACTATCTGGACGGCGAGAAGCGTTACATCCTATCTCCCTCCGGCCTGAAGGTTGGTGATAAGGTGATGTCTTCGGTCGATGCTGAAATCAGCCCCGGAAATGCATTGCCGCTGTCGAAGATTCCGCTCGGGACCACGGTTCATGCCGTCGAGATGAAGCCCGGCAAGGGTGCGCAGATGGTTCGCTCCGCAGGCACCAGTGCGCAGCTGATGGCGCGTGAGGGCAAGATGGCCACGCTTCGATTGCCCAGCGGTGAGATGCGAATGATCCATATCGACTGTATGGCGACGGTCGGCGAGGTCGGCAACTCGGAGCATGAGAATCAGCGCATCGGTAAGGCTGGCCGATCCCGGTGGCTTGGGAAACGCTCGAATGTGCGCGGCGTCGCGATGAACCCGGTCGATCACCCGATGGGCGGTGGCGAAGGGCGTTCTTCGGGTGGTCGCCACCCCTGTACGCCCTGGGGCAAGCCCACCAAGGGTGCCAAGACACGAAATAACAAGAGATCTGATAAGTACATCGTCAAACGACGAGGGAAGAAGTAGGCGAGGAAAGATTCATGGCACGTTCTCTTCGTAAAGGACCCTTCGTCGATCCCAGCCTTCAGCGGAAGGTGGATAAGCTGTCCGCCGGCGGAAGCAAGGGTGTGATCAAGACATGGTCGCGCCGATCGATGATCACGCCGGAATTCGTGGGACTCACGTTCCACGTCCATAATGGAAAGCTCTTCATGCCCGTCTTCGTGACGGAGAATATGGTGGGCCATCGCCTCGGCGAGTTCGCACCGACCCGGAAATTCACGGGGCATGCGAGCGACAAGAGGGTGAAGCGCTGATGGACGTCAAGGCAGCACTCAATAACTATCGGGTGAGCGCTCAGAAGGCGCGCCTCGTGGCGAATCAGATTCGCGGCAAGGGCGTCGAAGATGCGTTGAACCTGCTCGCTCTCTCTCCGAAAAGGATCGCGGATCCGATCGCGAAACTGCTGCGGTCGGCTGTTGCGAACGCTGAGCAGAAGAACGAGAACCAGGAAGCCGGGATCGAGATCGACAATCTCGTCGTCTCGACGATCTTCGTCGACGAGGGTCCCAGCATGTGGCGAATCCGACCGCGGGCCCAGGGCCGCGCGGCATGGATTCAGAAGCGAACTGCCAGCATCAACGTCGTTTTGTCCGAGAGATAGGAAGAAACATGGGTCAAAAAGTTCATCCTTACGGCTTCCGGGTCGGCACCCTCTACGGGTGGCAGTCGAATTGGTTCGCCGAGAAGAATTACGCGGCGCAGCTTCAAGAAGACGTGAAGATCCGTGAGTTCATCAAGAAAAAGCTCTTTCACGCAGGTATCTCGAAGGTCGTCATCGAACGAACCGGCGAGAAGATCGTGATCAATATTCATACAGCGCGCCCGGGCATCCTGATCGGGAAACGGGGCGCCGAAGTCGATGTTCTTCGCGAGGAGTTGAAGGCCTACACGTCCGCCGACATCTTCATCAACATCAAGGAGATTCGCAAAGCGGAACTCGATGCACAGCTTGTCGCGGAGAATATAGCGACGCAGCTCGAGCGACGGGTCGCGTTTCGGCGAGCGATGAAGAAGGCGATGATCTCGACCATGAAATTCGGTGCCGAGGGCATTCGAATTCAGTGTTCTGGCCGATTGGGTGGCGCCGAGATGGGACGACGTGAGTGGTATCGGGACGGTCGAGTGCCCTTGCACACGCTGCGAGCCGAAATCGAATATGGCTTCGCCGAAGCGCGCACGACCTACGGCGTCATCGGTGTGAAGTGTTGGATCTTCAAGGGGGAGGTTGGCGACCGTGAACTGAAGCGCGGCCCGCTCTCCCAGGACCATCGCTCGGAGGTTCCCCGCTGAGAACCGGGTAGATCCGGGACCGTCGAGGAGCTGATTGCAGCACGAGTGAAAGCGAATAGAGAGACCAAGAAATGCTTCAACCCAAGAAAGTCAAGCATCGCAAGATGTTCAAGGGCCGTCTCCGCGGAAAGGCCTTGCGTGGTAACACGCTCGCTTTCGGCAACTACGGCCTGCAAGCGATCTCGTCGGGGCATATCACGGCGCGCCAGATCGAAGCGGCGCGGATTGCGATGACCCGTCATGTGAAACGCGGTGGCAAGGTTTGGATCCGGGTCTTCCCGGACAAGCCGATTACAAAGAAGCCCGCCGAAACCCGTATGGGTAAGGGGAAGGGCAATCCGGAAGGTTGGGTCGCTCCGGTCAAACGAGGGCGGGTGCTCTACGAGATGGAAGGCGTCGATTCCACGATTGCGAGAGAGGCGTTGCGTTTGGCTGCACACAAGTTGCCGATTCGAACGCGATTCGTCGAGCGGGAGGGCTGAAGGTGAAACCATCTGAACTTCGAACGCTCTCGGAAACGGAACTCGATCAAAAGGGCCGAGAGCTACGTGATGAGCTCTTCAATGCAAAGATTCGGCGATCGACCGAACAGTTGGAGAACACCGCAGTACTCGGAGAACTCCGCAGGGATATTGCCCGGGTGGAGACTCTCCTGACCCAGAAGCGTGAGGCGGGTAAGTGAGCGAACGAGGAAGTCGAAGAACTCTGGTTGGCACCGTGGTCAGCAACAAGATGGACAAGACCGTTGTCGTGCGCGTCGAACGTCTTGTTCAGGACCAGCGGTACAAGAAATATATTCGCCGCTATTCGCGGTTCATGGCCCACGACGAGTCCAACTCGTGCACGGAAGGCGATCAGGTCCGAATCATCGAGCATCGGCCGATCTCGAAGCGCAAGCGCTGGATGGTCCAAGAGACACTCGAGAAGGCGACATCGGTCTGAGGACCAGGCGTACGCATCCATCGAGTCTTGGCCCTCGCGTGAAAACACTTCAGCCGAGAGGGTGGGGCGAGCCGAGAGAAGGGCCAAAGGAACGGAAGAATGATTCAAGCTGAATCGACATTGCAGGTGGCGGACAATTCGGGCGCGCGAAAAGTGAAATGCATTCGCGTGCTCGGTGGATCCCGCCGAAGATTCGCATCGGTGGGCGACATCATCGTCGTTGCCGTGAAGGAAGCGATTCCCAACGCGCGCGTGAAGAAGGGCGAGGTGCGGCGCGCGGTCATCGTGCGGACCAAGAAGGCGATTTCACGGTCGGATGGTACGCATATTCTCTTCGACGAGAATGCGGCTGTGCTGATCGGCAAGGACAAGGAAGTCGTTGGGACACGCATCTTCGGCCCGGTGGCTCGCGAGCTTCGCGGCGCGGGTTTCATGCGGATCGTTTCGCTCGCTCCGGAGGTCCTCTGATGATGGCTATTTCTGAGATGGAAATCCCGCGGCTCAAGCAGCAATATGCGGAGACGATCGTTCCGAAACTGAGAGATGAATTCGGATACAAGAACGTCAATCAGATCCCCAAGGTCCAGAAGGTCGTGGTGAATGTGGGCCTCGGTGAGGCAACGACGAATCCAAAACTCCTCGAGCGGGCGATGGAAGAGCTCGCGCTGATCACCGGCCAGCAGCCGGTCCTGCGCCGCGCCAAGAAGAGCGTCTCGAACTTCAAGCTTCGCGAAGGGCAGGGCATCGGCTGCAGCGTCACTTTACGCGGAACCCGTCAATGGGAGTTCCTGGATCGATTGCTGAATGTCGCCCTTCCGCGAGTGCGCGATTTCTCTGGTGTCTCGCCGAAGGCCTTTGACGGTCGTGGCAACTACACCTTGGGCGTTCGGGATCAGACGATTTTTCCCGAGGTCGATTACGACAAAGTCGAGAAGGTCACCGGAATGAACGTCACGCTCGTTACGACCGCATCCACGGATGCTGAGGCCAAGTCGCTACTGGCTCATCTCGGTATGCCTTTCCGGAAATAGGACGCCGCTCTTCGAAGAGACTAATCTTCGGGACAGGCGGTAAGGAGAAAAATATCATGATGACCGACCCGGTTGGTGACATGTTGGCAAGAATTCGAAATGCGGGTGGAGCGCGGCATGCGCAGACGAGTTGCCCCTCGTCGAAACTCAAGCTGGCGGTGGCCCAGGTCTTGAGTAAAGAGGGCTTCATCGGAAGCGCGGCGAGCGACGGTGACGAGAAGAAGCCGACCCTTACGATCGATCTCCGCTATCAGGATGATGGCCGATTGATGATCGAAGGCATGCGACGTGTGAGCAAGCCCGGTCGTCGCGTCTACGTGGGTGCGGGCGAAGTGAAGCAGGTGCGTGCCGGTCTCGGCATGGCCGTTCTTTCCACCTCCAAGGGTGTGCTCTGCGATCGCGATGCACGTGCTGAAAAGGTCGGTGGCGAAGTGATCTGCGAGGTCTGGTAGGCAATGTCCCGAATTGGCAAAAAACCGATTGGAATCCCGGGTGGGGTGACGGTGAACGTTGCGAATGGCGTGATCCAGGTGAAGGGCCCGAAAGGGAACCTTTCGGGCTCGGTTCCGGACGGAATCGCGGCCAAGGTCGACGGCGATAGGCTCATCCTTGAGCGCTCCGATGACCTGAAGGAGAGCCGCGCAAAGCACGGCCTTGCACGTGCGCTGGCAAATAATATGGTCGTCGGGGTAAGCGACGGATTCGCCAAGCGTCTCGAGATCGAAGGGGTCGGCTATCGAGCCGATGTGAAGGGAAAGGTCCTCAATCTCCTGCTCGGATTCTCTCATCCGGTCTCGATGGATATTCCGGAAGGGCTGACCGTCAAGGTCGAGGCGAATACGAAGGTGAGCATCGAGGGCGCGGATAAGCAGAGGGTGGGCCAGTTCGCCGCCGACGTTCGCGCCCTGCGACCGCCGGAGCCCTATAAGGGCAAGGGCGTTCGCTACGACGACGAACATATCCGCCGCAAGGTCGGTAAGGCAGGCGCGTAATGAAGAAAAAGATTCAGAACACGAAACAGCGCAAATGGCTGGCGCGAAAAGCGCGCACGCAGACGTCGCTCGCACGGAGCGAGCGGGTAGCGCTCACCGTGTTCCGCAGCTCGAAGCATACCTATGCGCAGCTCGTCGACGCTGAGACGGGAAGGACCATCGGGTCGATCTCGACCCGCGATCGCGCGATCGCGGGGGGTGGTTCGACAGGAAATGTCGAGGCGGCCAAGAAGGTCGGCGAAGCGATTGGTCGAATCGCAAAAGAGAAGAGCATCAACGAGGTGGTCTTCAATCGAAACGGATTCCTTTTCCATGGCCGGGTGAAGGCTGTGGCTGAAGGAGCACGCGAGGCGGGGCTTCAGTTCTGATATGGCATCTGTAATTCAATCCTCGATCCTGAATCCGAATGACTACGAACTCAATGATCGGGTCATCCACATCAACCGCGTCTCGAAGGTGGTCAAGGGCGGTCGCCGCTTCAGCTTTTCGGCGCTCGTCGTCGTAGGTGATGGCCAGGGCGTCGTCGGTGTCGGACTCGGCAAGGCCGGCGAGGTGCCGGAAGCGATTCGTAAGGGCGTCGAGAAGGCTCGGAAATCGCTGGTCAAGATTCCCCTGATCGACGGGCGTACGCTGCCCCACGACGTAATCGGCGTCTCAGGCGCAGGTCGTGTTCTGATGCAGCCGGCTTCTCCCGGTACGGGCGTGATCGCGGGTGGCCCGGTTCGTGCGGTTGTCGAATCTGCGGGCGTCTCGGACGTGCTGACGAAGACGCTTGGAACCAAGACGCCGCGTAACGTCGTGAACGCCGTGATGGTGGGGCTCCAGGAACTGCGCGACCCGGAAGAGCGGCTCGCACAGCTCGGCCGAACCAGGTAGGGGCAGACAATGGCAGATGGAAAGAGAGTCAAGGTCCAGCAGGTGAAGAGTGTCATCGGCAATAATCAGCGGCAGCGAGCGACGATGCTGGGACTCGGCCTGCGCAAGATTCGCCAGATCGTCGAAGTCGAGGATACACCCGCTGTCCGTGGGATGATCAACAAGGTGCGCCATCTCGTCGTGGTGCTCGACAACTAGAGCGGAGAACCAGAAGAATGTTGAATGAACTCTCTCCGCGCCCTGGTGCGCGCAGGCGCCGCAAGCGGGTCGGCCGCGGCCCGGGCTCGGGCAAGGGCAAGACTTGTGGCACGGGCGTCAAGGGCCAGGGCACGCGATCGGGCAAGAAGATCAAGGCGTGGTTCGAAGGCGGCCAGATGCCGCTCTATCAGCGCGTTCCGAAGAAAGGCTTCAACAACCGATTCCGCGTCGTGAACGAGATCGTGAATCTCGGCGACCTCGCCGTTTTCGGTGAGAACGCCACCGTCGACGCCCAGGCACTCGCGGACAAGGGGCTGATTCGCGGTTCGGGCAAGCCCGTCAAGGTGCTTGCGGAGGGCGAAGCGCCCAAGGGACTCACGCTCACGGTCCACAAGGTCAGCGCCTCGGCGCAGACCAAGATCGAAGCAGCCGGCGGAAGCATCACGGCAATCGGGGCGAGGAACGCATAGTGGTTGGAGCGCTCCAAAACGTCTTCCGTATCGAGGAACTGCGAAAACGGATCCTGTTCACAGCGGCCATGCTCGCCGTCTACCGGGTGGGTTGCATCGTGGTCACGCCCGGGATCAACGGGAACGTGATTCAACAATTCTTCAGGCAGATGCAAGGGACGATGTTCGGTCTGCTGAACGTCTTCTCAGGTGGCGCCATGGAGTCGCTTTCGATCTTCGCGCTGGGCATCATGCCCTACATCAGCGCCTCGATCATTTTTCAACTGCTGACCGTTGTGATCCCGGCGCTCGAGCGGCTCAAGAAAGAGGGCAGCGAAGGGCAGAAGCGAATCACGCAATGGACCCGCTATGCGACGATCGGGCTGGCGCTCTTCCAGAGCTTTCTGATGGCGATCGCTCTTGAGAATGGCCAGTTCGGTACGGGCGCGGTCCTCGAACCCGGCTGGGCCTTTCGCCTCACGACGATGATCACCCTCACGTCCGGGACCGCATTTATCATGTGGCTCGGCGAGCAGGTCACCGAGCGAGGGATCGGGAACGGTATCTCCCTGATCATCTTCTCCGGCATCATCGTCGGGCTGCCTTCGGGTCTCTCGAATGTCTTCGATCTGGTTCGAACCGATGAATACAGCCTCGTTCAGGTCATTCTCCTCGGCGCGATCGTCATCTTGGCGATCGGCTTCGTCGTGTACGTTGAGCGAGGCCAGAGACGGATTCCGATTCAGCATGCCCGCCGTGGTGGCGCTGGCGCTGGCTCGTCGAATATGAGTTATTTCCCGTTGCGGGTGAATACCGCCGGCGTGATTCCGCCGATCTTCGCGTCCTCGCTGCTGATGTTCCCCCTCACGATCCGGCAGTACAGTGACAACCCGACGATTCAGCGTTTCATCGACGAGTGGATGGACCCAGGCGATATCATCTATAACCTCGTCTATGTCGGTCTGATCATCTTCTTCTGTTTCTTCTATACGTCGATCATGATCAACCCCGATGACGTCTCCGAGAATATCAAGCGATCTGGGGGCTATATCCCCGGTGTTCGACCCGGGCGAAAGACGGCTGAATATATCGACGCGGTCCTGTCTAGATTGACCCTGGTCGGGGCGCTCTACGTGGCGGGACTCTGCGTGTTGCCCGTGATCTTGTCGCAGCAGATGGGTGTGCCCTTCTAT
Organism: Deltaproteobacteria bacterium; assembly: GCA_002719955.1. Lineage (GTDB taxonomy): Bacteria > Myxococcota_A > UBA9160 > UBA9160 > UBA4427 > UBA4427. The sequence goes on along the minus strand of PBFW01000050.1, from coordinate 28,120 downwards.
TTCGGCGGGACAGCGCTCCTGATCGTCGTGAGTGTCGCGCTGGATACGATGGGTCAGATCGAAGCGCATCTGGTTTCCAGAAAATATGAGGGTTTCGGATCGACCGGGCGGGTGCGCGGGAGATTGGGCCGATGAGCGCAGCGATCGCGAAGAGCCGAATCGTCTTGCTTGGGCCGCCCGGAGCGGGGAAGGGCACGCAGGCGGCGGCCCTTATCGAGGCGCTTGGGATTCCCCATGTCTCGACAGGCGATATGTTGCGAGCGGCGGTGAAGGCCGGTACGCCGGTGGGGCTCCAGGCCAAGGCCGTCATGGACTCGGGTGAGCTCGTGAGCGACGAGATCGTCATCGGCATCGCCGGTGAGCGGCTCTCCGAGGACGATGCCAAGGAGGGCTTCCTGCTCGATGGTTTTCCGCGGACACTGGCCCAGGCCGATGCCCTCGAGAAGCTCTTGGACAGGCTCGGTGTGGAGCTCGACTGTTGCCTCGCGCTGACCGTCGAGAATGAAGCCGTCGTGCAGCGGCTGCTCAAACGAGCCGAGATCGAGGGACGTGCTGACGACAACGAAGAGACGATTCGGGAACGTATGCGCGTCTATGACGCGGAGACCGCACCGCTTTTGGAGTTCTATGGAGGCCGCGATCGGCTGATCGAGGCCGACGGAATGGGCACCATCGAAGAGGTGGGAGAGAGGATTCGAAAGAGCCTGAACAGCTAGGAAGATGAGCGTCGAGGCCCTTCGAGACTCGTTGTCTCGGGAGGTCTTGCAGGAGAATGAACGTGAGCTTCGGCGAACGGATCGCAATCAAGAGCCGTCGCGAGATCGATCGGATGCGGGAAATTGGTCATCTGACCGCCGAAATCCTGCTCGAGCTCCGGGAGCGTGTCCAACCGGGCGTGACGACCGGGCAGCTGGATGAAATTGCGGCAAGAGCCCTGGAAAAGAGGGGCTTGAAGTCCCCGTTTTTAGGCTATGCTCCCGGGGGGGTAGCGCCCTACCCAGCGGTCCTTTGTGCCTCGATCAACGAAGAGATCGTGCATGGAATTCCCGGATCACGCGAACTCCAAAAAGGCGACATCATCAGCCTCGACTTCGGGGTCGAGCATCGCGGGTGGCATGGCGACAGTGCCGTGACGATCGCGGTGGGAAAGATCGCCCCCGAGTCCGATGCCGAAAAGCTGATGACGGTTACGCACGATGCCTTGAACAAGGGGATCGAGGAGATGGTTCCGGGCAATCGGCTTTCGGATATCGGACACGCTGTCGAGAGTCGGGCGAAGAAAGAAGGATACGGAGTCGTTCGTCAGTTCGTAGGCCATGGTATCGGCAGAGAGATGCACGAGCCGCCACAGATTCCCAACTACGGGCGTCCGGGACGTGGGCCGAGACTGCGATCGGGGATGGTATTTGCGATTGAGCCGATGGTGAATGTCGGAAGCGAGAAGGCGAAGGTTCTGAAAGACGAGTGGACGGCAGTGACCGCGGACGGTTCGCTCTCCGCGCATTTCGAGCACACTGTGCTCATTACAGATAACGGTCCGGAGGTCCTGACGAGGATCGCCGGTTCTCATTAGTGAGAGACAGAGTGTTTGCGCTGTCTCGGAAGCCGTGGGCGCTTTCTCGAACATGGCGACGAGCTGAGAGAAAACGCACGAAGGAACGAAGGACAAGAGATGAAGGTTCGAGCATCGGTTCGGAAGATGTGTGACAAGTGCCGCGTGATTCGTCGCCGCGGAGTCGTTCGCATCATCTGTGAGAACCCCAAGCACAAGCAGCGGCAGGGCTGAGATTCAATATTTCGCGGAGCAGCAGTGCTGATCCGCGAGGAAATTTCGGGGCGGTCTGGGTGGACCGGTCGCTCCCGATGGAGGATGACATCTATGGCGCGAATCGCAGGCGTCGATTTGCCGCGGAATAAACGGATCGAGATTTCGCTGACGTATATCTATGGCGTCGGAAGGGTGAAGGCGCTCGAAATCTGCGAGAAGTCCGCGGTTGATCCGGGTTCCAGGACCGAGCACCTCTCCGAGAGCGAGGTGATCAAGCTGCGCGAGGTTATCGAGCGCGACTACAAGGTCGAGGGCGACCTGCGCCGCGAAGTGAACCAGAATATCAAGATGTTGATGGATATCGGCTGTTACCGGGGGCTTCGCCACCGACGTGGGCTGCCCGTTCGCGGTCAGCGGACCCATACGAATGCGCGAACGCGCAAGGGCCCGGCCAAGACGATCGCGGGCAAGAAGATCGCAAAGAAGTAGTCGGCCGAGAGAAAAGCCCTCAGCGGGCGGATAGAGAAATATGGTTGCCAAGAAGACGAAAAAGAAGGTCAAGAAGAATATCCAGTCGGGTATTGCTCATATCCAATCGACCTTCAACAACACGGTCATCACAATCACGGACGTCGGCGGAAACGCAGTGGCGTGGTCGAGCTGCGGGCAGCAGGGTTTCAAGGGCTCGAAGAAGTCTACGCCCTTCGCCGCACAGATCGCCGCGGAAGAATGCGCTAAGAAGGCGCAGGAACACGGTGTTCGATCGCTGGGCGTCTATGTGAAGGGCCCGGGCGGCGGACGTGAGTCCGCGCTTCGTGCGCTTCAGGCCGCAGGCATGAAGATCACGATGATCCGAGACGTCACTCCCATTCCCCACAACGGTTGCCGCCCTCCGAAGCGGCGTCGCGTTTAGATCCGAGACGAAAGACCACCCATGGCACGTTATACGGGATCCGTTTGTCGACTCTGTCGCCGGGAGGGCACGAAGCTCTTCCTCAAGGGCGACCGATGCTTTACTGAGAAGTGCGCCATCGAGCGTCGCGCCTATCCGCCTGGTCAGCACGGTCAGGGCCGAGTCCGCTTTTCGGACTACGGTGTTCAGCTGCGCGAGAAGCAGAAAGTGAAACGCATGTACGGGCTGCTCGAAAAGCAGTTCCGCTCCACTTTCGATCAGGCATCCCGCATGCGTGGGGTGGCGGGTCAGAACCTGTTGATGCTGCTCGAACGGCGGCTGGACAACGTGATCTATCGCCTGGGCTACACCACGTCGCGCGCCGAGGCGCGCCAACTGGTCAAGCACGGGCATTTCACGCTGAACGGCAAGAAGGCCCATACACCGAGCATCCTGGTGCGCCCCGGCAATACGATCAGCGTGCGCGGGCGATCGAAGAAGGTCGAGCGGATCAGCGGAGCCCTCGAAACGATGGAAGGCCGAGCGGTTCCGCAGTGGCTCGAGATCGAAAAAGACGAGATGAGGGGCACGGTCAAGGCGATGCCGCAGCGCGAGGACATCACGCTGCCCATCGATGAACAGCTCATCGTCGAGCTTTATTCGCGGTAGCGCCACTGGCACGAGCGTTGGGCTCAGGGCTGTCTTTGCCCGCGGTGACGCGAGGCGATCATGGATCCGGAGCCATTGATTTGAGGGTCGGTCTGGAAAGGCTGACCCAGTTTGAAACAACGGAATGATGCTCTCCCCGTAACGAGGGCAAAAGGGAGTTCCGATGCAAGATGATGTCATCGCACGAAATTGGCGAGAACTGATCCGACCGCGTCGCCTCGAGGTCGAAGAAGATTCGCTGACCTCGACCTACGGTCGATTCTACTGCGAACCTCTCGAGCGGGGCTTTGGAACGACACTCGGGAACGCGCTGCGGCGTGTTCTTCTTTCGTCACTCCAGGGGGCTGCAATCACGAATATTCGGATCGACGGCGTGCTCCACGAGTTCTCGACGATTCCGGGCGTGATGGAAGACGTTGCGTCCGTCGTGTTGAATCTGAAGGACGTTCGGGTTCGAATGAATTCCGAGGGGCCCAAAACGATTCGCTTGCGCAAATCGGGTGAGGGCCCGGTGATCGCGGGGGATCTCGTTTCCGACGATCAGACCGTCGAGGTGATGAACCCAAATCACAAGATCTGCACCCTGGGACCCGATTCCGATTTCGAGATGGAAGCGACGGTCAATCTCGGTAAGGGTTATGTCCTCGCGGACAAGAACAAGACTGAGGAATTGCCGATCGGGACGATTCCGATCGACTCCGTGTTCTCTCCGATTCGCCGAGTGAACTATACGGTGACGCCCGCTCGCGTCGGTCGCGAGACCGATTTCGATCGGTTGAATCTCGAACTCTGGACCGATGGCGCGATCGATCCGGCGGATTCCGTAGCATTCGCGGCAAAGATCCTGAAAGAGCAGCTCTCGATCTTCATCAACTTCGAAGAGCAGCTGGAAGCGCCGACGGTGCTCGTGGATGAGCCGGAGCCGCTCAACCCGAATCTCTTCAAGTCGGTGGACGAACTCGAACTCTCTGTCCGGTCTGCAAATTGTCTTCAGAACGCGAATATCCGCTTCATCGGCGAGTTGGTCCAGAAGACCGAAGCTGAGATGCTCAAGACCAAGAATTTCGGTCGGAAATCCCTCAACGAGATCAAGGAGACGCTGGGCGCGCTCGGTCTCAGCCTGGGAATGACGATCGATAACCTGCCTCCGCGAAAGGATCTCGAGCGGATGCGGGAGCAGCGCGAGGCCTGATATGAATCACCGAAAGACCGGTCGGAAACTCTCGCGCACGGGCGCACATCGCAAGGCGCTCCTGCGCAATATGGTAACGTCGCTGCTTGAGCACGAACAGATCCGCACGACCGACGCGAAGGCGAAGGAGTTGCGTGGCGTTGCCGACAGAATGATCACGCTAGGTAAGCGCGGCACGCTTCATGCTCGTCGTCAGGCGCTGCAGACGATTCGCAGCAAGGAAGTGACCTCGAAGTTGTTCGACGAGTTGGCGGATCGCTTTCGCGAACGTTCCGGCGGTTATACCCGCGTGATCAAGATCGGACAGCGAGCCGGCGATGCGGCACCGATGTCGATCATCGAACTCGTGGATCGCGGGGAGAGCAGCCCGGAGGAGAGCGCCTGAGCGGCGACGATTCCGTTCAAGATCTCGATCCCACATCCGATGAGGGCCAGGGTCGAGCTCGATCCGCCGTTCCCAGCCTGGTGCTGGGCGCGGCGGTCGTCGTCATGGCCATCGTTGCGATCCTGTGGAGCGATCCGGGGGCTCCGCCCGTCGTTCGTGGGACCCTCGCCCCCCGTTTCGATCTTCGGATGCTGGGCACCCCACCGGGCGCGTCCGCTGAACGCCTCGACCTCGCCTCGTTCTCCGGCAAGGTCGTGCTCGTCAATTTCTGGGCGACCTGGTGCGAGCCTTGCGAGCGGGAGATGCCTGCGATGGAGCGTCTCTACCTCGATCTTCGTGACGAGGAGTTCGCTTTGATCGCCGTTGCGATCGACGAGGTGGAGGGCGACGTCGAGTCGTTCCAGAGCGACTACGGGCTCTCGTTTCCGATCGTGTTGGATCTGGATCAGAGCGTCTACCAGTCCTACCAGACCATGGGGGTACCGGAATCGCTGCTTCTGGATCGGGACGGACGGATCATCGAGCGTTACGTCGGCCCCCGCGAGTGGGATGCTCCGGAGCACGTCAAGCGGATCCGATCCCTGATCGCGGAAGATCCCCAGCGGCCGCCTCGCGAAAACCGCTGAAGCCGGGGCGCGGGGAGGGGGCCGTGCGGTCGAGGGGCCCCTGGAGCTCAGCTGACGGGCCCCAAGGGACTGAATTCGGTATTCTGCGCGAGTTGATCGGAGGATCACGAGCTATTCGGGTGGGGGCAGGTCACAGCATCGGACCCATCGAGAGCGGCGCAGGGGGGAAGTGGTGAGGGCGTTTGGCCTGGGTACGCTCGTGATCGCGCTGCTTGCGATTTCGGCGCTGCTCGATCAGGACAGCGGCATGGAGATCTGGCTCGAGCTGCGAGAGGATCTCGTGCGCTCGAAGACGCGCGTGGACGAACTCGTCCGTCAGAATGATTTCCTGCGACGGGAGATCGAGCTGCTCGAGGCGGATCCGTCGGCCATGGATCGCGTGATTCGGGAGGAACTCGACCTGGCATTGCCGGGCGAGGTCGTGGTGCATTTCGTCGCGGTCGAGTAGGGCGGCTCTCGCGCCGTCGCGGAAATCTGTCGTCAGGCGCCCACTCGGAGGGCGCGCCGCCGAATATGAATGAGGGCCGTGTGGGGCACGGCGGATGGATCGGGAGTGGACGTGAAGGAAGCGCTGCGGGAAAAGGTCGAGGGCGCGTTGCGCGGCTTGCTCGACGAAGCGGGCGATGAGGGAGAGCTGCCCGATTTCGCCCTCGAGGTGCCGCGCCAGAAGGACCATGGCGACTATTCTTGCAACGCCGCCATGATGCTCGCGAAGCGACTGCGTCGGAAGCCGCGCGACATCGCAGAGAATCTCAAGGCGAGGATCGGTGCCGCGGACGGTTTGGTCGCTTCGCTCGATGTCGCCGGACCGGGTTTCCTGAATATCACACTCGCTGAGTCCGGCTGGCAGGGTCTGCTGCACGAGATCATCTCGGCGGGCACCGGATATGGGCAATCCAGGTCCGCGGAGGCCGCTGCCGCCGGGCGGGGGGATGCGCGGCCGAAGGTCCAGGTCGAATTCGTCTCCGCGAATCCGACGGGCCCGCTCTCGACGGGCCATGGTCGCCAAGGAATCCTGGGCGATTGCATCGCGCGTCTGCTCGAGGCTACGGGCTGGAATGTCACTCGCGAGTACTATTTCAACGATGGCGGGCGCCAGATGCGTGTCCTCGGAGATTCGGTCAAGGCCCGCTACCTCGAAAGCCTCGGCCTCGCTGCCAAGCCGCCGCCGGCGGCTCTGGCCGACCCCGAGAAGGCCTGGGTCGAAGAGGTCGACGGCCTGCCCGTCGCGTTCCCGGCCGATGGCTATCAGGGCGAATATATCTCCGATATCGCCGCTGCCTTGAGCGAGCAGGAGGGCGATTCCCTCGTCGACGAGCCCGGGGATGGGCGATTCCGTGACGAGGCCCAGCGGGTGATCTTCGAGGAGATCGAGCGCACCCTCACCCGAATCGGAATCGTTTTCGACGTCTATTACAACGAGAGAAGTCTCTACGACGAGGGCAAGCTCGATGAGACGATCCGCGATCTCCGCGAAGCGGGTCTGGTCTACGACGCCGAAGGGGCCGTGTGGTTCAAGGCGACGGCACGTGGGCTCGATCGCGACCGTGTCGTGATCAAGAGCAGTGGAGAACCGACCTATCTTCTTCCAGACATCGCCTACCACAGGGAGAAATTCCGACGTGGCTTCGACCGGGTGATCGATGTCCAGGGCGCCGATCACATCGAACAATTCCCCTTCGTTCGCGAGGCGACCGATGTGTTGGGCGTCGACGGGGATCGCGTCGAGCTGGTGCTGCACCAATTCGTCACGATCACCAGCGATGGGGAGCGGGTCAAACAATCGACTCGCAAGGCGACCTTCGTGACGATCGATGAACTCGTGGATGACGTCGGGCCGGACGTTTTCCGCTTCTTCATGATCGAGAGAAAGCCGGACGGTCACCTCGATTTCGATCTCGATCTCGCGAAGGACAAGAACTGGCGCAAGAACCCCGCCTACTACGTCCAATACGCCCACGCGCGCACCCACGGGATCGAGCGGAAAGCCGCGGAACAGGGCGTCGCGATGCCCGGGGCGAATGGCTTCGATGCCTCTCGTCTAGGATTGCAGGAAGAGATCGAGCTGGTCAAGAAGCTGGCGACCTTTCCCGAGGTCGTGATCCGGGCCGCCGAGGGTCGGGAGCCCCATCATATCGCCTATTACCTACGCGAGGTCGCGGGTCTCTGGAATCCCTACTTGCAGGACGGGTCGCGGCATCGCGTGCTCTCCGAGGACGCAGAACTCTCCGCTGCCCGCCTCGGACTGGCCCTGGCAATCCGCAATGTGCTGGCGAGTGGTCTCGGTCTGCTCGGGATCAGCGCACCGGAGCGAATGTAATGGCCGCGCCGCGAGGACGTGGTCTGCGTCCGGGTGGAGTCGTCCGGGCATTGGGACAGCTCCTCGTCCTGGTCACGATCGGGTTCGGCGTCGGTCTGCTCTTCGGGATCGTCACAGAGGAGCCCGAACTTCTGGCCGGGCATCTGCGCGGCGAGAGTCGGTCCGTTGCGCTCGAATCGGGGGAGTTTTCGCTGGAATCCGATGGGATGTCCGCGCCCGTCGCGCCGCCGTCGCGTTCACTCGTTCCCACCGCCGAGCTGATCGCCTCCGCTCCGCTTCCGCCGGTCGCTGCACCGCGTACCCTCGAGCGCTCGATCCCGCGCGCCGCCGGAGTGGACACGACGAATATTCCCGTCGCCCGCGTGACAGGGGTTCCCGAATCTGCTCGGCGCGCAGCGCGGGCCACGCCGGGCTGGTCGATCCAGGTCGGGGCATTCTCGGAACGGGCCGCCGCGACGCGTCTTGCCGAGGGGCTTCGCGAGCGGTATCCCGTCGAAATCCTGCCCGCGAGCACAAAGGGCAGCCGATGGCGTGTGCGCATCCAGCCGGTCCCGAGCGAAGCGCGGGCCCTGGAGATGGCTGAATCGCTCAAGCGAGACGACCGTTTGCCGACCTGGGTGACTCCAATGGAGGGTCACTCCGGCTCATGATCGATTCGAACGGGCAGGACAGGCTCGAGACGCCGCGGCGAGTCGGTGTCCTGGGTGCTGGCGGGCAGTTGGGTCGATGCCTCGTGAGGCAAATCGAGGGGGCGCCCGATCTGGCGCTGGCCTTCGCACTCACGCGCAAGGAGATCGATCTCTCGCGAGCCGAGTCACTCTCGGCTGACATCGCGGCCCTGCTCGATGCAGCGGAATCGGAGCTCCCGGAAGTCGTCATCAATGCGGCGGCTCATACCAAAGTCGATCTCTGCGAGTCCGAGCCGGCGCTTGCCTATCAGACCAATGCGCTCGCCCCGGCCGAATGGTCGCAGCAGCTCGCCCGGCGCGAGATCCGCTTCATCCACGTGTCGACGGATTATGTCTTCGCGGGAGATGGTGTTCGTCCCTATCGTGAGGGAGATCCGACCGATCCGCGCACGGTCTACGGCGCGAGCAAACGCGCCGGCGAGGTGGCTGTCCTGGGTAGCGATCCCGACGCTCTGGTCGTGCGGACGAGTTGGGTCTTTGGCCCCGGCCGTAATTTCGTCGTCGCGATCCTGGAACAAGCCGTGAAGCGACGTGTCGGGGAGGTCGAGGGGCCACTCGAGGTGGTCGATGACCAACACGGCTCCCCCACCTTCGTCGACGATCTCGCCTTCGCGCTGCTCGCGATCGCACGCCAGGAGCGCGAGGAATGGGGAGGGGGCCTGTTGCATCTCTGCAATCGGGGGGAGACGACCTGGTTCGGCTTTGCCCGCGAAATTCTCGACCAGGCTGGCTTCGAGGAGATTGCGATCGCCCCCGTTCCCTCCTCACGTTTCGAAACCGCCGCGAAACGACCCGCCTACTCGATTCTCGACTGCAGCTGGGCGGAGGGGAAGGGCATCGTGATGCCGCCCTGGCAAGACGCGCTCAGCCGCTATCTTGCTGGCCCGGATCGGCCCGAGATGCTGCCCCCGTCATCGCCCGCCCCATCTCCGGCAACGCCCCCGACATCCGTCCGTCAAGAGGTCTCGCGATGAGCGTCGATCAATCGCGCATTCGAAATTTCTGCATCATCGCGCATATCGATCACGGCAAGAGCACGCTCGCCGATCGCATGCTGGACGCGACCCACGCGATCTCGGAGCGCGAGAAGAAGGACCAGTTTCTCGACAACATGGAGCTCGAGCGCGAGCGCGGGATTACGATCAAGGCTCAGACGGCGCGAATGGATTTTCAGGCCGCGGATGGGGAGCACTACATCCTCAACCTGATCGACACGCCCGGTCACGTCGACTTTTCGTACGAGGTGTCGCGTGCGCTGGCCGCCTGTGAAGGCGCCCTGCTGATCGTGGATGCGGCGCAAGGGATCGAAGCTCAGACGTTGGCGAATGCCTATCTCGCGGTCGACGCGGATCTCGAACTGATCCCGATCGTGAACAAGATCGATCTGCCCTCGGCGGATCCGGATTCTGTCGCCCAGGAAATCGAGGATGTGGTGGGGCTCGATGCGGCGGACGTCCTGCCGTGTTCGGCCAAGACCGGTTTCGGGATCGAGGCGATCCTGCAGGCGATCGTCGATCGGGTACCGGCGCCGGCGGGAGATCTCGATGCGCCCGCGCAAGCGCTCGTGTTCGATGCCTGGTTCGACCCCTATGTGGGGGCGGTGATGCTCGTCCGCATGGTGAACGGTTCGCTTCATCGTCGCGAGCGGGTGAAATTCATGATTTCGGGTCTCGAGCACGAGATCACCCGGTTGGACGTGATCGACCCCAAGCCGCGCAGCGTCGAGGAATTGACCGCCGGTGAGGTGGGTATGCTCATCGCGGGGGTGAAGACTCTCTCCGACGTCCAGATTGGCGATACGATCACGACGGCCGCTGGCGGTGCCGCAGACCCCCTCGAAGGCTTCCAGGAGGTCAAGCCGATGGTCTTCTCCGGGCTCTACCCGGTGGATGCCGAGGATTATGAGGACCTGAAGGCCGCACTCGAGAAGCTCGAGCTCAACGATTCATCCTTCAGCTACGAGCCGGAGACGAGTGCCGCACTCGGTTTCGGTTTTCGTTGCGGCTTCCTGGGCTTTCTGCATGCGGAGATCGTGCAGGAGCGACTGGAGCGTGAGTACAATCTCGATCTGATCACGACGGCCCCCACTGTGCGCTATCGCGTGGTGCCGAAGACGGGTGAGCCCTTCGAGATCGAGAGCCCCTCGGCGCTGCCCGAGACGCAGGAGATCCAACAGATCGAGGAACCGATGGTATTAGCGACCATCCACGTCCCCTCGGACCATCTCGGGGCGGTGCTCGGGCTCTGCCAGGATCGACGCGGGGTCCAGAAGGATATGGGTGTTCATGGCGCCCGGGTGCAGGTCTGTTATGAGCTGCCGCTGAACGAGATCGTGACGGATTTCCACGACAAGTTGAAGAGCGTGACAAGGGGCTATGGCTCCTTCGACTACGAGCTGGTGGGGTTTAGTCCTGCGAATCTGGTGAAGCTCGACGTTCTGGTGAACGGCGATCCGGTCGATGCGCTCTCACTCATCGTGCACAAGGACAAGTCCTTCAACCGGGGATCCGAACTCGCGCGGAAGCTCAAGGAGTTCATACCGCGACAGCAATTTCCAATCGCGATCCAGGCGGCAATCGGAACGCGCGTGATCGCCCGGACGACGGTTCGGGCCGTGCGCAAGAACGTTCTGGCCAAATGCTACGGCGGTGATATTTCGCGCAAACGCAAGTTGCTCGAGAAGCAAAAAGCAGGGAAGAAGCGGATGAAGATGGTCGGTTCCGTCGAGATTCCGCAGGAAGCCTTCCTGGCCGCCCTGCGATTGGGAGACGACTAGCGTGGCTGACTCTACACAAACGGAACCCCCGGAAGCTTCGGACGCCAGCGGGGAGCCTGGTGAGGCGTCGCCGCAGACTCCGAACGCGATGACGGCGATCGTTGATCAGGTGGTCACCCTCGTCATCGCCATCTCGATCGCGCTCGCGATTCGACATTTCCTGGTCGAGCCCTTTCGGATCCCATCGGGCTCGATGTTCCCGACCCTCTTGATCGGTGACCACCTCTTCGTGAACAAGCTCTCCTATGGCCCGCGGATTCCGTTTACGGATTTGCGGTTGCCCGGTTGGCGGACTCCCGAGCGGGGCGACGTCGTGGTCTTCGAAGTCGGCCGACCGATGACCGAGCGCGGCTCACGGAACATCATGCCGGTCGATCTCGCACCCGACGGTACGCCGACCGAAGATTTCGTGAAGCGCCTCGTCGGCCTGCCCGGCGACAAGATCAGCTGGCGGCGGGGGCAGCTCTTCGTGAACGGCGTACCCGCGGACATGAGTCCGGCGGCGGAGGAATTCGTCGACGACAGGGGCCAGCACTACGCGAAGGCCTGGGAGGATCTCGGCGATTGCCGCCACGCGGTCCTCGACGATCCGCGCCCCCGCGATCCCCGCTTCGATCGCGGGACCTATATCGTCGAACCCGGCCGCTATTTCATGATGGGCGATAATCGGGACAATTCGAACGATAGCCGCGGCTGGGGCACGGTTCGGCTCGAGGAGATGAAGGGCCCCGCGGTCATCCTCTACTGGTCCTGGGATGTCGAGGGCAACATGTTGACCTTCTTTGATCCCCGCAACTGGTGGAGGGCGGAGAAACGCTGGGATCGTATCTTCCGACGCGTAAAATGCGAGCCGATCGAGGCGAGCATCGTCGGGGGCCCCCCGCCGCTCCGCGAGGGCGATCCCGCCGGCTAGCGGCGGACTCGGATCTCCCCCGGAGGTCGAGCGCCTGGAATGAATCGCGCGATCTTCCCACCTCGATGCCGAAAATGATTGCCCCCGCCGATCGTCGCGGTACTCTACCGCGCGATCCACTTCATCCTTTAAGCCCGACCAGTGAGTCGGGGAAGGATCGAGGCATTTCTTGTCGACTCCCCCTTCGTCCAGCTCCGCGTCGTCCAGCCCTGCGTCCGCGGGACTCTCTTCTTCGAGTGAACTCGTTCCCCCGACGCCTGTTTCTCCGGCGCGTGGCGGCTCTGCGGCATCAATCGCCGGGCCCGACCCCTCCACGCCCGAGCGGGTCGTCCTCGACGATCAGGCGATTCGCCGCGCCCTCATGCGCATGGCACACGAGATCGTCGAGAGCTCCGATGGAATCGATCGGCTCTATCTGGTGGCGATCCCGAACGGCGGTGTTCCCCTCGGCCGAATTCTCGCGGACAATCTCGAAAGCCTGACCGGTCAACGGGTACCCCTCGGGATTTTGGACACGACGCTCTACCGCGATGACCTCTCGACCCGAGGGAGTCGCCCCCTCCTGCGCCGCACCGAGATGCCTTCCTCCGTCGATGACCGCGTGGTGATCCTGGTCGAGGATGTGGTCAGCACGGGCCGGACGATCCGCGCGGGCATGGATGCGCTCATGGATTTTGGTCGCCCCTCCCATGTCCGTGTCGTCGCACTCGTCGACCGGGGCCATCGCGAGCTGCCGATCAAGATCGACTACGTTGGGAAGAATATTCCCACCCAGCCCGACGACAAGGTGATCTTCCATGCCGAGATCGCTGCAGCGGACGGGGTGAAGGACGCGATCGAAGAGGGTCACGAGTTCGCGGTGGGCGAACTCCGGCTCATCGTCCGCGCGGGCCCGCCTGCGGATTCCCCGTCTCTATCTTCCTCCGGAACTCCCCCCGGAACTCCCCTCGGAGAAGAACAGGAGCAGGGAGTATGATCGGTCGTGACATCCTTGGAATCGAAGACCTGTCGCGCGAAGACATCGACACGATCCTCGAGACCGCCGAGCGGATGCAGGAGATTGGAGCCCGTGAGGTCAAGAAGGTCCCGACCCTTCGCGGCCGGACGCTGATCAACCTCTTTTTCGAGCCTTCGACCAGGACGCAGACGAGTTTCGAGATCGCCGGGAAGCGGCTGGCCGCGGATGTCGTCAATTTCTCGGTCTCGGGTTCGAGCGTGACCAAACGCGAGACGCTCCTCGATACGGCGAAGACCCTGGATGCGATGGATCCGGACGCGGTCGTGGTTCGTCACAGGGTGGCCGGTGTGCCCCATCGGCTCGCGGAGGTTCTCGAAGCTCCCGTCATCAATGCGGGAGACGGGGCGCATGAACACCCCTCCCAGGCCTTGCTCGACATGTTGACGGTGCGCGAGCAGAAGGGGCAGATCGAAGGGCTCACGGTCACGATCATCGGAGATATCGCACATAGTCGCGTCGCCCGTTCGAATATCTACGGGTTCACGAAGCTCGGTGCCGAGGTGCGAGTGGCGGGGCCGCCCACGATGCTTCCGGTGGACATCGAGAATCTCGGGGTGAAGGCGTTCACGAGTCTGAAAGACGCGATCGAGGGCGCGGATGTCGTGATGGCGTTGCGGATTCAGATGGAGCGCCTCGAAGGTGCCTGCTTCCCGAGCGTGCGCGAATATGCGGCGACCTTCGGTTTGGACCGCGCAAAGCTGCGCTTTGCCAAGGAAGACGCGATCGTGATGCACCCAGGGCCGGTCAATCGTGGCGTCGAACTCGCGCACGAACTCGCGGATCACCGCCCGAGCGTGATTCTCGATCAGGTCCGCAATGGGGTCGCCCTGCGGATGGCGCTCCTCTATCTGGTCGCCGGCCGGGGAGGGCGTTAGTCATGTCGCGCCTCTTGATTCGAAACGGCCGGGTCATCGATCCGAGCCAGAATCTCGACGCAGAGGTCGGTGAGATTGAGTGCCTCATCGAGGATGGGCGGATCACCGATCTGGGAGCGGATCTTTCGGTCGAAGCGGCCGAGGTGCTCGATGCCGAAGGCGCCTGGGTCGTGCCGGGTCTGATCGATGTCCATGCACATTTGCGGGAGCCGGGTCAGGAGTACAAAGAAGACCTTGCGACGGGTGGAACCGCCGCGGTCGCCGGGGGGTTCTGCCAGGTCGCCTGTATGGCGAATACCCTTCCGGTGAACGATGACCCGTCGGTGACCAAATACATCCTCGACCGCGCCGAGAAAGAATCGCCCGCAAAGATTCTGCCGATCGCCGCCGCGACACGCGGTCTCGAGGGCGAAGTCATGACCGAGATGGTGGCGCTCCGCGAGGCGGGTGCGGTCGCCTTCAGTGATGATGGCGCGACGATCATGGACGCCTCGGTGATGCGTCGCGTGCTCGAGTATTCCCGGATGCCGGACGTCCCCGTCATCGTCCACGCCGAAGACTGTCGGCTGCGTGCCGGCGGGGTCGTCCACGAGGGGCCCGTCTCGACGCGGCTCGGTCTGCCGGGCAATCCCGCAGCGGCCGAAGAGATCATGGTCGCTCGGGATATCCGATTGGCCGCGCTCACGGGGGCGCATCTCCATATTGCCCACGTCTCCACGGCTGGCTCGGTTCGTTTGATTCAGGAGGCCCGGGACCGTGGTCTGCGGGTGACCGCCGAGGTCACCCCGCATCATCTCACGCTCACCGACGAAGCCACGGCCGGTTTCGATACCAGCACCCGTGTCGCGCCACCGCTGCGCGAGGCGGTGGATATCGAGGCTCTTCGAGCGGGTCTGGCCGAGGGCGTGATCGATGTGATCGCGACGGATCACGCCCCACACGCGAGTTACGAGAAAGAGGTCGAGTTCACCGAAGCGCCCCCGGGCATGCTCGGCCTCGAAACCGCCGTGGCGGTGACCCTCGATCTCGTTCGCGACGGTTTGCTGTCGCCGCTCGAATATATCCGGCGGCTTTCCACCAATGCTGCGAAGTTGCTGGGCGTCGAGGGGGGCGCGCTCGCCATCGGCGGGCCCGGTGATGTCGCACTGATCGACCCCGGACGGGAATGGACCTACGACCCGATCCAGGGGTTCTCCAAGAGCCGAAATTCTCCGTGGGCAGGCCAGCGCCTGACGGGTCGCGTGGTCGCGACCATCGTCGATGGGCGGCTCGTCTACCACCACGATCGTGGAGTATTGATTCGATGACCGCGGACCAGAAGGAGTCGCCTGCGGGCCCCGCAGATCTATTGGGACGGGAGCCGGCACCCGCCGCGCTCGCTCTTGCGGATGGAACCCTCTATCGAGGCAGGGCCTTTGGCGCTCGTGCGGTCCGGTCGGGTGAGGTCGTCTTCAACACGAGCATCACCGGCTATCAGGAGATCGCCACCGATCCCTCCTATGCCGGCCAGATCGTCGCGATGACCTATACGCAGATCGGTAACGTCGGCGTGAACGGTATGGACGACGAGGCGCGCCAACCCTTCCTGTCGGGCTTCATCGTGAAGGAACTCTGCGAAGCACCCAGCAATTTCCGGTCCGTGGAGAGCTTGGGCGCCAGGCTTTCCGCGGCCGGCATTCCCGGTCTCTCGGGGATCGATACACGATCCCTGGTCCGGCGGATTCGAGAGGGAGGCGCTCAGGTCGGCGTGCTCTCGACGGATCCCGCCCTTCAAGAGAGTGCTGAATTGATCGAGCTCGCGCGGACGGCGCCGGGGCTCGATGGGCACGATTGGGTGGCCCGGGTGACCTGCGAGGCCGCCTATGGCTTCGATGAGGGGGCGTGGCCTGGAATCGAAGGGCAGCTTCCGCGTGCGCCACGTCCGGATCGTCCCCTCAAGATCGTGGCCTACGATTTCGGGGTCAAGCGGAATATCCTGAGATTATTGGTCGAGCAGGGTTTCGACGTGACGGTCGTTCCCGCGACGACGCCCGCCGCGGATGCGCTCGCCATGGATCCCGATGGGATCTTCCTCTCGAATGGGCCGGGGGATCCGGCGGCGGTCGAAGGTGTCCGATCGGTCGTTCGCGAGCTGGTTGAGCACAAGCCCGTTTTTGGAATCTGCCTCGGACATCAGATCCTGGGACTCGCCCTCGGCGGCACGACGCGTAAGCTCAAATTCGGCCACCACGGAGGCAATCAGCCAGGCAAGGATCTCGCGACGGGCAAGGTCGCGATCTGTGCCGAGAACCATGGTTATGCGGTCGAAGCAGACAGCCTTCGCTCAGCGGGTGAAGAGGTCGAGATCACCCATATCAACCTGAATGACCAGACCGTCGAGGGACTCGCCCATATGACGCGACCGCTCTTCTCGGTGCAATATCATCCGGAGGCCTCTCCGGGACCCCACGACGCGGCCTATTTCTTCGCGCGCTTCCGACAGATGGTCGAGCGGACAGCAGCGGGCGAGCGGGTGACCGGAGCGGAAATCTGTCGAGCGGGCACCTCCGCTCGGGGGGCGGCGGGGACCCAGGGCGGAGTCGCGGGCACAAGCACGGAGAGCGCAGGAAGGGCGGGATAGAGCGTGCCGCGCAGAGACGATATCAAGACGATCCTCGTGATCGGTTCGGGGCCGATCGTGATCGGGCAGGCCTGTGAATTCGACTATTCGGGAACCCAGGCGTGCAAGGCGCTGAGGGAGGAGGGGTACCGCGTGGTGCTCCTGAACTCGAATCCCGCGACGATCATGACCGATCCGGAGACCGCGGATCGCACCTACGTCGAGCCGATGACCGTTCCCTCCGTGGAATTGATCATCGCAGCGGAGCGGCCGGACGCGTTGCTTCCGACGATCGGTGGACAGACGGCTCTGAACCTCGCGATCGATCTCGCGGAGGCGGGGGTCCTCGAGCGCTATGACGTGCAGCTGATCGGCGCGAATCTCGAGGCCATCAACAAGGCAGAGGACCGAGAACTCTTTCGCGCGGCGATGGATCGGATTGGCCTGCGGATGCCGGCGTCGGGGATCGCGACGAGCATCGCCGAGGCGCGCAAGATCCTCGAACGAACGAAGTTGCCCTCGATCATTCGGCCGAGCTTCACGATGGGTGGATCGGGCGGTGGCGTATGCGAGGAGGACGGGGACTTCGACCGCATGGTCCAATGGGCGCTCGATCAGTCGCCGAGCAACCAGATCCTGGTCGAACAGAGCGTGATCGGCTGGAAGGAATACGAACTCGAGGTGATGCGCGATCGCGCGGACAACGTGGTCGTGATCTGTTCGATCGAGAACTTCGATGCGATGGGCGTGCATACGGGCGACTCGATCACCGTCGCACCGGCGCAGACCCTTACGGACCGTGAATATCAGGAGATGCGCGACGCGGCGGTCGCGATCATGCGCGAGATCGGTGTCGACACGGGCGGCTCGAATGTTCAGTTCGGTGTGGATCCGGAAGACGGTTCGCTGATCGTGATCGAGATGAACCCCCGTGTGTCGCGATCTTCGGCGTTGGCCTCGAAGGCGACGGGTTTTCCGATCGCGAAGATCGCGGCGAAACTCGCCGTTGGCTATGCGCTCGATGAGATCCGAAACGACATCACGAAGGAAACACCGGCCTCCTTCGAGCCGACGATCGATTATGTCGTCACGAAGATTCCGCGCTTCACCTTCGAGAAATTTCCACTTGCCAATTCAGAGCTGACGACGCAGATGAAATCTGTCGGCGAGGTGATGGCGATCGGACGGACCTTCAAGGAGAGCTTCCAGAAGGCGATTCGGTCTCTCGAGATTGGTCACGTGGGATTCGATCCGCCGGATCTCTCCGAGGGCGAAGCCGGCGAGAAGCAGCTCTGGGCACAGATCGACACGCCGCGCCCGGGTCGCCCCTGGGCGATCGTCGAAGCCTTCCGGCGGGGCGCCAGCGTCGACGAAATCTTCGACCGCACGAAGATCGATCGGTGGTTCTTGCGCAATCTTCAGGAGATCGCGGTCGCCGAGAAACGACTCATCGCGGCGAATACCGAGCAACGCGAACGCTGGCTTCGCCCAGCGAAGCAGCTCGGATTCTCGGATGCTCGAATCGCGGCACTGTGGGAGAGTTCCGAATCCGAAGTCCGCGCGACTCGTGCGCGTCTCGGCATCCGGCCCGTCTACAAGCGGGTCGATACCTGTGGCGCCGAATTCGAAGCGCATACCCCCTACCTCTACTCGACCTACGAAGACGAGTGTGAGGCGCGCCCGACCGATAAGCGCAAGATCATGATTCTGGGGGGTGGCCCAAACCGGATCGGCCAGGGGATCGAGTTCGATTATTGCTGTGTCCACGCGGTCTTTGCGCTTCGCGACGCGGGGTTCGAGACCATCATGGTCAACTGCAATCCCGAGACGGTGTCGACGGATTACGACACCAGCGACCGCCTCTACTTCGAGCCGCTCACGCTCGAGGATGTGCTCGAAATCATCGAGATCGAGCAGCCGGAGGGCGTGATCGTGCAATTCGGGGGCCAGACACCGCTGAAATTGGCGGTGGCACTCGAAGCCGCGGGGGCCCCGATCATCGGGACGCCGCCCGATGCGATCGATCGAGCGGAGGATCGGGAGCGCTTCGATGCCGTGCTCGAAAAACTTGGACTCGAACGTCCGGCCGGGGACGTCGCCCGCAGCGCGGAGCAGGCCGAGGTGATCGCCAGGGAGATCGGCTACCCCGTCCTCGTGCGACCCTCCTATGTGCTCGGCGGACGCGCCATGCAGATCGTCCAGGATGTCGCCGGGCTGCGCCAGTATATGCGCTTTGCGGTGCGCGCGTCCGCGGAACATCCGGTCTTGATCGATCGTTTCCTGGCGGAGGCGATCGAGGTGGATGTCGATGCGATCTGCGACGGTGAGCGGGTCGTCGTGGGTGGGATCATGGAGCATATCGAGGAGGCGGGTGTCCATTCGGGCGATAGTGCCTGTTCACTACCCCCCTATTCTCTGGCCCCGGAGCGAATCGAAGAGATCATCGTTGCGACCCGCCAACTCGCACTCGAGATCGGCGTGCTCGGGCTGATGAATGTCCAGTACGCGGTGAAGGACGAGCAGATCTACGTGATCGAAGTCAACCCGCGCGCTTCGCGTACGGTGCCCTTCGTGTCCAAGGCGATCGGTGTGCCCCTGGCCAAGATGGCGGCGCTCGTCATGTCGGGAAAGACGCTCGTGGAACTCGACTATACGGACGAGATCGTTCCCACGCATTTCTCGGTCAAAGAGGCGGTATTCCCCTTCGTGAAATTCGCGGGTGTCGATGTTCTGCTCGGCCCCGAGATGAAGAGCACCGGTGAGGTGATGGGGATCGATTCCGAATTTGGGCGCGCCTTCGCCAAGGCCCAGATCCAGGCGGGAAATAGCTTGCCGATGAAGGGCGGGATGGTCCTCGTTTCCGTCCGCAAGGACGAGCACGCTCGGATCTTCGAGCCGGTCAAAACGCTCACGGATCTCGGCTTCGATATTCTGGCGACCCGGGGAACCGCGGCGACGCTCAAGGGCCTAGGAATCGACGCCGAGGTGATCAACAAGGTCTACGAAGGCGAGCCGCATACGGCGGATCGCATCGAATCCGGCGACGTCGTGCTCGTGATCAATACCGTCGACAGTGACCCGAAATCGATCGAGGATTCGAAGTCCCTGCGGCGGGCTGCGCTTCTCCAGGCCGTGCCCTATTGCACGACGTTGGCGTCGGCGCGCGCCTCGGCGGATGCGATCGCGGCCCTGCGCACCAAGAGCATCGGCGTCCGCTCGATCCAGGAGATTCACGAGACTGGACTCGGCTCGCACTGAATCCACTTTTCTGCTCGAAAGGGTGAATCCGGTCGGCGATTCTCATTCGGCGGCCGGGCGTCCTATCCTCGGGGTTGGGACGCGTGGGGGTGGGGGAGAGCGAGAGTCGATGTCGGACACCCTGCACGCGCAGATTGATGGGCTCCATCGCGCCGTGACCGCGATCGGACGCGCTGAAGAGGCCGCGGCGCTGAGCGATGCAGAGGCGGGCACCTCGCCCCGTGATGGGATCGAGGTTCCCGAGGTCGAGGAGGCCGCGCGCGAGGGACTCGGCCGGATTCTCGAGCGCCCCCTGCCCAAAGATTTGCGCCAGCGACTCGTTCGACTCCAGAAGCGTCTCGCGGCCCGCAAACCGGATAAGCCGCGCCTCGACCTGGGGCGCGAGATTCTCGAATTGATCGATCCCCTCGGTCGTGCGGGATGGTCGGACGAGCTGACGAGCCGATCCCTGGCGGCACTCCCCGGCGTCGGCCCGAAGAGGGCCGAGGGTTTCGCGCGCCGCGGCCTCGAGCGCGTCAGCGATCTGCTCTTCTGGCTCCCGAGTCGCTACGAGGATCGGCGCCGCGTTCTCGGCGTCGGGGAACTCAAGGTCGGTCAGAGTGCCTCCTTCGTGGCGGAGGTGAAGGTCGTCGATTGGGCGCCAACGCGTCGGGGGGGGCGCTTCGGCAAGATCTTCCAGGCCGTCGTCGGGGACGACGAGGCGATCGTGACCCTCAAGTGGTTTCGCGGTGGCGAATCGATTGCGAACACTGTCGTCAAGGGGCGTTGGCTTCTCGTGAGCGGTGAGGTCCGGCGCTACCGCTTTTCGAAGGAACTCATCCATCCCGAGGTCGAGGTCATTCCCCAGCCACAGCATGTGGACGCGAGGGGCGAGGCCGACGGGGAATCTCGCGAGCAATGCTCGAGCCCTTCGGAATCTGTCGAGGCCAGTCCCGGGGTGGCCGGAAGCGCCGACCTCGGTCGTGTTGTTCCGATCTACTCGGCGCCGGAGGGCATGAACCCGCGCACCCTCCGCCGCCTGGTCGCTCAGGCCGTCGATGCTTATAGCGATCTGATCCAGGGGCATCTCCCGGTTCGGATCGCGCAAGAACGCGGATTGCCTTCGGTCGCGGACGCGCTCAAGGCGTTGCACCGCCCCGGTGCCGAAATCGATGTCGAACAATACGAAGCTTTTGCCTCGCCGGCCCACGAACGGCTCGTGCTCGAGGAACTCTATCTGCTCGAACTCGGGCTCGCGATGCGTCGCACGAAGGCGACCGAGCGGCCCGGCGTTGCGATCGACTCGAAGCGACAGGAGTCGCGGATGGCCGCCAGAGCCTTGCCCTTCAAACTCACGGGGGCGCAGGCGCGGGTAGTGGGGGAGATCCTGGCTGATCTCGGGCGGCCGCATCCGATGAATCGGCTGGTTCAGGGAGATGTCGGGAGCGGCAAGACCGCGGTTGCGATTCTGGCGGCTGTGGGTGTCGCCGCCTGCGGCGGGCAGACCGCCCTGATGGCCCCGACGGAGCTTCTTGCGGAACAGCATTTTCGTACGCTCTCGAAGATGATCGAGAGCGGGGGGGATGGGATTCCCCTTCGCGTGGGATTATTGACGGCATCGTTTCCGCGAGCGGAGATCAGGCGGGTACGTGGCCTGCTGGCGATGGGGGAGATCGATTTCGTCGTCGGAACCCATGCGCTCGTTGCTGGCGAAATCGTCTTCAAGGATCTCGTGCTCTCGATCGTCGACGAGCAGCATCGTTTCGGTGTGATGCAGCGCGCCGCGCTCTCCTCCGCTCGCCCCGACGGTCGTTTCCCGCATCGCCTCGTGATGACCGCGACGCCGATCCCGCGCAGTCTCGCGATGACGCTCTATGGCGAGCTCGACCTCTCCGTAATCGACGAGCTGCCGCCCGGGCGGAAACCGATCGAAACCCTGCTGTTGCGTTCGGGCGAGGGGCAGCGCGTGGTGGATCTGATCAGCGAAACGCTCGCACGCAAAGAGCAGGTCTACGTCGTCTATCCCCTCGTCGAAGAGAGTGAGAAGATGGACCTGCGCTCCGCGATCGAGTCGAGCGAGCAGATCGCGCGGGCCTTTCCCGATCATCGCGTCGAGGTCGTGCATGGTCGTCTCGACGCGTTTGAAAGACAACAGGCGATGGAGCGTTTCGGACGCGGGGAGTCCTCGATCCTGGTCGCGACGACGGTCATCGAGGTCGGTGTCGATGTGCCCGGTGCGACGCTCATGGTCATCGAACACGCGGAACGCTTCGGGCTGGCGCAGCTTCATCAGTTGCGCGGACGGGTCGGTCGGGGGTGCGAGCGCGGTCGCTGTGTGTTGGTCGCTCGGGGTGCGAGCGAGAAGAGCGAAGCGCGGCTGCGGGCGATGACGAAGACGGTCGACGGGTTCAAGATCGCCGATGCGGATCTCGGAATTCGCGGTCCCGGAGACTTCCTCGGGACTCGACAGAGCGGGCATTTGCCCGAGCTCCGGATCGCGGACCTGCTTCGGGACACGGTGCTCGTCGCGGTCGCGAGGAATGTCGCGCGGGCGGAGATCGATGCGGATCCCACGCTCGCGAAGGCGCCGGCGACGCGCAGGGCGGTGAGGGCGCGTTGGGGGAAGCGGATAGATTTGTCGGGTGTAGGGTGAAGCCGTAGAACCGGGTTCGCGATGGCTCGATCGACGGGGAAGGGCGGATCGCTAGCGCGTTGGCCAATTGGGGCCGCTTAAGGGCCTCAAGCTTGACGCCTCGAGATCCGTAAACTACACCACAGCCATGAACCAATCCGAGAACCACATCGATCGGCGCCACCGGCGTCCCTTAGCGACTGAACTGCGGTCTGAGTTCCTGCTTGGTCTCCTTCTATCGCTTCTGCTCCTTATGGGGGCGGGCGGG
Organism: Deltaproteobacteria bacterium; assembly: GCA_002719955.1. GTDB lineage: Bacteria > Myxococcota_A > UBA9160 > UBA9160 > UBA4427 > UBA4427. The sequence goes on along the minus strand of PBFW01000050.1, from coordinate 5,261 downwards.
GCCTAGCGTGCGTTGAACCGAAACGGTTCTAGACAACGAAGCCCCTCCCGCCGGACCGGTCGGAGGGGCTTCGTCGTTCTCGGATCTGATTCTCGAGGAATCAGCAGGACTCGATCCGAGACGAGCCAGACGAAGTTCTCTCCAGCCGATCGGGCGGCGAAGGGCGTGGAGAGCGAGATGGATTTGCGGAGAACGACCGGAAAAGATCGGGGAGACGGGCGCCACCCTGCGGGCGGTCACCCGAAGGTGATGGCCTATGACCGCTACCAACCCTTCGTTCGGTTCGATCTGTCGGATCGGACCTGGCCCGATCGCGTGCTCGAGCATGCACCGAGATGGTGCAGTGTCGACCTGCGGGATGGGAACCAGGCGCTTGTCGAGCCGATGGGTTGGAAGCGCAAGATCCGGCTCTTCGAGGCTCTGGTCGCCATCGGTTTCCAGGAGATCGAAGTTGGCTTCCCGAGTGCTTCGCAGACGGAATTCGATTTCATCAGGCGCTTGATCGAAGAGGATCGGATTCCGGAAACGGTGACGATCCAGGTGCTGGTCCAATGCCGTGAGGATCTGATCGAGAGAACATTCGAAGCGATCGAGGGCGCGCCCGCTTCGATCGTCCACTTCTACAACTCGACCTCGCCGCTCCAGCGGCGGGTCGTGTTCAACGAGGACCGTGCGGGCATCGAGACGATTGCCGTGAATGCGGCGAAGCTCGTCAAGGCGGCGGCCGTCGCGCGGCCCGATGAGCATATTCGCTTCGAGTATTCGCCGGAGAGTTATTCCTCGACGGAACTCGATTTTGCGGTCGAGATCTGTGAATCGGTGATGGCTGTGCTGGAGCCCGATGTCGCCCATCCGGTGATCCTGAATCTGCCGGCGACCGTCGAGGTAGCGACACCGAATGTCTATGCGGATTCGATCGAGCTCTTCTGTCGGACGCTCTCGAATCGCGACGCGGCGATCGTGAGTGTTCATCCGCACAACGACCGCGGCTGCGGAGTGGCCTCGGCGGAGCTCGGTGTGATGGCTGGTGCCGATCGCGTCGAGGGGACGCTCTTCGGGAACGGGGAGCGGACCGGAAATGTCGATGTGGTGACGCTGGCGTTGAATCTGATGAGTCAGGGGGTCGATCCGGAACTCGATTTCAGGGATTTGCCCGCCCTGGTTCGTCGCGTCGAATACGCGAATCAGTTGCCGGTCCACCCGCGTCATCCCTACGCGGGGGAGCTGGTCTATACGGCGTTCTCGGGCTCTCACCAGGACGCGATCCGAAAGGGTCTGTCCGCGATCGAGGCTGAGGCGGGGGCGCAATGGGAGGTTCCCTCCCTGCCGATCGATCCGGAACACGTGGGTCGGAGCTACGACGCGGTGATTCGTATCAACAGCCAGTCGGGCAAGGGCGGGATCGCCTATGTGCTCGAGACCGAGCATGGCTACGCACTTCCCCGACGCATGCAGATCGAATTCGCCCGCGTCGTGCAGACGAGCGCGGATGCGACGGGTGAGGAGATCGCCAGCGAACGGGTCCGCACGCTCTTCGAGCGCGAGTATCTGGGCCTCGAGGGTGGGCCGAAGCTGGTGGGAGATCGCATGATCGCGGCGCATGGAGACGGATCTCGGGAGGAGGTCGTCGCGACGCTCGCCTGGGGTGGCGTGCGGATTCCGCTCTCAGGAAAGGGGGCGGGTCCGATCGACGCGTTCGTGGAAGCGTTGGCCAAGGCGATTGGCGTCGAGCTTCGCGTCAGCGACTACTACGAGCACGCGCTGGGTGGGGGGGCCGCGGCGACGGCTGTGGCGTATGTCGAGATCGTTTTCGGCCCGGACCGCAGGCTCTTTGGCGCGGGGACCGCTCCGAGCATCGTCGACGCCTCCTTTGCGGCCGTCCTGTCGGCGGTCGCCCGCGCGGTGGAGCGCGGGTGGCTCGAAAAGCCGGCCTCGGAGGGCACTCGCAGATAGGCGGGCGAAATCGGTCGGGTCCGACCCTCCTGGAGGGCAGGCTCCGCGTCGGCTTCGAGTCTGGCGTCTCGCCGGCCCGAAGCGTTTTTCGAGGGTTTCTTTGTGGCGGTGATGGATCGCGAGATGGAAGAGGATGAGCGTGCTGCCCTCAGATCCTTCGACGATTGCGTCGAAGCGGCCTGCAGCTCGGGCGGAGCCGAGGGCGCGTCCGTATGAAGCCCCTGAAGTTGGGAATCGAGGCTTTCGGGTCTCTTGCAGATCGGCAGACGATCGATTTTGCCGAGCTCGGTGAACACCGGCTCTTCCTCATCCATGGGTCGACGGGTGCGGGAAAACAATGATCCGGGAAGCGATCTGCTTCGCGCTCTACGGGGGGCACCCGTGGGCGCAAACGATGGGGCGGCGGTGGTTCATCTGCGGAGTCAACACGCCGCGCCCGATCGCGTGACACACGTCCGTTTCGACTTCGCGATAGGCGGCGAGAGACCCTCTGTCGGGTCGAGCGCACGCCGCGGCAGATGCGGCGGCCCAGGCGGCTGCTCGAGGCGACGAGCAAGGATCGGCAGACGCTGCGCGTTCGCGCGGCTCGCTACCGTGCGCGGCTCTCGGAAATCGACGCGGCGATGGTCTTGATCGAGGAGCGGCTCGAACGCGGCCGTCGAGAATGTCTGGTGGTCGAGCGGGCCTTCGAGGTCGCGCTCGAGTCCGAGCGAGCGAAGTCCGCGGCCAGGCTCGCGCAGACGTGGGCCGAGAGGCCTGTGATCGGTCCTTTCGATACGACCGGTTTATCAGAGGGAGGGGGCATTTTCCCTTTGAGTAACAACAGGTTGTCCGGGAAACTGAATGAGCATCGCGAGAGGTCGAGGCCCGCCGCATTTTTTTGGCGGCGCGAATCGAAACGACGAACCAGGCCTCGCGCATGGCCGAATCCGAACGAGCGCGACGCGAGACGGCGCAGACGGCTCGCGCCCAGCAGTCGGCACGCTTGGCTCGAGAACTCGAAGCGGCGGATACCGCGATTTTCGAGGTGCTTCGGGCGGCGGGATTCGCCTCGACCAACGAGGTGGCCGCGGCGCGAATGGGGGTGTAGAGGATCGCTCTTCGATGCAGGCGAACGCGGAGGGCTTCGAACGCGTCCTCTGAGCGGCGCGCCAACATCTCGACCATACGATCGAGGCGTGGGCGAAGGCGTGGCAGGCGGCCGATCTTGCGCGCTACGAATCGCAGGACCGAGTGGGTGTTCTGAGGGAGCAGGTGCGCAATTGGGCGCGATTGGCGGAGGCATTGGACGGGCAGGGGGAGCGGGCCGGGAGACTTCACGCTCGCTTCGAGTGAACCGGTGCGCTGGCGAATGTGGCGAGCGGGGATGATCCAGAGCGCCTTTCCTTTCAGGGATTCGCATTGGCAGCCTTCCTCGATGAGATCCTGCCGCCCGCGACGGTTTCGCTCGGGTGCATGAGCAAGGGACGTTACGCGCTTCGCCGCACCTTTCAGATCGAGAATCGCCGCAAGCAGGCGGGGCTCGACCTCGCCTTCTGGGACGCTCATACCGGGCAGGAGCACCCGGTCACCACGCTCTCGGGGGGCGAGAGTTTCTGTGCCGTGCTCGCATTGGCGTTGGGCCTGGCCGAGGTCGTTCAGCGCCATAGCGGAGGCACCCGACTCGACGCGATCTTCGTCGACGAGGGCTTCGGATCACTCGATCCGGAATCCCTCGAACTCGCCCTCGAGACGTTGGTCGAGTTTCAATCGGGTGGACGTCTGGTTGGGCTGATCTCTCACGTGCCGGAGTTGCGGGAGCGGATCGACACCCGGATCGAGGTCCTGCCCGGTCGTGGGGGCAGCGTTCTCCGTTTCGTCCACGTGTGAATCGGCAGCGGGAATCGAGGGGCCCCGGACGGATCTCGTGGCGTGGATGGATTGGGTGCCTCTCGGACCCCTTTCCTCGGCGGCGGGTACCTATTCCTGACGGATCGCAAGAAAAGATTCGTCCGGAGTGGAGGTTCACGCATGTTTCGAACCGACCGATGGCTGCCCTTCGTGGCGGCACTCTTCCTGTTGGCTCTTGCAGTCGAAAGCGGGATCGCTCGGGCGAGCGCCGAAGGTCTTTGGGGCATCGAAGTCGCCCAGCCCTATCGGGCGGGTCCGCGCGATAGGCGCGCGGCGGTGTCCTCCTTCGAGTGGCCCCGGGGAGCGGACGAACTCCTCGCGCTCGGTGTCCTCGCGGCCATCCTCTGCGGCTTTCGTGTTTCCGGCCTCGCACGGCATTCGCGCGCGGGGTGGACCGATTGCACCCGAAACGCGGGAAGTCCACGCGCCTCCACCCGATGAGCTAGAACGTCTGGCGATGTCCATCGCCGAATCCTCTGGCCATCCGCGCGACCGACTTCCGCGAGTGCTGACGCTTTGGGACGCTGCGATGTTGATCGTCGCGTCCGTGGTCGGCAGCGGGATCTTCTTCACGCCCGGCCAGGTGGCGGGCCTGCTCCCGAGCGCCGGGCTGATTCTGCTGGCTTGGCTCGTGGGTGCCGTCCTCTCCCTGGCGGGCGCCTTCACGAATGCTGAGCTCGGTGGGATGTTTCCCTGGGCCGGGGGCGACTATGTCTATCTGCGGGAAGGAATCCACCCGGCCGCCGGCTTCCTGGTGGGCTGGCTCTCCTTCTTCGCGATCTACGCGGGTACGATCGCGGCGCTCGCCGTGGTCTTTGCGGAGTCGCTGGGTCCGACGCTCGGGCTGGACCGCTCGGGTATCATGGGCTTGGCCGTCGCGGCGATCGGGGTCTGTTCGCTCTTGAATCTGCGGGGAACCCGTTGGGGAGCGACGCTCAACAATCTCACCTCCGGAGCGAAGATCGTGGCGCTCGTCGCCTTCGTTCTCGTGGGACCGCTCCTGGGTGAGGGCACGCTCGAGCCTTGGCTGGGGCAGGGCGATGTCCTCTCGAATCGCACGACGGATCTTGAGGGAGGGACCTGGCTGCGCTTTGGCCAGGCGCTCTCACCGGTTCTATTTAGCTATCTCGGTTGGAACGCGAGCGTCTATGTCGCCAGCGAGATCAAGGATCCGACGCGCAATCTGCCGCGATCGCTCTTCGTGGGACTGGCGTTTTGTGCCGGGCTCTATCTGCTGATCAATGGCGTCTATCTCTATGCGCTGACCCCCGATGAAATGGTCGCCTCGGTCGATGTGGGAGAGGCGGCCGCGGGGGCGCTCTTCGGAGGATTCGGTGGGAGGCTCGTCTCCGCCTTCGTGCTGGTGTCGGTGCTCGGAACCCTGAACGCGACGGTGCTGGTCGGACCGCGGATCGTTT
>PBFW01000049.1 GCA_002719955.1 Deltaproteobacteria bacterium | reverse complement strand
GAGACAGAGCTCGACGTGGATCTGATGATCCACCCCTAGGCGAGGTCGAGGGGGCTCATGCGGTCGGCGGCAGCTGCCGACTCCGCACCCCGCCCAGGAATGTCGATCCCACAGGCCCGGGGTCCCGAGAGGGACCCCGGGTCTCTTCGTTCTGGAGGATGGGATCGCTCGGGCGCCACGCGGAGTCCCGGGACCGATTCCGCTCAGCCTTCGAGGACAGCCCGCTTGCCTTTCTCAGCCGAAGAACTCCGCGGCGTAGCGCGTGTCGACGTGCTCGCGGATCTCCGAGATCGAACCGTCGCGGAACGCGAAGAAGAAGGTGTAGTCATTGCGGTACGTGCGTCCGTCCGGGGCCGTCGCCGTCATCTCGGTCTCCTTGCAGACGATGTCGTCTCCGATCAAGGTCGTTCGGACGTGGAAGCGTTGGCTGCCCGCCACGAAGGACTCGCCGACCGCCCCCAGCATCATCCCGACGATCTTCTCTGCGCCCTGGTGAACGCCGCCGTAGGGTTCGATCGCGCCCTTCGGGATTCGCCAGCGAACGTCGTCGACGAAGAGCGCCCGAAGCCGCTCGGCGTCGCCCGCGCAGACGGCGGTGAAGTAGGCCTCGGCGGTCGCGTCCATCTCCTGCTTCGTCATCAGGTAGCTCCTTTCCCCATCGCGAATGGTGACGGCGACAGGCGAGACGGCTTGACATCCGACTACGAAGGGCAGAGGCGAGGCCCGAACTCCGCTCAGTCGGCTGGTTCCTCCGGCGGATATCCGTAGACCTCGGGCTTCCAGATCTGTTCTTCGAGCCGCAGTCGCTCGACCCGCCAGCCCTGATCGGTTCGGACCGCGTCCATCGTGTAGACGCCGCCTCCGGCCAGGCTTCGGTTGTGCTGAAAACAACGGATGCGCGCCTGAGCGCCCTCCAGCTCGACCATGTGATTCGTCAGATAGTGCATAGGCAGGGCTTCGTGTCCCTGCCGATCACCGAGCCCCGCGGAGAGCCAGACCCAGATCGCCGCGAAGCCCTCGAGTCGCTCGTTCATGCCTAAAACGTTCGAGCCAACTTCGATATATTCGGCGACAGCGTCTTCCGTAAAGACGCTCGAGAGGGTCGAGCGGTCCAGAGTGTCGATACCCCAGGCATAACGGTTCGCAAGCTCGATCAATGCCAGACGATCCGCCGTCGCCCTCGCCTCACCTCCGTCGGTAGATGGCGAGACACAAGCCACGACGAGACACGCGACGACGATCGATGATCCCCGGATGGTCATGATGACACTCTTTCCTCAGCGCTCGTGCGAAGCAGATCGACGGACGAACCCCTCCCGAGCCACCCCCCAACTGTATCCCGTCGGGGGCGGCCGGGCATTTTACAACCACCGCGCATGGCCACATCGTGCTCCGGCCGATCCTTCGGAAGAAGCGGCTCGACCCGGTCCCAAAGCTCATCAGGAGCCCGCCACCGTCCATTTCCGATCCTGCGCTGCGCCATCACCTCACCCCTACGCGGGGGGTGCGTTGATCAAATCACGTCGCGCCGAACATAACAGAAGGTTTTTAAATAGGCTCTCAGGCTGGTTCAGCCGCCTGCCGAGCAGAGATAGCAAACACAAGAGGTCAGGGATGCCGCATTACACGGACTACAACGGGGGGCGGTTTGCCGAGATTCCGCCCGGAGGCGGAGAGTTCTGGGGCTCTGTCGACACAGAAAACGGTCTCATCGCCGCTTCCATGACGCTCGACTGGACGACCTACGAATCGAACTCCATCCCAGCGGTCCTGTCACCGGTGCCAAATGAGGCCTATTGGCAGGGCAATCAATTCCCCTTGCCGGAAGTCTTCGCCGTCATGGTCGACAACTCTTTCACGAACGCGAACAACACGGATTTCAGGGTCTGGGACGTCGCCTGGAATCCGAACGGGGTCGGCGTGCCGTCCCCGCGCCCTGAGACCGTCTCATTCCAGGAACTCCTGGACGAGGCCAATGACCCACTCGCCCCGCCTCACGCGGCCGAACAGGTCTACTTCCAGGTGAACTCCCTGCCGCCGCTGGCGGCGCCAGCCCTGGGCCTCACCGGAGCCCTTGGCCTGTCGGTGGCCCTTCTTGGGCTCGTCTTCTTCATATCGCTCCGGCGAAAGTGGAGTAAGGACACGGCGGCCACGGCGCCCTGAGCCACCCTTCGGTAACGAACCCTGAAGTCGAAGATCGCCCGAGCGAGCAGAGATGACAGCCTGCGGCTGGGCCGCGAACCACCGGCCGATGCTCCGGCCACCCTCACGGAGAGGGCGTGAGCCTCACCGATCTGGGTCAACGCCGCCGTCGATGAGTCGCTCTCCCCGATGTCCGGAGAAAACGCGTCGAACGGACCCGCCGAATCCGATCGCGCGTCGGTCGAGGCTGGATGATTTGGGGTTGGCTTGGGCGTTCACGAAGCTGACGTGCCGTTCGGGAGTCCGGAGCACTCGCGATCCTCGTTGCTGAGTTCGGCGCTTGGAAGGGGTCGAGGCCCTGGCGGCGCGAGCACGCCGCCGGGACCCCCGGGTGCTTCTCGAATCCGGGGCTCAGCCCAGACAGAAGTCGTTGACCAGGTTGTTCACTTCGTCCGACTCCGCCTCGTTGAAGATCGAATCCGCCTCGATCTCGAAGTGGCAATTGGGCGCGAAACAGCCGGATGGGATCGAAATGGGGAACTCGATCCACGATCCCCCCGGAACGAGCGCCGGAGTGCTGAAGGTGGTCGTGATCGGCGCGCCCGTCCCATCCGTGAAGGTCACCCTGGAAGACGTCGGGCTGCTCGCTGCAATCCCCACGTTCCCAATCTCGACGGTAAAGCCGGCCGGATCCCGGCGACAATAGTAGCCGTTCGCATCCGGAAGGGGGCGAAGGTCGGCCTGCCCCGAATCGTCGCTCGTGTCTTCGACGAGGATCGGCGGGCCACTCGGTGCCTGTGCCCCGTCGATCGGGACTGCAGATGCCTCCTTGACTTCAGGAGACGCCACATAGGTGCACTCCGACTTCGCAATTCCCGTCACGCGACCCTCATAGGGTTCGGGACGATCCGCGAAGAATTTCCCGTTTACGTTCTTGATCCAGGAATAGACCCCCGATACCTCTTGCAGGCCGGGCGCACTCACATTTCCGATATGGATCAAGCCCGATCGCGGCGGTGCGGAACCGGTAATCGACTCGATGGTGTTACATACCGCCATCTCGTCTACATCCCTCGCATCAAGGTCGATCCGAGTCGTGGCGATCACATTCGAGTTTCCGTCGATGAAGTTCACCTCGACGCTCTCGAAGACCTCACCGTTATTCGCGATGGGAAGCGTAGTCACCTGCCGATAGGTGTTTTGTCCCTGAATCTGAGGCCCAGGCTTACACTCGTAGAAGCAGGACAGCACCGGGCTGACATCGGCTCCAGTGGTCTGGAACTGGGCCGTGGCCGTCGTCGCGTAGGCTGCGGCGGTCAATAGCATCGCCGCCATCAAGACAGGTCGAGAGTTCGTCAGCAACATTAGATCATCCTTCCGTTCGTAGACTTGATTGAATCCTTGTCAGCCCGCGCGTTAGCCGGTTCACGCTTTCCCAGAGTGCTCTTCCTCCGCAACAGAACGAGGACCCCCGCGCCCACGCTCGTCATCGCCCCAAAGCCGGGCTCAGGCACGATGGTCAACTCGAATCGCTGGATATATCCGTCGAGCAGAGCGGAGTCGCCTGCGGCATCACCCTCGACCACGATGGAGTTCGAAACGAGCAGGCCCTGTTGAGGGGCAAAACTGATCGCGTCGACAGCCCGGTTTTCATCGAATGCCGGGTCGGACTCGACCGTCTTATCGCCGATCGCGCGGCGCGCATCGCTAAAGACCGTCTCGTCGACCTCGAGTCGGCCGCTTCCCGAGGTCAAATGAGTCACGAGCTCCAGTTCGTTTCCAACGGGCCTCCAGGACGTGATGACGGGGTCGATCACGTAGCTGAATTGGATATCCATGAAGTCTGTGCCCACGACGAAGACTTCTCCGTTATGCGAGAATTCGATCCCGGGCCCTGGCGAGAGCCCCATGTCGTCCCGCCCCTTCACGACGACCTTCGTCCAATCGATTGATCCCGGGTCCTCCTCGATCGAGAATTGTCCGAATCGTTGACCTCCAGCGAAGATGCTCCCGCCTCCCAGTAATTCCTGAAAAGTGCATTCGCCGGAATTGGCACACCCGCTCGTGTAGACGGCCGCGCCGGCTTCCGGAGCCCCTCCATCGACGAGCGAAGACAGGATCCAACCGGCGCTCAGCGCGGGCAGGAGCCATTTTTTCGATAACACTCGATTTCCCACTGCTCATCCCTCCTTCCCCGCGGGTCGATGCGGGACACTCGCAAAAGCGCCAACGAACACGCGTCCGCTTTCGGGTCGCTAGACGCCGCCTCCACGGCCCACGGCTTTGCACCCTTCTCGGTGAGATTCAGACTGGCATCATGAGAATAGGAATTTCAAGCAATTTTTTGCATCGCCGACATTAGGCCCCAAGGGGCCGTTCCGGGGAAGCCCTTGAACGCGAGCTTGAGCTCGCCAGGGAAGTAGAAGTTTTCGAGCTTCACCACGTTCTTCCCCCGAAAGGGGCCACCTGATCCCGTCGGGGCTTCGTTGTCAGAATGCGTCGTATCGGTGGTGGCAAAAACGCGGCTTGAAACCCCTATTTCCCGGGGCGCGGGCCGATCCTGCCCCGTCTCTTGCCACGTGAAGGGCCGCGGCTTCGATGCCCCCTCCCCCGGAGCATTTGACAAAGCGAAGTGGCCACTCGGTCAGCCGATGCTGACCGTGTCCGTATCTTGCCCCGATCGCAGCAAGCTTCCGGGCAGCGCACCGGTGAGCGCCCCCTCGCGCACCACCGCCGTGCCGCCCACGAAGACGTGGGGGACACCCGAGGCATCGCACACCAGGCGTGCGCTGCCACCGGGAAGATCGTCGACCTTTCTCGGGGGCCCGGAAGAGACACTTTCGGGATCGATGACCGTGATATCCGCGTGGAAGCCCTCGCGCACCAGGCCGCGCTCGCGCAGCCCGAAGTGGGCCGCGGGCGCTTGGGTGAGCATCTCCACGGCGCGCTCGATGGAGAGGCCCGTCTCGCCGCGGAGGGTCTGGGCCAGAAAGAGCGTGGTGTAGGGCGCACCGCACATGCGATCCAGGTGGGCGCCGGCGTCGGAGCCGCCGAGGATCACGTGTCCACTGTCCCAGAGTTCGGCGTGGGCCTTCGCAACCTCCTCACCGACCGGATCGCGAATGGGCCAGAGCACCGTATTCAGCTCGTCGGCCAGGGCGATGTCGAGCAGCGTGTCGATCTCGGAGCGGCCCTCTTCGCGGGCGATCTCCTCTACCGCGCGACCCTCGTAGCGGGCATTCTCGGGCGCCGTGGTCTCGCCGATCCGGTACTTCCCCCAGCGCGCCAGGCTGGCGAGGATCCCGGCTTCGGGGGAGCGCCCGTCGATGTCCAGCTGCTGCCGCAACTCGCGATCCCGGAGGCGCTCCATCCGCTCGGGGAGCGGCAATGCGAGCACCTCCTTCCAGCCGGGCAGTGAGAAAAGTGCGCAGTAGTTGCGGAAACTCATACAGAGCTCGAGGGGGACGGGCATGTGGAGCGCCACCACGCGCGCGCCGCGCTCCGCAGCGCGCGCGGAAGCTGCGATCTGCTTGCGGTGCCGGTCCGACGAAGAGTCCACCGTGAGCACGTTCCAGTTGGTGGGTCGCTGGCCGGCCAGCGACATGGCGATCATCAGCTCGACCTCCTCGTCGCTGAAGACCTTCAGGCAGCCCTCGAACATGAACTCCAGGGTGGTGCCGGGATGCGCACCGACGGTGCGACACAACGCCAGCAATTCTTCCTCGCTCGCCCAGCGCGAGGGCACGGGCTCCCCGTCGCCGTCGGTGTGCGTGAAGGCACGCGAGGTGGACAGGCCCAGGGCACCTGCCTCCAAGCTCTCCGCGAGCAGGCGCTGCATCTCAGCGAGATCCTTCTCGTCGGCGAGCTCGCCCACAGAGCGCTTGCCCATGGCGGTGCGACGCAACGCACAGTGGCCCACCAGGAATCCCGCGTTCACCCCGAGATTCCCGTCCAGCAGGGTCAGGTAATCCGCAAAGCTCTCCCAGCACCAGTCGATGTCCAGAAGCGTCGCAAGCGGCATCCCCTCCACCCGCGACATCAGTCGGGCGATGTAGTCGAAATCGCCGGGAGCCAACGGCGCCAGGCTGAAACCACAATTTCCACCGATGATCGACGTCACGCCGTGCAGGCTGGAGGGAGTCGCAGCCGGATCCCACAGGATCTGGGCGTCATAGTGGGTGTGCGGATCGATGAAGCCGGGACAGACGAGCAGGCCTTCGACGTCCAGAACCTCCCGCGCCGACTCATCCACCTCACCAATGGAGCGGATGCGCCCTTCCGCGATCCCCACATCAGCACGCCGCCCGGGCGCACCGGTTCCGTCGATCAGCGTTCCACCGCGCAGTAGCATATCGAGCAAAGCTGGCTCCTAGACCTTGTAGATTTTCGCTGCGTTCTCCCCGACCATCTTTCGCACCTCGTCGTCGGGCACACCCTCGAAGTGCTCCTCGATGGCCTTTCGGGACTCGGGCCAGGTGCTGTTGATATGCGGGTAGTCGCTGGACCACATGATGTTCTCGACACCGATCACGTCACGGTCGCGAACGCCGACCTTGTCCTCGATGAAGGTGCCGAAGACCTGCCGATGGAAATAGAAGCTCGGGGGCTCCGTGAGCGGCGACTTCGTGTGCTCGCGATGGCGCCCCCAGACATGATCGATCCACTGAACAAAGAAAGCCATCCAACCGATACCGCTCTCCACCGAGACGACGCGCAGGTTCGGGTGGCGCTGCAGCGCACCGGAAAAGATGAAGCTCGCAATGGGCTCGCACATGGCGGACTTGTTGACCGCGATCCCGATGATGAGTTGCTCCGCGAGACCCCGGGTAACCGGGCGGGTTCCCAAGTGCATGTTGAGCGGCATGTCGAGATCGGCTAACCCAGCCCAGAGATCATTATAGATAGGATCCGTGTAGGGGCGATCCTCGGGCGGGGACTCCTGGTAGGCGGGAACCGCGGGGACCACCACGCCGCGCAGTCCCTTCTTCGCACAGCGCGAGGCCTCCTCGAGCGCCAACTTCGGGTCCCAGACGGGGACCTCCGCAATGCCCACCAGCCTGGAGGGCGCGGCGCTGCAGTACTCGGCGAGCCAGTCGTTGTAGACCTGCATCATCGCAAAGCGGAAGGCGCGATCGCTCGAGTTGATTTCGATCCCCCCCCCGTAGCCACTGCCAAAGAGCACCTGGACGTCGACACCGTCGAAATCCATGTCCTCGATGCGCGGTCCCGGCTCGAATCCGCCGCGGCGCCCCTTCTCCTTGGAGCTCACCAGTTCGAGGAGATCCTTGCCGCGAGCGCCCGCCGCCGCGTCGAGGCCTGACACAGGGCGCTCGGACCCCTCGAAGATCACGACCTGCCGATCACCCCGAGACTCGAGGCGCGGAGCGCGATCGCGAAACTCTTTGGGCAAGCGCTCCCCGTAGATGAGCGGGGACGGGGTGATGTGGTCGTCAGCCGAAACGATGCGACACGGATCGGGAAGGCTCATGGGCGAATTTCTCCTGGAATGAGGTCGCAAAAATACTACTAGCGAGAAATCTTTCGCGCAAGGTATAATTGGGCCAGCGACCCGCAATCTAAAATTGGAAAATCGCTCGGCGATCGCTGGAGAGGGAGGCCCGGTGGTGGAATCGAACGGCCCTGCGCGGATGGATCGCATCACGGAGTCGTGGGCTCGCTCCTACCCCGAGCAGGATATCTCCGTGCTGCCCACCATGGTGCGAACTTCGCGCCTGGGCATGCTCGGAGAGGCCTTCCACCGCGAGACGCTCGAGGCCTTCGACCTGCAACCCAGCGACTACAGCGTGCTCGCCGCCCTGCGACGTCAGGGCCCCGACCGCGCGATCTCGCCTAGCGAGCTCTACTACACACTGGAACGCTCCTCGGGTGGGATGACGAAGATGCTGCACCGCCTGGAGGAGCGGGGGCTGGTGAAGCGCATTCCCGACCCAACAGACGGCCGCACCAGCCGAGTACGCATGACCGCTGCCGGCGAGGAGCTGGAACGCGAAATCTTCAAACTCTCCCTCGAGCGCAGCCGCACCCTACTGGCCGACCTCTCCCCCAGCGAGATCGAGACCGCGGACACCTCCCTCAAACTCCTGCTCGGCTGCCTGGAGCGCCATTTCTACCGCTGACCCAGGAAGGGGCCAGGCTGCCCCAGCGAGGCTTGGTTGTCAGAACACTTGCTATCTATCGGTCGTGCCTAAAAACTCTGCTTGAACTACCTATTCCGCCCCTTCCGCGAGCCAGGCGGTTAGTTGATGTCGTAGTGCAAAAGGAGATCGACGTACCCTTGCGAGTCGCCATATAACAACGGCACGCAGTCGGATCGGCTAGAGCTTGGTTTCAGTTGAATCGTGGTACCGCGCGAAGTTCCTCAGCGTGTCAACCTCGGAGGCAGAGCGCGGTCGGCCGCACGGCGCGCACAAAGGAAAGACACCGTACGAGGTGCTGAAGGAAAAGCTAAGCCAATGAAACTCGTCCGGCTTGATTCCTAATATCACACCACGGTCCGCCCCGGAAATTGCTCGAAACGGACTTCTTCGAAACGAAAGGCCACCCCGCATCGCACGTCCGCACCGAAACCCATGATTGGGAAAAGCGCGACCGCATTCAGGCGCGCAGAACCGATCCCGCGAGGCGACCCGTATGCCGACCGGCCTCTACGGCGACCTTTCCGTTGACGATCGTGTAGTCGTACCCTCGCGTCGTCTGTGTCCAGCGGCCTGCGCCGAGGGGTAGATCGTGCGCAAATTCTGGAAGATCGATCGCCAGCGCATCGAAGTCGATGACGTTCACATCCGCATAGTAGCCGGGTGCAAGGCGTCCACGACCTTCGAGAAAAAAGGTTTCCGCGGGTTCGAGGGTCAGTCGGCGTACGGCCTCTTCGAGAGAGATCCGGCCGCGGGTGCGGCACCAATAGGTGAGCAGGTAGGTGGTGAGGCTCGAGTCGCAGATACTCCCAACGTGCGCCCCTGCGTCGCCGAGGCCCATCAGGGTATGGGGATAGTCGAAGACTTCCTCGATGAATCGATGGCATTGATTGCTTCCGACAGAAGCAAAGATCTGCCGCCCGCGCGTCTCGAGCAGGCGTCGCAGGATCGTCTGGCTCGGGCGTTCGTTCGCCTTCGCGGCGATCACCGAGAGTCGCCGGTCCGGTTCGATTTCGTATTCACAAACCTCGGGGCCAAAGAGATAGAACTCCTGTCCCGCACGCGTTTCGACGTCCTCCGAAAGTTCGATTAGGGATTGCGCGGTCGCTGGATCGTGCAGGGCGGCCAGCCGCTCGGCGGGGGGGAGATCGTAGAGCGCCTTCCAGGCTCGGCTGCGGATCGGAGCGCGACTGAACAGGTTGAAGAAGCTCAGTACCGGTCGCGGATTGAACATCGGACGGATGTCCGCAGTCTCCGCCCTTTCGATCTCGGTCTGATCCAATACGGTCGAATGAACCTTGGGAACGAGCTCGTGGGTGAACATACTGAAGACGACCGGGCGACCGGAGAAGCGGGCCGTCTCGGCGATTCTCCAGACCTCCTTGCGCACCTCGGGAAACGCGTCGCTCGTGTCGTTCTCTCCGAAGCCGGCGACCCACTGAACCAACCCCTTGTCTCGGTCTTTCAACACACGCGCCAGACCCATGAGTTCGTCGAGTTCAGCGGAGGTACCGGGAATCGGCACGCCCTCCGGCGTGAGGTGGCTGCGTGTACGCGAAGTCGAAAAACCCAGGGCCCCTGCGCTCATCGCCTCGTCGAGCGTCGCGCACATCTTGTTCTGTTCCGCTTCGGACGGATGGCGGTCGGGTTCCACGCAAGAAGGACCCATGGCGTTGAAACGCATGGCCGCATGTCCCACCAAGCCCGCTGCGTTCACACCGAGGGGCTGGGCCGCCAGGGAATCGAGGTATTCGCCATAGGACTCGAAGGTCTGTGGAACACTCGCCAAGATGCTGCGCCCCGGGACTTCTTCGACGGATTCGAGGGTCTCGGCGAGCCGCTGCCGATCGCCCGCGACCACCGGTGCAAACGAGACGCCGCAATTTCCGAGGATCACGCTCGTCGTTCCATTCCAGCAGGCCGGTGTCCCCAGTGGATCCCAGAATAGCTGCGCGTCCAGGTGCGTATGGGGATCGACAAACCCCGGGGTCACCAGACGTCCCTCCGCATCGATCGTGGTCAGGCCCGACTCGTTCAAATCACCGACGGCGACGATGCGGTCTCCGTTGATCGCAAGATCCGCTCGAAAGGCGGGTCGACCCGTGCCATCGATCACTTTTCCATTGCGTATGACGAGGTCGTGCACCCGATTCCCCTCTGATCGAAGCCGCAAGCGACGCAAGAAGCGGACGCCACTTCCGTGATTCTAGTGGATCTAGAGGATCTCCCGGTCGGCGCCGCTCCGCAAGCAGAACCCCACCCAGGCCGGGAACCTGGGCCGCCCGTCGCGGCGAATACTCGATGAATGTCGCGGGCAAGGCGCAGCACCGCCGCTGGCGCAAGCAGCTCTCGATCGGCTTTACGCCGTGCGCCGCACGGAGGGACAGGCCCGCGCCGTCGTGTCGCAGTTCGCGGGGTCTCTGCTCGACCGACGCGGCGCGGTCGAGCTCACCGGATTTATCCATCTCCCCTCCGCTGATGGCGAGGTACATCGCGGCCAGACCCGGGCAGTCGTGGGCGTGGCCCTGTCCCTCGATCCCGAACGCCGCCGCGAATGGCGGGGTTGACTCGAACTCCGGACGCGACCCGATCCGCGTTGGGAGGTCGGCTCGGCCAGCCAATATCTGATCGACGAGTGGCGCGACTCGACTGTCGGAACCGTGGTGCGACTCCAGGAAGAAGGTCTGATCCGAGCCAACCTCGACCCGGCGGATACCCTTCGTTCCCTGGGTGCGCTCGCATTAGGCGCGGGGATACGACTGTTGGAGAATGCGAGCCCGAGCTCCGTCGAGCAGGCGCTACGGATGTTCGATGGATTCGTAGATACGCTCGCCGCATAGAGCTCCGCGGGACGCCGCTTGCCGGAATCGATGCCGACCATGGGCTCGGGCCCTCCTGGGACATTGCTCGTCAACTGAGCGCGTTATTCGGAGCCCGCGGTCGCTCCAAGCCAAACGACCGCGATTCCCCATTCCGCGGGATCGGCCGCACGGGTCCCAGAATTCCGAGAACCGACAGAAACGCGCAGACTCCCCCAATCATGGCCAGGCTTCAAGTAACCCGACCCGCCCGACGATGCACGGTCATCTCGATCCCCGACATCGCCCGGATCGGACCAAATCCCATGATTCCGGCGACGACCTCGAAATCGGGTTCCATCCGAAACTCGAGGCGTTGCGCGAACGTGGCGAGCACCATGGTCGCTTCCACGAGAGCGAATTGCTCTCCAATGCAGCGTCTTCCTCCGAGACCGAAAGGTGGGTAGGCCTCGTGGGCCCGGCCCCGTGACCGCTCGGTCAGAAAGCGGTCGGGGTCGAAGGTTTCGGGATTCTCCCAGATGTCGGGATGCGTCAATGTCTGGTAGAGGAGCGGCTGCAACAGCGCCTTTTTCGGAATCAGAAAACCATCGACTATATGGTCCACAGATGCCTCTCGAGACGTGCTCCAGGCGGGAGGGTAAAGGCGGAGTGTCTCCAGGACGACCCGATAGGTGAATCCGAGTTGCGGACGATCCTCAAAAATCGCCGTGCGTCCTCCCAGCGAATCGGCCTCTTTCTGGACACGTTCCAGCGCTTGGGGGTGTTTGCTGAGGAGTGCGAAGGCGAAGCCGAGCGTCGTGGCGGTGGTTTCGTGCCCAGCGTTCAGCAACGTCCACATCTCGTCGCGGAGTTGTTGTTCGCTCATCTCTCCGCCCGCCACGAGATGGTTCAGTCGAGCGAGGACGTTATCCGTATCTCCCCGCTGCCGATTGTCGCGAATGAGCTCGTCGATTCCTGCGTACATCGTTGCGATCGCACGTTTCGTCTTTCGGTTGATCGCGGTAGGCACCCACAACGGGGGGGCGAGCGGGTTGGTCATCGCATGATCGACCCATTCGCTCGTGTCCCATAACGCACGATGGAGGGTGTTGGCGCGCTCGACGATATCGTCTCCAAAAAAAGCTCTGCATGCGATATCCATCGCAACAGTCGCCATCTCAGGCACGATATCGAAGGTCGGGTCCCCAACGCGCGCCTCCATCCGGTCTACGAATGTGGAGGCGCCAGCCGTCATATGGGGTACATATTTCTTGATGGCGGAACGGCGGAAAGAGGGCATGATCAAACGGCGCTGTTTCTTCCAGAGTTCGCCGTCGCTGAAGAAGAGACCGTCCCCACCGATCGCCTTCAAACGATCGAAGGCATTGCCTTTGGGGTAGTCCTCGGCGTTTTCGACCATGAGATAGCGGAAGTGTTCGGGCCGAAGGGCCCAGACGATCTTTCTCGGCCACGTATGGACACACCCGAACTCGCCGTACTCCTTGACCATACGACGGTAGTACTCGAGCGGATCCGGCCGCAGCTCTTTCGCAAATTGCAGTGGGTTCGAATAGCGGGGGCCAGGCGGCAGCGGTGCGACGGTGCTCATCGTCGGATCTCCATAGATGTTTGGCGACTAGAGGATGACCGCACGGCGCAACCAGCAGCATCGGGAGCCACACTCCAGACGCATCGCCGCACGCGGATTCCACCGGCCCGAGGTGGCTCTGAAATATATTCCGTTCCAGGAGCCGCTCATTCAGCCCCTTTTTGGCTTCCGCCCGACGGCCTGTCCCAGGGGCAGGGCCACGATCGAACCCGGACGTCTAGTCACTTCCCGAAAGTGGTCCGCGATGCGCGGAATCTGATCCGCCTCGATCCATTTCTGCGCGACGGCAAGATCACCGAGATCGCCGGCATCGAGCATCCCAGCCAACGAGTCGAAATAGCCGCGCCTCTCGGCCGGCGTTTCGGGTTGTTCGAAATCCACGTTGAAGCGGACGTCGTGGAAGCCGGCTTCGTCGAGTAATGCGCCGAGTCGACGCCCGATATTCGGATCACCGCCCGAGAGATTCTGCGCCAGTTCGAAGATCCGATTGACCTCGTCGAAGAGCGTATCGCCTCGAGGCCAGCGCACCACGCAGTCCTGAATCACGTCGCGAACAGCGAGGGTCCCACCCTTCCGGAGGACGCGCTTCATCTCCGCCAACGCCTTCTCCGGACTCCCCACGTGGCAGAGCAGCGCATGCGAGAAGACCACATCAAAGCGCTCGTCCTCGAAGGGGAGTTCGAAGACATCGCCTTTTTCGAAGCGGACGTTGTCTCGCCCGAGCGTGCGGGCCAGAGTCTTCGCGCCTTCGAGTTGGTTTACAGCAACATCGCACCCGACGGTCTTTCCTTCCGGAGCCCATGCCGCCAGACCCACCGTGAGATTCCCCGGGCCACAGCCGCAATCGAGAATATCGCTATCGCGCTCGACGGCGGGCCTGAAAAAAGCGCAGCATCGTTCCACACTTCGAATGCGCATGAAGGCGATGGCGTCTTCCTTCTCACCGAGTGTGTAGCCAGGCCTTTTTTCGACGCCCATTCGATCCCCTCTCGATCGCGACCGAAGCGTGTTCAGGCTTTCGTCCGCTCCAGGATCCGGTCGGCCGCCTGAATGCCCGCGTTGGCCTCGATATCCTGATAGATTCCATCGACCTCAGCCGCGTTGCTGACCAGGAAGAGGCCCTCGACGTTCGGCGCCTGCACCGGCGCACGCCGAATGCTCTTCCAATAATACCCCGCGCAGGAGGGCGCTTTGCACCACTTGTAATTCTTCCACTCGATACAGGATTCGAGATCCTCGTAAAACTGGTTGGCGTAGGCGAAGACGCGGTCGAGCTTCTCGCGCGCATCAGCGAAGCTCTCGAAGGGGCGGTGAATCGGACTCGCCGGTCCGCTGGTGGCCCATGCAATCACGAACAGATGCTTGCCATCGGGTGCACTCTTCTCCTCGATCATCGACGGGATATACCAACCCGACATATAGTCACGCTCGGGCCCCACCACGACCCGATTCCAGGCCGCCTGATCCTCGACCAAGCCATCACCCCGGCGCTTCGGCAATCGCTCGAGGCCAATGTTCATGCACGCCGTGTCGCCCGAATAGGACTGGATCTTTCGCGCGTTCGCGACAAATTCCTCGGGAAACAAGGATTCGTCAACGAGATCGAATAGCTGCCAGTAGAGGTGATTGCAGATCACGTTGTCCGACCGGAACTCGGTGACGATCGCCGTCTTGTCTTGAACGACGACGCCTGAGACCGCGCCGTCCGCGACCACGATCTCGAGGCAATGACGCCCCAGAAGGATCTCGCCCCCGTACTTGCGGATCACACGTGCAAAGGGCTCCATGAGGCCCTGCATGCCTCCGACTTCCGGGTCGTTCAGCCGCCAAGACGTGACGCCCCCTCTCAAGAACGCGGCATAGCGACCGACGGACGTCTCTCCGGAGGGGATCGACCACTGGACGGTCGCCAACGTCGAAATCGCATCGCGAATCTCGACCTCCGGAATCCGTGGCAAGTACTCGTCGAAGGTCAGATCGATGGTCTCGTCGGAATCGAACGAAGCCAGCTTGCCCATTTCCTCCTGAAACCGGTCGAGCATCGCCTTGGGCATGCCGAGGAACTCGGTCCCGAAACGCAGCACGCTCTCGTCATCCTGGTCGTCGTAGAGGATGACCGGCCCCACTTCCCGGCCGTCCGGGGTGAGGTGAACCCGCATGGACATGTCCTGCCGGGCGAGCTCGACCTCGGCCCCCGCGCGCCGCGCGGCTTCAATCCCGTAGAGTTCATTGCGGCCCATGAGGAGGAAAAGGTCGCCATTGCCATAGCCGGTCTCCCAATTGCGCGCCCAGGGAAGCCAATAGCCGTTGAATTCGATCGATCCTCCAACGCATCCGACTCGATCCGAGGTCTCGACCACGAGAACTCGCCGGCCCTCCTTTGCGAGAATCGCGGCGGAGACGAGTCCGCCAAAGCCCGCCCCGACGACGATCGCGTCGTATCGACTCGGCTCGTTGGGCGGAGAACTCGTGAGCGCGTGCCCCGTACTCGCCTGGCCTTTTTCGCGACCCATCCCGTCGTCCCCCCCTGCCCTTGCACACCGAAACCCGGCGTGGAGCCAACCCCTCTTGCCTCAGTTGATACCCAGCGCCACGACCTGGAAACAAACGTAGATCGCGCTCGGCAGAGCCATCAGGACCGCCCCCAGCACGGCGCTTTCGGTGGGTGGTTGAGAGGCCTCGCTGAGCTCTCGAGGCCGCAGCCGCCAGGAAAACAGAAGCGGCCCCACAATCCATGGGCCGTTGATCAGCGCCATGGCGACCACCATCGACGTCGAATACTCCGGCGACCCGAGCCAATTGACGAAGGCGACATACGACGTCCCGACGATGAAGCCACTCACGAGAATCGTGCCGAGGCGATACCACTTTTTCTCCTGCCGACCGGTCCAGAAGAAAACAAGACTGAGCAGCCACCATGGATTGAAGAGCGCGTCCTGGACGTTCATGATCGCCGAATACCAGAGAGGCATCTCCTTGAACAAGGGATCGATCTCGTAATAGGGCTCCCACATCGCGGCTGCGACGGCGGGGAGCTCCTCACACGTCGAGAGTTCCTCCCACGAGCCACACGGAACAAAAAGCGCCAACTCCATCGCAAACACGACCGCGAACAGGATCAGGAATCCTATGATGAAGTTGTCGAGGCGGGATCGTGTCATGAGGCTGTTTCCGGGTTGGGCCATCGGATGGACTTCCTCGCCATGAGTGGGTGCGGACCCTGGCTCTGATTCGAAACCGGTCGTGCGGCCCCAAAATCGGAAAGCTGCAAGATTGCGCGGCTTGTCCCGCCGCGCGATCGTCCGGTCAATCCCTGATGGTATGCCAGACTGGCCGTTGGAATCAGTCCCGCACCCCGCGCTCGGGTCATGGGATGTATGCTCGACGTTCGCGGGAGCTGGCCGCTCCCCCTATCTGATCTCGGAGGCTCGATGCACCTGTTCGCCCAGATTCCTTCGCTGACTCGATTCGAGTCGTCGGGGAACAGTGATTGGGCGATTGCTGATTTCCCCGATCGGTCCCCGGGCCGTGCGATCCCATTGGGAAGAAGGCATTGATGACCCGAGGCGCCTGCCTGGTGATCCTGATCTGCGGCGCTCTGCACGCCCTGGCGGGAATCGCCTCGGCGGATCCGCCGCCCCGGATCCGAATCGGCTGGAGCGAGGCTCCGCCGACCCTCGACGGCCAGCTCGAACCGGGAGAGTGGTCCGACGGGGCTCATATCGACGGACTGATCCAAGCGGTCCCCGATCCGGGAAAGGTGGCCAGCCAGCGGAGCGAGGTCTGGTTGATGACCGACGGCGAACAGCTCTACATCGCGGCCCGACTCTGGGATACGAATCCCGAATCGATCGTCGCACGGACGATGTTTCGCGATGGCAGCACGCGCTTCGATGACCGCTTCGGCTTCGCGATCGACCCCTTCCTCGATCGTCAGAACGGCTATTTCTTTTCGGTCAACCCGAATGGGGTCCGCACCGACTTCCTGGTCGAGGGGGCGACGGTCGAGGGCAGCTGGGACACTCGCTGGTATGCCGAGACCACGATCGACGCGCGGGGATGGACGGTCGAGATCGCCCTGCCCTTCAGCTCGATCAGCTTCGATCCCGATTCGGACGTCTGGGGGCTGAATGTCTCCCGAGGCATTCGACGCAACGACGAGACCGATCGTTGGGCGGATCCCGTGCTCGAGCGTTTTGTCTTCTCCATGGGACAGGCGGGCTCTCTCGAGGGCATGAGCGGGATTGGGCAGAGTCTCGGTGTCCAAGTCGTTCCCGCGACCATTCTGCGTCGCACCGACGATCAGGTCGAGAACGCAGGCGAATTCGAGTTCGATCCCAGCGTCGATATCTTCTACAAGGTGACGCCGTCGCTGACGACGGCGGTGACGGTGAAAACCGACTTCTCCGAGACCGAAGTCGATCAACGCCAGGTGAACCTGACCCGCTTCGGGCTTTTTTTCCCGGAGAAGCGGGATTTCTTCACCCAGGACGCATTGATCTTCAATTTTGGAGAGATCCGGGAGAATGGACGCCCCTTTTTCTCGCGACGCATCGGGCTGGGCGGCGACGGGGAGGAGCGCGACATCCTGGTCGGGGCGAAGGCGACCGGACGCGTCGGGCCATTCAAGATCGGGCTGCTCGACGTCGTCGTCGACGAACGGGCCCGAGTGGACCAGGAGAATCTGTTGGTGGCCCGGGCCGCTGCCAATATCTTCGGCGAGTCGACGATCGGCGCCATGCTGACCCATGGCGATCCCGACGCGGATGGTGAGAACACGGTCGTGGGCAGTGACTTCGTCTACCGCAATTCCAGCTTTCTCGGCCACAAGACCTTTGCCGCGACCGCCTGGATACAGGGCAGCTTCAGCGACCCGGATTCCATCCTCAATCCCGACCCCGAGAACCCGCAGGTGGACGGAAGCGGCCTCGCCTACGGCGGGACCATCAGCTACCCCAACGACCGGATCCGCTGGGATATCGGATTCCGTGAATTCCAAGACGAGTTCAATCCCGCGCTTGGTTTCGTGAACCGCGTCGGCATCCGTGAATACGATGGAACCTTTCGATACCGGATCCGTCCGGGCCAGGGGCCCTTTCGAACCGTCGATAGCCAGCTGGAAGCCAGTCTCGTCACGAGCTCGAATGCGACCCACACCATTCGAACGGGGCAATTCACTTTCATTCCCCTCGAGCTCACAACGCCGATCCAGGACTCGATTCAGTTTCGTTACGAACATCGCTACGAGTTCGTTTCGACGGCGTTCTCGACCCTGGAGATCGGCCCCGGCGAATATCATTTCGACGAGGGACGCCTGCGCGTCACGTCCAGTCGAAACCGACGAATTCGTGGGGAGTTCGAGGCTGCTTACGGCAGCTTCTTCGATGGTACCCGCACGCGCGTCCAGGCCCTTCTCGAGGTTCGTCCGATCAAATACCTGCGGCTGCGGGGCGAATACGAACTCAATGACATTCGCCTCCCCGGCAGCGATCTACTCTCGACGGACGATGACCGCGACCGCGATGTCCAGATCCATATCGCCCGAATTCGTTTCGACATCTTCTGGACCCCGGAGATCTCGATTCTGACGCTCCTCCAGTACGACAGCGCCTCGGATCTTCTCGGCTTCAACAGCCGGCTGCGCTGGATCATCGAGGACGGTCGTGAATTCTTCATCGTGGTCAATCACGGCGTCGACGCGAGAGGTGAAGTCCGCAACACCGAGACCGAATCCATCGTCAAGCTTCAATGGACGTTTCGCTTCTAGCGAAGCGGGCTGCCGAGGTGTCTATTCCGAGGCGGTCGCCAGGGCCAGGAGCGCCGGCACGCGAATGTTGCTATTTCGGCGAGCCCGCTCCAACATGGTGTGAGTCGCAGCCTTCGCCCACACGAGAGGTTGCGGCCCACACGAGAGGTTGCGGCCCACACGAGAGGTTGCGCCGCCAATCTCAGACGCCCACCCGCAGCGTTTGGTCAGATTTCCGGCGTGAAGAGGCTTCGAATGCGTGCCACTACACTCGTCTCACTGCTTCTGCTCCTTGCCTTCGCCGGTGACACTGAAGCCCAACAGAAGCCTCCATCCTTCTCTGCCTATGCGGGCCAGAACGTCCCGCTGAACGTCTATTGGGGCGACACCCACATTCACACCCAGCTCTCGCTCGATGCGGGGACTTCGGGGTCTGCGGGCGTCGAATTCGGTGCCGAGTTGGCCTACCGCTTCGCGATGGGCGAGGAGGTGGAGATCGGCCTCGCGGGCCACGCCCAGATCCACCGGCCGCTCGACTTCTTGGTCGTGGCCGATCACGCCGAGTACCTCGGCGTCGTGCCTCAGGTTCGCGCCGGAAATCCCGACCTCCTCGCGACGGAAGGGGGGAGGCGCTGGTACGAGCTGACCAGATCCAAGGACGGAACCGGTGCGGCCCTGATGATCGGTGCGGCGGCCTTTCGGGGGGAGCACATCCTCGATCCCGAGCTGGTAGCGCCCATCGTGCGCCAGACGTGGAAGAGGCAGGTGAAGCTTGCGGACGCCTACAACCAACCGGGGATTTTCACCGCCCTGATCGGCTTCGAATACTCGGCCGCTCCCGGGGTCAACCAACACCGCAACGTGATCTTCCGCGACGGCGCTGACAGAGCGGCGCGCGTCCTGCCCTTCTCTGCCCTCGACAGCCTGCGACCGGAAGATCTCTGGGCCTACATGGAGGCGTACGAGCGCGAGACCGGCGGGCGCGTGCTGGCCATCCCGCACAACTCCAACCTCAGCAACGGCATGATGTGGAGCCTGAAGGACTCGGACGGAAATCCCATCGACACCGAGTACGCCAAGACGCGCGTCCGCTGGGAGCCGATCGTCGAGGTGACCCAGACCAAGGGCGACTCGGAGACGCACCCCTTCCTCTCGCCCGAGGACGAGTTCGCGGACTTCGAGCGCTGGGATTGGGGCTCCGCGGCGGGCCCCAAAGAAGATTGGATGTTCAAGCATGAGTATGCGCGCTCCGCGCTCGGGATCGGGCTGAGTCTGGAAGCGCAAACGGGCATCAACCCCTACAAGTTCGGAATGATCGGCAGCACGGACGAACACACGGCGCTTCCGGTCGCCGAGGAAGACAACTTCTGGGGCGTCAGCGCTCGCCTCAGGCCCGGTGACCCGGAACGAATGACCTCTGTGTTCTTTCGCTGGAAGGATCTGACCACTCACCAGGCCGATATCGGCGCGTCGGGCTATGCCGCTGTGTGGGCGACGGAGAACACCCGGGAATCGCTTTTCGATGCCATGCAGCGGCGTGAAGTCTACGCGACCACAGGCTCTCGCATGGTCGTCCGCTTCTTTGGTGGCTGGCATTACCAACACACGGATGCGCAACGTCCTCACCTCGCCCTCGTTGGCTACGACGGCGGCGTCCCGATGGGGAGCGACCTACCCCCGCGGCCCAAACGCGACTCCGCTCCGACTTTTCTCGTAGCGGCGCTGAAGGACCCAGAGGGCGCCAATCTTGATCGCATCCAGATCGTGAAGGGGTGGGTGGACGGCACCGGTCAGTCTCGGGAACAGATCTATGACGTCGCCCTTTCGGACGAGCGTTCTGCCGGCCCCGATGGCCAGGCGCCACCCGTCGGCAGCACGGTGGACGTCAAGAATGCGGCCTACACCAATTCGATCGGTGAAGCAGAGCTAGCAACGGTGTGGCGGGATCCCGATTTCACCCCTTCCCAACGGGCGTTCTACTACGTGCGGGTGATCGAGATTCCCACGCCTCGCTGGACCGCCTACGAAGCCAAGCGATTCGCTAGCCCCGTACCTGAGGGTACGCCGATGACGCTGCAAGAACGGGCCTACACGTCGCCGATCTGGTACACACCCGCTCCCTGAAGGCCGGTCACCTGGAGATCGAACGGAGTGCGGTGCGAAGACGCGCCATTGCTCAAAGGGGCCACCGTCGATTCTGAGCTGCTTCCGGTTGCGGATGGATCGGATGCGTGGCCGGTCGTCTCAAATGGTGAGGAGCTGATCCGCTACGACACGTCGGAGCTGCGGATCAGCGTGTCGTGGAAGGCGGAAGTCTTCGAGAATGCGGAGGCCGCACGAGTTCGTCGGGAAGGGAGCGACGACCTGGATCTAGACAGGGTCGTCGATATTTTCATGGACGCACTGGCCACGTCAGGCATCTCCTGCCCGCGCCCGGATGAGCCACTTCACGACGAGACCTTCATCTCCACCTTGAACGCGCTCTACCCCATGCCCGCCCTCCGAGATTAGGGAGCGAGTCGGGGAAAGCGCTGCTCCACTCGGTTTCGTAGAGTGGGCATCGGCGGGGACCGACGACGAGGAGGCAAGACGAATCAATGGGTGTATTGGACGGAATCCGGGTGGTCGAGTGGGCGTCCTGGCTGAGCGTGCCTTCGGCGGCGAGCATGCTCGGCGATCTCGGGGCGGACGTGATCAAGATCGAGGATCCCGTACGCGGCGACCCCTCTCGGGGGATGCAATCGGGAGGGCTGCCGGGAGGGCGCGGCATCGCCTACGAGACAGTGAACCGGAACAAGCGCGGGATGACACTGAATCTCGGAGAGCCGGATGGTCAGCGAATTCTTCACGAGCTGGTCGCAGACGCCGATGTCTTCATGACCAGCTATAGCCGCCCCTTGACCCGAAGCGTTGCGGCCGACTACGCCACCCTGAGCGAGCGGAATGATCAACTCGTATACGGCTATGGGGGGTCGGGTTGGGGGCCCGAGGGACCCGAGTCGAACCGACGCGCCTACGATGTACTCATGCAGGGGATCTCAGGAATGATGTGGAGTACGGGCGACGCCCGCTCCGGCATCCCGGAGACGGTGGCAGGCGGCCCGATCGACATGGCTTCCGGGATGAGCCTCGGCTATGCGGTACTGGCTGCCTTGTTGGCCCGGGAGCGAGGGGATTGTGGCGGACAAGAGGTGACGTCCTCGCTGCTCGGGATCGCGCTTCATCTACAGGCGCTCAATGTGAATACGACGCTCTGGACCGGCAAGCCGATCGATCGCTTCACCGACACCTTCGGGAGCCCGATGCTCTCCTATTATCGCTGCGCCGATGAACAGTGGATCATCATCTGCGAACCGCAGCTCGAACGCCATTGGCCGGAGTTCTGCGCCGCCCTCGATCTCGACCGCGAGACGGCCGACGCGGCGCTGGCGGCCGAGACGACACGCGAGCTCCTCGACGGATGTTTTGGACGGCAGCCGCGAAAGCGTTGGTTGGAGCGCTTCGAACGGCTCGAGTGTCGGTTCGCTCATGGACCCGTCAACACCATGGAAGAAGCGACCCACACGCTCCAAGTGTTGGCGAACGACTATGTCACCGATCTGAATCACCCCACCCTCGGCCCCGGCAAGACGCTTGGCTTTCCGATGTCCTTCAGCAAGGCAGATTGCAGGATTCGGCGTCCCGCCTGCGATTTCGGTGAGCACACGGAGGAGATCCTGCTCGAATCGTGTGATTCGAGTTGGGATGAGATCGCGGATCTCAAGAAGCGCGGTGTGATCGCCTGACTATTTCGTTGGAGGTTTCAACATGACAATTCGGTATGACGTTCAGGACCATATCGCCGAGATCGAAATCGATGGCATCGGCGAACATAATCTTTTCAGCCCCGAGGAGGTCTATCTCCCGCTAGCCGAGACCTTTCGGGAATTTCGAGACGACCCGGAAGTGTGGTGTGCACTCGTCTTTGCACCCGAGGGAAAGGACGCCTTTACCTACGGTGGCCATCTGAAAGCGATGGACAATGTCTGGAACGAAGGCGAACAGGATCGGGGCTACAAACTGCCGAGTGGCTTCGACCGGGTCTTCCGGCCGGATGCGACCTCGGACGACGTTTTCTCGTGGTCCCACCTGCTCGAACTCGACGGTTCAAGAATCTACAAACCGATGGTCTTCGCTGTGGCCGGGCCCTGCTACGGCGCTGGAATGTTGCTCGTCGATGCCAACGCCGACCACGTCGTAGCCTCTCCCGAGACGCGCTTCGGATTGCTCGAGATGCGCTGGGGGCAGGGCAGCTTCACGAGCGGCGTTACGCGCTCACTTCCCTGGCGCGTCGCCATGGACCTGGCGCTGCGAGGCAGGATGCTCGAGGCGGAGGAGGCGCTACGCCACGGATTCGTCAATCAGATCGTGCCGAAATCCGAGGTGCTCGCCGAGGCGCGTCGTGTCGTCGCGGATTTTGCAGCTGTGCCCCCCCTCGACGCCCAGATGGCGAAGCGGATGGCGATCCTTGGCCGCGAGCATCCGGATCACCTGATCCGGTCGATGCGCGACCTCTACTATGCTGGAGGATTCAGTGAATCGGATGCACGGGAGGGTGTTCGCGCCTTCGTCGAGAAACGCAAGCCCGTCTACAGGGGGAAGCCGGAATAGCGCGCGCGAACCGGCGTGATCACGGCGCGTCGAACTCTTCGAATCATCCGGGTAGCGACTCCGTGTTGTTAGATTCGGAGCCGCCAGGAACTCATCAAGCCTTTCATCCTGGGACCGGGTGAATGGACATCCGCGGAGCTGCGGATGCATCCAGAGGTCGGACGGGTATACACTCCGTCATCGATCGATTGCTGATGAACTCAGAATTACGCGGCCGAGCCTCACCACGCTGCGGCGTCCCTGTACGCATTCGAACCGAGGATCGAAGATGATGAACTCAAACCACGGATCTGGCGAAACAAAACCTGCAGCGGCTGACCTTGGCTTCGACCCAGATGCGCTGCGCAAGAAATATCGCGAAGAGCGGGACAAGCGAATTCGCCCCGACGGCGTCGACCAATATGTACAGGTCAGCGGCGAGTTCGCCCACTTCCTCGACGATCGCCACGTCGAACCCGGCTACACACGGGCGCCGCTGACGGATGAAGTCGATGTGGTGTTGATCGGTGGTGGATTCGGCGGGATCTTGACCGGTGCCCGCCTCCGCCAGGCCGGCGTCGAGAACATCCGCATCATCGAGAAGGGTGGCGGCTTCGGCGGCACCTGGTACTGGAACCGTTATCCGGGTGTGTCCTGTGACATCGAATCGTATGTCTATCTCCCCATGCTCGAAGAGATGGACTTCATGCCAAAGGAAAAATATAGCAGCGGGCAGGAGATTCTGACTCACGCAAGAGCGATCGCCGAGAAACACGACCTCTACCGAGACGTCTGCTTCCGGACAGTCGTCACTGAGCTGCGTTGGGATGAGGACAGCTCGCACTGGATCATCTCGACCGATCGCGGCGACACGATGAAGGCCAGATTTGTCTGCATGGCGAATGGCTTCCTCGAGCGACCCAAACTGCCCGGGATTCCGGGAATCGAGTCCTTCAAAGGCCATGTCTTCCACACTTGCCGCTGGGACTTCGCATACACCGGCGGCGACGCGGAAGGCAATCTTTCAGGCCTACAGGATCAGCGCGTGGGCATCATCGGTACGGGTGCCTCGGCGATTCAGTCGGTGCCGCACCTGGGAGAATCTGCTCAGCATCTCTACGTCTTTCAGCGCACTCCGTCACCCGTTGATGTGAGAAACAACCATCCAACGGATTCTGACTGGAGCCGCAGCCTCGAGCCCGGCTGGCACCAGCAGCGAATGGACAACTTCCAGTTCTACACTGCAGGAGGCTCACAAGAGGAAGAAGACCTGGTCAACGATGGCTGGACCGACATCGTCCACAAGCGCCTGGCCGTCATGCAGTCAAACGCGAATGCGGGTCACTCTGCCCTCAGCGAAGAAGAATGCTTGGAGACTGCCGACTTCATCAAAATGGAAGAGATCCGCGCGCGGGTGGATACCCTCGTCGACGACCCCGTCACCGCTGAAGCCCTGAAGCCGTATTACCGGCCCTTCTGTAAACGCCCTTGCTTTCACGACGAATACCTGCAGACATTCAATCGCCCTAACGTCACCCTGGTCGATACACATGGTGTTGGTGTGGAGCGGGTGACGGAGAAGGGGGTCGTCGTCGCTGGCGAGGAATACGAACTGGATTGCCTCATTTACGCCACAGGTTTTGAGGTATGGACGGAATATGCGCGCCGAGTCGGGTTCGAAACATATGGGCGCGATGGTTTGAGCCTGTCTCAGAAATGGAAGAACGGTATAACGACCCTTCACGGTATGCACATTCACGGCTTTCCCAACTGCTTCATGATGAGCATCGCGCAATCTGGCGTGACCATGAACTTCACCTACATCTTGAATGAGCAGAGCAAGAATCTTGCCCACACCATCTCTCGAGCACTCGAGGAAGGCGTGAAGACGCTCGAAGTCTCGGAAGAAGCCGAATCCGAATGGGTCGACAAGGTCCTCCAGCACTCAGACGATCGAGAGGACTTCTTCGAGCTCTGCACGCCCGGCTACATCAACAACGAAGGGGGCCATCGCAAGCAGTTTCGCCAGAATGGTTTCTTTTTCGGCGAGCCCACGGAGTTCAAAACAATCCTCGAGGACTGGCGAGCCGAAGGTGGCATGAAGGGCCTGGTGTCACAAACTGATGCATGAGTGACACCAGCCCGGCTACAAATTCCCTCTGTGTCAGATCGCCAATGAGCTGTGAGGCGGTTTCTCCTGGCGCTTCCTCGGTCATGCATCGCTACGGCTCAGGACGCGCTCGATCCAGGAAGCAGGATGAATTGACCCTGAGGTGTTTCCTGGGCGCTCCTCAGCAGGCGGAGCCTGGCAGAGCCCGAAAAAGAGCAGTCGCAGAAGACCGCGGAAAAGCTTGGCACGAAGTCAAGCGGACAAGTAGCCTGCAGGACAGGCCAGGCCCGCTATGCGGTCTGGAAATGCCGCCGCCGAACGAGGCCCCAGCCCCGATCCGGAGACGTCGATATGCCCCTCACGCGTTTCTGTCTGGCGACGACATTGGCGGTGGCGATCGCCACTTCTCTGGCCGGTTGCATCGACCCGAAGGATCGAAGGCCTTCGAGCACGATACGGATCTTTTCCTCGGGAGAGAATTTCGGTCGGCTCCTCCGGCGGATCTCTCGCACCGCGGCTTCAGTGGATTGCTTCTTCTGGATCGACTTATCGACACGCTCCTTGGCGTCACAGACCCCGGAATGTGTCTCTTAGCGTAGGAGGATCTGGGGTCCACATCCTGCTGACGGGCTACAGTGGAGTAAATTTTGTTTCCGGGGATCAAAATCAGGATTCTTCGAAGATCTCGGCGATTCGGAAGGCTGAACTCAGTCGTCCGCATCCTTTGGGTCGGGCCGCGACGGGGCCCAACTCTAGGGGTCCGATCCTGCTTGAATACCCGGCGAGAAGGAGCAGGAACTGACGTCCCAAAATGACTTTGCCCCAATGATTGCCATCATCGGCTGTGACGGCTCCGGCAAGTCGACAGTGAGTGCCGAAATTCTTGCATGGCTGAACGAATACGGCCCAAGCGAAATCGTTCATCTGGGCAAGCAGTCTGGAAACGTCGGACGCTCGATCGCGCGATGGCCACTCGTCGGGAAATCGATCGATCGTGTGATCGTGAGCAAAAGCGATAGTCACCGCGCCTCGCGCGACAAGAAGGCACCCGGGTTATTGACGGCGGTTGTGATCATCGCTTTCTTGCTTCGCCGCCTGCTCCGGTTTCGACGAATGCTAGCGCTGCGGCGCCAGGGCCGAATCATTGTCACCGACCGTTTCCCGCAACTGGAGGTTCCGGGCGCCTGCGACGGACTGGGTCTGTCGGCCACGGCCCCTGGCAATGTCATTGCACGCTGGCTGGCGCGGCGTGAGCGGGATGTTTATGACTGGATGACCGACTTCTTGCCCGACTTGGTGCTGCGCCTTAACGTTGACCTCGAGACGGCCCATGCCCGCAAGCCGGACCACACTCGTGAATCGCTGGCGAGGAAAGTGGCGGCCACCCCACTACTGAAATTCAAGGGTGCTTCGATCGTGGATATCGACGCCACCGCGCCCTTGGAAGATGTGGTGGCCGCAGCCAAGGAGGCCGCGTCACGCACGATGGCGACCCGCGGCTACACGCGGGCGAATGCGTGACTCGCTGACGCGATAGAGGGATATTCCATTTGGGTGTGCTGAGGTCTTGGCTACAGCGGCGGCGCAGCGACGCCCACCTGGGTCGCGTGTTCAAAAATTTCGGCTTGCTTCTGGGAGGTAGAGGAGTCGCCGGAGTCATCTCGCTTGGGACTCTGGCATTGATGGGGCATGGTCTTACGCCCGAACAATTCGGCACGGTCGTGCTGGTACAAACCTTCGCCATGACTGCCCGAGGCCTGGTGACGATCCAACCCTGGGCCGCAGTGATCCATTTCAGCACGCAGGCCTTGCAGCGCGGTGATGAAGACCAGTTTAAGCGCCTGATCGCGTATACCGGCTTGGTCGATCTGGTCGGCGGGGTCGCCGCCGCCATTCTGGGAATCTTGCTTGCGTCGACCGTGGCCGGGTTTCTTGACTGGAATCCGGAAATCGTCCTACTCGCGCAGATCTACTGCAGTTCACTTGTGATCGCGATCGAAGCCACACCCAAGGGCATCTTACGTTTATTCGACCGCTATGATCTTCTGTCTCTCCAGGGAATCGTTCAGCCGATCTTGCGTATCGTTGGCGTGGCGACTGCCTATCTGACCGACGCCGGGGTGCTGGGTTATGTGGTCGCCTTTTACGTCTCCAACCTCGTCCATTACGTCAGCCTTGCTCTGGTCGCTCGGTATGAATTGCGCAAGCGCGTGGCTGGGGCATTGTTCCTCGGCGTCCATCGCGAACAGGTCCATCGCGACTTCCCCACGCTCTGGCGCTATATGCTTACGGCGTATTCGCAGAAACTGCTCGATGTGGTGCAGCGCCGCATTACCATTCTGTTTGCTGGCGTTCTTTTTGGCGCCGCGGCCGCCGGGTTGTATCGGGTTGCTTGGGACCTTTCGAACATCTTGGCCAAACCCGTATTGATGCTGAGGCAGTCGATATTGCCCGATCTCGCCAGGCTATGGCATGATCATGACCCTTCTTTTCGGCGCCTGACGTTTCAAAGCGGATTGATCGCGGGCAGCGTATCGGCCGCCATTTTGGGTGTGGTCACCGTAGTGGGCCGGCCTCTCATCGAGTGGGTCATGGGAGAGCCCTACATCGATGCGGCGCCGCTACTCGTGCTGCTGGTTCTGGCGGGAACGATTGATCTGTTCGGGTTTGCCCTGCGTCCGGCCGGCTATGCGATGGGTCGTCCAGGCGTGATAGTGGCGATCAACACGGTTGCGATGCTGATTTACTGTGGTCTCTTTTTTGGTCTGACTTCGCGTGTTGGCCTGTTGGCGCCGGGGCTGGCGTCCATTGCGGCGGCTCTCTTTTCTCTCGTTTGCCTGACGGTCGCTGTGGTTCGGTTGAGCCGCGACACATCCAGTGGAGTCCGAACCTGATATCGATCAGCTCGTAAGACACGGATTCTGATAGGCTGAGCGCTGTTGGCTCTGGCACTATGCGTACTGGGCGTCGCCATTCGCGCAGGGATTGCCCCACCCCTGATGAACTCCTCTGATCGACCCTTCGATTGATTCATCCTAGGCGACGCGCTCGGCGGTCGCCTCCTGCTTCTCCTCTTTGACATCGAGGGATCGGATGAGCTTCTCGATGTCGCGCTATCATTGGATGCGACGGAACTTCTATTCGGGTTCGTCGAACGCATCTCTGACCCAACGGACAACCCTCTAGCCGCCTTGCCCACCTTTCACCTTTCCAGACGCGACCTCCGAAATACCTGAAGAGGATCAACATGCATTCGAGATGTACGACGCCGAGGAAGTTCTCGGTGCGATCTTCGTGCCGGGTGATGAGCCTTCGGTAGTTCTGACGCCAGTCGAAGAAGCGTTCCCCTTCTAGCGACGAGGGGGACTTCATCCGGGGAAGCACTTGCGATCCCGACGGCCGCAGGAAGATCAGCGCGGCCTGCAATAGATCTCGCGCAAGGGCGCGAAGAAGACGCTTCAGCGTCCCGTATCGACACCAGTGTTAAAAGTAACGGTGACAGGTTTGGTAGGGCGGGTAGCGATCGGGCAGGTCCGTCCACTGGACGCCGGTTCTCAGAATCCACAGGATGCCGTTCCACACCGCTCGTGGATCCCGCCTCGACCGTCCGATCGCCGAGGAGGCTTCGAATACAACGATTCGATGAACGCCCACAGCTCGTCTGTGATATCCAAGCGCGTTCCCCATCAAGGGGGTGGGTGAGCAAATCAGAGGCGGAATCCGTCTGCAGATGGAGAGTCGCGCCGGTTTAGAGTATTTTTCAGATAGCCCCTAGAAGATCAACTGGGGTTGGGACATTCCCTTCGGGCATCATCGGTCTGGCTAGATCGCAAAACCCATTGTCCCAATCAAAGGAGCACCATCGGATGCATCAGCTCGACCTCGCAAATAGCGGTGAAGCGCTGTTCAAGGTCCGCGGTAAATTTCTGCGCAACATGATCGTCGTCGGCGTGGTCATTGCGTACTTCCACGGCCAGATCGGACCCTTCGATTCAGATAGCGCCAACCATCTCTGGTTCGCATTGTCGCTTGGGCTTGCGCTATCGGGCGCGCTGGTGCGTATTGTCACCAGCGGCTACGCCGCGCTGGGGACTTCCGGCGTCACCAAGGATGCTCCGGTTGCAGCAGAGTTGAATACGACCGGTCCCTACTCATTGGTACGCAATCCGCTCTATCTAGGCCGAATTCTCAACTTTACTGGTATCGCGATGCTGTCGGGCAGCTGGGTCTATGGGGCCCTCATCTTGCTGGGTTCGATCTTGGTGTACGAGCGTATCTCTCTCTACGAGGAGAAATTCCTTCGTCAGGAATTCGGAGATGCCACGATTGACGCGTGGGCGATGGACGTTCCGTTCCTGATGCCACGCCGGCACGGATGGACGAAGCCAAAATACCCCTTCTGGTTGCGCCGTTGCGTGAAGCGTGAAGACGAAAAGCTTATGTTTATGGCAACCGCCGTCGTGTTATTCGACCTCGCTCACCACGGCTTCGAAATGAGTCGGATGTCCGAGAACCTTATCGCCTACTCTCTCTGGGCTATCATCATGCTGGGGTATCTAGTGAGCCGCAGCTTGCGTCGTTTCACCAATACTTTTGACGGCATTTCCTGATGCCTTCGGATCGGTCGGAATTAGCTCTGCTGATCGCCATCATCGGTTGTGACGGATCCGGAAAGACCAGCGTGAGCGAGTCGATTCTAGATTGCGTTTCCGCCTTTGGCCCGACCGAAGCGGCTCATCTCGGCAAGCAGTCCGGCAACATCGGCCGGGCCATCGCGGGACTTCCACTCGTAGGCCGATTTTTTGAGAGGATCATCGTGCGCAAAACCGACGACACGCGCGCACAGCGCGCCGAGAAGAATCCCGGAGTGGTCACAGCGCTCGTCATCAGTGCCTTTTCATTGAGGCGCCTGCGGCGTTTTCGACGGATGATGACGGCACGGCGCCAGGGTCGGATCATCGTGACCGATCGCTATCCACAACTCGAGGTGGCAGGCGCCTACGATGGTCCGGATCTATCTGTGACCGCCACTGGGGGTGGGTTCGTGCGCTGGTTGGCGCGGCGCGAGCACGCGGCCTTCGAATGGATGACCAGCTTTTCGCCCGATCTGGTTTTGCGTCTCAACGTCGATCTGGACGTGGCCTGCGCCCGCAAAACAGATCATCGCCCCGAGCTGCTCGCGGCAAAAGTGGCGGCCACGCCGCTTTTGAAATTCAACGGCGCATCGATTGTGGAAATCGATGCCAATCTGCCACTTGATGAAGTGGTCGAGGCCGCACGGACCGCCGTGACCGGTATGTTGATCGAGCGCGGTTACACAACGTCGCAGGACTCCTTGGACAACCCCTCGAACGCCGACACGGTTTGGTGAATTCCGTGAGATCCCCTCGAGTCAAAA
Organism: Deltaproteobacteria bacterium; assembly: GCA_002719955.1. Taxonomy (GTDB): domain Bacteria; phylum Myxococcota_A; class UBA9160; order UBA9160; family UBA4427; genus UBA4427. The sequence continues at coordinate 11,471 of PBFW01000049.1, read as the reverse complement.
CGCTCGCCGGCGTGATCGCCGTGATCGGCTGCGATGGAGCCGGAAAATCTCGGCTGAGCACAGACCTAGTGACCGACTTACCCAATGTCGGACCTGTCGAGTTCCTATATCTGGGACAATCCTCAGGCAATATTGCGGATTGGATCAGAGGCCTCCCGCTCATAGGACCGGCGGTTGGACGCTATCTGGTTCGCCGAGCAGAACGAACGCATAGCAAAGCGAAGTCCCCGGATGCGGTGACCGCAGTCGTGATCTTCATGCTTTCTTTATGGCGTGCGCACAAGTTTCGACGAATGCTGGTGCTGCATCGTCGTGGCGTTTCGATCATTACCGATCGCTATCCGCAGGCGGAGGTGCAGGGATTCTATTTTGATGGACCGGGCCTGGATGCCGATCTTGCGGAGAGCTGGTTCGTGCGAATGTTGGCAACCGCCGAACACCGCCTATATCAATGGATGGCTAGCCATGTACCCGCGATGGTCATCCGGCTGAGTATTGATGCCGCTACGGCTCATGCTCGCAAGCCCGATCATAAGATGTCAATGTTGCGCGATAAGGTTGAAATTATTCATGGCCTAACATTCAACAACGCGGACATTCTCGATCTGGACGGGTGCGAACCCTATCCTCGAGTGCTTGAAGCGGGCCTTCTCGCAGCGCAAGAGACACTGCGATCTGGAGTCCGGCAGACTCAGCAATCCCGTAGTTGAGTCACCGGGCTCGCCACGCCGGCCAGACCAGCAATGCGCTCGCAATCAGGATCGGACCCCAGCCGCCGAGCCAGGCAGGTAGGGCATCCGCGCCTCCAAAGGAGGCGAAGGCTCCCGCCGCCAGCGTATATCCGACGGCGAGTGCGCCGCAGAGAATCAGCGTCAAGGCAGAGCTCGGAAAGGGGGGGCCTGTGATGGCAAAGGCCATCAGTAAAGCGGGCAGGACCAGGCAAGCGAAGGGTGTCGAGAGCTTCATATGGAGGGCGACTTCGAACGCGGTTGTTGAATCGCCTGTGGAGGCGAACTCGCGGATGAGTTCCCTAACTTCGGAGATGGAGAAGCTTTTGAGATCGAGCTCCTCTGAAGGAATTTCGCCTAATTCGGCAAGGTTGCTTTGGGGAACGAGGCGAGGCTGTCCGTCGACTCCGACCTCGATTGCCGTCGCATCCTGTACGCGCCAGAGGCCCTCGCCCACGTATCGGGCGGAGCTTGCGTCGATGCGGCTTTCGGGCAGGCCCTCCGGGCCAAGTCGGTAAACGACGATTTCGTTCGCCGTTCCGAGATTTGTATTCAGGCTCGCGAATTCGTAGACAAATCGACCACTCGTCCGCCGGACCGTATTGCGTTCGGATCCAATCTCTGTGATGTCGCGCTGTTTGATCAGATCCGCCAATTCGTTGGTACGGGGAACGATCTGATCGTTGAGTAGAAACGAAAGTGGCGTCATGACGAGGCAAACGAGCAGGGCAGGTCGGATCGCCTGCGACGCAGAAATTCCGCAGGCGCGCATGCCAAGCAGCTCACCCTGAGTTGTCAGCTGACTTATCGTGAGCGCCATCGCGACCAGCAGCCCCATTGGCACGACTCGCGATATGAGCAGCGGAATTCTCATGCTGTAGAAGCTTACGAATTCATCGGTCGTAGCTCCGTGGCGGGCGAACCACTGCAGTCGCTCAAGGATATCTACTAATAGATATGCGGCGGCTAGCACGATGAAACAAATAAGTGCAAGCTGAAGAAACTGTCCGGCTACGTATCGCGGCAGTGGCCAACGTCTGGCCGAGGTGCGGCGACCCGATCGTGTCCGGCTGAGCGCCGCGAGCCATTCAAGAACCTCGTGCGGCGCAAATGTCCTTTCTGAAAGCCAGGGTCTGGCGAGTCGTTGGTAAAGGATAATCGTTGACAGGAGCAATACTGCGTTGGGGATCCAAATAGCCATGACGGAGAGTTCGGGAGCCCGCTGGGTGATGCCCTCGGCCAGCTGCATCAAGCCGTAATAGATCACCGTGATGACAAGCCCCTTGATTGCACCATCCGAGCGAGAGGCCCGCCCCCGTGCGAGGGCCAACGGCACGGCGAGTGCAGCGAATAGCCCCGCCGCGATCGGAGGGACACTTCTACGATGAAGCTCCAGCCGTGCTTCTTGGCGCTTATGGTCATCGGTCTGATCCCACGCGGCCAAGAGCAGGCCTGTTAGAGGCATTCCCGCAAGTCGGTCGCTCTGAGTGAGTGGTGCTGCATGATCGCCGCGTGGCAACGTGGCACGCATTGCGTCGAAGTGTAATGAGCGGGCCCTCCCCTCGGCATTCAGAAGCATCGCTCCGTTTTGGAGGGCAACCGAAAGTTCTCCGTTCGCGCCGGTCACTACATCGGCCGTTTCAGCGAAGACGGTCTCGCCCAGTGACGGGATCCATAGTACGACGCCGCCGAGTGCCCGCCCGCCCGCGGATACCTCGTGCGCCTCGATCTTCCAGTCCCCGAACCGGCTGACGACACCCGGCTGAATCGCTGCGGCCGGATTGATTTCGGCGATCTCGAGGAAGGCAGTGTCGAGGCCTCGGTGGGCCCAGGGTGCAACCACGAGCGCCAAGGCCAATCCCAAGGCTGCGGCGCCCGCGCCGAAGATGGTGACCGGGACAACCAGGGTGCGGGGTTCGATTCCGAGCGCGGACATCACCAGGATTTCGAGGTCGGCCGCGAGTCTCCCAAGACCAACAAGAGAACCGATAAGCACTGCGAAGGGCAGCATCTGGCTCATCAGCGTGAGCGCCTGAAAGAAAACGATCCGACCGATTCGCGCCAAAGCAGCGTCCCGGTTGATCACGAGCTCGGTATAGCTCGTCAGGTCCTTCATCAGTACGACCAGGATGAACCCGCCGAGTGCCAAGCACGCAGGAACGAGCAGTTCGACTGCCAAGTAACGACGCAGAATCGTTCGAGGCCTGATTGCAACCGCGTGGTTCGCGTTCACTGGGCTTCGTGTCCTCAACTTCTCGCCGGCGAATCTACGTGCTGGTCAGGGCCCTAGTCTGATGACCGAAGACTGCACTTGTCTCGGTCGGGATCAGCAAGGCCAGGGTGCAATGTTCTGTCGCGGGGAAGGAGTGATTTGCCTCTGCCCCCTTCGCATGTGAATCGCCGGAACGTTTTTTTTGCGCACAGCGGATATTTTGTGTTTCTGGGTGCGGATTTCTTGGCCGCGGTCACATGCCGTCATGCACGAACGAAATGAATGACTTGATCGGCCGTCAGAGCGATGCTCCGTTCGGAATCCGGTTGCCAGAGCTCGCCATCGACGGTGAAGCCGCAGTTCATTCGAAGCTCGGCATGCTCGACGTTTTGGCTCAGATAGCCGGCTTCAGGCGTTACCCAATTCGCAGGTTTTCCGCGAATGACGCCGAGCGCGGCCTTACCAAAGTTTTTGGTTGGTGCGGCCAATGCGGTAAATCGGACGCCAGCGGGACCCTGTCCCCAGAATGGCCGCATACGAGCGAAGAGGCGACTCAGCGTCGACGCCATCACGAGATTGAACTCACCCTGATCGACCTCCTTGCCGTCCAGCAGGATCCTGATTTTGTCGGGTGTGAGAATACCGGTTCGGTCACCGGTGATGAGCCGTCCGACTAGCCCCGCCGTCACGAGCGTCGCGCCAGGGACTCCCTCTACCAGATTCCGCTGACCATCGTTGTTGAAGAGCTTGTGATTGAGTTCAATGGCTCGCTTGATGATGCCAGCGCCGAAAAACATGCCGTATTGGACCGCTCGCTGACGCCCGTCAGAGCCATGTCCGTAGCTGACTCTGAGCACGCGCCGTGGCTCGACGCGTTCGGCGATTCGACCGTCCTCCGCGCATGCGATCAGTTTTTCCAAACCGCGGACCGGGTCGCGGTGGGAGGCGAGATCCATGGCAGTCATGTTCGTGCGACCAGCGCGTAGCGGAGCGACCAGCGGAACGTGCTCGCCGAAGACACCGCTGACGAGCATTTCAGTCAATAAGTATTGGATCGTCCCATCGCCACCGTTCACGACCAGAAGGTCGACTTCCTGGCGCGCGAGGTCTGCCAAGGCGTCGGGCATGACGCCTGCGCTTTCGGTCTCGATATGAAGTACGTCCGGATGACTTCGCAGGAAGCCGAGCATCCGGTTTACTTGCTCATCATTCTTGCCCGCGCAAAAATTATTGATGACGCCAATTCGCAAAATAGTGGTGTCCTGTTAGGTACCGAAGTAAAGAGCGGTCCGTATCTTGGAGCGGCCTGCGAGCCACCGACAGTTGTTCGGATTCAGGGGGGTGTGGCTAAAAGCAACCACGCAGCCAGCGCTCTGCAGTCTCTGCTTCGGTCTCCCGTCTGGAGTGTCAATCACTCTCGATGTCGCTGGCCCGGGGAGGGGCGGGGTTTCCAACGCTGGAGAAAGCCTAACTCCGATCTTGGGATCCGCCCAGACCCGCAGCGGCTTGATACTCCTTGCCCAGACGGCAATTTCTCTCAATCTCGCACTTCCGGAAGGCGTGAAACTGCTCAGAGCGGGATCAAGCGCCGTCCCTGAGTGGGGCGCAGCCACTCGTCTTAAATTAATCCTGCGGGGATATTGATCTAATTTTCAATATTTTGACGACGATCGGTAGACCGGCGCCCGCAACAGGGCGAGCCACGATCGTGACCTCATCGCATACCCAGCTGGCCATCGGAGACGACAAGAGTGATGGCACGCTCATGTGGGTACTGCTGCAAGGAATGAGGAGTGGCACCTCAAACGGAGGCAAAGTTCTTTCGACCTCCGAGATCGCCTCCATCGCTGATGAGCAGGTTCCTGAACTTGACCTACGATCCGCCCGGAACGGGCCCCTTGGGGCCTAGTTGTCAGAACACCTACTCGGTATTGCTGAAAACGCCGCTCGTTTTCCCTTCCATAGGGTTGGAGCGCACGGCGCACTTCGCCGTTCGCCCCAGATCCTTTGATCCGGGCGTCTGCTCCCGTTCTGGCTGGATGAACTCGAGTCGAGGCACTGCGGTCAAGGCTCGGTTCGAACATCGGCCGAACTCTTTCAAAGCCGCCCCCGGTTTTCCTGGACACATATTCAAAGAGAGTTTGATTTCGCAGGAGGTCGGGTTGAGCAGGAAGAAGCGAAGCAAGGGGGGAGTCACTGGCCGCGAAGGTGGCTTAGGTCGGAGTCAGAAACCGTCTCTTAGCGAAGACCGTACGTGGTCTAAAATCCCTTGACGGCCTACAGAAGTTTTCCATGGCGGCTTTCTTGAGGATCAAGTTGTCCAGTGCCTGCTCGGCCAGGAGCCTGTTCAGGCGGGCGTTCGCCTTCTCGAGTTTTTCCAGGCATTTGGCCTGGTCGAGTCGGAGTCCGCCGTACTCATTACACCAGCGGTAATACGCCTGCTCGGTGAGACACGAGCTTTCGAACCACATCCACGGCCGTCTCGCCCTTGGCCAGTTTGACCTCGGCCACTCGCAGCCTCCGAATGATCTGCTCCGGGGTGTATCGCTTTCTCGCTCTCTGCTCTCTCCCTTCTTCCTTGCTCGATCCTCGCAAGCTAGCTGGATCGATCTAAGGGGGGCAAGTCAGTCAAGCGGCAACTCCAATGACTAAGAATTTGAATTTCATGATTTTTCTTGTCGCCACCTAAATCCAGACTTCTGCACTTTATCCTGTACAAGGGAGGAACGAAAAATGGCCAGAAATGCCGATCGCAGGGCCAGAAAAAACCGCAGCAAAACCCCGCGCTTCGGTACGGGCATCGCGGTGCGCGACCTGGAGCGCTACCCCACCTGGCTGGAGACGGCGGAGCGAGCCGGTTTCGACCTGCTCACCACCGGCGACTCCCAATCGCTTTGGGCCGAGCCCTTTGTCTCGATGACGCTAGCCGCACAGGTCACGACCCGCCCCGATCTCGCCATCACCGTCTCGAATCCGATGACCCGCCACCCGGCGGTCGTCGCCTCCGCCTGCCTTGCACTTCAGCAACTCTCCGGCGGCCGCTTCCGCTATGGCATCGCCAGCGGCGACTCGGCGCTCCGGAACATCGGCACGCGCCCGGCGCGGACCGACGAACTCGAGGCCTACGTGTGCGCGGTGCAGGCGCTCTGTCGCGGAGAGGAGGCGGAGTGGGGCGGCAGGAGCTTCGGTGTGCATTGGCACCAGGCGCCAACACCGGTCTGGATCGCGGCGGAGGGGCCACGCACCCAGGAACTCGCCGGACGCATCGCCGACGGCGTGATCCTCTCGAACTGCCTCGCCCCGCCCATGCGGGAAGTCGCCCTCGAAAACATCCGCCGCGGCTGCGAGGCGGCCGGCCGTCGCTTCGAGGACCTCGAGATCTGGTACATGTGCAACCTCGTACCCGCGCAGAGCGAGGCCGACGGCATCGAGTCCGTAAAGGCGATCCTCGGCGGCACGGCCAATCACGTCTACCGCTTCCACATGGACGGCAAGGGCGTGCCCGAGGAGGTGAAGCCGAAAATCGCGAAACTCAAGCGCCGCTACGACTCGCGTCACCATGCGAGTCCCGCCTCCGCCGCGCATAACGCCGCGCTGGTCGAGGAACTCGGACTCGTCGAATTCCTGGCACCCCTGGGCACGATCGCCGGGCCCCCGGAGCGGTTGGTCGAGCGGCTACGCGAGGTCGTCGCCAGCGGGGCGACAAATCTCATCCTCAGTCAATTCGTGGAGGACGAGATCCGCTTCATGGACCTGCTCGCGCGGACGGTGCTTCCGGCGGTTCGAAGCTGAGCGGCTGCGAAGGACGTGCGCTCCCCTGAACAACGAAAACGCCGACTGCGCAAGTCACCGACGGCGCGTAGCAGATTTGGAGCGTGAGACCGGGTTCGAACCGGCGACCCTCAGCTTGGGAAATATCGTTTCGCGGAGAATCTAGCAATCAGAAGACGATCTCTCCCTATCGAATTCGGTCTAATCGCGTGGAATCCACGCTTTGCCTGTGGGCCGGGCACACCATGGCATTCTGGTGCTCATTGGGGCCTGGGATTTCCTCGAAATGCCCGCACCTCAAGCGTCAGGTCGCCCCCGGAACCGGCCCATTCGGGGCCTACTTGTCAGAATACCTAGTGTCGGTGGTGCGGATGTGAAATTACAGATTCAGCCGGACCCCTCGTCATCATGACGACGGGGGGCAATCCGGAGGATCAAGGTGACCGAAGATCGCCGTGAGATCAGGCGAAAGAAGAGAACCATTGAGTACGCCGAGAAGATCGGCCACTACAGCTTCGGTTTGGGAGCCCACTTCTGCCTGGGCACGGCGCTGGCTCGGCTCGAGCTGCGCCACGCCTTCACAGCCCTCGCTCGGCGACTCGCGAGCGAACCGGTCTACCGCGGCAACTCCACGTCCACGGCCTCGCGTCGCTCCCCGTCACCTGGTAGCCGGGCTCCTCCCGGACGTCGTCTGCGCCGGCAGGAAACCTGGACCGGGCGCTCCACAGTGATGCTCGCGTGCGTATACTCGGTCTCCATGATGCAACGCCTGCCGGTCTCTCTGCTGGGGCTCGCATTCGCGACCCTCCTCTTCTGCTCCCTGGCGTCCCTCGCCGGCTGCAACGCGGCAGCGACGAAAGGCGGAGGCGCCCTGTCCGCCGAAGTCGTGATCGACGAGGAGGAAGACGAGAGCGATCCGGGGCGCGACGCCTGGGTGCTCCCCGACGAGATGGGTGGCATCTACAAGACCCAATGCGCCGTCTGTCATGGGCGTGAGCTCCATGGTTCGTCGCTCGGCCCCTCGTTGTTGACGACGCCGCTCGTCCATGGCGAGTCCGTCGACGCCCTGATCGCCGGAATCGAGCAGGGCTTCCCGGACAAGGGCATGCCCGCATGGAAGGGGGTGATCGTCGAGAACGACATCCGCGGCCTCGCGATCTACTTGCTCGAGAAGCGCGAGGGCGATCGCGGCGCCGAGGGTCGGGGCGTAGGCGCACCTCCGGTGATCCCGGGGGAGCCGCTCCAGACGAAATACCACCGCCTCGCGATCGAGCAGGTCTACGTAGGCCTCTCGGAGCCCTACTCGATCGCGCCGCTCCCGGACGGACGCTTCCTCGTGACCGAGAAGATGCGCGGCGTGTCGATCGTCGAGGCGGACGGCTCGGCAGCGACCCTCGTCACGGGGACCCCGCGCTTCTACGAAGACAGCGTCCTGCGCGGCACGACGTACACCGGTTCTGGTTGGGCCCACGAGGTCGCGATCCATCCCGACTACACCGAGAACGCGTGGATCTATCTCTCCTACGGCGACCGTTGCAGCGACTGCAACGCGGCCAGCCGCGAGACCGGCCAGCCGGTCACCATGCTGAAGCTCGTGCGTGGCCGACTCGACGGGACTCAGTGGGTCGACGAACAGACGATCTGGGAGGCGCCGCGAGACACCTACGTGCCGGGAGCTGAGAACGGCGCCTCGGCGCGGATCGCCTTCGATGACAAGGGCTACGTCTACATGACCGTCGGACAGTTCACGGACTACCAGGGCATCCAACGACTCGACCGCCCGGACGGCAAGATCATCCGTGTGCACGACGACGGACGGACACCCACCGACAACCCTTTCGTCGAAACTCCTGGCGCCCTGCCCTCCATCTGGACGCTCGGTCACCGTAACGCTCAGGGCCTCGACTTCGACCGGGCGCAGCGACTCATGTGGTCGAGCGAGCACGGCCCACGCGGCGGAGACGAGGCGAACTTGATCCTGCCGGGCCGGAACTACGGCTGGCCCCTCGTGAGCCTCGGCGTCGACTACGACGGGCGACCGATCCCCTATGCGAAGAAATTCGGAATCGAGTTCGACCCGGCCGACCTGACTCCGACCGTGATCGACTGGACCCCGTCGCCGGGCGTGTCGAGCATCGTGTTCTATACCGGCGACGCATTCCCGCTCTGGCAGGACCACATGATCGTCGGGACCCTCGGCAAGAACGATCTCTGGCGCTATGTGGTCGACGCGACCGGTGAGATCGAGCGAGAGACCCTGATCGCGGGCCTCGGGCGATTCCGTGACGTCGAAGTCGGGCCGGAAGGGGAACTGGTCGTGCTCCTCGAGCATCGATCCGGGAGCCGGATCCTGCGGATCGTGCCCGCCGGCTCCTGAAAGAGCCTACGCCGAGCCCGGGAAGACCACGAACAAAAAGAGGCCCATACATGTCGACCGTAACGAGGCTACCGGCGCAGCGCCGACGACTCCGGACGAGCTGCTGAAGGAAAAGCTTGGCGAATGAAACTCGTATGGCTTGATTCCTAATATCACAGTTCGAAGAACTTCGACGGCTCCGCAGTCGCGGGAGGGTCTTCGATCAGATCCGAGAACCATCTTCCGGACTGCGATCGGGGTGCCCTGGGATGAGCAGAACTTCGCGCGTTCCTGGTGACGCTTGAGAGCGCGCTGCGGCGATGACGCAGGGGAAGGCTCTAGTTCGCCCCTTCTCATTTCATTGCTGCCGACATGCTTTCGCGAGCTGGGCGCTCGATGCGGGAAAGTCGATCGTCTGGCTGCAGCACTCGCTAGGCCACGCGAGCCCCGAGACGACGCTGGCTCGAAGCGCTTCGAGGCGCGCAAAGCGTTGCAGACTTGTGCCGCCGAGAAGGGCTCGCCTCCAGCTTGCCCTACCGATGAAGCAAGGACTTTCTCGAAGCCGGGAAGAAACAGCTTGCTGGCGACACGGTTCGCGAAACCACCAGCGACGAAGTCAAGGATCTGCGCAGCCAGAACCACGAGCTGAAGGAAGTCGTCGCCGAGATCACGCTCAAGCACCGGGTGCTCAAAATAAGTCTGACGGGTCATGGCGAGGAGGACACTCCGTGAGACGCACAGCTCCCGAGAAGATCGGGATCATCCGCCTGTCGAAGAGACGGATCTGCCGGCAAGACAGGCGTTGGGGCAGCTGGGCGCCCCTCAGAGCACGTTCTACGGCTGGTATCAGCACTACGTCGAAGAGGGCTTCGATGGGCCTCTGACAACAAGCCGACTGCTCGAGGCCGCTCGAACGCGATCGCTGAGGAGGTCCAGAAGGAAGTGCTCGACCTCGCGCTCGATCGAACTGATCTATCACCACAAGAGATGGCCTGCCGCTGCACGGACGAGAAGCGCTATTTCGTCTCCGAGTCGAGCGTCTACAGGCTCCTGAAGGCGGCGGACCTCATCACGAACCCGGCCTACATCCTGATGTCGGGGTCGGACTCGTTCAAGGGCCCGACGAGACGGGTCTACGAGATATGGCAGACGACTTTTACGTACTTCCGGCTCATCCACTGGGGTCGGCACTCCCTGTCGACCGTACTCGAAGCCTTCTCGCGCTAGATCATCGCCTGGAAGCTGAACCCGACGATGAGAGCCAGCGACGTGACCGAGACGCTCGACCAGCCGCTCGCCGTCAGAAACTTCGATCAGGTCAAGGTGAAGCACTGTCCACGGCTGCTGAGCGACATCCGGCCGGCCTACCTATCAAGCGATCTCCGCGAGTACCTGGGAGATCGCATGCCCACACCCGAGGCGCTCCGTATCACCCGCAGACGCAGGGCAAAATCGAAAGCTACCACCGGACGATGAAGCACGTGGTCCAGCTTCAGCACGACTACTTTCCGGGGGAGCTCAAGGCTGCGATCCGACACTTCGTCGCGTACTACAACAACGAGCGGCTTCTCGAGGCGATCGAAAACGTGACGCCGGCCGATGTCTACTTCGAAAGGCGGTTCGAGGTGCTGACTGAGCGGTCGAAGATCCAGCTAAGAACAATCATGCGAAGAAAGAATGAGTACCTGGCTGCGAAGGCGGCTTAGGTCGAAACCAGAAACCGTCTCGTAGCGAAGAAGAGATCGTGGTCCGAAATACTTTGACGACCGACACTTGCCGCTGTTCTCAAAGTCCTGGAAGAAATGGGCCACGGTCAGCTCGGGGATTCGAAATGCGTTTCCATTTCAAGCACCCAACGAATGGGTGTGGCGCGTCTCCAGAACGCTGTGCAAGTAATCCTGCTGAGTATGGGATAAAGAAGCCCAGTCCTACGACGCGATTCGCGTCTCTGCACCGTCCCGCCAACGCACCGATGCGGGATGTCTGCACGCCCTGGATTCCTTGGGTCCTCGACTTGAACTGAATCGAACGAAATGCATTCAACACGCAAGTGCCCGCTTTCTCGGCATCTGATGACGAGCGGTTGAGCGCCTTCGCTCCTGCGATCGGCGCATTTGGGTTGGGGTCGGCGCATTTGTGCTGAGTTGATCTCGATTTCCGGATGGCACGATTGTTGAAAAAGGTTCCCAGCAAATAACGCATCAATGGCGTGACGCACAATGGTGTGTCTCTTCTGAATCGAGTCTTCGAGTGGAGTATGCGGGGCAACTATGCGGGGCAAGCGCGGACCGGTTGACGGTGCCGGTCGAAAAACGGTCATCGTCGTCGGAAATGGAATGGTCAGCCATCGGTTTTGTGAGCAGCTTCGAAACCTCGACCCTGGCGAGCGCTGGCGCGTCGTCGT
>PBFW01000048.1 GCA_002719955.1 Deltaproteobacteria bacterium | reverse complement strand
TGCGCACGACTGAGGACCTCCCGCTCCTCGGCCTGGGACGGGTCGGTGAGGGGTGGGCTGCTTGCTTCCCAGCTCTCCTCGAGACGGGGTGGGCGCCCGGCTTCCAAGGGGCGAGTGACGTCTTTGGGCCGCTCTGGTCGCTCCTCGGACGGGGAGGGGCTGATGAGGCTGGGGGGCCGAGCCTCACGCTGCGCGGTGAAGAGCTGGTCTTACGCTTGGGGAGCGAGGGGGCTAGCTGGCCGCCGATCGTTCACGTGGAGCTCTTCGGAGGTGAACGAGGCGCCGAGGAGCGGCGGCTCGGGGCCTGCGAGTTGACGCTAGGGTCGGGGGTTGTCTCCGGAGCGCTCGGGCGGCGCTCTGGCGCGCTTGGAGCGCTTGAAGGACGGAGCAGCGGCCGCTTGAGGGCGCTGCTCAAAGACCCAGAGAGCGGCGAAGAGCTCGCTGTCCTGGCGCTTGAGAGGCCCTTGGAGGCAGAGTTTCGGCCCTTTTTGGGGGAGCGACTGGAGCTCGGCGCCCTGGCGAGCCCGGCCACTCCGACGCTCAAGGCAGGCCTCGCTGTTCCCGATGAGCGCGCGCCCTTAGTGATCGGGCTGGCGGTGCTCCTCCTCGCCGGCGCCGCCCTCATGGGCCGCTGGCGCACGAGGTAGAGCGAGGCTCTCAAAACAAGTCGCAGTCTGGCTTCAGGCTGAGTTCGTGGGTGGTCGAGGGATGTGTTGAAGGGGCCCCTCTGTGGAGTGACTTTTCCTCCTAGGCGCGCGGCCCCGCTCATCACAGACCACACACGATGCTCAACAGACAACTCTTCAAGATCTCTCTCCGCGCCCTCCTCCTAGCGCCCCTCGCGGTGGCATGCACCACGCCAGCGCCGGTGCAAGACACCAGCCCTTGGGTGCGGCCCTCACCCGGACTCCAGCAGCGCATCGATCGGCGCGCCCGCAGGCTGCCTTGGACGCACGGCGTCGAACGCCTCGAGCTGGTCCGTTGGTTCGCGGAGACAGGAGAGCCCGCCTATAAGGTGCTCCTCGAGCTGTGCATGGACCCTCGTCCGGACGTCGTTGGGTCGGCCCTCGGCGCGCTCGGCGCGACCGGTGACGCGACCCTCATCCCGATCCTTCATGAGCTGCCCTGGCCTGACGTGGCGGACGTCGAGCTGCGCCTTGAGCGCGCCCGCGCCCTCTTGCGCCTCGGCGACTACTCCATGGTCCCGCACCTCATCGACGGCCTCCAGCACGAGCGCCTCATGGTTCGTGCGCTGTGCGCCCAGTCACTCTTCGCGGAGTCCCGCGATCGCTTCGGTTACGTTCCGGGCGGCAGCGTGGAAGAGCGCTCGCTAGCGGTCGCGCGCTGGAGAGAGTGGTGGGATTCGCAGAGCACCCAGGGCGAGCGCCTAGCGCACGCAGACAGCTAGTAGGCCGTCTGGAGACGCAGCCTGCGCACGATCTCTACGAAGCGCGGCTCGTTCTGGAGTCCGGTCAAGTCCGGGTCGCAGAGGAGATACTCGACGTCGTCGTAGCCGAGGGTGATCGCAGCCTCGAGGGCCTCGAGCGCTTCAAGGGTTCTGTCTGTGAGCGCCAAGGAGCACGAGAGGTTGTAGCGGATGGTCGGGTCCTCAGGCAGCAAGCGAACGAGGCGCCTGTCCAGCTCGAGGCCGCGCTCCCATTGGCCGAGGCGGGTGTGCGCTTGAGCTAGCTCCGCCATGGCTTCCAGATTCTCCGGTTGCCGGTCTGTGACAACTCGGTAGAAGTCGATTAAGAACTCTTGGCCGAGGTGGTCGAGACGCTCGCTAAGAGAGGCAGAAGGATGTATCGAATCGAGAGACAAATCGTGGTGTGTGCTTGGGGCGCTGTCGGGCGTGCCTTAGGAGTCACTATAGGGGGAGAGGAGGGAGATCATTCCCCTACGGCTCCCGAAGATACAGAATGGGTGGGCATCCTGCCCGGGTGCGCTACCTCTTCCTCTTCAGGGTGAGGCGATCCCATGGACATCTACTTCTGCGATATCTGTAACGAGTCAGTCCCTGCGTCGGACCTCGATCGAGGCATGGCCTTTCGCCGGGGCGAGCGCGTCGTCTGTGCCGCCTGCGATAAGGCCATGTCCAATGAGGGGGACGATGCTGTTGGTGCCCCTGCTGTGGGAGGCGCTGCTTTGGGAGGCGCTGCTGAGGAGAGCGCGGCGAGCGTTTGGCAGGCTGAGCCCACGTCGGAGACGGCAGGCCCCGCGGCTGAGCCCGCTGCGAGTGCGCCTGCGCGGGGTCGGTCACGGCTCACAGGTTGCTTGATCGCGCTGCTCTTCCTCTTCTTCATGTGCTCACTCGCGATCAACGCGCTCCTTTGGGTGGAGGGTCGGCGGACGCGCGACGCGCTCAACGCCTCCGTTGAATTGCTCGAGCGAGGAGACGCGAGGGTCAACATTCGTATCGGTGAGCTCCAGACGAACATCGCGCGTCAAACCCAGGAGAAGGACGCCTACGTCCGGGAGACCTTCAAAGCCATGGAGGGCGCCGTGGGAGAGAAGTTCGCAAACCTTGGGAACCGAGTCGGTCGCAGCGAGAACGCGGTCGAGGCGCTGCGTCAATCATCCACTGAAGACCGAAGAGCGCTCGAGGCGAGCGTGAAGGGCGTCGCTAGCACAGCGGCGGTGGCCTCGGAGGCCACTGAATCCACGAAAGAAGAGGTCGAGTACCTGACGGATCGTGTGGTCGCGCTCGAGGAGGTGCTCGATGGTGGGATGACGAGCGGCGGGATCGGGAACGCCGGTCGCCAACCCAGCTGGGTCTCGCATCTGCCAGAGCTCAAAGACGCGAGCGCGGGAAACCGCTGGAACGCTGTCACTGTGCTTGGGGAGACGGAGGACCCTCGGGTGGTCTCCTATCTCCTGCCGATGCTGGACGACGAAGACGTCTTCGTGCGCATGGCCACGGCGCGCGTGCTCGGTGATCTCGACAGCTTTGAGGCGGTCCCGGGGCTGATCGACGCCCTCAGTGATAGCCAGGCCGCGGTCCGTGAGGCTGCTGTCGTCGCGCTCCGGATACTCTCCGGAAAGGACTTCCGCTTTGATCCGCTCGGCAAAGAGGGCGACCGGAACAAGGCGCAGAGCTCCTGGCGTAAGTGGTGGGCGGACAACTCCGAAGACGCCTCTGGCGGATGATCGGCCTCTGCTGTCTCGGGCGCCCTCTAGCGGAGCCCGACGCGCAAGCCTAGGCTCGGGCCTGTGAGCATCTCCCGTCGCAAGATCACCGTCGTCGGCGCAGGCTATGTCGGCTCCTCCTGCGCTCAGCTGGCGGCGTCGAAAGACCTCGCGAGCGAGGTCTGCTTGATCGATGTGGTGGAGGGGAGGCCCCAGGGCATCGCCCTCGACTTGAACCAGATGGCGGCTGTGGAGGGCTTCGCCAGTCGGGTCAGGGGGACCAATGATCCAGGGGACACGGCCGGCTCTGACGTCGTGATCATGACGGCTGGGAAGCCGCGGACCCCAGGGATGAGCCGCTCAGATCTCTTGGAGACCAACGGGCGCGTGATCAGCGCGGTCGCAGACTATGTTCGAGAGACCTCCCCCGAAGCGGTCGTGATCGTCGTCACGAACCCGCTCGACTCCATGGTTCACCTGATGCGCGCGCGCACCGGGTTCCCTGCGCGGCAGGTGGTCGGGATGGCCGGGGTCCTCGACTCCGCGCGCTTCCGCTTCTTCGCGGCTGAGGCGACAGGGACCGCCACCCGTGACGCTGACGCGATGGTGCTCGGCGCCCACGGCGACTCGATGGTCCCCGTCCCAGAGCACACCAGCGTGGCAGGTGTCGCGCTCAACGCGCTCCTCAGCGCTCAAGAGATCGACGCCCTCTCTGATCGCACGCGCCACGGCGGCGCCGAGATCGTCGGTCTCCTTAAGACGGGGAGCGCGTGGTTCGCGCCAGCCGCCTCAGCCGTCGCGATGGCGGGGGCGATCCTGGGAGATGAGAAGCGCTTGATGCCCTCCGCCTGTCTCTTGAACGGGCAGTACGGCCTCGAAGGCATCTATATGGGTGTCCCCGCATTGCTCGGCGCGCGCGGGGTGGAGGCGATCGTCGAGCTGCCGCTCACCGCTGAGGCTCGCATTCAGATGCAAAAGACCGCTGGGACTATCGCAGCGGACCTTGAGACCCTCAGGGACGCAGGGCTGCTCTAACGGCTCGGGTCTACGGGGGATTACACTCCCGCCATGAAGCGGGGTTGATCTAAGCTCCGTTATGGACCACGAGAGAGCGCGCTCGCGCTCTGTGGTTCAACCGAGACCCGACGCCCAGACACACTATGTCCACGCGCACCGAATCCGACTCCATGGGGCCCATCGAGGTCCCCGACGACGCCCTCTACGGAGCACAGACCGAGCGCTCCCGGCAGAACTTCAAGATCGGCGGGCACTGCTTTACGCGCGCGATGATCCGCGCGCTCGGGGTCGTGAAGAAGTGCGCTGCCCTAGCCAACATCGAGCTCGGCGAGCTCGACGCGCTCAGCGAAGAGCAGCGAGGCGCCCTCCTCCAGGCGGCAGATGAGGTGATCGCTGGAGAGCACGACGCGCACTTCCCGCTCGTCGTCTGGCAGACAGGCTCTGGGACGCAGTCCAACATGAACGCGAACGAGGTGATCTCGAACCGGGCGATTCAGCTCCTCGGAGGAGCGCTCGGTTCCAAGGATCCGATCCACCCGAACGATCACGTGAACCGGGCTCAGAGCTCCAATGACACCTTCCCCGCGGCGATGCACGTCGCCGCAGGAGAGCAGGCGGCGAAGCGCCTCCTCCCCGCTGTCGAGGCGCTCGAAGGGGCCGTGCGCGCGAAGTCTGAGGCTTGGAGCGACGTCGTCAAGATCGGCCGAACCCACCTGCAGGACGCGACGCCCTTGACCGTCGGACAAGAGCTCTCCGGCTGGGCGCAGCAGCTCGCTGACGCGCGGCGCGGCGTCGAGGCGATGCTCCCCGCTGTGTACGAGCTCGCGCTGGGGGGCACCGCGGTCGGGACTGGCCTCAACACGCACCCGCAGTACGCAGACCTCGCAGCTAGGAAGATCGCGGGAGAGACCGCGCTCCCGTTCGTCTCCGCCCCGAACAAGTTCTCAGGGCTCGCAGGCCATGACGCGCTCGTCTCGCTCTCCGGAGCGCTCAGGACCACAGCCGCAGCGCTGATGAAGATCGCTAACGACGTGCGCTGGCTGGGCTCAGGTCCTCGCTGTGGGCTCGGTGAGCTCAAGCTCCCCGCTAACGAGCCCGGCTCGTCGATCATGCCTGGGAAGGTCAACCCGACGCAGTGTGAGGCCATGACTATGCTCTGCACCCAAGTGATGGGGAACGACGCGACGGTCGGCTTCGCTGGCTCACAAGGCAACTTCGAGCTGAACGTCTTCAAGCCCGTGATCATCCACAACGTCCTCGAGTCCATCACGCTGCTCGCCGACGGCTGCGACTCCTTCAGAGAGAAGTGCGTGGAAGGCCTCGAGCTCGACGCCGAGCGCGTGGACTCCCTCATGCGGCAGTCCCTCATGCTCGTGACGGCGCTCAACCGCCACATCGGCTATGACAACGCCGCCAAGGTGGCTAAGAGGGCATATATTGAGGGGACGACTCTCGTGGAAGCAGTGGTGGCGATGGGCTTGATGACAGCCGATGAGTTTGAGGCGGCCGTCGATCCGGTCGGGATGACCGGTCCCAGAGAGGCCTAGGGAACAGGTTTCACGGGCTAGCCCTCGCGGGCTGGCCACCGCTCCGCTAAAATCTCTCGCCTCATTCGGGCAGGAGCCCTCCCCACATATGAAGACCAAGATCCGTAACAGCAAGGCGAAGAAGGCCAAGAAGACCGGCTTCCGAACGCGTCAGAAGACGGCCAGCGGCCGCAAGATCAACAAGCGGCAGCGCGCCCGCCACGGCTCCATCTAGGCCGGGGCCTGGAGGTCAGAGAGGGCCCAAGCGGCCCAGGCCGCTACGAGCAAGAGCGCCGCGCCCGCGAGCTGCAAGCCCTGACGCCGGAACCTGCTCCCAGGCCGCAAGAACGCGAGCCCTAGCGAGAGCCCTGCGAGGAGTCCGAAGACGTGCGCAGGGACGTCCGTGCGGATGATCCCGTTGACGCCCATGCGCTCAGAAGGTCCGCCGAGCCAGCCGAGCAAGACGAGCCCAGCGAGCAGAGGGATCCACGCGCGCGCGCGCGCAGGCCCTGCGCGGTCTGCGCGGAAGCGGGCGCCGACGAGCACGCCTAGGCTCGCGAAGACGGCGGTCGATGCGCCGAGAGAGCGGTGAAGCTCCGAGCCGAAAAGGGCGTTGGCCGTGTTGCCTAGGGCGCCTCCGAGGAGGGTCAAGAGCAGCGCCGTCCCTAGCCCAGCCTCGGCAGCGAGGATCCCGACGAGCAGGCTGCCGAAGATCAAGTTGCTGAGGAGGTGCAGGTGGTCTGCGTGCAGCGTCAAGGAGGTGATCGTGCGCCACCACTCGCCCTCACGGATGAGGCTCGCGACCGAGATCGCGGTGCGGCTCCTCAGGAGGTACGGGCCGTAGATGGAGAGAGAGTGGGTGAGGATCAGCGTCAGCGTCCAGATCGCTGCCGCGCTGCGGCCAGCGCGCACGTCAGGCGGCGGCGGGCGCTCGGCGCGGAGGGGGCCCTCTGCTGTGTATTGCTGGAGCTCGTCCTGAGCCCTCACGACGTGCTCCTCTGGTACCAGGATGTGAACCTGGCCCTCTTCAGAGTGGAGCTTGTGGGGGATCCGCAGCGCGAAGAGCACGAGGGAGAGCTCGCGCGCGCGGCGCTTATCGCAGGCTCTCACCTCGATGAGTTGCTGATGGGTCGAGTTCAAGGGCTCTAGGCGCTCCCTCAAGGGGGGTCGTGGGTCTCTAGTAACACGGCCCCAGAGGCTGGTCTAGCTCGCTCGCAGATTCCATCTTTCGCTTATGAGCGAGTTCACAGAGGCGTAGAGGTTGGGGCCTCAGCCTTCGCCGGATATTATCTCTCGCTGAATCCTCAAGCTGAGAGTTGAGGACATCGACACAAGGGGCGCTAGGACCCCACCCAACCAGAACATGAAGATCCACGAATACCAGGCGAAGGAGCTCTTCCGCGCCGCAGGCTTGGCCGTCCCCGACGGGCGCTACTGCAGCACCGTCGACGAAGCCGTCGCCGCTTACGATGCGCTCGAGACAGAGCTCTGCGTCGTCAAGGCTCAGATCCACGCCGGCGGCCGCGGCAAGGCGGGGGGCGTGAAGCTCGTCCGCTCTCAAGAGCAGGCGCGCGAGGCCGCTGAGGCGATCCTCGGCGCTACGCTCGTGACCCACCAGACCGGCCCCGCTGGTCAAGAGGTCCGGCGCCTCTGGGTGGAGGAGGGGTCAGCGATCGCTTGTGAGTACTACATCGGGATCGTCGTCGACAGGGAGACGCAGCTGCCCGTCATGATGGCGTCTAGCGAGGGCGGCGTAGAGATCGAGAAGGTCGCGGCGGAGACCCCCGAGCTGATCCTGAAGGCCTCCTACTCCCCGGATGATGGGCTCGCAGAAGAAGACGCAGCGAGGCTCGCCGCCGGGATCGGCATCCCAGAAGAGCTCATCGGAGACGCCGTCTCGTTCCTCACCGGGCTCGCGCGGCTGTTCACTGAGAAGGACTGCTCGCTCGCAGAGATCAACCCGCTCGTCACCACTGAAGAGGGGCGCGTGATCGCCCTCGACGCGAAGATCAACTTTGACTCCAACGGGCTCTTCCGTCAGGAGGGGCTCGCGGACCTGCGAGATCTCGACGAAGAGGACCCCAAGGAGATCGAGGCCAGCAAGTTCGACCTCAACTACATCGCCCTCGACGGCTCGATCGGCTGCATGGTGAACGGTGCAGGCCTCGCGATGGCCAGCATGGACGTGATCCAGCTCCACGGCGGGTCACCGGCAAACTTCCTCGACGTCGGCGGCGGCGCGACGAAGGAGAACGTCACCGCCGCCTTCCGGATCCTCCTCTCTGATGAGAAGGTGAAGGCGGTCTTGGTGAACATCTTTGGGGGCATCATGAAGTGTGACGTGATCGCCTCAGGCATCGTCGCCGCGGTGCAAGAGGTGGACCTCGGCGTGCCGCTTGTGGTTCGCCTAGAGGGGACGAACGTGAAGGCTGGCCGCCAGATCCTGGCGGACTCCGGCCTCCCAATTGAGTCAGCCGCGAGCCTCGATGAGGCCGCCCAGAAGGCGTGCGCCGCGCTCGGCGCAGGAGGTGCCGCGTGAGCGTCATGGTCGGTAAAGACACGAGGCTCATCTGCCAGGGCTTCACAGGCAAGACGGGGACCTTCCACTCCAAGGGTGCGATCGAATACGGCACGAACATGGTCGGGGGCGTGAACCCGCGTAAGGCGGGAGAGACCCACCTCGACCTGCCCGTGTTCGGCACCGTCGCTGAAGCGCGCGAAGCCACCGGTTGCAACGCGAGCGTGATCTACGTCCCGCCGCCGTACGCGGCCGGTGCGATCATCGAGGCCGTGGACGCGGGCGTGGAGCTCGTCGTCGCGATCACCGAGGGCATCCCCGTCCTAGACATGGTGCGCGTGATGGAGCGCTTGCGTGACTCTGAGACGCGCCTCATCGGGCCTAACTGCCCCGGCGTCATCACTCCCGGTGAGTGCAAGATCGGGATCATGCCTGGCTATATCCACCAGCCCGGGCGTGTCGGGGTCGTGTCCCGCTCTGGGACCTTGACCTACGAGGCCGTCTGGCAGCTCACCTGCCTCGGGATCGGACAGTCCACCTGCGTAGGCATCGGCGGCGACCCCGTGAACGGGACGAACTTCGTGGACTGCCTCGAGGCCTTCCAAGACGACCCGGACACCGACGCGGTCGTGATGATCGGCGAGATCGGAGGGACCGCTGAGGAGCAGGCCGCCGAGTACATCCAGAGCGCCATGACAAAGCCCGTCGTCGGCTTCGTCGCCGGCGCTACCGCGCCTCCTGGAAAACGCATGGGGCACGCCGGCGCCATCATCTCGGGTGGGAAAGGCACTGCGCCCGAGAAGATCGCAGCCATGGAAGCCGCGGGCGTCCGCGTCAGCCGCAGCCCCTCAGGGATCGGCGCCGCGATGGAGGAGTCCCTCCGCGAGGCCGGCCTCTTGGAGTCCTGCAAAGCTTGAGCCCCGAAGAGCGCTAGCGATCGGCGTGCTCGTGAGTCCTCGCGTGTCGCCGCCGCTACAAAGGCGTATGGTGTTGTCATGAGTGACCCCTCCACACGGGCGCTAGAGGTCTTCTCTGGGCATTTAAGGCGGATAGAAGAGGGGGGCGAGTCTGACCTAGAGGCGCTGTGCGCTGACCATCAAGAGCTCGCAGATGAGCTCAGACAGCTCCACCAAGAGTGGTCGCGGATGTCTGACGTCCTGGAGCGCCTGGGGCCTAAGCAGGGCACGCTCTCCTTGGAGCTGCGTCAGCGATACGGAGACTCTGTTGATCCGGAGATCTCTCTCTCGGCTCCGGATGAGGGCGGGGAATTCGACGAGAGCTCGGCGGCGTTGATGAGCAAGCTCTCCTCCCAAGGCGGGAGCGAGCGTTATAGAGCGCGCGATGAGATCGCCCGCGGCGGGATGGGCGCGATCTTGAAGGTGTGGGACGAAGATCTCCGCCGGCCGCTCGCGATGAAGGTCGCGCTCCGAGATGACGGCGGCACGACCGGCGCCGCCTCCGACGCGAACAGCCAGAAGAGGCTCTCCCGCTTCCTCGAAGAGGCGCAGATCACGAGCCAGCTCGATCACCCCGGGATCGTCCCTGTGCACGACCTAGGGATCGACGCCGAAGGGCGCGTCTACTTCACCATGCAGCTCGTCGACGGCCGCGACATGCGCGACATCGTCGCGCTCGCGCAGCGCGAAGAGGAGGGATGGGATCTGAAGCGCATCGTCGGCGTCCTGGTTCGCGTCTGTGAGGCGCTGGCCTACGCGCACGCCAAGGATGTCGTCCACCGGGACGTGAAACCTGGGAACGTCATGGTCGGGAAGTTCGGTGAGGTCTTCTTGATGGACTGGGGCCTCGCCAAGGTCTTGGGTAGAGAGGAGGAGCTAGACGCCGCGACCTCGACGATCATCCACACGCTGCGCAGCGACGGCTCCTCTGCAGAGCACACGATCGCTGGTGATGTCGTGGGGACGCCCGCCTTCATGGCCCCGGAGCAAGCGCTCGGGAGGGGGGACGAGGTCGGCCCAGCGAGCGACATCTACGCCGTGGGCGCCATGCTCTACCTGATCTTGACAGGGCAGATCCCTTATCAGCCGCTCGGAGAGAGCGTGAGCGCGCTGACCATCCTTGAGGCGGTTAAGGCTGGGCCGCCGTGGCCTGTGAAGAAGATCAATCCGGACGCTCCGCCCGAGCTCATCGCGATCTGTGAGAAGGCCATGGCGCGCGAGGTCTCCGATCGCTTCTCCGAGGCCATGGCTTTAGGAGAGGAGCTCCGGAACTGGCTGGAGGGGCACGCTGTCGCCACCTATGAGACGGGGCTCTTCTATGGGATCAAGAAGTGGGTCGGCAGGAACAAGGCTATGGCGGGCACTCTGCTCGGGATGGTCTTCCTCGTGATCGGAGGTCTTGGGCTCCTCTTTCAACAGCAACAAGAGAGCATCCAGGACCTCCAGAGCGAGCAGGAATTGACCAAGGCTGCGCAGGAGGCTGCCGAGAAGAACGCGGCGCAGGCGCAGGAGGAGGCTGAGCGAGCCAAGGATGCCGAGCAGCGCGCCAAGACGCAGTCTGCGCGAGCGTTCAGCGAGCAGGCCAAGGTGGCCAGCTTGGAGAACCAGCGCCTGCTCGACCTAGAAGAGAACAGGCGCGCTCGATACCGAGCGCAGGTGACCGCGGCTTGGTTCAGTTTGCGTCTGACTGAGGCCAACAGGACCCGGATGCGGCTCGCGGCGACGGACAAGGACCTGCGCGGGTGGGAGTGGAGACATCTGGATATGGGGACGGAGGACACGGTCGTGCAGCCGCTCGCTCACCCCAACGGCTCTATGGATCTGGCCATCTTCGGAGAGGTGGTCGTCTCAATGGGGAGCGACGCGGTGGCGCGGATCTTTGACGCCGGTGATTGGTCCCACAAGGATCACCCTGTTCGCTACGGGCTCCCGACCATCGGAGCGTCGGGCTTCTCGGGGATCGGCGCTCAAGTCAATTCTGGACGGAACGCGTGCACCTTGAGCTCACAGGGCGTCTTGGCGACGGCGTCGCAGTCTTCAGTTGTGCTCTTGTGGAACCTAGAGACGCTCAAGGTGATCGGCTCCCTGATCGGTGGTGGTGGTCAGCTGTCGGGGACCTCTGCTGTGGTCTCTGATCTGGCTTTCTCCCCAGACGGCGAGCACCTCGCCACCGTTGACGTCAACGGGGTCGTGCGGATTTGGACGGTCCCTGAAGGTGAGCTGGTCTGGGAGGGGGAGGTCACCGATCCTTTGGCCTGCGTTGCCTTTCACCCGCAGAAGGAGCAGGTCGCTTTTGGCACCACGAACGGACGGGTTGAGATATGGAACTATGTGGAAGGCGCGCGGCTCGGCGGCTTCGTTGACGATCGCCACAGCGTCATCAACGCCCTCTCTTACTCCCACGATGGCGCGACCTTGGCGAGCGCCCAGGAAGACGGAGAGGTCCAGCTGTGGGACACGGAACAGCTCGTCGGCCAAGCTCGGGGGGAGGGTGAGGGCTTCAGCCTTAAAGGGATCAGCGCCGCCAAGCTGCTCATCGATGTCCTGGAGTGGGCCAAGCACAAGCCAAAGTACCGCCTAAAGGGGCACCGGCTCGGCGCGACCTGCCTGGTGTTCAGCTGGGATGACCGCTTCGTCTACGCCGGCGGGCGTGACGGATCGATCCGCGCTTGGAGCGCTGTTCATGGCGCCAGCTCTGGCGTCATGCACGGACACCAAGCCTCGGTTCACGGATTGAGCATGCTCTCTGGAGAGCGCCTCATCAGTGGAGCTGAGGACGGGACCTTGCGGATCTTCGATCCATATTGGGAGGAGACGCGCCAAGCCGTAGGTGTGAGCGCTGAGAGCCCCGTGTTGTTCGTCGGTGAGAAGAGCGACGTCAACACAGGCGGCGAGGTCGTCACGGTCGGTTTGGGCGCGAACGGCTCCATCGTCAACGAGATCGTGACGGTGGGGGATGGTCGGGGCATGCTCAAGCCTGACGCTGACGCTTGGGTCGCAGGCGTCATGCTGGGAGACCTGTTCCTCGCCTTGGCGAGCGGGGGGGCTGACGTGTTTGTCGTCGACGCCCAGACCAGCCAGCTCGTCAAGACCTTGAAAAGGCACGACGCAAAGGTCGTCGATCTCGCTTCGGATGAGATGGGATACAAGCTGATCACTGGCTCCTCGGACAGCAGGGCGATCGTTTGGGAGGGGCTGGACGAAGGCGA
The DNA here is from genome assembly GCA_002719955.1 of Deltaproteobacteria bacterium. Classification (GTDB taxonomy): domain Bacteria; phylum Myxococcota_A; class UBA9160; order UBA9160; family UBA4427; genus UBA4427. The sequence goes on along the minus strand of PBFW01000048.1, from coordinate 7,093 downwards.
GGACCTCGAGAGTTGGGACATCTCCCACGGGCGCGGTGTGGTCGCTGTCGCGATCACACCAGATGGAGCGGCCGTGGTGACCGCGGACAAAGATCGAGACATACAGCTCTGGGACGCTGAGTTAAGGAAGGAGACACAGCGTTGGGAGTCAGCGCACAAGTGGCAGATCCAAGACCTCGCGATCTCGCTTGACGGCGCCATGGTGGCCTCCGCCTCTAAGGAGAACGTGAACGTTTATCGGGTGGGAGAAGAGGGCGGCGTCTCTACCTTGGGCCCGCACCAGGCGGACGTGAGCGCTGTTTACTTCCACTCGGATGGGCAGCGCCTGTTTACGGGTGACGTCGTGGGGAACATCTACCTTTGGGACATCAATGGCGCTGACGTCTTGTTAGAGCTCGTCAGCCATGAGGCCGCGATCACCTCGCTATCACTCAGCGCTGATGGGGCGTCACTCCTGAGCGGGGATGCAGAGGGCCAAGTCTACGCCTGGCGATCTGAGCGGCACGGCCCCAGATATGAGCGCTGGAAATTGGGGCCGCGGAGGGCTCTAAGGGAAGAGCGCGTCATGCGCTACTTCGATGGGGATGAGGAGCTCGTTTATCAGCGCTTGAACGAAGGGGTGCCTGGGCTGGCTAAGGGAGACCCCGTGGTCGCGCACTTGTTGGAGGTCCTCGCGCCCGCCAAAGGCGCCCCGGCTAGGCCAGATGATGAGTAGCTGGCGTCAGATGGTCACCGGCGACGGCTGCCCTACGCTCGTGCACCCGACGCACGGTGAGCCTTGCCACGACACCCGCGGCGCGTGGGCCGAAGCGAACCAGCTCCACGTCTTCGGGTGTGATCTGCCGCGGCGACTCCTCCGAGGAGAGCGAGTCCGGCTCTTGGAGGTGGGCTCCGCTCCTGGATGGAACATCGCCGCAGCTTGCGCCCTCGCATCCTCCCTCCCAGGCTCCTTGGAGGTGACCGCTTTAGAGCGCTCCCCGGAGGCGCTCGCTGCCGCCTTCGAGTTGGGCTCAGACAGGAGCTGGCGCGGAGGCGCCCCATCTGGCGCCCCCGCTGCCCTTGACCGAGCGCACGCGGCCTTGAAGGAGGCGTCGAAGCTCCCCTCTGGTGGATGGGTCAACGTGGGGGGAGAGGTGCGGGTGCGGCTCTGGATGCAGCCGGCGGCTTCGATGCTCAGTGAGCTCGACCCCGGGGAGCGCTTTGACGCTGTCTTCCTCGACAGCTTCTCGCCTGGCGTAGAGCCTGAGGCCTGGGAGCCCGACTTTCTCTTCGCTCTGGGGGGGCGCGTCGCGCCTGAGGGGAGGCTCTCGACCTACACGATCTCACACCCTGTGCGGGCCGCGCTCATAGCCAGCGGCTTGACGGTCGGTTGGCCGGGGGCGCGCTCGGGGCGACGGGGGGGCACTTGGGCTAGTCGAGGTGGGTGGGTCCCGCCCCTCTCAGACCGACTCAGAGCGCGCCTTGGGAGGCACTCAGCGCGTCTAGTCAGGTTCCAGGCTTGGGCACCGCCAGCGGGTGAACTAGAATGCGCACGTTGTGACGGCCCTTCGCCGTCTCCCATCCACGAGCCCTAGAAGCAGACTGTTGTAGATGTATCTCGCCATCGGACCTCCGGAGATCGGACTTATCCTGCTCGGCATCGTCATCCTGTTCGGCGCCAAGAAGCTTCCTGGTTTGGCCCGCGCTATGGGGTCAAGCGTCACGCAGTTCAAGAAGGGCCTCAAAGACGACGCGGCTAACCCTCAAGAGCTCGAAGGGGGAGATGGCTCTGATGGCGCAGGCGCCTCCAACGGAGACTCTGACGAGGGATCTGCCTGAAGGAGCCTCCGGGCATCGACAGCCTGAGATATCCCAGGTTGCAATCGAAAATGAACACGGCGGGAGTGATAGGAGTTGTCCTTTGCGGTGGCGAGAGTCGTCGCATGGGAGCCGACAAGGCCGACCTCAAGGTCGGCGATCGTGCGCTGGTGGATCACACCATCACCACCCTCGAGGGCGTCTGTCATGAGGTCGTCCTGGCCTGCGGCGCTGAGCCTCGGTATGAGGAACGCTCCTTGCGGCTCGTGCTCGACAGCGATGGCGGGCGCGGCCCCTTGGAGGGCATCGCCGCTAGCCTCGAGGCGACAGGCGCTGAGTGGGCGGCGGTCTTGGCGTGTGATCTCCCGAGGGTCTTGCCTGAGGTCCCGGAGGCGCTCTTGGTGCGCGCGCAGAGCGAGCAACTTGACGCCTGCCTCTTTCAAAGTCGCAGGGGGCGGGAGCCGCTCATCGCGGTCTATCGGCGCTCTTCACTCCCGGCTATGCGGGAGGCGCTCGCCGAGGGGCTCCGCCGGGTCGACTCCTTTCACGGGTTCGCTGGGGTAGGGGGAGCGCCGCTCAAGATCGGGTCCTTGAGAGAGGCTGAGCTCTCATCTCGAGCGCGATCCGTCGACGTAGCCCACAACTTGAACACGCCCGCAGACCTCGCCAAAGAGCGCGCACACAGCGCGGAGGTGCTGGCATGAGCGCAAAAGACGTCGTGCTGAGAGGCCTGATCTCGCCCATCAAGAGCCTGATGGAAGAGACCCAGGTTGTGCTTGAGCGTGAGATCACTGACCCGTCACCCGCAGCCCAGGACATGCTCAACCACATCTCTCGCTTCCGCGGCAAGCAGATGCGCGGCGCGCTGCTCTTGCTCGCGGGTGAGGCTACCGGAGCTACCAGTGACGAGCACCCCACCATGGCCGCCGTGATTGAGATGATCCATCTGGCGACGCTCGTGCATGACGACGTCCTCGACGGTGCTGAGGTCAGGCGTCGCGTCGCCTGCGTCAATCAGCGCTGGGATAATCAGGTCGCAGTCCTGCTCGGGGATTTCCTCTACACGCGCGCGTTCGGGCTCTCCCTCACGTTGAAGAACCCCTACTGCAGCTGCGTGCTCTCTGAGACGTCCCGAAAGATCTGCATCGGTGAGATCGAGCAGAGCACGATGCGCTACCACTTTGACCTGAAGCAAGAGGACTACGAGCGGATCGCCGGAGCCAAGACGGCCTGCCTCATCTCCGCTGCGTGTGAGCTCGGTGCGCGCTACCCGGAGGCGGGGTATTCAGAGGAACGTGACCGCTTTGGAGACGACATGGCCGCTTACGGGTGGGCTGTGGGGCTCGCTTTCCAAATCGTGGATGACTGCCTCGACCTCGAAGGTGACCCTGAGAAGGTCGGCAAGAGCGTCGGAACGGACGCCGAGGATGGCAAGGTGACCCTGCCCATTCTGTGCTCCTACTGGGACTCCGATGAGGCGACCCGCAGAGCGATCCGCGAGGTGTACACGAAGCCTGATCTCGACAAGCGGGCGGTGCGCCTGCACGACGTGTGCGACGTGTCGCGCGGCGTAGAGTTCGCTATGGCGCGCGCGCGGGAGCTCGTGGACAGCGCGGCAGCGCGGGTCAAGGAGCTCCCCGAGAGCGCCGCTCGAGACGCCCTCGTCGACATCGGCGACTACGTGCTGGAGCGGCGATGGTAGGCGAGCGATGGGCGCTCGCCTGTGCGTTGCTCGCTTGTGCGTGTTCAGAGCCAGAGCGTGACATCACTTACGCTGAGCGCAGGAGCGGGCCTCCCCTTGTCGAGCCCGTACGGATGATCACTGACGCGCAGCGCTTCGGCGCTCGCTCACCCCAGGCAACGCCAGCTCCTGAGGAGTCGCCCTTGGTCTGGGCGGCGCCTCCTGGCTGGGAAGAGCTCCCGCCGACCTCGATGCGGCTCGCCAACTTTGGTGTGGGCGCTGAAGGCGAGTGTTACCTCACCGTGCTCGGCGGCAGCGGCGGCGGTGTCGTCAGCAACGTGAATCGCTGGAGAGAGCAGATGGGCCTCGCCGGGATGAGCGTTGAGGAGGTAGGGGCTCTGCCTAAGGTCTCCCTCCTCGGCCAGGAGGCGTATCTCCTGGAGCTCGAGGGGGCCTTCACGGGGATGGGCACAGAGCCACGCGAGGGCTGGGCGATGAGGGGGGCGATCTTGGGTTCGGATCGCTTCACTATCTTCGTCAAGTTCACCGGGCCACGAGATGTAGTCGCCATCGAAGCTGAGTCTTTCGACGCCTTCTGTGACTCGATCACCCTCCACGAGTCCGCCCCCAGCGCTCAGTCAGGCTCGTCATCGTCTCACGGAGCCTCGGGCGGCATCGGGTGGGACGCCCCCGCAGAGTGGAAGGTCGAAGCCGGAGACGGGATGCGGCTCGTCACCTTTCGCCGTGGTGAGGTCGAGTGCTACCTGACCGTGCTCGGTGGGGATGGCGGCGGCGTCGTCGGGAACATACAGCGCTGGGTGAGCCAGCTCGGGCTCACGCCCCCCTCAGCTGCGGAGGTCGCGGCTCTGCCTACTGTCCGCGTCCTCGGAGTCGAATCCCCGCTCTTGGAGGCGACGGGTGAATTCAGCGGGATGGGGTCGGCCTCGCCGGTCCCAGACACGACCCTCTTCGGCATCGTCTGCGTCCTCAAGGACAGAGCGATCTTCGTGAAGATGCTCGGCCCTAGCGCGCAGGTCTCTGCTGAGCGCGAGCGCTTCGCCGCCTTCGTAGCGTCCATGCACCTCGAAGAGGATGATCATTGAGCGGGCTCTGTAAGAAGCTCTGGGGCCTCTCCACCTCGTACGGGACTGCCTGTGTCCTCTTGATCTGTCTCTTCCTGCTCACGCTCTTTGGGACCCTTGAGCAGGTAGAGCACGGCCTCTACGCGGTGCAGAAGAAGTACTTTGAGTCTTGGTTCCTCGTGCACGAGCTCGGCGGGGTGCCCATCCCGCTGCCAGGCGGAGTGCTCTGCATGGCGCTGCTCTCTTGGAACCTCATCGCAGGTGGGTTGATCCGGATCAGAAAGAGCAGCTCTACGGCTGGCGTGATCATCGTCCACGTCGGGATCCTCGTCTTGTTCGCGGCGGGTCTCGTGAAGCTCACAGCCTCCGACGACGGCTACCTCCGTCTGTACGAGGGGGAAGAGTCCGAGGAATACGTCAGCTATTACCTCTGGGAGCTCGTGATCTTTGACGCAGAGAGCGCCGGAGAGGTCGCTGAGTTCGTGGTCTCTGATGAGCAGATTCGGCTCGCAGAGCACGAGCCTGTTCGGGTTAACCACGAGCTCGTTCCCTTCGAGCTCGAGCTTCGACACTTCCGAGAGAACGCGCGCCCTACCCGAGAGGAGTCAGAGCTCCCGCTCGCTGGAGATTGGCGGCTCTTGGAGCTGGAGCGAGAGCCGGAGGCGGCGGGTAACGTCGCTGGGATGTATGCGACGGCGCGGAGCGCCGCCGGAGAGCAGACGGCGATCTTGTGGGGCCTCGCTGAGCGCCCCTGGGTGGTTGAGTTTGATGGCCGGCGTTGGGCTGTGCTCCTTCAGCACAAGCGGTACCGGATGCCGTTCAGCATTCACCTCGACAAGTTCACCAAGCTGGAGCACCCCGGCACGGACATCCCGAGCGAGTTCTCAAGCGATGTGACGCAGACCTCAGGCGCTGTCGAGCGCGCTGTGCTCATCCGCATGAATGAGCCGCTTCGAGATGATGGCTTGGTCCTCTTTCAGTCAAGCTGGGGGCCACCCAACGCGGGTCCAGGTGACAAGCTCTTCAGCGTCTTCTCCGTGGTTCGAAACCCGTCGGACCACTGGCCGCTCTACTCGTGCATCATCCTCAGCCTCGGCCTCCTCGTCGCCTTCACCCAGAAGTTGCTCAAGTACGTCTCGGCGCAAAACCGCCAGCGCGCACTGGAGGCGGAGGCGTGATAAGGCTCTCTAGCGTGTGCCTGTTCCTCTTGGCGCTTTTCGCCACATCTGCTCCTGCGCAGGAGGGGTCAGGGGGAGTCGCGTGGACTGAGAGGACCTTGGAGCTGGCAGACACCCTGCCCGTGCAGCACGGCGGGCGAGTGAAGCCCCTCGGGACTTACGCCGGCTTCCAGCTCCTGCGCATGAACGGCAAGCGCAGCGTCACCACGAAGAGCGGGGAGCGGCTCGGGCCGACCGCGTGGATCCTCGACTGCTTGTTCAAGCCAGATGTGGCGCGGACCTATGAGTGCTTCAGGATCCAGAACGATGAGGTCGTTCAGGCGATGGGTGTCCGCGGCGAGGACAAACGCAAGAGCGATCGCTACAGCTACAACGACCTCGAAGACGGGTTAGAGGAGCTCTTCCTCCTAGCCGACACGGCTCACCGGGTCGTGGCGAACGAGCGCAGCCTCTTGCAAGCGCAGACGCTCGAGCTCGCATCGAACGTCAGGGACTTCCTCAGGATCACTGGCGTGCTGAGCTTCGCCCGAGAGGACCTCCCGCTGTTGGGCTCCAAGGGCCTCTCTGAGATCTTCGCTGGGAGCTCTAGGGCGGGCGTGCTCGTGCTTTTAGAGAGCGCAGCGGAGCTTCGCGAGCTTTGGGTGGGACTTGAGAGGCTCCCCGAGCTGGAGCGCGACGCGGAGCAGGCGGCTGCTGCGGCGCTCTCTTCGAGGATCGACATCCTGCTGGAGCCGACTCAGTACACCTTCCACATCTTCGCGCCTACCGCGGACGCGCCTGACGAGGCCGAGTGGCTAGGGATCGGGGACGCTGTCATGCACGCCTTCGCGGACCAACAGTCTGGGCTTGAGTGCTTGTCAGGGATCGCCGCGCTCGAAGACCTCGTAGGACTGCGAGGCGACCCGGCTGCCTTCGAGGCTCGGTTCAAAGAGCTGCATGAGGGCGTCGTCGGACGCGCTGTTCTTCGGGGGGATTACGACCAAGTTCCGCTGGAGGTGCGCTTTTATCGCGGCGACTTCTTCTACAGGGCGCTCCTCTGCTTCTTGCTGAGCTTCTTGCTCTGCTGCGTGTCCTGGTTGGTCCCTAGGAGCGCCTGGGTCGTTCGAGGGATCTGGGCCAGCCTCCTCGGAGGGACAGGGCTCGTCATCCTCGGGATCGTATTGCGCTGCATTATTCGTGGGCGGCCGCCTGTCAGCACCCTCTATGAGACCATCCTCTTCACCGCGGTGGTCGGCGTGCTCGTCGCCATCGCGATCGAAGCCATGAACCGCCAGCGGATCGCTGTGGTCGTGGCGACAGTCTTGGGCGCTGGAGGGATGTTTCTCTCCATGAAGTACGAGCTCAAGGAGGCGGCA
>PBFW01000047.1 GCA_002719955.1 Deltaproteobacteria bacterium | reverse complement strand
GGAGACTCGCCACATGGCCGCACGCAAGAAGACCACCCGAAGAAAAGCAGCCAAGAAGGCGAAGACGACCGCCCGCAAGTCGGCCAAAAAGAAGGCCAAGAAAGCGGCCAAGAAGAAGGCCAATAAGCAGGTCAAGAAAAAGGCCAAGAAGAAGGCCGCAAAGAAAACGACCAGGAAGGCCAGCAAGAAGAAGGCGGCCAAGAAGAGTGCATCCAAGAAGAGCAAGCCCAGGAAGAAGGCGGCGAAGGCCAAGAGCAAGCCGAAGACCCGCACGAAGATCGCGCCGCGGAGCTCGGGCGAACTGGTTCGGACACGACCGAGCGGCGTCTCCTCGCGCCTTCTCGGGCCGAGCGCGACCGCTGGCGGCCAATCCGCTTCGGGCGGCCTCAGTTACAGCAATCCCGCCCGGGCGGCGATGCTCAAGAAGCTGTTTCGATAACGCGGTCCGACCGTCAACCCGTCAACCCGTCAACCCGTCAACCCGTCAACCCGATGACGAAAAAGCCCCCGCGGATCCCTCCGCGGGGGCTTCGTCCACCTCGATCGCACCATCTCTCCGGGCCGGCCTCACTACCCGAAGAGGGTGAGGGCGACCAGAGAAGAGCCCTCGATCTCAGTCGTCGTCTTCGTCGACGATCTTGCTCTCGTATTTCTTCTTGAGTTCGACCGTCGTCTCCGCCGGGACCGGCATGTATTTCTCGAACTCCATCGAGAATTCCGCCTTGCCCTGGGTCATCGACCGCAGATCCGTCGCGTACCCGAACATCTCCGAGAGCGGGACCTCGGCATCAACCGTCGAGAACCCGTCCTCCTCGCTCGAACCGATGACCTGGCCACGCCGCTGCATGATCGTCTTCAGGATCGAACCCTGAAATTCTGACGGGCCCTCGACCGCGAGCTTCATGATCGGCTCGAGAATCTGGGGCTTGGCCCGACCATAGAAGTCCCGGAACGCGCCCTTCGCCGCGGCCTGGAAGGCCATTTCCGAAGAATCGACCGAATGCGACTGACCGTCGTTGACCTCGATCTTCATGCCGATCACCGGAAACCCGATCAGGCGACCCTTGTCGAGGGAGGCTCGGAAGCCTTTCTCGACGGCCGGAATATATTCCGTGGGAATCGATCCACCGCGAATCTTGTTCACGAACTGGAAGTCCTTGTCGCCCTCGTCGTCCGGCCCGATCGGGGAAACGATGCCCGCGACCTTGCCGTATTGACCGGATCCACCAGATTGTTTCTTGTGCGTATACGAGAAGTCGATCGTCTTGGTGATCGTCTCACGGAAGGCCACCTGGGGCTGACCGGTCTCGACCTCGCAGGCGTACTCGCGCTTCATGCGCTCGACGTAGACCTCTAGATGAAGCTCGCCCATCCCGGAAATCACGGTCTCGTTGCTTTCCTGATCGACCTCTGACCTGAAAGTCGGATCCTCACGAACGAAGCGACCGAGCGCCTTGCCCATATTATCTGCCGATTTCTGATCGACCGGCTTGATCGAGAGCGAGATCACGGGATCCGCAATGTGCATCGACGACATCGCGACGTTCACCTTACCGTCGGTGAAGGTATCACCCGAGGCACAGTCCACACCGAAGAGCGCGACGATGTCGCCTGCGCTCGTATCATCGATGTCCTGCATCTCATCCGAGTGCATCCGGATCAGTCGCCCGACCTTGACCTTCTTGCCCGTCCGCATGTTGAAGATCGTATCGCCCTTCTTGAGCAGCCCCTGGTACACGCGAACGTAGGTCAACTGACCATAACGACCGTCTTCGAGCTTGAACGCAAGCAGCACGAGGGGTTTGTCGTTGTCGGTCACGACCTCGATCTCCGCCTCGTCGTTATCGAGATCCACCGCCGTGTTGGTGATCTCTTTGGGGTTCGGGAGATACCAGTTGACGGCGTCCATCAGCGTCTGAACGCCTTTGTTCTTGTAGGCGGAGCCCAGGAAGACCGGGGTCAGATCCATCGACAGCGTTCCGGATCGGATCGCGTCCTTGATCATGTCGACCTCGACATTCTCCTCGAGCATCGCCTCCATCAGCTCGTCCGAAAACATCGAAACCGCGTCGAGCATGATCTCGCGATATTCGTCCGCCTGATTCTTGAGGTTATCCGGGATCTCCTCGACGCGAAGGTGCTCGCCGTTGTCGCCATCATAGTAATAAGCCTTCATCTCGACGAGATCGACGACACCTTCGAGGTCGTTCTCGAGGCCGATCGGAATCTGGCACATGATGGCGTTATGTCCGAGTTTGTCGCGGAGTTGGCCGGTCACCTTGAAGGGATCTGCACCCGAGCGGTCGAGCTTATTGATGAAGGCCATACGCGGAACGTTGTAGCGCTTCATCTGACGATCGACGGTCATCGACTGAGACTGCACACCGGCAACACCGCAGAGGATCAGAATCGCTCCGTCGAGCACGCGAAGGCTGCGCTCCACTTCCACGGTGAAGTCGACGTGACCGGGCGTATCGATGATGTTGATCTGATTGCCCTTCCACTCACAGTAGGTGGCCGCAGACGCGATCGTGATGCCGCGCTCGCGCTCGAGCTCCATGGAATCCATGGTGGCGCCGACTTCGTCCTTGCCGCGAACTTCGTGGATCGCGTGAATCTTTCCCGTATAGAAGAGGATGCGCTCCGTCAGGGTCGTCTTGCCTGAATCGATATGCGCACTGATTCCGATATTCCGGACCTTCTCGAGTTCACCGAGCATCTTCTCTACCTCTTCGCCTTCTCGTGTCGAGCCCCTTGGGCCCTACGCTCTATGAGCGTGTGCGGCGCCCGCCGCGACTTCCGCTCTGATCATTTGCGTGTACGTCCCCGCTTCAGGCGGTCGCGTACATGTCTTATGTGTGTGGTGGCCGGATCGACCACCGACGTGATGAACCACGCCGCCTCTCTGCTCACATCCGGCGTGTGATCTGCAACTGCCTGACGGCCCTTACGTCCGCACCCCGTCTCGGCTTGAGCGATCTACCGGGAATTCCCGACCGCCCACAGCCCGGGCCGCCACCCTCATTCATCCTCAAAGCCACACCCGCCAATAGCGCGCGCGCCCGAATGCCCTGGGCCTCACGAACTACGAACGTGATACGTTTCAATGGAAGCGGCTTGGTTTGCCGGATTGGGGGGAGCCAGACCTGTTCAGGGCGCGCAAATTAGCGGGATTACGAAGGAAAATCGAGCCCCTCTGACATCTCAGCGCCATTTCCCCCGAAGGGATTCCGAGCCTCTCCGCCACGGCTGGTAGGGCCCCATCCCCCCCTCCTCTCGGAGCTTCTCAGACGAGCCGATCCCCGGCCGCGAGCCCCGATTCGGCCGCCACGACCTTGCCGGCCGCCCTGCGGACCTTCTGAAGCCTGAGCACCCCACCACGAACGGCGAGACGGAGCCCCGATTCGTCGACCGCGAGGACCGTTCCGGCCACCTGCCCCGAATCCGTCCGCGAATCGATCGTGCAGCCGAAGAGCCGCACGGACTCCCCGTCGAACTCGGCCCAGGCTCCGGGCCCGGGATCGCAGCCCCGGATATGGCGATCCAGCGCCTCGGCGCCCCGGACGAGATCGATCCGCGCGGCGGCCGCGTCGATCAGGCCCTGGAAGCTCGCGCCCTCGCTTCGCTGGGGCTCGAGCCGCGCAGTTCCGACGTCGATCGCAGCGACCGTCTCCACCATGCCTTCGACGCCCATCGGGTAGAGCTTGTCGAAATAGAGCGAGGCCATCGTCTCCGTCGAATCGATCGACACCCCGGCCTTCTGTAGATAGAGCGGGCCGGTGTCGACCCCCGCATCCGGCCGAAAGATCGAAATCCCGGATTCTGTCGCCCCTTCCATGATCTGCCAGGCGAGCGCGGCTCCCCCCCGAAAGGCGGGCAGGAGCGAGGGATGGAAACACACCGAGCGATGTTTCGGGGCGTCCACGATTTCCGGCGGGAGGATCACCGTCGTAAAGGGCAGCACGTTCAGCTCGGCCCCGAGCGCGAGGTACTCGTCGACCCGTTCCGCGATCGCTTGCCCCTTCCGGCGATAGCCCTTGTAGCGGAAGAGCGGCCAGCCCTGCTCCTCCGCCGTCACGGCCAGAGGATCGGGACGCGCCCCGGCATCGGGCGGGACATGAACACCGACGATTTGGTGACCCGCCTCCGCGAGACGGGTCGTGACGTCACGACCGAATGGGGCTTGACCGAAGATGGCGATTTTGAGCGGCATGGCCCGACGATATCACGCCCGAGCGCCCTTCCATGGGGGCCCGCCACGAACTCGACTGGTTTTCCGAGGAGCGCAAGCCCTCGACCCGGCTCAGCCGATCAGATCTGCACCTTCGATCGGTCACCGATCCTACCCGCCGCAACCGCGGGACTCCCGAGCGCCAGCGTGTGCGGCGGCAACGATTTCGTCACGAGCGAGCGCGTCCCCACGACCGATTGTTCGCCGATCTCGACCCCGCGCAGAACGGTCACATCGGACGCGATCCAGCAATGGTCCCCAATCGTCACCTTCTCGACGCGCTCGACACGTTCGGCGTCCAGATCGTGCTGATCCGCATCGAAGACGCGAGAGCCCGGACCGATCCACACGCGATGGCCGATCTCGAGTGCCGACTTGGCGCTCAGATGACACCCGTTCAGGAAGCCTTCGCGACCAATTCGAATCCTCGCGCCCGGGAAGGCAAAGATGATGACGGGAGCGATATCCGAGCGGAGCCAGGTATCGGCCCCGATCTCGACACTCGCGCCTTCCGCGACGGAAATATGCACACCGTACGCGCGGCGTTCGGTGTAGACGCGAGGACCCAATACGAGGCTCGCGCCCTCCGCCAGGGCGAAATGCGACGAGGCGAAATTCGTGCTGCTCTCCTTCTCGAGGGAGAGCCCTGGATGGCGAGATCTCAGACGACGCAAGCGCGTACGATCGTAGGCCTGCATGGTCTTCAAGCGCCAACGCGTCGCCATCGAAGTCATGGGAGAGCCTCAGCAAGGGAAAGCCTGGGCCCAGCGAGGAATCGGCCTAACGAGAAGACCGAATCGCACCTCGCGAAGCTACTGACCGGGGGCCGACTGACCTTCCTTGAGGCGGAAGGTGATGAAGCCATGCGTCGGGTCGTAGGGGGAGAGTCCGACGGTCACGCGGTCGCCCGGAATCACGCGAATTCGAAAACGGCGCATCCGACCCGAGAGCTGGGCCGTCACCTTCTGTTCGTTCTCAAGAGTGATCTGGTAGCGCCCGCCGCCGAGAATTTTGTCGACGCTGCCGGTCGCTTGAATCAGGTCATCACGCGCCAAATCGAATCGTTCCTTCCATCGCCTCCCCGGCGATGTCATCCGGCGACCTTCGGCGGCCACCTCTTTCACGCCACCCGCTCATCCTCCTCCGACACTCGAGTGATGAGCGCGAGGAGAAAAGGGCGAGCCCAGGTCGCATTTCAAAGCGAAGACCCAAGGATCTGGGGACTTCCAAGAGCGCGCAGGCTAGCACGCGGGTCTGGGGCGGGCGAATCGCCCCCGAAAAGACGAAATCCAATCTCTCGCTCGGGAACGCTTCCCAAAACGGGCGAGTTGGCTAGCCTCGGCGCCCGCGGAGAGGTGGCGGAGCTCGGTCGAACGCGCCTGATTCGAAATCAGGTGTACCTGCAAGGGTACCGTGGGTTCGAATCCCACCCTCTCCGCCACTCCGTCTTCCCGAGCAGAGACTTTCACCGCACAGCGTCAGCCGACTCGAAAAAACACGCGATTCCGCGGGGTTTTGGGCGTTCGGATTTCTGGAAGGGAACCGGAGACCCGAGGTTCGGGACCTCCGTTCACGTCGCGGCGCACGTTTATCTCTGTTCGCAGATTGGGCGGTTCCCTTGCGCGCTCGAGTCGCGTGAGCGACGGGCAGGACTCAGGGGCGCATTCGTGGCTCGACGATTCTCGATCCGCTGCGGCATTCCATTTGAGTAAGCTCGGAGCTCTGCGGGCCTTCCTCAGTCGAACCCAAGCAGCGCGTTTTGCTCCGCCCAGTCCAGCGGTAGATCGATCCGCTTCGTCAGCTCTTGTGTCGTGAGCTCAACGGGTTGGGTTCCGGAGAGAATGCTCGCGACGACGTCGGCCGCCAAGAAAGCAAGCGGGATCAGGTTGGCCACGTAGCGACGGCCCATGCCTTCGGCCCTTGCGATCTCCGCAAACGATTGGGCCTGGCCACTCCCAATCTGCTCGAACCACTGCCGAGCGCGTACGATCGCTTTGACGAGGGCTGGTTCGATTCGGGCGTCGCTTGCGCCCGTCTCCCCACTCTGGAGGACGAGTCGCATCTCGACCCCCCGACGCCGAATACACACCGGGATAACGTACCTAACGACTATCGCATCAACGCGAAGCAACCTCGACAGATCAAGGTGCAGATCCATCTCCTCCGCTCCGAGATCAACCCGCTTCACTACGTCGAGCGGGTTCCCCTTCCAGTTCTCCACCCCTTCGAACAATTCCGAAACCTGTGTTTCATGGGCCCCGGATTCTCGAGCTAGGCGAGCGAGTTCCGCTTGACTCGAAAAGAGAACTACCACGGCGTCGCCAACCAGACGCTCGATCTCTCGCGCCGGCAGTCGCCATCGAGGACTTCGATCGTGTGCGGGATTCGTGGTCGTTGAGTTCGAGTGTGAGCCGCGCGAAACGTAATAGCGATATCGTCGGCCGGACTTAACCGCATGGCTTGGCGTGAGCACTACGCCCGACTCGTCAAACAGTTTCCCCCGCAGTGGACTGGGCCGGGCTGCTCCGGTTCTCAACGCGCGCGCAGGAGCCTGCGCTGCGAGCTGTTTCTGTACTGCGTCCCAGGTCTCGGGATCAATGATCGCCGAGTGCTGTCCTTCGTAGCTTTCTCCTCTGTGGGCGATGCATCCTGTATATAGAGGGTTGCTCAGCAGGCGATAGATGTGGCCGCGACTGAGCGGGCGGCCACCGAGCATTCGCTGGCCTACTCCCTGGCGAACTTTTGACTTGAGACCGATACGATCGGCTTCGTCCTTCACCCGGCGCACGCTGCCATATTCTAGATAGAGCCGATGAATCGCGCGTACGGTCTTGGCCTCGGCTTCGACGACGACGAGTGTTCGACCATCAGGTTTGAAGCCGAGCGGCATATTGCCACCCATCCACAAGCCCTTTCGCTTCGAGGCGGCGATCTTGTCGCGGATGCGTTCGCCAGTGACCTCGCGCTCGAACTGTGCGAAGGACAGCAGCATGTTGAGCGTGAGCCGACCCATCGAGGTCGTCGTGTTGAACTGCTGAGTCACCGAAACAAATGATGCCTCGTGCGCGTCCAGGACCTCGACGATTTTCACGAAGTCAGCGAGCGATCGCGCGAGCCGATCAACCTTGTAGACGACGACCGTGTCGATCTTCCCCGCTTCGATGTCAGCGAGCAGCCTCCCGAGCGCTGGACGATCAAGTATTCCTGGACGGACCAGAAGGTTCATTCGATTCCATTCCAGACGATACGAATGGTTGTGGCAGTCTATCCACTACCTGCGCAGTCCTGACATCTTACCAGTTGTATTTTACGAACCATGATCGAGTTTATATTTCCCAGGCGTTCAACGATGAACAATGGGGTATGCCGGACTACATTACCGATTCGTCATATGGAATAATTGGGTCCACGGAGAGCGAGTGGAACGGTGAAACTTATGCGGCCTGGACCCCAGCAGCCATCCCCGAACCCTCCACCGCCCTCCTCCTCTCCCTCGGCCTAACAGACCTCGCTGCGAAGGGACGTCGACGCAATCGCTCCTGACTCTTCTGTCTGAGGACGCCGTGGTGGGTGCGCTCGCCGAGCCGCCCACGCACGGCGCATTCATCCGGGCGGATGCTTCAGTCCGAGATGCGTCAGGACGTGATGCCATGTGCGTTGTGCGCCTCCTTTCCAGCAGACGATTCCGTCGAGGCCGCCGAGGTGCCATCGCCACCACCGCAAGACGTACTGCCGAAGGCGCTGCCAATCGCCCTCTCGCTCATAGTGCTCCACGCATACATAGACTGCGAAGCGGAGTTCAAGTACGAGATGAAGGATGGCTTCTATCCGTCGCGCGGAAGCGAGACCGCGTCTGGGGATGTCTATATCAACTATGGCTACGGGAGCACGACGATCCGCGGATAGGCGATTCAAGCTGCGTTTTCGCCACCGCCGATATGTACGTTTCTGACAACTGGCGTCCCGCCGGGGAGAAAACGGCCCTTACCGGGCAAAGGCACGAAGGTCGACCCGCCGCTCACCCAACCCACGCCGAAACGCAAGCGCAAGAAGGACTAGCGGAACGTGCGCAGGGCGGGATTGGCACTCCCGTAGCTGACGAAGATCACCTCGAGCCCCGCGTCACGGTAGAGGTCCAGCGCGCGCCGGATCGCGTCGAGGATCCACTCCTGCGGATTCCCGAAGGCGCCGCCGCCCAGAAGTGTCAGGAACACGCGCGGGTTGCCCGAGCGCTCGGCGTTCAGCACGCCTGCCGCCAGCGTGGCCTCGTAGGCCCCTTCGAGCACCAGACGCGCGAACGGCTCCCAGAGGTCAGGGGCGATCCCGGAGTAGCTCACGGGAAGCGCCGAACAGTATGCCTGCGTGACGTGCTGGTCCGCGCCAGGGAGCGTGACCTCGGTATCCCACTGGATGCCGATCTGAAGCGCATCTCGGACCACAGCGCGTTCCGAGTCGGTCAGGCCTTCGATGCGCGCGCTGACGAGCTCGAGCTGTTCGCGCGAGGGGAGCGCGTAGCCATTTCGCATCGACCAGAGCGAGTCTTCGCCGCGCTTCAGCGCGGCTTCCATGCCCGCGAGGCAGTCGATCTGCCGATCGGCGGTCTGGCCGGGCTGGCCGTCTATTTCGTGCAGATGGGCTCGGTAGACCGTACCGACCGCGGCGGCGAGGGCGCAGGCGGGGCCCTGGGTCTTGTCGTGGGCGTAACCGGTGATGCCCTCTTCAGGGGTCACTGCCGGCGAGATCATCTCGAGGAGATTGAATTGGGAGGCCACCTGAATGAGGGCGCCGGCGGCACGGGGGTCCTCGTGGAGGAGTTGGGCGTCGACGACCCACTCGTCGATGGTGGCTGGGCCCTCTCCTTCGACTGCTCCAGCTGCGGCTCTCGCCTCGGCAAGAGACGGCGTTTCCAGACGCCCCGCCTCGAAGCTACGACCGTTCGCTCGGGAGTGAATCTGCGGGCCTTCGACGCGAAGTTGTTCACGGACGGCCTCCGGCGAGGATTCCTCGAAACCGAAGAGCGAGTCGAACCAGGATAGGTCCATTCGATTAGCGTCCTTCCCGCAGGTGGAACGTGAAATTCATGCCCGAAGACCTCTCGTCGCTTTGCCAGAGCCGAGTTAGCCTAACTCATTAGAGTTCAATCGAGACACCTACCCTGCAAGCCCCCCGCACGAGCGAGAGCCATCCCCTCCAGATCGCCACGGTCGAGATCGCCGGTGGCAGGGTCGGCCTGAGCCTCTGCCCCGGCAAGCATCAAGCGGCACCTCTCTCCAGAGCGCCGTGGGCTCGCGATCTTCGTAGCGACCTCGAGGAGATTCAGCGGCAGGGGTTCGGGACCGTGCTGACCCTGATCGAAGATGGCCGATTCGCTCGAGACGAGTTCTCGGACCGTGTCGCCCGCTAGCTGCTTCTGGCCCGCTTCGAGAAAGTCCTTGCTCCAGCGGTAGTACAAGTTCGAGGCGATGCCTTCGCGGCGGCCCAAGTCTGCAACGCTCTGCTCGCCTCGAAGCCCTTCGCGCACGATGCGGATCTTTTCCTCGGGAGAGAACTTCCGTCGGCTCCGCCGACGGATCTCTCGCCCCGCGGCTTCAGTGGATTGCTTCTTTTGATTCGACATCTCGACACGCTCTTTGGGGTCACAGACCCCGGAATGTGCCTCCTAGCCTGGAAGGGTCTGGGGGTCCACATCCTGCTGACAGGCTGCAGCCATGCAGGCAAAGGAAGAGGGTTGTGGCGTCCGACGGACCATCGTCGAGATACGCCATCCGGAGTCCTTCGTATCCAGCGAGGTCATCGATGTAGTTCGGGGCGTAGGGAAGGCCTGGCAGCAGCCTGAATCGTTCGTCGGGGGTACGGATGGCCTCAATCGTCATCGGCGTGGACTCCTGCTGATGAGCCGCGATCGCTACAGACTGTGGGCACGGCTCTAGAGTGGAGAACAATTGACACTTAGCGTGCCAGATTGCATGCAGCGCGCCAGAGTCGATTCCTGAATGGCGGTCTGCGATCTTTCGAGTGATCCAAGTGGCGCGGGCGACGCGCGAGGGAGCAATCGATGATTGGACTGAGGCGAGGTTGGGTATGGGCGTTTGTGGGCATGGTTGCGCTGACGATCGGGGGGTGTGCGCATTTTGAGAGAGCGTCGGCGTCCGGCGGAGACACGTTTACGATCGCGATGATTCCGGATACTCAGAACTACGTGGATTTCACGCATCAGAAGGCAGAAGGCTTTGCGATCGATGCGGCGGACCTCTACCTCCAACAGATGCAATGGGTTGCGGACAACGCACAGTCGCAGGGCGGCGAAATCGCCTTCGTCGCTTCCGTTGGGGACACCTGGCAGCACCCGAGTATCGCGATCGATTCCGAACACGCGGCGCGGGGCATCGGCCGGATCGACAATCCCTTTTTCGGGAAGCATTTCAGCCCGACGGACCAGGTTGCTGCGGTCGAAATTCCGAGCGCGATCGCGGGCTACGAAAAGATCGCGAAGGTGGGGCTGCCCTTCGGCGTTCCTCCGGGCAACCACGACTACGACGCAATGTACAACGTCGACACCCATCCACCGAACCTGAGCAAGCCGCCGGCTGAACTTCGCATGATTCCGGAAGACCTGGGCCTGCTTCACGTCGGCGGCCTCGACAACTTCCGGTCGGCCTTCGGCGACGACTCGGCCTTCTTTGCAGACAAGAGCTGGTACGTAGCTGCTTTTAAGGGCGGCACGAGCAGCGCTCAGATTTTCGAGGCGGGGGGCTATCGTTTTCTGCATCTCGCCCTCGAAATGCAAGCCGCCGACGATGTGCTCTCTTGGGCACGCGGAGTCATGGATGAATATCCGGAGCTCCCCACGATCGTCAGCACTCATGACTACTTGAGTCCGAAAGGGACGCGGATCGCTGGAACGATTCTCGATTTCACCCTGGTTGATGCCGCGAATCACAATACACCGCAGCAAATGTTTGAGAAGCTGATCGCCCCCTCGGATCAAATCTTCCTCGTGTTATGCGGTCATTATCATGGGCAGGCGAATATCAACGAGAAGAACGAAGCGGGAAACGTCGTACATACGATTCTTGCGGATTATCAGGACCGCGGGCAAGTGGGAATCGACGCCGGCCAGCCGCTCGGTGGACTCGCTGGGGATCCCGTTGGTCTTGGAGATGGATGGCTTCGGTTGCTCGAATTCGATACCGCAAGTGATCCACCGTCGATCTCGGTTCGCACCTATTCGACCTACTACGGCGAGACGTCGGGTGAGCACGAAGGCTACGTTGCGAAGTATCGCGATCACGAACAGCCCGACATGAGCGACGAGGCGTTTCTTTCCGCTGAAGAGTTCGAGATCGTCCTGGAAGACTTCCGAGCGCGCTTCGGAGCGCCTGCCTCTTGAGCGATTCGCAGGAACGAAATATTCTGATCGCCGGCGCAAGCGGCATCGTCGGTCGGGCCGCCTTTGAGCATTTCGCAACGGCCCCCGGCTGGAACGTCTTCGGCGTTTCGCGGCGCCCGCCGGATCTCCAGGTTGGAACTCATGTTCCTCTCGACCTGCTCGATGCCGAAGCGTGCCGCCGCATGCTCGCTGACCTGCCTGCGATTACGCACATCGTGTACGCGGCGCTGCAGGAGAAGCCGGGCCTCGTCGAGGGCTGGTTCGATCCCGAGCAGATGGAAACGAATCGCCGCATGCTCGAGAACCTGCTTTTGGGAGCGGAACTCGGCGGGGATCTCGTGCACGTTTCGCTCTTGCAGGGGACGAAGGCCTACGGCGCCCATGTCGGTCGAATGCGGGTGCCTGGGCGGGAGCGCGAGGCACGCCATCCGCATGACAATTTCTATTGGCTTCAAGAGGACCTGTTGCGCGAGCGATCGGCGGCAGGGGGGTATGACCTAACGGTCTGGCGTCCGCCGGTCATTTACGGCCATGCGTTCAATGCGCCGATGAATCCGATTGCGCCGCTCGTGACGTTTGCCGCGATCGCGAAGCACGAAGGCCGACCACTTTGCTGGCCGGGTGGCCGGACGGGACCGGTTGACGCGATGGATGCGCGGCTGCTTGCGCGGGCCCTCGAATGGTCCGCGACGGAGGATGCAGCAAAGAACGAGGTGTTCAACATCTCGAATGGAGACGTGTTCGTCTGGGAGAACGTTTGGGAAACGATTGCTGCGAGCCTCGGCATGGAAGTCGGTGTGCCTGAGCCTTGCAGGTTGGCGGAAGTCATGCCGACCAAGGTCGGTGTCTGGGATGAGATCGTTGAGAGGTACGGACTGCGCGCGCCCGACCTGATGAGCTTTGTTGGTGACTCGTTTGTCTACGCCGATCTCCATCTCGGTCTAGGACGTGAACACCCCGCGTCGCCGAACATGATGTCGACGATCAAGCTGCGGCAAGCGGGCTTCGACGGCTGCATAGACTCGGAAGACATGCTCGTCGAGTGGATCGAATGGATGCAGCGCGAGAACTTGATCCCGCCCGTCTAGAGCAGATTCATGATCGCGCCGGCGAGCCCGCCGAGTACCAGGACCACCGTCGCGAGGTAGCCGGACGCAAATCCGATCGTTCGCGAAGGCGGGCTTTTCACGTAGGCCGCGGCGTAGATCGGTCGCGCGATGATAAAGATCGCTCCGATCCCTGCACCAACGGTCGGGCTCCAGTATTGGCAGAAAATCCAGAGGGCTGGAATGAACACGATCAGCTGCTCGAGTGTGTTCTGATGGACGCGATTGAGCCGCTGCCACTCCTCGTTCCCGTTCGTGTAGGGTGCTTCGACGTTGTGGGCTGCGCGCCCTGATCCGACACGGAATCCAAAGACGTTGTATTCGAGAAGCGCGATGAGTGTGACGATTGCAGGCAGTTCCATGGGCGGCTCTCCTTGAGTTGAGGGAGAGGCTAGCTCCTGCGCACGAACGTGGATACGGACCGCGCTTTCCAGATCCGATCGGCTAGGCGTCGATGGCCAAATGCGACCGCAAAGACAAGCTCCACCAGCTCGCGAAGAAGGACGGGCTCCGTTCCCGTGCGGCCTACAGACTCGAAGAGATCCAGAAGCAGTTCAAGATCCTGTCGAAGGGCAACCGGGTCGCGGGCCTGGGCTGCTGGCCGGTGGGGCTGGCTCGAGATCGCTTCGAAGCTCGTAGGGCCCGGAAGGGGCCCCTTGGGGCCGGTTTGTCGTAATGATTCGACGTCTTCGCGGGTAGAAACCGTTTCGAGGTCCAAGAGGGCGGACACGGAGAGTTCGCTGGAGAGCGCCTTCGTATTCATGACGCATTGGGCGGCGAATTTCGCCGACCCACCCGCGGCGAGGGAAGCCCAGCTCTCTGGTTGCAAAGCTCGACAGGTCGGCCCCGTATCTGGCGACGATGATTCGTTCTAGTCGTCGACGTGCGCGCGAGGCATCGCTAGCGCGTCGATGAACCCGTCGATCATCCGGAGCTCCCGCTCGATCGACTCTTCGCTCACGTTCCCCAGCAGTCGCGTGCCAGCGCCCAGGGCGAGCGCGCCCAGCGATCGCAACACGTCGCCGGCGTCGAGATCGCCTCGCGCCACGCCCGCCTTCTGGAGTCGAAGGACCTCCCGGTCGTTCGACTCACGCCAGCCGTCGATCAAACGCTGAATCGACGACGGGCCGTTGGCGTCAGCATCAGCGCGCGCCCTCAGCTCCAACCAGTCTCGCCAGTCCGTCCGCCGCTCGGCATCGAGCGGCAGTGCCGCGCGGGCTGCCCGGCGGAGCTGAGCGAGCGACGGTGGGCCCGAATAGGCCTCCTCGACCCGGGCCACCAATCGCTCGACGGCCGCCTGGCAGCGACCCTCGAGGTCCTTTTGGGCCATCCGGAAACGGGCGCTCATCGTCTCCCCCAAGCCGAGGCGGTCCGGCTGGGCGCGCGCGAGTTCGATCAGCTCCGACTGCGAGTGGACCCCGAGCTTGAACAAAACGGACTTCACGTGGTTGCTCACCGTCCGCGGGCTGAGCCCGAAGAGCTCGGCGATCGACGCCACCCGACCTCCTTCCAGAAGCTCGACGACGACCTCCTTCTCTCTCTTTGTCAGCGCGTCCATATCGACATACCCCCGAGCGGTCGGTGCCCCCTTCGACAAAATTCTGCCTGTCTGGGCCATTGTGGCTCAGGCCGCCGGGGTGTCGACCTCCGAGACTCGAGGGCGACCAAGGAGGTTCCGATGTCCCGACAATCGCCCCTGATCCTGACTTCGATCGCTCTCGCGGCGAGCGGCATGCTGGCTTGCTCCGCCGAGCATGAAGTCCGCCCGCAGCCGACGCCCGCACCGACTTCGATCTCTGATCGCGGCGTACAGGAGCACGGGAAGGTGTGGCCGCGCAGCATCCGCTCGGCCTACATGGGCACGTGGGGCGACAACCGCAACTCGGGTTCCACGCTGGTGACGAGTTTCGAAGAGCGGCGGCTCGCGGGGCAAAGCCAGTATCTGAGTTGGACCGAACCCGACTCCCCGCCGGTCTCGGCGCTGCTCACGAATGGCAGCACCGAGGCTCCGAACGGGCTGATCATCGCGGTCTCGCCGCGTGGCGGCGGGACTTCTACGGTCGTGGCCCTCGACTTGAGGGGCAAGGTCGTCTGGCGGACCCAGGAGTGGGACAGCGACGATGAGGACGGAGATGGCCGCCCCGACCTCGCGGGCGTCGGCAACGCCGTGGCGTCGAGCGCCGGAATCCAGGCTCCGATGGTCGACGACGAGGGCGGCGTCTACGTCGCTGACAACTACGGCGTCTGGAAGCTCGACCAGGACACCGGCGAGCGAATCTGGTTCTCGCGCTTCTCGGACTACAGCCACAACACTCTGGCCTCGAACGACCTCCGCTTGCTGAACGAGGGCGAAGACGGCCTCGTGGGAAACGTGTTCGCCTCGGGCTGGCACATCTGGCTCGACCGGCGCGACGGCTCTCCGGTGATCGTGAAGGAGCCCGATCCCTTCTCGGCTGGGAACTGCCCGGTGCGCGCGCGCATGTTCCTCATGATTAGCGGCGGCGAGTTCGACAAGTCCGGCGAGCTCGATGACCTGGTGTGCCTGGGCTACGACGCGAACAACGTCACGCCGCAGCCAAACAACCTGGCGGTGCGGCCCGCGATCCCGGGCGTCTCCGAACACGCGCGATACATGTTCACCTACCCCGGGCCGCCCGGGAAGCCGGACCACGCGCGACTGATCGCCTACGACTTTACCTACAGCAAGGATGAAGGCTGGGGGATCGAGAAGGCATGGGAGAACCTCGTCTTCGGGCTCACCGCTGCCTCGCCGACGATCACGCCGGACTACCGCGTCGTGAACGCCTCGGACGCCGAAGGCTTCGTGAACTTCATCTCGGTCGAGGACGGCCAGACCGTCGGCAACCCGGACGTCCACTTCAACAGCTTCGGTTCGCCGGGCAACACGATCGACGGCCTCTACTGCGACCTTTGGAGCACCAAATGTGTCTCGCCGTACGACGGACGCATCGTCCAGGCCGACTACTCCGGCCTCGGTGAGCTCGCGGCCGACGTCCTGCCCGAACTCGAGGGCCACGGCCTACCCTTCCTCTGGGGCACCACGCCCGACGCCAACCTGATCGGCGGTGCCATTCTCGACCCGTCGCGCTGGACCTTCAGTGCGACCGTGGGATACCCCTACTTCATCGGGAAGATCCTCGGCTCCCGGATCCGGATGGGTCACATCACACCGACGGCGATGATCCCCGTGACCTTCGATGGAAGCACGGGCGAGATGATGCCCGGGCAGACCTTCGGCCCCGAACTCTCACGCCCCGGCACCTCGGAAGCGAACGCCATGGTCACGACGAGTGGCCGGTACGTGGTGCAGAAAGCCGAGCTCTCGTCGCTGTTCTTCTACTACATGCTCCAAGGCAACTACAACTTCTTCAACGGCAACGCGGCGCCCTACGACGACGTCGATGCCCAGCAGCTCGCCGCAATCGAAGAGTGGAGTTCGTGGGTGAACCCGTTCGGGTTCTTCCAGCCGATTGGTAAAGAGGGCGTGGTGCCCGAAGCCTGGAAGGTGCCTCAGCCCATGTCGGGGCTCACGATCTATGAGCCCGTGTCGATGAAGACGGCGGCGCACAACCAGGCGGAGATGAATCAGGATCTCGTCGCGTTCGCGCTCGAGCACCTCTGCCTGGCAGCGGGCTGCCAGCTCGAAGAGGCCGTGGCGCGCCTCGGCTACGCGAGCTGGAACCTCGAGCAGGCCTTCGTCCAGCAGTTGGCGGAGGCGACCGAGCGTGGAGAGGTCTCGGAGCCGGCGCGGGTGACGCTCGGCGCGCGCGCTGGTGATGCGGCGGAGTCGTGCCGCGCGGCGCGAGAGCTCGTGCTCGCGGGCCAGCCTGCGCTGCCCAGCGAGGCGCAGCTTGGCGAGGCCCGGGGGCACGTCGAGGCCTGCGCCGCCAAGCTCAGCCAGATCGTGGCAGAGCTGTAGGAGACCCCATGAAGCGCTCCCCCCTGATCCTGACGCTCTTGCTCCTTGGCGCCGCGGTTGGCACGGAATCCGGATCGGCGGTGGAATCCGAACCGGTCGCCGAGGCTGCGGCCCGGTGGGTCGCCGCCGTCCACCGGCAGGAGCCCGCGCTCGTGGAGCTCATGAGCCGCGATGCGCGCGCCTACTACCCACGCTTGCGCGAGCACGCCCTCCGCGCGGACGCGCGTTCCTTGCAGTCCCTGCCCTTCGAGGAGCAGCTGCAGGTGCTCTTCTTGCGCCACCTCGCTCCGCCGGATGCCCTCGCGTCCATGGACGAAAAGGAGCTGATCCTCTTCGCCCGGGAGCAGGGTCTGTTCGGCATGAACCTGCGGAGCCACGACACCCTCGAAGAGATCCGCGTCGAGGGCGATCGAGCGCAGGGACGCCTCGCCAAGTTCGGTCGGCTCGATCGCCTCGAACCCGGCCTGCATTACCTCGTTCGCGAAGAGGGCGCATGGAAAGTGGAGCTGCGCGGCGAACAGGAAAAGGCCACCCTCGACTTCGCCGCCTTCGTGAAGCGCTCGGGCCTCGACGAGGCCGAGGCCGCCTTCTTCCTACTCGAGATGCGACTGATGCGGAAGGTGACCTCGCGGGACCTGGATCCACCGGGCGCGAGCCCCCGCGCCGCGCGCCGCCTGGAACCCGTGGCCCGCGATACCACCCTGCCGCCTCTCCGCGTGATTGCCCTGCGCGAGGCCGTGGGGGCGGCCCTGCCCCCCGCCGCGACCCTGGAGGACCAGGCCGAGTCCCTTCGCTACGTGCTCGAGCCGGGTGACACCCTGCCGGGCCACCCGCGGGTCCGCGTGCGCGAGATCTCGGCCGAAAGCGTCCTCCTCGCCGTACCGGAAGGCGAAGTGCGTCTAGGCCTCGGAGGCAAGGATGCCTACCTCGGCCAGCGGTTGCGTGCCGGGCCGACCCGACGCGGCCTCGCTGACCTCGCCGCGCAGGGAGACGGCAAGCCGGGTCCGATGGCCCAGTGGCGGAACGTCGGGCTCCGTGAACGCCCCCTGCTCCTGCAGCAGGGCTGGCTGACACCCGTCGTGGCCGAGCACGGCGGACTCGAGGGCCTGCGCGTGCGACGCCTGGCGGCCGGAAGCTTCTGGGATCAGATCGGCCTCCAGGAAGGGGACCTTCTGGTTGCCGCCAATGGACGCGCCCTCGACTCGCTGGACGCGTGGAAGGAGTTCGTCCGGGTCGCCGAGCGCGAGACCGAGGTCGTCGTCGCCTTACACCGGAACACCCGAAAACTCCGCTTCCGAACGCGCACCATCTCCCCGACCCGCCCCGGGAGCCCTCCGTCGTGAAGTTCGGCCTGCGCATTCCGCCCCCGCAGATGAGCGACATCTCGGATCCCGAGTTCATCATGCGCTACGCACAGCTCGCTGATGTTTCCCGTCTTAACGATTCGGACAAATGGGTGATCTAAACTAAGAGACACATCGCGGGGATTTGGTCCCCGAGGAGAGTGTCTTTATGGCGACGAGAAAGAAGCAATCGAGCGAGGCAGCAGTCCGAGAGATCCGACGCCAGCAGCTGCGCCGGCTCGGTCCAGACCCCCGTCGTCGCGTCCCGCGTGAACACGTAGGCGGAGCCAGCAGAGGCCAGCAGCTGTGCGCTTTCGAGGCCTACCACCTGGGCCTGCGCGATCGGGGGTGCCCAAGCGAACGCCAGTCCGAGGAAGATCGCGAGTCGGGAAGCCAGGCGAAAAGGCTTCACGATGAAGAATCCACGTCGGTCGGGGTCGGCTCGAGGTCTGGCGATGAGCAACCCGAAGACGACAGCGCAAGCGAGAAGCCGAATTCATCGCCAGCCGCGCCGGCCGGCGCCAGCAACTGGCCCTGCGGCAGCCAGCTGCTGCCCGTGCGCTCGAAGACGTGGGCGGAGCCCGCGTCACTACCCGAAAAGCCGATGTCGTCTTGGGAGGCCCCCACCAGCGCCAGGCTGCCGTCGGCCGACAGTGCGACCGACGCACCGAACAGATCCCCGGCGGCGGCATCCGGGGCCTCGAGCTTCTGCTGGAAGGTCCAGTTGCCCCCGCCATCGCGGACGTACACGGACGCCGAACCGCTGTCCGTCCCGCCTGTCGCGTTGTCCCGGTAGGCGCCGACGATCGCGGTATCCCCCGAGTCGGAGATCGCGACCGCGGTGCCGAAGAAATCGCTCGCCGCCGCATCCGGAGCCAGGAGCTGCTCGCTAGTCGCCCCCGCCCCACCCGCGAACCCCAGCGCCAGCGCACATGCCCACACCACACCGATCGCACACGGAACCCCGCCCGGCTGCCCACGCCGCTTCCTGTGCCTTCCCACGGCCGAACGAACCGTAGCCACCAAGGTCGAGCCTCCCGGATCGTCCGCAGCATGCGCCGGGGGCACCCGAATGCCCATCCCATGATCAGGGGATGGGAGCCCTCCCCCCCGCCCCCGTCCCCCTTTTGGGCGGGGGGGTCAGGGAGGGACCCGGCTTGGGCCACGAGGCCGCAGCTACGGGCTCGCCGAGACCGGGGCGGCTCGGCGTGCGGAGCCCCAGAAAGGGGCGGATGTGTCAGGGCAAGGGGTTCGTCGTCCGAATGCGACCCAGCAGCGGTGGCGAAAAGCCAGCCTGCAATTCCTATCCCCACGACTCCGCGATCGGCGAGTCCCCCACTCGTCCCGAAACCGGATGATCCGGGCGGACCGTTCCAGGCCGGCGCGGGCCCCACGTCGTCGAGCCCAGGAACGAACAGGCCTGGAGCAGGACTACGGTTCAGCTTTGGACCCTGCGACGGGAGGCAGGGCTATCGTCCCTCGCCAGACGCGGAACACGAGCCGGAGGATCGACGAAGGTCGTGTCTCCGCCGACCTCGGTCCGTGCCGCAAGGAGGATCACGAATCGCCATGGCGTCCGAGAACCACGGCACCCACGCGGCTGCCTATCAGGCACTCGACTTCGCTCGAGAGGGCGACGTCCTGTGCGTCACGATCGATCATCCCACCAGCCCGCTCAACGCGGTCGATGATCTGCTTCACGAAGAGCTCACCCGACTGTTCTGCGATCTGAAACGCGAAAAAGAAGCGCGCGCGGTTCTGATCACCGGTGCCGGCCGTGCCTTCAGCGCCGGAGGCGACTTCAGCTGGTTCCCGACGCTCGACAACCTCGAGCGTCTCGAAGATCTGCGACGCGACGCGAAACAGATGATCTGGGATCTGCTCGATATCCCGATCCCGATCGTGGCCGCGATCAACGGCCCAGCCGTGGGCCTCGGCGCCTCGATCGCGCTGCTCTGCGACACGATCTTCATCGCTGAATCGGCCCACATCGCCGACCCGCATGTATTGGTAGGAATCGTCGCGGGCGACGGAGGGGCCGCCATCTGGCCCCTGGCCGTGGGCCCGGCCCGCGCAAAACAGTATCTGATGACGGGCGATCCGGTCCCGGCAGCAGAAGCCGAGCGGATCGGCCTCGTCAACCGGGTCGTTCCCGACGACGCGCTTCGCGACGAGGCGCTCGCCTTCGCAAAGCGCCTCGCAGGGGGCGCACCTCTGGCGATCCAGTACACGAAACAATCCGTCAACAAGGTCGTGAAAGAAGCGCTCAATCTGGCTTTCGATGCATCGACTGCCCTCGAAATCGTGACGTTCCAGAGCGAAGATCACGGCGAGGCACTCCGCGCGTTGCGCGAGAAACGAAAACCGGTCTTCCGAGGTCGCTAGCCCCGATCCAAACTGCGACCGGTCAGACACGAGGAGAAGATCACGTGGCGCCACCCGATCTCTACGAAGCGATGAGTACTTTGCGCGCGGTTCGTCGATTGAAACCCGATCCCGTCCCGGACGACAAACTCGGGCGGGTGCTCGAAGCCGCCAGCTGGGCGCCCAGCGGCGGTAACGTCCAGCCGTGGCGGGTGCTCGTCGTGCGCGATCGCGCCAAGATGGCCCGGCTCGGAGAAGTCTACGCAGCGCAATGGCACGCCTACGCCGATGGGCATTTGAAGGGGATCGCAGACGCGCCGGAGGCGATCCGAATCGCGACTGAAAAGATGCTCGGCGCCGGGGACTACCTGGCAGACCATTTTGCCCAGACGCCGGTGCTGCTGATTTTCTGCTTCAATCCGAAGAGCATGGCGATCACCGACGCCCGCCTCGACCGGATCTCGGTCGTCGGGGGAGCTTCGGTCTATCCGGCGGTTCAGAACGCGCTTCTCGCCTGCCGCGCGGAGGGGCTGGGATGTGTGTTGACGACCCTGCTCTGCGCGGAAGAAGCAGCCGTCCGAGATCTCCTCTCGATCCCCGAGCCCTGGGGAACCGCGGCGGCGATCCCAATCGGAACCCCGGTCCTCGGCGGCCACGGTCCGATCTCCCGCCGACCCGTCTCGAAGCTCGCCTTCGCAGATACCTGGGCCGAGCCCTTCCGGAGCGAATGACTCTCGATGTACTTCACTGAAGAACCCGAACACATCCGGCAACTCCGCGAGACCCTCGCGCGCTTCGTCGCGGCCGAAATCTCACCCGAGCTTCGCCGACAGCTCGACCGCGAGCATCGCTTCCCGCCCGAGCTCTTCCGCAAGCTCGCCGATCTGGGGGTGTGCGGTCTGACGATCGACGAGGCCTATGGTGGTCAGGGACGTGATCTGGTCGCCGCGGTGGCGGTCATCGAAGAATTGTGTCGCGGCGGCGCGTTCCTCGCCGGTCCCTATATCCACTGTGCGTTCTACGGCGGCATGAACCTCTCGGAGAACGGCTCGGAGGAACAGAAGCAGCGTTACCTGCCGCGCCTGGCCACCGGCGATCTGCTCTTCGCCTACGGCCTGTCGGAGCCCGAAGTCGGCGGAGATCTCGCGAGCGTCACGACGACCGCGGAGAGGACCCCCGACGGTCGGCACATCCGGATCAACGGCTTCAAGCGCTGGTGCACGGGTGCGGATTGGGTCGACTACATCTATTGCCTCGTGCGCAGCGGGCCCGAGGAGGACCGTTATCGCAATCTCTCCTTCGTGCTGGTACCGCCAGACCTGCCCGGCGTGCAGGTGAATCCGATCGAACATGCAAACCTTCGCTACACGCTCTCGAGCGATGTGATCTTCCAGGATGTCGAGGTCCCGATCGAGAACGTGGTCGGCGGAGAGCAGGCCTGGAATCGGGGCTGGAACCTTCTCGCCGGCAAGGCCCTCGATGTCGAGAAGATCGAGATCAGCGCCGTCACGTTCGGGATCGCCCAGGCCGCGGTCGAAGAAGCCTGGGAATACGCGGGACAGCGCCGCCAGTTCGGAAAACCGATTTCCGCTCATCAAGCGATCCGCCACGACCTCGCGGAAGCGCGGACTAAACTCGAAGCATGCCGATTGATGCTCTACCGCGCGGCCTGGCTCGCCCAGGAGGACAAACCGTGCTCGGTCGAGACCTCCATGGCGAAGCTCTTCGTTGCCGACACTGCGGTCGAAATCGCGGTCACCTGCCAGCAGGTGCTCGGCGCCTATGGCCTCGCCGAGGGTCACGACATGGAGCGACATGTGCGCGACCTGCTCGGCATGCCGATCGTCGGGGGCTCCTCGAACATGCAAAAGAACAATATCGCCAATCGCCTGGGACTGGCGACGGGGGAGGCTCGATGAGCAAGGTCCGATCCGATATCGACGGCCACGGGGGCACTCGTGGCGCCGCCCACGAAATCTCGCCGACACTTCGCGAACGCGCCGAGGAAATCGAAGAGGCACGCCGACTTCCATCGGATCTCTCGGATCGTTTCGCCGCTGCGGGCTTCTATCGGATGTGCGTCCCAGAGACCTATGGGGGCCTCGAACTCCCGCCTCTCGAAACGATGGAGACGATCGAGATCCTCGCGCGCGCCGACGCGGCGGCGGCCTGGTGTGCCTTCATCGGAGCCACCTCGGGAACGGCCCTGGCGATGTTGCCCGAAGCGACGGCGCGAGAGATCTTCTCACGACCAGAAACGATGATCGCGGGCGTCTTCGCGCCTCGGGGCAAGGCGGTCGTCACCGACGGTGGGTTTCGGGTCGATGGGCAATGGCAGTGGGGAAGTGGGACGCAGAATGCGGACTGGATCCTGGCCGGCTGCCAGGTGATCCGAGACGGGGAACCCGAACTTCTGCGAAACGGCACCCCGCGCTCGCGCATGATGGTCGTCCCGGCGAATCAAGTCGAATTCCTCGACACCTGGTACGTCTCCGGCCTCGCGGGAACCGGGAGCACCGACTTCGCGATCCGCGACACCTTCGTCGCTCACGATCGAGCGGTCGGAATCGGCGACGACAGTCCCCTACCCGGCCCCCTATACGCATTTCCGCAATTCGGATTGCTCAGCATGGGCATCGCCGCGGTCGCGCTGGGATTGGCCCGGGCCGCGATCGATGAGGTCGTCGAGATCGCAGGGGGCAAGACACCGTCCGGAAGTACCCGGCCCCTCGCGGCGCGTCCAGCCGCACAAAGCGAAGTCGCGCGCGCCGAAGCCACCCTTCGCTCGGCGAGAGCGTTCTACTACGAGGCGATCGGTGAAGCCTGGCAGGAAGCGATCGCGGGTGATCTCAGCACCGATCGAAGGCGCGACATCCGATTGGCGACCACCCACGCGACCCACGCCTGCGCAGAAGCCGTCGATCGCATGTACCACCTCGGTGGAGGAACCTCGGTCTATCGGCGATCTCCCCTGCAGCGGATCTTTCGCGATATCCATGTCGCGACCCAGCACATGATGGTCGGTCCTTCCACCCTCGAGCTGACCGGGCGGCTCCTGCTCGGCCTCGAAACCGATCTCGCGGTACTCTGAGATGAGCGGCGATCCTGGGCCGCGAGTGGGCGACACCCTTCCGCTGCGGGTGGGTGGGCTCGCGGATCAGGATATGTTGACGGGCCCGCGATCGCGGCGACGCAGCCTCCTCGCGCGCGCTCGGGCCTCGACCATGTCTTCGTCTGGGACCGCGGCCTCCATCGAAA
Source organism: Deltaproteobacteria bacterium (assembly GCA_002719955.1). Lineage (GTDB taxonomy): Bacteria > Myxococcota_A > UBA9160 > UBA9160 > UBA4427 > UBA4427. The sequence goes on along the minus strand of PBFW01000047.1, from coordinate 7,759 downwards.
TCAGCGGATCGATGACGATCCGTCCGGTTTTTCCCCGAATGAAGCTGATATTCGAGAGGTCGTAGCCGCGCACCTGATAGATATCGTCGGTGACTTCGAACAGGCCGTGGATGTTGTTGAGTTTCGCTTGACGCCAGAGGCTCGGGTTCACCGTATCAGGTGCGTCACCCTCGGCAAACGCGTAGGTCGTCATGTCCCAGACCATTATTCCGTCGCTTGCGGGGACCTCAAGCACCTCTGGCCCACCGATCCGCCCTCGATTCGCGAGTTCGAAATCTCGGTCGTTCTCGAAGGGTAGATCGCGCGCAAAACGGGATTGAACCTCGCGGGTCGCCTCAGTTGCGGCCTTCGAATCACGCGAGAGGGCGCGAGGACCGCCAAGAAAACTCCGGCCGCTTGCATCCGAATCATTTCTAACCGCCCTCGTTCAGCAATGTGAAGATCATCCGCTAGTTCACCCGGCGTGCTTGATCCCGCCAATAGGGTTCCCGCAATTCCGTCTTCAGAATCTTGCCCGATGGATTGCGCGGAAGCGCGTCGAGCCGATCGATCGAGGTCGGACACTTGAAATGGGCCAGGCGTTCTCGGCAGTAGGCGATCAGATCGTCGTCGCTCGCCTTCACCATCGCTCTGTCGATCACAATCGCCTTTACCGTCTCACCCCATTTTTCGGAGGGGACTCCGATCACCGCGACGTCTGCGATCGCCGGGTGGCTCATCAACACGTTCTCTATCTCGGCGGGATAGACGTTCTCGCCCCCGGTGACGATCATATCCTTCACCCGATCGTGGATGAAGAGGTATCCGTCCCTGATATACCCGGCGTCCCCGGTACGGAAGTACCCCAGACCGGCTTCGTCACGCCCTTGCGGGAAGGCCTCCGCCGTCGCGTCCTCGTTCCGCCAATAGCCCTTCATGTTCTGGGCCGTCGAGCACCAGATCTCCCCGACTTCTCCGCCCGGAAGATCCTTCATCGTCTCGGCATCGACGATCCGCAGCTCGACATCACCCCACGGTCTGCCCGCCGCACGAAGCAGATGCGCCTTGTCACCACCGGGATCGTGGTCTTCGGGGGGAAGGACCGTGATCGCGCCGGTCGTCTCGGTCAGGCCATAGACCTGAACGAAGTCGCACCCAAAGACCTTCATCGATCGGACAAGGACCTCCTCCGAGATCGGCGACGCGCCATAGACGATCTTGCGAAGTCGACTGAAGTCCGTCTCTTCGACACCGGGAAATGACGAGAGAATCTGCAGAACTGCGGGCACGAAGAGCGAGTTGGTCACACCGTGCGTCTCGATCAACCGCAGAATCTCGGCCGGATCCATCTCGTAGACCAGGACCGACTCGGCTCCCTGACAGAAACCCGCAATCCCCCAGCCACTCCCCGCGATATGGAAGAGTGGCATTGCGATCAGATTCACACTCTCGGCATCGATGGACCATTCGCGAGCACCGACGTCCATCGCCGCCATCATGTTCCGCTGGGTGAGCTCGACGCCCTTCGGCAAGCCAGTCGTGCCCGAGGTGTAGAGCTGGTAGCAGACGTCGTCGATCCGACAGCCGACCTCCGGATCGGTCGCATCGTGACCCGCGATCCAATCCTCGTAGGCAATCTGGGTGTCGTGGGCGACCTCCTCGCCCGGCGCTCGACCGTCTTGCGTGAGGACAACCACGCGCTTCACCGTCTCCAGATTCATCTCTGCGAGGTGGCCGAGGAATTCTGCGCCGATGAAGAGCACCCTCGCCTTCGAGTGATTGAGGATGTAGGCCATCTCGGGTGCCGCGAGCCGCCAGTTCACCGCGAGGGTCACGGCGTTGATCATCCCCCCGCCGAAGAAAAGTGTGAAGAATTCCGGAACATTGCGGTCGAGGAAGGCGACGCGATCCTGTAGCGACACGCCCTCCGCGAGCATCGCCTGGGCCACACGAGCCGATTCTCCTCGAAGTTCCGCATAGGTCCAGGTCCGCTTCCCGGCTCGGAGAGCGATCTTGTCCGGAGAGTCCCTCGAATAGTGGCGCAGAACTTGATCGAGGGTTGCAATAGGCACGTTTGGTTCTCCCGTCGGGATCGGTTCAAGCTAACATGCAGCCAGCCGTCTGGGTACGAAACCTGAGTCCGCACCCGCAACGCGACCGAACGCATGCGATCGGAGATCTGCTTCGTGCCCAGCCCTCCGCCCGACCCGACCGCAGAATCCGCCAGCTCCTGCCGATCGACCAGGTGAACGATCAGGCCTTCCAGCCGATCGCCAGCTTCTTCTCCGGAATCGTGATGTACACGGTACCCGTCGGCGACGTCTCGCATTTCCAGGCCCACACGACGGCCGTCTCGGGGACGGTTGGTGTTGGAAATATCGCCACGTCGCCGTCGCGGCTTCCATCGGCGGCGCCGGAGCGGCGTTCTGGCTGGTCCCCGGAACGGGCCCCTTGGGGCCTACTTGTCAGAATATATCTGGTGCGGAAAAGCCCACTTGTTTTTCCTACCCGCTCAGCTCCCAGCAGCTTACGCCCTCGGGACCGGCGACGATCGGTCCGAAGGTGGCACCCAGGGGTACCTGGACGTGCGTCCCGGCCGTGCACCAGTCGCCGCCGATCCACGCGCCGCCGTCGAGTGGGATCACGACATGCTCGCTACGGTGGCCGTGGCGGCGCACCACCATACCCGGATCGTAGTGCACGTGGCCGAGAGGCACCGCGGGTGCATCACCGGCCACTGTTCGCGCACGGCGGACTCGGTGCCGTCGGCGTTGCGCTGGCGCTGCACCGGTGTCCAGGAGATGTCGTCGATGTGGTGGAACGTGGTGTCGATAGACGCGACCCCGGGTCGGGGGCTGCTCATGGACGGAGCGTAGTCCATTAGAGGCCCCCCGGATCTTCCCAGAAAGGGGCTGATCCGCCAAGGCGGGGGCGAGTTGTCAAAATGCTGCTTGGTGGCGGTCCCGAAAAGGCAACTTCAAATTCCGATCCCCGGGTTGCACCACGGTCTAATTTTCGCGGGCGCTCTCACGCAAGTGGGGTTGCCCGAAGGCGAGCGCCTGCTGGACCCATTCGCATTTTTCATAGAAATCGAGCGCGGCCAATTCACCTTTGTCTCGCACTGGCGCTGTTCCGAAAGCCTCTCTTGGCGCGGCGTCATTGCAGTGGCCAGAGCCAGCATCACCTGCCCCCGCTTTCGGGCTCGGTCGGCGCCGTACGTACCTACCTAGAGACACGCGGCAAAGACCCAGTGCGCTAGAAAGAACGAAATTCCCCACGTTCGATTCACGCGTCACCCCATGAAGAAGGATTGGTTCTGCTCGCATTTGCACTGATGTCGGCTGGGATTCTGTGGATCTCCAGATTCCGGCGAGTTTGATAGAAGACTGGGCAGCCGCCTTCGACTAGAGAGAGACGTCATCAGGCGGGTTTCGTCCGCACTTGTCCCGCGTGCAGAGAGCAGTCTTGCAACTGCCCGGCATCGCCACAGAGGATCATCCCTTCGTCGTCGCCATGCTCGAGGGAGACGAGGCCAAAGCACTCGAGACCCTTCCAGAAGCCGGAGCCGCCCCGGCCTACCCACTGATGAAGCACGCAGGCACGCGGGCGATTGGGGCGCGAGGGGGGGCGCCTGAACGCGATCGCGCCCGGGACGACGGAGGCCGCCCTGCTGCGGGGGGCCGTGGATCACCCGGTGCTCGGCGAGAGCGTCGACGCCCTGCCCAATCCGTTGGGTCGTCGGGCCGAGCCCGAGGAAATCGCGCGCGCGATCTGCTTCCTGCTGAGCGAGACGCCTCCTACATCCACGGCAGCGTGTTGTGGGCGGACGCGGGAACCGACGCGGTGCTGCGACCCGATCGCTTTTAGCACCAGCCGCTACGGGTCTTGCGCGACGTCGAGCCGCCGCCCCGCGAAGACGTCCTCGACGAGCACCCCCCGATCGACGGCGACGCGGCCACCTACGATCACGCTGTGGATTCCGGCGCTGGACCGGAAAGGGTCACCATAGGTCGCGCGGTCGAGCACGCTTTCCGGATCGAAGATCGTGAGGTCCGCGTCCGCTCCCACCGAGATGCGCCCCTTCTTTTCGAAGGCGGGGTGGAACGCGGCCAGTCGATCCGCGGGAAGCTGCGTCATCTTCGCAAGAGCAGTCACCCAATCAAGCACGCCGGCTTCGCGAACGTAACGCCCGAGGATCTTCGAGAAGGCACCATTGTGCGGCGCCACCCTGCTCTCTTCGTCAACCATCGGCAACAAATCACTGACGATGATCACTCCGGGTTCTTCTAGCGCGCGGCGCGTCCACGCTTCCTTCAGATAGTGGTGGACCACCTGGCCCTGGGGATATTTCTCGCGGTATTCGAGAAAGCTCGCCTCGCCGAAGCGCATCCCCGTCTCAGCCCACTCGACATCGTCGTAGTCGATTGCGAAGATCGTGCGCCAATCGCGCCCGAAGACTGCCGACGAAATCGGCGCTGACCCGGCGTTATAGGGAAGCAATTCCGTCGAGACATCGATCCCGCGTGCGCGGGCTTCGCGGATCTCTCGCAAAAAGAGATCGATGTTACGCATCGCGTTGTGGGTGATGTGACAGACGTGGAGCGCCGCGCCGCTCGCTTCGGCCAGCGCGAGCGCTTCGCGCAGCCCCATCGGATCACCGTTGATGCCGCGTCGCACATGGATAAAAACGATCACGTTCCGCTCCGCCGCCAATTCAAAGAGCATCTCGAGTTCAGCGGCCTCAACGCCTTCGCTGAAGTAGTCGAGCGGCACCCCTATGCCGAGCGCGCCACGGTCGAGGGCCCCCGCGAGCTTCTCGCGCATGCGCGCAATGTCTTCCGCGTCCGCCTTTGCGCTGAAGAGCGTGTCCGACGAGGCGCCCAACACCATACGCAGCGCCGTCCACCAACCCCGCCAGCCGATCAACTCGGGCCGCGTCGAAAGGCTCTCGGTGATGCGCAGCCCAAACAGGGATTCGAGGCGGGCACTTCCCCAGCCCGCCGAGGCGCCGTAATGGATACGCGCTCGGCCCTTCAAATCGGAGGCGAAAGTCTCGATCGGGTACGCACCCGCTTCGAGTTCGAGTGCGGTCGTGACGCCATCGAGCAGCTGGTAGCGCTGCCCGAGTCGGGTCGGTGAATGCGTGTGGAGATCGACAAAGCCGGGCGACACGATCAGTCCGCCGGCGTCGATTTCGCGCGTACCCGCAAGAGCATCCTGCGTAACCGCGACGATGCGCCCGTCGCGAATTCCGATCGCACGCATAGCATCGAGTCCCGATGCGGGATCGATGACTCGCCCATTCGTGATGACGAGATCGAGAGGTGCTTCGCTCGCCGCCGCCACCGTCGCGAACGAAGCGATCGCGGCCAACAGGATGAAGAGATTCGCAAACCCGTCTTGCGTGCGAAACGAACGAGAACTCCTCGGAACCGGCATCATACCGAAACAGCCACAGGGAAGGCTGCGCCGGCTAGCGACCGAAAGGGATGAGGCCGAGAGCGGCCCAGTGGTTGCCGAGCTGCTCGGCGCCCCGACCCGGGACCGTGTTACTTGGTTCGAACGCATGAGACCCTTTTCCCATTGGTTGCCGGCGCAAAGGCACGATCGTAGCGTTCGAGTGACCACGAGAGCAGGAACCGACACCCCGCCGCGGAGAAAACGATGGCCGACGCCCCCGAAGTCCCGGTCGCCGAGGAACACCACACACTGCTGCCCGGGGCGGGCCCCTTGGGGCCTACTTGTCAGAATGCCTACTATCGGTGGTGAGGAAAACGCAGCTTAAAACTCCTATCCGCCACGCGGCCGCTGGGGAACGATCGCGCCGCTCAGGATCAACCCCGTGGACTGTTTGAGCGCCCTACGCTCGGACCCCTTCGTTCGTTCCCTTCACGGGCCCCCGCTTGCAGAGGTCGCCGGCGGGCGGGCTCGCATGACATGGAGGCGCGGCTTCAGGGACGGGCACGCTCGGGGTGCAAGTTGATTTCCCGACGTACAATGGACGCCGGTGGCTCGGCCCCGCCACTTCAGGTCGAGGTCCGGCCCGAGGGCAACCCCGTGTTTCGATTTGACCAGGATACGTTTTCGACGGTGCCAGTTGCTTTTCGGTACGGGCAAACCCAACAATAACACGTCGATATAACGCACCATCCGAAGATCTGTCCCCAGCCGACTTCCCGAACCTATCGGGCGCTGTCGCGAAGACCATCGCGCGATAGCGATGGACAGTTCGAGTAGAACACCTGGGTCGCTCCGTGGTGGCTGAAAGTCGCCTGAATGCGGCGCGCACTTACTGTCCGCTCAGACCGACTCGACCTGGCAAGCCGCGTCGCAGCCGTCACCCGGCATCGTGCCGCCGTCGTCGCAGGTCTCGCTGTCGCCTCCGGTCGTCGTCACGCTCACACCAAAGGACACGCCGCCCGACAGATCGCTGTCGGACACGACGAACCCGACCGTCGACGTACACCCGTAGGCGCCGCTGCCGAAGCCGACGACCCCGTCGGAGATCGTCGTCGAGAAGTTGTAGGCGATCAGCGCGAAATCCTGGACGGTTTCATCCGCGTTTCCGGGCACGCCATCCCCGGCGATGCTTGTGGCGTTGATCGTGATGCTGGCCGAACCGGAGGGCCCGGGCGCGAGGAAGATTGCTTCGGAGTTGTTGCGGAAGTCGGTGATGAGTGACGTGTAGCCTGCGATCCCCGGTGTCGAGTGGCTGGTTCCAGAGGACCAGGGGTAGATCGAACCGGCAGGGAAGAGCGCGTCGTCGCCGTCACTCGCGTTTTGCCGCACCCGTCTCCGTTGGACGCATCAGGGTTCGAGGTCTCGCTCGCCCCGACCGAGAGGACATTCTTCGCCGTTGCGGGCGAGCCCACGGTCCCCAGGCTCGGACCGGCATTTCCGTTGGCGAAGATGAAGAGAAGCTCCTGATTGCCGGTAACCGAGCCACGAGCGTCGCGCGTCAGAGAGTCGTAGAGCTGGGCGCCGGTATGGTAGCTACCCGACACACCGGCTCCCCACGAGTTCGTGCTGATGCGGGCGCCACGCTGGTAGTAGTCGTCGACCATGGTCGCATCGCCGGTGCCGACATCGAACCCCGGAGCAAAGATCCGCACGTTCGCGATGCGTCCGTAGGGGGAGACCCCGAGGCCGTAGTTGAATCCGCCGGTGTCCTCGAAGGCCGTACCCGTCAAGGCGTTGTAGCCGCCGACGATCGAGGCGTTGATGTGTCCGTGTCCACCGGGACCCTCCGGTCCGGGTGCGCTCGAGCCCGGCGGTACCACGGAGAAGAGGATGCGGCTGGCGAGGGAGTCGTCGCCTGTCACGTAGAACTCGTCCGTCTCGGGCGTGACCGAACCGTCGTCGACCCGATCGTCGACCACGACGACGATCGGGTCGTCCGAGGCCTCCGCCGAAAAGTTGTTCCCAGTCAGCCAGCTGAGATAGCCGGGACCCGAAGGGTCCTGCATCGCGCGTCGAGGTTACCGGCCATGACCTGGTCTTGGCGCTCGCCGAAGAGCCAGGGTTGGACATAGGGCACGACCCGGACGACGGAGGCGAGCTGTGTGATCTTCTAAAGGCCCGTACCCGCGACCATACGCGCATGTTCACGTAGCGTCCCCGGACCGCTTCCTGGGGTCCGGCCAACAACGTATCCGCCAGCGAGAGGATGGCGTCGATGTCTTGCTTGACGTGCTCGTGTTTGAAGAGCTGTACGGTCACCTCGACCGGCGGCGCCATGGATTTGCGAACGTCGAGCGACCTGGCGAGCGCGTGATCCGGC
>PBFW01000046.1 GCA_002719955.1 Deltaproteobacteria bacterium | reverse complement strand
TGTCGTCGGCAGACCCGATAGAGCGTCGCATCCGAGGTCTTGGTGTCGTGGTAGCGCTCCAGGTGCCAGACCGATCTGAATCGGCCCCATGTGACAGGCCCGACGCAGGTACAGGATCTTCTCCATCACATCATCGGGGGTATGATTGGGACGGTTGTGGTGGCGGCCGCGCCTGCGACTCCTCAGGCCCTCCTCTCCCGTCCCGACTCACGCTACCGATCTCTCCGAAGGCAGGAGGTCGATCTTGCAATCCCGAAGCGCCGACGAGCCCTGCCGACGTGGCCGATCTTCTCGGCGTACTCAGTGACCCTCTTCTTTCGCCTGATCTCACGTTGATCTTCGGTCACCTCGATCCTCCGGATTGTCCCCCGTCGTCATGATGACCGGGGGCCGGCTCGATCTCTAATTTCACATATCGCCGTTCCGAGGAATGCGCCGTGTGTCCGCACTCGGGGCAAGCGGAAATATCAACCTGCGCGGTACGGCTCCGGCATGAATCGACTGCCCAATTACTGATGGGTGAGTAGTTGAGAATTGGCACAATTGGTCCGTTTCCGGCTCACTTCTTCGTGTATGCGCTGAATCGAGCGCAACGCGATTAGGCAGCGATGCCGAAAGATTGGTCAGCTTTCTGAATCATCCCGAACTCAACTCGGCTAGATGCGACACAGACGATTTCGAACAGACACATCTCTGGCATGCAATGTGCAATCAATGTTTTCCCTAATCGTCCCAATCACCGAGGATCACATGAAAGCAATTTTGAACGTCGCGGCTGCGGCTCTTGTCGCCGTCGGCCTGTTGAACGCGCCTGAAGTCCATGCCGGTGGGAAGATCACCATCGACGATACGAAGTGGATCAGTCTGGGGATTGGAGGTCGAGCCTCGTTCTCCACGCAAGAGGATGCTGCACCCAGTGGAGAAGATTGGTCGAATGATTTCAATCTCGACAACGCACGGATCTATATCGCCGGTCAGGTGCACGAGTTCGTGAAATTCGAACTCAATACCGAGTGCGTATTCTGCGGAAATAGCAACTTGGAAGAGTTCGTGGTGCTCGACGCGATCGCGAAATTCGAGATCACCCCGATGTTGAACATCTGGGCGGGCCGTCTTCTGGTTCCAGCAGAACGTCAGGAGATGAACGGTCCCTTCTACTCCCCCACCTACGATGCCTTCAAGACGCCCTTTCACCCGTCGGATTTCAGCGTGGACTTCGGCTCCGGTGGCGCGGGCGTCTACGCGCGTGATCACGGCGTGAATATCTGGGGCGCGGCCGGTCCCGAGGGCGCTTTGCAGTACGTCTTCGGCATCTTCGGCGGCCTTCAGTCAGGCGCCAACAAGAACGACAATCCGCTGATCGCGGGACGCGTCGCATACAACTTCCTGAACGTCGAGCAGAATCCCGGCTATTACACCAGCGGCACGTACTACGGCTCGGCCGGCGATGTGCTGACGGTCGCGGGAAGCTTCCAGTACCAGAAGGACGGCTCGGGCTCCACGGCCAATCCCGGTGATTTCCTCGGGATCAGCGCGGACGTCCTGTTCGAGAAGGTCGTCGGAGACATGGGCGTGTTCACCTTCAACGGGGAGTACAAGTACTTCGACTCCGATTACGACTCGGCGGCGTTCGCAGACGCCGACAACTTCGGCATGTTCGATGGTGATTCCATGTCCCTGACCGCGCTCTACCTGCTTCCGATGAAAGTCGGAATCGGGCAGTTCCAGCCCTACGCTCGGTACACCGGGATCTATGCCAACGGCAGTGCCGATCGCGACGAGGTCGAGGGGGGCGTGAACTACATCATCGACGGCCACAACGCTCGCGTCTCGCTCTTCTATCAATACGGCGACATCGCGACCAAGGGTCTCGACTACTCGCCGACCGCATCAGGCAATAACATCAGCGCGGTTACGCTCGCGCTGCAGATCCAGATCTAGCTAGCTTCGGGAAGTAAACCCTCTCAACTCTTACGAGGAATAACGTGCAGAATTATTTTCGAAAGGTGCTTGCTGCGAGCATTCTATTAGTAGCGACCGTCTCTCCGGCAGCTGCGGAAGACACGATCAAGGTGGGTGTCCTTCACTCGCTGTCGGGAACGATGGCAATCAGTGAGACGACACTCAAGGACACGGTCCTCATGCTCATCGACGAGCAGAACAAGAAGGGCGGCTTGCTCGGCAAGCAGCTCGAAGCGGTCGTCGTCGACCCTGCTTCGGACTGGCCGCTCTTCGCCGAAAAGGCACGTCAGCTGCTCGCGAAGGACAAGGTCGCCGTGACCTTCGGCTGTTGGACATCCGTTTCGCGGAAGTCTGTGCTGCCGGTCTTCGAGGAACTCAACGGCATTCTCTTCTACCCTGTCCAGTACGAGGGCGAAGAGTCCTCGAAGAACGTCTTCTACACGGGCGCCGCTCCGAACCAGCAGGCCATCCCCGCCGTCGACTATCTGATGGATGAGATCGGCGTGAAGCGGTGGGTTCTGGCGGGAACGGACTATGTCTATCCTCGCACGACGAACAAGATCCTCGAGGCGTACCTCAAGGGCAAGGGCGTCGCGGACAAGGACATCATGATCAACTACACGCCCTTCGGTCACTCCGATTGGCAGAGCATCGTGTCCGACGTCAAGAAATTCGGAAGCGTCGGCAAGAAGACGGCGGTCGTCTCGACGATCAACGGTGATGCGAACGTACCCTTCTACAAGGAGCTCGGAAACCAGGATGTGTCGGCGGCCGACATCCCGGTGGTTGCCTTCTCTGTCGGTGAAGAAGAGCTGTCGGGAATCGACACGAAGCCTTTGGTTGGGCATCTCGCGGCCTGGAACTATTTCATGAGCGTCGACGCCAGGGGCAACGACAACTTCATCAATGCCTGGCACGAGTTCATCAAGAACAAGAAGCGCGTCACGAATGATCCCATGGAAGCCCACTACATTGGCTTCAACATGTGGGTCAAGGCGGTCGAGGCAGCCGGAACCACCGATCCGACAGCGGTCCAGAAGGCGATCATCGGTGTCGAGTCACCAAACCTCTCCGGCGGTACGTCGAAGATGCTGGCCAATCATCACATTACGAAGCCCGTGTTGATCGGAGAGATCCAGGACGATGGCCAGTTCGCCACCGTCTGGGAGACCGATGGACTCGTCGAAGGCGACGCCTGGTCGGATTTCCTTCCCGAGAGCAAGGTCATCAGGGCCGACTGGACCCCGAAGCTCAATTGCGGGAACTACAATACGCTGACGAAGAAGTGCTCGGGTCAGAATTTCTGAGCGACGGCTCGGATCATGAAGTCTCTCCAGTCGAACTCTGAGAGAGATGGGAAGGCGGAGGAGATGCCGCCGCCTTCCCATCCTCTGGGGGCTTGCCGCCGCGCAGGTTGGGATGGATTACGGTCTCCGGGGCCCACGGAACGGCAATGGTTGCGGGTGGGACACTCCCCTGTCTCGGATTGACCTGGGCCACTCCACCTTCAAAGGCGAAGCATCATTGACCCGTCGCTGGGCGCGGATCTGTAGCCAGCCGCGAAGACGGATCAGCCAGTTGAACTCGAACGGATACTAAGGCGGTGTGATCGGTGGCGCGGCTCGGGATCATCCTCTCTGTCTTGCTCTCCGTCCTGGCCTTCGCGGTCGTCGGGCCAGCGCATGCCGATGACACTCCGATGGCAACTGCCCTCGAAGGGCTCAAGAGCAAGAGCTTTCGTACCAAGGGTGAGGCGGTCATGCAGGTCGCCGAAGTCGGTGGCGATTCCGCGCGACGTTTTCTCGAATCCTTGCTCGCCGGTCAGATCTATCTCCAGAAATCCGACAAGCGAATCGTCGTCGTCGAGGAGCAGGGCGAGGAACTTACCGCGTTCGACGCCGAGAGCGCTGAGGCGCTGGGGCCGACAGAGAAGTCCGCTCTCAAAAAAGTGATCATCAACAACAAGATGAGGGGCACGCTCCGACGAGAAATCGCGAGGCTGAGCCTCGGTGTGGCCGAGGCATCGGCGCGCGAGGCCGCCGCGAAATCTCTCTACGGATCGCTCTCGGCCGAGACCGTCGAGTTGCTCCGAAAGGCGCTGCTCCGGGAGAACGACTCGGATGTCCAGGTCGCGCTACGCGTCGCACTCGCCCTTTCAGAACTCGACGACGCGGATGCCCAGATCCGACTCGCGGCCATCGAAATCCTGTCGGGGAGCCTGCACGGGGAAGTGCGAAATCGCCTCTCTCGGCTCGTCGAAGTGAACGACGAGGGGACACCCAACGAGCCGGACGAGGCGGTTCGTCAAGCCGCGACCCTCGCGATCGAAGAGATCGATGGTTCGAGACGCATCCTCTCTCTCGTCGAGACCATGTTCTTTGGCTTGAGTCTCGGATTCATCCTGGTGCTCTCCGCCACGGGTCTTGCAATCACCTTCGGCGTGATGGGTGTGATCAATATGGCCCACGGCGAGTTGATGATGCTCGGGGCCTATTCGACCTGGGTGGTCCAGCAGTTGATGCCCGGTCAGCTCGAGGCATCGCTCTTTGCAGCGATCCCCGTCGCCTTCTTCGTGTCGGCGTTCGTCGGAGTGGGGATCGAGCGCGGCGTCGTAAGATTTCTGTACGGGCGCCCCTTGGAGACCTTGCTGGCGACCTTTGGCGTGAGCCTCGTTCTCCAGCAAGCGGTTCGTTCGATCTTCTCGCCGCTCAACCGGGCCGTTTCGACGCCGGAATGGATGAGCGGACGGCTCGTGATCAACGACGCCCTCGCCTTCACCTACAACCGGCTCTACATCATCCTCTTCAGTATCGGCGTGTTCGCCGCGCTGACCGTGATTCTGCGCTTCACGACCCTGGGGCTTCAGATTCGAGCCGTCTCGCAGAATCGGGACATGGCCCGGGCGATGGGGGTCCGGGGCGGCTGGATCGATGCGTCGACCTTCGGTCTGGGCTCCGGCGTCGCCGGCCTCGCCGGCGTCGCGCTCAGCCAGCTGACGAATGTCGGCCCGAATCTGGGCCAGAGCCATATCGTCGACTCCTTCATGGTCGTCGTCTTCGGAGGCGTCGGGAATCTGTGGGGCACGCTCGTCGCAGGCCTCTCTCTCGGGATTGCCAACAAATTCCTCGAGCCCTTCGCCGGGGCCGTTCTCGCGAAGATCGTCGTGCTCGTGTTCATCATCCTTTTCATACAAAAACGACCCCGCGGACTTTTCCCGCAGCAGGGCCGTGCCGCGGAGGCTTGAGTTCGGGATGCTGAAGCTCCTTCGCGAAGGACGAACGACCGCGGATACGATTGTGATGGGCGGAATCGCCATGCTCGTCATCGCGGTTCCGATCCTGAATCTACTCGTGCCGGAAACCTCCGCGCTGCACGTGTCGACGTTCAGTGTGACGCTCCTCGGCAAATATCTCTGCTACGCGATGCTCGCGCTCGCGGTCGATCTGATCTGGGGCTACTGCGGGATCCTCACTCTGGGCCACGGCGCCTTTTTTGCGCTGGGGGGCTACGCGATGGGCATGTACCTCATGCGCCAGATCGGAGACCGAGGGGTTTACGGGAACCCGCTCTTGCCTGACTTCATGGTCTTCCTGAACTGGCAGGAATTGCCCTGGTACTGGTTCGGGTTCTCGAGCTTCCCTTTCGCGATGTTGATGGTGATCGCCGTTCCCGGTTTTCTCGCTCTCGTCTTCGGCTGGTTCGCGTTCCGCTCGCGTGTGAATGGCGTCTACCTGTCGATCATCACGCAGGCGCTGACCTACGCGCTGCTGCTGGCGTTCTTCCGGAACGAGATGGGCTTCGGCGGGAATAACGGCTTGACGGACTTCAAGGAGCTCCTCGGCTTCAATCTTCAGACCGATGGCACGCGCGTCGCACTCCTCGTGGCGACACTGGTTTTCTTGGGTCTGGCGTACAGCGTGTGCCGATTGATCACCGAGTCGAAATTCGGTCGAATCGTGATTTCGATTCGGGATGCCGAGGACAGGGCTCGTTTTCTCGGGTACCAGGTCGAGTACTACAAGCTTTGGATCTTCGTCGTATCGGCGATGATCGCCGGGATCGCGGGGGCGCTCTATGTCCCGCAGGTCGGCATCATCAATCCCGGTGAGTTCGCTCCCCTCAACTCGATCGAGCTGGTCATCTGGGTCGCCATCGGCGGCCGAGGCACGCTCTACGGCCCCATTGCGGGTGCCGTGCTCGTGAACTTTGCGAAGACCCAGTTCACCGGATTGCTGCCCGAAGCCTGGCTCTTCGTCCTCGGCGGAATTTTCGTTCTCGGCACCCTGTTCCTGCCGAGAGGTGTCGTTGGTCTGCTGGGGCGGTCCTCCAAATGAGCACGGGAGTCGAAGAGAACCTGAAGGTCAAGGGCGCGCGCGCAGCGGGGGCGCCCTCCGGAGCTTCCGCAATCGACCTGCTACACGGTTCCATTCTCTATCTGAACGGAATCACCGTCAGCTTCGATGGTTTTCGCGCCCTCGACAACCTGAGCTTGTTGATTGAGCGCGGCGAGCTGCGATGCATCATCGGCCCCAACGGGGCCGGCAAGAGCACGATGATGGATGTGGTGACTGGCAAGACGCGACCGGATTCCGGTCAGGCCTTCTTCGACCGGGACATCGATCTGCTCACGATGAGCGAGCCGGAGATCGCGATCGCCGGAATCGGCCGCAAATTCCAGAAGCCCACCGTCTTCGAGGAACTCTCGGTGTTCGTGAATCTCGAGCTCGCCATGAAGGCCAGCCGAAGCGTTTGGGTGACGCTCAGGGCGCGAATGAGCGGTGAGCAGAGGGACCGGATCGAATCAGTGCTCGAAACGGTCGGACTGACCGAGTGTCGTACGCTTCGTGCGGGCGCGATTTCCCACGGACAGAAACAGTGGCTCGAGATCGGCATGCTCCTGATGCAGGAGCCTCAGCTCCTGCTCGTGGACGAGCCGGTGGCGGGCATGACGCATCAAGAAACCGAGCGGACGGCCGAGCTCCTGACTTCACTCGCGGGAGACCGTTCGGTCGTCGTCGTGGAACACGATATGGAATTCGTCCGGTCGATCGCGCGTCGCGTTACCGTGTTGCACGAGGGTCAGGTGTTGGCCGAGGGGGACATGGATTCCGTTCAGAACGATCCGAAGGTGATCAAGGTCTACCTGGGGGAATAGTGCTGAGCTTGAGTGGCGTCAATCAACATTACGGAGAGAGCCATACGTTGTGGGATCTCTCGCTCGAAGTGCCGAGCGGTTCCTGCACGTGCCTGATGGGTCGCAACGGTGTCGGCAAGACGACCACGCTGAAATGCATCATGGGCCTTCTGCCGATCCAGAGCGGAGAGATCCGCTACGGCGATACGGTGCTGTCGAAGCTGCCCGCGGAGGTTCGGGCACGCGGGGGAATCGGATACGTGCCGCAGGGCCGCGAGATCTTCCCGCGTCTCACGGTGGACGAGAATCTGCGGATCGCCCTCTTGATCAATCGGGGCCCGCGCGGCAAGCGGGCTTACGACCGGGTTCTCGAGACATTCCCCGTCTTGCGACAGATGTTGCGACGCTACGGCGGAGATCTGTCCGGCGGACAACAGCAGCAACTCGCGGTCGGGCGAGCGATGATCCTCGAGCCGAGTCTCCTGATTCTCGATGAGCCGACGGAAGGGATCCAGCCCAATATCGTGCAGGAGATCGGCGACACGATCGCTCGCCTCAATCAACAGATGGGAATTAGCGTCCTGCTCGTCGAGCAGAAGCTGCCTCTTGCGAGACGCGTGGCCGATCGATTCTACGTGCTCGACAAGGGGCGGACGGTCGCGAGCGGGGCGATGGATGAACTCGACGATGAGGTCGTCCGTCGATACTTGACGGTGTGAAGTCGGGGTGAGCGGCATGCAGGGATTCGAGGCTCGGGTTGGACAGGCTGGGCCGGGAGCCCCCGAGCAGACGGTCGATCCGGTCCGATGGCCGATTCGCGAGTCGGCTTCGGGTTGGCAGGCTGACCTCGCGCTGCACTTCCATCAGCGCAGCGGAAGGACCCTCGTCAAGAAGCGTCAGAGAGGCCCGCTCACCATACAGAGGCCCTT
The DNA here is from genome assembly GCA_002719955.1 of Deltaproteobacteria bacterium. Classification (GTDB taxonomy): domain Bacteria; phylum Myxococcota_A; class UBA9160; order UBA9160; family UBA4427; genus UBA4427. The sequence goes on along the minus strand of PBFW01000046.1, from coordinate 82,976 downwards.
CTATCCCGAGGGCGACGAGGTCTGCCACGTCTACCTGCTTCACCCGCCGGCGGGCATCGTCGGAGGCGATGATCTTCGAATGAGTTTCGACGTGAAGCCGGCTTGCCACGCGCTCATCACGACGCCGGGGGCGACGCGTTGGAATTTCAGCCGGGGACTCGAAGCCCAGGCGCAACAGGTCGCGCGGGTGGCGGAGGCGGCGACCTTCGAGTGGCTACCGCAGGAAACACTGCTCTTTGATGGCGCGCACGCGCGGTTGGCGACCCGGATCGAACTCGAGGGGAATGCGCGGTTCTGCGGCTGGGAAATCCTCGGATTGGGGCGTCCCTCGCTCCAGGAGCCCTTCGAGGACGGGGAGATTGATTTTCGTTTCGAACTGTTTCGAGATGGTGAGCCCCAGTTGTTGGAACGTCAACGTGGCGGAATGGGAGGGTTGCCAGGACTACGGGACCATGCCGCCTGCGCGACCTTCGTGACGACGCACGCGGACGAGGCGGTCCTGGCTGCTTCGAGAGAGGTCCTCTCGGATCTGCCCGATGCGCTCTGCGCCTCGACCCTGATCGGTGATGTGCTCGTTGCTCGCGGACTCGCGGCGACGTGCGAGCCGCTTTCGATGACCTTCTCGAAGCTGTGGCAGAGACTTCGTCCGCTCACGATGAATCGCCCCGCTTCGGAGCCCCGGATCTGGCACACGTGACCCTGCCACGAGACGGCCTATTGTTCGGTACGCGGGTCGATTGGTATGGTTGCTCGCGAGGAGACCCAAGATGAATCTGACCCCGCGCGAGAAGGATAAACTCCTTCTCTTCACCGCCGCGCTCGTGGCCGAGCGCCGTCGGGCCCGGGGCCTCAAGCTCAATCATCCTGAGGCCGTCGCGCTGATCAGCGCCGCGATCGTCGAGGGGGCGCGCGATGGCCGAACGGTGGCCGAACTCATGAGCGAGGGGTGCGAGATTCTCAGCGCCGATGAGGTCATGGACGGCGTCGCCGAAATGCTGCACGAAGTGCAGGTCGAAGCGACGTTCCCGGACGGCACCAAGTTGGTCACGGTGCACGATCCGATTCAATGAGAGCAGGGCCGTTGCGGAGGCGACAAGCATCATGAAAGCCGGTGAAATCATGACGGCGGAGGGAGAGATCTCCCTCAATGAAGGGCGGGAGATGCGCACCCTGGTGGTCGAGAGCCAGGGCGATCGGCCCATTCAAGTCGGCTCCCACTACCATTTTTTCGAGACCAACCCCGCGCTCGTCTTCGAGCGCGAGCAGGCACGGGGCTTTCGTCTGAATATTCCGGCGGGCACGGCCCTTCGTTTCGAGCCGGGGCAGTCCCGGACGGTCGAACTGGTTGCTTACGCGGGCGAACGCTCGGTTTACGGCTTTCGAGGCGAGGTCATGGGCACATTGGAAGAGTCGAAGTGAGAACGATTACACGCCGCGCCTATGCGGAACTCTATGGCCCGACGACCGGCGACCGGGTTCGACTCGCCGACACGGAACTCATCATCGAGGTCGAGCGGGACCTGACGACCTACGGCGAAGAGGTCACCTTTGGCGGCGGCAAGGTCATCCGCGACGGCATGGGTCAGAGTCAGCGGTCCAGCGCCGAATCGGTCGACCTCGTCCTCACCAATGCGCTGATCGTCGACCATTGGGGAATCGTCAAAGCCGATATCGGCGTGAAGGACGGGCGCATCGCCGCTATCGGAAAAGCGGGCAACCCCGATATCCAGCCCGGTGTGGAAATCGTGATCGGCCCCGGGACCGAGGTGATCGCCGCGGAAGGCCAGATCGTGACCGCCGGTGGGATCGACGCGCACATCCACTTCATCTGTCCTCAGCAGATCGACGAGGCCCTGATGTCCGGGATCACGACGATGCTCGGCGGCGGCACGGGACCGGCGACCGGGACGAACGCCACGACCTGCACCCCGGGCCCCTGGAATATCCATCGCATGCTCGAGGCGGCGGACACGTTGCCAGTCAATCTCGGATACCTCGGCAAGGGGAACGCGAGCCTTCCCGAGGCGCTCGACGAGCAGGTCGTCGCCGGGGCGATGGGGCTCAAGCTCCACGAGGATTGGGGAACGACTCCGGCTGCCATCGACAACTGCCTCTCTGTCGCCGAGCGGCACGACGTTCAAGTGGCGATTCATACCGATACGCTCAACGAATCCGGATTCGTCGAGGACACGATCGCGGCCTTTGCCGGTCGCACGATCCACACCTATCACACGGAGGGTGCGGGCGGTGGCCACGCGCCGGACATCATCAAGGTCTGCGGCGAGAGCAACGTGATGCCGTCGAGTACGAACCCGACGCGGCCCTATACGGTGAACACGATCGATGAGCATCTCGACATGCTCATGGTCTGCCACCATCTCTCCCCCTCGATTCCCGAGGATGTCGCCTTCGCCGAGTCACGAATCCGACGGGAGACGATCGCTGCGGAGGACATCCTGCACGATCTTGGTGCGTTCTCGATGATCGCTTCGGATTCCCAGGCGATGGGGCGCGTCGGCGAGGTGATCATGCGGACCTGGCAGACGGCGCACAAGATGAAGGTGCAGCGCGGCAGTCTGGCTGGGGATCCAGCCGAAAACGATAATACCCGGGTCAAGCGGTACATCGCGAAGTACACCATCAATCCCGCCATCACCCACGGCATCGCACACGAAGTGGGTAGCGTCGCTGTCGGGGGCCTCGCCGACCTCGTCCTCTGGCGTCCTGCCTTCTTCGGGGTCAAGCCGAGTCTGGTCGTCAAGGGGGGAATGATCGTCGCCGCGCCCATGGGCGATCCGAATGCGTCGATTCCGACCCCGCAGCCCTCGCATTATCGCCCGATGTTTGGCGCCCTCGGCGCAGCCCGGAACTCGACCTGCATGAGCTTCCTGTCTCGTGCCGCAGTCGATGCAGGGGTTCCGGAGACGCTCGGCCTACGCAACCGGATCGGTACTAGCCAGAAAACGCGCGAATTGCGCAAGGCGGATCTGATCCACAACGACTACGAGCCCGAGATCGAAGTGGATTCGAGAACCTACGAGGTTCGAGCCGACGGCGAGCTGTTGACGTGTGAGCCGGCCAGCGAATTACCAATGGCCCAACGTTATTTCCTGTTCTGATGGGGACCTTGAGCATGAGGATGTCTCCGATGAACACCTTTCGGGTCACGACGTCGCGGGTCACGACGCTTCGGGTCACGACGCTTCGGGTCACGACGCCGTGGGCATGATCGAGCTCGTCGAGCGGATGGCGGAGGCGGTCCCGCGGAAGTCTGCGGGGGACAGTCTGACACTCCCCTACGACCTTCGGCAGAAGAGTCGTCAGCGCGTCTGCCTCGACAGCGGTCGCGAGGCGGCGATTCTGCTGTCGCGGGGAACGCGGCTCGTCGAGGGAGACTGTCTTCGGGGGGCCGATGGAACGTTCGTCTATGTGCATGCCGCGCCCGAGAGCGTTTCGGCGGCGCGGACCGATGACCTCCTGAGGCTGGCGCGTGCCTGTTACCACCTCGGCAATCGGCATGTTGCCCTGCAGGTCGGAGACGGCTGGCTGCGTTATCAGCCCGATCACGTTCTCGATGAGATGGTCCGAGGACTGGGGCTTCACGTAACTCAGGAAGAGGTGGCCTTCGAACCCGAGAGGGGTGCCTATCACGGACATGGACACGCAGATGGACATGGCCATCCTTCACACGGCGCGGACGATTCCGCGCACACCCATTCTAATTCCGATTCCCATTCCCATGAGCACGCCCACGATTCAGATGAAGAGGCCGATGAAGCGCCTCGTTTCGAAGGGGACCGGAGCCCGTCGTGAGTGCGGAGCTGACATCGCGGCGATTGCTCAGGCTCTTTCAACTCGCGAGTCAATCGCTGCCTGTGGGCGCCTACGCGTATTCACAGGGGTTGGAGGCCGCCGTCGAAGCGGATTGGGTGAGCGACGAAGCATCGCTGCTGGCCTGGCTCGACGATCAGCTCAATCATTCTCTGGGTCGCGTCGACCTGCCGATTCTGGCGAAATTATACGAGGCCCATCGCCTGGGGGATGATGCGGCGCAGCGCTCCTGGGGCCGTCGGCTCGTCGCCATGAGAGAGACAAGCGAACTCGTCGCGGATGATCGTGATCGAGGGCGCGCGCTCGCCCGTCTCTTGCGCGACCTCGAGATCCCGTCGGCCGAGCCATGGGTGGGGCGAGCGGAAGTGCCCTTTGCGCAGATCCTCGCACTCGCGGCGGTCGCCTGGGAAATTCCGCTGCCTGCGCTGGCCGATGCTTACGCCTGGGGATGGGTCGAGAATCAGGTATTGGTCGGCGTCAAGCTGATCCCGCTCGGGCAGGTCGCGGGACAGAGGCTGATGCTCGAACTCTCGGAACGAATTCCGGCGATCTGTCAGCGGGCTCTCGCCCTCGAGGACAACGAAATCGGCGGAATGCTTCCGATTGTGGCGCTGGCGAGTAGCCTGCATGAGACTCAGTATTCGCGACTCTTTCGATCCTGAGCCCCCTCGAGATCGGTCGGTTTCGAGACGGCCTCGTGTCCACCGCGCCCTGGCCCTGTTCCGTCTGCCCAGATGAGAGGAAGTCTTGATCATGAGTACAGCGAATGCGCCCAAAAGACCCGTTCTTCGGGTAGGGATCGGCGGCCCCGTCGGTTCGGGCAAGACAGCACTGATGGAAGCCCTCTGTACTCGGTTGCGTGACCGCTTCGAGATTGCCGCCGTGACTAATGACATCTACACGAAGGAGGACGCGGAGTTCCTGATTTGCAGCATGGCGCTGCCCGCGGACCGGATCGTGGGGGTGGAGACCGGAGGTTGTCCGCATACGGCGATCCGGGAAGACGCCTCGATGAACCTGGCGGCGATCGATGACCTCTGCCTGCGGTACCCTGAACTCGACCTGATTCTCATCGAGAGCGGCGGTGATAATCTCGCCGCGACGTTCAGCCCGGATCTCGCGGATCTGACGATCTACGTGATCGATGTTGCCGAGGGGGAGAAAATCCCGCGCAAGGGCGGTCCGGGTATCACGCGATCGGATCTCCTGGTCATCAACAAGATCGATCTCGCCCCCTACGTGGGTGCTTCGCTGGAAGTAATGGACACGGATTCACACCGAATGCGCGGGGACCGACCCTACGTGTTCACGAATATGCGCGACGGTCATGGAGTCGATGTCGTGACAGATTTCATCATCCGGGAGGGAGTGCTCAACTAATGGAAACTCATACGACGCTTAAATGGGATGGAGCGCGCTCCGCCCGAGGGATCGCTCTGTTCGTGGCGGTGATCGTCGTGTCGGCCGGTTGCGGAAGCGTCTCCTTCAAGGCGGGAGCTGACCCGAACCAGATTGCGCAGGACGAGGCGACCTGCCGCGCTTCGACCGGGAGCGAAGAGGAATTCGTCCAATGCATGCGGGATCTGGGCTATCTGACCGCGGATCTCGAATCGATGCGTGACGAGTTGACTTCCGGCCCGATCGGCGACCACTGACAAGCGCGTCTTCCGCCGGGATGAGCGCGCGATTCGAGTGCGTCTCAGCGCGTGCCGTGGTCCGTTTCAGTGATCAGCGACGAAAGCAAGATCCCCAAAAACTTCGACATTTTTCGAGCTGCCTGAGAAGCCAGGAATTGAACCAAGGATCATGGGTGCCACGGCGGTAGGGTCGAGGGCTGGCGCGGTAATCCGTGAGGTCGTGGTCTTGTCTGTAGCCCGGGTTTCCCCGTTCGTGCCTGTGTAGACCTGACCGTGACTCCGTTTCCAGCCCTGCCACCTCGAACGCAGCAGGCGGATTTCCCGCACGACGCTCTCCCATTCACTTCGTACCAAGAATTTTGGGACCTATCATGCTGGAGATATTTTCATCGCCGGAAGACGCCGGATCTGGTACCCATCATCGAGCTGACCTGCCCCCCTTATATCGACCCAGCTAGCTTGCGAGGATCGAGCAAGGAAGGCGGAAGATTCATCGGTCTGAGTGCACGAGTCAACGCGAACGGTCGAACGAAGCGTGGGAGCTAGCATCAGATTCCGGACGGAGTGCGATCAACTGTCGCCGCAGCCGTCCCCAAGCCCCGCGACGACGGGCGATGAGAGCAATCAATCCTTCTCTCGCCTCAACATCGAGACTACGACAGTCCGCGTCGAGCGGGACGAGATGATCAGGAATACTTTCAAGCGAAATGAGGGGCCGGTAACCAGCGATCTTCACGAGTCGCTTCATTCCGGACAATGCTGCCAGCTCTACCAGGGTCTTATCTCGGGCCGTCTTTTTTTCGAGACGCTGCTGAAGCCGTCGCTCCCTTGCGACTCTCCGTGCCTCACGTCGCTCCGCCACGGCTTTCGGGCCCTCATACTCCGCCCGGCGCGCCCGTTCGTCTGCGAGACTGGCTGAATGGGCCTGCATCGCGTCAAACTCTTGACCGGCGAAGGTACCGTTGAGTCGCTCCGACAGGCTTTCGGGGACACCCCATTTCATGAGGGGAGGATGAAGATCCATGAGGATCGTTCTCAGCGCCGAACCGGCTCGGGCAGCGCTCCGATCAACCCCCCGCAGCCCACGCACAATCTGCTCGAAGACGGCTGCTCGCTGAACCGGCTGTAGGGTCTCGATCAATCTCCGAGGCGACGTCTCAGCGGGCTCGGGCACTTCGAGTCCAGCGAGTTCCATCGCTTCCGAGAATACGCAGCTACGAAGGTCTCCCGCACCGCAGGTCGTGCAATTCGGCCTTGTACACCAGCGATGCTCCTCGGCATCGACGATGAGCGTGTTCAGCCAGGTCGGTTCCATTTGATGTCCCCGAGTCGTGATTCTGCACTCCACTGTCTCAGATGTGGGACTGGCTAGCCACATTCCCCGATCCGGCTGGCGAGGTAGATTCGGTCGTTCGAGGAAGAGCGACACCCCGTAGAGCCGACAGGACGTATCCCGCCCGACGAGTCGGAGTCTCAGTAGAAGCGCCTCGACCAGCAATGAGAGATGCGACCCTCTCGAACTGGGCTCCTCAGCCGCGCCCCCACGCGGCGGGAGCGAAGCGGGTGACGGGCTGCTCATTCGGTCAGTCCGTGACTCCGGCGCTCCCAGCCACCCCTGTAGCCCGTCTGCAGAATCCGGCCTCCTAGAAGAACCGACTACCAGACCACTCGATTGTGAAGGGAAAATGGTGAGCCCGCGGGGACTCGAACCCCGGACCGTGAGATTAAAAGTCTCCTGCTCTACCAACTGAGCTACGGGCCCGGGCGTTGGATAACACCGTCGCCCACCCCCGTCGAGCCTCCCGGCCGAGCGAATCGCGGGCCATCCATCCCACCCCGAATCAGCCCGATCACGCCACCGAAAACGGCTTCAGTCCCAGATTTCCGCGCAGCGTGTCCGCCTCATACTCGCCGCGAAAGAGCCCGCGCTCGACCAGAACCGGAATCACTTCTTCGGTGAAATCCGCCAATCCGCTCGGCAGGACGGGGCCATCCACCATGAAGCCGTCCACTGCGCCGGCCTCGAACCAGGCCTGCAGGGTGTCGGCGATTTCGCTCGCCGTTCCGATAAAGGCATGACGAGGCGTCGTCGAGCCGAGCGCGACCTCTCGAAGCGTGAGGCCCTCCCGCTTGGCGTTTTCCTTGATCTGGTCGGTGGCGCTCTGCCAACCGCCGCGGGCGTGGTCGCCCAGGTCGGGAAAGGGCGCATCGAGGTCGTAGCCAGACCAGTCGATATCCTCGAAGAAGCGGCCGAGATAGTCGAGGGCCACGTCGATCTCCACCAGATCCGCGATCGCACGGTATTTCTCCTCGGCCTCGGCTTTCGTGCGACCCACGATCGGACCGATGCCCTGCAGGATCACCAACTCGTCGGGCGCGCGTCCGCTCTTGGCCGCGCGCTGGTGGAGGTCGGCTCTGAAGGCGACCGCTCCTTCCAGGCTGCGCTCGACGACGAAGACGGCGTCGGCGCGAGCGGCGGCGAAATCGCGCCCGGCTTCGGAGGCGCCCGCCTGAAAGAGGACCGGCTGGCCCTGCCGGGATCGCGTGATGTTGAGAGGGCCCGCGACGGAGAAGAATTCACCGTGGTGGTCGGCGGCGTGTAGTTTGCTCGGATTGATGAAGCGACCGCTCGCCCGGTCGCGCACGAAGGCGCCCTCGTCCCAGGAACTCCACAGCGCTTCGGTCACATCGAGATATTCGTCCGCGATCCGGTAGCGCAGGTCGTGATCGGGATGCTCGATCTTCCCGTAGTTGGCGGCGCTCCCCGCCAGGGGGGAGGTCACGACATTCCAGCCCGCTCTTCCGTCCGAGAGCAGGTCGATCGAACCGAATTGGCGCGCGACGGTATAGGGCTCGCTGTAGGTGGTGGAGAGTGTGCCGACCAGGCCGATGCGCCGGGTCGCCGGAGCGAGGGCCGCGAGCAGCGTCAGGGGCTCGAAGCGGGTGAGGAAATTCGGGTGCGACTTTTCACTGATGTAGACGCCGTCGCCGAAGAAGACGAAGTCGAGTTTGGCCGCCTCCGCCCGACGCGTCATGTCGAGGAAATGGGCGAAGTTGATGGCGCCGTCCGGCACGGCGTCCGGGTGGCGCCACGAGCCCATATTGCTCCCGGTGCCCGAGAGAAAAGTGCCGATTCGAAGCTGTCGCTGGACCATCCAGCGACGTTATCACGACCCGAAGAGCCGCCTCGCCCGCGCGCGCCGACTGGAGACGCTCGACAGCGCTCCTCGGAAGGCCGATCCCCGGTAGTCGTTTGACTTTCGCTTTTTCTTCGCCTACGATCCTCGAACCAAAAAAACACTGGAGAATTGACCATGAGCGAATCCCTGAACGACGTAGCCTTCGACCTCGAGGACACCCCCCTCGACGCCGACGAATCCAGCCCCCTGAACGACCTCTACGAATGGCCTCTCCCTTCCTCTCCCCTCTCCGCCCCGCTCCTCCCCTCCTCGCCCTCCCCGCCCTCCTCGCCCTCCTCGCCCTCCGTTCGCTCGATCACGAATTCTCCGGGCTGCACACCTTCTCTTTCCTCCTCCTCTCCCTCTCATACTTCCCAGCCCCCCCACGGCGAAACGGGGCTTCGACCCGTTCGGCGGGCGCGCACGATTCGAACCGACGCGTGGTCGGTGCCGGCTTCGGCCAATTGGACGCGGACCCGCAACCCGATTCGCAAGGTGAGTCGAGTCTCCCGCTCGACGGACTGGGCGCTGCCCTTCTAGATCAAGAGCGTTCGAGCTGCCATCTCGACGATCGCGACCCTCACAGAACTCCGAGGGGACGCGGCGGTGCGGTGTGGATTCAGCGGATCGAAGCGAGGGCGAAAGCATCAATCCAGCGGAGTCCTCTCCGCGCCGCCAATGATTCGGCCCACCGACTCAGCCCACAGGCCTGGCGCGCCCCCGGGCCACCCGACGCTCGACCGGCTGCGGATCTTCGTGCGCCGCTAGGATGCTGAACGAGGACTCGGCGAACAATCGAAGACCAGACCCGAATGATCGCTGCCCGGGAGATCGACGACCTGGAAATTTTCGACCTCGAGTCCACGAACCATCGCGTGATCGATTCGCAGCAGCCGGGGGCTCTTGGCCGTGGGCCCCCAGGTCCGCTCGACCGGGCGCCCTTCCCTCTGCGCAGATTGGATCGCGCCGTCCGAGAAGAGGCGTGCCATCCGTCGATAGACCGACCAGATCGGGGTCGCATTGAAATCGCCGACGACCAGGCGCGAGTCGCTCGGGTTCTCGGCAAAGAAACGTTCGAGTCCGGAAACCTGACGGTGACGCACCAGTGGGGAGGGAAAAGGGCGTAGCGCGTGGGGTGCCTGGAAATGAACATTCACGAGATCGAGTGGGCGGCTCAAGCCCTCCCACTCTCCGGGTTCGAGAACGACCCGGTCGGCGGATCGGTAACGAAGGGGAATCCGGCTGAAACGGGCGGGGCGACGCAGGGCGATGCCCATCCCGCGGAAGCAGTCGCTGGGTTCGAGCGATCCGAAGGGCAGTTCGCTCGAGATCGCCTCGGCATTTTCTGAGCCCAGCTCCTGGGCCGCGAAGACATCGATCTCGTGGCGTCGGATGAGGTCGATCAAGGCCTCGGAATCGGCCTTGCCCCGCCAGAGATTGCCCGAGAGCACGCGAATGGGATTGCCCAACTCTGCCCTTCTCCCCGATTCGGCGCCGCCGAACCGGAACGCCCGATTCCGCTCGACGTGGGGGGCCCCCGACGCCCCATCGAGCTTTCTATCGACCTTCTCCCTCGTCAAATCAAGCCCTCGATCAAAGCTTCGCAGAAATGGGGAGCGGGCGCGGACGGGCTTCGACCGCCTCCTTCGAGCTCCGCTGAGCGCGCTCTTCGCCGGCTCCCTCCATCATGTTCGCGATCTCGAGGGCGTGCTGTCCAGAGTCAGACGATGTCTCGCGCCCGACGCCGCGCGTTCTTCAACGAGTACGTGGGGCCCGTCTATTCGATCTACCCGCCGGATCGAGTGGCGATCATCCATCGCGCATGAGGGGCGATCCCCGCCGAATACAAACGCAAAGCGGATCTGAAGCGCGTCCACCGAACGATCGACGAGGGGATGCGCCTGGATCCGAGCGAGGGAGTCCGCTCCTCGATCGCCCTGGATCTGCTCCGCCTGTATTTCGATTTCGAGCTGAAGCGTGACTTCGGTGGCGGGCTGCTCCACCCGATCTTCGAGCTGCTGGACGGAGCGCGGCTCGCCGATGGATCCGCCGAGTCAGAAGCCGTCGTCTCGAGCCTGATCGCGACCGAGGATCGACTGACCGAGCAGGGCGGCCTCGATTCGGAATGTGCTTCGGCATCTGCCGACACAAATCCTGATCACGCGCGCAAAGCGCGCAGCCCCGCTGGCCGCTCAGTCGAAGAGCTCACGCAGAATGATCGTCTCTTCGCGCCCGGGTCCGACGCTCAGAAGCGCCGCCGGCACCTCGGCGATCGCTTCGATCCGCTCGATATAGCGACGGGCGTTATCCGGGAACTGATCGATCGAGGTGAGGCCCCGCACGTCTTCCTGCCAACCGGGCATCGTCTCGTAGACGGGTTTCGCGCGCTCCGCCTCGGCCAGCGTCATCGGGAAATCCTCGGTGACCTTGCCGTCGATCTCGTAGGCGGTGCAGATTTTGAGTTCGCCGAAGCCGCTCAGGATATCCAGCTTGTTGATCGCGAGATCCGTCAGACCATTGACCGTCACCGCCTCGCGGAGCAACACGCCGTCGAGCCAACCGCAACGCCGCGGCCGACCGGTGGTGGCCCCGAACTCGGCGCCGACACGCCGCAGCTCCTCGCCGATCTCGTCTTCGAGTTCCGTCGGGAAGGGGCCGGAGCCCACGCGGGTCGTGTAGGCCTTCGTGATCCCGATGACGCGATCGATTCGCGTCGGGCCGACCCCACTTCCCGTGCAGACGGCCCCGGCGACGCAATTGGATGACGTCACGAAGGGATAGGTCCCGTGATCGATATCGAGGAAGGTGCCCTGCGCACCTTCGAAAAGGATATTCTTGCCGGCACGGAGCGAGCGGTCGAGGATGCGACCGGTGTGATCGATATAGGGTTCGAGCTGTCGGCCCCATTCGACACATTCCTCGAAGAGCTGATCGACGTCGACGGGCTCCGCGGAATGCATCTGGGTGAGTTCGAAATTCTTCTGTTCGGCGATCGCCGCAAGCTTGTCTCGCAAGGTGTCGAGTTGACGCAGGTCGGCCACGCGAATTCCGCGGCGGGCCACCTTGTCCTCATAGGCCGGACCGATCCCGCGGCCGGTCGTGCCGATCTTGCCCGCGCCCGCGGCGGCTTCACGCGCAGCATCGAGGGCGCGGTGCCAGGGCAGGATGACGTGGGCACGGCCGGAGACGCGAATGCGCGAGGGATCCCTCAGAATTCCGCGATCTTCGAGCTTGCCGAGTTCCTCGAGCAGGATCGCGGGATCGACGACGACGCCCGGACCGATCAGATTGACCGAGCCATCGTGAAGGATACCCGACGGGACGACGTGAAGGATCGTCGTCTCGCCATCGACCACGAGCGTGTGGCCGGCGTTGTTGCCGCCCTGAAAACGAGCGACGAGATCCGCGCGCGGACCGAGCCAGTCAACGATTTTCCCCTTGCCTTCATCACCCCATTGGGCGCCGACGGCGACGACGGTAGACATACCTAGAGCTCCAGTAGCTGAACAGCGATCATATTGTCTGCTTCACGCAGCGCCGAGAGGACTTCTTCACCGGGGTCCTGATCGATGTTGACGAGCATGCAAGCCTCGCCACGCGATTCGTGGAGGGCGAGCTGCATGCGAGAGATATTGATTCCGGCTTCGCCTAATGCGGTTCCGACGTGACCGACGACGCCGCTCTGATCGTGGTTGTGGATCAAGAGCGTGCAGCCCTCCGGAATCGCCTCGAGCATGAAATCGTCGATGCGCACGATCCGGGGCTGGTCACCGTGGAAGACGGCGCCGGCCACCAGTCGGTCGATGACGCCCTTGACCTTGACGGTGACGGCAGACGCGAAATCGGTCGAGTGGGCGACCTTGGACTCGATGACCTTGATGCCGAGCTCCTGGGCGATATGCGAAGCGTTCACGAGGTTCACGCTCTCGCGCACCGGCGCCAGGATGCCCTTCAGGACGGCGATGGTGATCGGCGCGACCCTGAGCTCGGCGACCTCACCGGAATATTCGACCTCGACGACATCGACGCGGCCCTGAGCGAGCTGGCCCTGGAAGGCGCCGAGCTTCTCGCCCAGGCCGATATAGGGACCGACCTCGGCCATCTGCTCGGGAGAAACGCTCGGAACGTTGATCGAGTTTCGAATTTCGCCGCGCAGGAGATAATCGCGCACCTGCTCGGCGACGGTCACGGAGACGTTGATCTGCGCCTGCTCGGTCGAGGCGCCGAGATGCGGCGTGCAGATCACGTTCGGGTGGTTCACGAGCGGGTGGTCCGGCGGCGGCGGCTCTTCGACGAAGACATCGAGACCCGCGGCCCCGACCTGGCCCGATTCGAGCGCTTCGAGGAGCGCAGCTTCGTCGACGATCCCACCGCGAGCGGCATTGATCACGATCAGCCCGGCCTTCGCCTTCGAGAATTCGGCCGCGCCGAGAATCCCCGTCGTCTCCTTGGTCTTGGGAACGTGAACGGTGACGATATCCGCGCGGCTCATCATCTCATCGAGCTCCACGCGTTCGACCTCGAGACGCGCCGCCGCTTCGGCGGTCAGGTAAGGATCGTGCACGAGCACCTTCATCCCGAGGCCCTTGGCACGAGACACGACGAAGCGACCGATATTGCCGGCCCCGAGGACACCGAGCGTTCGGTTGTAAAGCTCCATTCCCTGGAACTTCTTCTTTTCCCATCGGCCGGCCTTCATGGAGGCGGTGGCCTGGGGAACGTGGCGGGCGAGCGAGACCATCAGCGAGATAGCGTGCTCCGCGGTCGTAATGTTGTTTCCCTCGGGCGTGTTCACGACGACGACGCCCTGCTGAGTGGCGATCGGCGTGTCGATATTGTCGACGCCGATTCCTGCGCGCCCGACGATGCGCAGATTCTTGGCGATGGCCAGCACGTCCGCCGTCACCTTCGTGCCGGACCGGATCACGAGGCCATCGACGTCCGCGATCAACTCGAGGAGTTCGTCGGGGGAGCAGCCGGGCCTGTTGAGGACATCGATCCCCGCCGCCTGCTCGAGGACGGTCACGCCCTGTTCGGCGAGGGAATCGGAAACGAGAACTTTCGGCACCCTACTCTTCTCCTTCGGTCGAGCGACCCGCGGGCGCTCGCGGCGCGCTCGGGCGGTCTGACCGCGATCTTTCTCGGCGCGCTCTCAGCGCGCCCCCACCGCAAACCGAGCGGAGGACACCGCGACCTCGCGGCTTTTCTGGGTTCTCGTCCGGACACCCGAGGCGCGCACACACGCGGCCCACCCCGACCCGGGGCGAGCGTAGGGCTCTCCATCGAAGTTGACTGGGCCGGCTACTCCAGGGTATCCGCAATGCTTCCCGCGCCGGCTTCGAGCGCGAGTGGGAATGCGAGGCGGGCGGTCCCGCGAGCCGAATCGAATCGGCTAACCCGCTGACAGATCAATGGATTCCAACCGGTGCAGGAGTGTGCCGGAGCGCCTGATAAGTGTCAACGGAAAGGCCCATCGTGCTACGGTGCCCCCCCCGCATGCAGCTCGGACGGACCTCGCTCCCGGGAGCCGCCAGACGCCCTGGAGTCCCACCACCCAGATGCCCGCCCCGACGCCCCCGAGACTGCCCGATCGCCTCTCGATCGAGACCCGCGGCCCCCTCAGCGGGCAGGTGAGCGTCCCCGGGAGCAAGAGCATCACCAATCGCGCCCTGCTCCTGGCCGCCCTCGCCGATGGGCGGAGCCGACTCTCCGGCGGCCTCGAATCCGACGACACCCTCGTGATGCGCGCCGCGCTCGAGGCCATGGGCATCGCGCTCGAAAAAGAAAGTACGAAAAACGGCTGCGAAGACTGGCTCGTCTCGGGTCGCGGTGGCCGCTTCGAGAGCCCCGACCACAGCCTCGACTGCGGAAATTCCGGGACCACCGTCCGCTTCCTGACCGCGGCCCTCACCCTCGCCGACGACGCGATCGTCGTCGACGGAAACGCGCGCATGCGCGAGCGCCCGATCTCGGATCTCGTCACCTCGCTGCGCGCCCTCGGCGCCGAGCTCACGATCGAGGGCGACGGCGATTGCCCGCCCGTGCGGGTCCACGGCGGAGGCCTGCCCGGCGGCGCTGCGCTGATCGATGGCAGTCGCTCGAGCCAATACGTGTCGGCCGTGATCCAGGCGGCACCCTACGCCCGTGAGGATGTCGAACTCGCCTTCAAGGACGGCCTCATCGTTTCACGCCCCTATATCGACCTGACCCTCGACGTGATGCGTGCCTTCGGTGCCTCCGCCCGGTGGACCGAGGACGACCGGCTGCGGGTCGAGGCGGGGCGAACCTATCGGGCCCGCGACTACACGATCGAACCCGATGCCTCCTCCGCCGCCTACCCCTTCTGCGCCGCCGCGATTGCCGGTGGCCGCGTCTCGGTCGGCGGCATCCCCGAAGCCTCGCTTCAGGCGGATTTCAAGATCCTGGGCCTGCTCGAGCGCATGGGCTGCCATATCGAGCGCGAGGGCGACACCGTCACCGTCCTCGGTTCCGAGAGACCGCTCCGCAGCCTCGGCGAAATCGACATGAATGACTTCCCCGATGCGGTGCTGGCCTACGCCGTCGTCGCACTCTTCGCCAATGGTCCGACCACGATCACGAACGTGGCGAACCTGCGCATCAAGGAAACGGACCGACTCGCCGCCCTCGAAACAGAATTGCGTAAGCTCGGCGCACGTGCGAGCACGGGGCCCGACTGGTTGAAGATCGAACCCGGTCCGATGCGCGGCGCCGAGATCGCAACCTATGACGATCACCGGATGGCGATGTCCTTCGCTCTGGCCGGACTTCGCATTCCGGGCGTCGTCATCCTCGATCCGGGTTGCGTCTCGAAAACCTGGCCGCGCTATTTCGAGGCGTTCGAAGCGCTCTAGCGCCCATTTCGACCCCCACGCCTCAGCGCGCGTCTCGTCGCGCATCGTCGCGGGTCAACCCCTGGCCGGGGTCTTTGTCGAAACAATTCTGCGTACTCTGCACGCAGTTCCCGAAGAGCACACACAGCCCTCAGGGCGAGAAGGGCCCCGTCTTGCGTATGCGTGAAAATTCGATGGTGTTTTTCTCGGACCCGAGTTGACATCCATGGCTTCGTGAAAATCCATTGTGGCGTACCCCGAGAAGGAGAGCGCAATGACGACTTTTCAACGACCTTTGACCTGGAGCCCCTGGCCCAGTCTCGCCAACGAACTGCGACGCGGACGCGGCGGCGTACCTCGCGCGGGCGGGGGGACCTATCAAGGAACACGCGGCGTCTTCCCGCCGGTCAACCTGGATGAATCCGACGAGGGTTATGTCCTGACCGCCGAGCTCCCGGGTATCCCGCCCGAGGACATCGATATCTCGATCGAAGGCACGACCGTCACGCTGAGCGGTGAGCGGAAGGTCGAGAACACAGCGGGCGACGGCATCGCCTTCCACCGCCGAGAGCGACAGTCGGGCAGCTTCCGGCGCGCTTTCGAGCTCCCCCTGGAATGTGACCTCGATCAAGCGAAGGCGACGCACAAGAACGGCGTCCTCAGACTCGATCTTCCGAAGTCGAAGGCCGTCCAACCGCGCCAGATCGAAATTGAAACGCGTTAGGCAAAACGAGCTGGCAGGGGCGGTCTACGAAAGAGCGCCCCGCCGGCACCCGACCAGATGCCCACCCAAAAGGTGTGGCCTCGGAGGAGAAGGAAATGACGACCGATACCCCTCGAGAAATCGAAGCCCGAGAAAAGGCCGAACTCGTAACCGAGGACACGCGACCGGGCCTGGTCTTCCGCCCCGACGTCGACATCCTCGAAGAACCCGACGCCTTCGTGATCCTCGCGGACATGCCGGGGGCCAACGAAGAGACGGTCGACATCAACATGGACAAGGGCGTGCTCACCCTCGACGCACGCGCCGCCGACGAGCCCGAGAAGGGCTCGACCCGCTACGCGGAATACCGGACCGGCGGATACCACCGCGAGTTCCGGATCTCCGAGGAGATCGACCGCGCGGGGGTCTCGGCCAAGATGCGCAACGGGGTCCTCGAGCTTCGCCTGCCGAAGAGCGCCGAGAGCCGACCCCGACGAATCACGGTCGGTGCCGCCTGATCCCCCAGATCTCCAGCGCCATCCCGAGCCCGGCCATGCCCACGCATGGCCGGGCTTCCTCGTTCTGGGGCCAGAGTCAGCCGGCGCTCTCCCGCAGCCGCTGCGACGCCCTATACTCGCGCCTCGGAAGACGCCCCCCCGTCCCCGCGCTCAACCGAGGATCCGCCTTCCATGTCTGTCGAGAACAAGAGAGCCGAGACCCCCACCGGCGAGAGCGCGACTCGCACACCCGTCTTCGCGGCCCACACAAAGGGCCAATCCATCTGGCTCGACAATATCAGCCGTGATCTCCTGCTCTCGGGGGAGTTGCGTCGCTGGGTCGAGGACGAGGGCATCCGCGGCGTGACCTCGAATCCCTCGATCTTCGAGAAGGCGATCGCGAAGACGAGCGATTACGACCCGGCGGCCCGCGCCCTGATGGGCCAGGGCGCAACCGACGCGCTCGACGTCTTCGAGAAGCTCGCCGTCCAGGACATCCAGCTCGGCTGCGATGTGCTGCGCCCCGTCTGGGAGCAGAGCGGGGGCCGGGACGGTTTCGTCTCCCTCGAGGTCTCGCCACACCTCTCGAGCGACACCGAGGGCACTGTCGCGGAAGCACGGCGACTCGCCCAGGCGGTCTCACGCGACAATCTGATGATCAAGGTGCCGGCGACGCCCGAGGGCATCCCCGCCATCCAGCAGCTGATCTCGGACGGCATCCATGTGAACGTCACGCTGCTCTTCGCGGTCGACGCTTACGAGGCCGTTCACCAGGCCTATCTCTCGGGGCTCGAGGCGCGACTCGAGCGCGGTGAATCCGTTTCGGGAATCGCGAGCGTCGCCAGTTTCTTCATTTCACGAATCGATGCGACCGTCGGCGAGCATCTCCAGGCCGCTCTGGAAAATGAGACGCGCGAGGATCACCGCGTTCGACTCGAGGCGCTCGATGCCAAGGTCGCCATCGCGAACGCCAAGCTCGCCTATGCCCTCTTCCTCGAAACCCTCGCCGGCGATCGTTGGGGCCGCCTGGCCGCCGCCGGGGCCGACCCCCAGCGGGTCCTGTGGGCGAGCACCGGCACCAAGGACCCCGCCCTCCCCAGGACGCTCTACGTCGACGAGCTGATCGGCAACCACACCGTCAATACCCTGCCCGATGCGACGCTGGCCGCCTTCCGCACGGAGGGAAGGGTGCGCGACGCCCTGGGCAGCGACCCGGTGCCCCTCAAGGCCGAGGCCCAAGCCATTCTCTCGGAATTGGAAGCGCTGGGGATCTCGCTCAAGGAGATCACCGATGGCCTCTTGACCAAGGGCTGTGCGCTCTTCAGCGATGCCTTCGACGGATTGCTGCTCTCGGTCGAGACGAAGCGACAGAGCTTGCTCGGCGATTCGCTTGCGAGCACGCGTTATGCACTGGGCGCAGCGGCCAGTGAAATCGCAGCCGCGCACGAAACCTGGCAGCAGGAAGGCAAGACCCACGCCCTGTGGAAGCGGCGTGCCGAGATCTTCTCCGATGCGGACGAGGCGAGCTGGATGGGTTGGCTCGATCTCCCGACGGCCCCGGCCGAGCAAGCGATCGCGAGCCCCACGCTGCGCGAAGCGATTCGCAATCACGCCTCCGACACCGTCGTTGTGATCGGCATGGGGGGCTCGAGCCTGTGGCCGGATGTCATGGGTCGAACCTTCGAAGGCGACGACGGAGACGGTCGGTGCCCGCGCACGCTGCGCGTCCTCGACACGACGGTCCCGAACGCGCTCGAAACGCAACTGGCCGCGATCGATCTCGAACGCTGCCTCTTCTTCGTCTCTTCGAAATCGGGTTCGACGATCGAACCGAACGCGATCTTCGAGCTGATCTACGCGCGCCTGGTCGCGGCGAAGGGGAAGGCCGCAGCCGGCCAACATTTCGTCGCCATCACGGATCCGGGCAGCGACCTCGAAGCACGCGCGAGCGAGCTCGATTTCCTCGGGATCGCATTCGGGCGACCGGACGTCGGAGGACGCTTTTCGGCGCTCTCCCCCTTCGGTCTGCTGCCCGCCGAAGCGATGGGCCTCGACCCCGAGGCGCTGCTGGCCCGAGCGCGGACGATGTCCGCCTCCTGTGCGCCTTTCGTGTCCCCCGATCTGAATCCCGGCGTCGGCCTCGGCCTCACACTCGCAGGCCTGGCCCGCCAGGGCCGCGACAAGCTCACCCTGAGCCTCTCTCCCGAGATCGCGACCTTCGCCGCCTGGCTCGAACAATTGCTCGCCGAGTCGACGGGCAAAAGCGAACGCGGAATCGTTCCGATCGGTGGCGAACCCCTGGGCGAATCGAGCCGCTACGGCAACGATCGGATCTTCGTCGATCTCGCCGTCTCGGGCGCGGCTTCAGCGGCCTCGAATCGAACGCGCGAAGAAAAACTGAAGGTGCTCGAAATGGCCGGACACCCGGTGATTCGCATCGCGATCGCCGAGTCGCTCGATCTCGTCCAGGAAATCTTTCGCTGGCAGATCGCCACCGCGGTCATCGGCGCGGTCTGGGATCTCAACCCCTTTGACCAACCCGATGTCGAGTCGGCGAAGGTCGCGGGACGCGAACTGATGCAGCGGGCGAGCCGAGACGGCGGTCTTCCCGAACGAAGCGCGGATCTCGAAGCCAAGGGCGTGAAGCTGATGACCGCACCCGCCCTCGGCGATGCGGCCTCACGAGCCAAAGGCGATCCCGGTGCGCTCGCAGAATCGCTCCTCGATGGACTCGCCTCGGGCGACACCTTCGTGATCAACGCTTTCCTCGAGGACACGCCCACGACCCGACGGGTGCTGCAGTCGATACGAGAAGCGGTCGGCAGCGCGAAGCGCGTGGCAACGACCCTCGACTTCGGGCCCCGCTATCTGCATTCGACTGGACAGCTCCAGAAGGGGGGGCCCAATCGGGTCGTCGGCCTCCACCTGTGGCAGAGCGCCGCTGCGCGCGCGGGCACGCCGCTCGGGATTCCCGAGATGGGCGGCGATTTCGACACCCTCGCCGAGGCTCAGGCGGTGGGCGATTTCGAGGTGCTCTGCAAAAGGGATCGTCGCGTGCTCGGAATCGACGTGGGCGCAGACCCGCCCGCCACCCTCGCCCTGCTGGCGGACTGGATCGGGAGCGCCCTCGGCTGATATGAGCGACCGATCCGATCCCACGACACCGACCGGCGCGGCCGAGACCGCCCTCGAATGGGTGCGGGACGGAATGAAGATCGGCCTGGGCACGGGCCGCGCCGCCTCGGCCTTCGTGGAAGCGCTCGGCGCGCGAGTCGCCGAGGGTCTGCAGGTGACCGGAGTCCCGACGAGCGAAGCGACCGCTGCGCTCGCCGGCGGCCTCGGCATTCCCCTCGCCCGTCTCGAAGAGGTCGCATCCCTCGACATCACCTTCGACGGCGCGGATGAGGTCGACGACCGGCTCGACGTGATCAAGGGCTATGGCGCCGCGATGGTGCGCGAAAAGGTAGTCGCGGCCAGCTCCGATCAGCTCATCATCCTGATCGGTCCCGAGAAACTCGTCCGCCAGCTCGGCCAGGGCGGAAGGCTGCCAATCGAGGTCCTGCCCTTTGGCGTCTCGCTGGTGCGAAGCGAACTCGCCAAGCTGGGTCTCGACGCGGATTTGCGCGTCGATGGACGCTCGCAGACACTGATCACCGACAACGGCAACTGGATCCTCGACGCCAAGCTCGACCCACCGCTCGATGCGCGCGCCCTCGAGTCCGCAATCGTCGCCCTGCCCGGCGTCCTGGGAACCGGTTTCTTCCTTGGCATGGCCGACGCCGTGCTCATCGGAAGCGGAACGGACGTGGAGATCCGACGCGCACCCGCACGCTGACCCCCCCCGCAGACATGCCTCGAGGCCGAATCTACCCCGAACGTTCTCGCCCCTTCCCGACAAGACCGCTTCTCGCGGCTCCTCGAGTGCCCAGCAGGCACAGTGGAAACAGAGCCCGCAGAGCAGGCGTATTCTTTCCCCCACAATCAGTTAGAATGGGCGCCGGAGGTTTCGCGTGCCCAAGAGGCCCTTTCTCGTGTTGCCCGGCGGTGCCTGTATCCCTCTCGAAGGGCGATGGCATGTCGCTGAACTGCGTGGAGACTGGTACGTGCTGGGCCACAACTCGGTCGTGCCCTGCGGTTCCGAGCGAGCTGCGCAAGATATGCTCGAACAACTCGAGGAGCAGACGGATATCGACGTCCTCGCCACCGAAGCGATCGAGGGACTCGACCGGACCCCGGATTCCTGGGAGACGGATTAGCCCGGCGATGCCGAGCTCAACGCGCCCGCGCGGCCTCGGTCCGCCTGACCACGACTCCGGCGAAGGCGCCCGTCCATCCATCCGATCCACGCTGCTCGTCCGGGCTCGGAGGAGAATCGGAGAAGATCTGAAGGCGGATTCGAACGCGCCGGGGGCCGCGCATCGCCAATCTCCAACCAACCCGCGAACGCCGAATCGCCTTCGGTCGCGTCGGGCACTGGAGAGCGCATGCGCACCATTCGATCCCTCCTCTGGGTGGGCAGCGGTGACGGGCTGAGTCAGAGCGGCATGACCGAAGCACCGGAACTCGACATCACGTGGGTTCCGGACCTCGCAGAAGCGCTCCTGCTCCCGCGCGTCCGCTTCGACGGGATCCTGCTCGAAGCGGGCCGACCCGAGGAAGTCGAGAAGGCGCTCGACCGCCTCGAGCGATTCGCCCCGCGCGGCGCGACCCTCATTTCGCTCTCTAACGATTTTGCGGCGAGTGCCGACGGCTTGGTCGAAGCCGGGGCGGGCGCTGTCCTGCTCGTCGAGCCGAATCGGCCCGGCACGGGCTTCGTCAGCGAGATCAACGAGACCCTCGACGCGATCCACGATCGACGCAGAACCTCGCGTCCCATCGCCGACACCCGGACAGCGACCGGCGATTCGAAATCACCGGACATCGAGCCCGACGAGCTGCCCTCCCCCGACGACGCGCCCCGGGTCGTCTCGACGAGTCGAGCGATGCAGGAGGTCTCGAGGCTCGTCGATCTCGCCGCATCGAGTCCATCGACCGTGCTGATAACGGGCGAGACCGGCGTCGGCAAGGAAGTGATCGCCCGGGAATTACACGGGCGCGCGGCGCGTGGTGAGGAGCCCTTCGTCGCGATCAACTGCGCAGCGTTTCCAGAATCGCTGCTCGAAAGCGAGCTATTCGGACATACGAAGGGCGCCTTCACCGGCGCCGATCGCGCCAAGCCCGGACTCTTCGAGGCCGCCGGCTGCGGCACGCTCTTCCTCGACGAAATTGCGGAGATCGGCCTCCCCCTCCAGGCCAAACTCCTGCGTGTCCTCCAGGAGCGCGAGATCCGCCCGGTCGGAAGCACCGAGTCGCGGCCGGCGCATTGCCGGATCATCGCCGCCACCAACCGCCTCCTGGCCGGGGAAGTGAAGAGCGGGCATTTCCGCGAGGACCTCTTCTACCGGCTCAATGTCTTCCCGATCCGAATCCCTCCCCTGCGCGAGCGGCGCCGCGACATCATTCCCCTGGCCCGCTATTTCCTGGCGCTCCACGGGCCGCGTGAAGGCAAGCTCGGCTGCCACCTCTCGCTCGCTACGAATCACCTCCTCGAGGGCTACGGGTGGCCGGGCAACGTCCGCGAACTCGAGAACGAAATCCTGCGGATGCTGATGCTGACCCCGAGCGGAGAACTCATCACGCCCGGGCGCCTATCGCCCAAACTCGTCGAAATTCTCGAACCGGTGGCCCACGGTGCTCGCCCCGACGAGAGCCTCCGAGAGGCCCTCGAGCGCGTTGAGGCCTGGATGATCCGGCGAGCACTCGCGAACAACGATGGGCGCAAGACGCGCACGGCCCGGAAGCTCGGGCTGACACGCGAGGGGCTCTACAAGAAATTGAAGAGGCTGCGGATCGAGTGACGCCGCCACGCGATTGCCTGGCGAAGAGCGACGTGAGCGATGTCGAGGCGCACGATGCTGAGGTTGAATCGTCCTGGGTGGCAACGACTTCGAGGGTTTCGGGGAATTCGGGGCTGAATGCAGAAACCGGCCAGGTCGGCTCCGGCCAGTCCGAAGCAACCGTGCAGAACTCCTGGAATCCCGAGATCGCACCCGGCTTCGTGGATCCCGATCTCTCCTTGGCGCTGGGAATGGTTTCGGGTCCGCTCGGGCCCACACAGCCCGAAGTGGGCACCCCTCCGGCATTGCCCCCCGGTGGCCGTCGTCCCCGCTCTGTCGCTCCGAGGTATGCTCTTGCTGATCACTGCGATCGGCCTGGGGATGCTTCTGGCCGCCCGAGCGTGGAAGTTGGAAACGGATCTTCGGTGCGCCGTCACAGAACCCAGAAGTCGATGTGAGAAGGAAGACACGATGGAAGAGAAGTGGTTGCGATGCGTCCGGCGATCCCGAGATCCCCATGATCCGGAAGCCGCCGTCGACAAACTCGCTGCGAGCGACGCCCGCGCGCGTGTGATCGATGTAGTGGGCAGCGACCAGGATCTGCTCGCGCTCCACGGCATGCCGCCCCAGCTTCCCGTCCGCTACGAGCTGCTCAGCTGGGAGTGGGGGGACAGCACGCCCAGCTTCTCCTCCAAGGAGGTGGAATTCGGGTACCGGGTCAGTCAGCGGGAGGTCTTTGATGAGTTGCCGGCGCGCGATGCGCAGGGCTGGCGTCCGGGCGTCAAACAGCTCTCCTTCTTGCGTCGCCCGCCCCATGTTTCGCGTGACGAATTCCGCGAGCTCTATTTCCACCACACGGCGAAACTGCGCGACGACCAACCGGGAATCGCGAAATATGTGCAGAATGTCATCGAGGAGAGTTGGGGCGATGCGCCGGACCTCGATGGCGTTTCCGAGATCTGGTTCGCAAGTCTCGAGGATTTTCGCGAGCGGTATTGGTCGGGTCCGGGCGTCGCCGAACGCGAGTCGAAGGAGACCGGGCTCTTTCTCGATTTCCAGCGTACCTGGTCGTTGATCGTGCGAGAACGCGTGCTCGCGGACTGAGCGAACACACACGCCACCCGAAACGGAAGAGGAATCCCGATGTCCCGCTGCGATGACTACTCCGCGATCCAAGCGACGCTCGCGCGCTATTCGACGGCGCTCGACCAGCGAGACTGGCCCCTGCTCGAGCGGGTATTCACGCCGGATCTCGTCTACGACGCTGGCGAGTGGACGACCCACTCCTTCGAGAAATACCTCGAGCGATTGCGGCCCTATCTCGAGGGCTGTGGCCCGACACAGCATCTGCTCGGCAATTATCGAATCGAACTCGACGGTGACGAGGCCCGCAGCGCCGTCTATATCCGCGCCTTACACGTGGGCGCGCGCGAACTCTCGCAAACCACCTACGAGATGTTCGGAGAATATCGGGATCAGCTCTGCCGCACGCCCGAGGGCTGGCGGAGCCGACATCGGAGCTTGCGCCTCGACTTCGAGTTGGGCTCGCGCGAGGTCCTTCGGCCCGCACCGCCCGACGCGCGATGAACGCCGGCGACATTCAAGAGCGCGGCGACGCCTCCGATTCGGTGGAGAGGGGGCCATCGGGAAATCCGCCGTCGAGCTCACGAACGCCGTAGGCCAGCGCGAGCTCAGCCGAGGTAAACGCGCCGCCGCTGCGTTGCGCGAGATCCTCGGCGACCGCGAGGGCAGCGATCGTGCGACCCACGAATCGCTGGCTCTCGGCACCGGCAATATCGTGCTCCCAATCGCCTTCGCCCTCGTGCTCGATCTGCATCAATCGCTCGGTGCGCACGAAATAGGGCCAGATCGAGACGACGGAAACGGCGTGGGCTTCGAGTTGAGCCGCCGCGTCACAGGTCAGCCGATCGAGCGCGCTCTTGCCCGCGGAATACGCGACGTGCAGATGCAGCGCGCGAGCCCCCGCCGAAGAGATATTCACGACCAGCCCCCCTCCGCCCTCGATCATCCGCGGCGCGGCATGATGGAGGGTCACGTAGGCGGATCGGGTCCCCACACCGAGCATGTCGTCCCACCACGCAATCGGCGTCTGCCAGAAGGGTCGATCCGGCTCGATCTCGTCGGGCAGCAGAAAGGCGTTGTTCACGAGCAGGTCGAGTCGCCTCTGCTCGCGCTCGATGCGCTCGAAGCCCCGAGCGACCGCCGCGTCGTCGCGATGATCACATTCGACACCGAAGATCCGGCCCGCCAGCGTGCGCGCCTCCTGCTCGAGTGACTCGAGGCTGCCGGGCAGATCGCTGTCACCCTCGCGAAGCGTTCGACCCGTCGCGTAGACGGTTGCGCCCGCCGCAGCCAACTCGAGCGCACAGCCTCGACCGATCCCACGCGTGGCGCCGGTCACCAGCGCCACGCGACCCTCGAGGCACGGCGCGGCGCTCATTGCCCGGCCTGCATCATCGACTCGTGGACCTCTCCGGCGAGCCCCCCGCCATCGATCACGAATTCCGAACCCGTACAATATGAGCTGTCATCGCAGGCCAGGAAGAGCACGAGCCTCGCCACCTCTTCGGGTTGCCCGATCCGAGGAATCGGATTCGATTCATAGGTATCGCCCAGCGCCTCTCGTTCCGCGAGCATGGGCCGGGCCATATCCGTCTCGACGCCACCGGGATGAATCGAGTTGACGCGGATCCCGTCGCGAGCGAACTCGAGGGCCGCCGTTTTCGTCATTCCCCGAACGGCATGTTTGCTCGCCACGTACGCCACCGCCGCCGCTACCCCCTGCATGCCCGCCGTGGACGAGATGTTCACGATCGCACCGCCCCCCGAGTCGCGCATGACTGGATGGGCCGCCTGCATCCCCAGGAAGGTGCCGACCTGGTTCACCATGATCACCGCCATATAATCCTCGAAGGCGAAACCTTCGATCGGTCCGTAGCGCATGATTCCAGCATTGTTGACGAGGACATCGAGGCGTCCGAAGCGGCCCGCGGTCTCTTCGATCGCCGAGGCCCAGCTCTCCGGCCGAGTCACGTCGAGCGGCACGAAAAGGGCTGCCTCGCCGATCTCTTCAGCCAAGCCACGCCCCTTGTCCTCACGAAGATCCCCGATCACGACCCGGGCCCCTTCCTCCGCGAGCGCGCGTGCCTCGACCTCGCCCATCCCCTGGCCCGCGCCACTGACCAGAGCGACCTTGCCCTCAAATCGATTCATTGCTCGTCCTCGTAGTCGCCAGCGTGGCCGAATCTCACCATCGATCCAGAGCCGAACGCGGCAGAGCCCTCAATCGTAGGCGCGAGGGAATCGAGCGCCCACCCGTCGCTTGGCGCACCTCGATCCATCGGTCGCGAAGAGACGAGGGTTGGCTGGAGGCGCGCCACGCGGATCAGAGCGCGTCGGGAAGATTTCGCAATACGGCCGCGAGGTCCGGGGCCCGTTCGAGCAGATCGATGATCCGTCTGGCGGGGCGCATGTAGATGGAGGGCAGGAATGCCTCACCGATCTCGGCGTCTGGGAGCCAGGGCAGACTCCAGGGCGCCTCGAAACGACACTCGGCCGCGAGGCCGGGGCGATTCCCCCTGGCATCGAGGAAGATCCAGCTCTGCGTCCCAACCCAATGGACCGCATTGAAGCCGTGTAGCGTGGAGCGGTCGGGATTGCTGCCGTCCCTTAGGCGCACATAACATAATCCCGTCGGAAAACCGGCATACCTGAGAAGAGCCGCCAGGAGGTGGCTCTTCGCAAAGCAGAGCCCCCTTCGCTCGGCGAGCACCTCGCTCGCCCGACAGGTCGCCTTTTCGGTCTTCGGATCGAGCGCGAGGTCCATCGAATCATCGACTTCGTCCCGCACGAACTCGAAGAGCGCGCGGACACGCGCCTCGGAAGTCTCGTGCCCCTCGAGCAGGGCCTGCGCCTGCTCCATCACGGCCGGTGTCTGCCAATCGATGGTGATCGTATCTTCGAGATAGCGTCCCAACTCGTCGCTCTCGGGTTCGGGCATGCCCTCGCCCGGAACCTCAGCCACGTTCGTGCTCTTCCAGCTGCCCCTTCTCGCGTCGACTTTCTAGCAGGTCGCGAACGATGATATTCGGCACGCCGAGCGCGCGCAGTGCCGAGGTCACCACGTTGTCGATCGAACGTTCGAGATGGAAGACGCGGGCGCCATCGACGAGATCGAAAGAGGGCTGATGCGCATCGATCAGCGCCACGCGATCGCCGCCGAGTTCCGTCTTCAGATAGTCGACAGAGGGCTGCACGTTTTCGACGTAGAACTCGAAGCGCCGCCGCAGCGCCCCCTCGTTGTCATCCGCGCGCCCGCGTTTGCCGGCACGGGCGCTCATCTCGGCCTTGCTGATCGACAGATGAAGAACCTTGAGCACCGGCAATTGCGCGCTCTCGAGGAATCCGAGCAGATGTTGTGCGGCGGCGACCGTTCGCGGATAGCCGTCCAGGATGAAGGGACTGTCGACGCCCTCGGTATCCGCTGCCAGGGCGCGGTCGATCTCCGCTGAAATCAGATCCTGGGTCCATCGATTCGGGATCAGCAACCCGCGGGCGGTACAGAACTCGAGCCAGCCGAGTTGACTGACCTCGGCCCGACCGCTCACCTCGTCCGAGATGAAACGGCTCGGCGTGCGACCGAAATGGCGGTCGAGATCGGGCAGGTGGCGCCTCACCTTCTCGTTGAGTTCCTCGTTCGTATCGATGGAGTCGAAGATGCTCGTGTCGTCCGAGAGCGCATATTTATCCGCCAGCAAACGCGCAAAACCCGGGTCGCTCTTCGATCGGTCGATCGTGGAACGCAGAATCTCACCCATCGAGAGATGCCGGCTCGGGTCGATCGAAACAACATCGCAGAGCGCGCTGGCCACCTCGCCCTTGCCGCAACTCGATGGACCCGTGAGGATCACCACACCCGGACCGCGTAGCGCGATCCGCTCCACGCGGACGAGGGGTCGGGGTGTCGTTGGCGCGCTCATCTGGGGATTGGCTCCTCTCGGCTCTCACAACCCATTCGGTCGAGGGCGGCGACAACGTTACCATGACCTCGCACCATGGCCGCCTCCGACACACGCGACTCCGTTTCAGATTCCCCGACGGCGCGCCTCCCCGAGGCGCCGCGCAAACGCGACGCCGAGGAGTGGGCGCTCGTGCTGGTCGCGGAGGGCTTCGAACCGAAGGTCCTCCACGAGGATGGACGCTGGCGCGTCGAGGTCGAACCCGGTCGCGAAAGCCAGGCTGTCGAAATCATCGCCGCCTGGCGCCGGGAACGCACCGAGCGAGCGCAGCGAAGGGCCCTGCCCCCCGCCCCCATGACGACGCCGATCGAAGTCGCCGCGGCCTACGTTTTCGCGACGGGCCTGCTCGCGTTCCATCTCGGCCTCGACGTATCGGATCGACACGCCCTCTTCGTGGCGGCGGGCAAGAGTCAGGCCGCGCTCGTCCTGTTCGGCGAGGGATGGCGCGCGATCACGGCGCTCTGCCTGCACGCCGATCTGCCCCACGCGGTCGGCAACACGCTCTTCGGCGGTTTCTTCCTGGCCGCCCTCGCGGGCCGGCTCGGTGTCGGCTGTGGCGTGCTCGCCTTCCTGGTGAGCGGCAGCCTCGGCAACCTGGCGAACGCTCTCTACTACGGGCATGGCCACAGCTCGATTGGGGCGTCGACCGGTGTATTTGGACTCGTCGGCGTGCTCGCCGGACTCGCCGCCTGGGAGCGCCACCGAACGGCGCCGCCCGGGCGCGGGGCCTGGGTCGCCTTCGGCGCGGGTCTCGCAATCGTCGCGATGCTCGGATCCGGTGGGCCGAAGGTCGATTTTTCGGCGCATCTCTTCGGGCTCGCGGCGGGCGGGCTGACGGGGCTGGTCATCGCACTCCCGGTCGCACGCCATCCCAAGCCGGGCCACGCCGCACAGATCCTGGCGCTCGTCGTCACGGGGGCGGTGGTCGCCACGAGCTGGCTGCGCGCGCTCGCCTGAGCCCGGCCGAGCGCACCGATCAGACCTCCACCCAGCGGCCACCCGGCTGGGGCGTCGGCTCGACATACCCCTCTTCCTGCCAATCCCAGCGCGTCCACTCAGCCAGCGTCGGCAGCTCGATGTCAGCAGCCAGCTCGCTCGCGCGAACGAAGATCGCATTCGGGCAATAGGGCTCGGTATACACCAACCTGTACCCCTTGGAGCGCGCCAGCTTGTGGAAAGCGGCGAGGCTCGCCCCGTGATAGAGCCCGTAATGTTCCCTGTCCCAACCATGATTCGCGTCGTAGGCGATCGTCTTGGCGGTCTCTCGCCGAAAGAAGATATTATATTCGACGAGCACGACGCGCGGAATATATCGCTCGAGCGCCTTCCAGACCCAATAATCGTTGCCATCGATATCGATCGAGAGCAGGTCAAAATCGCGATCGACCCCATAGCGGTCGAAGAGCGTTTCGACATTTTCCGCATCGACCCGTTCGCGGCGCACGAGTTCACCGTCGGCGCGCTCGCTGCCCTCCATCAGCAGGCCGGTCCAACCGTGATTCAGCCGCAGGTTCGCGGTATTCGAGAGATGCTCACCGTCCCAGGCGCCGAACTCCACGAAGGAGCGATGACGCGTACCGATCTTTTCGAAGAGTCGCAGCAGCACACCGTCCTCGCCGCCCTGGCAATACACCCGGGCAGCGGCGGCCTCGAGGTCTTCTTTCCATTCTTCGCTCGTCTGGCTCAAATGCGCGTACTCCCCTCCGGCAACGCTCGACCCGACAGAACCGCATTCCCGCAATGCGCTTGCCGGTGAGCGCCGAAGGCTATCATGCCGACTCCCATCGAGAGCGAATGGAGAATCGGCGCATGGCAGAGAACGGCATCTACCCGATCGGAAAGGCCGTCATCGGCGCGACCTGGCTGCTCGCCACGGCCTGTTTCTTCCCGCCCCTGGACGCCCACGAGCTCGCCGGCTTCGGTCGAATGCTCTTCGGCGCCCTCGCCGCCGTCCACACGGTCGAATGCATCGCCTTCCTCGGCGTGCTCAAGAAGAGTCCTCGCCCCCTGCCCGGGGAGATCTGGCAGACCTTCCTTTTCGGAATCGTGCACGTCTCGATCGTGCGCCAGGAGATCGCGCAGCAATCCGAAACGAACTGATCGCCGATGCGCGCGGCGCGCAGCACCAGAGCGTCGGGCGTCAGCCCGCCCGGCCGCCTCAGGGATCGCCCTGAAGCGTCCAGAGCCGCATCGCGGCATAGGCTCGGTAGGGCCGGCAATCTTCGAGTGCTCTCTCGACATCTCGAGCAGGCCTCGGTTTATTATAGCTTTTTGTGATCGCCTTCCGGAGTCCCAGATCTCCGATCGGCAAGGCGTCGGGCTCCCCCAGGACCCTCATCGCCACGTATTGCGCGGTCCACGGCCCGATCCCCGCAAGCGCCTCCCAGCGAGTCGCCTCCGCCTCGAGTCCCGCACCCGGCTCGAGCAGACTCGAATCCGCGAGAACGGCCCCGGCCAACCCACGAATCGTCCGCGCCCGCGCGCGCGTCAGCCCGACCTCTTCGAGGGGAGCCCTGACGAGCACGGCGGCGGTGGGGAAGACGTGTGCGAGTCGCGCGGGGGCTTCGAGCCCTGCGGGCATCGCCGTGCCCCAGCGGTCGACGATCCGGCCCGCCAACGTGGTCGCCGCTCTCACGCTGATCTGCTGTCCAAGGATCGCGCGAACCGCGGTCTCGAAACCATCGAAGGCGCCGGGGACCCGCACGCCGGGAAGCGCTGCGACGTGCGCGGCGAGCCGCACCGATCGCTCCATGACGGCG
The DNA here is from genome assembly GCA_002719955.1 of Deltaproteobacteria bacterium. Lineage (GTDB taxonomy): Bacteria > Myxococcota_A > UBA9160 > UBA9160 > UBA4427 > UBA4427. The sequence goes on along the minus strand of PBFW01000046.1, from coordinate 52,604 downwards.
TCGATCGCCTCGGCGTCCGCATCCACATCGAATAGCCGGCGCAGACCGCCGCGCACGCCGATCAACCCCTCGATCGAGGAGAGCCGCACCCCCACTCGCAACCGATTCCCGGCCGAATCGGGCACCGCATCGAGCCAACCGACCCCGCCAGCAGAGCGAAACGTGCGCGCGTAGACAGGGCCCTCGACGAACTCGACACCCGGAATCGCACGCTCCCCCAGAAAACCGAGCAGGGCCCGCCAGGCGAAGGGCGGGCGATAGGGAAGCGTGATTTCGATCTCGCGGGAGGCGCCCGCGGAGACCATGCGCGCTTTCGAAGGTTCTCTTGCGCGCCCACCCCGTGAACGGCGAAGCTCGCTCGGCGGCCGGCCGTAGACCTCGCGAATGCAGGCGTTGAAGCGGCGCTGACTCGCGAAGCCCGCCGAGATCGCCACCTCCGTCATGGGCAGTGACGTCTCGTCGATCAGTTGTTTGGCGAAGAACACCCGCCGCATCCTCGCGACCGCACGCGGCGGCGTCCCCAAATGTCGTTCGAAAAGACGCCGGAGATGACGAGGACCGATCCCGAGCCGTTCGGCCAGCGCATCGACGGAGCCCGCCTGATCGAGCGCCCCCGCCTCGATCAGGCGCAGCGCCCGAGACGCGCTTGCCGCCGTCCCGGACCACGCCGACGTTCCGGGCGCAGCCTCTGGCCGACAACGCAGACAGGGTCGAAAACCCGCTTCCTGGGCGGCGGCGGCGCTGCGCCAAAACGTGCAATTCCGAGCCTTCGGCGTCGGCGCCGGACAGATCGGTCGACAGAAGATGCCCGTCGAGGTCACGCCGACGAAGAAGCGCCCATCGAAGCGCGCGTCCCGGCTCTGCAGCGCCCGATAACAGGCTTCGGACCCGAACGGCTCGGCGGCCCGGGCGACCGCTTCCGTCGAAAGCTCAGAGCGGGAAAGGCGGGGTGAAGGCGGATCGGAGAGGGCGGTCAAGGCGATCGTCCCGATTCAGTTCGACGCGGATAATCTAGCGTTCGGCAGCACCGACCCCGGTCGTTTTCGGAGCTCTGCAGGCCTCCGGAAAAGGCGGGCCAGCCGGCACGGGGCCCGCGTCGGCGAGCTTCCGCGAGACGTCCCTTCAGGAGCCGCGATCTTCCGAGCGGCCTCCGCCCGGCCCGTTTCCGCGCCCCCGACCTCAATCCCGCGAGGGGCGCCGAAATCCCCCGGCGGCCCCCCCCCGCTCGCCTGGCCGCCGCGAGCCGCCCCGATCCCCCCCACGCGGAGGACGAGACGAAATCAGGCAGTCGGGCCCCTCCCCGATCAGATCCTCACGACCCGCCCGCCGCAGGGCATCGCGAACGGTCGACCAGTTCTCGGGCATGAAGAATTGCAGGAGTGCACGCTGGACGTTCCGGTCCCGGGCGCCCTTGGCGGACTCGACCGGCTTCTGGGTCATGGGATCGAGTCCCGTCCAATACATCGAGGTCGAGATATCCATCGGCGCCGGAATGAAATCCTGGACTTGTCGTGGGCGATCACCGCGCGCCTTCAGCAACACCGCGAGTTCGATCATCTCCGCGACGCCCGATCCGGGGTGGCTCGCGATGAAATAGGGAACGAGGTATTGCTCCTTGCCCGCACGCCTGGACGCGGCCGCAAAGCGCTCCGCGAAGATCTCGAAGCTCCCGACGGCCGGTTTCTTCATCAGACCGAGCACACGATCACTCGCATGCTCCGGGGCGACCTTGAGATGGCCCCCGACGTGGTGCGCCGCGAGTTCCTCGAGATACTCGGGTTCCTCGGCGGCGAGATCCATGCGAATCCCGGAAGCGATATGGACGCGTTTCACGCCGGCGATCTGACGCGCCCGGCGCATCAGCTCGAGGGTCGGAGCGTGGTCTGTATCGAGCAATCTGCAAATCTTGGGATGAACGCAGGAGAGACGGCGACAGACACCTTCGACTTCGGGTCTCGTACAACGCATGCGATACATATTCGCGGTCGGGCCGCCGAGATCGCTGATCGAGCCCTTGAAATCCACGGCCGAGGCCATCGACTGGACCTCTCCCAGGATCGAACCGGGACTCCGGCTCTGGATCACGCGCCCTTGATGCATCGTGATCGAACAGAAGGTGCACCCCCCGAAGCAGCCGCGCATGATCTGAACGGAGTCCTTGATCGTCTCCCACGCCGGCGGCGATTCGCCGTCGTCTGGATGCGGGCGGCGCGTGTAGGGAAGTTCGTGGAGTCGATCCAGGGTCGCTTGGTCGAGGGGCTCGCGCGGCGGATTGATCACGAGCAAGCGATCGCCGTGTCGCTGCACGAGTCGACGCGCGTTTCCGGGATTCGTCTCGAGATGAAGCCTTCGGGTCATCGCGGAGAAGGCGCGACGATCGTCGCGCACGACTTCGAAGGAAGGCAATTCGATCGTCTCCGCTGCAACCCCGGCGGCGAGACCACCGGGGAAAGAGGGGAGCGACTCGTTCTTCCCCAGCAGATACGCGACCCCGGAAAGATCCCGAAGGGATCCGAGGCCATCGCCCGCGTCGAGTCGGCGGGCGATCTCGAGCAGCGTCGCTTCGCCCATCCCATAGCCGAGCAGGTCGGCCTTCGAAGTCACCAGATTCGAAGGCCAGACGCGATCGCTCCAATAATCGTAATGCGCGATTCTCCGAAGCGAGGCCTCGACACCACCGCTGACCACGGGCACACCCTTGAACGCTTCACGACAGCGCTGGGCATAGACCGAGGTCGGCCGATCGGGCCTCAATCCGATCCGTCCACCCGGCGAATAGGCGTCGGAGTTGCGACGCTTCTTGTTCGCCGTGTAGTGATTGATCATCGAGTCCATATTGCCGGCGCTAACGGCGCAGAAAAGACGCGGCGCAGCGAAGCGCCGCCAGGCGTCCGCGCTTCGCCAATCCGGCTGGGCGAGGATGGCGACCCGGAATCCGTTTGCCTCGAGCCATCGCCCGAGAATCGCCATCGCAAAGGAGGGGTGATCGACGTAGGCATCACCCGTCACGAAGAGTACGTCGACCCGATCCCAACCCCGCGCGTCGACATCTTCGGGTGTCGTCGCCAGGAACGCTTCTCGCCCCACCGAAGGCGCAGCTCTCTGTCTCCCGGTGCGTCCCATCCGCCCACGGTAGCAGTACGTCCTCGGCGCCGACTCTCGAGCGCGGTAAAACGACGGTCTGCGCGGTAGAGTCGGCCGCGTGTCGACCCGAGACGATTGTCCCCACCGCCCGCCCTGCCCCGGCTGCCCGCGCTTCGGCGAGTCCGACCTCCCCGTGGAGGCCCAGCGATCGCTCGATACTCTGGCTGAGAACGCCGGACTCCCTCGCCCGCCGATCCATCGTGCCCCCGGCCTAGCTCATCGCCATCGCGCACGGCTAGCCATTCGCGGCCGCGCACGCAGTCCCAAGATCGGGCTCTTCCAATCGGGCAGCCATCGCATCGTCGACACGCCGAGTTGCGCCGTCCACCACCCGCTGATCAACGAAGGGGTGCGCGAACTCAAGCAGGCCATCCGCGAGACGGGCGTCGCGCCCTACGCCGACCGGCCCCACCGAGGCGCCCTTCGTTATGTCCAACTCGTCGTCGAACGAAGCAGCGAGCGGATCCAGGTCGTGCTCGTCGGCAACGGTACGGAGCCGGAAATCCTCGGGATGCTGCCGAAGGTACTTGACCGACGCCTCGGCGGTCGGCTCCAGGGACTCTTCTTCAACGCGCAACCCGAACGCTCGAACACGATCCTCGGCCCGACCACGATCGCGCTCACGGGAGAGCCCTCCACTCGAGAATCGATCGCGGGCGTCGACATTTTCTTCCCCCCCGCCGCTTTCGGACAGAATCATCTTCCGCTCTTCGAACACGCCGTCGACCGAATCGGCTCACTGATCCCGGATCGCTCGCGGATCACCGAATATTATTGCGGCGTGGGCGCGATCGGCCTGGGACTGCTCGCCCGCTCGTCCGAGATCCGCTTCAACGAGCGCAGTCCCCAGGGCCTCGAAGGCCTCGAACGGGGACTGGCCGAGCGACCCACCGCAGAACGGAATCGGGCACGAATCCTTCGCGGCGACGCGGGCGACCGTCTCGAGGGACTCGCGGACGCAGATCTCGTCATCGTCGACCCGCCGCGCAAGGGCCTCGATGCGCCCCTGCTCGATGCATTGGTCGCGGCGCCGCCGCGGCGCCTCATCTATCTCGCCTGTGGTCTGCCCGCCCTCTGCAAAGAACTCGAAGTGCTTCAGCACCGCGGCGGATTGCGACTTTCCGGGATCGAGGCGTTCGATTTCTTCCCCTTTACCCAGCACGTCGAGACCCTTGCCTGGATGGACCGGGATGGGGAACACTTTGCGGCGGCTCCGAGAACGGAATCGGAATCGCCGCACAACGATCGATCGAGCTGATGGGGCGCACGAAAATGCAAGCGAAAGACGCCGAAGCGAAGCCCCTGCTCGAGCAACAGGAAGCGCTCGATTTCGGGCCCGCTCGGCCGCGGGTTTGCGAACCCGGGCCGGGAGAGCGCAAACGCGTCCTCGAAGTCCTCGGCCGAGCCTTCTTCGACGACCCGGTCGCCACGTTCCTCTTTCCCGACGAGCGCAAACGATTGATCGGCTTCGCTGGATTCACCGGGTTGGCGATCGATGCGTTCGGGGCGGAAGCCCTCGTGTTGACCGATGACACGATCGCGGGGGCCGCAATCTGGCAGCGGCCCTCCCCTCAGCCGCATGGATTTCTTCGGCAGGTCGGTCTGGGCTTGCGGATGGTCTGGCTGATCCGTGGCGGCCTTCGGCGCGCGATCCGACTCGGCGACTTCATGAGTCAACATCATCTGCTCGAACCCCATTACTATCTGGCGGTGCTCGGCACCGATCCTCCATCCCAAGGCCAGGGGATCGGCTCAGCGCTGATCCAACCCGTCCTCGATCGCTGCGACAAGGAGTCCATGCCGGCCTATCTCGAGTCATCGAAGCGGGAGAATATTTCCTTCTACAACAAACACGGATTCGAGGTCATCGAGGAATTGCAGGTTCCCGGCGGTCCCATGCTCTGGCCGATGATTCGGAGAAATGACCAGGGCTAGGACTCCACGCGATAGCGCTCGAAGGACCATGGACCACTCGCTTCATCGATCCGCGTGGCGGAGAGAGCGCCTCCGAAGCGAGCCGTGACCCGCACCTTCGGCACGAACACCGGCCCGCTCGCGCGTGGCTCGAGTTCGGCCTCGAAGCGCGAGAGCAGGAGTTCGTCGATCCAGCGGGCTGCGACCCGATGGGAATCATCACCCCGCGGATCGGGGTAGAGCGTGCTCGAAATCGTCGGGCCCGCTTCGATCAGGATCGTTCCTGCGTTCAGGCACGACCGCACTCGCTCGATCGCGGCGTGCACACTCGTACGAAGGCATTCGCCGCACGCGGCGGATGCCTCGATCAAGAGCGCGGTCGCGCCCCCCTCCGCCAGACGCGCCCGACCTTCCGACGTCGTCCAGACGATGATATCCTCCACCGCCGCGAGCGCCGGATGATCGGTCGCGAAAGCCCCACTCGCGGACAGCACGATCAGAGCGGGGGGCCCACTCTTTCCGAGCACACGACTCCGCCAGCGAGCGAAGGTCGCGTTCTCCTCGACCTCCTCCGCATAGCAATGAACGAGATCCGGCTCTGCGCGCAGAATCGCCCCCGTCGTCACGATTGCATCCGCGCGCGCCCGAGCGAATCCGAGCACGAAGCGATCCGTCGGGCTCGCCGGTGCGTCCGGGCCGATGGCGATCGCTCGAGGCGGCGATCCAGCGATCGCGGCGACGTGCAGCAAGCCGGTCGCCCGGCGCCATTCGACGATCCCGAAGAGTTCCTCGATGCGCTGAGAATGGGCTGAGTCCCGCAATTTCCTGACCTCCTGGATGAGCGATCCCACACGGGCGAGGACATGACGCGATCCGACGGAAGAACACCCGGTGACCGCCCGGGTAGAAACGTGGCATCCTCTCCCATATCCAGCTGTCGGCGGGGTCCTATCGGGGGAGTGAATGCGTTGACGACCCAGCTCTCTTTCTGGCAGCAGATCTTGCTGCTCGGGCTCGCCACCTTGTCGCTGGTCTATGTCCTCTATTTTCGAATCTGGCTGGCCCTCTCTATTGGTTCCGACGTGATCTTCGCGGCCGCACTCGGTCTCGCGATCGCCGGTGTCGCCACCCCGGGCGTCTTCCAATCCGCTGCGTCGGCGTTGGTCGATCGCAGTCCGCTTCCCGCGGCATTGCGTGAGGCGGATTCCAGGGTAGCGACCATCGAAGCACTGCCCCGGAGTCTGATCGACCGCGCCCTCGCCCAGATCGGCTACCCACCCGATGAGAGGGAGGAAACCACGGACCGGGCAGGATCGCCCGAACCCGGCCCTTTCACCTCCTCCGTTCGACCTTCCGTCGAAGCGCTCGTGTCGACGGTCCTCCGCTTCGCGAGCTTCGCCTGCGGCTCCCTCTTGATGCTGACCTCGCTCGCTCTGCGCTCCTCGACCATGACGGCTCGCAAGCTCCAGGAATTCGCCCACCGCATCGATATTCTGGAATCGACGCCCGCGGCCGGGGAACCGCTTTCACGCGATTCGCTCGACCGTGTGAGAAGGACCTGACGATGGTATCGAGCGACGATTCACGATCCTTGCACAGTGGGGTCGTCAGTGCGCTGCGGCGAGCGGACGCCTTTTTTCTATCCGACGCGCTTCGCAGCGAAGGGGCGAACGAGGTCGCGGGGACGCGAATCGGGCTCTTCCTCTGCCTGGCGACGGGTGCTGGCGCACTCGCCGTCCTGCGCCTGAAATGCTCGAACTGGCCTGCTTCGATCAACCTGACCACCACGCTCGTCGCGTTCACAATCGTCATTCTGCCCTTCGCGCTTCGGCAAACCCGAGCCATTCGCTCCCTGGGCTGATCACCTGCGGAGTCATCGCCGTCGCATCCGCCCTGGCCATCTGGCTGAGCGCGGGACAGGCGTTCGGGGCCCTCCTCCTCCTGCCCATTCTTCCAATGGCCGGTCTGGTCGTTCGCGGACGGTCGGGCGCTCTCCTGTTTTCCGGCGTCGCGCTCTGCATCGCAGCGCTCGGCCTCGGCCGGATCTCCGTTGGGGCTGAAGAGGAACCGATATTCGTTGGCCCGAACACGACCTTCATTTTCCTGGTCGCGACGGGCTGCATCGTGGCCATGGGCGCGGTCGCCCAGACCCTCGAGAGATTCTGGCATACCACGATCAGAGTCTCCGACCGGGCACAGGCTGAGCTCCGCGGGCGCGACGAACGCAATCACAGCCTACTCGAGCACGCGACGGAGGTGTGGTCGTCGTGGACCGCAACGCCGTCGTCCAACCCGCCAGCCCGGCAGCCACGCGACTCGTCGCCACCGGGTCGGGCGAAGCGGTCGGCCATCAGTTGCACGAGTTCGTGGAGCTGGACGATTTTCTGACAGCCCGCCAGCAGTGGGAAGAAGTCCTCTCGAAGCCCGAAGCAGTTACACGTCTTCAACTCCGAACGCGCCCCGGCCTGGGCCTCGGCGATCCAGCAGAAAGCCGCGTGCTCGATATCACGATCGCGAATCGCCTGGACTACCCCGCCGTCCTGGGCATCATCGTTCGGCTTCGAGATGTCACCGATCTCACCCGAGCGGAGACCAACTATCAAGCCCTCATCGAGTACTCACTCCAGGGCATCTCAGTTTTCTGTGATGATCGCGTCATCTACACCAACGAGGCCTTGGCACAACTCTTCGGCACGACCCAGGAAAATCTCCGAAAATCCGGCGATGCCGACACCATGGCCTTCATCCACAGAGATGACCGCGATCAGGTTCGTCAAGCCTTCGAGGACTTCGAACTCGATGGCTCGGGCGAAATGCGCTTCCTGGGCGGCGATGGCAAGTGGCGTTGGATCCAGATGCGCTGGGCGCGCGCAAGCTGGGAGGGACGCCCCGCGCGACAGATCGCCTACACCGACGTCACCGCCCAGAAAGAACTCGGCAGCCAGCATCGACGGGAAAATGAGCGCCTCGGCGCTGCGATCGCCGAGCGGACACGTGAGCTCGAGATGAGCCAGCAGAGTCTCCGCGACCACGAGAGATTGGCGTCGGTCGGAACACTCGCACCGGCATCGCTCACCAGATCAACAATCCGATCGGGGCGATCCTCGCCTCGGTGGATTTCGCGATCTTGACGGCGGCCGGGGAGAATGGCGCTCAGGTCCGGTCTGACGCGTTGGATGAAATCCGCACCCAGGCCATTCGGTGCGGAAAGGTCGTACGCAGCGTGCTGCAATTCGCTCGCTCGGAAGCGACGGAGAAATGGTCCAGCGATCTAACCGGTGTGCTCCGTACGGCGATCGACGTGACCGCTCGCTATGCCAACGAAAGGGGGGCCCATGTCGAAATCGATCTCTCCCGAGAGGCCTCCGGCCAGACCGTCCTGATGAATCCGATCGAAATCGAACAGGTCTTCGTCAACCTGATTCGAAACGCCGTCGAATCTCAGCCCTCCGGGACCAGGGTGAACGTCTCCACTCGGTGGGTCGAGGGAGCGGTCGAGATCTCGATCGAGGACGATGGACCCGGCATCCCCGAGGCCCACGCGGAGCACATCTTCGACCCCTTCTACACGACGCGCCTGCGCGAGGGGCGAACGGGACTGGGTCTCTCCGTGGCCCACGGCATCGTCGAGGATCACGGGGGCAGCATGTGGCACGAGACCCTGGATGAGCCCTCCGTCGACGGTTCGAGAACTCTCGGTGGCACCCGCTTCCACGTTCGGCTGCCCGCCGAGAAAACGAGCCCTCGGGCCTGATCGGAAGACGGACGCCTAACCGTCTGCGGAAGGAGCCTGGGGCGGGAAGGCCCTCAGGATCGCCCGCACCCCTTTTTCCATCCGCTCGCGACCCCGATCGCGACTGCGGGTCCCCACGATCCCGGTCCCCCAGCCTCGCCAGAGGAGCTCTTCGGTCGATGGATCGAGCAGGTCGAGGATGAGCGTGGACTCCTGATAAGCGTAGAGGTCCGTGATCGAATGGGAGTGTCCGAGGTGGCCCCCGCGCCGACGAAACCCCCTTCCATCCAACGAGGCGCCACTCACCTGGTACCGGTCATCGAGAATCACCAGGAAGGTCACGAGAAAATCCGCCTGCGAGCGACTGGAAGCCGGTCGGTAGCCCCGCTCGGTCAGCGCCGTTTCGACCGCGAATCGCACCCTTTTGCGCAACAGCGAGTTGTCCGCAAAAGGATCCATCCCCTCGATTTCCGGGGGGTCGACGAAATAGAAGCTCTGCAAGCGGCCAAAGGCGATGGACGGATCCCAATCCGTCTGCACGTTGTAGGTCTGGCAACCCACCAGCGCGATCGAGAGAGCCAAGATTGCAGGGAACAAACGCGCGGGGGCTCCACACAGGCCGGTGCCGAATACGCGTTCTCGGATTCCTCTGCGGATCATGCTCGCTCCTTGCCGATCGCCCACTCGGCTCCAATCGCCCGGACCTCGCCGAGTGCACAGGATAGCGCGCCGGTGGGTCCGCTGATCGACTCCCGGTGCTAGCCTTTGGCACCCGTAATGGCCCATGGCGACTCCGACAACGGATGCTCCGCCAGGGAGTCGCCCTCTGACCTTCGACTCGAGAGCGGCGCGCCTGAGGTGCCGGAGGTTCCATGCCGCCCGACTCCAATCACCCGGTCAGAATCCAGATCGGGTTCGGCCAGCTCGCGATCAAACTCCTCAACACCTGCCTCGGCGAGATTCGCGAAGGCGAACTCCCTGTGAGTATCTAAAATGACCCGTGTCCGAATCGTTATTTGCCTGTTCCTCTTGCTCGCGAGCACAGCGTGCAACTCGCTGAATTATCCGATGCCACCCAGCAGATCCGAGCAGGCCACAGCCCAATCCCACGAAGCGCCGGATGCACCCGTCTTGCTCGGCATCGACTTCGGTGTCCCCGAGAACGACATCATGACAACGGGCGAGGAACCCGCCCAGGAGTGGTACGACCTCACCCGCCGGGCTCGAGCCGATCGCCAGCGGGGCGATCTCGAAGGGATGCGCGATAGCCTCGCACGGGCCGCCACTCTCCTGTCGGCGCGACCGGCGACGAATGCACAACGTCGAGCGGTCTTCGGGATGAGGGCGCGATTGGCGATGGACTTCGTCTCCATCGGCGAGAGCGAGAAGGCCGACACCCTCGCGGATCAGCTCTTCGAAGATGTGGAACGGGAGCCCGAGTTAGGCGGCCCCGCCATGGTCGAACTCGCCTACCTCTTCTCCAGACGCCGAGGGGCCGCCGCGGAAGAAGCGGGGCTCCCCGAATCGCAGCTGCCCCTGCTCCGGATCGCCCTGCTCTCGTCGGAGTCGGCCAGCGCGAGCAGGACCCGCCTGGATCTCGCCTTCGAGATCTCGGGTGTGGCCACTCGCGAGGGGGATCATGACCTCGCGCGGCGCGCCATCGACCGCGCGGTGCTCGATGCGCAGACGGTCGCGCCCTCGGACAAGGATCAGCTCGGCTCGCTCAAGATCTTCAAGGCGCGCATCTCACTCGCGCAGAGAGATCTGGGGACCGCCGAAGCCTCCGCGACCTCCGCCAACCGGCTTTTCGAAGAAATCGAAGCGACCTCCGCAATGCGCGCTGTCGCGGAAGCGACGCTGGCGCGGGTGCTCGGCGAGATCGGTGATTTCGACCGTGCTCGAGCGATCGGGATGGGAGCGCAAGCTCGGCTGGGGGGGGATCCGCCAGTCGCGGGACACCCCTCGCGCGTCGTCTTCGCCGAACTGGGGCGCCTCGAACGGGCCGCGGGTGACCTGGCGGCCGCCCGCTCACGATTCGAATCCGCGCTCGAGATCCCCGGCCTCGACTTCGACGCGGACATCGAATTGGTTGCCGCATTGACCCGAGAACTCGCGGCGCTGGACCCCACACCCGACGAAACGGCCATCGAGATCGACGCGGGCAAAACGGGCGAAGTCGATCCCTAGCACCCGCCCCGATCAGATTCGCCTGATCCTATCCTCCCGCGCCGAGGACGGGAGGATCACCCCCCTCGACAGGAGGGACACAGACTCGATTGCGCCCGGATTATTTGGCGCGATAGAGGGCGCGATCCGCACGCCGATGCTGATCGATGTCGAGAGGGTTTTCCTGGAATCCACTCGAACCTTGATTCCCTCGACGCGCTCCGCCAACGTTCGGCAAAGGCCCTGCCTCCGTATTCGCCGTTATTGCCGAGGATCGCGAGGAACTCCTCGCCCCCGTAGCGCCCGGCGCAATCGGTCTCGCAAACGATCTCCTTCATGGCCCCGCCCCGCCCCGCCCCGCCCGAAATGATCACACCACCCACCAAGTGACCATATTCATCGTTGACCGACTTGAATCGATCGATGTCGGCCATCGCAATCGCGAAGGGAGTCCCAAAACGCGCCGATCGTCTAAACTCCGCGAGGAGTCGCTCGTCGAGTTTCCGCCGATTCGCCAGCCCCGTCAGGGCATCCGTCCGAGCCAGCCGCTTCAACTCTTCGTTCTGTTCGAGCAGATCCCGCTGTGCCCGTACGCGTTTCAGCTGGAGGTCGGCCCGCACTTCGGCACGCTGCCCCTCGGAGTCTTCGATGACAAGGATGGTGGACATCCGATCCCCCGCGATTCGCAATGCTTATCGGAGTGAGCCGCGAGCATCGAAGTCTTCGGGCCCGATTTCAGGGGAAGACACGCGCCTATATCCGCTGTTTCATGGAGAGGTCAGCCGATGCGCTCCGCGACGACCGACTGATAGGCGGGGTTCGCAAGACCCGGAATGACCGGAAAACGGCTCACCGTCCTGATCCTCGCCCCAGCTCGCTCGATCAGGTCCGGATAATCGGGGATCGGATGGAGCGCGCAGAACCCAAAGGCCCAGGCCACCCAGTTGACCGGCCTGAAGTAGGCCTCGGTGATCCAGCGTGCTGCGGTTCCGCCCTCGCCCGGCGCGAAATCCGCAAAGATCAATCGGCCGCCCGGCCGCACCAGCCGGCACAGGATCGACAGCATCGCCGCCGCGCGATCGATTTCGAAGAGATTCAGGAAATAATGGGCCACGACGGTGTCGTAGAGCAGCTCCGGATGATGACTCGCGACATCACCCTCGATCGCTTCAGCTCGAAGCGCCTCCCTTTCGAGCCCACGCGAGAAACGGCCGAGCATGATCGGCGACAGATCGATGGCGGTCACCGCCACGCCGCAGCGCGCGGCCGCGATCGCATCGCGCCCGCGCCCCACCCCCGCGAAGAGCACGCGCTCCGTCGGGGAGAGAGACCCGATCTGGCTCTGCTTCGACATCTCGATACGACCCAACGAATAGAGCGACGCCAACTCGTCATAGCAATACGCGACGCCGTCGTAGGAGTGGGCGCCGAATTCCACCCTGCGATCCAACCTAACGAAGTTCGGCGTCGAAGAAGTTCTGGATATCGCGCCAGGCTTCGACCGAAGTATCGGCGTCGAAGACATCCGGCCGCGCATCGTTCAGGAAAGCGTGTTGGACACCCGCATAGGTGAGTAGTTTCGCATCGGCACCCGCCTTCTCGAGGGCTTCGTCCAGCGCCTGAACATCCGCCGCCGAGATGAACTCGTCGTTCTCGGCGAAGACGCCGAGGATCTTCGCTCGACAGGCGGAGAGGTCGAGCGAGACATTCGGATGGACACCATAACAGTCGACGACCGCAGCGATCTGGGGACACAGGCAAGCGGCGTAGAGCGCCAGCTTGCCGCCCATGCAGAAACCGATGCAACCGACCTTCGCAGCATCGGTCGCGGACTGCCGTCGCAGCGCTTCGACCGCACAGACGAGATCTCGCCCGGCGCGATCGATCTCGAGTTCCATCATCATGCGACCCGCGTCGCCGGGATCTGTCGTCGATTCACCGCGATAGAGATCCGGCGCGAGCGCCACGAATCCCGCGCGGGCGAGACGATCACAGACGTCTCGAATCTGCGGCACGAGCCCCCACCATTCCTGGAGCACGACCAGCCCGGGCCCGTGTCCCGACGCCGGAGTCGCCAGATACGCGGCAAAGGACCCGTCCTCGCTCTCGATCTCGAATTCCCGGCCAGTGTGGCTCGTCTCGCTCATGGGCTCCCCCCGCGCCGCCGGCGCTGCCGAAATCTCGCCGCGAAGGGGCGCCGCCGGCGTCGCCACACCCATCCATCGCTCGGGGCTCGATACAAGACCGCGTGACGACCCGGGCGGGCCGCCACGCGGTCGCTTAATAATACAGCGATTCGGGCCAGAATCGACCGGGCCGAGACCCGGCGAAAGCGAGGGTTCAGAGCTCGCTTCCGGGTTCGTAGTACATCGTCGGCGGCGGTTTCACACCGGGGATCCACGGGGGGTTCGGTATCGGATTCACCGCCGCGCCCATCACATTGCGACAGCCAGCACCCGGTGCATCACAGGCCTGGCGAACCCCACCGGCCTGCGTCCCAAAAGCCCTTGCCGCCGAGGCCAGGGCCAGCGGTGATCCACCAGCGGCCGCCACCGGCGGTGCGAATCGATCCACCACCCGGCCCGCCGGGGCGTCATCCCCCGCGTCGAACGCGCCATCGAAGGCCTTGGATGCAGCTCCGGCCGCGGCCGCCGCCGCGACCGCCGGGTCGGGAACGATCGCCGCCACCGGCGTGTCCGGAACAGCCGCCGAGACGGCGGACGGCGCCGAACGGCTCACAGGCTTCGGCTTCGCCGGCGCGGCACGCGTTCCACCCGTCGTCGCGGCGGCAGCGCCAGCTCCGGCGCCCCCCGCGACACCGTGGCCGGCCGCGCTCGCGTCGGCGGCACTCGCCCCGGCATCTGCACCCGCGACGACAGCCCCGGCGACGAGCGCATTCGCGGCCTCGTCGGAATCAGCGCTCTCGGCGCTCTCGGCCAAAGCGGCGACCTCGGTCCGGCCGAGCTTTGCGCCCGCCGCCGCACCGACCACCACTGCACCCAGGGGACCCGCCGCATCGGCCTTCGGCCCGGCCGCAATCGCCGGAAGCTCGTCGCCGCCGGCTCCGCCGAATAAACCTTCCAAGGGGGCGTAGGTCAACAACAATGCGATCACGATCAGGGCGCCACCCAGCATCAACACATTTCGAGAGGTCTGTCTCATATCCATACTCCATCAATCATCGACATGATCGTCCCGCGACGATCGGCCACCCTCAGTCGAATCGGAAATTCAAATACCCACCCACGATGTGGCGAGTAAAATCGTACACACGTCTATTCGACTCGGTCTCTTGATACGCATAACGCGCGCTCACCGAGAAATTCTCTGTCAGGTCTTTTTCGATCTCGAGCTCGACATTGATTTCGCGTTCCTCACGATCCTCCCCGTCGAGGGCGTACACGACATTGATCGTTTCGCTGTCGGGGAAGGTCGACCGGTTGTCAAAGTCTCGAAACGCGTAGCTGGTCGTCGCCGCGACACTGAAATCCCGAGGCAGCTCGACGGCGAACCCAGCGTTGAGGATATGGGCGAAATGCTTCCACTCGTCCCCCTCGGAGTCGTACCAGCGGAAGCGATAACCACCACCGATCTCGATCTGTTCGAGGATTTCGTCCATTGCGGGGGGGACGGGCAGGAGCATTCGGTGCTCGACGGCCGCGCCGAGACCGAGACCGTCGCGGTCCCGCTCCTTCGATTCGTCCAACCCGTTCGGACCACACGGAACACCATTCAGCGGCACACAGGCGTCTCCGGGGTTGCTCGCCACCGGCCCGTCTTCGATATCGAAATCCTCAAAGCGCAGATCGTTCCAGAGCACATCGGCGACGACGACGGTCGTTCCCGCCTTCGTCCAGGTATGTGCCAGGGAGATTTCGGTGATATGTGCCTGGAGGTAGGGATCTTCGTTGAGCCAGGCGTGACCGAACTGATAGCGCGCCTGAGCCGTCGTCTGCGGCCCCATCCGACGCGCCAGATAGGCTCCGATCGTCGGATAATGCGTATCCAACTGGCCCAGGTCCTGGTGTGCATCGCCACTATAGCCGGCCGTCACGCCTCCACTCCAGTCGTCCTGGTGGAAGAGCTGAACTCCGGCGTCGATCCGCCAGACGCCTCGCCAATCTCTCTCGCCCGCCTGATTGAGGGCGCTATCCGGGGTCTGAGTCACGCCACCGCGCAGAATCACGTTGTCGTCGTACTCGGTCCCCATGCTCCCGCGCACGAAGAAGGGAAAGAGTTCAGTCGACGCGAGAAGCTTCTTGGCCTCCTTGCCCCAAGGGCCGTCACCATCGACGTCGATCACGCGCTGGAAGGCCTCGCGGGCCTTTGTGCGCTCGGCGGCGCCCTGCCAGGCAAGCCCGGCAAAATACGAGGCAACGGGCTCGGTCAGACGCGGAGAAAGTCGGGCCGCCGATTCCAGCGACGGGGCGGCGCGATCGTTATCGCCTTCGCGCAGGGCGATCAAGCCGCGGTAGAGCGCGAGTTGCGCGGCTTCACGGGTCAATCCGCTGGCGTCATCGAGCGCGGCCGACGCCTCGGTATATCGTTCGAGATGATAGAGGACGACCGCTCGATAGAGCTCGACATCGCCCACCTGCTCGGAGCTCAGATCGCTTCCCCCGCGCGCGCGATCGAGGTCCGACAGGGCCTCGGGATAGAGCCCCGCTCGAATACGGCATTGGCCCGCCAGGAGTCGGGCACGGCTCTCCAGCCCACCGATTCTCGCGAGTCGCCGATAGGCCTGCTCACAACGACCGGTTTCGATGTCCTGCCTGGCCGCCGAGAGGGCTGATTCGACCGGTCCCGCCGTCGCGAGACCGGGAATGGCCACGAGTCCCAATCCCAGAGTCAGGACTCCACCGATGATCGCCGAATGCTTACGCATTATTCCCCCCGTTTACTCTCTGACCCGTCCAGCGAAGGATTCGTTCGAAGCGCATCCTCCCTGGACAACTGACCGCGTGATCCCCCACCGGGTTCCGTCCGGGCGCTCAGCGACGATGCGACGAGACCCGTGACCGGTCAGGAGACCTCCGCTGTGGCCAGAGCCGGGGCAATCAGTCGCTCTCCCCGATGCGCCGCCGCTTCCCGGTCGCAAGGCACGCGAGCCCGAGCCCCATCAGAAGAGCCGTCCCCGGCTCGGGAACAATGGCGCGCCCGATCGCATTCACCATCAGCTGGGGCGCAGCGCGTCCCTCTGGCGCGGTCAAAACGTCGTAGCGCATCGAAAAGGTGTCTCCGAGCTGCACCCGCCACCCGACATAGTGATAGATCGGAAAGGGCGCTTCGGTCACATCCTCGACGTGCACCAGGGATTGGAAGCCGAACCCCGGGATACCCGAAGTGTCCAATCCCATCGGCACCGTCGGGTTCAGCTCGAGCGTCACTTCGCTCGTCGAATAACCGCTCCCGGGCAGACCGCTCATGAAGAGCGTAAAGGGTCCGCTGATCTCCGCCGAATGGACCGCGCTCACCGTCAGCGTGGCGATCGCCGAGTAGGCGCCCGTGATCCCGCTCGTGTCGGACTGACAGACCGGGCTGCTCGCCGTAAAGAGGCAGAGATTCGTCGTGCCGCTCAGCTCGACGTCCAGCATTCCCATGCCACCGCCCTCGCCCGCCAAGAGCCAGGTATCCCCCCCGAATTCGTCCATCGTTCCGGAGGGAAGCCCTTCGAGGCCGGCTTCCTGGAACCCCCAGATCGGATCGAAAATCGCCGGGGTCGCCACGGCGGGGACCGCCGCCAGCAGAGTCGCCGCCAACCCGAAGACGGCGCCCGTCCACACGCGGCGAAAAGTGCCCCACCCCCGCCCCATCGAGTTCATCCCTTGCATCAGATCCACCTCTCGACCCACTCCGGGGAGACGGCGCTCGGCGCCCCCCGCAAACGGTTCCCGGCTCCCAATGAGCCGGGTCCGCGGAAAGCGCATTGGCGCTCCCGTGGTTGGTGAGAAGTGGTGAGCAGGGGCGGTATGTGTCGGGCACCATCGCCATACCTGTTGGTGAAACAACATACTTCTGGACGCAAATCGGGTGAAAAACGGCTCTACTACACCAGAAAAGCGCCAAAACTGTACCGTTTGAACCAGAAACCGCACGGGGGGCAACCCCCGTCGGAGCCCGAGTTACACGAGCGTGACGATCCAACCCTCGAAGGGGTCCCCCTCAGAGAAGCCCTTCAAGTTGGGATGGTCGAATCCGGCCGGCGCGGGCTCGAGGGTCGAGATCTCGCGATGGGCGCGACGAAACACGCGCTCGAGCACCCGATCGATGCCGAGCGGAGCCCCCGCCCGGTTCTGCGTGACGAGCATGACACCCCCCTCCTCGAGATGTTCGACCGCCCGCTGAAGGAGGGGCTCGAGATCCCGTTGGACGGACCAGAACCGGTGCCCGGCCGCCGCCGCCGTCGGAGGGTCGATCACGATCCCGCGAAACCTTTGCTGTGGATCGAGCCCTTCCAGATAGCGACGACCGTCGATGCGAATGCTCTCGTGCCTCGATGGCTCGACGCCGCGATCCCGGTTGGCCGAGAGGTTGTCCTCCAATCGGGCCAGATAGGCACCGGACAAATCGACCGACACGACCCGCTCGGCACCGGCTGCGAGCAGCGCCACGCTGAAAGCACCGGTATGGGCGAAGAGATTCAGCCAGCGCCCCCCCCCCGCCGCGAACCGGGCGAGTCGTTCGCGATTCTCTCGCTGATCGACGAAGAGGCCGTAGCCCGGTCGCGGCTGATAGGGCGCATCCCAGCCCGGATCGACGAAAAAGCGCAGACCCCGCTCCTCCACGAAGAAGCCCTCCCGAATCGTCTCGAAGCCGGCTTCCTCGAGCGACTCGATACCCCCCTCGGCCCATTGGACCCGACCGACCCGCGAGGCGCCCGCGCGACGCAGGTGCAGCAATTCGAGAACGCTCCACGGATCGCCCTCGGGAGAAACCGGAAGCTGACTCCGGAGCGCCGCGACGGCTCGCTGGCGAAACCCTTCACAGCTCCAGCCCGTCACCAGAACGCGCAGGAGCGGACCCAATCGATCGACGAAGAGCCCGGGCAAGCCATCCCCCTCCCCGTGAACCAGACGGAACGCATTCGTCCCGCCGACGGCCAAATCGACCCACAGGGCCCGACGACGCGCGACCGCGCGCGCGACCCGCGCCTCAACGGACGGGATCTGACGACGAGCCGACGCCCCGAGCGACCAGAGACGCGCGGCCAGATGCGGGGCTGCTTCGACATGCGCCCATCCGAGGGGTCCGGATTCGCGGTCGACGACACGCACCAGGGCCCCTGGCCGGAAACGCGTCGCCGGATCGCTGGCCGCGTCGGGCAGAATCCACGGATGGCCCGCCCGCAGCGCCCGGCCCGTCTCTCGCGAAACGACGAACTCCCCCGCTCCCTCCTCGTGCGCGTCCAGCCTCCAGGTCTCCTCTTCCGGCCAAACGAGCGAGGCGTCGGAGGTCGATCCTTCGAGCGGCGCGAGTCTCGGCCCGCCCGCGATCCCCAACCCGCCACGGGCGAGATCACCGACCACGGGCATCGACCCGCGAGCCAGACCTTCGCAGACCGCGGCCGCATCGCAGGGCTCACCCGAAAGGACCAGACGGGCCAGCGCGCCACGCACCTCGACCCGCTCGAATTCGAGCACCGAACGTGGATCAATATCGAGCGCTCCGAAGCGCCAGGGCGGAAGGTCCACGATCGCCTGCCAACTCCGGTGCAGACCCGTGGCGGAAGGCTCGCAGACCAGATCGGGCAGATCCTCGATCTCGACGATCGCACCGGGTGGGCAATCGAGGGTCGACCGGTCCGCCACGCGGCCATCGAGACGAATACGCCCCTCCTCGATCAGGCGGCGGCGACCCGGACGATCGATCGAGGGCAGCAGCGACGTGAGCCAGGCACCCAGGCTCTGGACACGACCGGGAAGACGGAAACGCAGGGACGTCACGTCCGCAGCATAGGCGGAGGGATCCGTGAGGGTGAGGGGCGCGCGAGATCACCCGGCAGCATCGGATCGACCAGGAGGAGGTCGAAGCGATCACCCTCGATCTGTGCCGCCGCGCGGACGAGACTCGTCTCGCAGACGACGTCGAAGGAGACCCGGCTGGTCCGGCCCAGGCTCTGCTGGATCTGTTCCGCGATCACGGTTCGATCCTCGACCAGAAGGATCCGCACCTCACTTTCGTCGGATCTCGCTTCGTCCCCTTGTGGACGCTGACCTGCGAACTCAGCCCCGCTGCTCATCGTCGGCCCCAGCGATCGCGGTGCAACGGGATTCGCCTCACCACGCATGGCTCCAGCCAGACGAACAGACATCTGAACGCCTCCTCCGACTCGGAGTTTTCCCCTCGGACCTTGACCGCATCTCTCGCGCGCAAGCTGCGATCTTCCGCTCGAACGCGGTCTGAGGCCTGCGCGAGGCGGGTTCGTGTGCCCATGCGGAGGATGCGAGCGGTCCGAGGCCCGCCAGCGCCCACAACCCGAGCGGGGTTGCGACCGTCGTCCTGAGGGCGACTCCGATTCGCACCCGAAAAATCAGGCCACGTTGCACCGATCACCCCCTCGCCACAAATTTCGGCCGGAGCCTACTTCACGCTCTACACTGCCGGTCCCGTATGAGTCAACCAAACATCCTCCGCATCGCGCACGACCTGCCACGCCCCGTACTCGAACTCGCGACTCGCCTCGAAGAGCACGGCATCCGAGCCTTCAGCCACGGCGAGGGTCTGCTCGACGACCTGCGCGAAGCGTCCGGCACGGCGGCGGCGAACGTGACGGTTGGAAGAAAGACCGGGATCGGACGAACGCGTTCGCTGCTCTGCGTGGCGAGCCCCGAGAAGGCTCTGCGAGCTCTGCCTCGCGCGGTCGTGACCAGCGAACACGCTATTCGAATCAGCCAAGCGACCGCGGTCGGACCGGTCGATCTCATTTTCACAGGCGCGCGCAATCCCGAACCCGCCCTCCTCGACTTCGGCCTCGGCCCGCTCTGCTTCGGCTTCCGCCCGGCCGACGCATCCTGGTGTGATCCGGCCAACCAGCTCGAAGCGTTCTCGGCGGGCCGGCTCGAACTCGCCAAATCGGACCCGAACCCCTTTATCGTGGCGCCACGACGCTATTGGATCGCGGCCCGACTGATCGCGGAGCGTGCCCTCGAAGCCGCACCCAGTCTGCTCTCCGCGGCGCGCGACGCGCTCCCCGAGATTCTCCCTCGCCTGCCTCAAGCGGCCCCCGCCCGACGGGAGATTCAACGCATCCTGGTCGCCCCAGACCCCGCGCCGGGTCTCGCCTTCCTGCGGGAATCGGGCGTGACCGCAGCTTGCGTTCCCGGTGCGACCGCGGCCCACGCGGAACGCATCGGCGACCTGCCCCCGCTCCCGTCCGTGCGCTGGGCCGCCTGGCTCAGGGGCGGCACGACCGCCCGCGCGCTCGTTCGTTTCCGCGTTCCCCACGCGCTCGCACGCCGGATCGAGCGAATCCAGGGAAGCCACCCGATCGACCGCAGCGTCGATGGGGGACGCGATCTCGGCGTCCGCAAACTCCTGCAACGCCACGACGAGGAGGAGATCGACGCGCTCTTCGCCTGGCGACGACTCGAATTCGCAGCCCTCTCCCGCAACAGGCCCAACGAGGCGATCGAGGGCGACGCCCGCCTCCACGCGATCGAGGGGCAAATCCAAGAGGCCCAAGCCGCCGAGGCGCGCACGGACCAGGTCCGCAGCCTGGCGCTCGACGGTCGCGCCGTCATGGCGACCCTCGGCGCCGGGCCGGGACGTCATGTGGGCCAGGCGCTCGCCCACCTCGCGCGATTCGTCGCCGATCGACCCGACGCCAACGAGCGGGATGCCCTCGAATCCGAGCTCCGAAAGTGGCGCGCCAAGCAACCGAATGGATTCGACTGATCGACGCTCGAGCAGGATCGTCGAATCCGGCGCGTTCGCGAACCCGCACTCCGGTCAGATCGGTTAGCATCTCCGGCCTCCCCCTCGATCGTGCGGAACGGTTCGCTCCCTTGGATGAAATGCAGCTGATCTTCGAGGCCGTGCAAGAGGCCTGTCCGCGCGCGGTCTGGTCGCGCGGCGTGACGCTTGCGCGGACGGATGCGGTGAGCGTCGAAGAACGTCGCGCCCAATCGATCACCCTGCGTGTCGAGACCAAACAGGGCCTCAACGCCCCCCAGGTCACGTTGCATCCCTCGGACGAGGATTGGGAATGCAGCTGCGCGACCCCCGAAGATCCTTGTGACCACGTCGCGGCGAGCGTGATCGCGCTCCGCCGCGCGCAGAAGGCCGGCGAGGAACTCCCGACCCAGGGCGATGGCATGGGACGCGTCGTCTACGAACTCGAAGATCGCTCGGGCCACCTGCGCCTGACCCGCGCCATCGAATTCAAAGGGGAGCGCATCCCTCTGAAGGGCAGTCTGACCGCCGCCGCCGCCGGTCACCGCATCGGCCCCGATTTCGTCGCGACCCCCTCGGATTTCGCAATCGAGAGGGTCATGGCCAATCGCCCGACCGATTCCGCGTCCCGACCGAACGTCGCCAACCTGCTCGACAAGCTCGCGGGAACCGAGCGCGTCTTCCTCGACGGTCAACCGATCAAGGTCGAATCGGAACCCATGGGACTGACGGGCCGTGTCGTCGATGCACCCGGCGGCGTTCGACTCTTCGTCGAACAGGATCGCCGGATCGAACGCGCCTTCAGAAACGGCCTCGTCCTCACGAACGACACGCTGCATCCGCTGGCGCCCAACAAGCTCAATGGACGAGAGCTCGCGGACCTCCCACGTGGGCGCTTCTACAGCGATGACGATCTCGCCGTCCTCGTCACCGAGATCATCCCGGACCTCGAAGAACGCATTCCGCTCACCGTCGAAACAGAGAAGCTCCCCACCGCCCGACACGGGGAGAGACCGCGCATCCGGATCGAGGTCAAACGCGAGGGGCTGGGGCTCAGCGTCCTCCCGACCCTAGTCTACGGCAACCCACCCGTCGCGCGAATCGACGCCGGTCGGCTCGTCCATCTCGGAGGCGGAGAAGTTCCGATCCGGATCGAGGCCGGTGAGAACGAAGCGATCTCGCGATTGCGCTCCGAACTCGGCCTGCGGCCAGGGGTCACGACGCGCCTCAGCGCGAGCGACGCGATCGTCTTCGCGGCGCGCCTCGAACACACGACGATGGAAATCGTCGGCGCGAGCTACCGCGATTTTCAGCTCAGAGGCGATCTCTCGGCCGCCATCCAGATCGATGACGACCTGCTCTCGGTCAATTTCCGGATCGATGGGAGCCCGCACGGCGGCGACTCCGTTGGCGCGGCCGACGACCCCGGATTCGACCTGATGTCGACAGACGATCCGCTCCACGAAACCGGCCCTCACAGCGGTGGCCACGGGGCGACGGCGCAGCCCGAATCCGTTCTGCGGGCCTGGTCCCGCGGCGAGTCCGTCGTCGCACTCGACGGCGGCGGGTTTGCGAAGCTGCCCGAGGATTGGCTGACCCGCTTCGGAGATCGCATCGCGGACCTACTCGCCGCGCGGGATCCTCGCGGCCGCGTCGCGCGCCACGCTCTGCCCGATCTCGCCCTCCTCTGCCAAGACCTCGACGAACCGCCGCCGCCTTCGCTCGAGGGATTGCGACCGCTGCTGGACGGTTTCGACGGAATCCCGCGCGCCGAGATCGACGCGGATCTCGAAGACGTCCTGCGCCCCTACCAACGCCAGGGGGTCGATTGGCTGGTCTTTCTTCGCCGAGCGGGACTCGGGGCGCTGCTCGCTGACGATATGGGCCTCGGCAAGACGATCCAGGCCCTCTGCGCCATCGAGGGTCGGACGTTGGTCGTCGCCCCGACGAGCGTCCTGCACGGCTGGATCCGCGAGATCGAGCGATTCCGCCCACATCTCGGCGTCGAGCTCTATCACGGAGCCGGGCGACGACTCGACCCGAAAGCCGAGGTCACGATCACCAGTTACGCGCTCCTGCGTCAGGATGTCGAATCATTGACCGCCGTCCACTGGGATTGCGTCGTGCTCGACGAGGCCCAGGCGATCAAGAACCCCGAGAGCCAAATCGCGCGCGCGGCCCACAGACTCGATGCACGCGCCCGCTTCGCGCTCACCGGAACGCCGGTCGAGAATCGCCTGGACGAATTATGGAGTCAGCTCCATTTCCTGAATCCGGGCCTACTCGGCGGCCGAACGGATTTTCGCGACCGTTATTCGCGGCCGATCGGCGACGGCGACGGCGAGGTCGCCCATCGTCTGCGACAACGCATTCGCCCCTTCCTGCTGCGTCGGCTCAAGGCCGAAGTCGCCCCCGAACTCCCGCCGCTCACCGAGATCGTCCTCGACTGCGAACTCTCGACCGAGGAGCGGTCGGTCTACGACAGCGTGCGCGCGGCGACGGTCCGAGATGTCGTGGAGCGATTGCGCGCCGGGGGCAACGTCCTGGCCGCACTCGAAGCGCTCCTGCGTCTGCGCCAGGCCTCCTGCCACCCGAGCCTCGTACCGGGGCAGGCGTCTGAAACCGGATCCTCCTCGAAGCTCGAGACCCTCTTCGCACGGCTGGAGGAGGCGGTGGCCGATGGGCACAAGGCGCTCGTCTTCTCTCAGTGGACGAGTTTTCTCGATCTGGTCGAGCCCGGTCTGCGCGAGCGGGAGATCGACTGGCTTCGACTCGATGGATCGACGCGCGACCGGGGCGCGGTGGTCGAGGGCTTTCAATCAGACGAGGGCCCGCCGGTGATGCTGCTCTCCCTGCGAGCTGGAGGAACGGGTCTGAACCTCACCGCCGCGGACCACGTCTTCCTGCTCGACCCCTGGTGGAATCCCGCAGTCGAACAGCAGGCGGCCGACCGCGCGCACCGAATCGGACAGGAGCGGCCCGTCGCGCTCCATCGCCTGATCGCGCGAAACACCGTCGAGGAGGGCATCCTGAAGCTCCATGCCCGAAAGCGCGCCCTCGCCGATGCAGCGCTCGAGGAGGCCGACGGCAGCAGTCGACTCTCGCGAGACGAGTTGGTCGAACTCCTCGAAGGCGCCTAGCGGGAATTTCGATGCACGCCGCGCGCCGATCCGCTGCGCTTTCACCGCATGCCGCCCACTACCCGGTGGTCTTTACACCCGATTTACTCAAGTCGGCTCGGACAACCTCCGATCGACACTTCAAATGTGTGCTTTTGCCAACAAAACTGATCGTCACGGAAGTACGCTTCGGACTTTGAGCGCATCGCTCCTCATGTTCCTCTTCTTGGGCGCCGCACCGATCTCGGTGGCGGAGCCTGCGAACGAAGGCCCCGGGGCGCGCACCTCGATTGCGAAGGCGAACCTCCACGAAGAGGCCGAAGCGGCCGTCTCGACCCGCCCGGTGGCGCTCGGAACGCCCGGGTCGACCGCGAATCCGAACGCCGCGGGAGCACGCGCCCAAGCAAGACCGCTGACGCGAGCCGCCGCGCAACGGCGGGTCGAAGAGATGAGCCCAATGGCCTGGCTCGCGAGCTACGGCCCGGTCACGGTCGGGCAAAACGAGTAGGCGAGTTCCGCGGCCGCGCCCGAGCCGTGTATGATCCGCCGCCATGGAATCGTCGCGCACGCGCCTCACCATCGTCCGCCATGGTCAGACCTCCGCCAATATCGATGGCGTCTGGCACGGCTCGACCAACACCCCGCTGACCGACCACGGTCGGCTGCAGGCCGCCGCCGTCGCGGCCCACATCGAGGCGAACCACCGCCCCATCGCCCACGTCTATGCCAGTCCCCTCGATCGCGCCCATCACACGGCCCAGGCGATCGCAGGCCCGCTCGGCCTGACACCGAGTCTCGAAACGGATCTGGAGGAATACGACCTGGGAGAGTGGGAAGGCCTCACCTTTGAAACGCTCTGGAAGGAAAAGAAACTCTTCGAAAACATGAAGAGGGATCCCGATTTCAACCCCCATCGCGGCGAATCCCCGAAGCAGGTGGGCGACCGCCTCTCCGGAGCGCTCCGCCGAATCGCCGACCACCACCCGGGCGAGCGAGTCGTCGTCGTGACCCACGGAGGCGCGCTCTCGATCGCCCTCGGCATCCTGCTCGACAACGACTACACGCGCTGGGATCGCATGATGAAAAACTGCGCGATCAGCGAACTCGTCCTCGAACCGAACCCGGAGCTCGTCTCCTTCAACCTGACCGAACATCTACCGTGCGAGGATCCACCGAGCCCGTAATCGTCGCGCCGAACACGCCTTGCTGCAGGCCGCCTCGAAGAGGCGCCGGAGCGCCAGCCACCCCCTCGGCCGAAACGTCATCCAACCATTGGAGAATGGAGAAGAATCATGCGAATCGGAGTCATCGGAGCCGGCGTCATGGGCAGTGGCATCGCCCAGGTCCTCGCCCAGTCCGGTCATGTCGTCCACTGCACCGATGTCGCCGAGGACGCCTTGGCGAAAGCCCACGAAGGCGTCACGACGGGCCGCTACGGCTTCGAACGCGCTGTCACTCGGGGTAGACTCGATCGCGCGCAAGCCGACGCTGCACTCGATCGTCTCACTTTTTCGACCGACTTCGAAAGCGCCGTCGGGGAGGCCGAGCTGATCGTGGAATGCGTCCCCGAGAAGCTCGACCTCAAGATCAAGGTCTTTCGCGAGCTCGATCGGCTGGCCGCGGCTGACACGATCCTCGCCTCGAACAGTTCGGGCTTTCCCCTGGCCTCCCTCGCCGCCTCCACCGACCGACCGGCCAACGTCATCATCTGGCATTGGGCATCACCGCCCGTCGTCATGAAATTCGCCGAGATCGTCGTCAGCGACGATACCGATCCGCAGGTGATCGAGCGCGTGCGGGAAATCGCCGCCGGCTGCGGGAAGAACCCGATCGTCGTGAAGGACCATCCGATGGCCTGGGGTTATGTCGCCAACCGTGTCTACGCCGCGATGCTCGCGGAGGCGGGCCGCGTCGTTGCCGAGGGAGTCGCTTCGCACGAGGAAGTGAACCAACTGATGGTCGACTGTTTCGGATGGCCCGTCGGCCCCTTCGCGATGGTGAAGGGCGCAACATCTGGCTGGAAGGACTAGACGGATCCCAGACTGCGCGCGACTCTTCCCCGTGGTTCCGGACGCACTGGCCGGACGCGCGTGGGGGGGGCCCATCCATGGACGAACGCAGAAGTGCCTGGCGGCTCTGGCGAGCCGCCTTCGAGGTCGGGGGCCCGATCGGTCTCGCCGCGTATCTCTTCCTGGCGGGGGCGTTGGCGGCGGGGTCGGCAAGCGCCCAATACTCGTTTCTCGACGACGACCCACCTCGTTTCGAATGGCGTAGCCAGGCCGAGACGTTTTTCCGAAACGATTTCGGGAGCAAGAGCGACGGCGGTGACGAATTCGATGCCTGGCAGCTCGGCGTCGTCGGCGAGGTCGAAGGTCCGATCAACGAATCGGTCCTGGTCGGCTTTCGCGGGGGCTATCGCTACGCGAGCTACGATTTCGATCTCGGCAACCCCGTCCCCCTGGCCTACGAGGGGACCGCGCTGCCGCGCGAACCCTGGAACCCGCTGCACACGATCGATCTCGCTCCGAGTGCGACCCTGCTGGTCGGCTCGCAGGTCTCGGTCATCACGACCGTCCCCATCCGCTGGGCCGGCGAAGCGGGAGCCGACAAGAACGGCTTCACCGCGGGGATCTCTGCGCTCATTCGATGGCAAGTGAACAACGGGCTCTCCGTGGGTGCGGGAATCGGGATCACGAGTCAGCTCGAGGACGAAGCGGAAACATTCCCCATCATCAGCCTGCGCTGGCGAATCTCCGAAAACCTCGAACTCGCCACCGAGGGCAGCTGGCTTCAGGGCGGCCGTGCGGCCCTGTTCTGGGGTGCGAGTAACTCGATCCGCTTCAGCTTCTCGGCCGGATACGAGCGGACCCGCTTTCGCCTGGACGATCACGGCCTCGGGGCCGATCGAAACGGCATCGGAGAGGTCACGACGATCCCGATCGAAATCGGCCTGCGTCTCCAATTCGTGGAGGAGGCCTATTTCGATCTCCGTGCGGGGCTGGGGGTCGAGGGGCGCGTGCGCGTCGAAACCGATGGCGGCAGAAAACTCTACGACCAGCAATACGACCCGACGCCCCGGGTCGGTTTCAGCCTGGTCATCCCCTTCGGCTTGCCCAACTAGAGGGACACAGAGAGTCGAGTGCGCGCCCGCGCCGCGGCACTCCGTACGCCGCGGCACTCCTTCGCGCAAATCGGGACTGGGCCTGAAACAAGACTCGGCACGCGGCCGGTGGCGCGAACCTGCGCCCTACGCGTTGACCGCCCGCTTCGGAAAATTCGGCATCACGATCCCGGCGAGCTCTTCCAGACACCTCACGACCTGACGGCTATAACCAAATTCATTGTCGTACCAGACGTAGACCACAGCGTGCTTCCCCTGCACGATCGTCGCCTTTGCATCGACGATCCCCGCAAACCGGTTGCCCACGAAATCACTCGAAACGACCTCTGTGGAATTCACGTATTCGATCTGATTCTGGAGATCGCCCTCGAGCGAGGTCTTGAGAAGATGCCCGTTGACCGCCTCGACCGTCGTCTCCCGCTCGAGATTGAGGCTCATGACCGCGAGCGACACATTCGGCGTGGGCACGCGGATCGCGTTGCCCGTCAGCTTGCCGCCGAGTTCGGGGAGGCATTTGGCGACGGCCTTGGCCGCTCCGGTTTCGGTAACGACCATATTGAGCGGTGCGGCGCGGCCGCGACGTTCTTTCTTGTGATAGTTGTCGATGAGATTCTGGTCGTTCGTGAAGGCGTGGATCGATTCGATATGCCCGCTCTTGATCGTGTACTCGTCGTTCACGGCCTTGAGCACGGGGGCGATGGCATTCGTCGTACAGGAGGCCGCAGACAGGACGTCGCCGGACTCGGTCATGCCGTGGTGATTCACGCCATAGACGATATTGGGCACATCTCCCTTGCCGGGGGCCGTCAGGATCACCTTGGAGGCACCGGGGACGGAGACGTGCATCCCGAGTTCTTCGCGGGTGCGCCACTTCCCGGTGTTGTCCACGACGATCGCATCGCTAATTCCATAACTCTCGTAATCACATTCCTCGGGACCGTTCGCGTAGATCACGTGAACGAGGTTGCCGTTGATGATCAGCGCGTTGTCGGCCGGGTCGATCGTCACCTCGCCCGTGAAGGGACCGTGAATCGAGTCGCGCCGCAACAGACTCGCCCGCTTCGCCAGATCGTTGTCCCCCCCCGGCCGCACGACGATCGCACGCAGTCTCAGGTTCTCCCCACCGCCCGTCTTGCCTGCGAGAATCCGCGCAACGAGCCGACCGATCCGACCGAAACCGTAGAGGACGACATCTTGTGGGTTGGAGCGGATCGAAGCCTTGCCGGTGGCGATGCCGGCGAGTTCGTCCCGCACGAAATCGCCGACCGAAACGCCGTCGGAGCGCGCCGCGAAATGGCCGCACAGATTGCCGAGGTCGATGCGCGACGGCCCCAGATCCAATTCCGCCATCGCGGAGAGGATCGGGAAGGTGTCGACGAGGCTGATCTCGTTCTCCAGGTTCGAGCGCGATTTGCGATGCAGCTCGAGGATCTCGAGCGGCGACTTATTGACCAGCGAGTGGCTGAACAGGGTCACGATCACGCCATGCGCGCGATAGAGCTCGCCGATG
The DNA here is from genome assembly GCA_002719955.1 of Deltaproteobacteria bacterium. GTDB lineage: Bacteria > Myxococcota_A > UBA9160 > UBA9160 > UBA4427 > UBA4427. The sequence goes on along the minus strand of PBFW01000046.1, from coordinate 24,006 downwards.
ATCGGAACCATCGCCTCGGCATTTCGCTGCTGCTGCGACCACTCCTGCAGGGTCCGCTCGGATTTCTCGACGATCTGGTCTGACACGGAATGCTCTCCCCTATCGAATGGCCGGAAATTAGAGGATCCGCCCCCCGCCGAAAAGAGGACCAGATGTTGCGGCCCGAACGGGCGCAAATGATCGGCAGGCGCACTAGATTCACGCCCCCGGTCCGTGGCCGCTACGGCCGGTGGGGGGACCCTCTTGAGCGACAACCCGCACCCGGAAAGTGACGCCGGGCCCTCACGAAGCCTCGGCGTCCTCTTCAGCGTGATCGTGGTCGACCTGATCGGCTTCGGCATCGTGGTCCCGATCCTGCCCTTCTGGTCGGAGCGTTTCGGAGCGAGCGGCACCACGCTGGGTGCGCTCCTCGCGAGCCATGCCACCATGCAATTCCTGCTCGCCCCGCTCTGGGGGCGCGTTTCGGATCGCATCGGGCGACGGCCCGTCATGCTGGTCACGATCGCGGGCACCGCCCTCTCGCTCCTCTTCCTGGGACTCGCCGACTCGCTCTTCCAGCTCTTCTGCGCACGGACCCTCTCCGGCGCTTTCGGGTCCAATATCAGCGTCGCAACGGCCTACGTGACCGACGTGACGGAGGAGGCCGACCGCACGCGTTGGATGGGCATGATCGGGGCGTCCTTCGCGGTCGGATTCACCCTCGGCCCGCCGATCGGCGGCCTCCTGTCGCGCCTGGGCCACGAGTTCCCGATGCTCTTCGCCGCCGGATTGGCGACGATCAACCTCGTCTGGGCAGCCGCCCGCCTGACCGAGCCCGAACGCCACCAGGAGCGCCCGAAGCCCGATCTGACGAGTCGACTCGACGTCCTGCGGGCGCCGACGATCGGTCGCGTCTGCCTCATCTATTTCCTCTTCAGCCTCGCCGTCACCCAGCTCGAAACAACCTTCGCCTTCCTCATGTCGCATCGGTTCGGATACGACGAACTCGGCGTCGGACTCGTGATGCTGGCGATGGCGGTCGTGATGGGCGGAATCCAGGGCGGTGGAATGAAGCGGCTCTCCGGGCGATTCGCCGAACGCCGGCTCGTGATCACCGGGCTCGGATTGATGTCGCTCGCCTTCGCGACGGTACCCCTCTCTTCGACGGTGGCCTTCTTGATGCTGCCCCTCGGCATCGCGGCCGTGGGGCGTGGGATCTCGCAGCCGCCGATGATGAGCCTGGTCTCTCTCGGTGCCGACGAGGGCTCGCGCGGGCTCGTGATGGGCGTATTCCAATCGACGGCTTCGGCGGCGCGGATCGTGGGGCCGATCGCCGCCGGAATCCTCTACGACATCGGCCAACCCTTCCCCTACTGGACGGCCGCGGGGCTCACCTCCCTGGCGGCACTCCTGGCCCTCGGGATCACGGCCACCGCTCGGCCCGAAACGCGGACCTAAGGATCGCGACGACATCGATTCGGGGCCCCGCTTTCGGTCGCGGTGCCCCAAAACGGCGTGAATTCGGTAACCTCCGGCCTTCCCGCCCTCGAACGTCCCCCCTTCGACGTGTCCGGTCCAGGACCAGCGCGAATGCGCCGGCGGATTGATAGCGCGGCCGCAGCGACCGATCACGAGAGGAAGCGACGATGGATCCCGAAACCACACTCGAGGCTGCGCGCGAGCGCATCGGAGCGTGTGAGGATACGGCGGCCCTCAAGGGCCTCGAGCGGGAATATGTCGGCAAGCAAGGCGTCGTGGCGACACTGCTGGCCGAGATTCCCAAGCTGGCGACCGGGGAGCGCAAAGCCCACGGCCAGAAGGCGAACGCCCTCAAGCAATCGATCCTCGAAGCGATCGCCGCACGCCAGATCGAATTCGATATCTCGAAGCTCGACGCCGCGCGCAGGGCAGATGATTTCGATGCGACCCTGCCTCCTCCTCTTGCACAGCGCGGCAGCCTGCATCCGATCACTCAGGTGACCCGCGAACTCGAAGACCTCTTCGTCTCGATGGGCTACGAGGTCCTCGACGGCCCCGAAGTCGAGCTCGACCACTACAATTTCGAAGCCTTGAATATCACCAAGGACCACCCCGCACGGGATTCGCAGGACACTTTCTATTGCGACGACGTCGGTCGACTGGTCCTGCGCACGCACACCTCGCCCGTCCAGGTTCGCGCGATGGAGAAGCGCGAGCCGCCCTTCCGCGTCATCGCCCCCGGTCGCGTCTTCCGTCAAGAGACCACGGACGCGAGTCACGACCACACCTTCTATCAGATGGAGGGGCTCGTGGTGGGCAAGGATATTTCGGTCGCGCACCTGATCGGGGCCATGAAGACGCTGCTGCGCGGGATTTTCGGACGCGACCTCGACGTGCGGCTCCGACCCGGCCATTTCCCCTTCGTCGAGCCCGGTTTCGAACTCGACGCGCGCTGCCCTTTCTGTGAGGGCGGCTGCAGCGTCTGCAAGAGAACCACCTGGATCGAGCTGCTGCCCTGCGGCCTGATCCACCCTAATGTCCTCTCCGCCGGTGGCATCGACCCCGAGGTGTGGAGCGGCTTCGCCTTCGGCCTCGGGCTCTCGCGACTCGTGATGTTGCGACACGAGATCGATGACGTGCGTCATCTCCTGGACGGCGACGTCCGCTTCCTGGAGCAGTTCTGATGTTCGTCTCCATGCGCTGGCTGGCGCGTCACGTCGACCTCGAGGGCATCACGCCCGAAGCACTCGCCGATGACCTCACGCTCTCGACCGCCGAGGTCGAAGGGCTCGAACGCTTCGCGCCGCATCTGCAGGACGTGGTGGTGGGGCGCGTCATCACGCGCGAGGCCCACCCGGACGCCGAAAAACTCTCGCTCTGCTCCGTCGACGTGGGCGCCGCGGGCGCGGGCGAACCCCTCGCGATCGTCTGCGGTGCCTCCAACGTGGCGCCGGGCCAGAGGGTGGCCATCGCGATGGTGGGGACGACGCTGCCTGGCGATTTCAAGATCAAGAAGTCGAAAATCCGCGGTGTCGCCTCGTTCGGAATGATCTGCTCGATGCGCGAACTCGACCTCGGCGACGACCACGACGGCATCTGGGTTCTCCCCGAGGAGGCGACCGTTGGCGTCTCGATCGCCGAAGCACTCGGAATCGACGATTGGATCATCGAGATCGACAACAAGTCGCTGACCCACCGCCCGGATCTCTGGGGCCATCGCGGCGTCGCCCGCGAAATCGCCGCGATCTACCAGCGCCCCCTGCTTCCCCTCAATACTTCCCTGCCACCGACCGGCGACGCGGCGCCCTATCCGATCGCGATCGAGACCGCGGGGTGCAGCCGTTATGTCGGCCTCCCGATCGACGGCATCAGGCCAGGCCCGTCGCCGGATTGGCTTCGCTGGCTGCTGCTGGCCGTCGGCCAACGACCGATCGACCTGCTGGTCGACCTCTCGAATTTCGTCATGCTGGACCTCGGTCAGCCCAACCACGTCTTCGATCGCAACCGGCTCGAGGCCGATGGCGGCGGGCGCGGAATCATCGTGCGCAACGCGGGCAGCGGCGAGACCATCGAGACCCTCGACGGCGAAGAGCGAACGCTTGGCAACGACGATCTGCTCATCTGTGCCGGTGAGTCACCGGTCGCCCTGGCCGGCATCATGGGGGGCGAGGGATCGAAGGTCGCACCCGACACCGACTCGCTGCTCCTGGAAGTCGCCACCTTCGAGGCGACCACGATCCGCCGCACCTCGACCCACGTCGGCTTGCGCACGGACTCCTCGGCGCGTTTCGAAAAGACGCTCGATCCCAACCTGCCCCTCGAGGCAGCCGGCCATTTCGCTCGCCTGCTCACGAACATCCATCCCGAGGCGCGTTTCCCCTCGTCGCCGACGGATATCGGAACCTGGCGCGACCCGGCCACCGTCGTCAAGCTGCGCAACGCACGCGTCCGCACGGCGCTCGGCAAGGAACTCTCCGACAGCGAAATTCGCGACATTCTCGAGCGTCTCGAATTTCAGGTTGAAATCAAGACCACCGACAAAGTCGATCTCTACGATGTCCACGTCCCGAGCTTCCGCGCCACCAAGGACATCACCATCGAGCAGGACCTCGTCGAGGAGATCGGCCGGATCCATCGCTACGGCAACATCGACGAAGCCCCCCTGCACTTCGACATCGTCCCGCCCCCGCGCGACGAGCGGCGCGCGCTCGTCCGCCAGTTGCAGGATCGCCTCTCCGGCGGCGCGCGCTTCCACGAAAACCTGTCCTATTCTTTCATCGGGGACGAACTCCTCGAGCAACTGGGCGAGATCGACCTGCCCCACATCTCGGTCATCAATCCGGTCCATCAGGCCGAGTCGAAAATCCGTCGGCGTGTGGCGCCGAGCCTGCTGCTCGCTCTCGAATCCAATCGACGCCATCGCGCCGACGTCCGACTCTTCGAGATCGGCAAGGCCTACGAGCCGGAAAACGGCAACGATCGCGGTGAACCGAAAGAACGCCATCTGCTCGCGCTCGCATGGGCCGGCACGCGACCCGGCAAGAAGACGCCCTTCAACGAGAACCGGTTGATGGGCCTGCAGGCGATCGTAAACGACCTCGTGCGCGCGCGCGGATGTGGGGAGGCGAAATGGTCGAGGGAAGGAACGCTTCCGGCGTGGGCGCATCCCGGGAAATGCCTCTTCCTCGAACTCGCAGGGGCGAACGAGCCGGTCGCCGTGTTGGCGGAACTCGAGCCCGCGCTCGCACCCGCGATCGGACTCTCGGGGGATCTCGACAGTGAGGTGGCGATCGGCGAGATCTGCCTCGATGCGCTTCTCTCGGCGAAGCTTGGGGGGGCCGGCTACAAACCGCTTCCCAGATTCCCGGGGATCAAGGTGGATGTCGCGGTCTCGGTCTCGGAATCGACGACCGCCGGCGAACTGATCGTGCTGATCGAAAAAGCGGGCAAGAAGCAGGTCGCCGAAACCGAGCTCTTCGATCTCTATCGTGGAGAGTCGATCGGCCTGGGAAGGAAATCCCTCGCCTTCCACGTCCTGCTGCAATCGGAGACGAAGACGCTGACCGACAAGGACGAGCAGAAATTCTTGAAGCGATTCGAGAAGATGGTGAGCGGGGCGGGCGGGGAGCTGCGCAGCGGATAGGACCCCAGTGGATTGGACACCTACGCCGCCCGCATGCGCGCCCGGAAATGTTTGTTCTTGACGGCGAAGTCCGCGACGTGCGAAGCGCACCAGGCGTTCGGCTTTACCAACACCGGGAACCCCGACCCCGCGACCATGCCCGCTAGCTGTTTCACGTAATCGCTCGAGTCGTATCGCTCATCGGGATTCGCATCGACATGCACCCAGATCTGTTCTTTCTCCGCCTCGAGGGTGAACGTCTCGTGCATCTGAATCGCGAGGTCGAGTGAGAGCCATGTCTCGGTCGAGAGTTTCTCATAGAGAGAAACGCCCTTGCGATCGTATCGACGCGTGTAGAAGACACGGCCTCCCTTGCCCGGATTCAAGACGCACGCCACGGTCACGAATTCCATTCGACTCGAGGATTTCTGCGCATCGGTCCCGATATGCACGACCTGCCCCTGTCGGATGAGCGACTGCACGGTCCCCATCACGTCCAGGACCTCGACCCCACTGAGCGTCCACCAGCGAGTCTCCTGCTCTAGTTTCCTTCGCATCCCGTCTCCCGTCTCGCCGATCTCTCCTCGCCACCCTGGGCCCGCGTCACGACAGCGGTCCCTCCCGCTTTCCAGTCTCGCCCCCTCTCGAAAGCGGCCCCTCGACCTTCGCTGGCGACGATCCGCCCAGAACGACAAAACCCCCACGCGTGTGCGCAGGGGTTGCCTTGGTGAATCCGTTCTTGTCGTCTCGATCGCCGCCTCGCGACCCCTTCCCGACCTCCGGCAAGAAACGGCCTGCCCGCGAAGCTCGCTCTTCGCTCCGCCTCGGTCCTTCGACCTCGCTCGGGCCCAGCCATTATGGAATGGGTCATCAGACGATCCTCCGTCGGACTACTTCCTCCCCATCGACCAAATGGCCGTCGGGGTCAAGAAGCAATCCCTTGATACCCCCCAACACACTGTCGCGTCAACCCCACACCCTGTACGGACCGAGGGCCCGAAACGGCGAAACCCCCGCGGAGTCGATGCTCCGCGGGGGCCTCATCCATGCCTTGAATCGATTCGAATCCAGTGGATTCGAATCAATTGTCACCTAATTGTCACTTGAAAGTGCAGATCCCCTGATCCAGAACGACATCCCCGTTCTGGTTCTTGGTCTGGAAGAGCGCTTCGCCCCCGTCGATCCACATCGACACCGTCAAGCCATCGCCCGGCATGACGGGCTTGGAGAAGCGCCCATCCATGCTCTTGAAGCGACTCGGGTCGCCATCACACAGGGTGTGGAGCAGAGCGCGACCAGTGAATCCGTAGGTGCAGAGACCGTGCAGGATCGGGCGCTCGAATCCACCGACCGCCGCGAAGGAGGGGTCCGAGTGGAGCGGATTGCGATCCCCCGACAGGCGATAAGTCAGCGCCTGGTCTTCACGGGTCACATAGGTCATCTCGTGATCGGCCTTGCGGTCCGGGATTTCAAACTTCGCCGACGGGCCGCGCTCACCACCGAAATCCCCGGCGCCGCGACAGAAAAGCGACATCTTGACCTTGAAGAGCGGCTTGCCGGTGGCGATCAACGTCGCGGTCGAGGCGAATTCGACGACACCCGCCTTGCCCTTGTCCCAAATGCCCGTGATCTCACCGACGCTCTCGATTTCACCTTCCGCGGGAATCTCGCCGTAGAGCTCGATCCCCTCGGTGCCGTGCACCATGAGCGCGGGATTGAACTCGCCCGCCCGGCTCATCGGGACGCCGCCACCGCCGAGAATCACGGCCATGGTCGGGAGCACGCGCTGGGGCGTGTCCTTGGTGTTTTCCGTCGTGAACTGGAGTTCGCTCGTGCCCGCACCGACGCCTACCGCGTAGAGGAGTGAGTCCTTCGAAGTCCATGATCGCTTGCTGGGTTCGCCCTTGGCGCCCACACTGCTCGGATCGAGGGCCATGATTCATTTTCCTTTCCCGTGTTCTGCGTGCCCGCTGCCGGCGCTAACCTCACAGCGGTAAGTCGCGTGTCTAATGGATACATCCGCACACCTATGGCCGTCACCGTCGGTCTGCGCGCGGCCACTAGAAGTACACTAGGCCCCCTTCCTTGTCGATCGCACGCGCCGAGCGGCCATCGACCGATTTCACACCCCCCAGGAACCCCATGACTCTCAGTCTTTCCAGCCCCACCCGATGCGCCTCCGAAAAGCTCCACTCGCGCGCGCCGATCAGCCTTTCGCGGCCGCTTCACCCGCGTCTTGCGACGCTGGCGCTCGGACTCTTCACAGCCGCTGCAATCGGCCTGGCCGGAGCCCCTGCCGAGGCGGCGTGTACGCCGGACCCGCCGGCCGATGACGATGCGGTGACCTGCGACGGCACCGACTCGACGGGCTTCGATGGAAGCGGCGTGACGGGGCTCACCCTCACGACCGATGGCGCCGCCGAACTCGACGAGAGCGGTGCCCTCGACAGCGCGATCCTCGTCAGCGACGACAACACGGTGACGATCGGAACCGATGCGACCCTCACGGTCACCGAGACGGACGGATTCGGTGTGCGGGGCGGGGATCGCAACACGGTGACGAACGACGGTACGATCGTGGTCGACGGCACCAATGGCGTGGCGATCGACGTGGGCAGTCTCGACGATCCCGACCCGGTCCCGCAGATCGATGTCATGAATACCGGCACGATCACCCTGAATGGCGCCAACAGCGTCGGCCTTCGGAGCGTAGACAACTACAACCTCTCGAACGAAGCCGGCGCGACGATCTCGATCGGCGCGACTGCGACGGGCGGCATCGGTCTCCAGGGGCAGGACGACAACCTCGTCTTCAACCGCGGCACGATCACCGTAGACGCTGCAGATGGCCGCGCGATCTCGATCCGCGACAACACGGGCGTCGCGCTGCCCAACGGCGCCATCGCCGATTCGACGAGCGTGATCAACCTGAACGGTGATCGCAGTATCGCCGTCGAGGCGCGCGACAACGTCGGTGTGGCAATCGACGGCATCGTCAATTTCAGTGCCTTCGCCAGCGAAACGCGGGGCCTCTCAGCGGGCAACAAGACCGATCCCTTTGCGGAGGCCAATTTCACCAATCAAGGAACGATGAACGTCGCAAGCGACGACGCCTTCGGCATGAAGGTCGGCGATGGCTGGATCGACGGCTCGGACGACGGAATGGGCGTATTCGTACCCGAATTGCCTGGAACTCGAAACCTCGGCACGATCGACGTCACCGGAAACGGCTCGATCGGCATCTTCGCGGGCGACGACACGAATCTCGCCGGCGATCACGATAGCTTCGTCTGGAGCCTCGGAACGCTCGGTGTCACGGGTACGGACGCAACGGGCATTTCGCTGGGTGGTAACGATGTCTTCGCGCCCTTCGACTTCGACGACTTCGGTTCCAACATCAACCTTTTCACCCTCGACAATGCCGACATCCAGAGCGGCCTGAGCTCATTCACCGGTGTCATCACGGGAGACGCCGACGCCGGCCCCCTCGTCGTCTTTCGCAATTTTGTCGCGGGTCGCGAGAATCGCCTCCGAAACACGGATGGCGCCAGTATCCTCGCGGACCTCACGAACCTGGGCACACCCGACCGGGGGATCGCGATTCGCGGAACCAACGGCATCGAACTCGTCATGAACGCCGGTGCCATCCAGGGCGATATCGAGCTTCTCGATGGCGATGACCGATACGCCGTCGATTCGACCGCGACCCTCACGGGGACCGTCTTCGGCGGTGCCGGGAGCGACGAGGCCGTCCTCAATTTCGTCTCGGGAACGGAGCCGGGCAACTTCGACGCTGCGCAACTCGATGGTTTCGAACGCATCCGCATCTACGGCATGAATACCGCCCAGACCGCCACGACCGGCTGGACCCTCAGCAACGCTGCGAGCTTCGCGGGCGTCACGGAGGTCGCGCCCAACGGCCGGCTCGTCGTTCCCGAGGACATCAACAACTTCAACGTTCCCGTGGCCCTCGGAGGTGACCTCGTGGTCGACCCGAACGGCAGCGTCCTCCTTAATGTGGACGGGACGAATACCCCGCTCACGGTGATGGGCGACGCGACCTTCGACGGCACGCTCGTCGTCGACACGACAACGCGTCTCCTGAACAGGGGCGGCACCTTTCGCCTGATCCAGGTCGATGGCAGCCGGGGGGCCACGACATTCGCGAACGAAATGCTCCCGGGAAGCGCCGGCGCATTCAGTTTCTCGACCCTCTATGACACCGATGGCGTCTCCCTGGTGGCCGCGTTCAATGGGGCAGCGGATATCGCCCGAGGGGCGAATCGCAGGGCAATCGCGCGCCATCTCGACGAGCTCTTTCTCGACCCGACGACGCCGATACAGCTACAAGGAGAGATCTCCGATCTCTTCATGGGAACGGGCAATCTCAATCTTGTCTTCGACGCGCTCAACCCCGAACCCTACGATGCCCAGACGACACTGATCGCCGAGGGAAGCCGGCAGGTCGCGAGCCTCCTCCTGAACCGTCCACGCAACTGCCGGCCGGGCGAGCTCGATCGCTGGCAAGGGTTGGCCGAGGCCCTGAAATGCCACTCGCGAAGCTGGTCCCCCTGGCTCGCAACCGTCGGCGGATTCAGGAAGCGAGATGCCTTTTCGGGGCATCCTGAATACGATTCCGAGATCGGCGGCGCCGTCTTCGGAATCGATGCCCGACCGATTGGCGATCTCGATTTCACCTTGGCGATCTCGAGCCAGCGGGGGCAGGTCGACGTGCAGGGCTACGGCGAAAGCGATCTCGTTTTGGCGGACGTCTCGGGCCACGTCGCCTGGAACCTCGGAGCCCTCCGTCTCCAAGGCGTCGCAACCTGGGGATACGGTGTACATAACAGCCGGCGCAGGATCCAATTCGACGAGGGCGCGACACCGGTCAATGCCAACACCGAAGACGATTTCGGAAGCCAACACGTCGCGCTCTCGGCGCAGGCGGGATACCTCATGAACCTCGGCCCGATCGACATCGAACCCATCGCGGGGATCGATTACACCTGGATCAGCCAGGAGGCGGTCCACGAGCAGGACGGTGGCCTTTACAGTCTGAGGATCCAGACGCGCAAAGACGAAATCGTTTCGGCGGTGGCCGGCGTCCGACTCAGCACCCTCTACCACCACACCAAATATCTTCATACCAACCTCTTGTGGATGGATGGAACCTGGCAGCCGATCCTCGATCTGCGATGGCGAGAAGTGCTTTCGGGCGCCGAACGAAGCCTGACGGGCCGACTGACCGGCGCCCCGGACACGGTCGGAAGCTTCTCGGTCGACGGGCTCGAGGACAAAGGCGGCCTCGAGGTCGGGGCGGGCGTTTCCTTCGTCCCCGAGAATGCGGATCGACTGCAATTCGACCTTCGCTATGAGGCCTATCGCGCCGCCCACACCCTCCAACACAATCTCGTCGCAAAGGTCGTCCTGGGCTTCTAGCCCTCGCGCGCCCGCCGCGCGGCAGGTGTGAAGCGGGCGATGCAAACGTCGAATTTCGCCGGGATGTCGAAAAACATGCCGAGCGAGGGGCACGGGGCGGAATCGGCTCTCGGAGCGGTAACGCGCGCCGTCTCAATGCACCTGCGTCTGCACGCTGGTCAAGAAGCGAATTCGCTCCATCGCCTCGTCATGGCCTCCTTCGAGCGGCCCAACACGAACGACGACATCGTCGAATCCGAGCGCTTCCCATTTCGCCAGACGTTCGAGGGCGGCCTCGCCCGGCACGAAATCGCCGGCGACTGCATACGCATGAACGCAGACGAGATCGTTCGGGTCCGCTTCGGCACGGCCCTCGGAGTAGGCGTCGCGATGAACCTCGAGCATCGCGTCCGAGGCGCCGGAGAGGTCGAGGAAACCCAACCCACCCCGACCGGCCCGCCGCGCGTGATCCACCGACCAGCCCGCCAACCGGATCGGCGGATGGGGGCGCTGGACGGGCTTGGGAACGACGTCGACCGGCTGCACTTCGAATCGCGACGAGGTCCAGGAAAATGTCGCCGTGTCCCACATGTCGACGAGCATGCGAAGGCCCTCCTGCCAGGACTCATCCGCTCCCTCCCGCAATTCACCCTCCGGAATCAAAGCGGTCTCGAGGCGCCCCTCACTCGCCAGGTCAAGGGCCGCGCCCTGCTCGGCCACGCGTATCGGCGGATCGGTCGGCGGCATCATCCCGGCGAGCCCCCATCCCAGTCGGATTCGGCGCGTGCGCCGCGCCAGGGCCGAGAGCCAGATCTCCGGCGCGGCGCCCCGGAAATCGCCCCCTTCTCCCGCCGCTGGAAAGCACCATACGGTGTCCCCGCCCAACTCCTCGGCGAGCGCGACCTCTTTGGCGAGCGTCTCGAAATCGACTCCCTCGGCCCCCCCGAGCTGATAGAGAAGTGAACGTTTCATCCCGGCTTCAGGCGCTCAATTCGAACCCGCGATCGCGTTGAGCGTCGGGTTGCGCCGCAGGCGGATGTCGTCGAGCCGGGTCCGGCAGGCCTGATCCCAACTCTTGCCCTCCTCCGCCAGGAGATAGAAACGGTCCTCCCTGATCCCCTCGAAGACGCGATCCGCCATCACCGAGGGCGGAATTCCCCCGTCGATACTCGTCTGAATCACCGCTTCCACCATCTCCTGCTCGGGGGTTCCGGCATCCTCCGGACGCTTGAGATGCTCCGGTCGGTTGCGTTGCGAGCGACCGATCCCGGTGCGGATGAGTTCGGGGCAGAGGGCCGAGCAGCCAACCGGCGTCTCGAGCGTGTTGAGCTCATGGTAGAGCGTCTCGGTCAAGGAGAGGGCCGCATGCTTGCTCACATTGTAGGCACCCGCGAAGGGCGTGTTGATGAGGCCGGCCATCGAGCAGGTATTCACGACATGCCCGGGCTCGTTCTGTTCGAGCAGAATCGGCACGAAAGCGCGAATGCCGTGGAGGACCCCGTAAAGGTTCACCCCGAGCACCCATTCCCAGTCGGTCCCGATCGCCTCCCAGGTGCGCCCCCCCGCGAAGACGCCCGCGTTGTTGCAGACGACGTGGACTTTGCCGAATCGCTCGAGGGTCGCCTCCGCCAGGGCGGATAGGTCGTCGGCCTGGGAGACATCCGTCCGCACCGTCAAGACCTCGGCCCCCAGCGCTTCGATCTCCTTGGCGGCTTCAGCGAGTGGCCCCTTCTCGATATCGGCCATCACGAGCTTCATCCCCTCGCGGGCAAAGCGCTCACATAGCGCCTTCCCGATCCCACTCGCCGCTCCGGTCACGACCGCGACCCTTCCATCGAATTCCTTCAGCACTCGTCTTCTCCTTGCCTGTCCACGGGTATCGCTGTTCGTGGACTCTGGGGGAAATCATGGGCTCGTCGCCCGGACGTCGGATGTTAGATTCTCGGCTAGCCGATCAATAGCCGATGGAGAAACAATGGCCACAGCAGTTCCCCGCCCCTTCGAGGGCCTCTTGATCATCGATCTCTGTTCGGAGATCGCGGGCCCCTACGCGAGCAAGCTATTCCTGGACGCGGGGGCGAGCGTCATCAAGATCGAGTCGCCCGCCGGTGACCCGATGCGCTGCTGGACCGCCTCGCAGCAGGATCTCGCGGCGGACGAGTCGAGCCCCCTCTTCCAATTCCTGAATGCAGGCAAGAAGAGCATCGTCCTCGATCCCCGCGACGCCCGGGATCGCGCCCGAATCGGCCAGGTCGCGAGGCGGGCCGACCTGCTCTTCGAGGATTGGGGGCCGGGCGGGCTCGAGGCACGCGGACTCGCTCCAGAGAAATGGCTGGAGTCGAATCCCCGGCTCTCGATCGTACGGATCTCGCCCTGGGGTCAGGAGGGGCCCTGGGCCGAGCGCCCCGCGAACGATTTCACGCTCCAGGCGGCGACGGGGTCCACCGAGAGCCGCGGGCTGCCGGATCGCGGTCCCGTCGCGGCGGGTGGGCGGATCGGCGACTGGATCGGGGGGAGTTTTGCTTCGATCGCCGCTTTGGCAGCCTGGCGATCGACCCGGCAGACGGGCGAGGGCCAGATCGCCGACCTCTCCGTCTTCGAGGCGATGATCCAGTGCTTCACGGTCTTCGGCGATCTCGGGAGTCAGTTCAGCGAAGGATTGCTGTCACGTTCGATCGAACTTCCGTCGATCGAACCGACCAAGGACGGCCACGTCGGATTCTGCACCATCTCGGCACAACAGTGGAAGGATTTCTGTTCGATGTTAGGCCGTCCAGATGTCGCGGAGAATCCGGTCTATCTCGACGGTAGCGCACGGATGGCCGATCTGGATTTCATCCAGGACATGATGCATTCCTGGACGTGCGAGAAGACGACCGACGAGATCATCGAACTCTGCGAACTCCTGCGAATTCCCGTCGCGCCCATCGGCAACGGGCGCGACCTCCCGGATTTCGACCATATGATCGAACGGGGTGCCTTCGAACGGGCGCCCGGCGGCTTCCTCCAGCCCCGGGCACCCTGGAGACTCGAAACGACGTCTCCCGCGCCGATCGGAAGAACGTCGCGTCTCGACGAGGATCGCGACGAACTGCTCGCCTTGCTGGAAAAGCCCGTGGTCCGACCGAAGCTCCGCGCGGGCCAGTCAGACCTGCCCTTCGCCGGGCTGCGGGTGGTCGATCTGACCGCCTTCTGGGCGGGCCCCTACGCGACGTCGATCCTCTCGGATCTCGGCGCGGACGTGATCAAGATCGAATCGATTCAGCGCCCCGACGGCATGCGCTTTGCGACCTCCGTCCGAAACGACGTCCTCTGGGAATGGGGCCATGTCTATCACGGCGTGAATCCGGGCAAGCGCGATATCACCCTTCGCCTCGATCACGAGGATGGACTCGCTCTCGTGAAGCAGTTGATCGAGGACGCCGATGTCGTGATCGAGAATTTCTCGGCACGGGTCATGCCTCGATTCGGCCTCGACGAGGAAACGGTCAAGGCACTCAATTCCCGCGCGATCTTCGTGCGCATGCCCGCCTTCGGCCTCGATGGGCCCTGGCGCGACCGCCAGGGCTTCGCGATGACCGTCGAACAGGTGAGCGGCATGGCCTGGGTCACCGGCTACGAGGATCTCCCACTCGTCGTGCGCGGCGTCTGCGATCCGATCGGCAGTGCCCACACCATTTTCGCCCTCGGCCTCGCCCTCGAAGAACGCCGCCGAACCGGTCTCGGCCAGGTCGTCGAGGTTGCGCTCGTCGAGCCGGCGCTCGCGGTCGCCGCCGAGCAGGTGATCGAGTATTCGGCCTATGGCGTGTTGCTCGGACGGGCGAGTAACGCGATGCCACACGCGGCGCCGCAGGGACTCTTCGAAACGGCCCAGCCCGACGAGCGGATCGCCGTTTCCGTGACCGACGACGCGCAATGGCGAGGACTCTGTCGCGCACTCGAGGCGGATGATTGGCGCCAATCGGAATCGCTGTCGGGACACCGAGGGCGACTGGCGGAGCACGACGCACTGTGCGCGCGACTATCGGCCTGGCTGCGGACGCAGGATCGGGAAGCCGCGCTCGAGGTTCTGCTCGCCGAGGGCGTTCCCGCGACGGCCGCCATCAACAATTATCGTCTGTGGCCCAATCCGCAGCTCGACCATCGCGGCTTCTTTCAGACGATGAAGCACCCGCATACGGGCGAGACCCGCTACCCATCCTTTCCCGCGACATTTTCCGCCTTCGAGCGCGATCTACACCGATCGCCTCCGCCCACCCTGGGCCAGCATAATCGTGAAATCCTCCAGAGCGAACTCGGAATCGATGACAGAGAGCTCGAGAAGCTCGAGGCGGATGGCATCATCGGAACCCGACCCAGCTTCATGTGAGGGGGAACGCAGGGAGATCGGATTCGAGGACGAAGCCATCCCGCGGCAGATCGAGGCTCGACCAATCGCCGGACCCCGCCCGCGAGAGGTGTCGCCTCGCCATTCCCGGATTGGCGTGGCATTTCGACCCGCAAAGGTTCCACCAGAAATCGATGTTCACAGAAGAGTCGTCGATGAGCCGCGGAAGTTCTTGCATTCGGCTCTTGATTCGCGGAACCTACTGCCAACCCCCCGATCGCGCCCCATGTCCAGGAGAACGTGATGCCGCACGCGCCGCACGATTCCACACGCTCGAATCCGCTCTTTTTGAGTTCCATCGTAAACGGGACGGGCATCGCGACCCAAGCGTTTCACCGCTCCCGCGTATGCGGTTGGGTTCTAATCGCCGTCCTGCTCGCCTCGACCAGCTGGACCGGCGCCGTCGCAGCCCAGGACTGGGGCGAATCCGAGGACGGCTGGTCCTCGAACCCGCCGCCCTCACGCGGGGTGGGCGGATCGTCGCCCTGGTCGCTGCGCACGGGCATCGGTTTCACGAGCGACCCGAACGACTTCCTGCTGAACTTCGAGTTGCCCTACAGCTTCGATCAATATATTTCGGTCGGGCCGATGATGCAGATCGGGATCGAAGACGATCGATCGATCGTCGCCCCGACGGCCAACCTCACGCTCACGATCCCCAACATGCCGGGACAGAATTTTGATCGCTTCCACCCCTTCATCTTCTCGGGGATCGGTTTCGCCGTGATCGAGAACGACGATCGCGCGGGGGACGACCAGTCCGCCGGATTCTTGATCAATGCCGGATTCGGCCTCGATTACGTTCTGAGCGAACACTTGTCGATCGGCTCGCGAATGATCTTGAACTTCCTCCCCGAGCGAACGCTCGACGAGAAATTCTTCTTCAGCTGGGAAGTCGGCGGCATCAGACTCTCCTTCTGATGTGATCGGACGATCTGATCGGACAGGGCACGCCGCCCCGGCAGCGAGTCTGGCGGCGCGTGAGCGGGCCGCACAACCCTTCATTGCCTTGCATTTTCCGCGCTCTGCTAACCGACGATCCCCTCTTCGCGGAGCGCGGCGATCTCGCTTCCCGTTCGGCCGATCTCGAGAAGGAGCTCTTCGGTGTGTTCTCCGTGGGAGGGCGCCATCGAGCGCGGCGCCCAGGGCGTACCGAGAAAGTCGACGGGGGTCGCGGGAAGCAATGTCGTCCCGGGCCCATCGGGGACCTCGACGAAACCGCCCGCGGCCGCCACCTGAGGATCCGCGATCACGTCATCGATCGACTGCACCGGAGCCCACCAGAGTTCTTCCTCGGCATCGAAGATCTCACCCCATTCCGCTCGGGTCCTGGTCGCGAAGATCTCGTCGAGCTCCCCGATCAGACTCTCCGCATTTTCGGCCCTTTCGCGAGGCCCCGCATAACGTGGGTCATCGATCCACTCGGGGTGACCCACCGCACGCGCGAGAGGCGGCCAGTGGCGCTCGCCCTCGAGGCCCACGATCCAGAAATAGTTGCCCTCGGAATCCATATAGTTGTTGATCGCCGGATTGCCCGCGGTCTTGCGATTTCCCGGCTGAATCGAGAGCCCGTATCGGATCGCAACCGAAAGATCGAAGGAGAGCGTATAGAGACCCTGGCGTAGGAGCGACGTCGAAACGATCTGCCCCTTGCCCGTCTTCGCGCGCTTGTAGAGTGCGGCGCAGACACCACCGGCCGCGGCCAGCCCGGCATTATGATCACCCATCCCGCCGCGCTGATGGGGTGGATGGGAGCCGGGCTGTGTCAGCGAATGCGCGATCCCCGAGCGAGCCCAGAAGGCGGCGATATCGTAGGCGGCCCGATCCGCCTCCTCCCCTTCGAGCCCATATCCCGTCAAGATCGCGTAGATCAGCCTGGGAAAACGCGTGCAGAGTTCCTCCGCCCCCAGCCCGAGCCGCGCCAGACCGGCGGGTCGGATATTCGAGACGAAGACATCGGCCCCGCGAATCAGGTCGAGCGCAATTTCGAGCCCTGCGGGCTTTCGAAGGTCGGCGACGATGCTCCTCTTGCTGCGATTGTCGTTTTCGAAGATCGGATTGAAGGGCAGATCTCCCCCGAGCATGTACTGGAACATCCGCGCCGGATCACCGATTCCCGGCGGCTCGATCTTGACGACGTCCGCACCCCAATCCGCGAGGACACCTCCGGCCGCGGGGCCGGCAACCCAGACGCCCATCTCCACGACCTTGATTCCCTCGAGCGGTCCGCCCATGCGTTCTCCCCGGCGCCGTCGCGCCCTGTGTCATTCGGCCCGGTTCGAATCCACTCGATCCGGCTCGACATGCTGCCCGAGCCGAACCTCGTCGACCAGTCCCCAGGCGAGCGCGGCGCGCGCGGCGAGCCGGGCGCCGGAGAGGCCGAGCCACGCCGTGCGCTGACGGCCGATCCGACGCGGCAGGCTCGCCGTTCCCCCCGCACCGGGCACGAGCCCGAGCCCGACTTCCGGCAGCTGGAAGAAGGCGTCCTCGCTCGCCACCACACGAGGCGTAAAGGCCGGCAATTCAGCGCCCGCCCCGATACAAGCGCCCTGCACCTCCACGCGCACCCGTTCTCCCAACCGGGAGAGCAGCAGCGCCGGGCTGCGCGTGGTCCGAATCGCGTGGGCCTCCGCCGGATCGGGGAAACTTCCGAACTCGTCGAGGTCGCCGCCACTGCAAAAGGAGTCGCCCTCCCCCGAGAGCACGACCCGCTCGATCGAAGGGTCGGCGAGCGCGAGTTGCAGGGCCTCGCTCAGACCATCTCGCATCGCGCGGGAAAACGCATTGTGTTTTCGGGGTCGGGTGAGGCGTATATCGAGACGACCGCGATCGCGTTCCATTCGGCAGACCGCGGATTCGTCGACCCACCCTCCCCCCTTTCGTTTGCGGCGCCCCTCCAACCACTGCCGAAACTCGACGCCTGATTGAAGGGTCGAGTAAACGAAGGATTCGGCAACCAGACCGGCGTAGATCGATCGATCGGATGCGCTGCGCAGCAATTGAACGAAGGCGAGCGCCGACACGGGCGTCTCGGAGAATCCCGCCAGAAGCGGAGCGATCTCATCGGGCGATGCGACGACGACATCACAGACCTCGCGAAGGGCGAGCTCGCTCGGATCGATCGAATCCGTCCCGAGCGCGATCGTCACGCAGGGCAGGATGGGCAGCTCCTCGAGCAGACGCTCACCGAAGCGCGCGATCTCGGTCGCGTCCGAGGCGGGAAGGTCCAGGACGATCACGCCCGGCCCCCGGGTGCCCTCGCCCTCGAGCGCACGGATCGGAGCGAGCCGTTCCCCCGCGTCGGGTGCGATCAGATAGCGCCCGAACTCCCCGACCGTCCACCCATGGGGCAACTCGCTCGGGCTCAATCGGGTTCTCGAAGCGCCTCGCGAACCTTGCGGCGCAGCAGCTTGCCCGTCTCGTTGTAGGGGAGCTCATCCCAGAACTCGATGCGTTCGGGTGTGCGCGAAGACCGAAGCCGATCCTTCACCCACTGCTGCAGCTCGGCACACGAGGGGTCGCTGCCCTTGCGCGCGACAACGACCGCGGCCACCGCTTCGCCCCATTGTTCGTCGGGCACGCCGATCACACAGGCATCGATCAAGCCGTCATGGGTCAAGAGCACATCCTCGATCTCGCCCGGCGACATATTCTCGCCGCCGCGTACGATCACGTCATCCATCCGGCCCTCGAGAAAGAGGTAGCCGCCCTCGTCGAGGTATCCACCGTCGCGGGTATTGAACCAACCCTCGTCGTCGAGAAGGCTGCCCTTGCCGCGATACTCCCCCGAGACCTGCTCGCCGCGCACGAAAATCAGGCCCCGCTCTCCGGTGGCCACCTCTTCCTCCGTGTCGACGTCGCGGACGCTGACCTCGATCGTGGGGAGGGGTTGGCCGACGGACACGATGCGCCGGCGAACGATCTCGTCCGCGGCGGCCATGGCGTCACGATGATCATCGGGACCGAGCAGGGAGATCGTCGAACTGGTTTCGGTGAGCCCGTAGGCGTTGGTGAAGCTCGTTTCCGGAAAGAGCTTCATCGCGTTCTCGATCACCGACTGCGGCATCTTGCCGCCGCCATAGGCGAGCGCACGCAAATCCGGAAGCCCCACGTCGGATTGCCCTTCGAGCTCATCGACGATCCGCGCCAGCATCGTGGGCACCACCATCGCGTGGGTCACATTCTGCGTGCGCGCCGTTTCGATCCAGGCCTCGGCGGTGAAATTCGGCATCTGCACAACGCGACGACCCGAATAGACCGCACTCACGATCCCGGCCATCCCAGCGATATGGTAGGGCGGCACACAGCTGAGAGACGCATCGTTCTCGTCCGCCCCCATGAATTCGACCGAACCCAGCACATAGGAGACGAGATGCTTCTGGCGCAGGACCGCTGCCTTCGGCGCACCGGTGGTTCCACTCGTAAAGAGCAGTACTGCCGTATCCTCGGGTTCCATCGACCACGGTTCTTCGCGCGGCGTCGCGCCGTCAGCACGCGCGACCGAGAGCAATCCATCGGTCGTCGAGACCGCGACGAAATCGTCGCCCTCCGGTGCCTCGAAGCGATCCCCGAGACGGGCGGCGCGATCGACATCCGTGACGAGTTGTCCGGGATGAAGCTGATTGATCAATGAATCGAGTTCGGAATCCGTGAGTCGATAGTTCAGCGGAGCAAAGGGAATTCCGGCCCAGGACGCACCGAAGACCGCGATCGGAAGCGCGAGGCTGGTCACATCGAGCATCGCCAGATGCTTTGTGCGCCCATCGTCCAGCCTCGCCGCCAGGGCGCCCGCCGAGTCGAAGAGCTGCTGGTAGCTCAGCTGGTCGTCACCATTCTGGAAAGCAACGCGGTCGCCGTATGCGCCCGCCGCCATCTCCAGAAGCATCATCAAATTCATAAAGATCTCATCTCAATGTTCCGGCCAAGCCCAACACCGGGCCCGACGGAAACCGTCCCCCTCAACAGACGCGGGCGTCAGGGGTTCGGAGGTCCCGAAAAACTCAATCCGATGACGGAAGAGGTTTCGCACCCTTGATCTCGAGCGCCGTGCCGTCGGCGGCGAGACCTCCCTCACCGGGCTTCGTGCACAGGATCTCGATGTCCCCGGCTTCATTCGTATAACGCTTGCCCATCTGCGTGCCGGCCTTCTGGTCGGGATCGATCTCGGCGGCCGGGGCATCCGCAGCCAGCTCGACGACCGGGGCCCCGCCACAGGTCAGATTCACATCGCCCGCCGGCGCAACCACAATCATCAGCTCCGAGCTGCAGACCGCACTCTTCAAACGCGTACCTGCCTTGAACACCGCCATTCCAAACTCCTCTGGATCATCCGTCGATCGTTCCCGATCGAGATTCGAATTCGATTCTCGGTGCGCCGCGCGCGCGCCCTTCCGCCCGCCCGCCGCACTCTGTAAAGGGTCAGCGAGCATACGGATTCCAGACGGCGAATGCTAACGTCCCGATCTTCGAGACCATCATGCCCCATCCCCCCGAACCCCGCGAAATAGCAGGCCAAATCGGCGTCTCCGATCCCGACGTGGACGAGTGCGGGCCGAGTCGCGCCGGAACCTTCGACGCCGGCCGAGAACACGCGCGCAGACTTCTCCGGGCGTGCGACATGGAGCCCGCTCCGCTTCCAGACGCCGCGCATCCCGCCCGGGAGGCGGCCCGGGAATGGGCCCGATCCGGCGCGATGATGCTCACCGGCCACGCGGAGGGCCCACCCCGCTTCGCAGCGGGCCCCCTGGCCAGCGCCGCTCGAGGTGCTGCCCTGGCCCTGCGATCCCTCGCCGGCGAAAGCGCACTCGACACCCTCGACGCGCCCGCTCTGCTCGGCGAGCGGGCGGCTCTCTCCGGTCTGACCCGTCACGGCGACCGATCCGCCAGCGGGAGCGCGCGCCTGCTCCCCGCCTGCGACGGAACCCTCGTTCTCAACCTCCCACGAGATGACGACTGGCATCTCATTCCCGCCTGGCTCGAAGCGGATCTCCCCCTCGAGCCGGGGCACGAGCCCGGCGAACGCGATGCCGCCTGGCAGCGAGTCGCGGCGCTCGTCTCGAATCGCGCCTCGGAACCGCTCACCGAGCGCGGCCGCCTGATGGGACTCGCGATCGCGACGGCCAACGCGACACCCGCCCCGCCGCCGCACGAACCCTTCTTCGAAGTCCAGCACGGAACGGAATCACCACTCGGTCGCGGCGCCCGACGCGCTCGCCTGCTCGATCTCTCGACGCTCTGGGCGGGGCCCCTGGCGACTTCTCTGCTGTCGCTGGCCGGAATCGAGGTGCTCAAGATCGAAAGCCCGACGCGCCCGGACGGTGCACGGGAGGGACCCACCGCGTTCTTCGACCTGATGAACGGCGGCAAGCGGGCCTGCGCCCTCGACCTGCGCGATTCACACGATCGAGGCCTCTTCGAACGCCTCCTCGAATCCGCGGATATCGTCGTCGAGAGCGCCCGGCCCCGCGCGCTCTCCCAACTCGGCTACGACGCGGGGGGGTGGGTCGGCGAACGCGTCGGTCGAATCTGGGCCTCGATCACCGGCTACGGCCGAGCCCACGAATGGATCGCCTTCGGCGACGACGCGGCCCTCTCCGCCGGACTCGCCTGGTCCCCGGACGCCGGGCAGCCCGACCCCTGCTTCTGCGCGGATGCGATCGCGGATCCACTGACGGGACTCCACGCGGCCGCGATCATCCTCGCCTTCATGCGGCGGGGGCGTGGAGGACTCCTCGACCTGTCGCTCTCCGGCATCGCGCGCCGGGCCGTTTCCGCCGAGCAGGAAGGACTCGCACTCCCGGTCGAGCAAGGCGCGAAGGGCTGGCACGTCCTCGCGGACGACCGGGCCCTTCGCATCGAGGAGCCACGCGCCCGGCCGATCCTGCGACCGGCGCCCGCCCTCGCTCCCGCAAGCGAGCGGCTGCTCTCGACGTGGTTCGAAGCGACGTGCTGATCCGCGGGGCTGAGGTCGCTGGACGCATGCTCGACGTGCGCTGCGAGGACGGTCGCGTGCGCGAACTCGCCGCCTCGCTCTCGCCTCGAGCGGGCGAGGAGATCCTCGAGGCACGCGCCGGGGCGCTGATTCCGGGCTTGCACGACCACCACATCCATCTGCACGCGCTCGCCGCAGCGCTCACCTCTATTCGATGTGGCCCACCGGAGGTCAAGAATCTCTCGGATCTCGAGCGCGCGCTGGCGGTCGAGCCCGATGAGGGGGGCTGGCTTCGGGGAACCGGCTATTTCGAATCCGTCGCGGGCCCCCTCGACCGTGCGCGCCTCGACCGACTGCGGGGCGATCTTCCGGTTCGCGTGCAGCACCGAAGCGGGGCCATGTGGTTCCTGAACTCCCGCGCCCTCGAAGCGCTGTCGATCGCCGATCTCACTTCTCCCGATGAGGCGTGCAGCGACGCGGAGGTGGCGACCTTCGAACGCGATGCCCGGGGTCGCGCGACGGGGCGACTCTTCCGAGCCGATGCCTGGCTCAGGCATCGGCTGCCGACGGCGAACCCACCGGATCTGGCCCGCGTCGGTCGCAGGCTCTCGGCCTATGGCGTCACGACGGTCACCGATGCCACCGCGACGAATGGCCCGAACGAGGCCTCCCGATTTCGGGCGGCCCAGGCCTCCGGCGCGCTGCTCCAGAACCTCTCCTTGATGGGCACCCTCGGCCAACGCGGGCTCGGCGAAGGGATGGATTCAGCGCTCCGCCTGGACGCACACAAGATCATGCTCGACGAACCGACGCTCCCCGACCTCGAGCGACTCGTCGAGACGATCGAGGTCGCGCACGCCAATGATCGGCCGGTCGCGATCCACACGGTCACCCGCACCGAACTCCATTTCGCCCTCGCCGCGCTCGAAAGCGCCGGCGTCCGGGACGGCGACCGACTCGAACACGCCTCGGTGGCCCCTCCGGAAGCCATCGAAACCGTCGCGCGACTCGATCTCACGGTCGTGACCCAGCCCAATTTTCTGGCGGAAAGGGGCGACGCCTATCGCGAGAACGTCGAGGCAAGGGATCTCCCCCATCTCTATCGCGTAAGGAGCTGGCTGGCGGCGGGTGTCCGACTGGGGGCCGGCACCGATGCGCCCTTTGGCCACCCGGATCCGTGGCGCGCGATGCGCGCGGCCGTCGATCGGCGCACGCCGAGTGGCGAGACCCTCGGATCGGAGGAGCGAGTCTCACCCGAGACCGCCCTTGCCCTCTTCCAGCCCGCATTCGCCCGCGACGCGCAGCCCGCACGAGCGACCGCTCCAGCGCTGCACGTCGGCGGCCCCGCCGATCTCTGTCTGCTGGCGGTGCCCTGGCGCCGGGCGCGCCTCGATCTCTCGAGCGACCACGTGGCGGCGACCCTGCGGCGCGGCGCGTTGATCTTCTCGTCCTAGAGCGCGTCGGAGGGAGTCGCCCTCGCCTCATCGCACCCGGGCCTTCGCCCCCCTCCCCCGAACTTCACATGACTCTACACAGCGGACATCGAACCGGGAGGTGCGCGGCGTAGTTTTCCCCCTTGCGCCCCAACCGCTCGCGGAACGGCCCAAGGCCCGCCGGGATGATCGAAAATGACCTCGCAAGAAAACGCCCCCTCTGCCCAGCCCCAAAAGACCCCGAATTCGGGTCGCCGCCTGCTCGCTTGACCGATCGGATTGGTCGCGCTCACACTCGCACTGCTCCTGATCGCCAATACAGTCTCGCCCTGGGGACAGCGTGACAACGACGATCTCGAGGGTTTCAAACACCACGCGGAGCATTTCCTGGGCCGCATGCTCGACCGCATCTAAGCACTCGTCGCCGACAAGAGTCGCCTTCTCGCCAATACCTCCAACGGGCCACGCACCCCCTCACCCATGTCCGCGTGGCTCTCGAACTCCTCCGCGAAGGCCCGCGCCCGGAACTCCTCACGCGCATCGAACGCGACGTGGGGGAACTCGACGATCTGATCGGCAAGCTGCTCGTGGCGAGCCAACTCGACATCCCCGGAGCAGAATCTCGATCGAGAGCGGGCCGATCTGCTTGCGCTCGCCGCCGAGGAAGCCGCGCGACTCGAAGGCGTCCTGGTGCGGGGCAGCAACCGGATGGAAAACGCCCTGCGCCACGGCCACCCGCCGGCCGAGGTCAAGGTCG